>NC_022359.1:0-1200000 GCF_000354175.2 Vibrio alginolyticus NBRC 15630 = ATCC 17749
ATGGCAAAAGTCGTTAGCAAAGCGAATCAATCTCAGGGCATGTTGATGTTTAAGCTCACCCTGCAACAGAGTTTCGCTATCGGTACGCTAAAAGTCCGTGAAATCGTCCCGTACATGCCAACGACAAAGATCCCTTACTCGCATCATCACGTCATTGGAACCGTTACGATACGTAACTTAACAGTACCAGTGATCGATATGTCAGCGGCTGTTGGCTTTCGTCCTATTAGTGAAGAAGAATATAAAAGCTGCTACTTGATCGTGACAGATTGCTTGCGAACCGTGGTTGCGTTTATGGTTCGTAGTATAGAGAAGATCATTGAGTGCGATTGGAAAGCTATTGAAACGCCACCTCCGAGCGCTGGAAAAAATATTTTCGTGACTGGAATTACTCGCTACGAGGACAAAACTGTTCAAATGCTGGATGTGGAGCTGCTACTTTCCAAAATTTATCCGCAGTACGAGAATTCAAAGATCCCAATGCTGACAGATATTGAGCGAGAACGCCTAAAAGCACTCAGTATTCTATTGGTGGATGACTCTTCCATCGCTCGTAAACAGCTGTGTGACGCACTCGATAGCATCAATATTGGGTATCAAATCTGTAAAAATGGTTTAGATGCATTGGAACTGATGAAAAGTGACGCTGCGGCTCATCGCCCAATTGATATTCTGGTCAGCGATATTGAAATGCCCGGATTAGACGGTTATGAATTAGCATTTGAAGTTCAGAATAATTCCTCTCTGAACCATTCATACCGCATTTTACATACATCGTTATCGAGCGAAATCTGTGTAGACAGAGCTCACCAAGTTGGCGCGCATGAGGCACTTGAGAAATTCAATGCAGGAGAACTAATCGAAGCGATGCTTCGCGGAGCAAAAGAGCTAGAAGCCAAAGCTATGACTTCTTAACTCTTATTGGACGAGTTGATTTGAGAATATAATGCAGTACTTGTCCTATCCCTGATGCTCACATCCGCTAATTTCTCAGCTCACTTCTTTGGCATCGCGTAACTACGAGAAACGAATTCCGTCTCTTTGACTTGGTGAGCATGATTAATATAAGAAGCTAGGCTGTAAAGTACATTCGCTAATAAGTTCGCGTAACGAAACAAAATAGGTGCGGGCTGCTTCTTACCTGTATGTTCAACGGCAACTAATGCTCGTACCGTTTTTTTAGCTTGGCAACGGCACAAATGCAATTGACTGGCTGCCGGGTGTCCTCCGGGTAGAACAAAGCCTTTGAAGCCACCATCAATGCGTTGCTTGAGCAAAGCATAATCGGCCTTTAACTCTTCAACTTCCGTCTCTGTAATCGCTAATTTTCCGCGAACCGAACCATTTAGATGATAAACATTAGGCTGCATTCTTGTCAGTATATCACGGCTAAACTCGTCCAACTCCATAGCGAGAACAAGGCCAATACGACTACAAAGTTCATCTGCTGTAATTTCAAAGTCACAAACCGGACTGTCCTCGTAAATAAACGGATAGCAAATCTCGCTCAATTCCTTACTTACAGGTTTCATGCTTTTGTTCCAATATAAAAAAGGGAGTCAGTATAACCTAACTCCCTTTAAACGTTCATTATGCCAAATAATCGACATTCATATGATCGGTTTACAATCAGGCACTTTCGACTTTCTTGTGACCTTCTTGAAGGTGAACAAAATCGACTAAATCATCACCAGACACTTGATACGCCTGACCAAAACCTTTAACAAATAGCCCCGATTCTGGCTTTAAGTTGAACAAAACGAAATCCTCTAGCTGGCTTAGACCATCAATAATCTCACCAAAACGCTCTTTCATTTGTCCAACAACTTGTTGCCACATCTCTGTGTCTCGCTCAACTACATTTGCTACCGCATCAAAAGTTAAGCGCTTACGAGCAAACAGCTGCTTTGAAGACTCTTCATCTTCGATCATCATCAATGAAACATTTGGATTTTCTAAAAGGTTACGGGCATGACGAGCGATTTTAGAAATGAGAACGAAATAACCTTCCTGGTTTTGGACATAAGGCGCGTAGCTTACATTCGGGCGACCTTCTGCATCGACAGTTGCAAGCTGAAGTGTACGACGCTCCTGACGGAACTCTTTGATCTCTGGCCCTAAACGACCTTGCAAACGCTCTTGTTTAACTTGTTGATCCATATTGATACCTGACTTTACTAATTAGTATTCGAGTTAAGCCTCGATTATGCTTGTGATTACTTTTTTAATTCGGCTTGTAGAGCGCGAAATGCGGTGACTTGCTCTTCAATCAACTCGCGCTTTTCGTTACGGCCTAAATAAATCTTGAAAATATTGCTTCCGCACTCTGAGAAAAAACCAAAATAGTGACTCTCTCTACCCATAAACGGTTTACTGACTAATGCGACATTTTTAACGTTATCTAATTTAAGGTGGCCGTGCAGTTCACCTTCTCTACCCATTAAATTGTAATAGCCACGCGCCACTTTTCCTTTTGGAAACGGCGCTTTAACTTCAAAGATAGAACCAAAAGAGTGGACGATGGTCGTCACCGGGCCAAAACCAACCAAACTTTCTAAGATGCTTTGCGCTTGCTCTCCTGGTGCAATAGCCACCATTTCCTGAGGTAGAGCCGCAACAACCTCAAACTCGGAAATGCCAAGACGCTCTGCCATCGCAGCTGGCAATAATTGTGGTTCTTGCTCTAGTAATACTTCAACTTGTTGCTTGATTGATTCCATTGTGTCTTCCGTTTCTGTTCAATTTGTTTTCATTAATTATTGGATGCTTTCGGTACGGTTTCGTTCATCTCTGACGTGAGTACCTGAATACAACTTTGAGCCAATGACACAGCCCAGAAGCTGCCTGCAAGAGTAAGGACTGCGCTACGTTCATGTAGTTGTACTAAGCCTTTCGCTTGCCACACTTTAAATAGAGGCAATAAAAACCCGAACGCGTCCTCTCCCATAAATGATGGAAGTTGATTTGCTTGAACAATGCCACGGTCAAACGCAGATTTGAGTGCAGAAAAAAGTGGTTCTAGAGGGCTTTGCTTCATCATCATCGCGATGGCGCTTTGACCTTCTTTGACCGCTTTAATATAGGTCTCTAGTGTGCGGTGTTGCATCATCCCGTAGCCACCGATATTACCTCCAGCACCACAGCCAATTGGCAATACCTCTGCATAAGTCTTGGCTAAACTATTGTATAAACTACGCTCGCGGTTATCGATTGCCCAATGGTTCACACTCAGTTGCTTCATATGGTGTTTGGCCATAAAGTTCACACCGAGCTCATACATTCCCGCTTTTTCTGGTGTGGTCGCAGGTGGCGGGATTTTTCCCTTTTCTACGAGGTTGAGCATGGGAGCTGACCCACCAACCACTAACTGATACAAATCCAGTCCGTGTGCGCCAGTCGAGAGGAAATCATTTAAATCTTGCTCTAACACTTCTTTGGTTTGATAAGGTAAGCCATAGAGTAAATCGATAATGACCGGAATTTTGTCTTCTTTGGCGATCTCGCTCACTCGTTTGAGGACATCTTCCCTATCATCTAAACGTTTTGCGCTGCGGCGCACTTGTGTATTAAAACTTTGCACACCAAAAGAGAAACGATTAAACCCACCCTCTAAAGCGCCTTGATACAACTCATCAGAAAAACGATTGATGCGACCTTCTAAGGTGATTTCGCAGTCTGCAGCCAAAGGAAAGTGGTCTCGGATAGCCTGGCCTAACACACGAACCTGTACTGGAGATAAATCCGTTGGCGTTCCGCCCCCGATATATACGGCGTGAAAAATACCATTTTGTGTCCAAGGTAATGCCGCTTTCTCTCTAAGCTCCTGCATTAATGCTTCAAAGTACTCATCAACCAGTGTGCGACTTGCAGCATTTTGAAAGAAGTTACAAAAAGTGCAACGAACGCGACAAAACGGAACATGAATATAAAGACAGCGTTTATTGGTCGCTTTAATTGAGTTAGCCGTAATACTCGAAAAAATCGCCTGTTGTTGAGACGAGGGCACAGGTACGCTCGCTCCCCCGGCATGTGCAGAATGCTTCTTAACAAAAGCAAATCGCAATGGATCAGGACTATCACTGCCCAACACTGATTCATCAAGCTTATCGATATCGACGCTCATATATACTCGCTTAACTCCCATCATGTAAGGGATGGAAGCTGATCTTGAAAATTCTGCAAGAATCATAATTTGAGCGTAATGATAATGCAATTGATAATTGATCTTATTTCCATTGTAAGTAATAATCTGCCCAAGTTTTCATAGTTTCCCGAGATATTCCGTGAACGTACAAAGATATGTCATTGCAGGAGGTGCTTCCCTTGCCATCCATGCCGCACTTCTTTTTGTTTCTCAAGAGACAAAGGTGTTCGCGATGCCGGCTGGAAACCCAGCAAGTTCGGTAAGTCTAAATCTTGTGTCTGCTCCTCCCGCTGTCGAAAAATCTACACCAGAAAATGTAGCGCCACCAAAAGAGCAGCCTCAAGACCAACCTGAACCAGAAAAGAAGATTGTAAAAAAACAGGTCGTCAAGAAAGACGCTGTTAAGAAGAAGGTAGTAGAGAAAAAACCAGAACCGGTTAAACAATCTAAACCTAAAACGGTCGAGCCCACCAAAACCGTAACAAAGCAAAAGGTTCAGCCCGAAGCGAAACCAAAGAAAAAAACGGAACCGGTGAAGAAAGAGACGGTAGCTCAACAATCCGCACCTGCGAGCCAATCCAAAGGGGCAACGTCTCAGCCTGTCTTGGTCGACAAACCAACGTTTGTGAGTCAACCAACACAACCCCGTTACCCAAGGTCTGCACAAAGACGCGGTATTGAAGGTGTAGCCTTGTATGAGATATGGCTAGATGAGAATGGTAACCAGATTAAACAGGTTTTGATTGAGTCTTCCGGCACAGAGTCGCTAGATGCCTCAGCACTTCGTGCGATCAAACAGTGGCAATTTACACCACATATTTCAGGTGGGCTAAAAGTCGCTCACCGAGTACAAGTACCTGTTCGTTTTAAGTTGGATGGATAATGGAACAACTACAAGAATTACAAACTCAATTTGGGCTGATGACATGGCCTTTGATCATTTGCTCAGCTCTAACCGTGATGATCATCGCCGAGCGATTATTCCATGTGTTAATTAGCCTTGGTGTAGGAAAGCGAGCCATTCGCCAAAAGCTCACAGGATTAGACCCAACAAATGGGAGCGAACTTGAAGCACTTGCTGAAGAGTTGTCGAATAAGCGGCCGCTTCTGTACCGTGGTGTTGCGATGTTGCTTGCTCATCATTCGTTTTCGAAATCTTTAAGAGAAGATGCCGCAGGTATTTGGCTGCAAGAAAAACGCCATCAGTTGCATTCCGGCCTTCGTTTGCTGACGCTGATTGGCGTCATCAGCCCTTTAATTGGCTTGCTTGGTACGGTACTTGGCTTAATTGACATGTTTAAAGGCATCGCGGTTTCAACGGGGAATATCACTCCGAATGATTTGGCTGACGGCCTAGGTCTTGCTATGCGCACCACTGCCGCGGGTCTCATTATCGCACTTCCTGCCATTTCAGGAGCGCAGATCATTGGTTTGTGGGCGGATCGTGTAATCGCCAAGCTTGAGCACACTTTAAACTACGTCAACTTATGGCTTGAAGGCATCTCGTTACAGCATGTCTCGCCAGACCACTCAAAAGTAACACTGCGCTCTTCTGGGAAGATTGAGGCCGCAAGTCAATGATTAAAACACCACAAGAAAATAGTCGTAACGGTTTAACCCCCGATTTAACACCGCTGTTAGACATTATTTTTATCGTCATGGTTTTCCTGATGTTAACCGCAGCGGTCAAACTCGATTCATTAGACGTCAATTTACCGAGCACAGAATCTCAGGCTGTTGCAGATGTCGATAAGCAATCCATCACGGTAAATATTCTTAAAGACGAGCCTTACTGGGCTATTAACGGCAAGACATATATCGATTGGGACAACTTTACCCTCGCGCTGTTAGAAGAGAGTAAGTCAAGCGATAAACCGATTGTAATTGGAGCAGAAAAAACCGCGAATATTCAGTCGCTAGTACAACTTCTCGGCTTTTTACAAGAAAACGGAATTCAAGCAACTCAGTTACTCACTGAAGAGCCATCATAAAAATAAGTAAGATAGAGATCCTTTCAAAATGAAGAACACACGCATCACTATTCATGCTGTTGTCACGGCAGCCATTTCCCTACTTGCGAGTAGTCAACTTTTTGCCAATGAAACGCCATCCTCAGAGCGCGTTGTTAGCGCAGGCAGCGCCGTCACTGAACTCTTGCTTGAACTCGACGCTAAAGATAGCTTGGTTGCTATCGACGTCACCAGTCAATTACCAAAAGGAATGGAACTGCCTAAAGTGGGCTACCATCGTCGTCTTTCAGCGGAGGGGTTGCTCGCCTTACGTCCGACAAAAGTCATTGGTTCTGATGAGATGGGGCCGAAAACAACATTGAGCCAATTGAAATCGGCTGGCGTAGATGTAGAAATCGTTAATACTGATGCAAATGTCGAGGGCCTTTATCAACGTATTGATCAAATTGCGAACCTTATGGATCGCAAAGCTCAAGCTGAAAGCTTAAAGCAAGATGTCCAGGCGCAAGTACAAGCACTCAATGCAAACCAACCTGATCAAGCGAAGAAAAAGAAAGTGCTCTTTCTGCTGATCCATGAAGGGCGACCTGCAAATGTTGCGGGCTCACAAACGACACCCGATGCAATTATTCAACTCGCCGGCGGACAAAACCCAGCCGCTACACAACTCTCGTCTTACAAGCCTCTATCCACAGAAGCGATGGTAGAGATGCAGCCTGACGTGATTCTTGTTAGTGGTCGCAGCTATGAAACGTTGGGTGGTGCCGATGCAATTTTAAAAGCAATGCCGCTTCTTGCTGCAACACCCGCTGGAAAGAACAAAGACATCATAACGATTGATGGCCATGCTCTGGTAGGTGGTTTGGGCCTTAAAAGCCTTGCAGAAGCTAAACGCTTGAATGCACTGCTTTACCCATAGAGACATGACATGTTGTTAAGACGCATCCCCCTTTCAACGACGTTATCAGTGCTTAGTGGATTTTTAGCATTTATTGCTATCGCCTCTATTACCGTTGGCCCAATGAACATTAGCTTTGCTGACAGTTTGCGTAGCCTAACGGGAGGCAGTTCTGATCTCGCTCCTCACATTCAGTTGGTCATTAACGAAATCCGATTGCCTCGCACCATTTTGTGTATGTTCATCGGCGCCATTTTGGCAATTTGTGGTGTGGTTATGCAGGGCTTGTTCCGTAACCCATTAGCCGAGCCTGGTATCATTGGTGTGTCTGCTGGCGCTGCTCTTGGTGGTGCATTCGCTATTGTTGTATTTGCTGAATTTAGCCAAAACTATCCGCAACTAATGAACTTAGCGGCTTTGCCTCTTTTTGCTTTCCTTGGCGGTGCACTAACGACTATTCTCGTTTATAAACTCGGCACAAGTAAGTTTGGTACCTCAGTTACAATTATGTTGTTAGCCGGCGTTGCCATCAGCGCGCTCTCGGGTGCTGCGATTGGCTACATGAACTTTATCGCAGATGATCAGATGCTGCGAGACTTGACGCTTTGGTCGATGGGCTCATTAGCTGGTGCAAATTGGTCAGGGATTGCTCTATCTGCTGTAACACTCGTCATCCTATTGCTCTGGTTTCAGAAGAAGTCGATGGCGCTGAATGCTCTGTTGTTAGGGGAATCAGAAGCAAGACACTTAGGAGTTCCGGTTCAAAAACTCAAACGTCAGCTTATTTTACTTTCTGCACTGGGTGTTGGTATTACGGTGAGCATCAGTGGTGCAATTGGCTTTATTGGGCTCGTGATTCCTCACTTAGGGCGCATGCTCGCTGGGCCTGACCATCGAACGCTATTACCAATATCTGCCTTAATGGGAGCACTGCTTCTTACTGCCGCAGATATGTTTGCTCGTGTTGCTGTGGCACCAGCTGAATTACCAGTTGGAATCGTGACCGCATTGATTGGCGCGCCCTTTTTCATCTACTTATTGTTCCAGCAAAAAGGGAAGATTTTGTAATGAACCAGATCGTTTTATCGGGGAAAAACATTTCGATGACGTATGGCAACCGTGTGGTGCTCGATGACATCAACATTGATATCCGAGCTGGTGAAGTGACCGCCCTACTCGGCCCCAATGGCGCAGGTAAAAGTACTTTGCTCAAGCTTCTATGCGGTGAGATCTCTTCGAATCATCACATCACCTACTTCGGTAAACAAAAGCATGATTGGGAGCCTGAAAAAAGCGCCAAACATATTGCAATGCTCCCGCAGCACAGCACCTTAACCTTCCCATTTCTAGCCAGAGAAGTCGTAGAGTTGGGGGCAATACCGCTATCACTGTCCAATAAAGAAACCACTAAACTGGCTTTACATTACATGGAACAAACCGACGTATTGCATTTAGCAGAAAGCCTGTACCCGTCTTTATCTGGTGGAGAAAAGCAACGACTGCATCTAGCACGAGTGATGACACAACTACATCAATCTGGCGAAAAACGAATCTTAATGCTTGATGAACCTACCTCAGCGTTGGATCTCGCCCACCAACACAACACGTTAAAGATTGCTCGTGAAACGGCAAAAGCACAAAACGCAGCGGTGGTTGTGGTGTTACATGACTTGAATCTAGCCTCTCAGTACGCAGACCGCCTTGTACTCTTGCATAACGGGAAACTAGTTTGTGATGACACGCCATGGAATGCACTAACGTCAGAGCGCATTGAGCAAGTTTATGGCTATCGATCTATTGTGACAAAACATCCGACGCTAGACTTCCCTCAAGTGCATGCCGCAGCATAAAGCGTATCTCCTCTAAGCCGTCTCTAAAACACTTTGATACGACAAAGGCCCGCAATATGAGAATTGCGGGCCTTTGCTTTGATAGTGGCAGAATTTGGTGCTTTAAAGGCTATTACTTGCTCATTTGGATCAATGATCGACCAATCAACCACTCAAGCTCTTTGTCACCACCCGCACCAAACTGGCTTTCAACCATTTTGTATAAGCGGTCAATACCATTAGCAGCAAATTCTTGCGCATTTTCAGCGGTGACAATGTGATGGAATAGCAGTCGTAAAATCGCGAGAAACTCAGCATCTTCCAGCGCTTTAATCCAACTTTGTGAAAATGCATTTAATCCTTTATCAAACTCTAAGTGTTCAATAAACATTTTAAAGATACGGCCATCCAGTGCGGCGGTGAAGTCCGTTTTCTTAGGGAAGTGATGGCTAATACCGGTACGCGATATACCTGTCTGCTGGCTTAGCGTCGTGTACGACATTTTGTCGTAACCTAATCTGAGTAGCTGATCAATAACGGCATCCATGATCTTTTGGATAGTGATTTCGGTATCTTCTTTACTACGCTTTGGCATATTTTAAGCTCTTCTCTTTGTAAATCCATCTAACTCACTATTAAA
Organism: Vibrio alginolyticus NBRC 15630 = ATCC 17749; assembly: GCF_000354175.2. NCBI lineage: Bacteria > Pseudomonadati > Pseudomonadota > Gammaproteobacteria > Vibrionales > Vibrionaceae > Vibrio > Vibrio alginolyticus. The sequence goes on from NC_022359.1 coordinate 9,482, forward strand.
TGAGGCCAGAATGAAATCATTCTTAGCATTATACCCGGCTCGCCGATGCGGTTCGATTAGCGAAAACCTAGAAATCAGGTTGCTAAGCGCTGCACTTGAAAGCGCTTTGGGTATATGTATTGCGACTATTTAATATCATGTCGAGTTCCAAACCATAACGTCTTTACACTGCGTAATGTGTAATTTTCAGTTATGTTTTTGTCAATACATGCTACTCAAAATAAGGCGAAAAGTTAGTCTCATCAAAACCTTGCGCCAATTATTCATCGAAACTATTCAAAGACCAAGAATGATAATTATTAAAAATAATCAATCAAGAAATAGTCTTATAAATTAACCATTAGTTCAACTGGACTGAGCAAAATCTCGTCACTATGTTCGTTAATTGATTTTAAATGTTGATATATATCACATTAACGTTCTTGATGATTTAGTAATCCAATCTTTAACCCTTACTTAACAAGTGCCTATTCTGTTCCTTTTTTACGCAAAAGTCGTCATTTTTGTAGATACAGATCAAATACCTGATAGAATACCCTTAGTATTTACAAGAGGATTCGTTATGAGTGTCGAATTAGAAAAAACCAAGTATGTGAGGCCTGCGGCTGTGCTGGCGAGATTGGCTTTATCATCAAAGAAGGTGACGAAGTTGCCGACGTAACGGTTTTCGCACAGACAAAAACAGAGCTAGAGTCTGAACTACAAAAATACATCGAGCTCGCTAAATCAGTATGTGCTGATGTTGAATACAATGTTTCAGAAATAACCGAAGAATCGAACCAAGCGACGGCTCGATTCAAATTTGAAGTAAGTGCTGAAAAACTTATCTTTGAATTAAAAACTCGCTCACTCGCGCGTTAATGAAAAAAGCGAGCATGATGCTCGCTTTTTATTTTTCCAATCTCTTAATCTTAAACCGCTCTAAATGAAACAGACAACTTCGGCGCGTTTATTTATCTTTTTTGAACACGACCCACTTTAACGAGCCATTGGTTTCAAAATCGTTCTCAGCGGTACACATCAGTAATACGCCTTCAACATTAATCACGGCCCCTGTGGTGTAGGCTTTATCATCGTAGTAACAGATACGCTGACCTACCTTACCGTCAGCAACTATTAGCGCTTTGTTTTCTGGTGTACTGTATGATTTAGCAAAAACGGAACCCGACAGCAGTACTGCAAAAACACCAGCGGTAAAAATAGATACACTTTTTAACTTCATGAAAATCTCCTCAAACCTCAATAATACTAACAAGGATCCTTGTGAAGTTCTTGGAAGAATCTCATATTATTCAAATATCTACTGATATTTTTCTCACCTCTACACTTGGGTCTGCTTCACATTCAATCATTTAATTTATCTCATTTTAGTAAGCTTGAAGTTACTTAGCTCAGTAAAGAAGCGCACACTTTTAACGTGTATCTCTAATTTGAATATTTAAGTTATGAATCAAAAACTGTGAGCAAAAAATGCATAATAGGTTTATTTAAGTATAAGATAAGCACCTGTTGATCTCGGTATTTAACTAACTCTTTGACTATGCGTTTTGTTTCCCTATGCCTTACTTCAATCCTACTCTGCTCGTCTCCTTTGGCATATGAGCTAGATTACTATTCTAAGTTTGGTCACATCGATAATTACGGCAATCTTGATCTTAGAAACAAGCCTTACACCCAACTACCCTCTGGCCTAGTGGTAAAGGGCAACTTAAACATCTCACAAACCCCTATCAAAACCTTGCCTAAAGGGCTTGATGTTGAAGGCAGTCTGGAAGCAACTAACAGCGCACTCAAAGTTATTCGCTCAGGAACAAAGATAAAAGGCTATGCAAACCTACTAGGTAGTAAGATCGAAAACTGGCCTAAAGGCATCAAACTAGGCGGTTACCTAAATCTGACAGATACACCGTTAAAAGCGCTTCCAGCTAAACTTCGAGTAAAAGGTGATCTAAGTGTCATTCGCACTCCCATTTCTGAACTTCCTGAAGGATTGGTGGTTGATGGTAATCTTTATATTGGAGGATCAGCGCTGAAAGTATTTCCAGACACAATGACGGTGAAAGGGAATATCTATTTAGGTGGTAACAGGATCACCAAATGGCCTAGCAATTTAACCCTTGGTGGCGCCGTCGCACCTTAAAGAGCAGATAAACAAAAGCCCCGGCAGACCGAGGCTTTAAGGCATTCTGAATCAACAGAGTTCAGTGACGAAAGTTACTCTTGGTTATTCACAGGATTGGCATAGCTCGCCACCAAATAAGGTCTTGCGCCTTCAGGTAGCTGATCCAACTTATCCGCGAGATGACGCTTAACTGCTTCCGTAATGATGCTCGAATCTTCATGCCCAGCAGCTAACAAGTTGATTGGGTACAACTTGTAGTTGTTGTGAATTTGGCGGTCGATTTCACCAGCAAGAGCTTCCGGCGTTTCAAACTCTTGCTCAATCACATCACCAAACGCAACATGTACACGGCCTTTATAGCCAACGATACCTTGAATGATGCTTTCGATATCTTCAAATTCGCCTTTTTCATAGCGGCCATTTTCTGCTTTTTCGTACAGCTCTTTTGCTTTGGCAATGTCACATGGATCATTTTCATAGGCAATCGAGACAGGAACGATTTTCAGAGAACGCGTGTACTCACCAAAGCTGATCTTTTGTTTACGACCTTCAACATGGAACATTTTTAAAATCGCAGGATCAGTAAAGTCGTTTCCATCTTTAGCACGGCCTTCCTTTTGGGCAATCCAAATTGAATTGCCAGTATCAAGCGAATGTTTGATATAGCTTGACAGTTGTCCCAATGCTTTCATCATTTCTCTAGGCGCTTTAGCAGAGCGCTTAACGATGAAGCTCTTATTGAGTCGCATCAATTCTGTCGCACATGGCTTCTTCAGCAGGTTATCGCCAATCGCTATACGAACTGTACGGTGCCCACTTTGGTACAAGCCATAATTTACGAGCGCAGGGTCCATCGCAATATCACGGTGGTTAGAAACGAATAGGTATGACGTGTTTTTATCCAGCTTATCCAAACCAGAAAAAGTGACGCCATCCGTTGTCTTATTCAATGTATCTTTCAGATATTTCTTCACTTCAATCTGAATTGCTTCGACAGAATCAAGCTTGCTCCACTTGGCTTTCAGGTAGATGCGCAGGATCGGGCTCATTAGCGTTTTGAACCACGCTGCTTTATTAGCAAAGCGATGTTCTAGGATAGCAGTGATAAATTCATCATCTTGGATTAGACGATCCAGCGCTGCTGGAATTTCTTCGTCGTTGTAAGGACGAATTTCAATATAAGGATCGGTATTGGCTGTCATTGTTCATTACATATCAAAAAAAGCTGGCACATTTTACGCATAGTTTTGCTGACAAGCAGCATTTCAACCCATACTTTTAACATGGTCATACCAGTTAAGCCACCATTTATCATGCTAAAAAATTCTCTCAGCAGGTTGGAATCGTATGGGTTTAACGTTACCCTTAGCGCCAAAAAACACTGGTACTCATAATGAACTACGCAATTGAATTTCACGACGCTAAATACCCCTTTCTTGATGTAGCTGCGCGTAAAAAAGCACTGAAGCACAGTCTATTGTCTGTCATCGAAGGGTTAGCCGTCATTAAATTGGGTAAGCAGGAGTATGCCATTGAACCAGGCCAATATTTTTGGATTCCTCAAGGATGTTTGAGCTCCCTCACCTTTTTACCTAATTCTCGTGTATATCGTTGTGATTTTTCTGTGCGTTTAAATGACGACTTCTCACAACAGGCGGGCTTTGTGAAGCCTTCACCGCTACTAAAAGCGCTCGTCGAGAAGCTAGCAACAACTGCCGAACGCTCGGATCTGCAAACCGATCTACTGACAGTAGTAAGACATGAAGTATTGACGCTGTCTCCTAAACTAGCGCACTCAACGTTAACGAGAACCATCAATCAATGGACTCCTGGCTGTGACATGAATATTTCTAAAGAGCTTTGCTTGGTACTAACACTACGTGAAGCAAGAAAAATGAAACTGTCGGGGAAGAAGGAAGAGCAAATTGTTGACTCTCTTTTTGCTGGTAACACCGAAGAATATGAACAGCTTTGCTTTTTAGTCTTTGGAGAAGCGCTATAACTTGCTCTTTAACAAGCTACGTTTTCAGCATTACGTAGAGTTACGGATACAGAAAGTAGATTAAAACAAAAAGGGCGTACATTGATAATGTACGCCCTTTTTTCATTTGCTTGAGATGCCTAGAAAGGTACTTCTATCTGCATCATCCAGTCAGCGTCATAATATTCGTGCCAACGATAATCAAACCGCATTCTTGGCTGTCCGTCGGATTTATCACCAAAACCAACGCTGAACATCAACCCGTGACTACGAAGCCACTCTTCTGTATCCATTTTACTCTCTTCGTCTCGAAGCTCTTCCGGCATCCAAAAACCAAGACCAAAGTAATTCTTTTCTAAGTTTTGAGTTAGAAGTGGGGTGTCTTCCGGCTTAATCGCCCACTCCTCCCAATAGTTTTCTGTTGGTCCTTCAAGCTTCGCTTCCGCTGCATACCAAATCAATGCTTCAGTACTTAACACGCCGATGGAATCTAAAATTTCTTCACAGATTGGAAGCGTGTTATCTTCAAACACCACGGAACGATCAGAAAAATAGTTACACGCGGAATGAGCTTGTGTCACCACAAGCAGCGCACATGCACTAAATAAAACTACTCTGACCATGAAAATCTGACCTCTCAGTTCCCAGACAATGTTTCTCTGTATAAGCCTTTACTAAGTAATAAATCACGTACGGAAGGTGTTGTATAGGCGCCGATCTCTTCACCCTCGGCCAATGCTTTGCGAATATCTGTGCTTCTGACTTTTACTTTTTCAGGACATGCCATAACAGTCCAACGTTCCGTAATCTCTTCAGCTCTACTAAATTTAGCAAATTTGAAGAAATTATCAGGACCAATGACAAAAGTTATATCGGCAGTTGGGTAAATTTCTTGAATTTTTTCTAACAACGCATAGGTCGTCACACTTTGTCCAGGTTGGTATAAAGCTTGCTCTGCATCAGAACGCTGAACATTAGAAAGCCCCATATCCTTGATGAACGCATCAACCATTTTGCACCGAGTTGGGTAATCAAGCATGTTCTTGCCCCAAGCGTGTGCAATGCTTGGCTCAAGTAGCACAAGATCAAAGTGGCTCAATGACTCAATAACACTTTTATGCCCTAAACTAGGTGGGTTAAATGCACTACCAAAAATGGCGATTTTTTTCATATCCGGTGATTACCTGGTTGAAGAGAGTTTTCTAATCTGATGAATTCGGTATGATACTACTAATCTTTACAGCTTTTGACCCTAAAGTCGCGTTTAATGAGCCTCAACTGTATGGTTTATCACCATTTGAGCAAATGTGCTTTAGAGTCTGAAATATTTGCAGGAAAAGGAACCCTAAATGGAACAATCCATCCGTGACGAAATGCGCGTACTCCCTTCAATTGATCCGCATTTTGAAATTGAACGCCGTGTCGCTTTTATTAAGCGTAAATTGCAAGAAGCGGGCTGTAAGTCTCTTGTTCTTGGCATCAGCGGTGGCGTTGACTCAACGACATGCGGTCGTTTAGCTCAGTTGGCTGTAGACCAACTGAACGAAGAAGCGGGCAACAACAGCTACCAATTTATCGCAGTTCGCCTGCCTTATGGGGAGCAAAAAGATGAAGATGAGGCTCAGCTCGCTCTGTCTTTTATCCAGCCAACCCATTCTGTATCGGTAAACATCAAACCAGGTGTTGATGGGCTTCATTCGGCTTCTCACGTTGCATTAGAAGGTACAGGTCTTTTACCAACTGATGCAGCAAAAGTCGACTTCGTAAAAGGCAATGTAAAAGCGCGTGCTCGCATGGTTGCTCAATACGAGATCGCGGGCTACGTAGGCGGCCTTGTTCTTGGTACTGATCACTCAGCAGAAAACATCACTGGTTTCTACACTAAATTTGGTGATGGCGCTTGTGACATGGCACCATTGTTCGGATTAAGTAAACGCCAAGTTCGTGAAGTGGCTGCTACATTGGGTGCACCTGAGCAACTAGTGAAGAAAGTGCCAACAGCAGACTTAGAAGAGCTTGCTCCACAGAAAGCAGACGAAGATGCCCTAAGCCTAACTTACGAGCAAATCGACGACTTCTTAGAGGGCAAACCTGTTCCACAGCAAGTGAGTGACCGTCTGGTAGCGATTTACAAAGCAACGCAGCACAAACGCCAGCCAATCCCGACGATTTACGACTAAGCGATATTTTCAGCTCTCTTTAAAACTCAAAACGCTGCTAAAAATAGCAGCGTTTTTTGTCTAGGAACAGTTTTTGTCGAAGGACAAAAGGGCTCTCGCCTAGTTGGTTACTGTTACATCCGTCTCTGGCACAGCACAACACGCCAATACGATTCCCATTGCACGTTCCTCATCAGTCAACGCGGGCACGTCCGGATGATGTACTTGACCCGACGTAAGCTGAACCTTACACGCGCCGCATAAGCCAGCACGACAGCTATTACTAACAACCTTCCCTGCATCTTCGAGCTGATCTAACAACGTTTTTTGGTTGTTGCCTACGAATTTAGTTCCATTAAAGTCAATAGCGAGACTTTTCTCTGGCTTTGACGTAAGAGAAGAAACTCCAAACGCTTCTTGATGGTAGTTTTCCTCTGGCAGCCCTTTTCTTAGTAGAAGACTTTTTGCTTTATCCATAAAGCCATCCGGGCCACACACAAACACCTGCCGCTGTTCAACATCTTTGATTTGCTTAATGTGTGACAAACTTAAACGCCCTTTCAAACCAAACCAATCAACAGCAGGTTGCGTTAAACAGACTTTTACTTCTAGCCCTGGGTGCTCACGCTTTAACTGCTCCAACTCTGAGCGACAAGGAATATCATTCTCGGTGCGACATTGATGGTAGAAAACCACATTATCCAACTGATTGTGATCCGCTAAGTAACGCACCATTGATAACATTGGTGTTACTCCGCTACCCGCAGAGAGTAACAGCAGAGGCTGCGCTTCATGCGTTTTAAGGTGGAACTGACCGTCAGGTTGTTCTGCCTCTAAAACATCACCGACTTGTAAGTTGTCTAAGAGTGAGTTAGAGACTCTTCCACCCGCGATACGCTTTACAGAAATAGCATAACGACCCGGGCGAGAAGGACTGGATGATAAGGTATAGCGTCGACCCACTTTCTTACCATCAATATTCACCTCTATTGGCAGGTGTTGTCCTGGCAAGTAATTAGGCAACGAACCTTTGTTTGGCTCTAACCATAAGGTCACAAAGTCTTGGGCAATTTCTTCACGCTCAACACATGTAAGCTTCATGCGCACTGGCGAGTTATCTGCGTAAAACTCCGGCTCTTTGTACTCCAATACTTCAACTTTATCGCCTTGACGAATAATGCCTTCATTTCGCGCGACAAGATTCTGGCCAAAGAACACACCACCGACATCGTTTGCACGGAACTGTTGCAAGGTTTTGAGCGGCTCTTTGCTCTCACGGAATGTGCCTCTTTGGGTATTCACCGTAGTCAGGATACAGCGCTCGCAAGGTTTGAGAGACTCAAACTCTACCTCACCGATTCGTATGCGCTTCCATGAATCTTCTTCAAATGGCTTAGTATCAGAGACAACTAAGTTAGTACGAAACTGATCCATTGAGTGTAGCTCTGAACTTCTTCGGTTCAGCTCATCAAGTGAAGCTTGGCTGATCACTAAAACCGGATAACCATCAGCAAAACTGACGTTTTGACCTAGCTTTTCACGGACACGATTCGATTGCTCACCACTAAACAACAACTCAACGCGTTGCCCCAACACACGACTAAACCAGTCATCTGCATCATCTGTCGTGGTATAGGCAGTAAATGTATCTTTCCAAACTGTTGCAGGTGTCTCCTGCATTTTGAAATCTTGGTAACGGATTTTAAGTGGCTCCATACCCAAACTACTAAACACCACTCCATCGGACAATAAGGCAGACTTAATGGTTACCATTTGCGGATACTTTCGCGCAGTGATCATCGAGCCATCAGCTTTCGCAATCATAAAGCGACGATCGAAGCTCAATCCTTGCTTCTCAACCCATACGGACGACAGCGATAATCCGCCAACTGACTTAACCGGAAAAACATTAATTTGGGATAAAACGGGTTGCGACATAGCCTTCTTCCTACGGGTGTTTTTTATTTGTTGCGGTATTGTATACTCAAATCACATTAAGTTGCAGAGTCTACTGCCTCTTCATCCATTTCAACTTTCTCGAAACCATATTCTTATAAATTTGGTTTTAGTGACAAGTATTTACTACACTCAATATTCGCGTTTTTTAACACCGTTCTGACCAAATACCGTTTGATAAAGTGTGATACGACACACATAATTCACCCAAGTTATCACTACTCCCATTTATCGATTTGGAGCTTAATTATGGATACAAGAAAACTGGTTCTGATTTTGTTATGTATCTTTCTTCCGCCTGTCGCGGTGTTTATGGAGAAAGGTCTAAATAAAGACTTTTTGATTAATCTAATATTGACGTGTTTCTTCTTTCTACCAGGTACGATCCACGCGCTTTGGTTAACAATGAAGTAACCACTTACACTCTCACTCTTTATAAAATTGAAAAATGGGATGAAATATGAGGGCAATTCCTCTATCATCCTGTCGCCTAAGCGCAAGCGTTTGCTCAAAAGCAAATACGGCGCTTAGGCTCCAATCAGACAACTTTTCAATGGTGGGAGCAATTAATGACAACACTGACTATCACTCGTCCTGACGACTGGCACGTTCACTTACGCGATGGGGAAGTTCTTAAAGACACCGTTCGCGACATCAGCCGCTACAATGGCCGTGCGCTGATTATGCCAAATACCGTCCCACCTGTTACTACAACTGAGCTCGCCCTAGCCTACCGTGACCGAATTCTCAAAGAGCAACATGGCGAACAGTTTGAGCCTTTAATGGCGCTTTACCTTACAGATAACACGACACCAGACGAAATACGTAAGGCTAAAGCAACCGGACACATTGTTGCTGCCAAGCTCTATCCTGCTGGCGCCACAACAAACTCAGATTCCGGTGTGACCAATGCGAAAAACATTTATCACGTTTTAGAAGCAATGGAAGAAGTAGGAATGTTACTTTTGGTTCATGGGGAGGTAACACATCACGATGTTGATATATTCGACCGAGAAAAAGAATTCCTTGATACCGTCCTCGCTCCTATCGTCAATGATTTCCCTAATCTTAAAATCGTACTAGAACATATCACCACCGCCGACGCAGCAAACTTCGTTAACAATGCCTCAGACAACGTAGCGGCTACCATCACTGCCCACCACCTTCTTTTCAACCGTAACCACATGCTTGTGGGTGGTATTAAACCTCATTTCTACTGTTTGCCAATTCTTAAGCGCGGAACCCACCAGCAAGCGCTGATCGAAGCAGCAACTAGTGGTAGCAAGAAGTTTTTCCTAGGTACAGACTCAGCGCCACATGCGAAAGGGGCAAAAGAATCGGCTTGCGGTTGTGCTGGTTCTTACACTGCACACGCTGCGCTAGAGCTTTATGCAGAAGTCTTCGAAAAAGAAGGCAAGTTGGAAAACTTGGAAGCTTTCGCAAGCTTCAACGGTCCTGATTTTTACTGCATTGCACGTAACACAGATACGGTAACGTTAGAAAAATCCGCTTGGGATGTGCCAGAAACGATGCCATTTGGCAATGATATCGTTGTGCCTATTCGAGCAAATGAACAGATCGAGTGGAAAGTGAAGTAAGTACTTTACTGACATTTCACCTATAAAACAGGGTCATGCTTTTTGTAAAAAGAAGTCATGACCCTTGTTATTATCGTCTCATGTTTTAGATGTGATTATTGACCACGAAGCTTTTCAACCATCGTCCATACCGCAACCACAACCAACCCCGCCACAAAGCCGATAATACCGTTCAGTAAAATAGGCAAAATGGCTGTAGCAACCGAATGACCACTAAAGTTCATAATAATCGGCTCTACAAAGTGATGAATGGCTGGCACGTTGTGCACCACAATTCCTCCACCCACCAAAAACATCGCAGCAGTTCCTACAATGGTTAACAACTTCATCAACTTTGGTGCAAAAGCGACCAAGGCCCCTCCGACTTTCGCTACCCAACCTTTACCGTTTGAGCGACTTTCAAGGTAAAGGCCTAAATCATCTAGCTTCACAATCCCAGCGACTAGTCCATAAACTCCAACCGTCATAATCACTGCAATTAAACTGACAACTAAAATTTGCGTAACAAGACTGGCTCCTGTCACGGTACCTAACGCAATCACGATGATCTCTGCTGAAAGGATAAAGTCTGTTCGAATCGCACCAGAAACTTTACGCTTTTCATACTCTTCTATCGACTCTCCAGTATTAACTAGCTCCTCTTTTTCTTCGTGCGGATGCGAGTGAGGAAACACTTTCTCAAGTACTTTCTCTGCCCCTTCAAAGCAGAGAAATAAGCCGCCAATTAGCAATAATGGCATAATAAGCCATGGAATAATCGCGCTAATAAGTAAAGCTGAAGGAACTAAAATCAATTTATTTTTGAATGAGCCTTTTGCAACCGCCCAAACCACTGGAATCTCTCGCTCAGATGCAACACCAGACACTTGTTGAGCGTTTAACGCTAGATCATCTCCCAATACACCTGCGGTTTTCTTTGCCGCCATTTTTGACATTAAGGCGACATCATCAAGCACCGTGGCAATATCGTCCAACAGTGTGAGTAAACTTGCTCCAGCCATTTTTTGTCTCTTATATGAAATTGAGTAAGTAACAAAATGTAACACCAATGAATCACTCATCAAAGTGATGATTTTGCAAAGAATACCACCCCAAATGGTGTTTTATATTGCCGTAAAGATAAGACAGGTCTAGTCTTGTGATACCTTTCAGCAGTCAAAAGAAAAAGTATAGATGAAAAGTGGATACATTTACCCGATCGGTACTCCTGGCCAACCTTGGAACGAAGAAGAACGTAAAGCTTGGTTAGCAACGCAAGAAGTAAAACGTAGCTACCAAGATGAAGTCGTCAGTAAAATCGATGCCCTACGCGAGCGTTTTGATGTTGAACAATATGGTGCGCTCTCATACAACGAGGCACGCTTCCCTCTGTTTTGTATCAAAACACGCAATTGGGATTCAACTAAACCTGCTGTGTTGGTCACAGGCGGCGTGCACGGTTACGAAACCAGCGGTGTACATGGCGCATTAAAGTTTGTAGAAACAGAAGCAGAGCGCTATGCAGAGCATTTCAATATTGTCGTTGCACCCTGCGTAAGCCCTTGGGGTTACGAGGTGATCAACCGCTGGAATCCAAACGCGATTGATCCAAACCGCTCTTTCTATAAGGATAGCCCTGCCGAAGAGTCCGCTAACCTCATGAAGCTCGTTGCAACTTTAGGCGATGTGTTAATGCACATTGATCTACATGAAACGACAGATTCTGACGAAACTGAGTTCCGTCCAGCCTTAGCTGCTCGTGATGGTATTGAGTACATTGAAGGTATGATCCCAGATGGCTTTTACACGGTGGGAGATAGTGAAAACCCTCAGCCTGACTTCCAAAAAGCGGTCATTGAGTCAGTTGCAAAAGTGACTCACATTGCACCAGCAGATGAAAACGGCGAAATCATCGGTTCACCCGTCGTACAGTTTGGCGTTATCAACTACCCAATGGTAAAACTGGGCCTGTGTGGCGGCGTAACAAATTGCGTTTACGGCACGACAACGGAAGTGTACCCAGACAGCCCAACGGTGACCGACGAAGAATGTAACGATGCACAGGTTGCAGCCGTGGTGGGTGGTTTGAATTACGTACTAAGTAAGCTCGAATAACACAGGTTAACAATAAAGCAACTGACGATGTCTTTGAATTGTGAATCAGCTTTACTTTGCTCCAAAAGCAAGTTGAGACATTAATCCGCTAGTTTATTAGAAATTACCGCATTAACATCGCTAACACTGAAGATGCGAAGCATCACGACTTTATGACGCTATTTTAATGCGGTATCTAATAAATCCTAAAATACAAACGACATCTAGACATCATCGTCACTACTAACTCCTCTTCCTGAACAAACTATCGTCATACCATTTAAATCAAACCTCAACCAACGAGCTTCTGAAGCGAAAAACATCCTTAAACAATAAGAAAGCTTAATGCTCTTTGGCTTTATTTTTTAATCACTTACCCAAAAGCACATGCATTAGCCATTGCCTTGTTTTTTATACGCGATTGATCTTTTTAGAGAAACATATATGAACCTCATTGCTTAACCGAAAAAACAAAGATATAATGAAAATAATTATCATTTGCATTTTAAATCGAGAACCTCTTTCTCTTTGCATTGAAAGCGGCACTTTTCTTTTGCTAGTTAATCCAGTTTTAAAGCCAAATCAGCACGTTGAATTTTTAGGTATGGCCTAGTGATACTTTGAGGGCTGGATTGTGACCTTAATGTTTATAAAAAATAACTTGGTTATGTTTTGTTGGAATTTAGAACCTATATGCGAATAGATATTCATTATTCGTATTCCATCCCCAAGTCATAAGTTTAGAGAAACTCATTTTATTTTGGGGCAGATTCTGTATGAGTATTCACGTAGTAAGCCTGTTTTTTATACTGTGCTTAACTTCAATTTTCGTCGGCGCAAACCAACTAGATTGGTCGTTATTGCTGACCATGGATGACAAAGCTTGGCTACCGATTACTGCTAGCAGATTACCAAGGCTAATCGCACTAATTCTTACCGGATCTGGTCTCGCAATATGTGGTGTTATTCTTCAACATATTGTTAGAAATCGTTTTGTTGAGCCGGGCACCACAGGCGGTATCGATGCGGCAAAGCTCGGTATTTTGGTATCTATCGTCATGCTTCCATCCTCAGACAAGCTTGAACGTATGCTCTTCGCCGTACTATTTTGCTTCGCCGCTGGCCTTATCTACATTGCCATCGTACGAAAAATTAAATTCAGTAACTCTGCGTTAATACCTGTGATTGGGCTTATGTTTGGTAGTGTACTAAGTGCTATAGCGGAGTTTTATGCTTATCAAAACAACATCTTACAGAGTATGTCCGGTTGGTTAATGGGAGATTTCTCCAAAGTGGTCCAAGAACACTATGAAATAATTTTCTTGATTTTACCCATCACCCTACTGACTTACTTATATGCACATAAGTTTACTGTGATGGGAATGGGCGAAGATGTTGCGTCCAACTTAGGAATTAATATTGCGTTCACTGCCGCCTTGGGTCTAATGCTAGTTTCCGTGACAGTTGCTATAACAGTGGTGACCGTAGGTGCCATTCATTTTATCGGTTTAGTCATACCTAACCTAGTCGCACTAAAATATGGCGATCACCTTAAAAACACCCTACCAATCGTTGCACTAGGCGGCGCTTCGTTACTTATTTTTTGCGATGTCATAGGCAGAGTTGTTGCCTTTCCTTTTGAAGTCCCAATGGGATTAACAGCCAGTGCTATCGGGGGAGTCATGTTTCTTGTGTTTCTTTTGAAAGGAGCACGAGTATGAGATCACATTACTCAAACATGCTAGTGAGCATTATACTCGTTTGCATACTGTCTATCGCCTTTATCTTTACAAACTCTGGGTGGGATTTTGATTACGTCATCCCCAAGAGGCTGATTAAACTTGGTGCCATAGTTATTGGGGGCAGCTGCGTGGCCATCTCTGCTGTTATTTTCCAAGCTTTAGCTGGTAATCGTATTCTTACGCCATCCATTATGGGATATGAGTCGGTTTATCTGGTTTGGCAAACCCTACTCTTATTACTAGCGGGCACTTCTGGCATTGCTACATTAGGCGTTGTCGGTAATTTCGCTGTCTCTGCAATACTCATTCTGTTGTATTCCTTAGCGATTCAATCTTGGGTACTCAATAGATTTAAACATGACATGCACCAAGTTCTGCTGATTGGCTTTGTATTGACAATGGTGCTGACAACTCTTGCTCAATTTATCCAGCTCAGAATAAGCCCTGGAGAATTCTCTATCCTTCAAGGGCTCAGCTATACCTCGTTTGAGCGAGCGAAACCTTCTACGTTACTTTTTTCCAGTATTGCGTTAAGTGTTTTGGCACTCTTTGCTAACAGATGGTCACGCGAGCTAGATGTGATAGGTCTAGGTCGAGACCAAGCGATGTCATTAGGACTAAATGATAAGCAATATGTACCAAAGTTCTTTGCTGTAATCGCCATTTTGGTAGCAATTTCGACGAGCTTGATTGGCCCAACGGCTTTTATGGGAATTTTTATTGCCAATATTGCTTATTCCGTTACTAGCGCACCGAACTACAGACACACATTGCTCGTTGCTTGTGCTATTGCAATTGTCATGTTCTTGTCTGGTCAACTTCTGGTAGAGCACTTATTTAACTTTAAAACCACCGTCTCTATTTTGGTGAATGTCCTTTGTGGGGGATATTTCCTAGCCATCACGATAAGAGCAAGAAGCCAAATATGAAAACTGTTACTCGCCTGTTTAAAGACAACTCACTGACAAAAAGGAAATACCCCATGTTTAAGAGCCCCCTACGTTTGAGTATCGCGCTTGCTTGCTGCGCTCTAGGAACCTTATCAGGTTGCGAGCCGGAAATAACTAAAATTGAAGATACTCAGCCATTAGAAAAGCTCATCGTGATTGAACACAATCTCGGAGCAACTACTATTTCTCATCGCCCTCAACGAGTGGCAGCATTAGATATGAACGAAGTGGACTTTTTAGATCAGCTAAATGTTCCAATCTCAGGAATGGTGAAAGACTTTGTTCCTCACTTTCTAGCGAAATACAAAGACACACCTGAGATAGCGGATCTTGGCGCGATAGTTCAGCCTAATATGGAAAAGATCTATGCCCTAAAACCAGATCTCGTATTGATGACTCCGCTACATGCTAATCAGTATGAAGAACTCTCTCAACTCGCTCCGACTTTACATTTTGACATCAGCTACCGTAATAGTCGTGACCATCACGTCGATACCATTAAGAAACACCTTGTAGAGCTTGGTGAGATCTTTGAAAAGCAGGAGCTAGCCCAACAGAAAGTTGCCGAAATCGATGCAAAAGTCGCAGAAGTGCGCGCTGTTACGAAAGAGCGTTCAGAAAAAGCTTTGGTTGTCATGCATAACAATGGTGCTTTCAGCTCATTTGGCGTTGAGTCTCGTTATGGCTTCGTTTTCGATGTTCTGGGGGTAAAAGCAGCGAGTGAAAAAGTGGAGACAGGTTTGCATGGTCAGCCAATTTCTAGCGAGTTCATTAGCCAAGCTGATCCAGACATTCTTTACATCATTGATCGAACAGCAGTAATGGAAGGAAAGCCTGTCATTGATGCGGAACACTTAGCAAACCCGCTACTCCGTCAAACCAAAGCATGGAAAAACGACAACGTCGTTTTTGTTGATGCCGATGCTTGGTACATCACTTCAGCAAGCATCACATCTCTGAAAATCATAATTGATGACATCCTAAAAGGTTACCAAAGCTAAATCTAATAACAATGAGTTGGATCTTAAGTAATTCAACACTCAACCGACGTCAGAACGGATGTGAGCTAGCCCAAACAAAGAAAAGGAATCTATAATGACTCATGACTATCATCAGATAGCGATGGACTCTTCACAGAAAAACAAACCAAGCCCGTGTCATATCGCCCTCTTTATTTCACTTCAATTTAGTACTTTTGTCGTACCAATTAGTATCGCTCAAGCTGAAGAAGTCGTAGATGAATCAATGACAGTTTATGGTGAAGCAAACAGAGTTTATGCCGCTGGCAAAGTTTCTCACGCGAGTAATATGGGAATGCTTGGCGACAAAAACTTCATGGAAACGCCTTTCAATACGATTGGATACACAGAAAAACACATTCAAGACCAACAAGCACGCGATATCTCAGATGTAATCTCAGCTTCTGATCCCTCTGTTTTCACCAGCGGTGAAACCGGCTTAAACAAAGAAAGTTTCAAAGTAAGAGGTTTCAACTCAGACATTAGCGACGTTATGTTTAATGGATTGTATGGTATCGCTCCTTATTACCGAACCTCTCCTGAAATGTATCAACGTATTGATGTACTTAAAGGTCCTGCTTCTTTGCTCAACGGTATGCCACCGAATGGATCTGTTGGTGGCACCATCAACTTAGTGACAAAAAGAGCACAAGAAACACCAATCACATCTTTCACCGGCAGCTACTTATCGGACACTCAATTCGGAGGACATATCGATATTGGACGTCGCTTTGGTACAAATGAAGAATTTGGTATTCGTTTCAACGGTGCATTTAAAGATGGAGACACCGCGATAAACAACCAAAGCAAAAAAACTCAACTTGCATCATTAAGCCTTGATTGGCGTAATGACATTGCTTTCCTTGAAGCAGATTTTTACTACAGTACAGAGCGAGTTGAAGGTGCAAACCGTGGGTTAAGCATCGCTTCTGGTCTCAAAATCCCATCACCTCCTCCATCTGACACATTATTGACGCCAAGTTGGGCCTACAATGATAGCGAAGATAAAGGGATGATGATTCGCGGGGAGCTAAACGTTAGTGACTCTGTAACTGTATACAGCGCATTGGGTGGTAGCCGTACAGATTTTCATTCAAATGTACCGCAACGAATCAAAATCATCGATAACGAGGGTAACCTAGAGGTATCTCTCGGATCAGTTAAGCTTGAGAACAAACGAACTTCAGGTGAGATAGGTGTTCGTAGCAACTTTGACATTGGCCCAGTAGAACACCACCTTGTACTGAATAGTACTTACTTTAGAGAAGATAAAAATGATTCTCCAACAGGTAATAATAATCCAGCCCCTTGGAACTCGAATATTTATGATCCTGTTTGGGGACCAGAAAATTCAGTTTACGACAACTACTATGGTTTACCTGTCGATTCAACTCAGGTCAGCTATGGCATTGCCGATACGTTATCTTTTGTTGATGGGAAATATCAAATCACGCTCGGCTTGCGTTACCAGAGCATTGATTATGAATCTGGAATAATAATGAACGGAATGTCGCTTCCTACCACCAAGTTTAAGGAAAGTACTTACACTCCCGCACTTGCAGCATTATACAAAGTTTCGAGCTCAGTTTCGCTTTATGGTAACTACACCGAAGGCTTAACGAATGGGAAAACAGCAGGCTCTAGCGCCGCAAACGCAGGAGAGGCTTTTGAACCCCAAAAAACCAAACAGACTGAAGCAGGCGTGAAGCTTGACCTGGACGGCTTTGCTCATACGTTCAGTTTATTTGAGATTAAAAAGCCAAATGGGTACCAAGATCCGGATACCAACATTTTTTCTTTCGGTGGTGAACAGCGCAATCGCGGTATTGAATGGGGGTTCTACGGCACACTATCAAAGGACTATACGCTCATCGGTGGTATCGCCTATACAGATGCAGAGATTACAAAAGCAACAGATGTGACAGAGGAGGGGAAACAAGCAACTAAGCTACCCGATTTACAAGCTAAACTCGCATTAGAATGGAACCTCCCTGCGATGCGTGATCTCACGCTTATCGGCCAAGCGAACTATATGTCTGAACAGTACATTGATGCACAAAACACTCAGGCATTACCTGCACAGACTATTCTTGATCTTGGCGCACGCTACAACTCAAAAATTGCTGAAACAAGCGTGGTTTGGCGCCTTAGCGTAAACAATGTACTGGATGAAGATTACTGGACAACCACCCACTATGCGGACCTAGCTCTTGGCGCACCACGTACAGTGATGCTGTCAGCTACTGCGGATTTCTAATCCCTCCACCTCCCCTTTAGCCTGCCTTCTAAGGGGGACTTACTCCCATTTGGCTGTTCATGAAAATTCACAACAAATCAAAGGAAGTACTCATCTTCAACATTCAAGCAGACAAAGAGCTCGCAACACCTACGGCCAAAGTTAATTCAAAACATAATCCATCAACGTCCACTTCCATAGGCTTTATATGAAAAACGATAAGAGCTCAATATGCTCTACCACGTTCTCCTTATTTTCGCTTGATAGGCTAGATAAGGTGACAATATGATAAGTAAAATCAGCCAACATTACGTTACGCCTAGCTTAATGCCAGCCTTAAAGCCATCGATTAAGAAGCTTGCTTTGGGAACGTTTTGTGAAGCACTTGCCGCTGTGGCAAAAGTTGGTGCACTGCTATGCTTGATAAACCTTATCGATAAATTTGCAAACCAATGGATTTACGGTGCCATAGGACTTTGGGCGGCTAGCGCACTTGCCTCATCAGTGGGCTCGTGGTTAGTTCATGATGCCGAGTCGCAGTTTTCCACTCGATTACGTCGCCAAGTTGCTCAGCACTTGACGCGCTTGCCAAGCAAGACCATCTCTCAATATGGTGATAATCAACTGCGTCGCATAGTTTCCGAAGACATCAGCACGCTTCACCACATGGTTGCGCATTTGCCTTCAGAACTCGTGACATTCATTGTCGTTCCCGCAACTTCTATTTTTATCATGTTGAATCTCACAGGTCCGGTAGCGATGCTTACTCTGCTCCCTGGTCTAATTGCATCATTGTACTACCTACTCTTTTTACCTAGGTTCGCCGCTAAACATGGCAAAGAGCGCATGACAATAATGGGTGATATCGTTACCGCAGTAAACGACTACACAAGAGGTATCCGAGTAAATCGAATTTACGGCACGCAAGCAGGAGCACTCGACAGCTATAATGATGCCACAAGACGCTTTACTCACGGCATAGTGAAATGGGTTGGTAGCGTTGCCCTTCCAGCAGCAATTGCTACCGCATTACTTCAAGCGGTTTCGACTTTCGCAATGGCCTATACCATTGGCTATGAATTAAGTCCCGTGGCAATGGCGTCGCTATTCTTTTTTGGTTTGGCCGTCGTATCACCCGCACTGAAGCTTGGCCATGGATTGGACTACGTTAACGCAGGAAAGAATGCTGCAAAGAACATCAGCGACTTTTTACAGCAACCACAAATAGAAAGTGGCAGTTTGAGCGCGGGAGAAAAACCGCTATCACTACAAGCATCAAATATCGTAGTGGCTAATGGAACCGTTAATATTATTGATAACTTCTCCCACTACTTCCCACGGGGTTCATTTACAGCCATCATGGGGCCTAGCGGAGCAGGCAAAAGTACGTTACTACGTCTATTAGCAGGTCAAGAAACACCTCTTTCAGGCTTCGTTACCTTAGGAGGCAATCAACTGTCTAAACTCTCTGAGATATCCCGATACTCCGCCATACGCTATGTACCCCAAGATATCGGTGTACTCAAAACTACCATTAGGCAGAATTTGAAACTATCAACGCCAAGTTCAAGTGACGACGAGCTGAACCAAGCTTTGCAACAAGCTCAATTAAAGATTGACCTCAATTCTGATGCAAGCGTGCTTTCAGGAGGCGAGCAACAACGTGTCGCAATAGCTAACACATTTCTAACTCAAGCCAACGTTCTATTACTGGATGAACCAACCAGTGCTCTCGATAAAAATACGGCCTTCACTGTGATCAGAAATCTCGCGAAGTTTGCGAAAACACAAGACAAGATATTGATCATAATTACTCACGACTCAGAACTCGCGAAACTTGCAGACACTACATTGATGCTCAACAGAAAGGCTCAACGACAGGATGAAGAAGTATGACGGCTCACAATACCCTCTATTCCAATTCGACAATTCCACAAAGTGCAAAGCACCGTCTATATCGAGTCGCTATAGGTTGGGGACTAGTTGCATTATTTGAGGCAACGGCTTACACATTTCTTGCAATATCTATTGTCGAACAAGCTTCACCATTGAACGTCATAATAGCTGCTGTTCTAACTGTGATAGTTACCGTTATTGTAACTCGTTCTGGATTTCTCTCTGGTGCGAAACTGGCT
The DNA here is from genome assembly GCF_000354175.2 of Vibrio alginolyticus NBRC 15630 = ATCC 17749. Taxonomy (NCBI): domain Bacteria; kingdom Pseudomonadati; phylum Pseudomonadota; class Gammaproteobacteria; order Vibrionales; family Vibrionaceae; genus Vibrio; species Vibrio alginolyticus. Next base: position 29,453 of record NC_022359.1, read on the forward strand.
GGGGATCTTTATTCATCAGTAGGTCATTCGCTCAGTAAAGCAAAGTTAGCTTGGTTTAATGATCAGCATAGAACTCAGCTCACTCAACTAGCAGAACGAGGAATACCTGGCTTTATGGCCATTCCTGCTCATCAGCTACAAACATTTTTGCACGCTCCAATGTTACCCATATTTTTAATTATCGGTATTGGGGTCGTTGGAGGAGGTGAAATTGCACTACTCAGTGCCGTATTGTTACTAGTTGCACTGCTCGTTCAGTACAAGGCGCAAAGATACCTAAGTCGCTCAGATAGCGACCGACATGACGCAGAGCTTCAAGCGACTAAATCAACACTTGAGCTCATAGATCACCTTGAGTTACTTCGCTCAACAGCGGGGCCTGAGCGCTCAATCGAGCGTATTGAACAGAGTTGGCACGCACAAGAAGAAGCTCATTCAACTATTAATCGTAACGCTTCTATCGCAACCTTAGTATCAGGATTGGCAACGATTTTACCCCTTGCAGGTATCGCCATCTATCTCGTCTTAGAGCCGATTACTCAACCCTTATTAGCCTTGGCTTTATTGATATTGATTACCCGTGCAGCTGCACCTTTGGGTGAACTCGCGTTGGCAGGCTTTGCGATTAACGACGTAAAATCCTCAATTAAAAATTACGCTCAGTTAACGAATGTCCCTGTTCTGCCTGAGCCTAATCCTCAATTTGCAACCTCCCCCAAAAACCATAAGTTCGAACTGAACCTTGTGGGCCATTTAGATCTCTTTGAAGATGCTAGCACGGAGATCAAACAAGGTGATACCGTCGTCATCAATGGAGTCAGTGGCAGTGGGAAAAGCACTTTACTGGGCCTGTTTCTAAGGTTTGATGATCCTGACCAAGGTCTTATTTCGCTCGGAGGGATAGATCTAAAGAATATCCCTTATGACGTGCTCACCCAGCATATAGCCTATGTTGCTCAGGAACCGGTCATTTTTACTGGCACATTGGCGGATAACATTCGGTTAGGTAATCCCAATGCAAGTGATTATGAAGTTGAGAGCTTTGCAAGACACGCACAATTGGACAAACTTATTGACTCATCTCCTAAAGGAATACATCAAACAGTAGGACAAAGAGGCTCAGGGTTGTCAGGAGGTGAAAGACAGAGAGTTGCAATTGCGCGAGCTCTCATTAAAAAGGCGCCAATCCTCATTTTCGACGAAGCGACGGCAGCATTAGACGAAGCAACCGAAAAAAGTATTGCTCAACATATTCAAACATTGAACTCGACCGTGATTATTGTGACGCATCGCGATCAGAATATATGGTCACCCACATTGGAACTCACGATTGAGGGTAGAAGAGTTATAGTTGCACAGTACAACTCTACTTCCTTGAAAAGTAGGGACAAATTGGCGGCTGAAGAAACTAATAACAATCAATACTTAAATCTAAGCGGTGTCAATTGAGTTTTTTGTCACTTTAGCACATTGTATCATCTAAAGAATCTTACAGGCATGTTGTAAAGCAATAATAATAAAGCGAATTCTCAAGGTTATAATTCTGACTCAATCTGACACAAGATAGACGTAGGTCTTTCCAATACCATCAGCTTTTCGAGTCGGTCATCATACAGCGCATTGTCAATTTTTTTAAAATAGACTCTACACTTTTACAACAATCGATTCTTGTATTGCTCCGGTGTCATGCCGGAGTATTTCTTGAACATCGCGATAAAAGGGCTGGCTTGGTTATAACCTAACGTCAGAGCGACTTCTTTTACGGTCTGCCCTTTACGCAGCAACTCCATAGAATGCAAATAACGTACACGTAAGCGCCACTCAGTAAAGCTCATTCCTAATTCACTCTGGCAATGTCTCGCTAACGTGCGTTCTGTGGTATGCACTTTTGCCGCCCACTCCGCCAAACTGATCTCATCCGTCGGCGATTCTTCTACTGCTTTTAAAATCGGTTCAAGATACTTATTGTCGGTAGTCGGTAAAAAGTGATGTTCGACTTCTTGCTTTGCAAGCTGGTCCAATAACACTTGTACCAAGCGCTTGTCTTCATCAGTTTGCGCCACATTAATGTCTCGCTGACGAAAGTCCTCAATAATAGATGACACGATTGGAGTCACTTTGATCAAGCTCGTTTTGGTAGGAAAATGCGCTGTCAATTCAGGGGCAATGTTCAAAGAACAATATTCGATTGGCTTACGGTTGTAGCTAGTGTGACGAATTCCGGCGGGAACCCAAATAGCAAGATGTGGAGGTGCTAGAAATCTTGTGTCTTCTGCATCCATCTCCAGAATCCCACCGCTGATCAGTTGCACTTGCCCCCAAGGGTGGCTATGAATTCGTGTTTCTGTATTAGAGAGAAACGCTTCGAAATTCATAAATACATCTGATGGCGCACGATCGATTGATAAGGAGGGGTGAAGATTTCTGGCGCTCTTTTTCAAAATTGTCTTCCTATCGCTTACGATGTCTTTTAAGAGATACTTTTTATTATAAAGACCTGCCAGACTAGCGCCATCAATAATTGTGCTATAGGGTTCTCATGATTTATTTACTTCCGTTTTTCACCGTTATGATTTGGGGTGGTAACTCAATTGTGAACAAGATGGCTGCGAGCGCCATTGAACCAAGTGCGATGAGTTTCTACCGTTGGTTTGTCGCAATGGTACTCCTAACGCCATTTTGCCTGCCTGCAATCATCAAACAACGACACATTATTCGACCTTACTTAGCTAAGTTGGCGTTTCTTGCGTTACTTGGTATGGTTCTCAACCAGTCACTTGGATACTATGCCGGTTTAACAACAACGGCCTCTAATATGGCCCTGATCACCTCTTTAGTTCCTTTGATCAGCGTGTTTTTAAGTGTCCCATTGCTCGGTAAATCTATATCAATGTTAAGTATCGTCGGTGGTGTCATTTCGCTCGGCGGCTTAGCATTTATGCTTGGTCACGGTGATATCACTTACTTTTTACATCAAGACTTAACGCAAGGTGACAGCTTAATGCTCGTTGCTGCCATGGTATACGCGGCTTATTGTGTTCTGCTAAAACGCTGGAAAATGCCATTCAGTAGTTTGACTCTGGTTTACATGCAGGGCTTCTTTTCTGTTTTGATGCTCACACCACTTTGGCTCTCTAGTGAGCAATTGTTACCAAGCCAAGATGCGCTGCCGTTAATCGCTTATGCTGGTATTGCTGCTTCCATTTTCGCGCCGCTGATGTGGGTAAAAGCGATTGATTCAATTGGTGCTGATTCAAGCGCTATGTTCATGAACCTAATGCCTGTGGTTTCCGTCATACTTGCTTCAACACTAATTGGTGAGAAAATTTACGCTTACCACATTATTGGTGGGTTGTTAGTCATCTCTGGCGTTATCTTGTCGCAAATAAAAGTAAGACAGAGAAAACCATTGTCCAATTCTGAGATTGCCTCTACCGCCAATTAACATCTGCACCCCAAGCCACAGAACTACGCTGTGGCTTGTCACTTCCAGCGTTCGAATAAAAGTTAATATTTTGTTTCATTCGCTATTCCCGAAAATTCATCTTGCTGCTAAATTGGGAAAACAATAACCCATCAAGGAAAGACAGATGAGCAGTGGTCAAAGAGACATTACCCTTCGCTTTTTAGCAGAACCCAGCGACGTAAATTTTGGCGGAAAAGTGCACGGCGGCGCCGTAATGAAATGGATCGACTTGGCAGCGTACGCCTGTTCTGCAGCGTGGAGTGGTAAATATTGCATTACCGCATATGCTGGCGGCATTCGGTTTGTTGCTCCGATTCATGTCGGCAACTTAGTCGAAGTTAGCGCGAAAGTCATTTATACCGGACGAAGCTCAATGCACATTGCGATTGACGTGCAAGCTAGTGATCCAAAGCAAATGAAAAACAGACTCACCACTCACTGTATCGTTATCATGGTTGCTGTAGATGAAAACGGAAAACCAACCGATGTACCGAAATGGATTCCAGAGTCAGATGAAGACAAAGCCTTAGAGCAATCCGCTATCCGTCTTATGAACATGCGTAAAGAGATTGGGGAAGAAATGGAAGCACACGTTAAATACCTCAAGTAACTGGCATCCGTTAAGAACGCTATTAAGTACCTCAACGTTACCTAGACCCAGAGTGTGGAGCAACATCATGGTTTTGCCATTTGTTTCACGCTCGCCCTTCTCTGTCATAAATCCTTCACCTAGCTTTGCTTAAATCCATCCATTATTTTAGAGTTGGATAGAGTTTGGATCTTGAGACTAAAAGAAACGACCTTAAGTGAAGAGACGTTGACCAATTTAAAAGCGGTCGAGTACCAGTGGGTGAGAACCATGTACGTCGAGGGGTATAACGAAACAGAAATTAATCATTACATTCAAACTTGCTTTGGCGGTGACGTTACCTTTGCTAATCTATTTCGTCGCGTCGCACTGCAGCAAGAAAGTTTGTACACGCTGCTTCAATACGTTGGATGCGCACCTTCCAGCCGAGAGTTTTAATCTCTTCCTTCCCTACCTCAATTTAGCTTTTTACTAAGCTCTAGTTATTTATGTGAAGTGCTACGCAGGGCATTATTCAAGCCCTGTGTAATCCATTGCAAAGCCGCTAATCTCTATCTACTTATTGCACAATTGCCTTTAACAGGCATAAAAAAACCTGAGTCTAAACTCAGGTTATGGTTACAAAAACTGTTAGTGATTGAATCGTAAGGAACTAAGCTAACAGCCAGCTATGCGTAACGCCAATAAAAGCCAAGATATTACTGATCGGCGGCCAAACCAAAATTGTAATATCCGTGCTAAGTATAAGGGCGACCATGTGGTCGCCCTTTTCTAGTTATTCTTATCAATCTCAGACCACAAGAGATTATCCTTTCACACCACCAGCGGTTAGACCACCAACCAACCAGCGCTGCGCAAGTAAGAATACGGCAGTGATTGGCACTGCTGAAAGTACAGCAGCTGCGGCAAAGTCACCCCACAAGTAGTTTTGTGGATATAGGTATTGCTGCATACCCACTGCAAGTGTGTACGAGTCTACATCAGAAAGCAGTAGTGACGCTACAGGAACTTCACCAATTACCATGATGAACGACAATATGAAGACTACCGCTAGGATTGGCACAGACAGTGGCAGCAATACCAAACGGAATGCTTGCCATGGTGTAGCACCATCAAGAGCCGCTGCTTCTTCTAGAGACGAGTCAATACTTTCGAAGTAGCCTTTAATGGTCCAAACGTGCAGTGCGATACCGCCTAAGTAAGCGAAGATCAGACCGCCATGCGTGTTCAGACCAAGGAAAGGAATGTACTGACCCAGTTTGTCGAACAACGCGTACAGAGCAACCAGTGCCAACACCGCAGGGAACATCTGGAAGATCATCATCGCTTTAAGAATGGTGTTCTTACCTTTGAACTTCATACGAGCAAACGCGTAAGCCGATGTGGTTGATAGCGCCACGATTAGGATTGCAGAAATACCACCCACTTTTACCGAGTTCCACAGCCATGTCATTACTGGGAATGGTGGCGGTGTAACTGTACCGTCTGGATTAGTCACCGAGAAACCTAATGCCAATTTCCAGTGATCAAGTGTTGGGTTGTCTGGGATCAGGCTACCCGTTGCAAAGTTACCTTCACGGAATGAAATCGCGATGATCATCAGCAAAGGGAAAATAATCAGTGCCAAGAATGCCCACATTGCAATATGAGTAGCCCAAACACGATACTTTAATGACTTACCTTGTACCATTGCCATTGTAATTTCTCCTTAGTCCTGAGCTACTTTAGTTACGCGTAGGTTGATAAGTGCCAATGCGCCAACCAATAGGAAGATAAGCGTTGCTACTGCACTTGCTAGACCGAAGTCTTGACCACCAGCACCTTCGAATGCGATTCGGTAGGTGTAACTTACTAGCAGGTCGGTGTAACCCGCAGGCTCTGATGTACCAATCATGTTTGGACCACCGCCAGTCAACAACTGGATAAGTACGAAGTTGTTGAAGTTAAATGCAAAACTCGCGATCAACAATGGTGTTAACGGCTTCAACATCATTGGTAGTGTGATACGTGTGAAGTTCGTGACAAAGTTCGCACCATCAATTGCTGATGCTTCATATAAATCGTCTGGAATCGCTTTTAGTAAGCCCATACACAAAATCATCATGTAAGGGAAACCAAGCCAAGTGTTCACAATTAAGATCATGGTTTTCGCCATGAACGGGTCAGAGAACCAAGCCGGGCTAATGCCGAACAAGCCTTCCAACAACATGTTGATCTCACCAAAGCTTTGGTTAAACAAACCTTTAAAGATCAAGATAGAAATAAACGCCGGAACTGCATAAGGCAGGATTAGCAACAAACGGTAAACTGAGCGACCTTTAAGTGCTTCCCACTGAACCACACTGGCAAGGACCAGACCAATAACAAGCGTAAACAATACGGTTAGCGCAGAGAAAACAATGGTCCAGATAAAGATACTGATAAACGGCTCTTTGATACCATCATCTTTCCAAACACGCTCAAAGTTGTGGGTACCAATGTTCACCACGAAACCTGGTGACACTGTGCTACCAACAAATTGACCGTTTTCATCGACAGGCTGGTAGTAACCTACTTCCATATTTGGACGTAGCGCTTCTTCAGTCCGGTTGTTGTAAAGCGTTTCACCATCTTCTTGTAATGTGTACAAAGGTACAACTGCAGCAAATTTGCGCAGCCCACTCATGCGGATATCATCACCACTTGGCAAATGTAAATCGACACTGCTCAACGCACTGCGGTTCTTAACAATCGCCTTGATTGATTCTTTTTCACCCGTTACTTCTTCAATTGGTGAAAGATCAAACTCCGATGCTGAAAGGTTATCAAGCTGAAAAGTCGGGCTTGCAAGTAGCTCACCATCTTTTTCAACCACAAGTTGATGGCCTTGCTCCGTTTTATACAAAGTGAACGGGTAGCTATCACCACTTTGGTAAGTTCGGTCCAAAAGTACGTTCTGAGCGCGATCAAAAGAGAGTTGGTTCTTCGCGCTATAGTTGGTAAACGCCAAACCTATGGTGTACGCCAAAGGAAAAAGAATGAAAAGGATCATCCCTGCTATACCAGGGTAGATGTAACGGTGTGCGTACGTCTTTTTACTACCAAAGATGAACAACGCTAAAGCGGTAAGAATGAGCGTAAGTAGTGCAAACGCAATCTCACCGCGAGAATACATAAGGATTGTTGCGTAGCCATTGATGATGCCGACTGTGCCTAAAAGTGACCATTTCATGAACACTTTTTTGCTGCTCGGAAGGCTGGCTTCTGGTGCTGTCATAGCATTTGTACCTTGAACTGACTGCATAGGGAACCTGCTAGCGAATATAGAATAAATATAGAAAAGTAAGGAGGAGTTGCCCCCTCCTTAAAAAGGTCTTACTTAATTATTTAGTCATTTGTTTTTCTGCATCTGCAAGAGCTGCATCGACAGTTTGACGACCGTCAACTACGTTGATGATTGCGTTCTTAGCCGCCCCCCAGAATGCGTTCATTTGAGGGATATTTGGCATGATTTCGCCGTTCATCGCATTGTCCATTGTTGCTGCGATACGAGTATCTGAATCTAGCTCACGTTGGAACGAGTTAAGTGCTACCGCACCTAGAGGCTTATCGTTGTTAACCATACGTAGGCCATCGTTTGTTAGTAGGTAGTTCTCAATGAACTCAACTGCTAGGTCTTTGTTTGGAGACGCAGTGCTGATACCAGCCGTTAGAACACCAACGAATGGCTTAGAAGATTGACCTTGGAACTTAGGTAGCGTAGTCACGCCGTAGTTAACGCCAGACTTCTCAATGTTGCCCCAAGACCATGGACCGTTGATCGTCATCGCTGTTTTGCCTTGGTTGAACGCAGACTCAGACACTGAGTAATCCATATCCGCAGAGATTACGCCTTTATCAACTAAGCCTTTTACGAAGCTCATTGCGTCTTTAACGCCTTCTTTCGCGATACCAGCGTCTTTAACATCGTAACCTTCAGAAGTGTATTTGAACGCGTAGCCGCCATCAGCCGCCATTAGTGGCCAAGTGAAGTACGGTTCTTTTAGATTCCACATGATTGCAGACTTGCCGTCTTTTTTAAGTTTTGCATCTAATGCTGCAACCTCTTCCCAAGACTTTGGTGGGTTTGGAACTAGGTCTTTGTTGTAGATTAGAGATAGAGACTCAACCGCAACTGGATAGCCGATCAATTTGCCATCGTAACGTACTGCATCCCAAGCGAAATCAACGATACCTTCTTGAATATTCTTAGAAGGTTTAATTTCTGCTAGCAGGCCAGCTTCTGCGTAACCACCGAAACGGTCGTGAGCCCAGAATACGATATCAGGACCGTCGCCAGTCGCTGCAGTTTGAGGGAATTTGTCTTGAAGGCCATCTGGGTGAGCCACAGTCACTTTAATGCCTGTGTCTTCTTCAAATTTCTTACCAACTTCAGCAAGGCCGTTGTAGCCTTTATCACCGTTGATCCAGATAGTAAGTTGTCCTTCTTCGATGGCAGCATTAGCACCAAAAGAACCCAAAGCAACAAGAGTACCTAGTGCTACAGCGCTTAACTTTTTCATGTTCGTATCCTTTTTATATTTTTGATGTAGGGCTAGTCCATTGAGGTTCAGCCGTATTTCGACATATATCATCTGAAATAATCCAATATGTCTCATCCTCCTAATCCCTACGCCCTTACAATTATGACGTATTTTCGTGATCTAAATCGCCAAGGGTAAGAGACTCAAATCACAAAATGGATAGTTCCTGTGATCGGTTTCAACTTTAGGTGGTGCAATAATGTGATTTCCGACCAACTGCTTTCTTCCTCCTCCTTTTTTACTCCTCCCTTTCTACTCCCCCTACAATTATTTCTATTAGGAGGATGTCGCACTACGCACAATCTTAGAAACTGCAGTCATCCAAGAGTGGATGGTAAGAACCCTTTCCCAGCAGTGCCTACGTATTAGGAAAAAGATTTGCTGGTTTTGCATTGCCAGACGAGTGGAATGTCATTATTAGTGTTGTTTGTGGTAATTATTTCACGGGGGAGACAATACGAATAATGTGGGGGAGAGAAACTCGTACTTGGCTATGATGGGTAGCACTTCTATTCAGGACATTTTATTGAAGTGCTACCCTACTTTTCTTACCAACCGCAAGAACTTACCGATTCCTACTGTTACTGCTCGCTAGATAATTCATATAATGATGAGCGGTGAATAATAAAAAATTGATCGAGGACGAGCTACATGGCGAGTGTCACGTTAAAAAATGTTTGTAAAGCGTATGGCGACGTACTGATTTCTAAGAACGTAGACCTAACAATCAACGAAGGTGAATTTGTTGTTTTCGTAGGTCCATCAGGTTGTGGTAAATCTACCCTTTTACGTTGTATTGCCGGTCTTGAAGACATTACTTCAGGTGATTTGTATATTGGTGACCAGCGCATGAATGACGTCGAACCATCCAAACGTGGTGTTGGTATGGTATTCCAGTCTTACGCTCTTTACCCGCACCTTAACTTATATGACAACATGTCATTTGGCTTGAAACTAGCAAAAGCAGACAAAGCAGAAATCGACAAGCGTGTTGAACAAGCAGCAGAAATCCTACAACTAGGCCACTTGCTTGAGCGCCAACCAAAAGCACTTTCTGGTGGACAGCGTCAACGTGTGGCGATTGGCCGAACATTAGTATCGCAGCCAAATGTATTCCTTCTAGACGAGCCACTATCAAACTTGGATGCGGCACTGCGTGTAAACATGCGAGCACAAATTACTAAGCTACAACGCCAACTTGGTTGTACCATGATCTACGTAACGCACGATCAGGTAGAAGCGATGACAATGGCAGATAAAATCGTTGTACTAGACGGCGGTTATGTATCGCAAGTTGGTAAGCCGCTTGAGCTTTACCATTACCCACAAAACCGCTTTGTAGCTGGCTTTATCGGTTCTCCGAAAATGAACTTCATGAGCGTATTCATTGATGAAGTAGAAGCAGAGCGCGTCAAAGTTCAACTATCTAACGGCGTATCTTTCTGGATTCCGGTGGATGGTACAACAGTTAACCGCGGCGACCGAATGTCTTTAGGCATTCGCCCTGAGCACCTATTATCCGCTTCTGAAGCTGATGCAAGTATTCACGGTGAAGTGATGATTGTTGAGAAGCTAGGTAACGAAACTCAAGTATACCTAAACCTAGAAGGTGCGGACGCCGACGTTATTTTCCGTCAGCCTGACACGCTTGCAGTCGACACTGGCGATAAAATCGAGATCGGTATTCCAGCTCATCGTTGTCACCTGTTCCACAGTGATGGTCGCGCATGCCGCCGCCTATACAAAGAAAACGGCGTAGAAGTCGAATAATTCATTCGTCCTTACTCAAAAAAAATCCCTCTCAAGTGAGAGGGATTTTTTTATCTTAATAAATATCAGCAATTCGATACTAAATCATTAATCGTGAACGAATCAAATCACCCGTTTCTTCTACCCTCACATAAACCATTGTCTTTGTACTGATACTTCATTTTTAATACTTTTCCTCATTCCTCATAAGTAAGTACCAGCTTTTTCCTAACCCGCCAAACTTAGCCAAAGGGCTAAATATCATTCTTATTTCCACTTACCTCAACAAAGCAAATTTTTACACTTATCAACGAAATTACACGTGACAAAAAACTCAGCAGCATTCCACAGAATGCTCTGTGCACTAACTACTAATAACGTTCACGACACGGCAATTGGGGAAGACACCCAAGGGCGGTAGCGTGTCAGAAGGGAAACTGAGTCATGAAACAAAAAGGACTTATCCGCTCTCATGAGATGGAGTTCGCTTTTTTATATCGCATCTCAGATCTTGCTGTCATCGTCTCTTTTATGCTGCTTTTAGTGTTCAAAGACATGAATACTGCGATGGGGAAAGATTACGTCATATTGGCTTTCGTTGGAGGCATCTCCTTTCTATTTATGGCAGAAAGCGGCAATCTGTATCGCTCTTGGCGAACCAGTTCGTTTAAAGAGCAGATGTTTATTGTCTGTGTTTCTTGGGCGGTGACTTCTGCACTTATCTTTATTGTGCTGTATTTTTCTGAAGTCCATACCTTATTTGATAACACAATTTTAGCGCTGTGGTTTGCGATTACGCCCGCTCTGCTCTTAGCATGGCGAGTAACATTCCGTACCGGATTAGCCTATTTGAGAAAAAAAGGATTCAACACTCGCACTGCGATCATCATCGGCCAAACTCCTCACGGCATTACCCTAGCTAACGAAATTCAAAACCACACAGAACACGGTGTTCTTTTTGATGGCTTTTACGACGAACGATCTTCCGACAGATTGCCAAATTCTGATTATCCTATTAAAGGAGCTGTTGACCACGCCCTTGAGCGAGCTAAAAAAGGGGAAGTAGATTACGTCTATATCGCGATGCCAATGCACGCAAAAGAACGCATTGCGTCACTTCTTAACCAATTCTCAGATACCACCGCAAATACGTATCTGATTCCCGACTTCTTCACTTATAACCTTTTACATTCTCGTTGGGCGCAGATCGGCCAAGTTCAAACACTAAGTGTCTTTGATACACCTTTTGCTGGAATTTCTTCTTGGGTAAAACGGTTTGAAGACATCTTGTTTTCGAGCATTATTTTGGTCTTAATCGCCCCTATTCTATTCGTCATTGCGATCGGCATTAAGGCAACTTCTAAAGGCCCTGTCATCTTTAAACAACATCGGTACGGTCTTGATGGACGCAAGATTGAAGTCTGGAAGTTCCGTTCAATGACAACCATGGATCAAGGTTCCAACGTGAAACAGGCGACAAAGAACGATCCTCGTATTACGCCTTTTGGCGGATTTCTGCGTCGCACCTCTTTGGACGAACTGCCTCAATTTATCAATGTACTGCAAGGGACTATGTCTATTGTCGGCCCACGCCCTCATGCCGTGGCACACAATGAAGAATACCGTCAGATCGTGGATCGCTACATGCTACGTCACAAAGTAAAACCAGGCATTACTGGCTGGGCGCAGATTAATGGTTATCGCGGCGAAACCGACACCTTAGAAAAAATGGAAAAGAGGGTCGAGTTTGATTTGGATTACATCCACCATTGGTCGGTTTGGATGGACATCAAAATCATCTTTATGACCGTTTTCAAAGGCTTCACTGGTGCTAACGCTTACTAAGGTTAAGATTATGAAGAAACTGACAATGGCAATAGCATTAAGTCTGTTTTCTACTGACTTGCTCGCAGAACCGATGGCTTACCAAACCGAGTCTGGTATAGAGTTGATTCCCCTCGTAAAAACTTTCTACGAGGGAGATGACAACATCAATAAAGCGGAAAAATCCGGCAATGTAGAATCGGTCAATATTTGGGGTATAGAACCAAGCTTACTAGCACGTATAGAACGGAATCGCTATCGCGCAGATATTTTATATAAGTTAAAAGCTGGCTTTTCATCTGACGATCGCAACGACTTCGACGACCACACTTTTCAGTTTTCCAACTTTTTCGAATTTAATCATCGTCATCGTTTAGTGGTTGATTACCGTTTTCGCGCCCAGCATGAAGTTCGAGGAGAAGATATTACCGAAGGTAATGGTAGCGCAATCGACTCACCAATAGAGTTCAACCGTAACGATGTAAAAACCAATTATGTCTTTGGATCTAACGGTGCCAAAGGCAGACTCGAATTCGGTTTAGGCTATAGTGATAAAACCTATCAAAACTATCGTGACGGCTTGCCTGGTCGCCCAAACGCTAAAACTAAATACAACGATTTTCGAGCTCCCAATGCACATTTGGAGTTCTATTTAAGAGCGACGCCAAGAACCTATTGGTTAGTCGGAACAAACCAAATCGTAACCGAGTATCAGCACCGAAATTCTGCGCAGCCATCGAAAGATAACAACACCAGTTTCTATTACACCGGTGCCGAATGGGAAGTCACAGGAAAAACCAAAGGCATCGCTCGACTCGGTTATCAAATCAAAGATTTTGACAGCGCTCAACGAGAGACATTTAAAGGCTTTAGTTGGGATATCGGCTTTGAATGGTTGCCTCAAGAACAAACTCTAGTCAGCGTGAAAACCACTCAAGCGGCGGTTAACCCCGATCAAGATGGCGATTACAACCTACAAACTCGTTACCGACTGAACCTCAAGCACGATTGGAATAGTTACCTTGCAACTCGCTTAGGTGCTGTTTATCAACAAGATGATTACACGGGAATCTCCAGAAACGACGATCGGTACACTCTATCTTTTGGTATCGATTATCAGATCAAACGTTGGATACAGCTGCAAGCCGATTGGCAATACCAAGATAAAAACTCTAGCCGATCGGGTTATAGCTTCGAACAAAACATTTGGACTTTAAGCGCACAGTTTTCTCTGTAAAAAGGATTATTAATGAAGGCATTCATCAAATTCATGAGTGTAGCGTTGTTGCTATTTAGCACTTTGGTCAACGCTGACTCAAACGAGGAAGATTACTTACTCGATACTGGCGATACCATTTCCGTGCAGGTCTATGGTGAAGAAGATCTTACGATTAAAAATATTCTAATAACGTCAGATGGCTATTTTGATTACCCCTACCTTGGCCGAATCAAAGCAATCAAAAAAACACCAAAACAACTCAAGTACGAAATAGAAACGGGCTTAAAAGGCGATTATCTCATCAATCCAAAAGTGATGGTCACCATCAATAACTTTCGTCTGTTTTACGTTAATGGCGAAGTCAGGAAACCTGGTGGATTTGAGTACCGTCCAGGGTTAACCATAGAGAAGGCCATCGCTCTAGCAGGTGGCTTGACCGACAGAGCCTCACGCAAAGGCATTAACCTCACCAAGCATAAAACAGGTCAAACGATGGAAGGGGTCAGTATGCACCGCAACGTTGAACCTGGTGACATTGTATTTATTGACCAGAGCTTCTTTTAAGTGACAGGGAATCAAATGAACGGGACTCATCCAAATAATCTCCAGATGAACAAAGTAGAACTGATTCGTTTTGGCCATCACTTCAAAGCGATTAAAAAGAATTGGCTAAGCATCGCAGCATTCACGCTTCTGTTCTCATTAACTTGTACTTGGTATATCTACTCCAAAGCATCGATATACCAAGCTACAGCTACGCTACTCATCCAAGAGGAGCAAAAAAGCGCCCTTTCAATCGAGGAAGTATATGGCGTCGACACGACAAAAAAAGAGTACTTTCAAACGCAAATCGCCATTTTAAAATCGAATCATATTGCAGATAAGGTCATTAGAGAGCTGAACCTTACCCAATTACCTGAATTCACAAGCTCAGGGGGGTTAAATAAAAAAATCGACCAAATAAAGTCGATTCCTTTTGTTCAAGACCTACTGAATGTGGCACCAAGCCCAAAAGAAACCGCCCAGTTTTCAGAGTCCTATTATCAGGCACTTCAAGCTTTCAGAAGTAAACTCGATATTGAGCCAGTACGTAACACCCAATTAGTCAGAATTCGCTTTCGTTCTATCGATCCTAAGCTTGCGACGACAATCGCCAACGCGGTCGGCCAAGCCTACATTGACGCAAATTTTGAAGCCAAATTGGTCGTTACACAAAATGCGGCTACTTGGTTGACAAATAACTCTCAAAAATTGGAGGAGCGATTACGTAACTCGGAGCAAGCGCTGCAAGAATTCTTGTTAAAAGAAGGGTTGATCGATATAAACGGTATTGATGAAATTTACGCAAATGAGCTAGAAGAACTCACTCGCAAGCTGAATATCGCTGTTAATAAGCGTATTGAAGCGCAGACGTTAATCCAACTGTTACGACGTAAATCTTCGCAAAGTTTAGACAGCTTGTTGTCAATTGATGAATTCGCTAATCAAGCGCAAATCCGCGATCTAAAATTGTCGGAAGCACAGGCAGCCAAAAATCTCTCTGAACTGGCACAGCGCTACGGACCTAAGCATGATCGAATGATTCAGGCGAAAGCACAGCTTGCTGAAATTCAATCAAGAACCCAGCAACTCATCCGGGACATTTCCTTCAGTAAGCAACAAGACCTTCTTGCTGCAAAAGCGCAAGAGGACATGCTTCGAGCAGAACTCGATAACAAAAAGTCAGACTTCCAATCGTTAGGGTCACAAAAAGCGCGTTACGAACAGTTAAAACGCGAGGTTGAATCCAATAAGGCACTCTATGAAGCGTTCTTAAATCGTGAGAAAGAGACCAACGCCACCAGCGACTACAAGAATGTCACGGCTCGCTTTACTGATAAAGCCATCATTCCTCTATTCCCGGTGGCACCACAACGAATCAAACTGGTACTGATTGCCACCTTTTTTGGCTTTGCCATTGCTTGCGCTCTGGTCATCATCTTAGAAACGATGCGAGAAGTTATCCGAAGCACAACCGATGTGCAGGAAAAACTTGGTGTTACGTGTTTAGGTGTGATTCCTATGGTCAAAAAACGCAATTTGCGTAAAAACGGCGTCAGTTATACCGCGTATTTAGATGATGAAGAAAAGCTATTTAGTGAAGCTTGCCGCTCCGTCAGAACCTCGCTTCTGCTCAGATTAACCAACACGAAGCAAAAGATATTGCCCTTTACCTCTGCTATTCCAGAAGAAGGAAAAACATCGACCAGTATCAATATGGCGGTGTCGTTTTCAAAAATGGAAAAGGTGTTGATCATCGACTGCGATTTACGTCGACCTTCCATCGCAAAGCGATTCGGTATTGCTGAATCAAGCCCTGGCTTAACGCATATCCTGACGATGGATACGCCAATCAAAGATTGTGTTACACATATAAAAGAAGCCAACTTAGATGTATTACCGGCCGGCCTAATTCCGCCAAACCCACAGGAATTACTGGCTTCTGATCGCTTTAAAAAGTTGCTCGAACATTTTCAAAATAAGTATGACCGGATCATTATCGATACACCACCCCTACTGTCAGTGAGTGACGCACTTATTCTTGGTCAGTATGCCAATGGTCTGATCACCGTCATTCGCTCAGAATCAACAAAATCATCACTGGTTAACCTTGCGTTATCTAAACAAATACAACACTCAGTTCCATCTCTTGGCGTCTTAATCACACAAGCCAAGGCCAAGGAAGGAGAGACGCTTTATGTCCAGAAATACGCCTACTAACGTAAACCTATCTTGGTACCAAACGTTGAAAAGCCAAGAACAGCCGGTATTGATCTATCAAATGGGCAAAGTAGGTTCGAGTGCATTAGAGCATTCCATTCCTAACTCGATTCACTTGCACGACCTTATGACCGTCGATGCGCAAAAACAAATATCCCCCGTTAGAGCGCAATTGCATAAGCCTCAGATCAATGCGTTAAAGCGACGACTAAAGCGTATAACGATGAGCCATATGTTAAAGCGCAAGAAAAAAGTTCGAATTATCTCGCTGGTGCGTGAACCGATCGGACGAAATGTCTCAATGTTCTTTCAAGCACTTCCTTTTTGGATGGCGGACAAATATCTAAAGGATGACAGCGCAATACGTACCGAACGACCGCAATTACTCCAAGAAGCATTTGATAAGCACATGAATCATCAATATGCGCTGCAGTGGTTTGACAACGAGATCAAACAACTAACAGGGATTGATGTGTTTAACGAGTCTTTTAATCACGAAGTAGGCTATCAAACATACCATAACAATAACTTCTCGCTGTTGGTCATTCGAAGTGACAAGCTAACAAAGGCTAACTCCGCAGTTGAAGACTTTTTAGGTTACCCCGTGGATGTTGTTTATGAAAATCAATCAGACAACAAATGGTACTCGCCACTAATGAAAGAATTCAAAACGCAATTTCAACCTACACCCGAGTACGTTGAAGAAATGCTGAATTCTAAATTGACGAAGCACTTTTTCTCAAATGCAGAAATCACCGACCTTAAACAGCAATATCTGACCAATTAATCATGAAAACCAAGATTCTACATATTATCAATGATCTTTCTCAGAACGGCGGTGCTCAGAAGTTCTTAGTCGACCTTGTTTTAGAACATAAGCCTGAATACGAAATCAAAATTTTGGTCTTGTGTGATGAAAATGATTACTTACCAATGCTATCCGCCCAAGGCATAGAGTGTTTTAACTGGCGCACATTGCCATTGAGTGAGAAATTCTCTTTGCTGCGTTGGCCGGATGTCGTTCACGGGCACCTCTACCCTTCCATTTACCTAGCGCTATTGGCGGTAGGTAAAAAACGAATCCAGACTGAGCACTGTTCTTATAACCGTCGACGTGACTATCCGCTGTTTAAGTTCATGGAATACGTCTTATATTGGGGCCACGACTTGACAGTCAGTATTAGTGAAAAAGTACAAGATGAACTGGTGAAGTTCATGCCTCGCTACCAACACAAATATCACGTGGTGCACAATGGCGTTGATTTAAAAAGGTTTTCTATGACGCCAAGATGCGCCAGCCACCTAATCGACAAACCAGTTATCAAGATTGGAATGGTGGGCCGACTTCACCAACATAAGGATCATGAAACGCTTATCCAAGCACTTATCCATTTACCAAGACGATACGAACTCCACCTTGCGGGAGATGGAGAAAAAAAATCGTCACTGCAAGAATTGGCAACAAAAATCAACGTCGCGCAACGTGTTCACTTTCATGGCGTAGTTTCTGACGTTCCAGCCTTTTTGAACGACATGGATATTTACGTGCAATCGTCGCACGTCGAAGGCTTTGGCTTGGCGGCGGTTGAGGCCATGGCAGCAGGCTTACCCGTATTATCATCGGACGTACCTGGTTTGGATGACGTCACCGGACGTGCCGAATATTTATTTCAAGTTGGTAACGCCACTGAACTGAGCCAAAAAGTCCTCCAGCTGTGTGAAAGTGTTGAGCGGTACGACGCTGCAAGTCAATACTCAGTCAATAGGGCCTCTCTCTACACCATCGATAAATTTCGTGAAGGTTACTATGGAATCTACCAGCAGCTTTGCGCCAACAAATAGTTCCGCGCCATCGAGCCATCGCGCCTCATTGCTTGCAGCATGCCTATTAGTATTGTTCTTTATTCCAATGAAGTTTCGTGCTGGAGGAATAGCGCTAGCCCCATCTGACATCGCAAGCCTTTTGTCTATTGGTTTTACTGCATTAGTGGTATTGGAAGGAAAAGCTGAAAAACTCATGCATCCCTGTATGGGGTTCCTCGTATTGTTCACTGGGTATGTGTTCATAAATGGTCTGCTAAATCGCGTCCCTTTAATGCCGCTAGTTATAGAAACTGTGCAATGGTTAGCGATTTTGTGCCTACTGAGCCTAATGTACGCCTATGGCGTGTTTGATGACGAACGGGTAATGGTATATTTCACGTATCTGTTGTTTTTCATCTGTACGCTCGTTGCCTTATGGCACTTTGCTCAGGGCTATCAAAGTGGGTTTAAGTTACTCGGGGTAAGTAAATACGGGTTCGGTGTACTGTGCTCACTACTGTACCTTTATCGAGATAAAATTCGCGCTTTCCACCTTTTGATGCTCGTAGCTTTAGTATTACTGGTGTTGTCACAAGAAAGAAAAGCGCTACTTGGTTTTTGTCTGCTTTTCTTCTTTGACCAACTGCTCGTAAAAAACTTAATGAGAAAATCGCTCAGCGAAACGTACACGTGGACGATTTTATTAGCCTTAAGCTTTATTGTGTTTACTGCCGTCACAACCACACTCTACGTTGGGTTTGAAACGCTAGCAGACACATTGGAAATAACCCAAGAAGACGTCTTATTTGCCAACCAAAGTGAAGCCCGCTGGGTATCGAATCTTCATAGAAAACTTTTACTTGCCAATGGGCTAGATATTTTACTTCAACACCCAGTGTTAGGTGTCGGCGCGAAAATGTTACCCAACTTTATGATCAGTTACTTTAACTATGATGAGCTGGCGATCTACACCCACAACTTTGTGTTAGATACCGCAATTGAATACGGATTACTTGGTATCGGTCTGCTGTTTGGTGGTTATTTTCTTTTTATTCGCTTTTGCTTCCGTAGTCTTAATGAAAACAGAAAAAGCCTATTACTTGCGATATACGCCCTCATCATGGTGTTTTTCGTTGCGGTAAACACCACCATAATTTTAATACTCTTATTACCCGTCATGATCAGCATGAGCAACGACTCAAGGGCCATTGCTCATACTTTTCCGGTAAACCATCACCACGAATATGAATAATCAAGGATAGGATAGATGAAGTATTCAATCTCTCGACAATTTGAAAAGAACCGAGAACTCCAAGCTGATAATTTTGTTTTAGTTTACCAAATGGGCAAAGTTGGCTCCTCATCAATTGAGCACACGCTAGGGGAGAAAAATATCCCGAGCTATCACATCCACACCTTTGATGATCACGAAGAATTTCACATGTATCACAATAAAAAAGACGTGAGTAAATTCTTCGACTTCCGAAACCGCGCACTCTATCGCTTAGTGCTCAAGCAGCGAAAACGTATCTTACAAAAACGCGAGCAGATTAAAATCGTTACGCTGGTCCGCGATCCAATCGCAACTGTCTTTTCTCGCTTCTTTCAAGATCTCCATTTGCAATTTATCGAAGGCAAAAAGAACGATGCAATTCACCGAGATATGGAAGTCACGTATCAGCACCTCGAGCATTGCTTTGATAACTATATCAATCTCAACTATTTTGCGGACTGGTTCGACAACGAGTTAAAGCGTAATTTCAATATCGATGTGATGCGCCAAGAGCTGGACAACACTCAACCTTTCTTCACATTCCAGAACGCTCAGGCCAACGTCATGCTAATCAAATGCGAACAGCTCAGTTCTCTTGATAAAGAAATCGGTGAGTTTCTTGAGTTGCAAGACTTCGTGCTGAAAAACAGCAACGAAGCGAAAAACAAGTGGTACTCCAATATCCACCAACACTTTAAGAATCACTACGACTTCTCAAAACTGTTCTATATGTACGATCTTCCCTTGTATCGCCACGTTTATTCAGAGCAAGAGCGTGATGCTTTTAAACACAAATGGATGCAAACACCAGGGACAAAATCATCATGAAGAAAGTGCTCCATGTTACAGAAGCATTTGGAGGTGGCGTTCAAACCGCCCTCTATAGTTATGTTCACTCATCCAGAGACGAGCCTTATCAGCATTTCTTGCTAGCCAGAGCCCGAGAAAACGACTTGACCAATGAGAACAACCACCACATTTTCGTACAGACAAAGTGGGTAGAAGGCGGCTTGCTTCAATTTATTCGCGATGCAAACCACATGATTGCATCACTTGGTCCCGACGTCGTTCATTTGCACTCGAGTAAAGCAGGATTTCTCGGCCGATTTCTAAAGCTTGGCAAGGCACGCTTGGTTTACACACCGCACTGTTATGCCTTCGAACGTGAAGATATCTCAGAGCTTGCACGCCAGATCTATAAAGCACTAGAGAAAGTAAAACTGAGCAAAATTGATGTGGTTGCAGGCTGTAGCCAACGAGAATGTGACCTAGCCATTAGCATTGGTGCGAAACGTGCCGAACTGCTCAACAACTACGTGTCTTATCAAAGTGAAGATCGTATAGAGCGAAACAAGCAAGAAGCGCTGAAGCTCGTTGTACTTGGTCGTGTCGCGCCTCAAAAAGATCCTCAGTTTCTTATCAGCACATTGCAGTTCCTTAATCGGTATGCGCTTAACCGCCCGATAGAGATCACATGGATAGGTGGCGGTGACCACGTACTCGAACAGAAATTACGCACTGAAAATGTGGATGTAACGGGCATGCTGCCTCGCGATGAGGTAGTTGAAAAGCTCAAGGGTTCAGACCTTTATCTACATACTGCAGCATGGGAAGGGATGCCGTTAACCATTCTAGAAGCATCCAAGTTACATCTTCCTATGGTTATTCGGACCATCGGCGCAACCAAAGATCTCAACTACCCGTTTTTAGCGCTCACACCTGAAGAAATGGCCAAGCAGATCGCGCATTGTGTCAATCATTATGAAGAGATTGATTTTCGCCAATATACAGCAGAATTAAACGATGCCTTCAGTGAAGAAAAACAGCGCCTCGCACTCAATAAACTTTACGGTTAAATGCCCCTATGTTTCACACTGTTCAACAAAAATTACTGTTGATGCCCAGCGGTAAAAAAAGCTTGTTATCTACTGGATTAAAAACCGCAATCACGCGTGTGTTGAGTGCGCTATTTGCTTTTTTACTGACTCTGATTGTATCGAAGACCAGTGACGCTTCGACGGCCGGTCAATTTTTCTTTTATTCAACCTAGTCTCGCTACTCGCTATCGTTTCTCAGCTAGGTTTTGATGTCTCGTTAGTTCGTTACAATGCGATCGCTTTTAATAACAAAGAGAAGCTTGAACAAAGCCAAAACTATAAAACCGCACTTTATCGAAGTATGGCATTTTGCTTGCTCGCCATAGGCGTTTTGTTAGCAGGGTTTAATCTGTTTCCAGAACAGCTAAACCAGACTCAATCACCAATGTATGCGATTACTTTATGCTTGCTTTGCATACCTTTCTTGGTGCTTGCGCAAACCAACAGTCGGGTGCTTCAAGCATGTAGAAAAGTCGTATCATCTCTGTTTGCGTTGCAGCTTGGGGTAAGCATGTTGATGGTCATTTTTGTCTTTGCCCTAGACTATATCGGTCAGCAAAATATCAACAATCTAATGACCGCACTGCTTTTAGCGAGCATAGGTGTCGCGGTCATATCTAGTGCCAATTGGCTTGGCTCAGATCAATATCAAACATCGGCTTTCGTACCAAACAAAAAAATGGTCTCTTCTGCCAAGCAAGTCTGGGTTGGCAGTATCTTCACGAATGTTCTTCAATGGGGAAGCCTTGTTATTACGGGCTTTTTTATCTCAACAGCGGAACTCGGTTTGTTAGCCGCAGCCCAACGTACATCACTACTGATTGGCTTCGTGCTGATTACCATTAACTTTGTGGTCGCCCCGATGTTTGCCTCTCTCTACAAAGAGCGTCAAATGCGTAAACTGCAGAACCTGAGCCGCTTGGCGTGCCGAGCCAATGTTGGTTTAGCGATTGTACCCGTAATTATTTGCACCCTCTTCCCCGAGTTTGTAATGCAGTTTTTTGGTGAGGAGTTTCTCGCCGCGGCGCCACTATTAGTCGTCCTTTCTCTGGGGCAGTTAGTCAATGTTGCGACTGGTTCAGTAGGTTTTTTATTATTAATGAGTGGTCATGAGAGAACCATGAAATACATTACAATTTCCTCCGGTACGGTGTCCATCTGCCTACTTGTTACGCTTTGCCAAATGTTTGGGGTGATTGGTGCAGCGTGGGCAATGGCAATTGGCATGGCTATCCAGAATTTAGCTGCACTGTACTTTGTAAAACGTTACTTAGGCTTCTTTCCAATAGGTTAATTATGGCTTTAATACTGGCACGCACGAGTTTTGTTTTAGTCCTGATGTTAACCGCTTCACTTTCTTTGTGGAAAAGCTCTGACCTACACCATACCGCTTACCTGCAAATGGAAACCTACTTAGGCGGATCGAGTACGCTTCACTTTACTTTCAGTTTATTGATCGGCTTTTTATCGGTTTTCACGTTCCCTTCTCTGGTGAGCTCGAATAAAACCGACATTTTTGGGATTCGTCTTTTGCTACTGCTGTTGGCTATCGTTTCAATGGAAGAAATAAGCCAACTTTTTATTCCAAATCGATCATTTAGTTTTGATGATCTCAGCACCAACTGGATAGGCGTTATCTCAGGTTACTTTAGTGCCAAGTTAATTCGCCTCATCCGCGCTCGATCGTTCTAGTAAGACAGGAATCTCTGGGGTATTTGGGTATATAATTACGCCAAACAACCAGACTAACGAGTACATCATGCCATCTCATCCAACCAAGATTACTTTTTTTGAATTCTTAACCCCGTTGATCACGTCAGGCAAAAAGACGATAACGATTCGAGATGAATCAGAAAGCCATTACGTACCCAATACAGAAGTCGAAGTTTTTACCTTAGAAACGGATCGTAAAGTCTGCGATATCAAGATACGTTCTGTAGAACCACTTCACTTTGAAGATATTAATGAGTTTCATGCAGAACAAGAAGCCATCGAACTACCAAAACTCAAGCAGTTAATTCGAGAAATCTACCCAAATACCGACACGCTCTTTGTTATTGAGTATGAGCTGATTAAATAACCCACAACAAATACTAGACGACTGGTCTAATTCATTCTATAGTACACTTCATGAACGCAAAGACGAATGACACACGCCAACATATTCTCGACGTCGGATACGAGTTGATCGTAAACCGAGGGTTCACGAGTGTTGGTCTTTCAGAGCTATTAAAAAAGGCCGCAGTGCCAAAAGGCTCGTTTTATCATTACTTCAAATCCAAAGAACAATTTGGTGAAGCGATGATTCAAGACTACTTTACTAAGTATTTTGAGCGTTTAAACGCACGCTTTACCAATACTGAACTGAGTGGCTACCAACGCCTAATGAGCTATTTCGAAGAAATGGTCAAAGTAGAAGACGACGTGTGTAATGCGAACAAATGTTTATTGGTTAAGTTAAGTGCAGAAGTCTCCGATCTCTCTGAGTCAATGCGCTTGGCATTACGCCAAGGAGCAGACAAAACCATTCAAGCGATAGCGGATTGCATTGACATCGGCATTCAAGATGGCTCAATCCCCAATGGTGACAGTGCGTTATTAGCAAGGCAGATATACTACCTTTGGAATGGCGCTAGCTTGCTGAACAAACTTTATCAAGATCAGGCAGCATTGACGCAAAGTCTGACCTATACTCAACACTTACTGCAGAATACGCGCACTTGCCCATAACGGGCGGCGTGGAAGCAGAATGAACACCCTACACACGTTTCACTGTCAGAAAAAGCGTCAGTGTTAACACAGTAAACCTTCCCGCTTTACATAAGCGGGATATTTTGAAATAAATACTAGACGACCGGTCTAATCAACAAGTGAGATAGATATGACTAACGCAACAAATCGCAGAATAGTACTCGCGTCACGTCCCCATGGTGCACCGACACAAGAAAACTTTCGTTTAGAAGAGGTAACGAAACCGACTCCGAAAGAGGGTGAAATGCTATTGAGAACGGTTTATTTATCTCTAGATCCATACATGCGTGGTCGCATGAGTGATGCCGAATCATACGCTGACCCTGTTGCAATTGATGACGTAATGGTCGGTGGTACAGTTTGTCAGGTAGAAGCATCAAACCACCCAGATTACGAAGCAGGTGAATGGGTTCTTGCCTACACTGTTGGCTGGCAAGACTACGCTATCTCAACTGGTGAGATGGTCATTAAACTTGGTAAAGAACCGCAAAACCCTTCTTACGCGTTAGGCGTTGCAGGTATGCCAGGATTTACCGCGTACATGGGTTTACTCGACATTGGTCAGCCAAAACCAGGGGAAACCATCGTGGTAGCAGCTGCTACGGGGCCTGTAGGCGCAACAGTTGGTCAAATTGGTAAAATCAAAGGTTGCCGAGTTGTTGGTATAGCAGGCGGAGAAGAAAAATGCCGTTACGCTAAAGAGGTGCTTGGTTTCGATGAGTGTATTGATCACAGAGCTGAAGACTTTGCAGAACAACTGAAAAATGCCTGTGACAAAGGTATCGATGTTTACTTCGAAAACGTAGGTGGCAAAGTATTCGAGGCTGTAATGCCACTTCTGAATACAAATGCGCGTATCCCACTTTGTGGTTTGATTTCTCAGTACAACGCGACAGAGCTGCCTGAAGGTACCGACCATCTTCCATTACTAATGGGTAAGCTCCTGACCAAACGAATCAAGGTGCAAGGCTTCATCATTTTTGATGATTACGGACATCGTTACGGTGAATTTGCGCAAGATATTAATCAATGGTTGGCAGAAGGAAAGATCCAATACCGCGAACATCTAGTACAAGGACTGGATAATGCGCCAGAAGCATTCATCGGTCTGTTGGAAGGTAAGAATTTCGGCAAGCTTGTAGTACAGATTAACGACCCATTATAAAAAGGGATATGTAAATGATTAAACTTCACCACCTCAATCAGTCTCGTTCAAAGCGCATCATTTGGTTACTTGAAGAGCTAGATGTAAATTACGAGATTGTACCCTATGTCCGTGATTCCGTGACCTTCATGGCACCGCCAGAACTAAAAAGTGTTCACCCATTAGGAAAGTCACCTGTTCTTGAAGATAACGGCGAGATTATCATTGAGTCAGGTGCAATGACCGAATATTTGATTGAGAAATACAGTGACGGAGCCTTTGCTCCTGAGCGTGGTACAAAAGCACACACAGAATATTTGCAATGGATGCACTTTGCAGAAAGCTCTGCAATTTTACCTATGCTGCTAAAAATCTTCGTAAGCAAAGAGCCAAATGAAACTCAGTTTTTATCAGGCTATGCCGACAAGGAAGCAATGAATGTACTAGGCTACTTCGAGCAATCCTTAGAAGGCAAAACTTACCTAGTAGAAGAGCGGCTGACTGGCGCAGACATCATGATGTCTTTCATTGTCGAATTGGTTCAAAAGTTTGGTTTAGTTAATCACTTCCCTAATATTGAACGTTATGGGAAACAGCTCGCGACACACCCAGCATTTGCAAAAGCTGAACAACTTGAAGTGAAGTACTCTTAATTACTTCCCCCCTTTCGCCCCTTTGATGACACGTAAAACTTCATTTAAGGGGCGATATTACTAGCATCGCAGGCACGCTAACTGGATAGCGCTCCCCCCCCCAGTCAATCGCTTTCGAGAACGTCGATTGTTATGTCAATCAAGCTAATGTAGTAAATTTCTGATTCTAATATAGTTTCGACCATAGTCACCATCTATTGAATTGATAAGCAATATCAGTTTTCTCCTCCAGCTTTTCCGTAATAACCTCCTCTACAGTTTCTAAGGTATTGAGCCCTGGAGGGGGAAGAAAAATGACAAACAAGAAATTGACTACAGCAGCAGGTTGCCCTGTCGCACATAACCAAAACGTTATGACTGCAGGTCCTCGTGGCCCTCAACTATTACAAGACGTTTGGTTCCTTGAAAAATTGGCACACTTTGACCGCGAAGTGATCCCTGAGCGTCGTATGCACGCAAAAGGTTCTGGTGCTTACGGTACGTTCACAGTAACGCACGACATCACAAAATACACTCGCGCTAAAATCTTCTCTGACATCGGAAAAAAAACAGAACTATTCGCTCGCTTCACTACTGTAGCTGGTGAGCGCGGTGCAGCAGACGCAGAACGTGACATCCGTGGTTTCGCACTAAAATTCTACACTGAAGAAGGTAACTGGGACTTGGTTGGTAACAACACACCAGTATTCTTCCTACGTGACCCACTAAAATTCCCAGACCTAAACCACGCAGTAAAACGCGACCCTCGCACTAACATGCGTAGCTCTACCAACAACTGGGATTTCTGGACGTCATTACCTGAAGCATTCCACCAAGTGACTATCGTAATGAGTGACCGTGGTATCCCTGCTTCTTACCGTCATATGCATGGTTTTGGTAGCCACACATTCAGCTTCATCAACGCAGAAAACGAGCGTTACTGGGTAAAATTCCACTTCAAAACTCAGCAAGGCATCAAAAACCTAACTGACCAAGAAGCAGAAGCGATCGTAGGTAAAGACCGCGAAAGCCATCACCGTGACCTTTACGAAGCGATTGAGCGTCAAGACTTCCCTAAATGGAAGATGTACGTACAGATCATGCCTGAGCTAGAAGCGGATGAAGTCAACTTCAACCCATTCGACCTAACACGTGTATGGTCTCAAAAAGATTACCCACTGATCCCAGTTGGTGAGTTCGAACTGAACCGTAATCCAGAAAACTTCTACGCAGAAGTTGAGCAATCAGCGTTCAACCCAGCAGCAGTCGTACCTGGTATCGGCTTCTCTCCAGATAAAATGCTACAAGGTCGTCTGTTCGCTTACGGCGATGCTCAGCGTTACCGTCTAGGTGTGAACCACCATCAAATACCAGTGAACGCACCTCGTTGCCCTGTTCACAGCTACCACCGCGATGGCGCAATGCGCGTTGATGGCAACTTTGGTTCAACACTAGGTTACGAGCCAAACTACAAACAAGAATGGGCAGAGCAACCAGATTACTCTGAGCCACCTCTACGCATCAACGGCAACGCTGATCACTACGATCACCGTGTAGACGAAGACTACTTCAGCCAAGCGGGTGACCTATTCCGTCTGATGAGTGAAGAGCAACGTCAAACTCTGTTCGACAACACAGCTCGCGCAATGGACGGTGTGCCAGAGTTCATCCAACAGCGCCACGTTCAACACGCATACCAAGCGGACGAAGCGTACGGCAAAGGTCTTGAAATTGCACTAGGCTTAAACAAGTAAGCGAACGCTGCAATCATTACACTGTGTGATTTAAAGACGAAAAAAAGGAGGTGCTCTACAGCACCTCCTGATTTCAAATCACTAATCCTTAATCACAAGTCACAAAACATGCTCAAGGTGATTCATTATGATTAACTTAGATTTCTTTAAGCTCTTTGATACCAAAGAACTGTTTATCTATTACTGATTCATCAACTACTGATTTTTAGCTACCGCTTTGATCAGTACTGATGTATCCATGCGACCTAAACCATCACGTTGAAGGTCTGCGTATTGCTCATCCACCTTCTTAGTCAGTGGAAGTTCTAGACCCACTCGCTCAGCTTCTTGCAGACAGAAACCTAAGTCTTTGCGCATCCAATCAATAGCGAAGCCAAAATCGAACTTGTCTTCAGCCATCGTATTTGCGCGGTTTTCCATCTGCCAAGAACCTGCAGCGCCATGCTTAAGTGTTTCTACAACTTGAGCAATGTCCAAGCCTGATTTTTGTGCTAGCAACAAAGCTTCACTCAGACCTTGTAAAACGCCTCCAATACAGATTTGGTTTACCATCTTACAGCGTTGACCCTGACCGTTTTCACCCAGTAGCGTCATCTGCTTCGCGTACACATCCATCGCCGGAGACACACGGTCAAAAATGCTTTGTTCACCACCACACATGATGGTTAGAACACCATTTTCTGCGCCCGCTTGACCACCAGAAACTGGCGCATCAATAAAGTGATTACCGTACTTAACACACGCTTCAGCCAGCTCAACCGCTAGGTCTGCAGAAGTGGTCGTGTGATCGACTAGCACTGCGTCCGCTTTCAAGCCGACCAGAATGCCCTCTTCACCGTAAACAACGCTACGAACGTCATCATCATTACCCACACAGGTAAAAACGATGTCACAGCCTTCCGCCGCTTCACGTGGTGTTTCACAAGCTACGCCTTGGTATTCTTCAGCCCATTTGTCTGCTTTCGCTTTTGTGCGGTTGTATACTTTGGTTTCAAAGCCCGCTTTACTTAGGTAACCAGCCATTGGGTATCCCATCACACCCAGACCAATAAATGCTACTCGTTGTTTTTCCATTGCACGCTTCCCTTAGTTCACCTGACTGAAATGTTTCGTAACATGCTACTAAAGAATTGAAATCATTACTCGTGATTTCTCTTTCCTCGGTCTCGATGATCCTGCATTGCAGTCCGTTTATTGCGCCTTCTACACCCCTTTACTTGACGATTAGCGTAACAGTCAAAGCACTTACATAGGTTCACTACTGCTTAGCATGGAACATCGCTTGCCCACTCTTGTCCTTGTTCGACCAGAAATTGATGTTGAACTGAGCATCATCGCTCATCTCAATGCGGTGCCAGTACTGCGGTGGGCTTGTAGCAAACTGGCCTGCATTAATCACCACCACCACTTCTGCTTCTGTGGCATTTTCATCAGCAAAGCCGTAGTAAGTCACTTGCCCTTCCATGACGCACAGCTGTCCAAACACTCCCTCAGCGGTATTGTGATGAGTCAGTAGCGCTGGTGGCACATTGTCTTTAGTGAAGAAAGGCGTTGAACGTTGAACAGTCCAGTCTTTAGGAATTCTTAGATGCGACATAATGATACCCTCTCTAATTACAATTCTTTTCGTTAAAATCGGTTAAGCCTGAGCGGCTTGAGACAACTCTCGGAGTAGTGGAAATGCTTGCGTAACTTGTTCTCCCGTCACGACGAAGCCCATGAGTCGGCTATTTTCATCTTCTGCTTTCGCGGCAATGCCAGTTTGAGAAATCTGCACGCTCCAGTTCGTCACCGAACTAAAATCGCCTGCCAATTGAATTGGGTAGCTCGGCGTTTTGACCTTTACCATCATAGGCGGTAGTTTCAACTCTGCTTCTTGCCCCAGTAGTTGTTTGCCCAAAGCATTGGCACTTAGCACGATCGGTTGGAGGTACGGCATCATTCGACCTTGGATCTCAGCACAATCGCCTAATGCGAACACATTGGCTGCTGATGTCTGTAATCGAGCATCCACCTTGATGCCTTTATTGACACTCAACCCACAAGCCTTCGCTAACCAAGTGTTTGCACGTAAACCCGCCGCTGAAATCACTACATCAGCTTCAATTGCTTTACCTTGGCTCAAGCTTGCCACCAGCGAATCATTTGAGTGATTAATCGCAGCAACTCCAGTCTCCAAGGCAAGTTGAATACCTTGCTGCTTAAGTTGGTTCTCCAGTGGCAATGCGACGAATTCAGGAATCAAGTTAGCGAGCAAACGGGGATTTGGCTCAACCACCGTAACGGCTTTACCACTGGTTGCGAGATCCATGGCGATCTCGACGCCGATCAAACCACCACCCATTACTAGAATTCGTTCCGCGCGGCTAATTTGCTCTTCCGCTAATTGATATTCTTGCAGCGAGTTCAGCGTTATCACCTCAGGTGCTGCACCACCAGATATTGGCGGCACAAAGGCTTTCGCGCCTGTCGCAAACACCAGTTTGGAATAAGGATAGGTTTGGCCGTTGGCGACCACTTGCTGAGCTTGCACGTCGACATGCTCAACCTTGGTATGGGCGAACAGTTCGATGTTGTGTTCCTGTGCAAACGCCTCACCACTTTTAACTACCAAGTCTCGGGCAGTTTGCTTGTTACTGAATACATGACTCAAATCGGGCTTGTTGTATTCCGCGCCATCATCAACAGTAAACACTTGCAGCGGAATATGTGCGTCCATTCGACGCACTGTTTTCACCAATTGGTAAGCCGCAAAGCCGCTACCAATAATCACAATAGGTGCTTGCATATTCCCTCCTAACCGTTGTATTCAACGAAAACGTCTTTACCTAAATGGCATTCTGGGCACAAGAAGTAATCTGGCACTTCCGACCAAGCTGTACCCGGTTCAACACCTTGGTTAGGCTCGCCTTTAGCTGGGTCGTATACCCAATTACAAACCGTACAAACCATGCATTGACAACCTGCAGGATGCGCCTCGGTACTAGGGTTGCTAGGAGCAGTATCTACTACCGCCTGTGTTGTAGCTGGCGCAGCAGGTTGTGATTGAACTTGTGGTGCAGACGCAGCAATTGCCGGAGAAATAACAGGACTTGTCAGGTCATGCTTTGCCCATAATTTCGCGATGTTTTGACCATGTTCGCGACATTCACGCATCGCTTTACCATCTGGTCGCCATTTGGTTTTCAAACTCACTGCGGTTTCAAAGCCTGCGTCGGTCAATCGAGCATGGATACGATCCACCGCGCCACCATTCCAACCGTAACTACCGAATGCAGCGGCTTTCTTCGCTTTAAAGCGCAGACCGGTAATTTCTTCTAGCATGCCTGCGATCTTCGGCATCATGACGTTATTCATGGTAGAAGAACCAACCAAGATGCCTTTTGAGCGGAATACGTTGGCGAGAATTTCATTCTTATCATGCTTAGAGACATTAAAGACTTTGACCGCCACACCAGGATCGACATCGTGAATGCCTTGCGCGATTGCATCGGCCATCATTCGAGTGTTGTTTGACATTGAATCGTAGAAAATCGTAATGCGATCTTCTTGATAATTGTCTGCCCATGCTAAGTATTGCTCGATGATTTGAACCGGATTATCGCGCCATACAATACCGTGTGACGTGGCGATCATGTCGACAGGCAAATTGAAGCTCAGCACTTCTTTGATTTTTGCGGTTACCAAGCTGCTGAATGGCGTTAAGATATTTGAGTAGTAACGCAAACACTGTTCCATCAACTCATTTTGATCCACTTCATCATTGAACAGACGTTCATCGCAATAGTGCTGACCAAATGCGTCATTGCTGAATAACACTGCATCGCCCGTTAGGTAAGTCATCATGCTGTCTGGCCAATGCAGCATCGGTGCTTCCACGAAGACTAATTGCTTACCGTTACCAATATCGATACTGTCGCCCGTTTTTACGGTTTTGAAGTTCCACTCAGGATGGTGGTGATGACCCACAATCGAATCAATCGCCGCTTCTGTACAGTAAATTGGTGTGTTCGGAATTTTCTCCATCAATGCCGACAATGCACCTGAGTGATCTTCTTCTGCATGGTTTACCACGATAAAGTCGATAGACTTAAGGTCGATTTCCATCTCTAAATTTTGGATGAATTGTTGACTGAATCGATGATCGACCGTATCAATCAATACGGTTTTCTCTTCACGAATTAGATAACTGTTGTAGCTGGTACCTTTTGTCATTTTGTATTCTGTACCGTGGAAGTCTTGAACTTCCCAATCGCGTTGACCTACCCAGTGGATGTTGTTTTTTACGTGAATTGTCATAATTACTACCTTGAATGACGGGATAAACAAAAATAATTTCTTCTTGTATTGCACTGGGCGTGCCAACTTATAATTGCCATATATTTCAATAGCTTAATTGAAACCCAACTTTAATGACTGTCATTGAGACACAGTTGAAAATTGTCATTTAGACACTACAATAGTCATATTGACACAATCGGTATTGGCTATGACTTCTTTAATCGCGCAATGGCTACACATCACGCAAGACCTTAACTCGGCGCTCACTCAACAAGCTCGCTTTGACACGTTATTAACCACGATTCGAGAGGTATTGAAGTGTGACTCTTCTGCCCTTCTTTTGTATGAAGACCAGCACTTTAAACCTTTAGCGATCAATGGATTGGCGAAAGAGGTCCTTGGACGCCGTTTCTCCATTGAGCAGCACCCAAGATTAGAAGCCATTGCCCGAGCAGGCGATATCGTGCGCTTTCCCTCCGACAGCGACTTACCTGATCCATACGATGGCTTGATTCCAAACCACGATGACAAACTGCATGTCCATTCTTGCATTGGTTTGCCTTTGCTGATCGACGATCAACTGATTGGTGCTATTACGATTGACGCCTTCGACCCCAACCAATTTGATGGGCTACGCAACCAAGAGTTACGTTTTGTCAGCGCGTTGGCAGCAGGTGGCCTACACACTGCACTCCTACTAGAACAACTAGAGACACAAGCGAGCCTGCCACGTGATTCTTACGCCGAGAAGCGCACCTTAAGTAACGAAATCATTGGCAACTCTCAGGGTATGAAGAATCTTCAAGAGCAGATTGATGCAGTCGCCGATACGGAATTGTCTGTGCTGGTGATGGGAGAAACGGGCGTAGGTAAAGAGTTGGTTGCTAGCGCTATTCACCATCGTTCTAGCCGCTCTAGCAATACTTTGGTTTACCTCAACTGTGCGGCGCTGCCGGAGTCAGTCGCGGAAAGCGAGTTGTTCGGCCATATCAAAGGCGCATTCACAGGCGCAATCAGTAATCGTAAGGGTAAGTTCGAACAAGCCGACGGCGGCACACTGTTTTTGGATGAAGTCGGCGAACTGTCGTTAGAGCTGCAAGCCAAGTTACTTCGAGCTCTACAATACGGCGACATTCAACGTGTGGGTGATGACCGTCATATTCGAGTCAACACACGCATTGTCGCCGCCACTAACCGCATATTGCATGAAGAAGTGACTGCTGGTCGCTTCCGAGCCGACTTGTATCATCGTTTAAGTGTCTTCCCGCTTCATGTTCCACCTCTTCGTGAACGTGAAGACGATGTGGTATTACTCGCAGGCTTTTTCGCCGAACGCTTAAGAAGCAAATTGGGATTAAACAGCATTCGTTTGTCTCCTGCTTTGGTGCTGGCACTTAAAGACTATTCATGGCCAGGCAACGTGCGAGAGCTTGAACATGTCATTAAACGTGCTGGTGTTTTGGCAAAGGCGCGTACTCACGCCATGGACATTGAGTTAGTTGAGCAAGATTTTGATATTCGAACGCCGAATCAGAACATCAAGAACGTTGAAAAAACGGAACAAAAATCTCGGCTTGAGCTACCAGAAGGCGGATTAAAGCCTGCCACAGACGCCTTCCAAAAAGCGATGATTGTTCGAGCTCTGGAAAAAAACCAAGGCAACTGGGCAGCAACGGCACGTCAGCTTGAATTAGATAACGGCAATTTGCACCGATTAGCAAAACGGCTGGGGATAAAATAGACACTAACGAATATCACCTAATATGGCATATTCATCGCCAAATAAAGAGCCGATGCCCAACCGCTCACTCAGCCC
Organism: Vibrio alginolyticus NBRC 15630 = ATCC 17749; assembly: GCF_000354175.2. Classification (NCBI taxonomy): domain Bacteria; kingdom Pseudomonadati; phylum Pseudomonadota; class Gammaproteobacteria; order Vibrionales; family Vibrionaceae; genus Vibrio; species Vibrio alginolyticus. The sequence goes on from NC_022359.1 coordinate 62,953, forward strand.
ACTATAAGTAGTGAGCTGAGTGCTCAGATAGAATAGCCACCTAAGTTTGACGGTATTTTCTTCTAAATTTTATTGTCTTGAACCACCTCACAGATTTAATAACCCTTAACAATAAACACAATAATAGTTAAGGTATTTTTATGAGCCAGATCTAATAAAATTAAATATATAGTATTTATTTTAAGAATCTAAACTTTCAAAGTTCATCATAATAAATACAACCTCTATGTATACACTTTACCTTCAAAAAACATCAAAATATAATCCCTTCGATAAAAACACTTAAATGAATTTAACTGTATAAAAGTGAGGAGAATAAAAATATGGGATATGGGGCGACAGTATATTCATTAGATACTGAAAAGGTTTTTAACGTACTAAAGAATGAGCGTAATCCAGAGCTAGAAAAAGCCATCATGGAAAGGTGTCAAGACTCCTTTAAAGTGATTAATGAAATGCTGGAAAGTAGTGGCGAAAGCATCCGAGCTGAAGAGCTTCTTATGCAAATGTTGTCTGAAGAGATAAAATACAGTCACTTGGGTTACGCCTATGCTTACTTGCTTGAAGCTATATGTAAGATAACTGGTTATTACTTATCCAATAACTCTTGGTATCCTTGCGATGTAAACGATTTCTGCGATATTCCATTCACTAATACCGATTATCCTATAAAATTCCCATTCCCTGACGATTTCCCTGTTGTTTTTATGATAAAAAATCAAGATATTCACCAAGATAACGTTGACTTCGGAGGCTTATCAGAGCAACAAATATCTGAAGTCAAGAGCTGGTACACTCATGCAGTCGTAAACAATCGTGATTTGGTATTATTTTATTATTAATTTTAACTATTAATAAATTATCCAATAGTTAAAATAACAATAGAATATTAATAAAACTCTAGCTTATATTAAGATAGAGTTTTATCTATTTAACTGAATTTTATAATTTTAAAAACATTATATTTCACACCTAATTTATAGACTCTGTGTATAGTGTGTTCAGAGGCAATGTGAACTCATAGGATCAAAATCAAGTTCTAATTTTTAGAAGAAAAACCGATCTGCTTGTGTCAAAATGCGCCATCCCAACCAAAAAGTCTTAATGTAATGAACTACCAAGCTGCTATTTTTGATATGGATGGTTTGCTCCTTGATACTGAGCGCGTCTGTATGCATATTTTCCAAGAAGCATGTGAAGCCCAGAACCTACCCTTCTATAAAGATGTTTACCTTTCAATCATTGGTCGCAATGCAGCGGGCATTGAAGTGATTTTTCGTAAAGCTTATGGGGATGATCTTGACCGCTTACACCAAGAGTGGCGCGACCGTTACGACGCTGTGGTTAAGCACCAAGCGATACCGGTAAAAGAAGGGGTGATTGAGCTGCTTGAGTGGTTGAAAGGCCAAGGATTGCCAATTGCAGTCGCCACTTCTACAGCAAAAGAAGTGGCACAGAAGAAGTTGGAATTAGCGGGCCTAAGCAAGTATTTCGACAACTTAACGACGGGCTGTGAAGTGTCACACGGCAAACCTGATCCAGAGATCTACCTGCTTGCAGCAAGTCGTCTAAGCGTAGATCCAATCAAATGTCTCGCCTTTGAAGATTCAAATAATGGCGTGCGTGCTGCGGTAGCAGCGAACATGATCACTTATCAAATCCCTGATTTGGTTGAGCCTTGTGACGAAATAAAGCAATTAGGCCATACTGTCGCACCTTCACTGCATGATGTGTTGCACACGTTAAAGCAAACTCGCTAGGTTTACTTGTCGTCTGTTCTATAGAAGCTCAGCAATTTAGCTGAGCTTCTTTCTCGAAACCTCTCCAATACCTTAAAACCAAACGATTCTTCCACCCGTTTAGCGAGATTAATTTCACCTTAACTCTGGTTCATCACGATTTTTGATTTAACTCACGCAATCGCATGAAATAAGGTATTTGAGTGATCAAATAGCGGAACTGACCAGTACAAGCTTGCAACAAAACGTCAATATACCGATTGAAGCACGTTTTTGGAGTGAAAATTGGCTGATAATGAGAACTATTGGATAAGATCAATCCAAGTCAGCCTAAAATACAAAATGGAGAGTGTTATATGTCTTTACGTTTATTAGCAACAACCTTCGCATTAGTCGGAATGAGCTTTGGTGCCCAAGCCAGTGCCGAGTGTGAAGTGTCATTAGATGCTAACGATATGATGCAGTTTTCTACTAAAACATTGAGCGTACCAGCCACTTGTAAAGAGGTAAAACTGACGCTGAATCACACAGGTAAGATGCCAGCGCAATCGATGGGTCACAACGTGGTCATCTCTGACACAGCCAACCTACAAGCAGTCGGTACTGATGGCATGGCAGCTGGAGCAGAAAATAACTACGTAAAACCAAACGATGATCGCGTCTACGCTCACACAAAAGTAATTGGTGGCGGTGAAAGCACCAGCATTACGTTCAGTACTGAGAAAATGAAAGCCGGCGGTGACTATTCATTCTTCTGTTCGTTCCCGGGTCACTGGGCAATCATGCAGGGTAAATTTGAGCTAAAATAAAAGATTTAGCCAAGCCAAAAGAAGACTCATTATAGGGAAGCCAAGGCTTCCCTTTTTGATAGATAAAATAGCAATTGAGAAGGTCTAACACGTCTGGAAACGTGACCAAGAAACATAGCAAGTAAGAAACCCTTGCTCCATTGAGATTAAGTTCTTTTACGAAAACTCATGGGTAAAAATCGGATTTTTATTTTGCCTTTCCGTAACACTACTAAATGATAAAAGTCATTCAATACCATGTAACTCTTTCCAGTTTCCTGGATGAACCACATAGCCGAACAGAGCATGCCCACCATAAACCAATTCAGTTCCTTCCGGTATCCACAGCATCTGACCTGGGTGCACAAAATGTGTTTCACCATTTGCGGTCAGCTCGAAACAGCCTTCAATCACGAAAATAACTTCATCATAAAGCACTGTCCAAGCCACTTTAGCGCCTTCCCATTTAGCAAAGCCTACGCCAATGTTTGGTGAAATTTCTGGGCTTAACGCCCTGGCAACATACGCCATTCCCGGCGTATCACCACGAACATTGAAATCTAGACTTTTACTATCAACAAGTTTGACTTGCTTCATAATTCACTCCGGCTTTGCCATTTTGCTAATTGGATACGCGTTTTTACTCCCAAACCTAAAAAAGGCTCTGGCGGATTCAAACAAGGCATTCCTGTCACTTGCTGTATGTCATCCAATGATTTAGATGTCGCACCAACGACATAGTCAGCTAACAGTGTTCCAGAAATGGTTCCCCACGCAGCACCAACACCATTGTCACAAGCGCTGGCATAAACACCTTCATCTAATTGACCGAAAAAGTTAGTAAAGTTACGAGAGATGGCATACACCCCACCCCATGTGTGAGTAAATGGTACGTCGGCCAGCTCGGGATAACGCGCCAGAAAGACCTGACGATGATCTTCGCGAATTTGTTCTCTGGCTTTATCGTTCATGCTTGAGCCATATTTCGGCACGTGTTTGTAAGTATTGCGGATCAAAATACGTCGATCGGCGGTCATACGTAACGTCGTTCCCGCATGATCAGCTGGAGTTAACCCCCAATTCAGCTCACCTCCGTATCGTTGCATTTCTGCGTCGGTCAATGGACGCGTCCAGCTTGCAAACGTCATCACTGGAAGTAGTCTGTTTTTAAGATAACCAAACTCCCGAGTAAAAATGCTGGTCCCAAGCAGCAGTTCAGGGGTTTCAACAGAGCCACTATCTCCATGTAATACCCAGCAACCGTTTTCTTTACTGAGCTTGCGGATTGGCGAGTTCTCTAACACCTCGACGTTCTCTGGAAGGCTTTCCCCTAGTCCACGCACCAAAGCAGCAGGTTGCATTAAATAACCACCTGGCGTGTAAATTGCGCGGCTGTAGTAGTTGGTTCCCAAGACTTTCGCCAGCTCACTGCCATTAACATGGAAGTATGGTTCGCTAAGGTCTTTCATTAGGTGTTCAAAGTGATCGAGATATGCTTCACCGCGCGCCCCTACGGCTCCTTGATATTTGCCCTTTGCTGACCACTGACAAGAAATACTGTGCTTCGACACTAAAGTGTCTAGCTGAGCAATCGCAGAACGGTTGAGCGACAATAACTTTTGTTTGTGCTCAGGGTCGGGATGCTCAAGTGAAAACTTATGAGGCAAATCGATAACAAAGCCCGAATTTCTTCCTGAAGCCCCTTGGCCGATACGTTGCGCATCAATCAGTATAATTCGTGCATTAGGCATAAGTTCAGCTAAACGTCTTGCCATAGCTAGGCCTGCGAAACCGGCACCTAACACGGCATAGTCAGCACTTTGTTTACCTTTTAACGCCGATTTTTCTGGAATACTTGGCAACGCATGGTACCAACCACACGTCACGTCATCATTGGGTAAATGAATCATCTTTTTTCTCCGCTACGCTGCTGACAGTTTCAATGACAATTGATCTAGCCAAGGGCCGCGTAATGACTGTACTTTTCTTCCTAGCAACGCAAAACCGAGCATTGCTCCTTCTGGTGAATAAAACGCAGCGGTCAATTCATCTGCTTGGTTCTCGATGTACCATTGTCCCTGTTCTTCAGCGGCTACCGAGAAAATCGTGAGTGGAAGAATCGGCGTTTTTACAATCACTGGAGTTGGTGTTAACGAGATAGGGGCGACATCGCCTAGCAAGCTTTTCGCTACAGAAGGGATCATTTGATTAATCGGTGCAATATAGGGCTGCCAACCTTGCTCAGTTTCAACACAATCACCTAGCGAGTAAATATTCTCATCACTCGTCTGGCCGAATTGATTCACTTTAATGCCGCGGCCCACTTCGAGCCCTGCTTGCTCAGCCAGAGAAACATTTGGCTTGAGCCCAACCGCGCTCAGCACTAGATCTGCTTCAATCTGCTTGCCACTGTTTAGATGTAAAACCGCACTGGATTCGGACCTTGGTTCGATTCTGGTGATACTGTCTTGTAGAGCCCATTGCACGCCTCGATCGGCAAGTGCGCTTTGTAATGATTCACCCAACTGTTGCGGGATCAAACGCTCCATTGGCCATTGACCCACCCCGATAACTGTTACTTCATAACCGCTTTCGATCAGATCATTTGCGAACTCACAGCCAATTAAGCCATCACCTAGGATCGCGATGCGCTTTTTGTCTTGCAGCTCCGCTCTGAAACGGCGGTAGTCAACTAAGTCGTTCACACTCATAACCCAAGAGCGATCGCCCTCAATTGGGATTTCAATCGGTGATGCACCTGTTGCCAGTACCAAGCGGCTGTAGGCGTATTTACCGATGGAGGTATGTAGCGTTGAATTGGCACGATCGATCTGTTCAACACGCGTATGCGGGTAAACGCGGATATTGAGACGGCTTTCCCACTCCAACGCGCTTTCACTTTGCAGCGCGTCGCCGTCTTTGTTCATGACCAACGCATTAGACAAAGCTGGTTTGCTGTACAGAGCGCCATCATCAGCGGTAAAGACGGTGATCGGAACCGTCTCAGATTGCGCTCTAAGTGCCGCCGCCAACTGGTAACCACTGTGGCCACTACCGATGATAACGATAGGGTCATTTGAGAATACAGGTTGAGTAACTTCAGATGGAAGAGGCTGAGCCGTATTTGGCTGAACAGACGCTTCTACCGACACCGAAGACACCGCTGCAACCTCTTCTAGTGGCGCATCATCGGTAATTTCGATCATTTCAAAATCGGCCTTACCCACTAAACAGTCAGGACATAACCAGTCATCCGGTACATCTTCCCATGCTGTTCCTGGTGCAATGCCATCGGATGGCCAACCTTGTGCTTCATCATAGATTAAGCCGCAAATAATACAGAGCCACTTTCTCATCACTTATACTCCAACTACCTTGTTCAGAATTTCCGTGTTTACAAACCGCTGTCAGATTTGTTGTGATTCCATCAACCTCGCCCTAGCTTGTGGTCTGAAATCCAAGCCGGTACGAGGTGATGAAAATACAGTTACACGGTAGCTATACGTTGCTGTCTTGCTGCAAACGAATGGCAATATTGCGTGTCTGGACGTAGCTATAAATCGCTTCTTGTCCTTTTTCTCGCCCAAACCCGGACAAGCCCACGCCACCAAATGGTGTTTCGATGCCACCAGCAAACCATTCATTGATGAACACTTGTCCACCACGCAGTTGCTGTGCCACACGCAATGTTTGGTTTAGGCTTTCACCAAAGACACCAGCGACCAGGCCAAAATCGGTGCCATTCGCGATTTCAACGGCCTCTTGCTCGGTTTCAAACGGTGTAATTACCAGTACAGGACCAAACACTTCTTCTTGAGCAATACGCATATCTGGTGAGGCTTCAATCACCGTAGGTGCCACAAAGTAACCCGACAAATCAGGGGCGTATCCACCCGTTAGGATTTTCGCGCCGTCGGCTTTTGCTTGTTCTATCATTTCAAGCACGCGCGCTTGTTGATCAGCCGATACCAACGGTGTTATATCCGGCTGGCTTTCGCCTTGGCCAATGGTTAGGCTTTTTGCCATTTCCACAACCGCCGCTTTTACTTCTTCATAACGCTCTTTTTGAATCAGCAAACGAGACATTGCCGAACAAACTTGACCAGCGTTAAAGAAAATACCGACTTGAACGCTTTGTAAAAGCGTTTCGAGACTCACATCTTTCAGTGCGATAGCGGCCGATTTACCACCCAGCTCCATCACAGATGGTGTGGCGCGTTGCGCTGAATCTTTCAGTATGCGTTGGCCGGTCGGCACAGAACCTGTAAAGACAATTTGATCAACGTCTTGATGCTGCACCAAGTGGCTGCCAACGACTGAGCCTTTGCCACATAGCAAGTTAATCGTGCCTTTTGGGAAGCCCGCTTTTTCAATCGCTTTAATCAACAACGTCATAGCGAGTGGGGAAATCTCTGGCGATTTGATCACCACTGCGTTACCAGCAGCTAATGCAGGAGCTAATGAGCGTGCACAAATAGAAACTGGGAAATTCCACGGCACAATCTGCACTGACACACCAAACGGCACATATTGGGTGAAATCGACATAATCTTTACCCAACGGAATTGACGAGCCTTCCAGCTTGTCGGCCATGCCAGCGTAGTATTCGAAGTAACGTGCCGATTCTAAAAACTCATCTTTGGCATCTTGCAAAGATTTCCCATTTTCACGGCAGGCAACTAACCCACCTTCATCAACCATTTCACGAATAGCCGCGGCGGCTTTTAACATCCACTCGGTTCTGACGGCTGGACGAACGTCCGAAAGAAGACCTTGATTGACCACTCGACGTGCCGCTGCCATTGCGCGATCTGCATCGGTGATAGTGGATTCTGCAATCGTCGCATACGCTTCGGCTGTGCCAGGGTTCATGACGGTCAGCGCTTGCTCTGAATCGCACCACTCACCATCAATATAATTAAGGTAATGCATCATATTACTGCTCCAGTGCCGCTTTCACTTGCTTTGCCAACCAGGTTTGGAAGAAATGCGTCGGAACATCCATTTCTGGTGAGAACACACCACCACCAAAGCCAGGTGAGTAACGACCTTCCTGCATACCTTCGACCGCTCCAATATCTTCGCCGAATACGACTCGCCATGACTCAACGGTAGCAGTACGGCACGCAGCGAACTCATCTTTCGTTGCTTCATCACCCACATAGAAAACACGTAGGTGCTCAACACTCTTATTCGCAGTGATTGGTTCAATCATCATCGCAAAGGCATGATCGGCTTGAATACCAAGCAACACGTTTGGAAAGAGTGCAACATATTCTGCATGACGCAGTTTATCTTCTGGCCAGCTTGGAAATTTAGGTAAGTGTGTTCCTGCAGTATCAGAGAGGTTGTATGCGAGACTACCTTGGCCAGCAAAACGCTCTGCAAACATGATGTTGTAGTGATCCTCTAGGCGAGAATAACTGTTCAAACTCGGATGCACCCAAGGTAAGTGGTAAGCTTCACAGTAGTTTTCTACGGCAAGCTTCCAGTTACTTTTCACTTCTATCTCTAAGTTGCCACCCATGTTCACGCGGCGAAGAAGCCCTAATCCTTCTTCACCTAAGAATTGCTGCCAACGTTGCTCTAGCGGCGCGATATGCTCTTCAAAGCTTTCTGCTTTGCCCGATAAGTTGACGAATACCATGTCCATCCAAACGGCTGAACGAAGTGGCTTAAGGCCATGCTTTTCACACTTAAATCGGTCATCTTTGTGTTTTGCGATACCACCGATGTGTGGTGTGCCTTTTAGATTGCCGTCAAGATCGTACGTCCATGAATGGTAAGGACAGCGAATCATGCCTTGAACTTCGCCTGCCTCATGAACCAGCTTCATACCTCGGTGGCTACACACGTTGTGGAAGACTTGGACTTCACCTTGACGATTTCTCATCATGAGTAGTGGAAGATTCATGAAATCAAGTGGCATTACATAACCATTTTTAAGCAGGTCTGATGCAAAACCAATGCATACCCAAGTGTTACCAAACACCTGATCACGCTCAAAAGTAAAATACTCTTCGCTGGTGTAGGCCTGATTCGGCATTCCTGTTGCTTCACTGATTGGGTTCAGTACATTATCAACAAGTTCAACAGGAATAATGGTTTGGTTGACATTGCTCATATTCTTATCTCCGAGAGTCGAGTTGCATCCAGTGCGTACAACATCGTGTTGTGTTAGTGGAGATGATTTTGATTAACAACCCGGCAACAAACAAACGACTTTTTCGCCGGGCTTGGATGAGTTTTTGTCATTCATGCATTGATCTTGAACAAAAAACAACCTTTTAATTAACAATGATCTTCTTGTCATGATTAATACTCATTAACCGATGAGTATTAATCAGTTGAAACACAAAAGCCCTCTCTCTACTCTCTTTCAAAAATTAACAATAACGCAACAAACAATAACGCTAAAACAAACGCACTGTGAGGGATGCCTATGAGAGCAACATCTGGGATATTGAAAGGACTCAATCCGACTGTGACTATCGCATCAAAGATCGTCGTTATCGGTTTTGTACTTTTCTGCGCCATTCTCGCCAACCAAGCGGGCCAATACTTCGAAACGATTTCCGGCATTTTGCTGCAGAATATGAAGTGGTTTTACATCGGACTTGTTTCACTCGTTGTCGGTTTTCTTCTTTACCTTATGGTTAGTCGATATGGACATATTCGTTTGAGTAAAGATGACGAAAAACCAGAGTTTAGTTATTTGTCTTGGGTATCCATGCTTTTTTCCGGAGGCATGGGGATAGGCTTGATTTTCTGGTCGGTCGCCGAACCGATGTGGCATTACGCTGACAACCCATTTACTCAAGGCCTGACCAATGAAGCCGCAACAACATCAATGAAACTGACATTCTTTCACTGGGGTCTACATCCTTGGTCTGTCTTTATCATTGTTGCACTCGCATTAGCTTACTTTTCCTACCGTAAAGATCTGCCTTTTACCCTACGCTCTATCTTGTACCCTTTGATTGGTGATCGTATTTATGGGCCTATCGGACACACGGTTGATATCCTAACCGTCGCGGTGACTGCTTTCGGTATCTCTCAAACCTTGGGGATGGGAGTTATCCAAATAAACTCTGGTTTGAATCAAGCCTTTGGTCTAGATATTAGTTTGGGGATTCAACTCTTTATTATCGTTTCCCTTTGTACTTGTGCGGTTGCGTCGGTGCTATCTGGTGTAGGAAAAGGTATTCGCCGTTTATCAGAATGGAACATGCTGCTCTCACTCGCACTCGTGCTAGTCGTACTTTACATTGGTCCAACTCGCTATATCTTAAATACGCTACTCGAAAGCACGGGGCTTTATGCACAAAACATTGTCGGTATGAGCTTATGGAGCGATGCACAGAATGACTCTGGCTGGCAAAACTGGTGGACGGCTTATTACTGGCCTTGGTGGATGACTTGGGCACCTTTCGTTGGCATGTTTGTGGCTCGTATCTCTAAAGGGCGCACAATACGTGAGCTTATCGGTGGTGCTCTCATCGTACCTACGCTGATCACGTTTTTATGGATTTCAGTATTTGGTGGCGCAGCGTTAAAGGTAGAGCAAGACGCTCGTGTTGCTCATCAAGAGCAAGTCACTGCGGCACAAGAAGCCAAACAAACACCACCTGCGGATTTTTCTGGCGGCCCGATTCTTGAAGCGACTAAAGCCGATACGACACGCGCTTTGTTTACGCTATTCGACAATCTAGATACAGGTATGTTTGGTAAACTACTTAGCGTACTTGCGTGTTTATTACTCGGTACTTATTTCATTACCTCCGCTGACTCGGGTACCTTGGTTCTATGTACCCTCGATGCCGCTGGGCACAGTGAGCCTCCTACCTCTATACGCGTATTGTGGGGGATCATGATCGCAGCCATTGCGGGAGTACTTCTATACGCAGGAGGGTTAAAAGCAATGCAAACGGCCTCCATTATTGCCGGTTTCCCTATCGCCATTTTTATCGCGGTGATGAGCTTAACGCTGTTTCATAGTATTCGACGCGAACCTAAGCCATGGGCAATGCTTCCTGAACATGTTCACCCAGAACAAGAGAAACTTGATGGTCCTGTTGAACCGCTTGTTGAAAGCAAAACTGTGGCTTCCGAGCCTATCGCTTCAAGATCCTCGCTGAAAGATGATTCCACACTCAATCAGGGACCAGTACTAAGTTAGTGCGTCGTTTCATCAATCAATTAAAAAAGCGGGAACTGATATTCCCGCTTTTTTAACATTACCATGTGCCGTCCTAAATAAGGTTGACACTTTCCACCCCCCAAAATTGGAGAGTGTTATGAAATCAACAACTAAAAGAACTCAGCGCGATTACTCCCTCGCTTTTAAACTCACTGTAGTTGATGAGGTTGAAAAAGGAAGCCTCACTTACAAACAAGCCCAAGAGAAGTATGGCATCCAAGGTTGCTCTACGGTTTTGGTTTGGCTTCGTAAGCATGGTCGACTAGATTGGTCTAAAGGGACACCTAACTTTATGTCCAAAGGAGACTCTATGACCGAGTTCAATTCACCTCCTACACCAGAGCAACGTATTAAAGAGCTTGAAAAGCAGCTCGAAGATGCTCAACTCAAAGCCGACTTCTTTGAAGCTGTCGTGAACGTTATGGAACGTGACTATGGTGTTAGAGTGACAAAAAAGCACAAAGAAGCGTTGTCCAAGAGAAAACCATAGTAGGTTTGAGCGTTACGAAGTTTTGTCAGTTAGTACAAATCTCTCGCCAAGCTTATTATAAGCAATGCCAAACTCAATCTCGTTGTGAACATCATGAGCATACTGTCATTGGCTTTGTCCGTGAAGTCAGGCTGAAGCAGCCACGCATTGGCACGCGTAAACTGAAGTTCTTAGCAGCAACAAAGGGCATTCAAATAGGTCGCGATAAGCTCTTTGAACTTCTCAGAAAGCATCGGCTGTTAGTGAGAGCAAGACGAGCCTATCACCGAACGACTGACAGCCGTCATCGATTTTTCTGTCACCCAAACAAAGTGAAAGATGGGCTGACACCAACGAAGCCAGAACAACTGTGGGTTGCTGATATTACTTACTTGCCAACTCAAAATGGAGAGAGTTATCTCAGCTTGGTTACAGACGCTTATTCAAGGAAGATTGTTGGTTTTTATGTGGATGACAACATGAAAACTCAATCAGTTAAGCGGGCATTTATCTCAGCTCTCAGGCAACGGCAGAGTGAAGAAAAGCTAATACACCACTCAGATAGAGGTTCACAATACTGTTCGAAGGAATATCAAGATATCCATAAGAAACATAGAGTGACTTGCTCAATGACTGACGGGTATGACTGTTATCAGAATGCTTTAGCTGAGCGTGTAAATGGGATACTCAAAATGGAGCTCTTGCTGAAGAAACCGAAAGATCTGAAAGAAGCAAGGACGATGGTAGCAGAGTCCGTAGATATCTATAATCAAATGAGGCCTCATACGGCTTTAAAATACAAAACGCCCGATGAAGTACATCGAGCGTTTTAGTTAAAAAGTGTCAACCCATATCAGGACGGGTCACCAAACTCTGTTATTGTCTCTGCTTATTGATTTAAGCTAAGCCTCGATCACCTACCTCATCTGGCAACTGATGCAAAAGCCATTCTCTAAAACGTTTGACGCTGGCTGGGATTAAACCTCTATTTTTAGGTTCAAGCATAGAAAAATTGGAAGGTGTTGAAAGCACGTGTTCGACTGGCCTAACTAAAGCACCGCTTTGTAAATAGTCGTCCACTAATGACCCCCAGGCTAACGCGATGCCCTGACCATTAATTGCCGCTTGTAACAGCATTGGATAGTTATTGATGTTCATGCGATTACGAGGCGAAATATTTGGCAATCCTACACTCGCAAACCACTGCTCCCAATTCACCCAATCTCTTTGAGACTCTTCCAGATAGAGTAACGTTTTATTGAAGATTTCTTCTGGCTCACTAGGCTGGCCGATTTTCTCTAGATAAAGCGGGCTACACACAGGGAATACTTCTTCTGAGAATAGCGTTGTCACGTCCATTTCCGCAGGTGGAGTGCGACAATAAAACAAGGCGATATCGCAATCTAATCGGCGTAAGTCCAACACATTATCTGAGGCCAATATCCTTATATCGATGTCATCATGTTCATTTTGAAATTGGGCAACCTTAGGCAACAACCACAAGGCTGCCATTGCATTTGTCGTCGCAACCGTGATCTTTTGTTCGCCCTGCCACTTCTTCACTTCACCCGTGATTTGAGCAATATCGAGCAAAGATTGGCTGACAGCTTGATAATATTGAAGACCTGTAGGCGTTAAATTAATGCTTCGATTGGCTCGCGTGAACATAGCCTTGCCTAAGTATTCTTCTAATTGTCTAATTTGGCGACTGATAGCACCTTGGGTCACGTTTAGCTCGTCAGCGGCTAACGTAAAACTCAAGTGCCGCGCCGACGCTTCAAACGCAACGAGGCTATTTAAAGGAGGGAGGGGTTTGATTTTCATGTATCTTCCAGTAAGGCAGTATTGTAATTATTTTTATTCCCGGCAATCTTATGTTGCACGTGGATAATGCCATTCTGGACAACACCTCAAAAACGACAATTTATAAATGATAAAAAATAGAGATGAATCATAAATTGTTGTGAGAGAGACTGCCGTATACAGTTTCGTGGCTACAACGAGCACAAAAAGAGGAGCAGTTACTCCTCTTTTGCCTAGCCTTTTGCTCACTTTCTTCGAGTTAGCCCATCTACCCTATTGCCAGTTTAGTACTCGCGTAACGCGCTTTTTTCTTTCTTGGACTGGCTAAGAAGTACGCTAATGTAAGAGGCCCTAATCGTCCCATAAACATCATGAAGATGATCACTAACTCACCCGGTTCGGACAAACTGCCCGTTAAGCCTCGCGATAACCCAACCGTACCCAGTGCCGAGACCGCTTCGAACATAATATCTAACATAGACGCTTTCTCTGTCAGTAACAGCGTGAATATGGCAAACCAAGTCACCCCCACCGAGATCAGAGTCAGCGCCAATGCCTTGCTGATGGTCTCTTTGGGAATCTCGCGTTGAAAGGCATAGGTTGCTTCATCGCGACGCAAATAGCTGTAAGTTGCCAAGACCAATACCATAAATGTCACAACTTTAATGCCACTTGCCGTACTCAATGAACCACCGCCGATAAACATCAACACCAGAATGATCGCCGTTGTGGCATCTTCCAACTGATCGATAGCTAAAGTATTGAACCCCGCCGTTCTTGGCGTCACCGCTTGAAACCACGATGCCCACCATTTCCCTGCTTCGCTCAAAGGGGCAAGCGTGTTGGGGTTGTCATATTCAATCAGGTAAATCGCGATAAGTGCCACCACGTTAATGGTCACCGTGCCTAAGATCATCATTCGACTGTAAACGGTGAGTCGGTGCCAACGGCGATTGCGTTTTAAGTCAATCCAAACCGAGAAGCCTAAACCACCAATAATGAACAAACTGGTAATGGTGAAGTTAACGATCGGGTCGTCCACGTAAGGCATTAAGCTATCGGCACTCAACGCAAAACCTGCATTGTTAAACGCACTGATGGTGTAGAAGAAACCATGGAACAAACTGGTTTCCCAGCCCAGCTCTTCACTCCAATAAACGCTCAAAATAGTGAAACCAATAAGTTCAACGAGCAGAGCGAACATCAATACAGATTTAGCAGTGGCAATGAGTGTCGATGAATCAGTCTGGTTGAACGCCTCTCTCGCGACTGCTCGCTCCAAAAAGCCAATTTTTCCGCCCAGAGCCAGCAAGGTCACGATAGCAAACGTCATCAAACCTAGGCCACCACATTGAATCAGGAAAGCAATAACCACTTGCCCAAAAGGCGTAAACGCCGTGCCCGTGTCCACCACAACTAATCCCGTCACCGTAATGGCCGATGTTGCTGTAAACAGGCTTTGAATCCAAGTGATGGGCTCTGTGGTGGCAATCGGCAGTTTGAGTAAGACCGTGCCGAGCATGATCAAGCACGCAAAGCTGAGGCTAAGTATTAATGGCGGTGCGCCCAACAATTTTTTGCCCGCTTTGGGTTTTCGCTCGATTGGGATAACAGAGGGATGCCACAAAACCATGTTACACCAACCTTGGAGCGACGTATTTCAGCTCAGCGCGACTACCGCAAAGCAACAGCGTGTCGAACTCATTAAGCACAAACTCATCATTGATATTGGTGTAGACGGCTTCTTCGCGCTTCACCAAGATAGGCTGAATGTTGTAACTGCCTCGGCTGATCAACTTAGAAAGCGGCGTATCGTGCAGATTGGATTTAACGTGGATTTCCACCACATACAAACCATGCCCCATTTCCAAATAGTTGTTCACCATCGGATAGTTGAGTGCCTGCGCGACTCTTACGCCCATCTCCTCTTCCGGATGAATAATGCGTTGTACACCAAGCTTAGACACGATGGTGTGGTGTGCTTTGGTGCTCGCTTTGACCCAAATAGATTTCAC
Source organism: Vibrio alginolyticus NBRC 15630 = ATCC 17749 (assembly GCF_000354175.2). NCBI lineage: Bacteria > Pseudomonadati > Pseudomonadota > Gammaproteobacteria > Vibrionales > Vibrionaceae > Vibrio > Vibrio alginolyticus. The sequence goes on from NC_022359.1 coordinate 77,967, forward strand.
ACCCAGATTTTTCAGCGCCAGCGTACACAACAAACTGGCTTGCATGTCTTCGCCAATCGCCACCAACACCACATCACTGTTCGCTAACGCTAACTCTCTGAGTGCACCTTCGTCTGTTGCGTCACATATGACCGCTTGCGTTAACTCTTCGACGTATTTTTCGACGATTTTCGGGTCGCTATCCACCCCCGTTACGGTGTGTCCAAGATGAATAAGTTCTAAGCTGGCGGCAACGCCAAATCGCCCTAGACCAATTACTGTAAAGTGAGCCATATCAATACCTAACTGTGTTTTATGTATAGAAAATGCTAATGCGTTAAGGGTTAGACTGATTTTCCGTCACGGAAAATAGGCAACACGAATCCTGTTCGAGTGCCGATAACCAGCACTAAACCTTGGCATTAACGTTGATTAAATTTGAAATTTAGTGGTGCTTGGACGCCTCAAGCACTAAACGATAACCCAGCCCCGGCTCGGTTTTTAATAGCCGCTGTTCGTCAGCACTATCGTTCAGTTTTTTGCGTAGTTGACTCACTAACACACGTAAGTAGTGAGTATCTTCGACATGACTTTTTCCCCAAATCACCGCTAGCAAATGAGTTTGCTCAATGAGTTTTCCCGGCTTGAGAATCAACTGTTCAATGAAAGAAAACTCTTTCTTGGTGAGTGGAATTTCCCTCTGATCCAACCAAAATTGGTGAGTACTTTTGATGATTTTGACTCGGCCAGCCACCAGCTCATCAGCGACGGTTTGCTCATCCACCAAATCTCGAACCAGCACTTTGATGCGCGCGATGAGCTCTTTTACGCCAAAAGGCTTGCTCAAGTAATCATTCGCGCCCGCTTCTAAAAGGCGGATTTTTTCCTCTTCTTGATCGCGAGCTGTCAGCACTAGCACTGGCGTTTTATACGTCTGACGAAGCGTAGTGAGAAACTCCTTCCCATCGCCGTCGGGCAAGCCTAAATCTAGCAGAATGACGTGCGGCGAATGTGCTTCGAAACACGCTTTGGCTTCTGCAATGGTACTCGCGCCAATGTAATCAAACCCTTCAGCAGACAGCGAAATTCGAATAAAGGTATGAATGCGAGGCTCATCGTCCACGACTAAAACTTTGTAACTCACGCCTGCTCTGCTCCTTGATTGAGTGGAAGTAGAATGCGGATCAGCGTCCCTTCTGATACTGGCATAGATTGAATCTCTCCTTGGTGTGCGATGATGATGCCTTTGGCAACCGCGAGTCCCATTCCGGTGCCTGAATCGGCCGATTTGTTGTTCGCGCCGGAATAGAAAAGGTTGAATATTTTTTCCGCATCTTCAGCTTTGATGCCAATCCCCATGTCCCGAACATCAATCACGCACGACAAAGCCTGCTTAGAAAGTGAAACCTCAACAGATTCATTCTCTGGTGAAAATCGCATGGCATTATCCAGCACATTAAAAATCGCTTGTTCGATGAGCGAACGACTTACTGATAAATAACCAACGGAATCATCCATATTCATGGAAACTTTCTCGGTGTAATTCGGCAAACGAGAAACCGCATCCCGCACAATATCTGCAATCAGCTCATCTTTTTTGGTAATTTTTAATGTGCCATGCTGGAGCTTAGTCGCCTGTAAAAGGTTCTCGATATATTGGTGCAAACGGTGGCTTTCTGAAGTCGCACTGTCGAGCAATTCTTTGCGCTCTAAGTCATTGAGCTTGGGCATGTACTCGTTGAGTGTGGTCAATGTTCCAATAATGGTTGCCAGCGGCGTGCGTAGGTCATGGGACACCGATAGCAGGATGCTGTTTTGCAGCTTGGTTTGTTTTAACTCTCCCTGCTGGCGACGATAAAGATCCGCAAAGGTGCTGGTGATAAATGCCACCACCATAAACACGACTAAATTAAAAATGTCTTCCGGACGAAACATCTGCAAAGAGTAACGAGGCGTCGTGAAAAAGAAGTTGAAGCTCAACGCTTCGATCACCGCCGCTGCATAAGCGAATCGCGAGTTGCATTGAAACGCCACTACCACGACCGCTAACTGTAAAATCAGCAGGACTGCGGCTGTAGAGCCAAACAGTTGGTCTAACAGCCATGAGACGACAACCGCACCAACAATCACGGTAGTAGAAAAGAGAAAGGTGTTATCTCGCCATTGAACAAACATAAAATACATCAACCAAAATTCGATGTAGAAAACTTTAGCAAAAGCCCATTCGGAGTTCGCGTAAAAAAAGCGTAAAAAATTCAATAACGACAGTGAGTTATAAACATAATCATCATTAAGTTGGCCTAACTCAATGAATAATCACAAGTTAACGTTGTCCATTAACGCCTACTTACTCGGTATAAACGACAGACACAAAAAAGAGGAGCATTTGCTCCTCTTTCGTGTAGCGTCATATTAGATGACTTGCAGTTGAGCATCACCTTGCTCAGACAAAAATCCGCCGGTTTGATGCTTCCACAACTGAGCGTAAACACCACCCAATTGCAGCAGCTCGTAATGCGAGCCTTGCTCAATGATTTTGCCGTCATCCATTACAATCAAACGATCCATCGCGGCAATCGTTGATAAACGGTGAGCAATCGCAATCACTGTTTTTCCTTCCATCAGAACTTCAAGGTTTTCTTGAATTGCCGATTCTACTTCTGAATCAAGTGCAGACGTTGCTTCATCCATGATCAAAATTGGCGCGTTTTTCAGCAGAACGCGAGCAATCGCCACACGTTGACGCTGACCACCAGACAGCTTCACACCGCGTTCACCCACTTCAACGTCATAGCCAACGTTACCTTGCTCGTCTCGTAGAGATTGAATGAAATCATGAGCATGTGCTTTCTCAGCAGCTGCGATAACGGCATCCATTGAAGCATCTGGATCACCGTAAAGAATGTTCTCTTTAATTGAGCGATGTAGCAAAGAGGTGTCTTGCGTGATCATACCGATGTGTTGGCGAAGCGACTCTTGTTCAACTTGAGAAATGTCCTGTCCATCAATACAAATCTTACCGCTATTTACGTCGTAAAAGCGCAGCAACAAGTTGACCAACGTGGATTTACCTGCCCCAGAGCGACCGACAATGCCGACTTTTTCGCCCGGTTTGATAGTCAGATTCAAGTTCTCAAATACTGCCTTCTCATCACTGTAGTTAAAACCTACGTGATCAAAGCAGATCTCACCTTGAGAGATTTGCAAAGGCTTAGCATTTGGTACGTCTTTCACTTCAACATCGTTTGAAATCGTATTAATACCGTCTACTACTGTACCGATGTTTTCAAACAGTGCGCTAACTTCCCACATGATCCACTTCGACATACCTTGTACGCGCAACGCAATACTGATGGCAATCGCAATAGCACCAATTGTTACAGCGTGATCTAGCCATAGATAAACCGAAATGGCACTAATAGACATCAGCAGCAAATAGTTGATGGCATCCACACTAAACAGTAAACAAGTCACCATGCGCATTTGGCGGTAAACCGTCACCAAAAATTGCTTCATGCTGCTTTCTGCGTATTCCAACTCTCGTTGCGAGTGTGCGAATAGCTTTACGGTAGATATGTTGGTGTAAGAATCGACAATGCGCCCAGTCATTACAGAACGAGCATCCGCTTGCTCTGTCGCTACTTGTTTCATTTTAGGGATAAAGTAGAACTGGATAACCGCGTACATTCCTATCCAAATCACAATAGGTAACATTAGCAAACCATCGGCTTCGCCCATCATCCAGAGCATCGAAAGAAAATAAACGCTGATATAAACCAGTACATCCACCAGCTTCATGACCGTTTCTCGTACCGCTAACGCACTTTGCATCACTTTGGTCGCAACTCGGCCTGCAAAGTCACGCTGGAAAAATCCAACCGCTTGTTTTAGCAAGTAACGGTGAATCAACCAACGGATAGACATCGGGTAGTTACCCAATAACGTTTGGTGCATCACCATTGAGTGGACAAAACCGAGAGCTGGCATCACAACCGCCACTAAGAACAGCATCATTAGCATGCGATCACCCTGGTCTTGCCAGAATGTTGCGCGTTCTTGATTAGAGAGAATATCGACGAGCTCGCCCATATAACGCAACAGCGTCACCTCAGTAATGGCAATAAGCGCACTGAACACAGCCATAACGAGTAAAGGGGCTTCAAAGCCACGAGTGTAAAAACGACAAAAGCCAAATAGCGTCTTCGGTGGCTTTTCGGTTTCCATCTGGGGAAAGGGTTGGGTCAGTTTTTCAAACCAATTGAACATAACAATGACTTTAGGTACCGCGAATGAATTTGCGAACGTTTTACTATCTTTTGATACAAAAGTCAGTAAAATACCGAAACAAAAGCTCAAATGATAATAATTACAATTAAGCTTAGCGTTAATCATAATTATCGGGAATAGATTTATGCAAAAGAATAACTCACTGACCATCGCTATCCGCAACGCGTTGGTTTGTGCTTTAGCACCTACAGCAGTGGTTGCATTCACAGCACAAGCTCAAGAAGACGTCGTACAAGATGACGTGATTGCCATGGAGACCATAACGGTCACCGCGCAAGCACTTAAAGTAGAAACCCCGGCAGCAGAAACGCCGCGCAGCGTATCTATCATTTCTGAAGATGAACTTCGTGTTCGTGCACCGAAAAAACTAGATGAAGCATTACGCTACACATCTGGTGTAACCGCTCAGCCTTATGGCGCAGACAACGACACTGATTGGTTCAAAGTTCGTGGATTTGATGCAGCGACTTACCTAAACGGCAACCGTCTATTCCGCGATGGTTACTACACATGGTTGGTCGAACCTTACGGCCTAGAAAGTGTAGAAGTGGTTAAAGGCCCATCGGCTATTCTGTTTGGTGAATCGGCACCAGGCGGTATCGTGAATGCGGTGCAGAAAAAACCAACGTTTACGCCTCAAGGCGAAGTAAAAGTCGAAGTTGGCAACAACCAACACCAATCCGTAGGTTTTGACATTGCTGACGAAGCAAACGACGCAGGCACTGTGCGCTATCGTTTGGTTGGCTTGATGACAAGCCAAGATGGTGAACTGGACGGCACAAATAACGAGCGTTTCTACCTAGCGCCAAGTGTCGAGTTCGACATTTCTGACCGTACAATGCTGACCGTTTTGGCAACTTACCTTCATGATGACGGTGTACCAACTAACCCATTCTTCCCGGCAGCAGGTACTCTGATTGGTTCTAACTTTGGCAAAATCGATCCTTCGACTAACCTTGGTCAGCCAAACTACGATAAATACGAACGCACGCAGTTTTCTCTAGGTTACTTACTAGAGCACGACATCAATGACACGTGGTCACTCTCGCAAAACCTCAACTACGGTTCGAATGAGTTGTACTTGCGCAGCTCTTACGCGTTCTCAAACAACGATCCAGCGAAAGAAGAGTTAACGCAAGGCATCGTATTCCGTGACGGAAAAAACCAGAGCATCACGTTCGATAACAATGCTGTCGGCAACTGGATGACAGACAACGCAGAGCACACAGTGCTTATCGGTATGGATCTGCAATTCCACAAAACCGATGGCGACGAGCAAGACAACTATGCATTTGGCACTATCAACCCGTGGAACCCAGTTTACGGCAACTTCACCCCTCTTGATCCTGCCAACAACGTGAAACGTGAGATTGAGAAATCTCAAGCAAGTCTCTATTCACAATACCAATTGAAACTGCATGAACAGTGGATTGGTAACATCGGTGCTCGTTACGACTGGGTGAAAACAGAAAACTCTGGCAAAGGCGCTACCGTTGATCAAAGTGAATCTCGTGATGATGGTCAGCTCTCTCTAAGTGCGGGTGTGATGTACCTTGCAAACAATGGCCTGTCACCTTACGTAAACTACTCTCAGTCGTTTGAAGTGATCAGCACTATTGATGCGGCAACCAATGAACTTTACAAACCGCTGGAAGGCGAGCAAGTAGAAGTGGGTGTAAAGTATGAGCCAAGCTTTATGGATGGCTTTATCAACCTTGCATGGTTCGACATCACGCAAAAGAACGCGTTGGTCACTAACCCATCAACATGGATTGCGACACAAACAGGTGAAGTGACATCTCAAGGTGTTGAGCTAGAAAGCACGGCGCAGCTAACCGACGATCTAAAACTGATGGCAAGCTACACCTACACTAAAGCGAAAACAGATGAGAGCTTTGGCCAAGGTAAAAAACAAGCCGCACTTATTCCTGAGCACCAAGCGTCTGCATGGGTAGACTACAGTGCCTACAGCCTGATTCCAGGCCTCAATATCGGTACTGGTGTGCGCTACGTAGGTGAGTCAAAAGATAACCCTAAGAGCTCGAACCTAACGGTTCCTTCTGTCACTCTTTGGGATGCGTCAGTCACTTACGACATCACTTCACAGTGGCAAGCACAGCTAAACGTGAACAACATCCTAGATAAAGAGTTTGTTTCAGGTTGCGATTACTGGTGTTACTACGGCCAGTCTCGCTCTGTTATGCTAAACGCAAACTACCGCTGGTAATTGTACTTCTACTCCCCTCTATTGAGGGGAGTTTTCTCCTAAGAGCCATCCATGTTTCAACTGTCTAATATTCAGATCGTGCGAGGTGGACGTCAGATCCTCGGCATCGAACAACTTAACATCCCAACAAATGAGCTAACGGTCGTTTTAGGCCATAACGGTTCAGGTAAGTCGACACTGGTGAACCTGCTTTCTGGTCAAATGCCACCAGATAAAGGCACGGTAACACTAAACGATACTTCCCTTTCATCACTCAAAACCAAAGAGTTGGCAAAACAGATCGCCTATTTGCCACAAAAGCTGCCCTCTTCGGCTGGTTTAACGGTAGAAGAGCTAGTGCGCTTAGGTCGCTTTCCGTGGCGTGGGGCACTTGGTCGTTGGAAAGCTGAAGACAAACAGATCATCACGCAGGCTATGGAACGAACAGGGGTTACACCTTTTGCTCAAGCTTTGGCGGATGACTTATCGGGCGGCGAGCGCCAACGTGCTTGGGTGTCTATGCTACTGGCTCAACAATCGCCAATTTTAATTCTCGATGAGCCAACCTCGGCGCTCGATGTTCACCATCAGTTTCAACTAATGGCGCTGCTGGCAGAACTGAATCGAACCGAGAATGTAGGCATTATCGTGATCCTGCACGATCTGAACTTAGCACTGCGCTACGCCACCCACATTGTTGCGCTCAAAAAAGGTAAGATTGCCTTTGAAGGCAACGCCGACATGTTGTTAGACGAGGCACGCCTTTCTAAACTATATGAGTCACCAATTAAGCTGATTGAACACCCAAGCCCGGCTAACACATTAGCGAGCCAAAAGGTGGCTGTTGTATGCGCATAATAGCTCGTTTACTTACTGTGGTTACACAATCTGCTTTTCTCCTCGCATTTTTTATGACCAATGCACATGCAGTCATCACCGTTACCGATGAATATGGCGAGCATAGTTTTGAGCAAGCGCCTCAACGCGTTGTAGCCTTAAACTGGGACATCTTAGAACAAGTTTTGGCGCTAAACGTAGAACCAATCGCAGCCCCAAATTTACCAGGCTACCGCCAATGGGTCGTCAATCCAACTGCACCAGAGTCAATTGAAGATATTGGAACCCGAGCAGAACCCAACTTAGAAAAAATAGCCAGTTTGAAACCAGATGTCATCCTTGCTGCGTCTCCACAGCAAGACTTGATTCCGTTACTCAAACAAATTGCTCCGGTAATCTATTTACCTAATTTTTCTGAAAATGAGGCCGCAGCTGAAACGGCCATTCGTCACTTTCGTACGCTCAGCAAGCTATTCAATAAAGAGGCACTTGCTGAACAGAAACTGGCAGAATTAGATGCTTCATTTGCGCAGATGCGCCAGCGAATTCGCCACTATTACTCTTCTCCACTCAGCGTTCTTGTGATGCGATTTTCAACTCCGAATACTGTATTACTTGCAACCGAAAACTCCACCACTGACTACGTGGTTAGAAAACTGGGATTACAGGCTCCAATTAAAGAGGACCCACGAGCGTGGGGAGTAAAGCAAGATCGAATCAATCGGCTTCAGGGCCTTCAAAACAGCTACGTTCTCTACGTACAACCTTTCCCAGAAGAACGAAAACTGAAAGAGTCGCCACTTTGGCAAGCGATGCCGTTTGTGAAAAAGCAGCGGGTAAATTCAGTCAGAGCAGTGTGGGCGTATGGCGGTGCCATGTCTTTGCAATACACCGCTGAAGCGATTACCGACAGTCTAATAGAGTTGGCACCAGAACAATGAGAACGAAACATTATATTGGTTATCTGGCGCTGATTACGTTACTTAGCGTCTTTAGCCTACAAATTGATACTAATTTATCACTTTTCGAACAATGGCAATTATTAACAAAACCAGAGGTAGCAACCGAGTTTCGTGATGTATTCTTTACGCAAGCGCAACTTCCTAGGTTAAGTATGACCCTGCTTGTTGGTGCCATGTTTGGTCTCACCGGCAGCTTAATGCAGCAATTAACGCAGAATAACCTCACCTCGCCGTTGACTCTTGGCACCTCTTCTGGTGCTTGGCTTGCATTAGTCGTGGTAAACATTTGGTTCGTCGATTGGGTCGCCGATTACTCTGCATTAGCCGCAATGTTTGGGGCTTTAGTGGCGTTTGGCCTGATCGTATCAATTGCCGGTGTGCGTAATATGACAGGTTTGCCGTTGGTCGTTTCGGGGATGGTGATCAATATCTTGCTCGGTTCTATCGCCACAGCCATTATTATTTTAAACGCCCAGTTCGCACAGAATATTTTTATGTGGGGAGCAGGAGACCTCTCTCAATACAGCTGGGATTGGTTTGAGTGGTTATTGCCTCGCTGCGCTATCGCAATCGTAATTTTGATCGTCGCACCACGTATTCTGACCTTAATGAAACTAGGACAAGAAGGCGCAGCAGCCCGAGGCTTAGCGGTATTACCCGCGTTTGGTGCGTTAATGGTGATGGGTATTTGGCTGGTATCTGCCTCCATCACCGCAGTTGGTATTATCAGCTTCATCGGATTACTGACACCCAATATTGCCAGAGCGATGGGGGCAAGAACACCGCGCGACGAATTGATCAGCAGCATGCTTTTGGGCGCAATGCTACTAATCATCACAGACTCTGCCGCTATCTCGCTGAGCTTATGGTTAGAGGAAACCATTCCTAGCGGTGTAGCGGCTGCAGCTATTGGCGCTCCCGCTTTAATTTGGTTTACTCGTAAAAAGCTGACGGCAACCGATCAACTTAACCTTTCAATGAGCCAAGGAAAAACGGCGCTTTCTAAACGCGCGGTATGCAGCATTGCGCTATTCAGTCTGGTTGGGATTCTAGCTTACTCATTCGTTACCCATGGTATAAACGGAATTCAATGGTCTGTGCCAGGTGAGTTCCAATGGCAATTGCGTTGGCCGCGAATGTTAACCGCACTTTCTGTCGGTATTGCGCTATCCGTTGCCGGAATCATTTTGCAACGCATTGTTTATAACCCTCTGGCAAGTCCCGATATTCTCGGTGTGTCTTCCGGAGCCACGTTTGCCATTATAACGACAGGAGTCATCGCTGGGTCGCTTCTCTCCGCATTTAGCTGGGGTATCGCTTTTTTCGGAAGTATGTCCGTATTGATGTTATTGCTGATTATCGGTAAACGAAGCCATTTTAATCCATCTAACTTCGTGTTGTCCGGCATCGCACTAACGGCACTATTAGAAGCCCTCGTTCAATTTTCGCTAGCTCAAGGTTCTGGTGACAGTTACAAAATTTTATTGTGGCTAACTGGTTCTATTTATCGAGTCACAGCCGACACCGCACTGATGCTATTTTTGGCCATAATAGTTCTGCTTGCCGCTGTATTCTCGATTTCTCGTTGGCTAACACTAATTTCCATCGGGCGACAATTCTCAAATGCACGAGGGCTTAACCCTACCGTAGCCAATACGCTTATGCTCACCATCGTTGCTTTGTTATGCGCCTTTTCTACCGCTACAGTTGGTCCAATATCTTTTGTTGGCTTGGTAGCTCCCCATATGGCGATGATGTTAGGAGCAAGAAAAGTGAAAGAGCAACTGTGTGTCGGTGCCTTAATTGGCGCAACCCTAATGTTGTGGGCAGATTGGCTAGGACAAATCGCTATTTATCCAAGTCAGGTCGCAGCTGGCACGTTGGTCGCTATTATAGGCAGCACTTACTTCCTATTTTTAATGCTGAAGAGTAAATTCAGCTAAGTTGGGAATATTGTTACAGCCTAAAAATACGCTAAGAAAAACAAACCCCGCTATTTTGATAGCGGGGTTTGAAATTAAAGGCGAAGTACGATGCTCTATTCTTCTCGCACTACAGGAAAACGTTGCTCATAAAGTTCCATAAAGTCCTTACGAATTAAGTGCTCTAAGTGGTTCGCTTTATCGGTTGGGCAGAAAATCATCACGTGCAGAATTTGTTCACCATTAATGTTACTAGAAATATGCATATGTGGCTCAGAACCAGGAAGGTCAACACCGGCATGTTTTTCAATCATCGCATTGTAACGATGTGCAACATCAGCAAAGTAACTGCAATGTTCTTCAATTTTATCAGTTAAAATCGGTAACAGTGGATACAAATTGACGAAGTCTTTCACCACTACAGAAAAGTTGTGGTAAACGTACCGCTTCATGAAGTTGAGGTTCTTTACTGGATAGGTAAAGAACATACTATTAGGCAATGTCGCTGTTTTGCCGGTGTAATGATATTGCCCGTGATGCAGGTCGATCTCTTGAATCACCGTCGCCATCATATTGTGCTCAATCACTTCACCGCATAACTTCCCGACCTCAATCCAGTCCCCAACGCGAAAAGAACGTGAACTTGCTCTTTGAATCGAACCCGTAAAACACAAAATGATTTCTTTGGATGCCACTACAATGGCAACGGCAATCGCCGTTACACTCAGAGCAAACTCGTTAATTTCTGATTGCCATAAAATAAATAAAATCAGTAATGTAACAGCAAAGGTGCCATTTTTAGTTCTGGACATCCAACTACGCTGATCTTCTGAGAGAAAAGCGTGATCACCACGAATCATCGATAAAATTGCACGACGAATTAACCACATAATCGCAAAGATCAGTGCGGTAAAAATCAATTTATGAGTGAGAAGAAAATCGACAACTAACTGCACTTTCTCCATTCCACGGCTCCCTCGAATAAAAATACGGCCCAGTAACAGCTAACGATAACAAATTATTTTGTCTGTTGTCCGTGCTCACTCAAGTCTTTTTGAAATTACTCCTCTCTGAAGGCGCGATTCATGCTTTCTGTAATTGGCTTTATTAGGTAGCTCAATGGCGTTCGTGGCTCAGATAAAATAAGCACTTCGGCATTCATGCCTGAGGTTAAACGATGTTTTGTCACATCTTCCGGTGAAATTGCAATTCTAGCGAGATAAAAATCTTCTTGGTTTTCTTGCGAGAGCTTATCGGCAGAAATCGTCAGCACAGTACCGTCTAAAGGTGCCAACGTCCGTGCATTCAGAGCGGTCAGACGAACATGCGCTTGCTGGCCTGGATTCACTAAATCAATATCCTGAGGATTAACACGAGCCTCGACTAACAACTTATCGTCTTGCGGGACCAGTTCTAGTAACGTTTCACCCGAGCCAATCACACCTTTTTCGGTAAACACTTGCATGTTGACTACGCGACCAGAAATAGGTGCGTTGATCGTTGTTCTTGCGACAATATCTTGAGCGGAGCGATATTCTTCCCGAATTGCGACAATTTCCGTTTTGGTATTTCGTAGTTCCTCGACAATCTCATTCAGCCTTTCAAGCTTCAACTCTTCAATTTGAGCTAGGTTCTCATCTAACCTTTTTCTAACGGTGAGCGACTGCCTATCTAACTGGCTTAAGGTACTTCTCACCTCCGCTGCTAAGCGCTTGAGTTGAAGTAAAGTAGATTTTCCCGAGAAACCTTTTTGCACCAAGGCTTGGTTGCTGTCTATTTCTTCAGCAATAAAGTTGAGCCGTTCCGTCTCAATCACTTTGGTTTGCTGAAGGTTTTCAAGCTCTAAGTTTGCTCCAGAAATACTCTGCTCAATGATACTCAGTTTACTATCAAAGAATCGCTTTCTCGCTTCAAAGATCTTGTTTTGAACCAGTTGTGCTTCTTGTACGATATCGACACGGGGAATGCTTTCAAGATCATCAGACCATACAATCGTTGGAAGCTCATCAAGCTCCGCACTTAAACGGTTTTCCTTTGCTAGAGTATGGATAAAACGACCACTTAACGAATCCAACTTAGCCATAGCTTGACGCTTAGAAAGTTGAATTAATAACTGACCTTTTTCGACTAAATCCCCTTCCTGTACATATAGCTTTTCAATAATACCGCCTTCTAAATGCTGAATTTCTTGTCGCTTAGTGAGAACAGACAAATCACCATAAGCAATCGCTGCACTTTCTAATTTGGCTGTTGCAGCCCAGTAGCCAAGGCCTCCAAGAAAAACACTTAAGGTCACCACACCAAGTAAAATTGGTTTTCGAAAGCTTAGTCTCGCTTTGGGGCTAAAACGGTATACGATCTCGGTAGAACTCTGATTAACGGTTGGCAGTTGATTGCTCATTTCTTACCCTTGGGATATCTGTTCTGTCTTCGCCCATCAAACGTTTTAATACTTCATCTTTAGCGCCGTATAACTTGACTCGGCCGTCAGCCAAATACAACAGCCTATCCATTTGTCGTAACGTACTCGGATTGTGGGCAATGACGATAATCGTTGTACTCTGTGCTTTTAAATGGGCAATCAAACGTTGATACGCAGCCTCTCCCTCACCATCGAGGTTGGCATTCGCTTCATCGAAAATCACAATAGATGGGTCGCCATAAACGGCTCTTGCAAGAGCGATTCTCTGCCTTTCCCCCCCAGATAAACCACGGCCATTTTCACCAATAATGCAATCATAGCCTTTGTTTTTCTTGAGTATTAATTCATGACATCCTGCTAGTTGAGCCGCCTTGATGACTTTAGCGGGGTCTTCTTCTTTAAAGCGCGCGATGTTCTCTCGAATTGTGCCAGGAAATAACTCCACCTCTTGAGCGAGATACCCAAAATGCACGCCGCGATCTTCAGATGCCCATACGGAGACTTCCATTCCATCAAGAGTCACTTTACCCGCTAATGGCTTAACCGTACCTAATAACAGCCGAGCAAACGTCGATTTACCCGTACCAGAAGGGCCAATCACCCCAACAGCAACACCCGGAGGAATCGATAAGCTGATCGATGAGAGCACTGGTTCGGTTGCTCCAGGATGGCGATAGGCCAGTCCGGTAAGCTCATAGTGTCCTTTTGGTTTAGGCAGTGGCATATCTGATTCATCTTGGCGCACGATCGCATCGATTTCTTTCAACCTTTTATAGGCGCCTTTAGCAGACATCGCGCTTCGCCACGTGCCTATCGCCTGCTCCATCGGCGATAATGCCCGACTCATTAATATGGAGCTCGCGATCATCGCCCCTGCCGTTATCTCATGTTGGATAACTAACCATGCACCACCTCCCAGTAAAAATATCTGTAATGAGCCACGCACAAACTTAGAAAAGTTAGCCATGTAGATAGACTTACCTGCAACTCGCTCTTCAAGCACATTCACTTCGCTCACGCGCGACTGCCACTTCTCTAAAAATGCATTCATCATCCCCATTGCGAGAATTGAATTGGAGTTTTGCGTGGCTAATTCTGCGTTGTTGATATGAGAAATCGCTCTGACTTCGCTCTCTTGCATTGTTTTACGCGTCATTAGCTCATTAAGTAGACCTAGGCTAAACAATACGATAGATCCAAGTAACGCGATGTGACCTAGTATCGGGTGCAATAAATACACAAATAAAATAAATAGCGGTGTCCAGGGCGCATCCAACAGTGGATAAGGTGCTTGACTGCTCAAAAAGCTTTTGATGTTCTGAATGTCTCTCAGAGTTTGCGAGGTATAACTCTTCCCAGTATGTGATTGATATTGAATCGTGCGCTTGAGCATGAAAGCGGAGAGTTTTGTGTCCATCCAATAACCAAAAGATTTACTCATTTGTGCTCGTGCAATGTCGATGATGGACATGGTTAACAGCGCAACAATTACGATGACAGTGAGCAAGAATAAAGTATCGGTTGAGTAGGAAGATATCACTCGGTTGTACACTTGAAGCATGTACAACGGAATCGAGAGAACCAATAAGTTGATAAAAAGGCTAAAAACGATCAGCAAGCCCGCAAGCGTGCATAGTTTTTGTTTCACTTCTTTGAAAACCGTTTTTTGCACGACTACTTCCGTTTAACGTGAAAATTGTAGGCGCCAGAAATACTAGCGCCTAGCTTAAGGTAACCTCAAATCGCTCTAGAGTGTCCGATTAGTGCACCTCAGCATGGCAGAGCCACGCAAACTAATTCCCATCCAGAGTTATTTTCAGTCGTTTAGATTACGAACAGATCTGCACCATAGGTGTTGATGTCAGTTTCAGTCACGCCAATAAGTTTCACTGTTAGATCAGCCCCATCGGTAAACACTGCATTCCCAACTGCATCGTAGCTAAAGCTTAAATCACCAAAGTCAGTGACAGAGTCGCTAATGATGTGCAAAGAGTCTTCACCAATGGTGAAATCAACAACTTTGGCTTCGCCATGGCCACCAAACTTATCCGTGAACACAAACTTATCGCCATTGCTGCCGCCAACTAAAACGTTGTCACCAGAACCAGCAACAAGAATATCTTCACCGACACCACCATTTAATTTATTGTCACCCAACAAACCCAACAGCAAGTCATTACCGGTACCACCGCCGAGGTAGTCGTTTCCTGTACCAGCCCTAAGGATGTCATCTCCAGCACCACCAGTTAGGCGATCGTCGCCGTCGCCGCCGATCACATAATCATTACCGCCACCGCCAACAAACGAGTCATTACCACCAAAACCGATAAACAAATCATCGCCGCCATCGAAATCAGCAAATTGGTTATTTACACCTGCATCGCCTAAATACGTGTCATTGTCACTTGCGCTCATTTTTATTCCCTCTTAGCTTATTAATTGAATAGACCTTCTGTTCCACGTCTGACTAGATTCGTCACGACATGAGAAGTCTAATAGTCAACTGAATAGGAATAAGTTTGAATATGGGATGATATTTCAGACTGACATTTTAATAATAAATATAAAATTTAGTACTTTATAGAGTATTTTCTTTTTATTACAGCAAGTTAATACTAGTACTACAGGTTTCTCTTAGCCCAACTTGTAGCTTGCGTACGGTTCTTTACTTCTAACTTTCTAAAAATATTGTATAGATGTGATTTAATAGTATGCTCGCTGATAAATAAAGAATCAGCGATTTCCATATTTGAACCACCTTCTTTCAACATTTTTAAAACCTGAACTTCACGCCGAGTAAGCTCAACCTCAATAGCAGGTTCGATAATGCTATTTACTTCTCTGCCTCGATAATAATTTACTAGCTGATCAAGTAATCTTCGAGACAGCCAATTATCCCCTTTTATTATTGCTTTTAATCCCTGACAAACCTTGTCCATTGAATCTCCTGGACCAAATATACCTTTTACATGAGGCCAAGAAGCGAGTTCTTCTGTGTCTAAGTCATAACCTAGATTAAGCATTATGGTTCCTAGCACTTTATTACTATCTTTTAAATAAACTAAAGTTTCGGAAGGAATCTCAACTGAAAAATCAACAAGCAAAAAGTAGCGTTCCGGAATGAGTTCATGATAGCTAGGGTTTTTAGTATCAATGATCGTTATTTTAGTTTCTGTATTTTTAGAAAGCATTTCCTTAAAGTTTTCACTCTGTAAACTTTGTTGAGTGAGCATTAGGATTTCAGGCTTTTCCATATACTGTTCCATAATGTTTCTCATACTTTCAGTGACTTAACATTCTTAAATTAGTAGTTAATCGTCAGCACTTAGTTTGATATGTAAGTGCTAGTTCACAGAGTAAAGTTATTTGCTACTTTTTTAAATTCTAAAGTTATTAAAAAGAGAATCAAAAAAAGTGTTTCTCATAAAAGAAACACTTTTAACACATTAAGGTCACAGAAATTATTAAGAGTTTACTAAATTAGGCAACCTAATATTGCAATAGCATTACACCGTTAACGAGTTGTCTGAAATATTTTCCTTTGCCCAAATAAGTGCTTGAACTCTATTTTTCACATCAATCTTCTTGAAAATATTATGTAAATGCGTTTTTACCGTATTCTCGCTGACAAATAATTGTTCGGCGATTTGTTGATTGGACGCCCCCATGGAAAGAAAGGTAATTATTTGTTGCTCTCGTTTGGTCAGAATAGCGGAAACATTCTTATTTATAGGTTTGCAATGTCGACGAAGGTAAGTAATGTACTGCTGAGAAAACTTACGGCTGAACCACATATCTCCTTGAAGCACCTTACCAATACCAACTTGCAACGTTTTTATATCATCAGAGGTATAGAAAATACCGGCCAAAGTACGCCAAGCAAAGAGATCTTCTGTCGATATGGATTGCTCACAATTAATTAAGATTTCAAGCGTGTCTTTCTGCTTGGCCGCTTTAAACTCCGCATAACGGCGAAAAATTTCATCCGTGATCACGCTGCAATCAACAATAATGGCTGATGCAAGAGATTCATGTAACACTCCGTGAATCAGATTATCTGGCGTGATTAGAGCAACACTAATACCGAGTTTGGTCTCCAATACATCTTTCAACAGAGATGACTGTAGACTTCCCTCCGTGATTAAAATAACGTTTCTTTTTTTTGCTGCTCCATCCTGATCGCATTCCCTTGGTCGTTTTTATTGAAATACGCAATAGATTTAGATAGAGCGGTAGTATTGTCAAGTATGAAAATCACTAGTACTAATTAATAACTCATTGAAGTGTCAATAATTTTTAAGTGGCAAGTATATGAGAGGTATTAGCATTTTTCAGACATTAAAAAAGGGAGTATAAACTCCCTTTTTGTGTTTGAGCAGGTGATTTAATCACGCACGTTAGAGGCAAAACACCACCTAACTTAGTGGATTGGAACTGCGTTTTTTTGGTTAAACTTACCAAAGTGTTGTTCTAACACTTCTGGCGTCAGCTTACCTTCCGCTTCCAGCTTTTTCAGCTCAGCGACGATCGCTTTTTGCTCTTCTAGCGACGGCAGTTTTACTTCTGGCTCCTGAGCGGTTTCTTGAGAAATTTGCTCTAGTTCTTTTTCGAAGTCATTCATAGTACTTACCTAAAATTAATGATTGAACTTTTAAACTTCGCCTATTCTATCCAACTCTATAACTTGAAGCTACCAACCATCTTGTCCAAACGAGAAGAGAGCGCTTGAAGATCGCGACTTGCATCCGCCAACTCTTCTGCTGTCGCGGTTGTCATTTCATTTATCGCGTTGATTTCTTCGATATTTTGATTAATGGTATGCACCACCGTGGATTGCTCTTCCGTCGCCGTTGCAACCTGTGTATTACGATCAGAGATGTCGGTGATTCGTTCAGAAATACTGATTAATACCTCGACTGCTTCATCGGTAGAAGTAACCCCTTCTATGGTGACCGCTTTGCCCGCTTCCATAGCACTTACCGCGTCTTGTGCGTCACTTTGAAGCTGATTGATCATGCGCTGAATCTCTTCTGTAGAATCAGCCGTGCGTGAAGCTAGGTTTCTTACCTCATCAGCAACAACCGCAAAACCACGTCCCTGCTCACCAGCACGAGCAGCCTCAATTGCAGCGTTTAGCGCAAGTAAATTCGTTTGCTCAGAGATGTCACGAATTACACCCAGAATCGAGCCAATATCTTTGGTTGTCGATGCCAACTGCGTAACAACAATATTGGTTGTTTCAACATCATCGGCTAGGCGGCTGATCACCTCTTTTGCTTTCATCACAACTTCTCGACCAGTTTGAGTGTTATCTGAAGCCTGATTTGCCGTATCAGCAGCGGTAGCAGCGTTCGATGCAATTTCACTGATGGTCGCACCCATTTGGTTGATAGCTGCAACTACTTGAATGGTTTGATCACGCTGCTCTTGGCTGTTGTCGTGTGTGGATGTTGCTTTCGTTGACACACTTTCTGCCGCTTGACTTAATGAGCCACTGGTTAAAGCAACCTCTTTCATCGTGGCATGAATCTTCTCAATAAATCCATTAAAGCCTTTTGAAAGCTGAGCAATTTCATCATTACCCTTAATTTCAATACGCTGCGCCAAATCGCCTTCACCTTGCCCAAGGTCGGTAAAACGATCGGCAATCAGTCGGATTGGTTTCGTAATGCTGTTTGCTAACCATACGCCCATGAGGATGAATACAACGGCAACAATGATGGTCGTAAACAGCATTTTTTTAGCTGTCGCATTCAGGTCAGCGAATACTTCATCAACGGGAACCACGCCAATAACAAACCAGTTCATTGAAGGAACATACAAACTAGAAACAAAAGTATCCTGCCCTTCAAACTCCACATTAATTAGGTTGAAGCTATTTTTGTTCAACAGCGCACTTGCGTCACTACCAAATAGTTTAGTGATAGAAGTTTGGTTCTTACCTTGTTGGCGGTGTATTTGAATCTGGCCTTGTTCATTAGTGAGGAACACGTAACCCGTATCTTCAATTTTAAACCCATTGAGCAAAGCAACCATATCTCCCATAGATTTAGAGAGACCTGACATTGATGTACCATTAAGATCTTGGAAATTGGCAAACATTTTCACTTCGCCATTTGCCTCTTGGAACACACTCACGGACGTTTCTTGACCAGACGACGTAAATCCAAAGAACCAAGCATCTTGCGTTCGGTTAAGTTGACGTAAGAATCCGTTTTGATTCCAGTAATATGCCGTTTGACGATTCGCTACCGACGCATCATTAAGACCATACTGTGATTTAACGTTATTGAGCTGCTGAACCAACTGAACTTCTACTGACGGATCACGGTCTGTATTAGATAGGGCTTCAACAATAAATTCGTTTGTAGCCAGCTGTTTTGCCGCTTGTTGCATTTCGACAACTTCGCGGTCAATTTCGGTATTGATTTGCTGCAACATCGCAGGTAGCTCGATGTCAATAAGACGATGGCTCAATACATCTCTCGCATGACGCTGAGCCATAACACCAACAATGATTGTTGATGCTAGAACAGCAAACGTAATGCCAAGTACAACCTTCTGTTTGATGCTCAAGGAATGAAGTTTCAACATATTCGGACCTTTTAAAAGAATCACTTGTTATTGGCCCCACAAGGGGAATCAGGTGCATATCTCATGACACGCACACCACGGAATCTTTATCGGCTCATATGTACAAAACTAGAGGCATTTCTCATTATATTATGAAAAATAAATGTAACACACTGTCAAATAAGCACTTTCAGAGATAGCACGTACTTGCAATTCTCTGTAGCGTCCCAATATTGAAAAGATAAATTGCAATAGAGCGTTGGAACTTTTTTCACATGGAAAATGACCAATACTCAACACGAAAATCATATGGATACCGAGAGTCCAAAGCATGCATAAATCTAACTTCGAAACTCTTCAGCAATACTTAGAGTCGCAGATCATCGGACAGCAAGATCTGGTAAAGCAACTGCTTGTTGCGCTTCTTGCGGATGGGCATATTTTAGTTGAAGGCCCTCCTGGGTTAGCAAAAACCCGTGCAGTAAAATCACTCTCAGACTGTGTTGAAGGCGACTTCCACCGCATTCAGTTCACCCCTGATTTGCTGCCAGCCGATTTAACCGGCACCGATATCTTCCGTCCCGAAACCGGAGAATTCACTTTCCAATCAGGTCCTATCTTCAACTCGCTTATTCTTGCGGATGAGATAAACCGTGCGCCAGCCAAAGTACAAGCGGCAATGCTTGAAGCAATGGCAGAGAAACAAGTCACAGCAGGTCGTCATACCTACCCGCTGCCAGAGTTGTTTTTGGTTATGGCAACTCAAAACCCGATAGAGCAAGAAGGGACCTACCCCCTTCCTGAAGCGCAGCTAGACCGCTTTTTATTGCATTTAGAAGTGGAATACCCAGATGCGGAGCATGAGCTGTCTATCTTGCGTATTAACCGCGGAGAAGCAAAAGGCGAAGCAAAGGTTGAACGCCCAATGTTAAGCCAACACGATATATTCACCGCACGTAAAGAAGTGTTGGATATTCATATGGCAGAAACGATAGAGCAGTACATCGTCCGTTTAGTTATGGCGACACGTCAAGCCAACAAATATGACACTGAGTTGGACAAATGGTTGTCAATGGGTGTGAGTCCGCGTGCTACCATCGCTCTTGATCGCTGTGCACGTGCGCACGCTTGGCTTGCTGGTCGTGATTTTGTCTCTCCGGAAGATGTTCAAACCATGGCTTATCCGGTACTGCGCCACCGTTTATTGTTGAGTTACCACGCTCAAGCTGAAGGCATTACGGCAAACCAGGTCATCGATAAACTGCTAAACCTTGTTGGCAGTGCATAAACGAGTGAGTGATATGTCCGCTACACATTCATTACCACCTCATGCGAATGGGGTGACATTAACCCTTGAAGAGCTGCTCCAATATCGCACTCAATCTGTACGTTGGTTACCACCAGCACAGAGTCTCTGGTCGCAGATGAGTGGTAACCATACCAGTCGCCAAAAAGGGCGAGGTATGGATTTTATGGAGGTGCGCCAATATCAACCTGGCGACGATATTCGCAGCATTGATTGGCGAGTCACCGCTAGGACCGGTAAAGCACATACGAAGTTGTTTGCAGAAGATAAAGAGCAAGCGGTCATTCTTTATCTTGATCTAAGTTCTAGTCTACATTTTGGATCTAAGTATGTACTCAAATCCGTTCAATTGGCCCACTTTGCCAGTGTTCTAATTTGGCTAACTCTAGCTAAAAAAGATCGCATCGGCGCAGTGATTGATGACGGACATCAATGTCTTGAATTTCGCCCCTCTTCTTTACAAAGACAAGGGCTGCGGATTCTTAACGCCATAGTCGACATACATAATGCGCAAGTAACTCGTACTGCAAGCAACGACACTCGTACACTGCCGTATGCACAAGTATTGGAGACACTTCATACGCTCACCCCAAAAGGCAGCGAATTGATTATGCTCAGTGATTTTGCCCACGTAATACCAACGGAACTGGCACAACTACGTCGACTCAAACAACACAATAGCGTAAGGGCTGTTCAGTTTTATGATCCGTTAGAAAGAGGCGAAACAGACTTTAGAGGTCAAGTGAAAGCTTCGGATGGGCTGCATAGTCAATGGTTTAACTTTGGCTCTAAAGGACAACGAAGAGAACTCGAAAGCCATTTTACCCAACATCAAGAAACCATTAAGCAGCAATGCCATTCAATAGCAATTCCATTTAACACGCTATCAAGTGGCTGGCCCTTAATTTCACAATTAAGCTAACAAACTGACAAGCAGTATTTATTAAGCAGTAATAATAATGACAACAAACAACCAAAGCCTAGACCTTGAACCTTTGATTTTGCCAAACGCACCGGATTGGTTTCCGCTCGCTTGGGGATGGTGGGTGGTGCTTGCAGCCACCTTGCTCTTCGTTTTCGGCATTTGTCTTTATGTGAGATGGCGTAAAAAACACTTACGCGCAAAAAAGACAGCATTAACACTTTTAACTCAACCTACCGCGCCTCATACCCCCTCTTCTGCTCTGGAAATATTGCGCCAGGCAGCATTGAGTTACTTTCCGCGTGAAGAGATCGCACCATTAACCGGAATCGCTTGGTATGAATTTCTCGATAGCCATACCAAAGAAAGTCGATTCGTAGACAAACAACATCAATGGCAAGAAGCGTTGTATCAGAATTCTTCCCAAGGGCAGCATCAAAGCTTGGTAGACGATTGTGTCTTTTGGATAACCTACGCTTTGCCACCAAAGAAAAAGGCAAATAACCGTGACTGAGCAAACACTCATAACCGATCTTGCCCAATGGCTAAACATCGAATTTGTCTGGTGGTGGGCACTGTTTTTGTTGCCCATCCCCTGGCTGGTATACAAGTTCCTGCCACAAGAATCTCAACAAGCCGAGATCAAATTGGCGTACTTACCGACTAATGAGAATAGCAGCAAACCTAAGCAAGCGCTGCAAAAAGCGCTTTCAATCGCGATCTGGGGCCTTCTTGTCGTCGCTTGTGCACGTCCAGTTTGGTTTGGTGATCCCGTTGAATTCCAACCCAAATATCGGGACTTGATGTTAGTCGTCGATCTGTCCGGTTCGATGCAGCAGGAAGACATGGAACTCAACGGCGAATATATCGATCGCCTCACAGCAGTCAAAAAAGTTCTGTCTGATTTCGTAGCAAAGAGAAAAGGTGACCGTCTCGGAGTTGTTTTGTTTGGCGACCATGCTTATTTGCAAACACCACTCACTGCAGACCGAAAAAGCGTCATGCAACAGATTAATCAAACCGTCATCGGTTTGGTTGGTCAACGAACCGCCATTGGTGATGGTATTGGTTTAGGCACAAAAACCTTTGTAGACAGTGATGCTCCCCAACGAGTCATGATTTTGCTCAGTGACGGCAGCAATACTGCAGGGGTGCTCGAGCCGCTAGAAGCAGCGGAAATTGCGAAAAAATACAACGCCACTATTTACACCGTGGGCGTGGGCGCTGGTGAAATGATGGTGAAAGAGTTTTTCATGACTCGCAAAGTCAACACCGCAGCCGACTTAGATGAACAAACACTGACTAAAGTGGCAGAGGTGACAGGTGGACAATATTTTCGAGCGCGAGATACGGAAGAGCTCGAAAAGATTTATAACACAATCAACCAGCTAGAACCCGTATCTAGCGACACACAAACTTGGCGCCCACAGTCTGAATGGTTTCCATATCCATTAAGCGCTGCATTTGTATTATCGGTATTGTTATTCCTATTAAGGAGAAAACATGGCTGAGTTTATTTTCCTCAATCCTTATTGGCTTTTGGGGCTCATCGTGATCCCTATAGCACTCTTGCTTAATCACAAATTTAGAGCCCAAAAGTCCACACTGATTGCCCCTCACCTATCGCGGATGCTCGGACAAAACACGCAGTCTAAGCATTACTTCACTCTATGGGGTTTAGCTTGGGCAATAACTTGCATTTCATTAGCGGGGCCAAGCTGGCAGTCCAATGCTCGACCAAGCTTTGAGTTAAACCAAAACCGTATCTTGGTACTTGATATGTCTCGCTCTATGTTTGCTACAGACATCAAACCCAATCGGCTAGCACAAACACGTTATAAGGCGCTCGATTTGCTGCCAAAATGGAAAGAGGGAGCCACTGGACTTATTGCTTACGCTGGCGATGCCTATAACTTAAGTCCACTGACAACTGATTCCAGTACGCTTGCGGGCATTATCGAAAATTTGTCGCCAGAGCTGATGCCTTTTCAAGGGGCAAACCTGCCTGCCGCGATTGAACTTGCGATCAACCAGTTTTCTCAAGCCGGCACGCAACAAGGCGATATCATCGTGTTAGCGGATGATCTTGATACGTCAGAGCTGTCTCGCGCGTTAGATTTAGTCCAAGGTACAAAGTTTCGCATTTCTGTTCTTGCCGTCGGGACTCCTAACGGTGCGCCTATCGCGCTGCCCGATGGCTCTCTGCTAAAAACGGCACAAGACACAACCGTCGTAGCGAAAACAAACCTGAAAAACCTACAGACGCTAGCGAATAAAACTGGCGGTCTATTTGTTCCTATTCAGCACACCAACCGTGATGTTGAAAACATCGCGGCCTTTACCAATAACATTGGTAGCCAGCTTTCTGCGACCCAAAGCGAAGAAGTTAAAACTGATTCTCGTCTCAACAGTGGCTTTTGGTTACTGCCGTTGTTACTTCTTCCTGCGGCTTTACTGTTTCGACGCGGCCTGATTTGGATAGTAGTTGCGACTGTAGTCCCAGTAACGTGGACACCGCATGCAGAAGCTAATCCGTTCTTAAATGCCGACCAACAAGGAGCGGAACTCTACAAGCAAGGTGAGTATGAACAGGCGCAAAACCTATTTACAAACCCAAGCTGGAAAGGAGCCGCCAGTTATCAAAAAGGTGACTACGAAGCCGCTATCGAAGCATTTTCTCATGATGCCTCCCTTAACGGCCGCTATAACCTCGCCAACTCGCTCGCTCAAAATGGTCAATTAGAAGATGCGGCTGATTTGTATAAAAAACTGCTAGAGGAAAAGCCTAACTTTGAAGCCGCGAAGAAAAACCTATCGGTTGTAGAAGAAAAGCTAAAACAGCAACAGCAACAGCAACAGCAACAGCAACAGCAACAGCAACAGCAACAGCAACAGCAACAGCAACAGCAACAGCAACAGCAACAGCAACAGCAACAGCAACAGCAACAGCAACAGCAACAGCAACAGCAACAGCAACAGCAACAGCAACAGCAACAGCAACAGCAACAGCAACAGCAACAGCAACAGCAACAGCAACAGCAACAGCAACAGCAACAGCAACAGCAACAGCAACAGCAACAGCAACAGCAACAGCAACAGCAACAGCAACAGCAACAGCAACAGCAACAGCAACAGCAACAGCAACAAAAGTCTCAAAACGAAGGGAAAGAAGCGCAAGGACAACAGTCACAAAATCAGCAAGATTCTAAAAATAAAAAGAAAAACAAAAAACGGAACAACATCAACCGCAACGAGATGACAAGCAAGTGAAGGATCAAGGTGAACCAATACAGGCTAAAGCGCATCCCGAAAAAATGCATCAGGATGATCCTGAGTTCCGTCGACTAGAAGCAGTAGAAAGTGCTCGCGACCCAAGCTTTTTGATCCGTGCGCAAATGCAACTTCAAGCGCAACAAAAACAACCTCCACAACAATCTCAAAAGGAGTGGTAAGCCTGTGATGAACAAAGGCGTAAAACTGGTCTTTATTTTTGTGGCCAGCCTGATATCCAGTTTCTCGGTGATGGCACAGACACTTCAAGCTAGTGTGAATAAAACACAAGTAGCCAAGAATGAAGTGATTAACCTCAGAATCATTTCAGATACTGAGCTCAGCTCAGACTCAATCGACTTCAATGTTCTAGAGAAAGACTTCTTCTTGGGTCAACCTCGTTATGGCCGCTCTAGCAATAACATTAACGGAAGAAAATCAGTGCGTACCGAGTGGAGTATCTCAATTGCACCAATGAAAGAAGGTGTTCTGACTATTCCAAGTTTTTCCGCTGATGGTATGAAAACGGAGCCGATCAAACTACGTGTCAACGCGAGCCAAACAGACCCCAATCTTGATGATCTATTTAGCTTCAATATTACGGTCGACAACAGTACGCTCTACCCTCAGCAATCTGCAACATTACGTATACAGCTTCTAATCAAAGCGGACACTCGACGCCTAGATAACCCACAAATAGTACCTCCGCAAATTGAAGGCATGAAGCTTGAGGCACTGGGTGGCTTACAGCAAAGACAGAAGATCTTAAATGGGTTAGAAGTAGCGGTCATAGAGCAGTCGTTTCGCCTAACGGCCAATCAACCAGGCACTTATACCTTGATAGGTCCTAAACTGACCGGTTCTTATATTTATGGCGACAGCTTGACGGGCTCAACCAAAATAATGCCTATCAACACCAAAGCGGAACGCATGCCAATCACGGTCAAACCGATTCCGAGCGAATTTAAAGGTGAATGGCTTCCTGCTTCAGCGTTAGAAATGACACAGAGCTGGCAAGACGATCAAGGTAATCTACTGTCGATTAACGCGATCAACACAGTAAAGCAAGGTTCTTCACTCACTCGAACCATTCAAGTTAAGGCTCGCGGTACACAAGCCGAATATCTGCCACGAGTCAATATTAGTTACCCGAGTTCACTGCGCGTGTATCCCGAACAACCTAAGTTCGATAGCGGAAGAGATGGCACCGTTACCATGACGGTGAAGCAAGTCATTATTCCTACAGAGGCCGGGAAATATACCTTACCAGGATACGACGTGAACTGGTGGGACAGTCAAAATGATGAAGCGAAGAAAACAACGTTACCAGAGCTAACATTAGACGTAGAGAAAAATGACACTGGGCTAATCACGTTGCCGGAATCGCCTCTTTCAGCGCCTTTAGTGCCAGCCCCTAGTCCTGAATCAAGCGGCGATGTAAACAGTCTCTGGCGAACATTAACCTTTGTTTTCCTAGGGCTTTGGATAATGACATTGGGAATCGCTATTTGGGCATGGAAAAAGCGGTCAATAACAGCGAGTGGAACGGTTTCAAATACTGAACAACCACTTTGCATCGACGCGCTAAAAAAAGTCATCGAAGAGGGCGATGCTGCGAAAATTGAACGCTCTGTAAATGAGTATTTAACCACTCATCAAGACAGGCTAAACCCTGGCGACGTACAAGCAATTAAGCAAGAGCTTAATGCCATGAATCAAGCGTATTTTAGTGCTAACCAACAACCTTGGAGCCCTGATTCGCTGCTAGCGAAAATTCAAAACCTTGGCAAAGCAAACGTAACAAAAACCGACCACCAGCTCGAAAAGCTATAAATAACTAGATAACAATGGCAGCTCTCATGAGCTGCCAATTCTCTTATCCGGCCAAATTTGCTTTAGCGGTTTTATCTAGAGCACCAACCGCCGCCCCCTTCCCTATCAAGTTGCTCTTATGAACATCACTCACTCAACAAACACTTGGGGCTCGTATTCGTATCGCCTTACACAATTTCGCCCATGATTCTTCGCTTGATAGAGTGCCTTATCCGACAACTGATATAAATGGTCGAAATTAAAGTCTTTGCCTTTCGCTTTATAACAGGAGTAACCGACTGAAACGGTAAGTAACTCCCCTTCTGGGTTATGTCGATGCTTTATCCCCTCGCCCTCGATGCACTGACGAATGCACTCTGCTCTCAGTCGAACCTCCTCTTGCTCAGAACCAATCATGAGCAATGCAAACTCCTCACCTCCGATACGGCAAAAAACTTCATCTTCACCTTTGGTATGATGATCCAAGATATAGCCAATTCGCATCAATGCGATATCGCCTTCGAGATGACCATAGTGATTATTGAATAAGCCAAAATGGTCAATATCAATCAGGATCAGGCCAAACGACATGTCGTCTTCATACTCTAGGGCACAATATTTTTGCATCACATGTTCTAACATGCGGCGATTACCAAGACGCGTCAAAGGATCGAGCTTAGAAAGTACCTCAAGCTGTCGATTGGCTTCCTCTAACTCTTTTGTTCGGTTCTGAACCTCCAGCTCTAAGTTTTCGTTTAGTTCGCGAATCGCCTCTTGAGCTTGAGTACGTTGCAATACTTCAGCTAAGCTGGACGCGAACATACGAATCACTTCACGTAACTGAGAAGTTAAGGGCGCACGTGTCAGCAAATTATCAACAGCGATAAAGGCGATAGGACCACTGCTATTTGAAGTCAATACCGTCATCGCAGCCCAACCAAAGCCAACAATATTACAGTCATGATAAATAGGCACTGATTCTTCAAATGCGACTTCGTTTGGCATTGAGCGAGCCAGATTTATAAGAGAGAAATCTTGGGTTTCGCCAAAGAAGTAAGATTCATCCACCACATTACCTTGAATATCGGTACCCCACGTTCCTTGCATGTAAGAGCAATTTTCATCAGTTAAAAACACCGCCATTCGATCAATACCAAGATTTTTAATGGCGAAAGTGACGGCCGATTTGCATACTCCACTGACAGTAGTGCAACGTGATAACTCAACCATGCTTGAATGCAGCATGCGTACGTTTTGTTCTTGGCGCTTACGAATGTAAATTTGAGAGAAGAGTGAACCAAACGAGTCCAACATCTGTTTTTGATATGCCGTTATCGGCTTACGATGAATAAAGTTATCTAGCGCGAACCACCCAAACGGTTCATTGCCATCGCGTAAAATCAACATCGCATTCCAGCCCTGCCCGATGACCTTGCCTGCTGTGTATATTGGCGCGTCTTCTACAATAACTAAGTTGCTCTCGAGGCTAGATAACGCGGTGATATACTCCTCGCTAAGTTGGTGTAAATCGTATTGTGTGTGAAATTCATCAATCGTAATTCCTGACTCATCCGTACCGTATGTACCACTGAAGCTGCGCTTTTTCATATCGAGAAGCATCAGTGTAGAGCGATCAAACCCAAGTCGTTCACGTAACGCTTCGACGGCTTTGTAGTACAAGTCCTTTAAAGAATCAGGGTTAGAGATTTCGAGTGCAACTTGCTGAACTAACTTCATATTTTCGATAAAGCGCTCGCGTTGGCTAATCTCATCAACATATTGCGCTTCACGAATATCTCTGTGCCTGATCTCTTTCGAGGCATTTTTTTCAGCACGAATACATTGCCAACGCGCCGCTGCGAGCTGCATTGCGTCGTAACTTTCTTCATAGATATTATGTGCTGTGCGAGCATGTACAGATTGAATCAGTAGGTAGGTACGTTTGATAGGCGTGTTGTCGAGCATCATGATGTAACTATCACCGCCTAAATCTCGGGTGTGATTCCAGTTACAAGTGTTGATCGCCAGAGGTATGATGCTTTCAGAGGTGTCAAACTGACTTGCCCACTCCCAGAATGTCTCAGGATAGTTTTGGGTTGGGTAAAGCTCTCCGCGAGAGAAGCTCATCGAATGACGAGGGTTAATTGAAGGATCTTCAAAAATAGCGAGGGCTTGAGGGGAGAACAGACTCTCTAAATGATCAAAGATTGCCTCCGCTAGCAACCGATGGTCCCTCGTTGAAGACACTTTTCTTGTAAAACTTCTTAAACTCACCCTACCAACCTAATCTACTTTTTTATCCTCGATAAAAAACTACTTAGGCCATGATATGCAATCAATACGTTCAAATTTGAGCTGTTAAGTCATTCGCAAAATTATCAGACTTAGTGTTACATTCGAGAGCTCTTCAGCACTTTTAAAGCCATGTTTCACATAAGTTACATGCTTTATAAACTGGGGAGGAAAGTTGTACTTATTTACAAGATTTTTGTGTTGGTAGATGTTTTAAGCCTACGACTTAAAAAGAAAAAGGCCCCTCATCAAGAGGGGCAAAGTTACCATCGCTTATAGTTATTTAGTTATGCTTGTAAATACGGTGGATTAACCGAAATCACCATTTACGTAGCCTTGAGTACGGTCGTCTTGAGGGTTGCTAAAGATCACTTGCGTATCGTTGTGCTCAACCAGTTCACCCATTAGGAAAAACGCAGTGCGGTCAGAGA
Source organism: Vibrio alginolyticus NBRC 15630 = ATCC 17749 (assembly GCF_000354175.2). NCBI lineage: Bacteria > Pseudomonadati > Pseudomonadota > Gammaproteobacteria > Vibrionales > Vibrionaceae > Vibrio > Vibrio alginolyticus. Next base: position 107,188 of record NC_022359.1, read on the forward strand.
TACGACGCGCCTGTTGCATTGAGTGAGTCACGATAACGATGGTGTAGTTCTTCTTTAGCTCTTCCATCAGTTCTTCGATTTTGTGTGTCGCAATTGGGTCAAGTGCCGACGTTGGCTCATCCATCAGAATCACATCCGGCTCCATCGCGATTGTACGTGCAATACATAAACGTTGCTGCTGACCACCAGAAAGACCGAATGCGTGTGATTTAAGGCGATCTTTCACCTCATCCCAAAGTGCAGCACCGCGCAGCGAACGCTCTACCACTTCATCAATTGTCTTTTTGTCTTTGATACCTTGAGCACGTAAGCCGTAAGCCACGTTCTCGTAAATGCTCATCGGGAATGGGTTTGGCTTTTGGAATACCATGCCGACTTTGATGCGAAGGTCAGCAACATCAATGTTGCCGTAAATATCTTCGCCGTCCATCGCCAATTTACCTGTAATTTTCACGCCTTCGATTAGGTCATTCATTCGGTTCAAACAGCGTAGAAGCGTTGATTTTCCGCAACCTGACGGGCCGATAAGTGCCGTCACTTGGCGAACTGGAATTGGTAAGTTGATCGATTTCAGTGCTTGGTTGTCACCGTAGAATAGGTCTAGGTTTTCAATATCAAATTTGTTCATTGTCTTAATCTCTTAATTCTTGAATTCGTGTCTTTTAACGTGCGTTCTTAATTAGTGTTGTTAGTAAGTTGCGGTGTTAAAACGTCTAGCAATCAGTTTCGTTACCATGTTGATCAAGAGAACAACTACGATAAGCACTGTTGCCGTACCGTAAGCCTGATTCCATTCTTCAACGGTAAACAGTTCGGTAGTCAGTTTGTATAGGTGAACGGTTAGCGTACGACCTGAATCCAATAAAGAATCCGGAATACGTGCAACCATACCTGCTGTCAGGAATACTGGAGCAGACTCACCAATGACACGACCAATACTTAGAATGACCGAGGTTAAGATACCTGGCATTGCGCTCGGAAGAATCAAACGCCAGATAGTGTAAATCTTAGAAGCACCGAGGCCATAAGAGCCTTCACGGTACGTTTGTGGTACTGCCATCAGCGCTTCTTCCGTTGTACGGATGATAACTGGCAGGATTAGGATACTTAGCGTCAATGCACCCGACAGAATCGAGAAGCCAAGGCCAAGAATCGCCACGAAGAAAGTCATACCAAACAGGCCGAAAATGATCGACGGGATACCCGCCAATGACTCGGTACAGAATCGGATGATTTTCACCAAACGACTGCCCACTTTCGCGTATTCGGTCAAGTAGATTGCCGTCATGATACCGAGTGGCGCTGCCACTGCGATAGAAGCAATAACCATGTAAATGGTCGCCACAATCATTGGGAAGATACCATGCTCTTCACCTGTACGCGTATAGTTATCAGTAATGAAGTTCCAATCTACGTGTTGTAGACCGTTTGATAGGATGTACCAGATAATCCAGAACAAAAAACCTACCGTTAGTGCTGCCGAGATCCAGACAAATGCGTTAAAGACATTATCTTTGAACTGGCGTGCTTTTTTCAGTTTTGCGCGATCCATAATAGTCACCTTTAACGAGCGATTACTTCGCTTTCTCTCGGTTTAGGTACAGTAGTACAGCGTTCAACGACATGATGAAGACCAGAAGTACTACACCTGTAGCGTAAAGTGCGTTCGCGTGAACACCACTTGCGTAAGACATTTCAATAGCGATGTTTGCAGTTAGTGTACGAGCCGAATCCAAGATGCCTTCTGGCATTGCCGGCGCGTTACCCATAACCATAATGATCGCCATGGTCTCACCTAATGCACGACCGATACCCAGAATCACACCTGTCATGATGCCTGAGCGAGCCGCTGGAACGAGCAATTTAAAGATGGTGTAGATTTTCGATGCGCCCAGTGCCAAAGAACCTTCTTTATAAGTACGAGGGACAGCGCGGATAGACGTTTCAGATACCGTAATTACTGTTGGTAGAATCATCACACCAAGAACAATAATACCGGCCAAGATAGTGTTACCTGCAGGTACATCAAATACTTTCTGAATCAATGGAACGATAATAACCAGACCGAAGAAACCGTAGACCACTGAAGGAATACCGGCTAGCAGCTCAACCGCTGGACGGATAATGTCTGCTAATCGCTTTGGTGCGATTTCAGCGATAAAAATGGCGGTCAGAACACCAATTGGAACCCCAACAATGACAGCACCAGCCGTCGATACGATAGATGCCACAATCATGGTGGCGACACCGTAAAGCGCAGGTGGTAACCAGTTTTGTCCTAAGACAATGCCCGATACGCCTGCTTCTTGGAATGCCGGAATACTCTCTCGAACGATGAAGTATGCAATAACGGCTAATGAAACAATGCCGATTACGGCACTCGTTAGGAACAAGCCGTGGAAGATGCGCTCTTTCCAGTCTACACGACGCTTCTCGCGTAGGCCTGACTTGCTGATAGCTCTAGCGTCAGTATTCATAAGCTTTTCACTATTTGTTGCGATGGTCATTTAAAAATCTCACGGTTCTGGGCAATGCCGTTGAACACAATGGATAGAAAAGGCTCAGCCCGAAACGTTGGGCTGAGCAAACTTTAGAGTCCCGATGGGATTAGTTAACTGAGATGTAACCTTTTTGGTCAACTAGCGCTTGCGCTTCGTCAGTTAGCATCCAGTCTAGGAATTTTTGCGTTTCTGTTGATGGCTTGCCTTCTTTGTAAAGAACAAGGAATGGACGCGCTACTTTGTAAGAACCGTTTTTAACGTTAGCTACCGTTGCATCAACGCCGTCGATTGCTAGCGCATTAACAGTGTTGTCTACAGTACCAAGAGAAATGTAGCCGATTGCGTATGGGTTAGATGCAACCATTGTTTTCAGTGCGCCGTTACCGTTTGCAACTTGAGCACGTTGAGAGATAGCTGATACTTTCTTACCAGAAATCTTCATTTTTAGAGACATGATGTCTTCAAATGCGCCACGAGTACCAGAAGCCGTGTCACGAGTAATGGCTACGATTGGCTTGTCTGCACCACCGACTTCTTTCCAGTTTGATACTTCGCCTTTGTAGATTGCAGTCACTTGCTCGGCTGTTAGACCTGGCAGTTTGTTTTGTGGGTTAACAACCACTGCGATACCATCACGAGCAACCACTTCTTCGATTAGTGTTGATTCTTTTTCAGAGTCTTTTAGATTACGAGAAGACATACCAAGGTCTGCTGAACCATTTTTCGCTGCTTTTACACCAGCTGAAGAACCAGGACCTTGAACTTCGATAAATACGTTAGGGTTCTTCTTCATGTACGTTTCAGAGAAAACTTCCATCAGTGGAGTTACGCTGCTAGAACCCACTGCAGAGATAGTTTCTTTAGCAGAAACAGGAGTCACTGCCATTGCGCCTAGAAGTGCGATTGCACCGATTACTGTCTTTTTCATCACAATTTCCTTAAGTGGCTTTATTGCCGTTGTGTTTCACTTGAACGGTGCTCACTTTAGAATTTGAATATGACAGTTGTGTTTCACTTAGTTGAACCCTCTATGACACGTTGTCATTTCTAACTATTAATTCCGCGACTTATCCCTCTCTCAATTTGAACGTAACGTTTTTATAAGTTGCCTCATGTTCAAGATGATAACCCCATCGATTTTGGTACATTTCATAACAATTAGATATGAGTAACTCATTGATTTGGCAAATGTAACAATTAAAATCGAAATGCTTATTTATAAAAAAGATAATAATCAAACCGATAGAGGGTCAATCTCATGCGTCAATTTCTTAGTACGCTTTCTATTAAACTTCAGGTTTTTCTGCCTGTTCTATTCACAGTTATATTACTCATCATTGGACTGAGTGTCGGAATCGGTAAACTCGATCAAGCATTCAATAAGGTTTCGGCTTCCACCCATAAGCTAATCATTCACAAAGAGGAACTTAGCGGCATCGTAGACAACACTTACGCCATGCGCATCAAAGCCATTTATAGTCTATTTAGAGCCGAAGATGTTCAGTCTCTCAACCAAGAGCTTTCTGAGCGACAAAACAAAAACCGCGATTTTCTTAACTCCATCGACAATCTCCCTGGCGTTCAAAATGAAGTCAATGCTATGCGTAAAGCCATGAATCACTATGTTGATTTCACTCGCGTTACCATGACACCTCTGCTCACCACTAAACACTCTTCTGATTACACCACCTCTGATTTCAATCAAAAGTACGAATCTGCAATGGCTGAGTATCGATTAGCTGGCGAAGCGATGATCAACGCCATCGACAAACTATCTAAACAATTGAATCAAATCGTCACCGATGAAGTCGAAACGAATGGCGAACAACATTCAACCACGCTAACTTACAGCGCCGTCTCGCTTGCGGTGATCTTGAGTGCCGCTTCACTTATTAGTTGGGTACTCGCCAGCTACATCGTTGCGCCGATTCGTAACCTTCAAGTAACGATGCAGGAAGTCGCGAAGGGAAACCTACTAGTTAAGGCCGAAGCCATCGGGAAAAACGAAGTGTCTCAGTTGGCTCGGGATGTAAACCAGACCATAGAAAAACTGCGTGAAACTGTAAGCGCATTGGTTCGCATTAGTGAAGATGTGGCATCAGCATCAACCGAGTTAGCAACTGTTATGACTCAAAGCAGCGTCAACTCGGATCAAGAAAAGCAAGAAGTTGAGCAAGTAGCCTCGGCGATCAATCAGCTAGAGTCGACCGCAGCTGAAGTATCGACCAATGCACAAGAAGCCGATAGTGCATCAAATCAAGCACGTACGTTAACCTCACAAAGTATAAGCATGTTTGGGGAAAGTACTCGCGCAAGTGAAAAGATGGCGGAACAACTTAACGAAGCCGCTGCCGTCGTGACTTCGCTAAAAGATCAATCAGAACACATTGGTCGCGTGATCGAAGTGATTGAAGGTATTTCTGAGCAAACGAATCTACTTGCACTGAATGCAGCGATTGAAGCTGCACGGGCGGGCGAAAGTGGCAGAGGCTTTGCGGTAGTGGCCGATGAAGTACGTATGCTGGCAGCGCGAACTCAGGAGTCCACCAAAGAGATCCAAACCATTATAGAAGAGCTACAGCAACAATCTGGTCACGCAAATGAAAGTATGCATTCCAGCTTAGCCATGTTGTCAGACAACCAAGCTCTTACACAAGAAGTTAGCCAATCACTTGCTAATATCAGTAATGCTATCGCCGATCTGAACTCAATCAACACTCAAGTTGCGACCGCATCAGAAGAGCAGAAACAGGTTACGGCTGATATCAACAACAACTTAACGAACATCTATGAACTAGTGAGCCAGAACGTCACTGGCATTACGCAATCCGCCGCGGCAGCGCAAGAGTTGTCTGGTTTAGCAGAAAATCAAAAACATCAACTTAAGCAGTTCCAAGTTTAAATACTCTGCTCAACACGATAAGTTCCAAAGGTTAGAAAAGAAAAAGCTCCGCACTGGCGGAGCTTATTAACATCTGGATTCGTGAAAATCCAACGGGGTGATTACTCCTCGTCAGTAACCAGCAGAACAGAGGAAATGTTCGTTGACTCTAGTGGGTTCCAGTTGTAAACCTCACCATTAAATGAATCAAACACCATAACGTTTGAGCCATCACCGTTTGGTGTGTTACTCCAGATGTAACCAGCATAGTCACCCACCTCTAGCGTGTAGCCACTTGCGAATGCAGTGCCGTTCATAGCAGGGCTATGGCAAGCACGTTCTGTCAACGCGACTAACTCCTTAATGTTTGGTATGCGCCAATTCTTTTTGCCAGCGAAGTCATATAAAGCATGATTACCTGATTCATTGCGGATTTGCTCAGCGGTTGATAGCGCTAACTGCCATGACATCTTAGTCGCAGCGCCATCACAAGCTTCGTTTGCCGTATTCCACGTTGAACCAACAGGGCAACGCATCCATGTTAGACCTGTTTTCAGGTCAGTTACGGTACCGCTCTCAGAATATGTATAACGCGTGTTAGGTGCCGTTTTAGCAAAGTCAGTAGAACACTCTTGTGCAGCCATTACAGTTTGAGAAGCCAAAGCAAGAGATAGTACAGTTATTAATTTCTTCATCTTATTGGCCCTTTACTGCTATTAGACGGATTGGGAATTGGAATGACGTGCCTGTGTCACGCTCTACTTTGTCAGAATAAATTTCAACAAAGCTTACGTGGCCACGGTCAGCGCCCCTCGCTGCAATCACTGCAAATTGAAGTGCACCTTCGTAGTTAGCAGGAGAGTAATTATTAAATGTGAAATCACTTAGCCAAATAGCACCTGAATTAGCATCTGGGCTGCCTTTACCCTGTTGAGGGAAGTAAGCTGTCGTCATACCATAGACATTGCCGTCGGCATCTTTCTCTGTCTCACCTAAGTCTAGAACATCGTAGAACTCTTGGTATGTTGGTAGGCGCCAGTCACTAATGCCACATAGTGATTGCTTGTTTATATGTTCAACATATTGGCTTGTTGAACAGATGCCATCAGCAGCATCCACACAACCAACGACTTCAAGATCTTCGTAATACGGCTTAAATGTTTCAGACTCAAACGCAAATAGGCGATCTTTAAATTGAACCGAGCTCGCATCCGCACTCTTATTTTCCCAAACAAGACCAGTACGTTCGTCCATAGTACAAGCCCACTCAGTCGCATCTGCAGCTAAAGCTGCACCTTGTGAATCTAGCTTAACGAACTTAAAGCCAGCGCCTGTCGACGTTTGCTTGTCTTCTTTGTCGAAGCCGTATTCTGCATCTTGACCAGGGTAAGACGCTTGAACCTCAGCAACGTCTGCTGCTCCTTCAGCAAAATAAAGAACGGCGCCCGTATCGTTACTACCAACCGTTTGTTCAGCAACCGCTACAATTTCTTCAGCAAATGCACTTACTTCCGCTTCAGACAGAAGATCAGAGGCCAACGATTTACCTTGAAAGCTAAGATTTTGAGCAAGCAGCGCTACGCCTTTGATCATTTGCTTTGGTTGCATCGCAGCTAATAGCACAACCGTGTTTTGCTCTAGCTTGTCTAGCTCGCTAGCTTCTGCGTTAGACATCACCGTACCAGAAAGAGAAACGCCGGCATCGGCGAGTTGCGCTTTCACAATCTCTTCAGCTTGAGCAACGGTTTTACCGTCAATTACAAGACCCGCGAGCAACGTTGTTACACCATTGACCGTGTTACCCGTTGCTAAATTTTGACCCGGAGCCGCAAGACGCAACGTTTGGTTTGAACCTTGATCAACTTGAGCAAGAATGGTGCTGGTTAGTACGTTTTTGTCGCTTGAAGTCAGGCTAAATTTACCGGCATTATCCGTTTTAGCACTCGGTTCAGTGGAATCACAGACGTAGTTTTGGTTTAAATCGATACATACTGGCGTATCAAGAAGTGTACCTGCAGAAACGATGGTGCCAGCTACATCATAGGTCGGTGCCGACGTGTCACCACCAGAACCTCCGCCACAGCCAGCTAGGGCTAGTGACATAGCAACGAAAGAATATTGAAACTTCATAGATTTTATCTTCTTTTGATTTTAATTAACGAGAGCGAATCACTCTCACCATTGAAAGCAGGAAAAGTCCTAACAAGGTCCAAGGCGAACCACTGCCACCTGAACCACCGCCACTGCTTTCTTTAGTGGTATCAGCACTACACTGATACTGAGCAAAGTGACTCACACCCCACTCTTTCAACACCCCAGAGTTCCCTGACACGCGGTCAGACACTTCGAGACGCCAAGTACCCCAACTCGGTTGACCGACAAGTGCTTGTAACTCCTCGTCATACTGAGCGGTGAAGTAACCTTTAAATCCTTTGGTATTGCTTGATTGATGGCTAAGTAGCACGACCGATTTGCCTTGTGGAGACACTAGCGTCACTTGCAGATCTTGCAGTGAGTCATGTTCGATGTTCAGGTAAACCGCAAACGAATCATCAATCGTGCGTGACTTGTCCGATAGCGTCTGAGAGAACAGTCTGTCGCCCTGTTCCGGCAAAGCGGAGTTCACTGGTTGAGGCTGGATATCGAGCTCTGGCGTACCATTAACCAGCATCACCTTTTCACTCCACTGGTGAGTCTTTAGGCCTTCAGAAAATTGATAATCCAATGAAATAGAGGAATCGAATTGCGTGCCACATGTTAGACCGCTTGGTAACGCCACCTTCATTGAGGTCGAGTCAGAAAGCGTTTCATCAAAGTCGAAAACAGATGCGTTGTTTAGCTGCCATTGCCCTTTGATGCTCGCTTCACGGCCAGTTTGGCTCAGGCTCAAACCAACGTCTTGACCTTGTGCGATGTATCGAGCGTCATAGCGAACACGAAGAGGCGCTTTAAGTAAGTTGTGTCTGTTGAAGCTGTCCGTCAGGAGTTGGGCGTAGTTTTTATTTGGGAACAAGGTGTTTGCGGCAAACACGGTCGATTCCGCCAGATCATGCATTTTCACGCCACGACCAATGCCGTACATACCTTCAAGTACAATGGCGTCAAACTCGCGGAACACGTTATCGGTATCATCACCGTATCGTTCAACCGATGCTTTAAGCGCTTGAAACAGCGGCGTTGACCATAGCTCGTCACCTAGTTCACCGCCCACACTGACGTGCGCTGGATACTCTGAGCTCTCGAAGTAACGTGCTCTTTGGTTCCATAAGCTACGAGTTGTTTTGCGTGTTCCGAACACACCGTCCCAGTTGAACACCGTATCTAACTCGAATTCTTGACCACGACGCGAAGCATCCAAATATTGAATGCGGTAGCTCGCGCTGCCCGCCCAGTAATCAGCAAAACCCTCTGCGATAGCACCAGTGTGACCGTACGCCCAATCCGGTACGATTTGGTAATGAATGCCATGCCCAAGCTCGTGTATCACGACATCAGCATCGACTGCATCCGGAGAAACACCACCGACACCCAGCATGAGTGCTTTCGGACCGTAATAGTAAGTAGAGTTATCTTTTGATAAACCGCGAGCGTCAAAACGAAGCGGTTCGTCAAACAAGTCGTAAGTCAGGCTTGTCAGATATTGGATCGAGCTATCAAGATGATAAAAAGCCATCAACTGTGGGAACGCATTGTCACCAAACTCGGTGCTTTGCATCTCATCAACACTGTCAAATGCTTGAACCCCTTCTGCGCTGAGGAAGTCCAACGTATCGAGTACAGGCGCTTCACCAGGTGCTGGGGCTGCAAATAAACCCGTCGCATCCACTTGCTTTAATCTTGGGTTAGAGAGGTAGAACTTACCGCCGGACTTTAAAACCTCAATCGACTTGGTGACGTACTCGATCGGCTGAGGGTAATCAGACAGTGCTGACCACGTCGATTCTGGTGCCGCTTGCTGTTGCATGGTGCGAAGATCTGGGTTGAATAAAGCAACCTCAACATTAACCAGACTTCCAGAGCTCAAAGCAGGTGGCTCTTGTGCTTGCAGTTGGCGAGGTGATTCCAATTCCATTGCAACCGTTGGTTTACCGTTGCGAATGATCGTATCTTCAAGGCTCTTAAACACTCGCACAACGTGATGATTTTTATCAGTTGTTACTACTAAGGTGCGCTGTGCTTGATATTCACCGTTTACCCAAACATCAAAATTGTAATGCTCACCAAGCTGAGACTGGGTTTTGTAACGGAACTTAAACTCACCCGCTTCTGAGTAGTGGCTGTCTAGATAAGTTTTCGCTTGCGCTTCATTGGTCACCACAGAATCCGTTGAGGGATAATCCCACTCTGCAGCCAGCGCCGCAGGGGTACATGCAATAAGCAGTGAAAACGCCAATGGTTTTAGCTTCATGATTTCGTCCTAGAATTCGTATTTTGCAGTCAGCGTGAAGTAGCGCCCTGGCTCAGTTGAGTAACGCTTACTTTCCTCAGCGATACCCGCTACGTCTTGGTATCGGATGTATTCTTTGTCGAACAGGTTGATGATGTTTGCGCTAACACGAAGGTCTTTGGAAACGTGGTAAGTTGCGCCAATATCAAACGTATTCCACGCACTTGTCTGCGCGCAATCTGTCGCTAGGCCAAGCGTGGTCTGGCATTTAGGAACGCGATCCATTGCCGCGGCCCAGTTCCAAGTCACGTAAGCATTGAAGTCTTGGTTGGCGTATTTCAGTTGAGCGTTACCTTCGAATGGCGTAATGCTTCGAACGTATTCACCTTCCGCGTCTTTGCCATCTACGTAACCAAACTTGGTGCTGATGTTCCATCGCTTAGTGATCGCGTAACCCGCAGAAAGCTCTGCACCATACGTCTCGACACCATCGAGGTTTTGGTATTGTTTAATGTAATTACCATTGCTTGAGTCAAAGCCCGTGGTCACAACGTCGATGAAGTTTTCAAACTTGTTGTAGAACAAAGACGCATAGACATACGCACGACCGTTATCGAACTTGTTACCGATTTCAAATGAGTCGGAAGTTTCAGCCTCTAGATCCATGTTTGGTGCAATGACAAACGGCGTGAGCGGCACAAAGTCGTGGCTTACGAAGCCATACGCTTTATCGTATTCCGGAGCACGGTAACCATGGTTATAAGATACATAAGCAATGTTGTTGGCAAATACTTCACGAGAAACCGACAGACTTGGAGATACCTCTGAGCTATCCATATCTTTTAATGGGAAGCCGCCCACTTCACCCGCACCGTCTGGCGTGAGACGGTGCGCATCAAAGCGTAGGCCACCTGTGATGGTCCATTTATCCAGTTCCACCATGTCTCGAACATACAAGCCAATGTTATAAGCACGAGCAGGAGCGAAAGGTTGTTTGGTCGAAGGCGTTACCCCGTTCCAATCAATCTTGGAATCGCTATCTGTGCGCTCGTAATAGTCTGTAGAAAGCTCAACACCGTAAGCCAATTGGTGCTCAGCATTTGCTGCATAAATCGTATTGGTGAAATCGCCACGGAAGCCAATTGTTTCGTCAATGAAGGTTTTGTGTTCCAGCTCGCGACGCTTGGTGATCAAACCATTGTGATCCACTTGGCGCATTAAACGGTTGGTGTCTTCCACCACTTCGGTGTGACGCCAGTAAACTTTGGTATCCAACTCTTCGAACCAAGTTGGATTAATCGGAGTCACCTCTGCACCAATATAAGCGCTGTACTCTTCTGTGGTTTCATCCTCAGCAAAGTCTTCAATATGCCAAATTCCATCAGGTTGAATGGACGGTGAACCCTCCAAACGCTCTTGGTTCTGGGTGTAGAGTTCCGCTTTGGCTTTCAACATCACCTCTTCATTGAAAAAGTGGTTGATCGTATAAGCACCGCTGTAACCATCGAGGTCGCGGTTATACAAATCTTCATCAAAGTTACGTGTCTCTTGTCCTTGCCAGTATGAAACGTTAAACAAACTCTCTGTATCACCGGAACGAAAAGCTAGATTACTCGTGCCTTTGTACTTGTTGCTGATATCGGTGTAAGTACCGGAAACATCGGTGTAGAAGTCTTTGTCTTTTAAGAAATCACCCGGCTGACTGGATTCTAAAATCACCACACCGCCGATCGCGCCAGAGCCATGCACCGAAGAACTTGCCCCTTTAATGATTTGCAGCGATTCAAAATTGGATAAATCAAAAGTATCTCTCCCAACTGCATCATTAATGTCATTCGCACCGAAGCCATCCGCAGAACGAATACCATCACGAACGATCATAATGCGGTTCCCCGTCATACCACGGATGGTAATGTTTTGCGGACGTCCTGCACCGCCCGTCACACTTACACCAGGTTCGTTACGCAGCACGTCATATAGCTCGGTCTCGCCTCTTTCTTCGATTTGCTCGTTTGTGATAACCGCGACACTACCTGCCACTTTTGACAATGGCTGATCGATTTTATTGGCGGTTACCACCACCTCTTCCATTGAGAAAACCTTAGATTCGGCGTGCACTTGACTGGCAGCAAGTACCGAAAGTACTGCCGCTGACACTGGGGTAAGCTTCATTTACTGCTCCGCTTTAGATGTTTTAATGAGTGATAGTAGAAATGCGTATTCTTTTGCTTGTTGTTCTTGCGCTTGTCGTGGGTCCATTTGGTGGCCCGAATTAAAATCAGTTTGCAACAAGTACGGCCCGTTGCGCTCACTTAACGCTGAAACTTTAGCCAGATACTTTGCGCCTTCCCAATATGGCACGCGCTGATCAATTAAACCGACTTGAACCAACATGGGTGGGTAAGCGTTTTTATGGATATTGAGAATCGGATCGTACGCCTTCATTAACGCCAATTGTTCAGGTTTGGTTGGGTTACCCCATTCGCCATACTGCTGTGTGGTAAGCGGAAGTGAGGTATCCGACATACTTGCAACCACATCAACAAAAGGCACTTTAAGTACGACACCTGAAAACAATTTAGGATCTTGATTAACCGCTCCGGCCACCAACGTACCACCAGCACTAGAACCGATGGCGAAAACCTCTCTATTGCCACGTTCGAATGTTTGCAGCGCCTTCGCGGCCGCGACAAAATCACCAATAGAATTGGCTTTTCGCACACCACGGCCTTGCTCGTGCCATTCATCGCCAAAGTACCCACCGCCACGGACATGGGCGATAGCGTAAATCACACCTTGGTCGAGTAAACTGATAACCTGAGGCATAAAGTACGGTTTCATCGTAAAACCATACGCGCCGTAACCGTAAATCATCACAGGAGATTGTGGGTGCAATTTGTCTTTGCGATACGCCAAAGAGACCGGGACAGAAACGCCGTCGTGCTTAATAAAAATACGTTGGGATACATAACGCTGACTATCAAAGTCTTGGTAAGCATCTTGAGAGTACAAGGATTTATTCAGCGTTTTTACATCGAACTCTTCCCACTGAGGAGGCGTAGTCATCGACATGCTTCGGATACGAATTTTGTTTGATTCAAAATCGCCCAATGTGCTTAGCCAAGCGACATTACCATCGTGTTCCAATGGCAGTATCACTTTTTCCTGCCCTTGGTAAGAATACACCGTCAATGTCGACAAGTTGTTTGGCTTACTAAGTGCCACAACTCCTGCATCATAAAGGTAGAACTGTTCAAGCGGCTCACGAGGATTGGTAAAGCGTTGCCATGTTGCGCCAAGCGGTGCGAGTTCGGCTTGGTAAAGGGCGAACTTTCCTTCCAGGTTGCTTTTAAGATAAATGTAACCTTTCGCCACATCCGCGTAATATTCCACACCCACTTCAGGCTTTCGCAATGAATCTGAGACAGTGCCCGTTTCTAGGTCGACAAGCTTCTGCTCTGTTGTTGACTCGTTGTTGCTTTGCAGCACAGCATAACGGCTATCTGCCGCACGATAGAAAGAAAGTAACCAATCTGACTTGGGTTCATTCCATAGGACTGTTTTTGCCAAAGATTCAGTGGAGATACGTAAGATCTGATGAGGTCGCTGGGTGCGCTTTTCTTTTGCAACGAGGAATGCCACTTTCCCGTTAGGTGACAACAATACGCCACTATCGACGTGCGTCGCCAGTTCCGTAGATTGACCGGAGAGTAAATCAACAACCACAGCACGATATTGTTCGCTGCCGTCGATATCTTCCGTGAAAAGGAGCGTGTCACCATTCACTTGCCATTGACCAAGTTGGTAGTACTGATGCGCAGATTGTCGTTCATCGAAATCGAACACCACGTTTTCTGGTGCATGTTGACTCGCACGGGATAACAGTAAGTAACGACCATCGCGACGCGTTAGCGTCCACTCTCTTCCACTCACGATCGACCATGGCTTATCACCTTTGTCTGCCACCATGGTATCCCACTGCGTGAGTAGGTTTTTTGTCAACGTCTGATAACTTTTTTGGTGCTGTTCAGTTTTGTGGTTTTGTTCTGTTAGGTAGGTAAGAACTCGCTCATCTTTACGAGCATCATCTCGAAGCCAGTTGAAATCATCAGCAGCAAAGCCAGAACTAGAGGTAATTATGAGCCCTAAAAAAACATGAGTAAATTTCATATAGAGAGCGAATTCATTTATAGGATTAATACAATGGCGCGTATTCTGCCCTTAAATAAAAATGAGATCAATTATCATTTTCATGATCATGTAAGATTTTTATCTAGTGTGTGAGGAAAAACGTTTGCTTTGACCGAGGTTATAAAACTTAATAACTTCCTAAATTAGCGTTCTATGCTGTTTATATACAACCAGACAGATATAAAAGCTGACTAACGAGTGAGTATGGAAAGACGCTATTTCACCTAGCGACAGACATAAAAAATCCGAGTGCGAACACTCGGATTTTTAAGAACTAAAATCAATGGGAAACTACAGCAGCTTTTACTCTTCAGAGCTCGGTGCCGCTGGTTTTTTCTTAGGGATGAAGACATCATCACCCACAGATACGTTTTTGTAGAAGCTCTTGTCACGCTTAGCTGGTTTTTTCGCCGATTTTTTCGCTTGAGGGCGAGCTTTCTTTGCGGTCGCTTTCTTATTGCGGAAATCTGGTTTAGGTGGCTTAAGGCCTTTAAACTTACCTTTCAAATCTTCGAACAATGAAAACTCAAGATCTTGTTGTAGGTATGCTTCTACACGTTTAAAGCTATCCCAGTCTTTTGGACCAACAAGAGAGATTGCATCCCCTTTGTTTCCAGCACGACCAGTACGACCAACTCGGTGTACGTATTCTTCGGTATGCTTTGGCATATCGAAGTTGATGACGTGTGTCACAGTTGCAATATCCAAACCGCGGGAAGCAACATCAGTCGTTACAAGGATCTTAAATACTGCGCGCTCAAACTGACTCATAATGGTGTTACGTTGAGTCTGGTTCAAGTTACCACTTAGTGCTACAGCCTTCAGTTTCTTTTCGTTCAGCTTTTCTGTTAGTCGCTCAGTATCATCACGCGTTGCCGTAAAGATAATAACTTGACGGTATTCAGCCTCAGAAAGAACACGATCTAAAATTGCCTCTTTATGATCTAGGTGATCACACAAGTAAAATTTTTGCGTGATATCTTTATGTTCTTCGTTAGAAACGCCGATAGCAATTCGCTTTGGCGCATTGAGCATTTCAGCCGCGATTTCATTGACGTCTGCATGATCTAATGTCGCAGAGAACATCAACGTTTGACGACGACGATGCTTGGCTGCTTTATGAATGCGACGAAGCTCTGGTGCAAAGCCCAAATCCAACATACGGTCTGCTTCGTCCAGAATTAGCGTTTCCAAACCATCCAGATAAAGCGAACGGTGCTCTAAGTGATCAGCCAAACGTCCTGGTGTCGCCACGATAAATTTCGGGTAACGACGCAGAGCTTTTACCTGATCGTTAAAGTTCTCACCACCCAAAATCAGTGCTGCTTCATAAGATAGGCCAGCTAGCATAGAACGAAGCTCACCATATACTTGTTTCGCTAGCTCACGAGTAGGAGCAAGGATTACCGCGCGAGGGTCTTTCGCAGAAAACGATTTTGTCTTTAAAGACTTATGAAGCATTGGCAATACAAACGCCAAAGTCTTGCCCGAACCTGTTTTCGAAGATGCCAATAGATCCTTGCCTGCAATCGCAACAGGAATCGCCTGCTGCTGAATGTCAGTCGCTTTTTTAAAATCGTAGTGTTTTAGGTTCTTCAACAATCGGTTGTCTAGGCCTAGATCTTTAAATTGCAAAGTATTCTCCAATAAATCAGTCAGCGTCTGAGCGCTCTGTAGTGTCGTTTCCGCTCTAACGCAGCAAAAAAATAAAGCTCGGTATAATACCGCAAATCATAGGAGTATAGATAGAGATCACACAAACTAATTCCCTGTGGTAACGGTAAAACATCATTTGTGGCTCAGTTCAGAGTAAAGACTAGCCTTTTTGATGAGCAGCTGGACAGGAAGTTTAGAGAAAAGCCGTTCAAATATGCCTTCTATCCATCAACAAAACGACTTAAATAGCAGTTATTTGGGCCAATAAACTTTCATTTGTGTCAATATCGTCTAAATTATTGATATCAGGAACGTGGCAAATACACCTGCTATGAAAACTGTTGTGAGAACGAAATAAAGGATAGGTAGTTAAACTTTGTTAAGTTCAGGTAAAAGTTGACGTCAGGTACTCCATGAAATTCTTGGGTTTTTTTGACTTTTGCTACATCATGTACTGATAAAATGTAACCACATTTAACCTCGCTACTGTATAAAATAATAGCTAGTGGCGAGACTTTCACTATAAGCAAGGAGTTCTTATATGAACAAAACGTTGATCGCAGCTGCAGCAACTTCAGTACTTCTACTAGCCGGTTGTGCTTCTTCTGATGACGCAGCTACAGCAAATGCAGCAAAATTAGACGAACTAAGCAACCAAGTTAGCCAACTAAGCCAAGACGTACAAGCTCTTCAATCTGACGTTCAAAAATCAGGCGCAGCAGCAATGGCTGCTCAAGAAGAAGCTGAGCGTGCTAACGAGCGTATCGATAACATCGCTCAGTCTTACACTAAGTAAGATTTGATACCGCGTCTTAACGCCCGTTAAGGCGCGGTTATTTCGACGGGAACCCCATTCTGTGCAGCGATTGCTGCTTTAGCCTTCACGTTTTTCATACCGAATTCATCCAGCCACCACTTTAACTCTTTCGGCACTTTGAGTTCATCTTTCTCGCCATTACTACGAGTCAAAGGCTCATGTGCTTCTAAGAACACACTTCTGTCAGGCTCAAGTGTCATTTTGATAGGCTGGTTAATGATGTTAACGTCTTCGCCGTTACGAACCTTGTCAAATAACCACTCAATGTCACTTGGGTCCATACGAATACAACCCGCGCTGACTCGCATACCAATCCCAAAGTCCTTGTTGGTACCATGAATTAGGTATTCGCCATTCCCGTAAGCTAAACGCAATGCAAACATACCAAGTGGATTATCAGGCCCCGCAGGAACAACGGCTGGTAGGTCAATGCCCTTTGCTTTGTACTCGGCACGAATAGAGGCTGGAGGAGTCCATGTAGGGTTCGGTCGTTTTTGGCTGATACGCGTTGTCATTACTGGGGTATCGCGCCCTATTCGGCCAATTCCGACAGGAAATACATGGACAATATTCTCTCCTTTCGGAAAGTAATATAAGCGCAGCTCGGCTAGATTAATAACGATACCTTTATAAGGTACGTCTGGGAGGATTAGCTGTGTCGGAATAGTAAGAACATGCCCCTCTTCTGGTAAGAAGGGATCCACGCCTTTGTTTGCGGCCATTAAACCTAGCATACCCACATCGTAGAGCTTAGCGATATTTGCCATGGTTTCGCCTTCTTGCACGACGTGGTTTTCAAGGCGACCAATTAAACGGCTTCCATCCTCTGGTAATTCGTACATCTTAGCGAATGATAGACCACTCACTAAAGATAACGACACAGATAGCAGGGTACGTTTTGCGAAACTCATTGATCGCTTTTTGCTAAGCATTTCACTCTATTCCTTGGCACTTTTAAAGAGCTGTAAGGTTATCTCTCTTTCTGTCTTGTGATCAACCATCGGCTTGTGATATTCCAGTAAAGAAAAGCCCTCCCAAGTCCAAGGTTTATGGATGTATTTGTTCGGTACACTTTTGATTTCTGGTACCCAGTGGCGCACAAATTCACCATTAGCATCGAACTTTTCGCCTTGGCTTATCGGGTTGAAAATACGAAAGTATGGCTGCCCGTCACAGCCCGTAGAAGCAGACCATTGCCAGCCACCATTGTTCGCTGCAAAATCGCCGTCCACCAGCTTACTCATGAAGTACGCTTCTCCCCATCGCCAATCAATATGTAAGTCCTTGGTAAGAAAGCTCGCGACAATCATACGTAATCGGTTGTGCATCCAGCCTGTTTGATTGAGCTGACGCATTGCTGCATCAACGATTGGGTATCCTGTTGTTCCTGTCTTCCATCGCTCAAAGGCTTTCTCATCATAGGACCACTGGATTTTATCCTCCCAATCGATAAATCCTTTGCCTTTGACGAGTTTTGGTTCGAAAACCAATAGGTGCTGATAAAACTCACGCCAAATGATCTCACTTAGCCAAGTTGCTTTCCCTTCTGTAAGGTCATTTTGTTGATTTTCAGCATACAAACGAGCAATACACTGCCTTGGTGATAGTGCGCCAATCGCAAGGTATGGAGACAGTTGGCTAGTGCCATCAATAGCTGGAAAGTCTCGCTCGCTTTGATACGCGTCACTGCGCTCCCGTGCAAATTCCCTAAGCTGCTTCAAAATATCATTAGTCGAAGCCAGCCAGTCTTCACTGGATTCTCGAGGATAGCTAAATGTGAAGCTTGAATTAAATCGAGCCGACTCTAATTGTTCGAGTACCTTTTTATTGAGTGGCGCTTGCTCGTGAGGTTTTACTACCGTCGGCATATGGAACTGCGTTAACCAAGCACGCTTGAATGGCGTAAATACCTTAAAATATTCGCCTTGCTTATTAAGAACCGTCGTTGGCGCGTGCACACATTTGTCATGAAACAGTTCAAATTCGATATCGTGAGAAGCTAACGCTTCACTTACTTGTGTATCGAGCTCTCGTTCGTTCACCTCATAGTGAATGTTTGCCATGACAGACGTGGCTTCAAGTGTTTCCGCCCACCCACTAATCACATCTGTACAATCGGAAAACGACGGCACCTCTTTGTACAAAAAAGGAATATTAAGGCTTTCAAGCTCCTCGTTAAGACAAGCTAAGCGACGAGCAATGAGGTCTGCCTGCATCGGCGCCATGTGATGCTCCCGCCACTGCTCTGGCGTCGCGATAAAGCAAGCGACGACAGGCTGACCTGAATCCAATGCCGCTTTGAGTGCCGTGTGGTCTAACGTACGCAAGTCACGTCGAAACCATACTAAAATCATGGTAGCTCCTATCTTTTGTCTACTAAGTTAGGTGTAATTTCTCTATCACTTCAGAGCACCCCATCCGATCACCTAGCTGTGCGTGAAGCATTTTGATGGACGCTACTTGTTTAGCAGCTAGTGCTTTATTGGAGAAAAGGTAGATAAACGAACCATTTTCAATGACCTCGTGATCTAGTAGACCAGAAACATCATCAACCTTATCGATCAAAGTCGTGTGATACCCTTGTTCACAAAGCTTCGCTGCTTGAATCCAACTCTCAGATTCTCTGTTTTGTTCAAAGCTAATGAGCAGACACTTTCCTTTGGAAGCGGCTTTGTTTTCAGAATCGATAACAAGGGCAAGACGAGTGATCAAACAAGTCTGAAATAACCCCACCTGCAAGGATCGCAACGATCCTTTTACCATATCTAGCGCATCAAATACTGGGCTAATAAACTGATCAATAACGAGTTTTAGTGGGTACTCTTTAAGAACAGAGGCAAGTAAACTCTCTGCTTTTCCTCGATTCAGGGTAGACAGCGCAAGCAGCATGTTTTCAACTTCTTCGAGTGTGCGAACCTCGTTTTTGACTTCGACATCGGCGCTTTTTCCTAGCAGCCCCTTCACTTTACCAATCGAAATCCCCTTCGCGAGCCAACTCTGGACTTCGCGAATCGTATCGAGATCTTGCTGGCGATAGAGTCTGTGTCCTTTTTCAGTTCGCTGAGGCTGGATCAAGTTGTATCTTCGTTGCCAAGCTCTCAGCGTAACTGGTTTTACACCCGTGATTTCTGCGACATCTCGGATCGCGTATAGTTTTTCTTCTGAACTACAAACCATAGCGTAATCTCATCTCCTGCGGATACGGTTCTAAAAACTTCTGTTTTGATAAATACTCGTCTGGGTAAGTATTTAAGTAATGCTTAATCAACGTAAGTGGTGCTAGCAGAGGCAGCATTCCAATACGGTAGTCGTGAATCACTGTCGCTAACTCTTCTTTTTCTTCTTTAGTTAGTGAGCGTTTGAAGTACCCTTGTAAATGCATCAACACATTTGTGTTATTTTTGCGGCTAGCCCGATTCGTTAACGCCTTCATCAGTCCTAAACGATACTCTTGGTAAAAGTCTTCAATTTCATAATTAGCGACATCGGCAACTAAGCGGCCAAGGGATCGGTATGACTCTGGGTGGTGTGCCATTAACGTCAGTTTGTAGCGCGAATGAAAGTCGATGATTTTGCCACGAGTAGGCTCACCATCCATCGAGTCGTAAAAGTCATTTAGACAAAATACTCGAGTAATAAAATTTTCTTTCAATACAGGGTCGTTAAGTCTGCCATCCTCTTCAACAGGCAACCAAGGCATTTTTTGCATCAATGTTTGTGTATACAAGCCAACACCTTCTTTCGCAGCACTGTTCTTGCTGTAAACCTTGACTCGCTCCATGCCACAAGTTGGTGACTTGGCACAAACGATGTAACCACAAAGCTGCTCGCTTTGAAGTTCATCTACTTTATTGGCCGAGTAAGTGAGCATATTGTCGGTATGATCATTTTCTGGATTTTTGGTTTCAACCAATGCAACACGCTCTTCATTAGAAACAAGACGAATTGTTGGACGGGGTACTGGCATACCTACGCCGACTTCAGGGCATACCGAAACAAAGTCAAAATACGGGCTGAGCTCTTTAGTCACAAAGTTGCTCACCTTATGACCAGAGTCAAAACGCACTCGTTCACCCAAAACACACGAACTGATACCTACTTTGATTGAAGATTCCATGATGACGCATCCCTATACAAAAAGTTTTGTTGTATAACTTATAGCAAGCCTTTCCAGATTGTACAAGAAAATAAGTTGTACAATTTAATCGTTTTACTTCACTCGAAAGTATTTCGATCAACCAGCTTTCAGAAAAAAGTTTGGCCCAAAAACAAAGAATTTGTGCGCGCAATCGACAAACTGCTCAAAAGCAAATCGATTGCTCTTTTGGTTTCAACAGATTTAGTTATCAATAGGAGTTGCAGTTTCTAAATACGTGGTTTTTGTGACTAAGCTCTCAAGGGGCTACTGTACGTCCCGATATTATTGCCTCAACGAAAACGAACAAGTTCAACAGAATTGGTAATAGCGTTCTATAATAGAGGCGTTTTATCAAAACAAAACTTTGGAGAGCACTTATGGCAACCCCACACATTAACGCACAACCAGGTGATTTCGCTGAAACAGTTCTGATGCCAGGCGACCCGTTGCGCGCTAAATACATCGCTGAAACGTTCCTAGAAGATGTGAAACAAGTTTGTGACGTTCGCAACATGTTCGGCTTTACTGGCACTTACAAAGGCAAAAAAGTTTCTGTAATGGGCCACGGCATGGGTATCCCGTCTTGCTGTATCTACGTACACGAGCTAATCGCTGAATACGGCGTGAAAAACGTTATCCGTGTAGGTAGCTGTGGTGCAGTACGTGACGACGTGAAACTAATGGACGTTGTTATCGGTATGGGTGCTTCTACAGACTCTAAAGTTAACCGTATCCGTTTCAACAACCACGATTTCGCAGCAATCGCTGATTACGGTCTTCTAGAAGAAGCAGTTAACCAAGCGCGCGCTCAGGAAGTGCCTGTAAAAGTAGGTAACGTATTCTCTGCAGACCTGTTCTACACACCAGAAGCAGACATCTTCGAGAAGATGGAAAAACTAGGCATCCTAGGTGTAGACATGGAAGCGGCTGGTATCTACGGCGTAGCAGCTGACCTAGGCGCGAAAGCACTGACTATCCTGACAGTTTCTGACCACATCATCCGTGGTGAAAAACTAAGCTCAGAAGAGCGTCAGAAGTCGTTCAACGACATGATGAAAGTTGCACTAGAAACTGCAATCAACATCTAAGAACAAATAGTAAGTAATAATTTGCAGCCAGAGTTATGCTGGCTGCCCGAATTATCCCGAGGGGGCGATTGTGTCTAACGGCGAACTGCCAAAAGACGCAGATGGGTTACAACTCAACTTTTGTAAAACATTGGCGTGTGACAACTTTGGATTGAGTGATGCAAAGCGTTACGTTCTGCAACATGCGAACCCTAAGCGTCCGGCGATGGTATGCCGTGAATGTGGAGCTTTCCCCCCCTTACTTAATAATCGCGATGTCGTGAACGAACTTCATCGCCTGCGGCACGTCCACAGTGACGGGTTGCCTGCTTGCCGTAATGATGATTGCGACAACTTTGGACTTTCTGTCCACACTCACAAACACCTCTATCACGCTTTCGGTTACAGTGGCGATCGCCAACGTTACCGCTGTAAAGTGTGTCAAAGTACCTTTGTCGACAAGTGGTCTGGTGCCAACAAGAAGCTTCAATTTCAAGAGAACTTGATGGGTTTATTGTTTACGGGATATTCCGTACGAGAAATCTGCCGCAAGCTTAGTATTAACCCAAAAACCTTTTACGATCATGTTGACCATATAGCTAGCCGCTGCCGCCGCAAGCTGGCAACCATTGATGCGCGCTGGGTAAACCACGCAACGTATTATGAATTGGCCTCAAACTATATTGCATTGCAACCGAACAGCAATAATGGTGTGTATTGGATTGTTTCTGGCGAAGCGCATTCTGGCTATATTCTTTGCCAGCACGTCAATTATTCCGCTGATGAAGAGCCAATCGCAACGCTCGATCATAATCCTTACGATGAGGTGTCTCGTTTTGTTTCCCAGGAGTATGTAGCGGAAGCAAGTGAGCCGCTTGCGGAACCTTCTTATCACCTCAGAGAGCGAATTGACCAAAAATACCAAACAATTTTGGCTCGCGGTAACGTAGAAGACCCTCTTGGTAATCTATCTGTATTTCATTACCCTTCAAAAGGGGCATTAGTCCGTCCGCCATACACCTCGTATGCACACTATTTGCACGTACTTGATATGTGCTGCCCAAACAAACGTGTATCTCTATACATGCCTCAAGATCCCCTACTACGTTCAGCTGCACTGAGCGTTTGTTTACCTCGTATTAAAGAGAAAAGTGTCGACTTGATGTACGTAGAAGAGGACGCTAGTTGGGACATGAGCACTCCCTTTGGCAAAGTCGATATCGCCTATATGAGTTGGTGGCGCGATCGTTGGGCAATCTCTAGTCAAAACGAAAACCACAAAGGCATTTGCTACCTCGCTGGCGATCAAAATGAGCCTGAAAAATGGTTTAACGTTGCGACAACTCGTCATGTGAAGTTTTATCAAAACCGCTTTCAGATTCTTTTCGAAAGCTTCATTAACGAGCCACGTCGCAAATTACGACCTGCTGGTATTTTACCTCTTTTAGATATATTCAGAGCTTGGCATAATTTGTGCTATCAGGATAAACAAGGTCTTACCGCTGCACAAAGGTTAGAAGTCTCTGATGCACCTTTGACAATCAAACAGCTCCTATCGTAGCTATTCTATTGGTAATTTAGATGTAGTAATTAGGGGTTGTAACGGTATACATTACGGCCCCTGATCGTTTACCAAAACGTTATCCGCATCGCTTTGGTAAAGAAACATGCATCTAACCACTTAATATTAGGTGTGATTTCCAGTTCGATAGTCATGGATGTGAACGTTGGATAAAAACCAAATTCAGCTAGAAGATGATCTCACTAAGCTTAAAGGCCAAATAAAATCGGCCCCTAAACATACCTTTAATATTGCGCAGCAATATCGTATCCGCGCGGAACAAATTTTATTTGTGGACGGAGAGATCAAAGCCTTACTCATCATGGCGCAATGCTGTTGGTGCCTAATGGATTACCGACAAGGCTTAAAACTCGTCAAAGACGCTTACAGCAAACAAACACAGCTTGAAACCGACGATCATCTCCCGGAAATTCTCCATCTTTTTGCTCTCCAATATTGGGGCCAAGCAAAGTATTATTCCGCGCAACAATATTGGATTAATGCGCTCGAACAATCTGCTCTCGTTGATGATGTTGAAATTCAAATCGAATCTCTAATTGGGCTTGGTAATGTATGGCGCATCACTAATGAACACCAACTTGCCGCTTCAACTCATGAGTTAGCCGTTAAAGTGGCAAACAATGTTCGTATTGCTTGGTTAGAAGGTAAAGCGCGCATCTTATTAGCTTGGGACTATTACTTACTAAATAAGTTTGTCGAGATGCTTACGGTACTGGATGGAGCAACCGAAGTATTAAAAGATCATGATGATAGTACATGGCAAGCCGAGATCTGGGACTTTAAAGGGTTAGCACTGCTTGGACTAGAACGCCTTGATGCGGCCGAAGAAGCCACCCAAAAAGCCCACCAGCTCGCCATTGAGCATGACCTCGTTTGGATGAAAGCACACTCTTTTATTAGCCGAGCAAGACTTGAGCTTTTGCGCCAAAATACAGACAGCGCTGCCAAGTTGCTACTTGCAGCAGAAGAGTCTGCACTCAGTTTCGACCACGGTGAGCTACTCAGCCAAATTTGCTTCCAACAATCACGAGTCGCTGAAGAACAAGGTGACTTTGAGTCTGCGTTTAACGCGTTCAAGAAATACCGTAAGCACGCACTCAAAATGCTCAAAGAACAAACTCATCGAATCAGCATGGATAAAGCAAGAGGCTCTAAACGCCAACTAGAGCAGCGAGCACGTAAGCTGATCAATCATATTCGCTCTCAACACGAATACGACCCTGAAAAACAGTTCTCTAATGTCGTTTCTGAGACCTACTGGTGGGAACAGTTAGTTTTGTTTAAAACGGAGCTCAAACGCTCTAACCACGCCATCATTATGATTCAGCATTCAAACCCCGAAGTTCTCGATGTTTGTACCGAGCTCGTTCATGCATTGACAACCTCCAGCGACCTCATCTCGAGAATTTCCAGTAACAGGCTAGCAATGTTAATTGCAGAAAAAGGTCAAGCAGCAGAAGAGGTCTACCGCACTGTCCAAGCGATGTTAGACATCTATCCATGGAAGCGACGCGGAATCAAAGGCCCGAAACCGATACTGTATTTGCAAGATATCCTGACCTTCCCATTCACGTTAGAACAGCTCGAAGAAAGTTATATTGAGGTAATGAAGAATGGAACAACTGCTTAGCAAGGTGACTGACGCAGGTATCGATCCTTCTTCCGTTTCAGGTGAAGAAGCGATTACGCTATGGGAACACATAGGGTTACATATTGCGTCAACAAACCGAGAGAAAGCGCATTGCTATATCATTAGCGCCGAGTATCGAAGAGAGATCAAACAGCTCAACGACAGCATTAGTGAATTGAAACAAGCGCTTGAGTTGCTTGTTTTACCAGAGGATGTAGAAGATATTCTTTCTGTGAAAGCAAGCTTGAGTGAGCGTTTGGTTGAAGTAGGTGACTACAATGCGGCATTAACCGAGTATGTTGCTTCAACCAATATCGCCGTCGAGTACGGCTATATTGATGAGTACGTATTGGCCATTATTGGAATGGGTAATTTGTGCGATGCCCATGGGGATCACCAACGTGCATTACGTTATTATCAAAAAATAGATGCTATCGATCACGCTATTGGCAGTCGATCCCTACGCCTTCGTTACAAGCTGTACATGCTTGCCTGTTATATCAGCTTGAACCGTACCGCAGACGCCAAAGAACTATTGAGTGAATGTGAAGAACTGAGCATTCTCGTCAGTGATAAAAACCTCGCCGCACAAATTCACCTCTACCGAGCCAAATTACATCGTCTGCAAGAAGACTACCCCAATGCGTTGCTGGCTATTTCGAATGTTCAGTATACAACGGGTAGTGCCACGACATACTGGTTATCCACGATGGTCAAAATTGAGACTGCGTATTGTCTAAACGGTGTAGGGCACACTTCTTTAGCTAATTTAACGTTGGACTCCATCAGTAAAAGGATTCAAAAGCAACTATCTCCTATCGTTACTCAACATTTTTATAACGCGATGAGTCAAGTTTACGCCTCTCAAGGGTTGTATCAAGAAGCATTAAATTGTGAAAAAAAAGCGCATAGAATCGAATCTGATCTTGTAAAACATATTCCGATCGGTGAGTTAGGGTCTGCTCAACTACGCCGACTTTCACGCTTTGAGTTACAACTCAAACTCATTTTGTCAGAGCTAGAAAACAAAGAACTAAAAGAAACCACCAAGCAGCATAAAAATACTGTTGCTCAGCTACAGCAGGACGTCTTTACCGATCCACTTACGTCTTTACACAACCGACGCTGGTTAGAAGTTAAACTAAAAGATCTACTTCTGCACGATACTGCATTTGCATTGATGGTCATCGATATCGATCACTTCAAATCCATCAATGACGAACTAAGCCACTTGGTGGGCGACAAAGCGATCAAAAGTGTGTCACAGGAACTGGCGTCCTACTTCAGATTTAAAGGCGCATCGTGCGTACGATTTGGTGGTGAAGAGTTCCTCGTGATCCTTGAGAATACCCAACTGGAACGCGCAGAAATGCATGCCGAGAATTATCGTGAACGGATTTATCAATATGGTTGGGACGATATTCTTGGTGAGCGGGGGCTGACCGTATCCATAGGGATTACCTTGCATCGAGAAGGCGAGAATACTCAGCGAACTTTTTATCGTGCAGACAAAGCTCTTTATCGCGCCAAAGCCAATGGCAGAAACCAAGTCTGTACCGAACTTTAAACCATGCCCCGGTTGACACCTGGGGCTTTAGTATACTTTTTACTTATCCTTCCTATATCACTTCACTGCTTGTTTAAATAAGTACTCAGCAACACCTTAACTGCCAATAAACATCAGTGGATACTTACATCGCATAAACATAATTCCTACATAAAAACCGCTTGATTCATCTGTAGTTAAGACAAATACTTAAATTGTTAATTTACGTAGATTTTCCATTTCGCAATACGCACAGGTAGGTAAGATGTTTCTAGACTATTTTGCACTTGGGTTACTCATCTTCGTTGCTTTAGTGATCTTTTACGGAATCATTGTCATCCATGATATTCCATATGAAATCGCCAAAGAGAGAGAGCACCCGCACCAAGACGCAATTCACTACGCTGGCTGGGTCAGCCTTTTCACTTTGCATGCGCTGTGGCCATTTTTATGGATCTGGGCAACATTATGGCGCAAGGAACGCGGCTGGGGTTTTAAACAACTAGAACAAGAAACACACGACATTCATCACCGCCTTGAAGAACTCATCGATGAAGTCAACGAACTCAAAAACGAAGTATCGATGTTGAAACAACAAAAGATTCAGCAAAAGCCTTTGCCTGAACAAAGTAAAGAGGACGAATAATGGACTTATTGCTGATTCTGACTTACGCAGCTCTTTGTATTGCCATTTTTAAAATTTTCAATATTCCTCTAAACAAATGGACCGTTCCAACCGCCGTACTTGGCGGCGTAGTGTTAGTGGGCACACTCGTGCTGCTTATGAACTACAACCACCCATTTACTCAATTGGGTAACCAAGTGTTCCCGACTACGCCTATCGTCTCTGGCGTGCGTGGCCGCGTGGTGGAAGTGCCAGTCCAGGCCAACCAACCGCTCAAAACGGGCGATATTCTTTTCAAAATCGATCCTGTCCCTTTTGAAGCAGAAGTTGCTCGCCTGGAAGCGAAAGTTAAAGAAGCAAGCCAAGGTGCGTTGGGCTTAGAGTCTGATCTAAGAGAGGCAGAAGCTGCTGTATTGAAAGCACAAGCGGACAGAGATAAAGCACAAAGGGAATTTAGCCGATATCAAAGGGGCTTTGATCGTGGCGCGTTTACTGAACAAGATTTGGATACTCGACGCCAAGCGTATAAAGCGGCAGAAGCCATGTTAGACGTTGCGATTTTGCAACAAGAACAAGCGCAAATCGCTCTGGACTCTGAAATCGGAGGCGAAAATACCCAAGTCGCGCAACTTCTTGCCGAGCTGCGTAAAGCAGAGTTTAACCTAGAGCAAACCGTCGTTCGTGCGCCAACCGATGGTTACGTTACGCAATTGGCTTTGCGTCCTGGTGTTATGGCTGTGCCGTTGCCACTTGCCCCGGCAATGACCTTCGTACATACCGAAGACATTACGTACACCGCGGCATTCAGACAGAACTCATTACAACGCTTGAAGCCAGGCTTTGAAGCAGAATTTATGTTCCGCGCAATTCCGGGCAAAGTGTTCCGTGGCGAAGTCATTGACGTGATTCCAGCCATTGGTGAAAGCCAAATTCAAGCGCGAGGCGCTCTGCTTGGGACTGATGCCTTGCGCACGAGCGGACGTGTTTTTGCGAAGCTGAAAATTACCGACGACTTGAGTGGATACCACCTACCAATGGGTACTGCGGTTGAAGTTGCAGTTTATTCAGACAGCTTTACTCACGTATCAGTGATGCGCAAAGTGCTTATTCGTATGAAGAGCTGGCAGAACTATTTATACCTCGACCATTAATGAACATATAGCGCATTCATTTATTGGTAAAAATAACATCAAACCGTGTAATCAGGGGCTCACGATCAGCCCCTGATTCATTCTAGCCATCCAGATAGATAGCATTCCCACTTTTATTAATATTCTGTATAATACGCGCCTTATTTTTAATGCTTGCTAAAACCAAAGCCAGTCAAAGGGATGCGTGAATCAAATCACACATTTCCTGAAGAAAAATAGAGCAAACAATAAGCAGCTTGGTTGTTTTGAATATATGTTACACAATCAAATAACTAACGCTTTCCAACAATATAAATGAACGTTCTTTAAAATCGACTATTGAACTGAGGTTATCTATGAATCTTTCCGCTAAAACTGTTGTGGTTATTGCAATCGGTGCTGCTCTTTACGGTATCGGTGGCTTACCTATGTTTGGCATCCCTGTGTTTGCAAACACAACGCTAAAACCAGCAATGGCAGTATTAGCATTGTTCTCAGTACTATTTGGACCACTTGTTGGCTTCTTGGTTGGTTTTATTGGTCACTGGGTTACTGACCTATTTGCAGGTTGGGGCGTATGGCTCACTTGGGTACTTGGTTCAGGTATTGTTGGTTTGATTATCGGTCTATTCCCTTCTCTAACGCGCTACCGTTTGGAGAAAGGTGATTTCAATATGAAAGACTTCGCGTTATTCGTAGTACTTGCGCTATTAGGCAACGTATTTGGTTACGGTTGCTCTGCATTCCTCGACACGATTTTATACGCAGAACCGTTCACTAAAGTGTTTACCCAGCTTTCTATTATCGCGATCGGTAACACCATTCTTATTGCTATTGTTGGCTTCTTCATTCTTAAGTCTGTCGCTAAACGTAACAAGCAAAGCCGTAACTTAACAGAGGCTTAATGTCGAATGACAATCGAATTTTCTAACTTCTCTTTTAGATATGAGTCGCTGGACAAACCGACGCTAAAAAATATCAATCTAAGGATAGAGAAAGGAGAGAAAATCGTCATTATCGGTCCAAGTGGTAGTGGTAAATCTACCCTTGGGCAATGTCTTAACGGACTGATCCCACACGCAATCAAAGGGGAAACCAGTGGAACATTGACCATCAATGGTCAAGACACCGCCCCTTTCGACATGCACCAATACACTGAGCAAGTTGGCACCGTACTGCAAGATACGGACAGCCAATTTGTCGGCTTGAGCATTGGCGAAGACATCGCATTTGCGCTGGAAAACCAGCTAACTTCAAATATCGACATGTACCCATTGGTCAAAGCCACGGCCAAAATGGTCGACTTGGAACAGATGCTAGAACGCTCACCCCACGATTTATCTGGCGGGCAGAAACAGCGTGTTTCTTTGGCGGGCATTCTCGTCGATGATGTCGATATCCTTTTGTTTGATGAACCACTAGCTGCGCTTGACCCTAAAACGGGTAAAAAACCATCGAGATCATCGATGATCTACACCGCGAAACGGGCAAAACCATCGTAATCATTGAGCATCGTCTTGAAGACGTTCTGCATTGCTCAGTTGACCGTATTATCTTGATGGAAAGCGGCAAAATCATTGCCGATACAACGCCAGATGAAATTTTAGCGTCGCCTCTGCTAGAAGATTACGGCATCCGCGAACCGCTTTATATTTCAGCACTGAAAGAAGCAGGCTGCGCGATTGAGGGCGATGCAAAACCTTCTAGCTTAACTACCTTACCGTTGGAGCAATATAAACCGGCAGTACAAGCATGGTTTGATGGTTCAAAAGCACAACCGCCCAAAACGCCAGCCGAGACTTTGCTTGAAGTCCGTGGCCTCACCTATTCTTACGACGGTGAGAAAAACGCGTTAGAAGACGTGAGTTTTGACATCAAGCGTGGCGAGTTTGTCTCTGTACTTGGCAAAAATGGCTCGGGTAAATCGACCATCACCAAACTGATTATGGGCGTTATTGAAGCGGATAGCGGCTCAATGAGCATGAATGGTCAAGATCTTAACGAACTGACCATCTTCGAGCGCAGCCAGAAAGTGGGTGTGGTGATGCAAAACCCGAATCACATGATTTCCCATCACATGATTTTCGACGAAGTGGCCTTCGGCCTCCGTAATCGTGGCGTTGAAGAGAAACAAATCGAAGCTAAAGTACTTGAAGTCCTTGAGCTGTGCGGTTTGAGCAAATACCGTCACTGGCCAATCGAAGCATTGAGCTACGGCCAGAAAAAGCGCGTAACCATTGCGTCAATTTTGGTCTTGGAACCAGAGCTTCTGATCCTTGATGAACCGACGGCAGGTCAGGACTATCGAAACTACACGTCTATGCTGAGTTTCATCGAAAAGCTCAATCGCGAGTTGGGCGTAACCGTAATGATCATCTCTCATGACATGCATTTAGTGTTGGAATACACCTCGCGCTCTATCGTGATTGCAGACAGTAAATTAGTCGCGGATGCACCAATGACGCAGGTATTCAGCAGTCCAGAGCTACTAGACCAAGCAAACCTCACTACCACAAGTTTGTTTGAGTTGGCTACGAAAGTTGGTATCGAGGACACCAATGGCTTTATGCAGCACTTTATCAATGTAGAAAAAGCGCACCGCCAACAAAAAAGCGACGACGTAAACCAACTAGAGAAAGCGGTGGCATGAAAGACAATAAGATGAAGTTTGGTATCAACTACATCGATACCCAATCGCCACTTCATAAGTTGAATGGCATTACTAAGTTCTTGCTTTTCATTGCTTGGGTAACGGTGGTATTGACCACATTTGACTTGCGAATCATCGCGCTGTTGATCGTGCTGGGTTTGGGCTTATTGAAAATGACCAAAGTGCCCTTTCATGTCTACAAACCGCTGTTATTCGGTACAGGCACGGTATTACTGATCAATGCCCTGTTTATGTTCGCGTTAGCACCGCAACAAGGTACTGAGTTCATGGGTTCATCAACGGTTTTACTCTCGTTACCCGGTAATTACTCGCTCACTCAAGAGACATTGTTTTACCTAGTAACAGTGACGTTGAAGTACTTCAGCATGTTCCCAATCGCGTTGGTGTTTGTATTTACCACTCATCCGACAGAGTTTTCAGCCAGCTTGAACCGTTTAGGTGTGCCTTACAAAATCGCCTATGCCGTAAGCTTAACGCTGCGCTACTTGCCGGAAGTGAAAAAGGACTTTGTTAACATCATGCACGCGCAACAAGCACGCGGAGTAGAACTGAGCAAGAAGGCTCCGTTGTTCACTCGTATGAAGAACGTCGCGAAGATTCTTGGACCTCTGATTTTCTCTAGTTTAGACAGAGCCGATCAAATCTCAAACGCGATGACGCTACGTGGTTTTGGCCGCCACTCCTCTCGCACTTGGTACAGCTTAAAACCACTGACCAAAGCCGATATGATCTGCATGGCCTGGATTGCGGCGATAGTGATTGCTGCGATCAGCAAGCGTGTGATGGACACACAACTGTTCTGGTATCCGTTTTAAATTCTGAAGCTTCAAACTGAACATAACGTGGTTAGTGTTGTGACCACGTTATCTTCCGTCTTTCCCTTCGATAACTCGCCTGCTGGCTTCTTGCTTGCAAGTATTCAAAAGAAGCGGTGATTTCAGCGGCTCACTGATGTGCCAGAAAGTTGCTTATTCAAACGACCAACATGAACTAAACTCATCAGTTTTATCAGGGGCTTAATGATCAACTGCGCACTGCCTACAATGAAAAGCCAAGTACCACTTTCAATCAACGAATCATTCAAAAAGAAAAAGCTACCAATTAAAAACCAAATAGCAATGAGTAGGTCGTTTGCAGCACCTAACGCCTCATAGCGGCGCTGAATAACGATGTGACGGCTTCCTAGATCTAAATCCAACTCTCTGCCATGTATCTGCACTGTATAGCTCCCCTCTTATTGTTTCGCGTCAGTTATGCCCAAGTTATTTCGAAATACTTAGTTCTAAACCCTAACGGACGTAGCATGCATTGACAACCATTAGGGGGATTATCTATTTGCAATAAAAAGAAAAGGACGCATAAGCACCCTTTTTAGTGAGTCTAATTACAGGTATTCGCTTTAATGATTAGATAGTGAGTACCAACTTAACTCCACTTCAACAAGCGAGTTTCGTTGCCTTCTTCCGGCTTCGCTGGAATATTGAGTGACAACAGCAAGCTCACTGCTGCCATACCAGCGCCGATGTAAAATACGCTAGCAGGTGAAACCAGCCAGATGACACCAAACGTAACAGGTATTACAACTGCAGCAATATGGTTAATCGTAAACGCAACGCCTGCGGTCGACGCCATATCGGCAGGATCGGCAATTTTCTGGAAGTAGGTTTTAATCGCAAGCGCTAACGCGAAAAATAAATGATCGACAACATACAATGCTGCCGCCCACTCTGCCGTTTGCACCAAACCGTACCCGACGAACACGAAGATCAAACCGACGTATTCAAACATCAACGCTTTGCGCTCACCAACAACGCCGATAAAACGGCCTATTCGCTTCGCAAACAAGAAGTTAAAGACATAGTTAATCAGGAACAACAACGTAATATCTGCGGCGGAGTAACCAAACTTTTCTACCATCAAGAAACCAGCGAACACCGTAAAAATTTGACGGCGTGCTCCACTCATAAACGTAAGCGCATAGTATAACCAGTAACGTTTACGCAGGATGAGCTTCTTGTTCTGAGGTACTTTTGTCTTAAATTGTGGGAAGGCAAATGCCATCACCAAAATGAGCACAAAACCTAAACCACCAGCCATTAAATAGACCGTTTTAAAATCAAGTTTGAGCTGTTCGAGCGAAACCCAAATGGCGCCGTAGGTAAACAGAGAAGCCAAAGCTCCAACAGAAATAAACTTACCCAGCATTTCTGGCGCTTCTTCTTTAGATAGCCATTGTAAAGACAAAGACTGCTTGAGTGTTTCAAAGTAATGGAAGCCGGTGGACATTAACAAGGTTGTAAAAAGTAGACCGTACAAAGTGGGAAAATAACCTGTTAATGCCGTACCAAGCGTAAGCATCGCCAAAGAGACGAGCATAAAGCGTTGCTCTCGGATAAACAGCAATACAAACACGGCGGTAAAGGCCAAAAAACCCGGAATTTCACGCACACTTTGCAATAAGCCTATGTCGGCACCATCAAAGTTTGCTTTCTCGATAACAAAGTTGTTCAACAACGCCATCCAGGTAGAAAAAGCAATGGGCACGATAATGGAAATTAACAGGAGGAAATTTTGCGGCGTTCTCCAGCCGTGCGATGAGGTAGTCATGATGTTTCCTTTAAATATGAAGGCATCATCATAGCTTTAAATGTAACAAATTCGCAATATCATTATTATTTTCAGCCCAGAGCAAGCAGATATGGCTGAGGGATATTGTTATGAAGACAAACATCGCACTTAACTCCTTGGCGAAGCGCGATGTTCAAGTATCAAGAGAAATAAATCATGAGTAAATGTGCTCAGTGGCTTAATCAATGACTTTTACTGATAGGCGATTTTTAAATTCAAACACATGTTCTGGACATACATCCAAACAACGACCACAGCTAATGCAGTTTTGATCCATAACTCGACGATCTCCCTCTTTCAAAGGCTGCCGAAGCACTTCTGGTTCTGGGCAAACGTAAAAGCAATCCATGCATTTGGTGCAATCTTCGCGGCGAACAGCAGTAACGCGCAACAGGCTTTTTCGGCCTATCACGCCATAGGTAGCCCCCAGTGGACATAAGTGCCCACACCACCCATGCTCAACCAAGAGTAAATCCAACACGAACACTAGGGCGATCAACACCCAACCTGCGCCCATACCAAACACCAACCCGCGATGCAGTGCCGCCACCGGATCTAACCATGTCCAAAGAATTGCGCCAGACAGCGCACTGCCCAACATCAAAACAGGGATCAGCCAATAACGAATCACGGGAGACCAACGATAGCTCGCTTTAATGTTGAGCTTCCGACGCAACCACGCCGCCAAGTCTGTCACGATGTTCAACGGGCACACCCAAGCACAAAATGCGCGCGGCGCCAAAATCGCGTAAAACACCACGACAATCACTACGCCTAACAACGCATTAAACTCCGGAACATGCCCTGTCGCCAAAGCTTGAAGCACAATTAACGGGTCACTTAACGGCACGGTATCGAGCAACATACTTGATGACAGATTACCAGTTAGAATTCCCAGCGTCGGCCCAGCCATAAACAGCGCAATGATGGTGAACTGACATAGCCGACGTAAAATCAAAAACCGATGCGCGCGCCACCAACCAAGCTTTTCAAGCGCTTCTTTGCCAGCATTTTGAGCTAAATTCTTTGCCATTACTTACCTCCTTTTAGCGATTCAAGCGCACCTTCCGGCACAGGCGTCTCACTAGGGAGGATATTTTCGAGTGGTTTGTCGATCTCTTTCCAACCAAAATTGTAGTGGCTGCCCACTTTGCCTTTCGCCAAATCCGTCGGGACGACTTTAATAGCAGCGACATCCAACACGCACGCTTGTTCACACTTACCGCATCCGGTACACACTTCCGAATTCACTGTAGGGATAAGTTTGGCGTGATAACCGGTTCGGTCGTTGTGAACCATCTCTAACGTGATGGCTTCATCAATCAGCGGACAAACGCGATAACAAACATCGCATCGTAACCCTTGCCAGTTAAGGCAAGTTTCATGGTCAATAAGAACCGCTGTACCCATTCGAGCATCATCAATATCGGTTAATTTCGGATCCAGCGCCCCACTCGGACAAGCGACAACACAAGGAATGTCTTCGCACATTTCGCAGGGAATATCGCGTGCAGTAAAGTAAGGTGAGCCAGTCGCGACGGGTGAAAGTAATGTCGCAAGTTTCAAGGTATCGTAAGGACATGCCTGAACACACAAGCCACATCGAATACAAGCTGATTCGAAATCGCCTTCCGGCAGTGCACCAGGCGGACGAATAGGCACACCTTTGGTTTCTCGAGCTTGGCTTTGTAGCGATTGTAAGCCCAATACACACGCAGCTGCGCCAACACCAGCCGCAGTTCGAGCTGTATCACGCAAAAATCGGCGCCGACTTTGCGATATTTTAGACTGAGAGGATTTCATGCTATTTCCTCAACAAAACTCCCTTATCAAGTTAAGCATAAATAGCCCTAAACGTGTCGTTTCCCTATACCTCATAGGAGGTAACCCCATCCTCTATTGATTCAAGTCAACTGACGCACAGTGCCGTCGTCACAGTTTGACTAAATGCGTTTATTTACTGCGACATGAAATTCACCACGATACTCTGCAGTACGCGCCATTCTCAGTACAATAATTCAACACCTTTGCAATCTACTCGCTCAATTCGATGATAAATCACTACTAAAAATTCAAAAAATGACATCATAACAAGCTAATTTAAAAGGCATTTATCCATTAAACATAAAAAACACTATCCAAATAAGAAAACTGTGGTTAGATTAAAAATTAAAACTAAAAAGCGAAGGAGAGAGGCATGGAAATTATCGTACGTCCAACGACCGTCGAAGACGCAGCGGCACTCGTAGAAATCTATTCACAACCAAAAGCACAACGTGAAACCCTGCAACTCCCAAAGCCTTCGCTCGCGATGTGGGTGGAAAGATTGTCAAACATACCTGATGGTGTTTATAGCTATGTCGCTGAAATTGATGGTAAAGTCGTCGGTAATATTGGCTTTCACCACTCTCTACGTCCAAGAACGATGCACACGGCATCGTTTGGCATCGGAGTACATGATAGTTTCCACGGACTCGGTATTGGTAGCAAGTTGATAGAAACAGTCACTGAACTAGCAGATAACTGGTTAAATGTGAGAAGAATTCAGATAGAGGTCAATGCCGATAACGACGCCGCCATTGGGCTTTATAAAAAGCATGGATTTCAAATTGAGGGTGAAGCGATTGACGGTTCCTTCCGTGATGGTGAATTCATCAATACCTATTACATGGCGCGCATCAGACCAGGCCAAAGATAAAACAAAGCCTCCTACTAATTGGAGGCTTTTCTTTTTAAACTTCGACTCACTTTCGTAAGTAAGCCAACGCTCTGCGAGTCAATGCTTCTGTGTATGGATTGATCTTCCAGTGGTCGGGACTCCAACCTTTCACAAATCGCTGAAAGTCTGCCCAAGCCACAGCAAACAAAGGACGCCATTCACGCTCGACTTCATTAGGGTCAAGATTCGGTTGATAGCCCATTAGCGCGTGTTGCAACTGAGCAAAATACGTATCCAAAACCCAAACTTCCATCTCTGCACAACGTTCTGGCTTAACGGCACTACTCATAAACAGTGCCACATCTTTCATGGCACACCCACATCCAACGTATTGAAAGTCAACCGCAGCAACGTTTGATTCTTCTTCATCAAAACAGAAGTTCGCCAATTTGGCATCACCGTGTACTAGTGTTTTAAACTTAGCTTGCGAAAGCGTTTGATCAATCAATTGAGCCGTATTTTGTAGCTCAGTGTCTTGCAATGCTTCAAGCTCGTCGGGTCTGGTTGCTAAGTGCCAGTATGTACCGATATGCCACAACTTATCAGAACGAACATTGATGTATCGCGCATGAAAGTTCGCCAACCAAGTGAGGCAGGCTTGTAGATGCTTTAGCTGTGCATCTGTGATGACTTTTGGAAAGCCCACCTCGGCGAGATCATCCATCACAATGAGCCATTCATTCTCCGATTGGAACGTTTTTAGACCTTGTGGTACTCGGCAGCGAGTATCCACCCCTCCAGAAAAATACTCATACCAATTCACTTCCACCTGATAAGAGTGCAACTTTCTTTGATGAGAACGGTCCGTATTCCAGCCTCTAGGATGCTCTGAAGGCTTAGGGAGTTTTACATGCTTAATGATCACCGAACGAGTAGAATAAGTAACTCGGACTAACTCCCCATAGCCTCCCCATAGCGATTGTATGACTTCTACAGAGCGGTAATTACCGAGATTGAGTTCCTGGCCAATATTTTGGTAGCATTGGTGGTTGTTACTCATCATGCGATCAGATGTGACCACGTTTGGTTCTTCTCCATATAGTGAATAACATATGGGCAAACTGGTTTGATTTGATAACCGAGTGACTCAATTTCTGGCAACACCGCTTCCATCATCACTTTTCCGTACCCCTTACCTCGCAGTGCTTCAGGAACAACCGTTGATGTAATGTGCATGACATTACCCTTAAGCTGATAAATCACCTTGGCTTTATAACCCTGCTCTAAATCAACCCAGAATGTACTATTCGTGGTCTCATGAGTTACTTTATGCATATCTTGCTCTCTAATTTTTGTTACAGATTGATTGAATCAAACTATATCACTGAATAAAATCGATACCATGCGAGAGTGCTGCTTCGCCTCACGCGATTACCTTCTTACATCAGGTACGACAATTATAATGAGAAATATGAGCCCAATTGCCAGAGACGGCAAGCTACCTCTGCAAAGCAAGAAGGCACCAGAACGTCAGGCAAGTACATTAAATAGCACCGATGCAATGGCAATGGTCGAACATGGCAGTGAAGTGAGCTTAAACGTCACCACCCCCGTTGGTACAAAGTTTATTACAACCAGCACATTTGTTGGCTGTCACTCAAATAATACTGCATTGATAGAGGTTCCGAACATCTCCGATGAAGACTTGAAGTTCTATTTTCAAGAAGGCTTTTGGATCAATGTAAAAGCCTACTCTCATCGAGGTGAAGGGGCCGTTATCCCATTTCGGGCCCAATTACAGCATCGACTAGGCGATCCGTACCCAATTTTGGTGCTAGACCTACCCAACACTATGCAGGTCTTTCAGCTTCGCAAAGAAGTGCGTTACGAAGTAAATTTGAGAGCGCGTGTTTGTTTAGAAGCCTATCGAACTGAATGCGAAATAAGAGATTTATCTCGTAGTGGCTGTCGTTTTGTAACATCACCAATGAGCCGACCACTTCAGGTTGGTGACCACGTTTCATTGGATCTAACGATGCCCGGAGAAAGTCGTATGCTAGCGCCGTTGCGAGGTCGTATTTGTAATTTACAAAAATCAACGCATTATGCTCGCTACGGAATGGAGTTTGATGAGGTTGGTAAAAACAACGCTAAAAACCTCCTCAGTCACCTCAAATTTGATGGGACTAAGCTCACACTAAAAAGATA
Source organism: Vibrio alginolyticus NBRC 15630 = ATCC 17749 (assembly GCF_000354175.2). Lineage (NCBI taxonomy): Bacteria > Pseudomonadati > Pseudomonadota > Gammaproteobacteria > Vibrionales > Vibrionaceae > Vibrio > Vibrio alginolyticus. Next base: position 145,505 of record NC_022359.1, read on the forward strand.
GATTTGATAACCCCTATCGCTTATCAAGAAGCTTTGAAGTGCTAGAAAACAAGAAACCCCTTACTTTTCAGTAAGGGGTTTTTATTTACTAAGAATAAGGCAGTATCTTAGATAAGAGTCATGACTTAGAAGTCGTAACGTAGACCTAGCGCTAGCTCATCTTTTTCAGCCGCGCCTTCGTTATCCATTAGATCGAAGTTGTATGATGCGTAGCCACGGAAGTTAGGCTTGAAGTAGTAAGTTACATCAACAGCTAGGTTTTCTACAGTATCTGCGTCTTCTAGTTCACCTTTGTTGAACGTAGAAGTGAATACAGTTTGACCCATAGTGTAAGCAGCGGCTAGTTCGTAGCCTTTGTAATCAAAAGTCTTACCTGCAACATCCATATCCGCGCCAGTGTAGTTACCAGCGAAGTAGAAGTCACCTACAGAGTATGCAGCTACCAGCATGAACTCATCGCTGTCGTTTTGATCTGCGTAACCAGCACCTAGTTCAAAACCAGTGTTAGCAAACGCGTAAACACCAGATAGAGAGAAGCCATCTTCCTCGTTGTCTGTAAAGCCTTGTGCATCTGTTGTGCGATCAGCAAAACGGTAGCTAGCGCGTACAGCTAGTTGCTCGAATTGGCCTTTGTAAGACAGCATGTTATCTGTACGGTCAGAAACAGGCAGTTTAAGTGCTGCTGTGTTACCGTGGTAAGCCATAATGTCAGTAAAGTCAGTAAGAACCACTAGTGCGCCGTCGTTTTTACCGTAAGTTACTTCACCGTATTTGCCACCCAGACCCGCATAAGCGTAACGAGTTTCAAGACTGTCTGTCTCACCAACTTTGTTACCTTTAGAATCAAATACATCATAAGTTTCAGTTACAAACTCACCTTCCCAAAAACCAACGCCGTATAGGTTCTCATTGATTTCCTGTTTGCCTAGGAAGTTAAGACGGATGCGAGTACGGTCTTCTGCCTTACCATCCATCATAGAAAGACGCGCTTCAGCGCGGCCGCCCATCTCAAGAGAAGTGCCATCTTGGTTGTATAGTTCTGAAGCGACAACTTGAGATCCTGATGCCATTAGCGCCACTGCTACAGCTAAAGTTTTTAATTTCATTTTTATTTTCCATATCATTGTTTTATATGTGTTTTCTCACCAGAAAAACAGGACTTTTCTGTACCAACGAGAAAACTGGCGGCATAGTAGCAGCTGTTATTTTTCACGCAACGTGTTGAATAAACAGCGCTTATAGAAGAAAACACCACTTAAAATGACGATATGAATACCTCTCAACCATCAAGTTATCGGTTGAGTTAAAAAAAATGTTCGCGTCAAAAAAAAATTGACGAAAAAAATGTAAAAACAATATCACAAAACGTGATATTGCCCGCAAAAAAACTTGTTAACTGACTGTTTTAGATAGACTTATTGATAATAAATCCGATTGTTACAAACAAAAAATCCCTGAGCATTCACTCAGGGATTTAGAGATTTGATAAGTAGATGATGAATTAAAGCTTAAAGAAACTTAATTGCTCTTTCTGCTTCTCTGCAAGTAATGAAAGCTCAGTACTCGCACTTGCACTCTGGCTGATGCCCGCTACGTTTTGGTTTACAAGCTCCGACATGTTAACCACGTTGCGATTGATATCTTGAGTAACTTGAGACTGCTCTTCGGCTGCGGTTGCTACTTGCGTGTTTGAATCGTTGATGTTGGCGACCGACTCGGTAATTCCAACCAACGCCTCATTCGCTTGTTGCGTCAGCTCGTTGTTGCGGCTAAGCATATCAAGGCTGACTTGCATACTGTCATTCGCAAGCCCAGACTGCGCTTGAAGCTCTTCAATGATCGTTTGGATCTCTTGTGTCGAGTCTTGAGTACGCGCTGCTAGCATGCGTACTTCATCAGCTACTACCGCAAAACCACGACCAGACTCACCAGCTCGCGCCGCTTCAATCGCAGCATTCAATGCTAGCAAGTTGGTCTGCTCAGATACGCCGCGAATCACTTCAATAACATCGTTGATCTGTACAGATTGCTCTTTTAGACGCAAAACAACTTGCGCTGCATCGTTCAATGCTTGAGACATTTGCGCACTTGCTTCCGCACTTTCTTGGAAGATAGCCAAACCTGATTGAGCAAGTCCATCAGCTTCACGCGCGGTTGCGTCAGCAGAGGTCGCGTTATCACTCACATTATTCGCAGTGCTTGCAAGCTCGTTAACCGCAGATGCAACTTGCTCGATCTCCGCCAACTCTTGTTGAGCGTTCGCTTCCGCTTGCGTCATTACTGCAGCTAATTCGGTCGATGCAGATGCAACTTCCTCACTAATACGGGTTAACTGGTCCACAGTGTTGTATAACTGCTCTGCGGTTTGGTTTACATCTTTGCTCAGCTTAGAGATCTCATTGTCCCCATCGACATCTGCACGTACTGATAGATTACCCATTGCTAACTGACGCATCACTTCTTGCAGCTTTTGGATTGGTGTAACAATCATGCCAGATAGGAACCAAGCGCCTATCAATGAGAAAGCAAATACCGCTAAAACCGTCAACATAGCGTTATTTTGCACACGTTCATTTTGCTGATGACTTCTGATAGTAGATTGTTCAGCTTGCTCGTTTACATGCTTTGATAGCGTGTTAATTTGTTGGACCATTTCTCGGCCAACATTGCGATACTCTTTGACAAATGCACGGTACTCGCTATCCGATTTCAAACCTTGATCGTATTGGTTGAAGAAAGCAACTGAGCGCTCTGAATATCGCACATAGGATTCAATTGCTTGGCGAACTTTAACGGCATCGTCACGGAATAGGTTTCGGGCTTCAATTGCGCTTAAATCGGCATCAACTTGCTTTAAGCCTTCTTTCAATTCGGTTAGAAAATTCTCACGACGAGAAGCATCGTAAATAGCGTAAACCGCGCTTATGCGCAGAGGGTAAATTTGGTCGTCAATACTCGCCAATGTGTCTTTGTGAAAAACCAAAGATTCTTGGTTGGAAGCAATAACATCTTGCTCTGCTTGAAGATTGTTTTTAGTAATCCAAAGAGCAATAAACAAAACAATCGCGGTAAATAATACCGGAACCAAAATTTGCGTTCGTACTGACAAATTTTTCAGTGATAACTGCATGACAGGGCCTCAGTTGTATGCGTGATGTCTATATCCAAACAAACTCGAGCAGTGCCTATAACAACGTTACTTTTCGGCAGTTTGAATATCTATGCTTCCTTGCGACGGGATAAATCCCAGACGAATAAACAAGTGGCGAATATTAGAGGTCGATCACACTTTTGTCTAGTACAAAAACTCTCCATTTTCAATCTGTTATTGACAATATCCCGACAGTGGCGTCGGGATATTGTCGTTATGATAAATTATGATCACTTATGATGAGATACATTCACATTTAGGACGGTTTCAGCCTATTTTCTCAACGAATTGAGCTTAGCTTGAGCAAGGCCAAAAATGGTATCGATTGGATAAGAACCTTCATCAGTTGGCTCACCAGCAACTTTCCCCGTAAACAATTCGATAGCTTCAGTAACATGGTCAATCGCCCAAATATTAAACTCGCCTTTTTCGACTGCTTTCACGATGTCGGAACGAAGCATTAGATTGTGAACATTAGAGCGCGGAATAATGACCCCCTGCCCGTCATGACGACCTTTAATTACACACACATCATAAAAGCCTTCGATCTTTTCGTTTACGCCACCAATAGGCTGAGCTTGACCAAATTGATTCATCGACCCTGTTATCGCAATGTCTTGTCGGTTTGGTTGCTTTGAAAAAGCAGACACAACCGCACATAACTCAGCCATGCTGGCACTATCACCATCAACACCACCATAAGATTGCTCAAAGGTAATGGTTGTCGTTAATGGCACTCGTGCCGTTTTACCAAATACGGAAGATAAGTAGGCAGACAAAATCATCACGCCCTTAGAGTGAATACTGCCACCCAAATCCACGCTGCGCTCGATATCGATAACATCCCCATCACCGTAACACGTCGTCGCTGTGATGCGATTCGGTGCACCAAACATGTAGTCACTAGTGCTCAATACCGAAAGTGCGTTCACTTGGCCTACGGCTTCTCCTTCGGTGCGAATCAGCGTTGTGCCGTTAATAAAGGTTTCCATTACGTTATCGCGTAATCGGCTTACTCGCATTTCTTGGTTATTGAGCGCCTCTTCAACATGCCCAATACGAATCATGTTGGAGTTGGCTTGACGAGCTACGTAGTTCGACTCTCGAAGCAAGTTGGCGATATTAGCCGAATGTAGAGATAGCTTGGATTGGTCGCCAGACAAACGTGAGCTGTATTCGATGATTCGAGCAATGGCTTTGCGATCGCAATGCAGCATATTGTTGTCATGCACCACGCTAGAGATAAAGCGCGCGTAATGCAGCTCAGACTCCGGCGTACGTTTCATTTCGTCTTCGAAATCTGCCGTCACGCGGAACAACTCGCTGAACTCTGGATCGTAATGTTGGAGTAATTGGTAAGTTCGGTAATCACCAAATAAGATGATTTTGATATCAAGCGGAATCGGTTCAGGATCGAGTGATACCGCCCCCGTCAATGTGACTTCTTTTTCTAGAGACGTAAAACTCAATTGACGAGCACGCAATGCGCGCTTCAAACCATCCCAAACGTAAGGCTGTTCAAGTACTTTCTGAGCATCCATTAATAGAACGCCGCCATTCGCCTTATGCAAGCTCCCTGCGCGAATCAGCGAGAAGTCGGTAAACACCGTTCCCTTGAAAGTGGCAGTCTCAATCGACCCGAAGAGTGAATGATAGTTGGGGTTTTCTTCAACAACGATAGGAAATTCGCTGCTTTTACGGCTTACCAAGACGTTCACTTTATAACGACGTGGCAATTTTTTATCCAAGGATGCCGTCGCAATTTCGCCTTGCTCGCCACTTTGGTCAAGGAAGATATCTGCGTTTTCAACAATATCTTTTTGCAGCTCAGTTAAGTAGGTTTTGATTTCGGAATATTGCGCGTAATCCACTTTGAGTTTTTTGATGAAGTGAGTAATCACATCAAGCGTCACTTCATCATTGAGCTTTTTGATTTTATCGCTGTATGTCTCTTCCCACTCCGTAAGCTCACGAACCATCGAGCGCAATCGCACTTCGAGTTCATCAATAGCATCGCTGAATTGCTCTTGTTCTTTTTTGCTTAGTACATCAAAAGACTCTTCCGTATGAAGCTCATCACCGTTCATGGCGACAAACTGATAATCCCCCTGTGTAGTCAGTGTTAGGCTGATGCCTTTTTCTTTTGCCTCTCGACTAATACGATCCAGCTCGTTTTGTTGCTTAGCTGCCAATTGATTTTTTAATCGCTCAGCGCGGCTAAAGTACATTTCATTGTCGAATGCTAGGGGTAAAGCATTCAATAATTTGCCCATTAAAGCTTCAATATCAACACGTAGCTTATTTCCGATACCACAAGGCAGCTTTAATACCTTTGGTGTACGGGTATCCTCAAAGTTCGCAACGTAACACCAATCAAACAGGGCTGCTGCATCGTGTTGGTGACGATTCAGATAGCGCAAGATCATGGTGCGTTTACCTAGCCCATTCTGACCAATGGCGTAGATGTTATACCCTTTCTCTTTGATGGACATCGCAAACTCGACCGCTTTTTGCGCGCGCTCTTGGCCCACGATTTCATCAATTGGAGGTAACTCCTTGGTCGACTTACATGGCATATTCTCTAGATCTGCTACAGAATATAGCTGCTTAGCTTCCAATCTTAGTATTGCCATATCCACTTCCTTTTTTCTTATTTTCGTCATTTGAGTGTAGAGATTATTTGCTTAATTTTAAGTGATTTACCTTCCACCCTAGATTGATTGGACATTTTATGAACACATAAGTGATATTAACACGCACTTGCAATTGATAATCAATTTCATTTAATATCTAAACAAATCAAATGTTGTGGAGATGGATATGAATATTGAGCAATGCTGGATGCGCTACTTAAAAGCGGAGCAACTGATGGAACAAGGCCATTGGCCAGAAGCTCATCGTTTATATGACGACGTGCTCAACAATCTACCCAACCACATTCATTTAGCGCTAGAAAATGCACAAACTAAACCTTGCCAGTTTGTATGTCTCATTACGGGGCTTAGAGATGCCAGCGTGACGCAATCAGAGATTCTCAACAAACTCGGCTTACAACATGATGCGTTCTCAATACTCAATCAAACTTACGCGCTATTTCAATTTTTGCAGCTAGAGAGCCATGAACTGATTGAGCGCGTAGGTCACCTACTTGGTCAACAGAGCGAAGACTTGTTAGCTCACATGGCGGCATTTTGCGCTGCCCAACGTAATGCTCAATGGATGATAGAACTCGAGCACGTAACGCGCGCGCATGAGCAGTTCTTACATTTGCAAGTAATGAGTTCGGCAAAAGCTTCGCCTTCTCACCTGTATAATTAATCTAAAGCTCAAGCATTGAGGCCAGCTAGGTTTGTACTGTCCATTGCTTGAGTATCATTTGCTTTATCAACCACAAGGATCTGTGATGTCTTCTAAAACCATTCTTTCGGTGAACAACCTATCAGTCAGCTTTACGACAAACGATGGGATCGTCGATGCAGTAAAGAATGTTAGCTTCGATTTAAAAGCAGGCGAGACGCTGTCCATCGTTGGCGAATCTGGCTCTGGCAAGTCAGTATCAACCAATGCACTGATGAAACTACTGCCAGACAACGCTATTTTGCATGAAAACTCATCCATCATGTTTGAGGGTAGCTCCATCTTGGATAAAACAGAGCGTGAAATGCAAAGTATTCGCGGTGATCGCATTGGCATGATTTTTCAAGAGCCGATGACCTCACTAAACCCGTACATGCGGGTGGGTATCCAAGTCGCTGAGGCCATCATGTGTCACCGCCCGGTCGACAGACGAACAGCAAAAGCAAAGGTGTTAGAGCTGTTTGAATTAGTTCATATGCCAAACCCAGAAAAAGCGTACAACAAGTACCCACACGAATTTTCTGGTGGTCAATTGCAACGCATCATGATTGCGATGGCACTGATTAACGAGCCCGATATTTTGATCGCCGACGAACCTACAACAGCGTTGGATGTCACGGTTCAAGCAGAAGTGTTGCACCTGATTAAAGAAATTCAGGCTCAGATGGGCATGGCAATCCTATTTATTACTCATGACTTAGGCGTCGTAAAACACTTTGCAGATCGTGTCATTGTGATGTGTAAAGGAGAAGTCGTCGAAGAAGGCGAAACACAAACACTCTTCAAGGACCCAAAGCACGAATACACACGTATGCTAATCAATTCGATTCCTAAAGGCAGTAAGGAGCCTATTAGCGAAAGTGCTACGCAGCTGTTAAAGGCTGACGATATACGAGTCAAATTCTTGGTAAAGTCGCATTTTATTGCGAGCAAGAATGAGTACTTCGAAGCGGTAAAAGGCATTTCTCTTGAGCTTAAACAAGGAGAGACCCTCGGGATCGTTGGGGAGTCCGGTTCAGGTAAGTCTACACTCGGCCGAGCTTTGATAGGTCTACTGCCCTCAACTGGCAAAATAGAATATAAAGGCCAAGATATGGCCTTGCTGACAAACAAAGAACGTTTTGAGCTGAAAAAAGACGTTCAGATGGTATTCCAAGACCCTTATGGTTCGCTTTCTCCTCGTATGACTATCGGCGAGATCATCACTGAAGGATTAACTGTCCACCAGCCAATGTTGAGTAAAAAAGAACGTATGCAGAAAGCACGCGACGTGCTTCGAGAGGTTCGCTTAGATCCCGCGTCCATCAACCGTTATCCACACGAGTTTTCGGGAGGCCAGCGTCAGCGTATTGCTATCGCGCGAGCACTAATTCTTGAGCCTTCGTTTATTTTGCTTGATGAGCCAACCTCTGCATTGGACCGCTCGGTTCAACTGACTGTGATTGATCTCCTGAAAGACTTGCAGAAAAAACACAATATTGGCTACTTGTTTATTAGCCACGATCTATCAGTAGTTAAAGCACTCTCTGATCGTGTTCTAGTCATGCAAAAGGGCGAGGTCATGGAACAAGGTACGGCCGAAAAGATTTTCCAAAACCCTAAAAATGACTACACGAAAAAACTGATAGATGCCTCATTTGATCTTGAAAACAGTGAAAATCAGCACAATGCGGCTTAGGTTCATCACAGTTTCATATTCATAAACTAGGATTAAGAAAAGGTGATAAATTCATCTTGTCTTAAGAATGGCGTAGCTGCCTTTCGGTTTGGCCGCCGAGACTGGTTGGTTCAAGAGTCAGACTTAGTCAACCTGGCTCAAATACTGGCAAACAGTATGAATTGAGTTCCCCCAACCATGAAAAATGCCGCGACACTGTCGCGGCATTTTTTTATTCTCAGAAGTTTCTAACAACTAGGGCATTAAATTGACTCAATACCCATATTATGTAACGTAAATGCATACACGTCTGTGGTGAGGTCAATTTGCTTACTCAGCGGCATTCCTGCACCATGACCGGCATTAACATCAATGCGTATCAATACTGGATTAGAGCCTTGCTGTTTGTCTTGCAGCTTCGCAATAAATTTGTACGAATGTGCTGGCACAACTCGGTCGTCGTGATCAGCAGTTGTCACCAAGGTAGCAGGATATTGCACGCCTTCTTTTACATTGTGAACAGGAGAGTAACCAAGCAAGTATTGGAACATCGCTTCACTTTGCTCCGACGTGCCATAGTCATACTTCCAGCCTTCTCCAGAAGTAAACGTGTGATAACGCAGCATATCAAGCACGCCAACCGCAGGCAGCGCGACTTTGAATAGTTCAGGGCGTTGCGTCATACACGCTCCAACTAACAAACCACCATTAGAACCACCGCGAATCGCTAGGCGATCCGAGCTAGTGTAGTCGTTTTCAATCAGGTATTCCGCCGCCGCAATAAAGTCATCAAACACGTTTTGCTTTTGCTGCTGAGTGCCTGCGTTGTGCCAGGCTTTACCGTATTCACCGCCGCCTCGCATGTTGGCGACAGCGTATATACCACCCAACTCTAGCCAGTTGGCTACATTGCCAGAAAACATTGGAGTAAGGCTGATGTTAAAACCGCCGTAACCATACAACATGGTTGGTGCTCTACCATCAAGTGCAATGCCCTTCTTGTATGAAATGATCATCGGAACTTGCGTGCCGTCTTTTGAGGTGTAAAACACCTGTTTTGATTCATACTCATTACGATCGAACGGTGCCTTTGATTCCTGAAACAGTGTCGATTCACCAGATTCGACATCAAATGAGAAGATCGTCGGAGGCGTCACGTAGTTAGTGAATGTGTAATAAAGTGTGGTTTCTTCTTTTTTACCCGCCAGACCATAAGCCGTGCCTTCTCCCAGCAATTGTACATCTCGAATCCACTCACCTTGGTAGTTAAACTGCTGCACTTTAGAAAGCACATCTACCATATAAGTCGCAAACAGATAACCGCCACCTTTGCTGATTTCTAACGGCTGTTCTTGTTCAGCAATCACGTCAGCCCATTGTTCTGTCTGAGTGTTGTAGCTGACAACTTTGCCGTTCGGCGCATCTAGGTTGGTGTAAAGCAGCAAGGTCTCGTCTTGACTATCAATCAAGTAGGTGTCGCCTTGCGTTGTATCGCGCAGCGTCACAATTGCTTGGGAGTCAGACTGTAAATCGATATAAAACAGACGATTACCCGATGTAGATTCTGCGCCAGAGATAATAAGGAAGCGATCATCTGTCGTCGTCGTACCAGACACATAACGATGAACTTGCGTATCCAACTCACCAAAAATCACTTTATCTTCAGATTGAGGGGTACCAAGTTCATGATAATAAAGCTTGTGATGCTCAGTTCGAGCAGACAACTCGCTGCCTTGCGGCTTATCGTAGCTTGAGTAATAGAAGCCTTTGCTGCCCAGCCAAGAAATCGACGTAAACTTCGCATCAACAATCTCAGGCTCTAACTGTTCTTTGGTTTCCGTATCAATGACAAAGATCTTACGCCAATCACTACCCCCTTCTGAGATGGAATACGCGACCAAACGGTAGTCTTTAGAGAAGCTGACTTCGCCAAGAGAGGTCGTGCCCTCTTCGGAGAAAGTATTTGGATCAAGGAAAACCTCGGCTTCTCCCTCGCCTTTACGCCGATACAATACGCTTTGGTTTTGCAAACCGTCGTTTTTGTAGAAGTAGGTGTAGTCACCACGTACAAATGGCTGGGAATATTTTTCGTAGTTTTGACTGTTCGCCACTAAGTCACGGATTTGTTGGCGGTACGGTATCTGACCAAGGAAATCGAAGGTGACCGAATTTTGACCCGAAACCCATTGTGCGGTTTCTTCACTGCGATCATCTTCTAACCAGCGATAAGGGTCGGCAATGTCGTGACCAAAATAAGTGTCCACGACAGAATCTTTACGTGTTTTTGGGTAATGCATAACGTCCGTGTTACTCCGTTGTTTTTATTAAGTTGTTTATCTTCAATCGTTTTATTGCGGTGATTACCTTAGAGCACCCAATTTTGATTTCAACGACATTGTTTTAAATCTATGAAGAACCTAGAAATAATGAGATATCGTTAAGTACCGGTCACGAATGTGCTCAATAAGCAGCTTCACTTTGTTCGGTGGTTGACGAGTAAACGGATACACCGCGTAGATACCCAACTTTTTACCTACTAATTCAGGAAAAATATCCACCAGTTGACCATTACGAATATCGTGATACACCAAGCAGCGCGGGACGTAAGCAATACCATGGCCGCCCAGAGCGGCTTTACGTAATGCGGTCGCGTTATCAGTAGAAAAGCAGCCCGATACTTTGACGATGTAATTGCCATCTTCTCCTTTAAACTCCCAATCCGTTGCACCTGTGGTTTGGTAAGCGTATTGCAGACAATTGTGCGTGGTGAGATCAATCGGCTCGATCGGTTTCCCATTTTTCGCAATATAAGAAGGTGACGCGCATACCACCCATTGGGAATCGAGAATATGTCGTGCGATCAAACTGGAGTCGGCTAGGTAGCCAGTTCGAATGACTAAATCGTAACCATCAGCCACTAAATCGACAAAGCGATTATCCAATGACATATCCACGGTCAGACCCGGATGAAGGTTACAAAATTCGGCAACAGCATCAGCAAGTATCAAATCTCCAGAGATACACGGCACGGACATTTTTATATGACCGCTCACATTCTCTCCAAAGCCTGCAACAGCATCCATAGCCTCCTGAGTGGCCTGCTTCACATTTTTAGCACTGTGGAGTAACACCTTACCTGCCTCGGTCAAGGTTAATTTGCGCGTTGTTCGATATAATAGCTGAGCCCCTATTTCTTCCTCCAACCTCGCCATTCTTTTGCTAACTACCGAATTTGTAAGGTTATTTGCCTCTGCAACCTTACTAAAGCTGCCAAGTTCGATTACTTGAGAAAATAGGATTAAGTCGTCTGCTCTCATACCATTATGTCACTTTTGGAATTAATTATTTTCATTATTTCCCTATATCAACAAAAAATAAAGGAGTAAATTCACGCCAAATTAACAAAACCATTACAACAAAAAGTCACCTCTACAGCGGATTGACACCGTTCGAGAAGTCAGCGTACGAAGGATGTACAAATGAGTGAAACCCTACTTGCCCTAGTGGCATTTTCGCCAATTGTTGTTGCCGCCATCTTATTGGTTGGTCTCAACTGGCCTGCTAAAAAAGCCATGCCTGTTGCGTTCGGTCTAACCGTCGCTATCGCACTTATGTTTTGGGATATGTCAGCCAATCGCGTACTGGCTTCCGTATTCCAAGGACTCGGCATTACTGTCTCTGTTCTATGGATCGTGTTTGGTGCCATCTTCTTGCTCAACACTTTAAAACACACTGGAGCGATCACCACAATCCGTAATGGATTTACCGATATTTCGGCTGACCGCCGTGTACAAGCCATCATCATTGCTTGGTGCTTTGGCTCGTTCATTGAGGGCGCATCTGGGTTCGGTACCCCGGCAGCAATCGCTGCACCACTACTGGTTGCAATCGGCTTCCCTGCGCTAGCCGCTGTCCTTATGGGCATGATGATTCAGTCTACGCCTGTTTCATTCGGCGCGGTAGGCACGCCTATCATCGTAGGTGTAAACAAAGGTTTAGACACGCATAACATCAGTGAGTCGTTGGCCGCACAAGGTGCAACGTGGGAAATGTACCTGCAAGATATCACAGCTCACGTTGCTGTCATTCACGCAGTCGTAGGTACGATGATCCCGGTATTAATGGCGATGATGTTAACACGTTTCTTCGGCAAGAACAGAAGCTGGAGTGAAGGCCTGGATATTCTACCATTTGCGTTATTCGCTGGTGTCTCTTTCACCGTTCCATACGCGTTAACCGGCGTATTCTTGGGCGCAGAGTTCCCTTCACTTATCGGTGGTTTGGTTGGTCTGTCTATCGTTGTTACCGCAGCGAAAAAAGGCTTCTTAGTACCAAAGACTAAGTGGGATTTCGAAAGCGAAGACAAATGGCCTGCAGAGTGGTTAGGTTCGCTAAAAGTCGATCTAAACGACAATCCGGGCAAGCCAATGAGCATCGTAAAAGCTTGGGTTCCATATGTAATGCTGGCAGTTATTCTCGTCGCAAGCCGCGTTAGCCCTGAGCTGAAAGGCTTTGTACAAAGCGTAAGTTTGTCGTTCAGCAACATTCTTGGTGAGACTGGCGTTAGCGCTGCGATTCAGCCGTTATACCTTCCTGGTGGCATTCTGGTGTTTGTCGCACTACTTGCTGCAATGTTACAAAGCGGCAGCGTAAAGCCATTGCGTGAAGCATTTGGCGAGTCAAGCAAAACACTGATTGGGGCGGGTTTTGTCTTGGTATTTACCATTCCGATGGTTCGTATCTTTATCAACTCAGGCATCAACGGTGCTGACCTAGCAAGTATGCCCGTCACAACCGCAAACTTCGCCTCTGACCTTGTTGGTTCTGCGTTCCCAGCGCTGAGTGCCACCGTTGGTGCACTGGGTGCGTTCATCGCTGGCTCAAACACGGTATCAAATATGATGTTCAGCCAGTTCCAATTCGAAGTGGCACAAACGTTGTCTATTTCGAGCGTGATTGTTGTATCACTCCAAGCCGTCGGTGCTGCCGCAGGTAACATGATTGCGATTCACAACGTTGTTGCCGCATCAGCCACGGTAGGTTTGCTTGGTCGAGAAGGCGCAACATTGCGTAAGACGATTATCCCTACGTTCTACTACATTGTAATGACAGGCATTATTGGATTGGTGCTGATTTATGGCTTCCAAATGACAGATGTCTTAATGAAGTAACGCGAAATGCAGGGTTTACAGCCCTGCCTAATTTGACACAGCTGTCTGCACTACTACCCCGACATGTTGATTTAGCTTGCTACATCAATTCCCCCGACAGCTGTGTCACCCTTTCCAGTTTGCATAACTGATTGAGTGATTTAATAAAATTTTTCAACCAATTATGTAAATGGGTTACCAACATCACCGATTCAAACGTAAGTGAACCATAGGTAACTATACTCATTTTGATGTCTTCACTGCTTTGCGATGAAGACTCAACGAAAGAGCAAATTGCTCCACAACTTTGCTTAGAATAACCGCTAGGACACCATTATGATTATCTCAGCTTCTACTGACTACCGCGCTGCCGCGAAAGCCAAGCTTCCCCCGTTTCTATTCCATTATATTGATGGCGGCTCATACGACGAACGCACGCTGAAGCGTAATACTGACGATTTAGGTGATGTCGCTCTTCGCCAACGCGTCCTACGCGATATGACAGATTTGAGCCTCGAAACCGAGATCTTCGGTGAGAAACTGGCAATGCCAATCGCGCTAGCTCCTGTTGGTCTAACTGGTATGTACGCGCGCCGAGGCGAGGTGCAAGCAGCAAAAGCAGCCGAGAAAAAAGGCATCCCATTTACTATGTCGACTGTTTCAGTTTGTCCGATTGAAGAAGTCGCACCTGCAATTGAACGTCCAATGTGGTTCCAGCTTTACGTGCTTAAAGACCGTGGCTTTATGAAAAACGTACTTGAGCGTGCAAAAGCAGCAGGCGTAACAACGCTGGTGTTTACCGTTGATATGCCAGTTCCTGGCGCACGTTACCGTGACATGCACTCAGGTATGAGTGGTCCTAACGCGGCCATGCGTCGTGTATTCCAGGCGATGCGCCACCCAAGCTGGGCGCTGGATGTGGGTCTACTTGGTAAACCGCACGACTTAGGTAACATCTCAACTTATCGTGGCGAACCAACAAAGCTAGAAGATTACATCGGCTGGTTAGGCGCAAACTTCGACCCTTCTATCTCCTGGAAAGATCTTGAGTGGATTCGTGATTTTTGGGATGGCCCAATGGTTATCAAAGGCATTCTAGATGAAGAAGACGCGAAAGATGCGGTACGTTTCGGCGCAGATGGCATTGTGGTATCTAACCATGGTGGCCGTCAGTTAGATGGCGTACTTTCAAGTGCTAAAGCACTACCAAGCATTGCGGATGCGGTAAAAGGTGATCTTAAGATCTTCGTAGACTCTGGTATTCGTACTGGTCTTGATGTCGTTCGTATGCTCGCACTTGGTGCAGACTGTACGCTTCTTGGCCGTTCATTTGTATACGCATTGGCAGCACAAGGCGGAGCAGGCGTTGAAAATCTACTGGATCTGTACGATAAAGAAATGCGTGTAGCAATGACGCTGACTGGCGCTAAGTCTATCGCGGATCTTTCACGCGATTCGCTAGTGAAAATCCCATAATCTTTGCAAGCGAGCAAAACAGAAACGAAAAAACGAGCCAACAGTGGCTCGTTTTTTATTGCTCTTCAACCCGATAATTTGACGAGCAAGCTAGCTAACTTGGTGAACGTACTCGATCACGACTTGGTTTCCGTCGATGAACACGTTACTGATATCGCCATCCACCGTCACACGATTTTGTAAATAAACGGTACCAGATGCAGATAGATCACGCTCCGTCAAAGACGGAATCACCTGACCAGGACGTACATGTAGCTGCTCGCATAGCTGTTTTACAAAACCTAGCGTCAGTGGAGAATTACCACGTAACAAGCCAGAAAACTCGTGTAGACTCAAACCAAGGCGCTTCGCCATTTCCATTTGAGTGATGTGCATTTTGGCTTTTTGTGACATCCAGATGTCGTAGAGCGCGTTTCGATCCAGCTCTGTAAATTCCATATCTGCCTCCGCTAATTCAAGAGCCAATACACTCTCACACTTACTTAAGATAAATGTTAGCGATAAGTCAGAGAAGTTATAATTGATCGTCCAAATATCAACCCTCAATCATTGGTAGCGTACCTCTGAACATGCATGAAGCGGTCGCTCAACAGAACATTGAGGTGACTCTCTTGTCATCGGAAGGAAAAGTCCATCTCGGACGGTTTAGACATAAGTAAATGATTTAAAGGAAATCACTGGGGTGAAGGAGTAATATCTGCTACCTTTCCTTCCATGGTTCACTAGAAATAAGTTACATATGCCACAGTGGTTTACCGAATTACAAAGCTACATTGAAACGTCTCATCAAAATTGGAGTGGGAGCGTCCTTTTCATTACGCTCGCTAGCTTTATAGCTTGGATAGCTTGGCGGCTGATCCGCTCTCGCCTCGCTGCGCTCGTAGAGAAAACACCCTTCCACTGGGATGACATGTTGCTTGATGCGCTAAAAGCGCCAGTCAGTACACTCATTTGGTGTTGGCCAGCAACCGTCTCTATCGGCATCATATTAGAGAGCGAGCTCAACGATAAAATAAACTGGTTAAGTACGCTGAAACTGATTTTAATCATCAGCATCTTCGTATGGACCGTTATGCGGCTCATTACCAATGTTGAAGAGCATGTTCTCGAACAAAAGAACCGAGATGAAACAACAGTACAAGCGATAGCTAAGGTCGCGCGCCTGTTCTTTATTACCGTCGGAATTCTAACCGTAATGCAGGCATTTGGTCTGTCACTATCGGGCCTACTTACCTTCGGTGGTGTTGGTGGTTTGATCGTCGGTTTAGCGGCGAAGGATTTGCTGTCTAACTTTTTTGGAGGTCTTATGATCTACTTCGATCGTCCATTTAAAGTTGGCGATTGGATCCGTTCTCCAGACCGACAAATAGAGGGGACGGTAGAACGCATTGGCTGGCGTATGACCATTATCCGAACTTTCGATAAGCGTCCACTGTATGTGCCAAACTCAGTGTTTAGCAGCATTGTCGTAGAAAACCCATCTCGCATGCTGAACCGACGCATCTACGAAAAAATTGGACTTCGTTACGACGATGCAGAAAAAATGCCGCAAATTATCACCGCGGTAAAAGAAATGCTGAAAAATCACAAAGACATTGATGCACGCCAAACACTTATCGTCAACTTCGATACATTCGGTCCATCATCGTTGCACTTCTTTATCTATACCTTTACTAAAACCGTGAATTGGGTGAGATACCATGAGGTTAAGCAGGACATACTGCTTAAGGTAATCAACATCATTAAAGAACACGATGCAGATATCGCGTTCCCTACTCAGACGCTTAAGCTTGATCCTATACAAATGGTAAAAGCGGAAGAGCAAGAAGATCACGGCTTCTAGTTCTCACCAATACCCAAATAATCAAGCCCGCTGTGTTTAAGCGGGCTTTTTATTTTTCTTCGCATGAAGTGGTTATTGTTGCGTTAACACCATACGTGCATTCAGCGGTTGGATTGGGCGATTGTTTTTCCCCATGACTTCCGAAAAAGATTTTATCTGCTCAGGAGAAATAGTTTGTGCTTCTTTCATCACCAACCAACGCACACCTTCAGAGCATGGTGGTGTCGTTAGTGAGCCGTTAAAGCGGTAGTAGTCTTTATCACTTGGGATAAGGGCATCCGCATCAAATGGAACCTTGATGGTAACATCTTGATCTTTAGTTGGAATGTTAGCTAGCATCTTAGCTAGATCTGGGTTCGCGCCACCCAGTTTAAAGAACACCGCGACAACAGCTAGATGACCTACTTTGTCGGCATGCACAAAGTGTACTTCTAGTGGGTATTCTTTACCGTCCACATGGTTTTCAGATGGCGTATGGAAGTGGAACTGTTTCAACGTAAACTCTTTACCATCAATGGTGAGTGTGTTTTTGCCTTCTAAACCAATCTGTAAAGTGTGACCGTTGTTCAGCAGTGAAATTGCCTTACCTTCGTAGTCGAAATTCAATTTTTCTAGCTTCGCTTCGGTCGCCGATTCAATGTTGATTGGGCTCTGGTTTTGACCTTTCGCGCACTCAGATGCAAACTCACCCCAATGAGCTGGCCCATGGTTTCCCTCGTAGCCCCAGCTTGCTGCATAAGCTGTTCCTGTAAATACCAGTGCCAAACCTAATGTTGTTAGTGACTTCTTCATCATTTTCCTTATTTCTGAAAGTTAAATTCCGTGAGAATAAAGCCATACTAATCTCACAAAATTAAGCAGTGACAGAGTGAAAACTATGATTACAAAAGATTTTTGGAATAGAAGCCTCTAATGATGTAATTGACATGATGCTCAAAATTGAACGTCAACGATTATTGAGTCGGTGTAAGTACCAGCAGGAGGGGTCGTTTGGCTGGTTAGTATCTGCGCGCGATAATTATAATTCTGTGGCGTGATACCATCCGGAATGGAGCCGCCAGTATCGACGTCACTGTGTTCACGACGTTCAGAACTGGTGCCTCCCCAGCGCTCCATCGTTGATGACTTATAGATTTCATACTCCAAATAGTGACCACTAAAAATCATTCGCCGCTGACCGCCGGACGCATTTAGGCCGTCATTCAAGCCAATGGAGAAGGAACTATTCTTGGTACAAGTTAACGATATAACCTGACTGACTGGCTCAAAACCGGCCACTAATGGGGACGAACCAAAATCAATATCTGGCGCCGTGATCATACAATCAGGGGTCACTTCCAACTCAACCGTAATCACGCTTTGAGCGCTGCCATTGGTGCGGCCAATGCATACCCCTAGAACCCCGATCCCCTTACAGTAATCCCAAATCCAGGATACGGTGATTTGGTCTTTATAAGTCCCAGCGGAAAGATTACTACCCACTCCCGTCCGAGCATAAAGCGGAAACTCAGCTTGAGTGCCAAACAACCCGAGTAAATCGAGTAACCCGATTTCAAAAAAATTGTAAGTTTGGCCGAATACATACTCTTGTGAAAGACCTGGATCGCCAAAAATCTGATAGCTGAGCTCCGAACTCGGATCATCCTCATTTAATAGCAAACCATTATTTATGCTGTTAAACGTTGCTGATACGTAGTCGCCACTTAACAAAGACACAAGTGTAGAAAAGTCACACGTAATCCCCGCATGAGGCTGAGCTGAGCTTTGCTGCTGAGAGCTTGAAACAGTAAACGAAGAAACATTGCCAAACAAGATTAAAGGTGCTGCCGCCGTGAGCTGACAAGCCATTGTCGAGCACGAGAAAAAGAGAAGTAGGCTAGCAAACCAGCTGCGCAAAATCATAGTGCGGTCTCTTCTTCGGCTTTGATACAAACCTGCTCAGGCAATGTTTGTATTTTTTGACTGTCACGCTGATACAACCCCTCAATAAACACTTTACATGGCGACTGTCCTTGAGGATAAAACTGAATATAGCGGCCTGGGTCAACGCCTTCAAAGTACGTAAAACCATCCCAACCAATTTGGCTTGTTAAGCCCGTTTCTGAGCGGCCATATGTACCAATCGGAAGGAACAAATGATTTTCGTCTACCACCGTCATGCTCAGTGCAATTTGTAGCTCTATTGGGAACTCTAACAGGTAGCCGTAGCCCGAATGTATCGAAGCAAACTGCTCTGTTGCAGAAAACGCAGCATTGGCAGGTAAATTAAGTGGATCGATTTCATATTTGGCGGTGTAATACGCCGTAGCCCAAGGAACAAGTAAGTAACCTTCATCATCTGTCACTCCGACAATTTGATTTTCATATTTAACCGGAATACCTTCAAAACCACTGGTGCTCACCACAGCGAAGCTGTCATACACTTCATTCGCTGGGAATATTTCTCCATCCAACGTAGAGACTGAACCTGCCATTTCCGCAAAATAATCATAGTCGCCACTGGTGCCATTTAACCCCGCTCTGAACTGCGCCCATGACGCACGGTAGGTCAAATCGGCCTGTTTACGGTTTTCTGGGTGTTCGTTAATATCATGCGCTAAATTGACGCCCCATCCACCTCGTATTGGCGCAAGGCGGCTGTAACCCACTCGCCCTCGCACATCGCCATCGTCCTCTCTTTTCAGCGTTAGCCCCGAACTTCCCCCCAAAGAACTGAAAGGTAGAGAGAATTGCGCCAACGTAACACTCTGACCACCAATACTATGGTTGTAAGAAAGGGACATATTGATATTAAAAGGCAGAGCGTAGCTATAAGTAAGGTTTAGGGTACGTGAATCTGAGTCGGATTGTTGAATATCAAAGTACCCACCAGAAAGTGAGCCCCAATCTCCCAAACGGACTCCCATATTGATTTGTGATAGATGGCGCGACGCGAGTGAAGCGTCCTTGCCTTCATCGAGCATTTCATAATTTGGTAAATGAGATAAGGTATAAAAGTCGGCTTGTTCTACTTGAGTTCGAGCAGCGAAGCTAAACAGCCGAGACTGATAACTATAACCTAGCGCATATGAGGTAGATTGATCCTGAAAATTACTCACACGAAACGAGGCATCCACCGTACCCAAGTTGAAAGCATTGGTGACAAAGCCCAGCCCCGCAACGATCAGGTCATCTTTTGCTTCAGCTTGAGCTTCTAATGTTAACCAATCAGTCATGCCATGACGCAGAGCGGTAACCACGCCACCGTCTCCATAGTCGTTAGATGCATTACCGAAATTTTCTCTGATCGCACCAATACTCGCACTGTAAGATGTAAATCCGGTCTTGAGTAGATCGGAAGAGAGAAAAAATGGGCTGGTCATGACCGTTTGCTTACCCTGAGCATCCGTTGCAATTACCGTTGCTTCCCCAGCACCAGAGAGCATTGGAATATCGTTAATAATGAAAGGACCGGGACCAACATTCATTGAGTCAGTTTTAAAGCCATTGATAAACAAATCTAACGTAGTGGGCGCTGTGACTTCACCGTAAAATGCAGGTAACGGCGTCGTCACGACATCCGGACGCATAGAGAAATCATGCGACAACTGAATACCCGCCAGTCTTACTGGTTGGCTCCAAGATAAAGGGCGAACAATATAGTCCCCTACCTCCATACGAATTCGCTTCTCTTGATTGACGTACTCGTAACTCGTATCAAAACGAGTGTACTGGCTGCTTTGCTGGGACTGAACATCGCGATGAAAGTTAGATTTAAATATCCCGGTAGTAGAAAAAACGCCAAACTCAGAAAAGGCTCTGACTTCATGATTTATAGAAACCTCCTTTTGTCGGCTTTCGTTCTCGTACACACCAAATACGTTGTAGTTAAGCAGGCCACCACGCCCAAACTGAGCCGGGGAAAATCGCCCCATATCCTGCGCTGATAAATTCTGCATCGGTAACCAATTAGGCGGTACGTCAATTGCGAGTTGCAATGACGATTGCAAGTAACGCACGTTAACACCTGGGATAGACGTAACCTCAAGTCTCTCTTCGGTTCCAGGCAACGACTTGGCGGTAACCCCAACTGAAATGAGGTCCTCCCGGAGCAAAAAGAACTGATCGCCAACTCGCTCAACTTTCGCAACAAGCCCGGTTGCTCTTTGATTGATCACCAACTCCAGATTGAGGCTAATATTCTCAAACTTTTCTAATGAGAAATTTTCAGGACTCGGTAGCTCAGAGAAGTGGTTTGCTGAATTTGCACAAAGACCAATACTGCTCCACGTTACGCTAAGTAATACCAACCAAAAGAAAGCATTCATTGTATTAAATCTATTCATTATTGCTTCAATGGTATTTGGTAACGTTTACCTCCAATATTCGCGCTCAAACTCAAGGGTCTGACATTACTATGGGGAATAGACCAAACCTTATACTGTTCAGGAAGAATATAGCCAGCTAGTCCATCGGAAATAACGACAGGATCTTTATTTGGTAGATTCAACTGTAAATTCACTAAGCGAACATGGTGTTTTCCTGAATTTTTAATGTGAACAAAACGCTGATTATTTTTCTTAATAAACTGTGCCTGTAAATCATCCCATAATTCACTGTCACGGTTTGGTTTTTGAGTATCAGTCAGCCCTTTCCCGTAAATAAACAAAGGTATCGAGTAACGCATTCGGACTTTTACAGCGAGTTCATTTTCCGTCAATTCTGTTTGAGGGTTTTGAGTTGGCGGTAATTCATCTATGATCACTCGGTATGCATACTCCTTACCCGCAGAGGCCTCATCTTGGTTGATGATGCGGATTAACTGCTTTTCACCTGGTTCAATTTTGACAAACGGAGGGGTTGCAATTAACTGGCTTTGACTTGAATAACTATCTTCTCCTTCGTTTTGTTCCCACTTAAAAATTCTCACCTGTAAATAAGAATCAACACTGCCTTTATTTACCATCCAAAGTGATGTTGCATTACTCTCCTCTGATATTTTGGGGTAAATCGGCCAAATTAATAATGAGTTAGCATTGGCATTTGAGAAAAAAACAAAAAGGAAGGTTATTAATAATAGTTTTTTGAGTATGAATTCCATTTCACCCCTCCAAAGTTCACTTACCACTCTAATGTCAGCGTCAGCGTATCCATATAAATTCCAGCCATTTCATTCCCATTTATTGTCGCCTTTGCCCAGATAGGAAACTGAATATTATCTGGGTCTTGGTCGGTATCGACGGAATATTGCGTGTCAATATCAAGCACCTGCGTGTAATTTAGATCCTGGAACAAAAAGTAATCTACCGTTGTCGCTTCTTCACTGTGCTTTAGCTTACGTACACCATCCGATGCATTCATCCCGCCATTTACGGAAACATTCATCGTAATACCCGGAGTACAGCTTAATGTGAGTGATGAACTGTAAGTGATGCTGCCTTGTACTTCCGTCGCGTAAACTGAAGAATGCTCACCAAAATCTAACGTGCCTATTTGCCCGGCTTGGGTTGCGCTTTCTTCTTGTACTGCGCCGTTAATCAAACAACCTGTATCTACGGTGGCAGACACCTGAAAAGTTTGTGTCGCATCAGCCAGCACAGTTAAAGAGCACAAACTCATCGCGACAAGTGAAAAGTCCCTAAAAACCAGCGTCACGTTTTACCAGCTTAGCGTCACACTGATGGTATCGGAGTATGTGCCGGCAATGCTGCTCGTACCGTAAGCTTTCGCAAAAAGCTCAATAGTTTGCGATGTTGCACTAGTAAATTCAGACAGAGCTACCGTCCCGCCTTGTATAATTTGTGTGCTTCGGTCTGAGTCGGTAAACAACGTATAATCAATAAATTGCGCGCCATTTGACATCGCGTAGGTACCAACGGTCGCACTTGCATCATACAATCCGGTGCCCAATGTAAACGTCGGTGTCACACCGTTACTACAAAGCACTTCAATACCCGTCGCACTACCACCATTTACCACACCATCTTGTTCACTGAAGATTGCAGGCACGTCTCCAAAGGCAAGTGAGCCAAAGCCAACGCCAGAAGCTGCATCTACCGCATTATTTCCATTAATCACACAACCTTGTACAAGGTTAATTGAAACATCAATCGTACCGCTCACTGACGCTCCATTCGCTTGCCAACTAAATGAGGTTAAGAGCAGAGGCATCATCAGATAAAATCTTTTCATATAAAGCTCCATTTTTACATTCCACTGTATATCGGTAACCTTTTTATTAGTTATAGCTCAATTATGACAAACCAAATGCATATAAAATGTAAAACAATAAAAAGAAGCAGGATAAGGATAAAGACGAACAGCAAATAAAAACATTAAACTTAAAAATGACGATTTTTAAGCATGTAATGCTAAAAAATAACCACTAAAAACAAATGGTTATTATCTTATTCCAAATACAGAATCGACAATGAGTTAGAAGGTAGGGTGAAGTTGAGTGGAAAAAATCTAAAAAAAGTAGCAGAACGATACGAGAAGTTTAGAAAAGATTGGCGACCATTTCTTCCCGAAACAAAAATCTTCATGAAACAAAAATGCGCCCCAAAAAGGAGCGCATTTCTTACTTGAATAAGTTATTCCCAATCAAGAATAACTTTGCCTGACATACCGCTGCGCATTACATCGAAGCCTTCTTGGAAGTCATCAATCTTGTAGTGGTGCGTGATGATTGGCGATAGATCCAGACCAGATTGGATCAGTGAAGCCATCTTGTACCAAGTTTCGAACATTTCGCGACCGTAGATACCTTTGATCACCAAGCCTTTGAAGATAACTTGGTTCCAGTCGATACCCATGTCTGACGGTGGAATACCGAGTAGTGCAATGCGACCACCGTGGTTCATTGTGGTTAGCATTGAGTTGAATGCTGCTGGGTTACCAGACATTTCTAGACCAACGTCGAAGCCTTCTGTCATGCCTAGCTCAGCCATTACGTCTTCTAGCTTCTCTTCAGCCACGTTTACTGCGCGTGTTACACCCATCTTACGAGCAAGTTCTAGACGGTATTCGTTCACGTCTGTGATCACTACGTGGCGAGCACCAACGTGTTTAGCAACCGCTGCTGCCATGATACCGATTGGACCAGCACCTGTGATAAGCACGTCTTCACCTACTAGGTCGAAAGAAAGTGCTGTGTGTACTGCGTTACCAAACGGGTCAAAGATAGACGCTAGATCGTCAGAGATGCCTTCAGGGATCTTGAACGCGTTGAACGCTGGGATAACTAGGTATTCTGCGAATGCACCTTCGCGGTTAACGCCCACACCAATCGTGTTACGGCATAGGTGAGTACGGCCGCCACGACAGTTACGACAATGACCACACGTGATGTGACCTTCGCCAGATACGCGGTCACCGATTTCAAAGCCACGAACTTCCTGACCAATCGCAACCACTTCACCCACGTATTCGTGACCAACAACCATAGGCACTGGAATGGTTTTTTGTGACCATTCGTCCCAGTTGTAGATGTGTACGTCTGTACCACAGATAGCGGTTTTCTTAATTTTGATCAGAATGTCGTTATGGCCAACTTCAGGTTTATCAACCTCAGTCATCCAGATGCCTTCTTCAGGCTTTAGCTTTGATAATGCTTTAATTTTCATAATGTAACCTTAATTAAAGGCCCTATTGTCTAAGGCCTAGAATCTTAAATAAGACCCATGTCCTTACCAACTTGGATGAACGCGTCGATTGCACGGTCTAGTTGCTCGCGAGAGTGCGCCGCAGACATTTGAGTACGGATACGTGCTTGACCTTTTGGTACTACAGGGAATGAGAAGCCGATTACGTAGATGCCTTTCTCCAGCGCACGCTCTGCAAATTCTGCTGCTACTTTTGCGTCGCCAAGCATGATTGGGATGATTGCGTGGTCAGCACCACCCATTGTGAAACCAGCGTCTTCCATACGAGTACGGAAGTGTGCTGCGTTTTCCCATAGACGATCACGTAGGTCACCGCTCTCTTCTAGTAGATCTAGAACGCGGATAGAAGCGCTTACGATTGCTGGTGCAACAGAGTTAGAGAATAGGTATGGACGAGAACGCTGACGTAGCCAGTCAATCACTTCCGCTTTACCAGATGTGTAACCGCCTGAAGCGCCGCCCATTGCTTTGCCTAGCGTACCAGTGATGATGTCGATACGGTCAACCACGTTGTGGTGCTCGTGCGTACCTGCACCTGTTTTGCCCATGAAGCCAACAGCGTGAGAGTCATCAACCATAGTCAATGCGCCGTACTTCTCTGCTAGGTCACAGATAGCCGGAAGGTTTGCTACTACGCCGTCCATTGAGAACACACCGTCCGTTACGATAAGAATGTGGCGAGCACCTGCTTCTTTCGCAGCGATCAGTTGTTGCTCTAGCTCTTCCATGTTGTTGTTTGAGTAGCGGAAACGCATCGCTTTACATAGACGAACACCATCGATGATTGACGCGTGGTTTAAAGCGTCAGAGATGATTGCGTCTTCTTTGCCTAGAATAGTTTCAAATAGGCCCGCGTTTGCATCGAAACATGATGTGTAAAGAATCGTATCTTCTTTACCTAGGAACTTAGAAAGCTTCTGCTCAAGCTCTTTGTGGATGTCTTGCGTACCACAGATAAAACGTACTGAAGCCATACCAAAGCCGTGCTCGTCCATGCCTGCTTTACCCGCTTCGATAAGTGCCGGGTGGTTAGCAAGACCAAGGTAGTTGTTCGCACAGAAGTTTAGTACTTCTTCACCAGTAGAGATTTTAACAGCCGCTTGCTGTTGAGACGTAATGACACGCTCTGATTTGTAAAGGCCTTCCGCCTTTACTTCTTCGATTTGCTGCTGAATCTGTTGGTAGAATGCAGAAGACATTTGAAATTCCTTCCTAGTTATTTTGGCGAGTATTTACTCGTTTAGAATTAGGTTGAGCCTTTATGTGACGGGCGTCACGGGCTATCACTCATCAATTAATTGTAGTGTAATTCAAGGAAGGAGGAAGGATTATACCTTAAGGTGGAAAAGCATTAATGAATCCGAGGCACAAATTCAATTAATGCTTTTCTATGAGGTTGTTATAAAAGGAATTATAGCCAGGTAGGCTTAGCCAAAAGTGCTTCAAAGTCCTTAGCAGGTAATGGTCGGCTATAGTGGAAACCTTGTCCGAACTCACAGTTTAGGTTTTTCAGGTAATCCACATGACGCTGTTCTTCGATGCCTTCTGCGACGATCTTAAGATCCAGCGCTTTCGCCATTGCTATGATTACGTTCACAAGCTCGCGGTCTGAGTCGTTCTCGAACATATTTTGCATAAAGCTACGATCAATCTTTAAGCGGTCGAACGGAAACTTCTGCAAGTAACTCAGCGCAGAATAACCAGTACCAAAATCATCAATAGTAAGTTTGGTGCCTAACGCTCGTAAGTTATTAAGCATGTCTAATAGCTCAGAATCGTGATTGAAGAGGAGACTTTCTGTCACTTCAATATCGAACTTATCTGACGGAAGACCAGACTCCTCAAGGCTGTGTTTAATAAACGTAAGTAAGCGCTCGCAGTACCTAAATTGAACACTAGAAAAGTTTACAGAAACAAACAACGGAGTCAGACTCTGCCATTGTGCCGCTTGTCGACACGCTTGTTGAATAGCAAACTCACCAATTTGATGAATTAAACCATTTTTCTCTGCAATAGAGATAAACTCTTCAGGGTTTACAAATCCGTACTTGTCATCATTCCAACGCATTAGCGCTTCTGCACCTACGATTTTACCACTACTCAGCTCAATAATTGGCTGATAATACAGCTCTAATAACTGATTGGAGATCGCACTTCTCAGACGATTTTCCAGATCCAAATAGCGTTGCAAATCTTGGTTCATATTATGGTTATAAAAACAAAAGCCATCACGCCCATCTTGTTTCGCCCGATACATTGCCATATCAGCACATGCAAGGAGCTGCTCAGCGTTGTCTCCGTCATCCGGGAACACAGACATTCCGACGCTGCTACTCAAGAAGAATTCATGGTTGTTCCAAACAAACGGATCGTTAAACGCCGAAAGTACACTTGAAGCAACTCGCTTTGCAGTATCATTATCAGGCAAATCAGGGATGACGAGTAAAAACTCATCCCCACCAATTCTCGCCAATAAGTCTGTTTTTCTCGCGACTTGATACAGTCGCTGAGCACTGAGTTTAAGGATTTCATCCCCAACAAAGTGTCCCATTGAATCGTTAATCTGCTTGAAGTGGTCTAAGTCGATGAACATCACCAAAACTTTAGACCCACTACGCGATGCCCTAATTAACTCCAAAGCCAATCGCTCGGAACCATAACTACGATTAGGCAAATTAGTTAATGTGTCATATTTAGCTTGGAAGGCGAGTTCTTTTTCAGACGCTTTTCGACGTTCAATTTCGTTCGTTAATTTTTTATTCTGTTGAGAAAGAATATCTTTACGCTTTTTTTCTTCCTCAAGCTTAATTTTCAATTCAATCCTATTATTGTTCGTGATGAATGCATAACATAAAGCAATGACGATCAT
Organism: Vibrio alginolyticus NBRC 15630 = ATCC 17749; assembly: GCF_000354175.2. NCBI lineage: Bacteria > Pseudomonadati > Pseudomonadota > Gammaproteobacteria > Vibrionales > Vibrionaceae > Vibrio > Vibrio alginolyticus. Next base: position 172,651 of record NC_022359.1, read on the forward strand.
AACGGCCAGAATACTCAAACCAATAATAAAGAGCCGTGATGTAAATATATCTCGTTCACTCAAAGGCTCGAACCACGCCATCAATTTAAAGTGATGTTTATCCACAGGCACTTCAAAGTAAATTTTTCCGTCTACAGCCTCAGAAACGAAATAGTTCTCATCCTTATTGTGAGAAGGTGTTTTATTTATGGTATCCCATACAACCATTTCCACGTCTTTTATTTTTAGCACCATTCGGCTATAACTATCTTCGTGTTCTTGGTTAGTAAGTTGGTCAATAACAATATTCTTATTAAGATCGGCAATTAAAAAAGCAACAGGCTTTCCGGAGAACTTAACTTGCTTAATGACTTGAATGCGAACGTCATCATTGTATCGCGTCGCACAAACCTCTTCGGGATGCCCGTGTTGAGTCATTAAGGTTTGTATGTCCATTTTGTGCTCGGCAAGGTTTTCAGATCCAGTGGTGACAATGGTGACTCCATCACTGCCTACCAGCGTGAGCTTCTTATAGATTTGGCTGCTATTAATTAGCTTACTGTCTATCTTCTCATCGAAGCGACGCTTTAAATTAATTAGACTGGCTCCTAAGCCATACTCCATTGACATGCCAGAAGCTAAATTACCAAAGAATGTTTGTATTGTTTTATCTGTAGCTAGATTATCAACATCTTCACTCGCTATGGTAAATAAATTATCGAGTGTGCTTGCATAACTTTTTACTTTTAAATCTAGTTCTCTGTATTGAGATTCTTTTAACTTATTTTGACCTACGCTAGTCACAGTAATAAGCATAGCTAAGTAAATTGAAACTAATATTGCGCTTATTGTAATAAATCTTTTACTGGAAAATTTTTTAACGGCCTTATTCATCGGAGTTTCTTTTTATCTTCTATAAAGTAATCGTTATAAAAGTAGTAAATAGATGGATAGTATTTTTTTACTAGTTTTTCGTATGAACCGTCTTGTTTTATCGAGTCTAAATAACGATCAAATGCTTTGCGTAATTCAGGGGAATTTTTACGGAATGCAACAGCCATTTTTTGATTCTCAGATATAGGGCCAATGACTTTTATTTCACCCGGCCATTTTTCGAGGGCAATTAGCGTATCCGCAACATCTAATAATGTGCTTTCCGCATCATTTTTCATTATCGCTGGAACCATCTCATTAAGGAGACGCGCCCCATCAGGTAATATAACTTTTGCACCTGTGTCATATAAGTCATAAAGGTTAGGATCCAAGCAAGAATGTTCTAAAGCTAACACTTCGCGACCATCGATCAGCTGCTTGACGTTTTTAACATCTTCATCGACCGACCCACTTGGTTTAATCGGGCTCAGACTAGAGTCGGATCTGGAAACCAACCATACACCTGAAGGAAAATAATCTTGTGAAAAATCGACAACCTCAGAACGCCAATCAAGAATAGTAACGCCATTTGCGATCAAATCGCCTTCAATTGGAACACTTTCTCCGACAACAGCCTGCTTGTTGTGATATTGCACATTTTGCCCTGTCAACTTACCAACCACGTCGCTCCACTGTGCTGGAACATACTGGTACTGAACACCTAACGACTTGGCAAAACCTTTTATTATCTCTACATCCAAGCCAGTCAAAGTTTCCACTTCACCTTGTTCAATATAGGAGACAAAGTTAGCGTACGGGACACCAATGTGACGCAGTACACCGCGTTCACGGATTTGTTGTAAATCGTCTGACCAAGCGGCAGACGACGCAACAGAGGTAACCATGAGCGCCACCGTCGCTAAAGTTCTTTTGAATGTTATGACTGACATAATAATATCCTTACCTTTCACAAAGCGCCCAATAATGGGCGCTTGAGTGATAAACAACGATGTTAGAACGACGAGTAATACAAATTCGTCATCGCCACTACGAGCCCTTCCACATCTTGTTCGTCATGGAACAAATGCGTAGAGATACGCAGCGCGTAAGTATCAAAGTCATCATCCTTATGCAGCTTAAAGCTAGTCGTACGGATGATGTAACCATACTCTTCACGTAAACGATCTCGGAATTCCGTCAATATCTCTTCATTAGTTACATCGGAGAACGGGTTAACCGTCGTTAAGCCACTGGTTAAGCCTTCCACGTTTGGTGAATACATTTTGGCTTGTGGTAAGTACTCTTGAAGCAAGGTTTTACATAAACTACCAAGGCTTACAACTCGCTCTTCGATACGGTCTCGACCAATCTCATCCCACATTTTGCAACTATCAACTAGTGCTTGTTTCGCAGGATAGTTATCGTTACCAATGTATTGCATTTGCAGCTGTTTACCCAGGTAATCAGCATGAGAAAGTGAGGAGTTGATCAACCATAACGGGTTCTCTCGGTCGCTCCAATACTCATTCAAACGGTTACCGTTATCACGAACATACAGAATACCTGTCGCGCCCGGACCACACTGCCACTTATGACCAGATCCTGCATAGAAATCACAATCCATATCGTGGAAATCAAGGTCAAACATACCGACCGTATGCGCGCCATCAACAAGAGTAGGCACGCCATACTCTTTTGCTAAAGCACAAATGGCTTTGGCTGGTAGCGCGGTTCCTGTTTTGTATGTGATATGAGAGAAAACAATTAGGCGAACGTTTTGATTCGCATCAAGCGCGTCTTGGAACGCTTGAATGTAATCTTGCTCAGAAACGTTTTCAGTACCAGTAAATACTGGTAGTTGAATTTCTACCACATCCACACCAAAACGATGTTTCGCTACGTTCATAGGTGATGTTGCAGCAATATGTTCATGGTGTGTCGTTAGAATCACATCACCTGGTTCAAAGTGTAAGCCATTAATGATCGAGCATAAGCCATCAGTAGTGTTGCGGCTGAGAATGATCTCTTCTGGGTTAGCACCAAAACCTGGTGCGACGTCTTTAACCATCTCTGAAACATAAGGCCAAGAGCCAAATTTGCCTTTCATATCCCAAGGATATTTAGCCACCAGCTTGTTGTTATGCTCGTAATCTTCAAGAACATGTTTTGGCATTGAACCTGTTGTACCAATGTTCATGTAAGTGGTTCGTTTGTCCAAAACGAACTGTCTTCGCACTTTACGCCAGAAGCGCTTATCGTGTTTTCTACCTAGCCCGCGGCTGCTCCAATCAATTTTCTGTTCTCGTGCTTGAGCTACGCCTGAGAAAGCGGAAGCACTCACACCAGCAACAACAGCTCCTGTTGCGCCTTTCAGAAAATTACGGCGGCTGCTATTAGTCTGAATAGATTCCTTGTCTTTCATCTTTTTCAATCCTTGTCGGAAATTAGCCATATTATTAATTTTAAGTGCGTAACTATCTGTTACTAAAACATTATTACCCATTACAATCAGAGTTTAATTTTTTCCTCTGCCATTAAGTGACTTTAGTTCCAATTTTTTATCTTATTTGATGATATAAGCAACAGTTTGACCACAAATCTATAAACAACAATGTTCACATTAATATATTCGTTAATTTGACTATTCTTTATTGCGGACAATTCCACCAAATTCTTTATAAAACAATTATGAGCTTTGTTATAAAGTCATTAAAAATTTAACTTTGCGTTAATTTAAAAATATTCAGGCTATTTTAAGATTGGCGTCTATTCTTTTTATATCTTAACGATCTCAATATGTTAAGACTAAATAAGAGAAAGCTGATTTCGGATCGAGATATCAGTTTAAGACCATAAAGTGATACACATCACTCTATGACATAAACTCACCGCTCAACAGACATAAGTAAAACAGGTTTTCACTAATATGTGCTTGAGCGTACACGCTAAAAGAAGGAGGTCCCATGTTAAAAGGATTGCTATGCATTTCAGTTGCATCCGCTCTTGTCGCCGCCCCTAACGCGCTAGCAAAAACGGTAGAAATGACTGCTCTCAACACCAATGAGAGCGCGGGTACCATTGAGATTTCACAAAGTGATTATGGCGTTGTTTTTACGCCTCAATTATCAGGTTTGTCAGCAGGTGTGCACGGTTTCCATGTTCACACTAATCCATCTTGCGATAGCATAGAAAAGGATGACAAAACCGTATTAGGCGGCGCAGCAGGTGGCCATTATGATCCTAACAACACAGGGAAGCATGGCTATCCTTGGACCAATGACAATCATTTAGGCGACTTGCCTCCACTCTATGTGGACATGGACGGCAATGCCAATCAGCCCGTTGTCGCGCCTCGCCTAAAATTATCGGATTTAAAAGGTCGAGCGTTAATGATCCATGCAGGTGGTGACAATCACTCCGATCACCCAAGTAAGCTAGGTGGTGGCGGCGCTCGCGTCGTATGTGGTGTTATTGAATAAACATTAACTTATGTCTCACACTTCTCTTTAGATTGCGAGAAGTGTGAACTTCTGTTGATACTGAGAGGAGGTTGCATTGGTCTCAAGGTAGCTGTGGTGAAGCATTAAGATCGATTGGACAATCTTCGTCCCGATCCCCAAAGAACCGCCCTCCGCTTCTTTCTCGATGTGATTGACGAAGGTAAAATGGATACGCGACTTATCCTCACTCAAATGCGCTTGGCAATGCACTTCTGAACCGATTGGGCTGTGGCGCAATGCATTTTCAAGCAGGTTCAATACCAATCGCTCCAATAGCCCCTTGTCACCCACGGTTTGGATTTCGCTATCGATATCCACTTTCAATACCACTTCTTTACGAGAAAACTGGCTCTGCATCGTTTCAGCACATTCTGCCATCAAAGCGCCCAGATCTACGGGGCGGTACTCGTAATTTGGCATTGGAGCTTCTTTGCGTGCGGCGTCTAATAAAGAATGCAGTTGAGTTGAGAGCTTCTCACAATTTCGGAAAGCAACGTCAATCAAAGGATCGGATTCCGGATGTTGCAAACGCCACGTTTCCAAATAGCCCAGCACGCTCGATAACGGCGTTTTTAAATCATGACTAAGCTGCAACAAGCTTTGACGACGATGAGACGATTGATACTCCAACTGTAAAAACTGTTGCTGAATGTGCTTCGCCATCATCTGATAAGAGTGCGCAATCGGCACGAGCTCCGGCACTTGGTGAGTAAAATCAGGTTGCAGGCGGAAATCATGTTCGGCTTGCTGTTGAAGTTGCTTGGTCACACGCTCAATCGGGTTCAATAGGCTACGTTTCACCAGCACATAAGCCCCAAGAGCAAAGCCTAAAATGGAGACTAAGACCAATCCTGCCAGCGCGATATAAGGAGTATCGACTTGAGCATTGGCAATGGCGTCATGTCGGGTACTGCCAATCACCACGTAGAGATAACCGACCGTAGAGCCTAATTCCTCTATCGCCGCGACAGAAAAGACTTTGTGTTCACCACGATTACGTGGGTCTTCACCCAAAATAGGAAAAGGCTGGTCATTTAAGAATTGCTTAATGGGATTGAGATCCACCTTCCCCATGATCTCCGCCCCTTCCGGTGCTGCATGAGTGGTGATATTGCCTTGGCTATCGAGGAAGTAGATTTCAAAATCAGGGCCGATCAGCATGAGCGTGTGAAAAATCGACTTGAGCGCTTTAGGGTTGTAATCCGTTCCGATCATCAGCGGATTATCATCACGCATGTGGCTGGCTAGCTCTTTATGCAGGCTTTGCTTGGTGCGTAACTCAATGGTTTCTTTTTGCCAATTGTAAGTCAGTGCAATCACCACCGCCGCGAGACAGAACCACAAGCTAGTAAATACCACTAAGCGAGATTTGAAGCTCATCCTATCGCCTCCTTAAACAGCGGTGTTTTTGCAACACCCGTGATGATTGAAAAATGATGGTGAAAACAACTGCCGACTTACTGTCTTGGCTTGATGTTTTGACTTACTTTCTTGCATTAGTGTCTTGGTTGAAACTTATATCCAACACCCCACACGGTTTGGATGAAGTGATGATCAGAATCAGACAACGACAACTTGCTGCGTAAACGATTTATGGTGCTACACACCGTGTGGTGATAACCAGAATGACTGGTGTTCCAAACGTGATCGAGCAATTCATCTTTACTGTAGACTCTGCCCGGACGAGTCGCGAGAAACTGCAGCAAAGTAAACTCTGTCGCGGTGAGCGTGACATCCTTGTCGTTTAAGGATACTTGGTGCAACTCCGGAATGATTCTCAGCGGGCCAAAATCCATCGCATCATCGAGGACTTCATCTGCCACCTTTGCTTCAGCGGTTTGGCTGACTCTGCGCAGCACGTTTCGCACTCGTGCTTGGAATTCTAATACGCTAAATGGCTTGGTGATGTAGTCATCAACGCCCGCTTCTAAGCCGTCTACCTTGTCCATTTCACCGTCTCTGGCTGTCAGCATGAGCACTGGGCTCCAATCTTGTTGCTGACGCAAATAATGGCAAATGTCTAGACCATCACCATCTGGTAAACCTCGGTCAAGGATCAATAAATCAAAGGGTTGTTGCTGGTATTGCGTTTTAGCATCGGCGACATTTGTGGCTCGCGATACTTGGTGTCCTTGAAACTTGAGATGCATCTGAACCAGTTCTGCCAAATCATCGTCATCTTCCACCAACAAGATGTTCGCGACTAAATTGATTGCCTGTTGTTCCATGGTCCTTTCCTTGCCTTCGAGTATCCTCACTTTGCACATGACCGGAACAAATTAGAAATTCTTTCAAAAAAGGTTCCGATGACGCCATGAGGGATAAAGCGCTCTGCTACAAGCGCTTTGGAAAGGAGACGTCATCGGAGCCTGTGTTACTCGACTCGAGTGATGGTGACTTTCGCACCTGGGTTCAAGAAACGATGGTTCGCAGAAAGTGCTGAGTTTGCTAATCCGTCATCTTGGCTAACAACACCCGCATGGAATGCAACAACGTCATTGCTGTCATTACGTGCAGCATTGAAACCCTCACCGCCACCTGCTGGGCCCGGAATGGTTGCAGCAAGCTCATCGTTTAGCTCTGTACCGGAATCCCAAACGTTCATGCTCATTTCGTAGCTTTCACCCACTGCGAGCGATTTGAGCGATAGCCCCGTTTCGCCAACAAAGGCATCGTTGGTATTCACGAACATAGACGCCACAGACAAGTAACCGTAACGACTAGGGTCAACCGTGATGGTGACTTCGTCCGATGCACCCGGCAACACCAATCCATTGCCCGAAATACCTTGGTAAACACTGTCATTGCTGTTCATCAACTCAATCAGCTCAGCGTTACTACCGCCTTCGGCAAGGTGCTCAAGTTCAACAGATGCGGCTTGTCCAATTTCAAACAGTTGGTAGTCACCATTGTGAGTGAGTACAGCGAGCGGAGACATTGGTTGATTCGCAGTCAAGTTCGCCACGTTGACGGTGTAGCGGTACGATTTCACTACGTCATTATCATCATCGCTTGGGCAACCAGCGAGCAAGCCGACTGAAGCTGCTACTAGTAAGATTCTGTATTTCATACATCCCCCTTACTTCACAACGATTGTGATGGTTGCGACTGGGTTTAACCAACGATGGCTACTGCTGTCTAGGTCACTGATGCCGCCAGATGGGTCGCTATCACCAAGGTTACCCGGATGCACGTGAACTTTGTCGTTAGTTACCGTTGCTTCAACGCCTGTGCCGCCAGTACCAAAGGTAATGAAAGGTGGGTTTGGCATGCTAGACGCAAGCTCATCGTTCGCTTCTGTACCAGCATCGTAACTTCTTAGCGTTGCTCGGTATGTACCCGCTTCCGTTGGAATCTTCCAGCTATCTAGACCGACAAAACCGTCATTGGTTGGCAGCAACATCGCGCTCAGAGAAAGATAACCGTGGTCGCCACTATCCAAGGTGAAGGTGGTTGCCACACCTGGGTTCAAAATGCCACCAGCAGGGTTCTCTACCACCGCACCACCAGCGTTACCAATCACACTAGCAAGCCCAGAGATATCACCGCCTTCTGCCATTGCTTCTAGTTCTGGCGTTGATGCTTGACCCGTTCTGAACATTTGAAGATCAGAACCATGTGCGGCAACAATAAGTGGCGTAAAGTAGATGCCTTTGGTTGCGTTTGTCACGGTGATTTCCAATTCCGCCGCATTCACTGATGCAGAGCCTAGTGCCATAGCGACTGAAGTCATGACGAGTCCGAGTTGGGTACGTTTTTTCATTGTGATTCCATCCTTTAATGAGGGTTGAACTACCCAAGCCCATGTGTACGGCTTTACTTCTTTGTTCGTGACTTGAGTAGGTTAAGCATTACGTTTCGAACGTTTTGCGTTCTTGCCTCTAAGAATGACGAGCAAATCTATCAGCAACTTCATCGAATTCTCATAAAATTCTCACAAGTTCTGTTCGAATTCTGTCAACAGCACTTTTTTACTCTTAATCAGCTATTTACACGTCGCGCTTTCCCCTCCTACAATGCGATATTCCCTGTTTAAATAACGATTCTCACCATGATTCATAACGTTCTGTCTGCCTACTATGGCGAAATCTACGGCATCGCTTTTTTCAACCACTACTTGAGCCATTACGCCCAAAGTGAACAACAAACGCTGTGGCAAACCTTGATTAAAGTGGAAGAGCTAACCGCAGAAAAGCTCAAACCTGTACTGCTGACAAATGGCATGGATATCGAAAGTCGACACCAAGAGATGTTGGATAAAGGCTTGGAAGATGCAATCAAATGGATTGGTTTACCATGGCAAGAGTTGGTGGCGACTCTTCTGAAATGGGTAGAACCTTATGAGGTCAAGTATCGAGAGTGGCATGAAGAAGTGAACGCTTCACAGCAGTATTCAATCGCTGAACGAGAAGCTATCGAGTTGATTGCAGACCACGAAACGGCCATTTATCACTGTTGGCAGCAATACCATACTGGTGAATCTGGCTTGCCTGCACTCAATGCATTTTTGGCAAAATATCGTTAAAGCGAGACGGTGACACTTGAACCTCGTGAAACCGTACCAGACAATATCGTTATTCCGCTGCGCAGAACTGAACAATTATGGTTAATCCAAAACTCATAGCCCTACTTCCTGATCTTGCTTCGTTTATCTTAGTGGTAAACGAAGGCAGTTTTACCGCTGCTGCTAAACAACTCGGCGTAACGCCATCGGCTTTAAGTAAGTTGATCACACGGTTGGAACAAGCCCTCTCGGTCAAACTGTTTGAGCGCACGACTCGTAAGTTGATCATCACTCAAGCTGGGCAAAAGGTTTACGACCAAAGCATCGCAATGGTGAATGCCGCGCAGCAAGCCGTTGAGCTATCTGCGGAAGATCATGCTGAGCCAACAGGCGCACTCACAGTAGCAGCCCCTGAAGCATTTCTTAATTCGGTGCTTCAACCGTTTGTGTTGCCATTCCTAGAACGTTATCCAAATATACAGCTTAAGCTGCGCGCAGCAGATGGTGAGATTGATCTTTTCCGCCAAGGTATTGATGTCGCCTTTAAGCTCACCGACAAACCCGATGAGAATCTGGTCCTCAAAGAGATCAGCAAGACCAATCTTGTTTTGTGTGCTTCTCCAGATTACCTAGCCAAACATGGTATGCCTGAGCACCCAACCGAGCTTGAGCAGCACGACTGCATTTACCTTGCCGAGAACGACAAAGACAACATCTGGTCATTCTTTAAAGAAGAAGCGTTCCACTCCATTGCCGTGAGTGGACGCTACGCCGTCAACCATTCTCAAATGCGCTTGAACGGGGTTAAGTCTGGCTTGGGAATTGGGATCTTCCATGACTTCGTGATCAAAGACGCATTAGAGCAAGGTGAAGTGGTGGAGGTTCTGCCGGATTGGATGATCAAGAGTAACTACCACGGCGCTATCGCGATGCAGTATGCACAAACTAAATACATGCCTGCTCGTCTGCGCGTGTTTATCGACTTCGTTAAGGAGCATTTAGTCTCCGACGATACTAACCATGCTTGAAGAGGCTAACCATGTTTAATGCCATTCATCACGTCGCGATCATTTGCAGCGATTACCCAAGGTCAAAACGCTTTTACACTGAAGTGTTGGGTTTGAAAGTCATTGCCGAGAACTATCGCGAAGCTAGAGACTCCTACAAGCTTGACCTCGCTTTACCTGACGGCAGCCAAGTGGAACTGTTTAGCTTTCCAGACGCACCAGAGAGACCGAGCTTTCCTGAAGCACAAGGCCTGCGACATCTCGCATTTTTGGTTGATGATGTTGAACAAGTGAAAGCCTACCTAGAATCGAATGACGTTGAAGTTGAGCCAATTCGTATTGACGAATTCACAGGCAAAGCCTTCACCTTTTTCCAAGATCCAGATGGCTTACCGCTGGAAATTTATCAGAAATAAAAAGAGCCAGCACTTCGCTGGCTCTTCTACTATTCCACTCTTTGTCTGTTACTAATTCAACGCTGTTTTCAGCTTCTCGACGCGGTTGAACAACAGCCAATCCAGTGCGAGAACCGTAACAATCGCCAAACCGCCCATCGGAAACGCCAAACACAATATCACCAACGCTACTAAACCAAGTTTCCAAATGCCGTCTTGCTGAAACTTAGGTGGCGCGCCCAATGCGGCACTGCGACTTGGTCTACGAATCCACCACATCACCACACCTGTGATTGAGATTAAGATGAACGCCAAACAGAACACTACGTTGAGTACTTTGTTCAATATACTCACATCGCCTTGGTGCAATGACACACCTGCCGCCATGAACTTGGCAAATAGGCTGTAATCTTGCCACGTTACATCCACCAACAAGCGACCGGAATATTGGTCAAAGTGGCTGGTGCGATCTTGTCTTGGGTCGGAAATGTCGCCGCCCATAGCGTTAGCTGCAACGGTGTAAACGCCCGTCTCAGAGCGTGGTAAAAACAGCTTATAGCCCGTAAAGCCCATCATTTCAGCCTTGAGGATGATATCATCAATAGAGAGCGTTTCATGAGTGCCTGCGTATGCCATCTCTTCCTTCATATTGGCATGATCATGAGCGGGCTTATCTTTCGATTCTGGCACAGCAGCAAGCTCTAAGTTCCATGGCATCTCTTCTGAAGCACCGTGGTTAAGATCTTTATGTGTCAGTGTGGATTCTGGTTTCTCACCCCATGTGTAATAGGTTGGGAAGGTATTCCAAGCTTGCACCATTTTCGCCCCCCAGATCCCTGCCCACGACAATCCTGAAATCAAAAAGAACAACAGAACAAGCGACAGTACACCACCTAAATTCGCATGCAGGTCACGCATCAAAATTCGAGGGCCATTGTTAAGGCGAATTTTCAAAAAGCCGGCGCGGCTGGCGTTGTCTCTAGGTAACCAAAGGTACAAACCAGACACCAACAGCAAAATCCCCAGACTTGCGGCGATTTCAATTAGACGGTCACCTAAGTCTCCGATGAGCAACGTACCGTGAATGCTGTTCATCAGTTCATAGATGCTATCACCACGGTCAATGGTGCCTTGTACGTCTCCTGTGTAAGGATTTACTGCAACAATCAGCGAGCTGCCTTCTTGGTTTTGAATCGAGAAGCGGTTGGCCATATCAGCCGTTTTAGCAGGTACAAATTGAGTGACATTAAAATCGGGATACGCCTGCTTTACGGTTTCTAATTGTGCAGAGACAGGAACCATTTGCTCTTGTGGTGAAACTTGTAATGTCGCTTCGTATCGAGCCAGTTCGATTTCATCATCAAACAACATCACCAATCCCGTGAGGGAAAGCATGAGCATAAATGGAATGACGAACAAACCTGCGTAGAAGTGCCATCGCCACGTCATAAAGTAGATGGATTTTGCGCGTGAGGCTTCCTTGAGTTGAGGCTTTGCCGAGTTTCTCAACATGTGTATTTTCCTTTTTTCATTGTTGAACACCCAAATTCAGTCAAACGCATCCTGCACATACACATTCGTATGCGGCGCTAATTGACTTAGATTTGGGAGTACCACTGCTCGAAGTGGCAGTGTTGCTGACTATATACCCAAGTGACTTCAAGATGCTGGATTCAGAGCGTTGTCATTGATTCGAGTGCAAAGAAAACAACGCTGTGTAATAGACAACTCTTTCCAAGTTGTTTGAAGCAGCAATCGGAGCAATAACACGCTCCCGAAGGGCGAGTTGCCTTGGCTTGTATACTTTGTTGTCGATATCTTGATTTAGACCCACTAGACCTTTAAATCGCCGCCGCGTCTACAAACCAAGTCATTCTCGCTGAACCAAGCATCTCGAGGTTACTTGGGTATCGTGTAATTGTTTTTGTTATGAGAAAAGGGAAACTGGCGGCGCTCGAGGAACTGGTGTTTCAAATCGCACACTTAGAGCCAAATAAGCGTAGCTGTCAGAAGTCACCAAGCTCTGTCTTGAAAGTATCGGTGTCGTTGGAAGTGTATCGTGATGAAAAGTCGAGAAGTGGCTAAACGGACAAGGCTTGCCTTTGTGGCTGACCGAATTGTCGCCCTCTTCTATTTGGACCAACTCAAATCCGTTAAGCGTACATAGCGTCGCCCACACGCCCATGCTGTTACCATGAGCATTGATAACAGGCATCAGTGTCACTAGCACCCAACTGAGAGCACTAGCAAATAACATCGAGCGGTAAAAAGGAATTAATCTACGCATAACGGTGACTTAACAAATTTCACACAGCGTAACCAATTTTGAGTGATAGCTCAAAAACAGGATCAATAAGTGCTTGCTACCTCACAGGTTTTCTTGAATGCATCGATTGACAGTCGCAAAAAAGCCCGCCGAAATGGCAGGCTGATAATGTGTTCATTCATTACTTAGAGATAACGCGTAATCCACTGCCACGAGCAAATGCTCCGCTCAGTAGATAATTAGCCAAACAACTTGCTCCAAATGCTTGGATTGCGCTTGTCGTGGTACTCTTCACGAAGACTATCGATTTCACGCAGTTGAGCTTTTGCTTCTTGTAGCTTGCCCGCATCAAGATCCGCTTCAATCTTATCTAGCGTTACCGTCAGCTTGTTAAAGCCTTCTAAGTAAGTATCAAACTTCTCTGGTGGGTAATTACCACGCTTAGATTGTTCAACAATCGCTTGCAAGCTATCAATCGCAGATTTCATGGTTTCAACATCAGACGCTTCCGCCGCCTGTTTGAATTCCATCTTCATCTGTTTCATGTTTTGTTTTAAATCAACCGCTTCTGCCATTGCGTATGTTGAGCCAAACGCAATCGCACACCCTAGGACTAAAGGACGTAACATTTTTCACTTCTCCATTTATAGTGCCGAATTCTGTGTCGGCTTTATTCACCCAAATAACCTACGCCATAAGAGGCGAAAAACTAGCTTAGTTGAGTATTTCCGGGTCGCAGTGTAAAGCAATCTGGCGTCGGGTGCATACCTTAAATGTAATCAAGTTTATGCGTTGAGAATGCTGTCATATTCTGCAATTGGTTTACGGCCTCTCAAAGCTAAGAAAGACAAAAACTGCTGAGCGGTGTGAGTAATCACTTTCTTGCTATCAATACCCACTTTGTCCATTAACTCTCCAACCAAATCCAGATTACCAACATCGTGACAGAAATGCGCGTCACTGCCCGTGGTGAAGAAAACACCGAGATCTTTCCCGATTTGTGCAATCTCGTGGCAACGGTCTACGCTGCCTACTCGGCTGTTGCCTTTCAGCGTGGTGTTATTAATTTCAATCGCGACATTGTGCTCTTTCGCGCACGCTAAAACGGTCTGAAAATCAAAGTCGAAATTTGGATTACCAAGATGACCGAGCGCATCAATACGACCACTCTGAATGACATTAACAAGTGCTTCCGTGTGAGTTTGCTTGTTTGCAGGACGAAAAACGGGTTCATGAAAACTCGCGATCACCCAATCCAAATTTCGATCAACGCTGTCGGGAATGTCGATGTCACCTTGAGTGTTCATGATGTTAGATTCAACGCCACGAATAATCGCAACCCCCTCAAGAAAACGAGGCAGAATTTTCTGGTTCGAGAAGAACCAGTAATGAGGCGCACCCGGCATTGATTCTGCGTGATCGGTCGTGCAGAACATATCCAGCCCGTTCTCTTTTGCCAACTTTGCATTTTCAAGCAAGGTACTGTACGCGTGACCACTGGCGTACGTATGTGTATGGGTATCAACTTTAAATTCCATCATCCACTCTCTTAGGTGCGCTATCTTGCGTGCTATTGTATACCTTCAGGCAACGCATCGTCAGCCCAAGATAAGCAAGAACCCTAAGCTTGCTCTTCACTAATGGCTTTTATCAAGGGTAAAGCTTTTTCCCATCCGTGATTAAACATGGAAACAAAGTCGTTGTGAGTATGAATGGTAACATTGAGTAGTAAACGATCGTTGTTGGTATCGATCTGGTAGATCTCTCGCGATCCGATCCACCTAGATGCTAGGTCAGCATCGAGTTGTTGACGATTATCCGGATTAAAAATGGCAACATGATGAAATTCAAGTTTTTGAAGCGGTAGCACCGTATCTATGATCGCCCTTGTCCCGCCCATATCTGGATCAAAAAAAGTGATGCCACCTCCTTCTTCCCAAGCTCCTTCAAATTGAGACTGCGGTGAAAAGGCTTGTGCCCAACGTTTATACAACTCAACATCGGTTAGCACTTCCCACACTCTTTGCGGTGTCGCCGAAATTTCGACGTAATAATTTAGCGTAAGCATGATTTCTCTCCCTGAACCTTTCTTGACGCTAGCCCATACTCAAGAAAAATCAAACCACACGACCAATTTATCTACCTGCCCCCTTCATTTTCCGACAGACTAAGAAGTTCTCGCTTGTAAACCACCACTGCGATGCGCCGTAAAACGAATCCAACATGTGTTCAGTATGATTGCGAGCACTATTAAACTCATCCCGACAATTTGACTTTGACTCATTCGGTCTTCAAAAAACAGGCTCTGCCAAACCGCAGTGAACAATAAGTTAGTAAAAATGAGTGGCGCAAGTTGAGAGCCACTGCTTGCCAGTTTATATGCTTTGGAGCGAAAAACTTGGGTGTTAATGATCATCAGAGACATCATACCGATCCACAGCGTATTTGAAGAAATCTCAGGCGCCATAACACTCATATTAAGTAACGCGTCGAAGTCATTAAACAAAGTTAGCGGCAACAGAAATACGGCAGCAAAACCAAACGCCCAAAAGTTGATTTCTAGCGGCGACATATTTGTTTTACTCACTTTATATAACGTAAGCTGAGAACCAGAATTGAAGAGTCCACCAGCCAAGCCGAGCAATAAATCCGCTCGCCATGTAATCTCACTTCCACCGCCCGCCAACATAACCACACCAGTGAACGCCATTGCTAAAGCCGCCAATGTTGAAACACGAATGCGCCCTCTCATGAACAGCCTTTCAACCAAGGGAATAAATAATGGGCCAGTAGCAAACAACACAACCCCTTCAACGAGCGTTAACGTTTGTAATGACGCGATAAAGCAAAGTTGTGACAAACCGATACAAAGAGCACGCAATAAAATAGGCTTTAGCGTGCCCGATTTAGGAAAGGTAAGGTTTTTCACACGAAGTAAAATAAGCAAGATAAGCGCAGGCACCAAAAAACGTAAGAAGCTAAATAGTGTGACGGAAAGTTCGCCTGACAACTGCTTTGCTAACAGTCCAGTAACAGATAAGCTTAACGTAGACATCAACATGAAAAGGATAGATTTATTTACAGCATTCATTCAATACTCCTTAATATATGGAGCATTTTAAAAGACATCACTTATCGTAAATAGCGAATAATATTAACCATTGATGTAAGAAAAACTTACAGTTTAACTTATCTATCACCAGTTACGGTTTTTAAATTATGCGGAAACTAGTCCCCTTAAAGTCCATCTACGCATTTGTTGCAGTAGCTGAGTCTGGCAGCATGACAGAAGCAGCACATATATTAAGTGTGAGCCACTCAGCCGTAAGTCAGGCGATTAAATCGCTGGAGAGTCAAGTCAACAAGCCTTTGTTTGATCGCATAGGCAGACAAGTTCAACTCAATGCGGACGGTAAAAAGTATTACCGAAAGGTGGCACCCGCTTTAGAGCAAATTGTCGATGCAACGGAAGCACTCATCCAAGATCAGAACTTGCAACGTGTTACGCTCAATATGGTGAATTCATTGGCTCTTCACTGGTGGATTCCTCGAATGTCCGATTTACAAGGGTTTGCTCCTCAATTAGACGTTCGTTTATCAAACCTGTCTGGCAGATTCAATTTAGAACAAGAAGGTATCGACGCGGCCTTGGTGCATGGAAATCCCGAAGAAT
The DNA here is from genome assembly GCF_000354175.2 of Vibrio alginolyticus NBRC 15630 = ATCC 17749. Taxonomy (NCBI): domain Bacteria; kingdom Pseudomonadati; phylum Pseudomonadota; class Gammaproteobacteria; order Vibrionales; family Vibrionaceae; genus Vibrio; species Vibrio alginolyticus. Next base: position 188,848 of record NC_022359.1, read on the forward strand.
GGCAGGATTACTACTGCGAAAAGCTCAGTGAAGATGAACTGGTTTTGGTGTGCAGCCCTGAATTGTTAGCGACGACAAAGGACTCAAACATCACTCAACTCTTAAAGCAGTATCCCATCATTGAAGTTACTAACGAGCGAAGAAAAAACGACTGGAACGTGTGGCAGGACGCGACGGGTATCCAGCGACCTAAAAATAAAAACCAATCACTTTTGACATGTCGATACAAGCCGTCCAGGCCACAACTCGTCGTTTGGGGTTATTGGTCACTCATCGCTTGTTTGTGAAGGATGACATCAAATATGGTCAGCTAATCGAGCTGGGCGAACCCGTCATTAATCCTCATCAACAGCTTTACTTTGTATGCCCGCCACACAAGCTAAAGCTTGAATCGTTTCATCTGTTGCGATCTTGGCTACAACAATCATTCAACTATTAGAAACTTTTGTTAAGCACATTCACGGAAAAACTAGTATAAAGTTAGAAGAGCACTTTTCATCCAAGGATGGTTTATGAAGCAGTATCAAATATGGCTAAGCGCACTCTGTTTTGCAGTATCTTTGAGTATGACCGCTGAAGCAGAAAATGATAACCGCCTTTCAGAACAAGGGATCTCCACGGCAATTATTGGGGGTCAGCAGGCTACCCAAAACCAACTTCCTTTTTTTGCACGTCTTATTCTACATAAAACTGGCGCTAATCAGTTTGCCAATATTTGTGGGGGAACCATTGTAAACGACCGCTTCATTTTAACTGCGGCCCACTGCGTAGAACCAAGCGTTTTTACTGATGGCTGGACAATCAACGATCTACGAGTGCTAGTCAAAAACCCTACGATGAATGACGTGTTTGTTGAAGAATTCAAAGATGTTCGCTCTATCACGATTCATCCTGATTATGTGCCTAGCGATTTATGGATTAATGACATCGCTGTCCTTGAATTGACTAGACCTATCACCGATAACGTCCAATCCATCACTTTACCGCAAGACTTTGGAGACTACAGCAGCAAGTCATTTTATCAGATATTCGGTTTAGGTCAGACCTCAACCAATGATGAAAGCCCCCCTAACTATTTACGCTGGGCAGAAGTAAAACCCCTTACCGACACCCAATGCGCTTCGTTGGTAACAGGGTTTAACGCTCAGGAAAGTTTATGTGCGAATGGATTTCCTGAACGAAGCTACACTGGCATCTGTCGTGGTGACTCAGGCGGTCCTCTCACCTATCAAGACAATAATGGCATGTATCAGCAAATTGGCATTGTGAGCTACGGTTCTTCAGTTTGCGAATCCGCTGCGATTCCAAGTGTGTTTACCGAGATTTTGAACTATGCAACATGGATTGAGACCCAAACCAGCTCAGGTGTAAAAACCAGTTATAACGCCCTCTTAGCAAGTTCGGAAGATTATCATAGCGAAGGGGACTCTGGCTTTGAGCCTGTCGATACCAACACATCTGGCTTTGGTAACAACGGCAGCAGTGGCGGCGGTGCTCTCGGATCAGGGTTGATCATGCTTGGAGGCTGGTTTGGTTGGCTAAGACACCGCAGAAATTATTCGCGCTCCTAGTAGCGTCAACAAGACATCATAATATCTTGCGCTTAACGCGAGAGTTAATGATGTCTTCAATCATCTTTTGCTCTTTTTTCGCTTTTTCATAGTTCTGCTTAGTACGCCAACGATCAAGCACTTTTTCTAACCCTTGAACGCGTGCGTGCTTGTGTTCTAGCGTTTTCTGTACAGATGCACATTCCGCTTGCATAACGGCTTGCTCTTGCTCGTGGTGACGAAGCATTCTTTGTAGCATTTGGTCAACACGATTAAAGTTCATCAAAGCCGCGCTCGTCAGCGTCGGGCCGGTTCGGGTTGATTGCCCAGCGTGGCCTTTCAACGCCGACAACTGTTCCAATTGCATTGAAAGATGGGAGTGACGCTGACGCATGGCATCAAGTTGTTGACCCACACGGTCACGCTGTTTTTCTTCCATTTGCTGTAACTTGCCTACGGCTTTTAACTTGGATTTCATTTCAGCCTTGTCACTCCCATTTGATTAAGCACTTTGAAAAAGCTGCGCGAGCTCGGTCAAACTGGTTGGGTAATCTACAGACTCGTTGGCAGCTTGTTGTAGATATGCACGCAAATTTGGATACATAGCAACAGATTGATCTAACTCAGGATCTTGTCCTGGTTGATAACCCCCTAATGGCAGTAACTCTTTAACCTGAAGGTAGTTGGAGTACATTTGACGGAAGTTATTCGCAATCGTGCTGTGTGCGTCCTGCGTACAAGTATTCATACAACGGCTAATAGACGCGTTGATATCTATCGCGGGATAATGCCCTTGCTCAGCCAGTTGACGCGATAAAACGACATGCCCATCTAAGATGGCGCGCGCGGAATCCACGACAGGATCTTGTTGGTCGTCCCCTTCTGCCAATACGGTATAAATTGCCGTTAAGCTACCATGTTGATTTTCACTGTTACCCGCTCGCTCTAGGAGTTGAGGTAACACGCTGAAGACTGAGGGCGGATAACCACGAGAAGCTGGAGGCTCACCGAGCGAAAGAGCGATTTCGCGCTGTGCCATGGCGTATCGGGTTAGAGAGTCCATCAGAAGTAGAACGTCTTTGCCTTGGTCTCGGAAATACTCTGAAACGCGATGACAAAGTAGTGTCGCTCTTAACCTCATTAGCGGGGATTCATCAGCAGGAGCCGCGATAATGATCGCTTTCTTGCGCGCTTCTGGGGTTAAGTTTCTCTCGATAAACTCACGTACTTCTCTGCCTCGCTCACCGATAAGCCCGACCACAATTACATCGGCCTCCGTGTTTTTGGTGATCATCCCCATTAACACACTTTTACCGACGCCACTGCCAGCCATCAAACCAATACGTTGGCCTTTGCCTACCGTTAATAGTCCATTAATCGCACGCACGCCTACGTTGAGTGGTGTATCAACTGGGCGTCGCTTCAGTGGGTTAATCGGTTTTGGTTCAAGTGAAACTCGATCTCCCCCCTTAAGCGGTGCCCCGTCATCTAACGGCTCACCTAAACCATTCAGTACGCGTCCTAACCACTGAGAGCTTAGCTGCACGGTACTGTCACCATCAAGAGGGATGACTTTTGCACCTGCAAACAGACCGCCTAAACGGCGGATAGGCATGAGGTAAGCAATAGTGTGTTCAAAGCCCACAACTTGCGCTTCGATCATATCGCCTTCCGCGGTTTCTACGAGACAACGCTGCTCAAGCTTAAACCGACACCCTACGGCTTGTAACATTAAGCCGTTTACTTTTATCAATCGCCCTGTTACGCGAGCAACAGGGATTGAATCAAGCGAAGCCAAGGCTTCGCTCAAACGCTCACTTAATAGTTCATGGCTTAGGGTATTACTCATGCTCAGACTCTACCTGTGGAATACTGACTTCATCCAAAAGGTGTTGCTTTACATTGTCCATACAGGCTTCCAAACGAGAGTCGCAGCTCGCATCCGCTTCTGCGTCATCAGTCACTAACTGACAGCCACCAATAGGAAGCTCCGTATTAGGGACCAGTTTCCAAGATTGCGGCAAATCAGCATTGATGTGAGTAATACGCTCTAAATCTTGCGGATTTAAATGCACAGTTACTGTTTCCGCTTTACCAGGCATGGCAGACAATGTCTCGTCCACCAAAGCTAGGATCTGCTGAGGCATTAAAGTGAGCTCGGCACGAATCACTTGCTGAGCTACCTTTTGTACCAGTTCACAAATCATATGGCGTTGTTGCTGTTCTTTTTCATCTTGCCAACGAGAAAGGGCGTGAAAAAGTTCATTGACAGGCTTCGCCGCCTCCAAAAAGCCTTGCTTTCCAGACTGCTCACCGGAAACAAAGCCTTTTTGGAAACCTTCTTTTTGGCCTTCCAACAGACCTTGTTGCTTGCCCTGTTCGATACCTTGGCGTAAGCCTTCCTCATGTCCTTGTTGCAAACCTTGTTGAAAACCTTCTTCAAGTTGCTGTTGGATATCAATTTGAGGTTCTTGCCAGCCTTGGTTATCTAGCCCGAATTCGTCTTCGATAGTCTTAGGTTGCGCTAAAGGCGGAAAACGGTGTAAACGATACCCGTTCGGAGGCAATCGCATAGTACTTGATTTTGTCTCTAGCATGACCTTACTCCACCGTTGGCTCTTCATAGAGAAGCAGCTGAACTTCACCAGATTCATCCAGCTCACGTACCATTTGCATGATATCTTGACGTGCTTTTTGAACTCGACTTAACGCAACAGCACCGCGTGCGTCCATGTCATCTTCTAGCGCTTTCACCATACGTTGCGGCATTGAACGCTTAATAGCTTGTTGTAAGGTAATATCGGAACCTTTTAGCGCAACAGCCCACAACTCTAGCGGGATTTGCTGCACCAACATGTCCATAGTTTCTTCGCGTTGTCGGCCAAGAACCATAAAGTCGAACATGTTTTCTTCAATTGCATTAACAACATCTTCATCATGCAACTTCAGCATTTCCATCAATGAACCACGGTCACCTTCAAAGCGGTTAATGATATCTGCTGCTTGCTTAACACCTGATAACGGCGTGCTTTGACTTGCGGATACTTTTTCGATGCAACGCTCAACGAGTTCATGCAAATCAACGGCAACTTGATGATCGATATCTTGCAATTGAGCAATACGGAACAAGATTTCGTCATGGTAATCTTGTGGCAAGTGCTTCAATACCGCTGAAGAGCTGTCTGCTGGCAAATACGCTAGAAAAATTGCTTGCATTTGTGGGTGCTCGTTCACAATGAAACGAGCGAGAGTTTCTGCTTCCACCCACTGTAAGCGCTGCATATTGTTGCGAATTTCATCGCCATATAAGGTATTTAATAACCCTTTTGCCAAATCGTTACCCAATGCTTTACGCAATGTATTAGATAGGTATTCCTTAGAGGCTCCTCGAATACCGCTGTGCTCACGGAAATCTTCAAAGAAAGTTTGAATAACACCACGAGCAGAATCGCTCTTAATGCCATTTAACTTCGCCATTGCACGAGTCACACGCTGGGTTTCATCACGGCTAAAGTGTTGCAAAACCTTCGCTGCGGCATCCTCGCCCATGCCTAATAGCACGAGCGCGGTTTGTTCAACATAACTAAGCGTCTGCTTTGATAGAACTGTGTTCATTGATGTTTACCCATTGTTTCAGTATTTCGGCTACGCGCTCTGGCTCTTCATTAGCAATAAGCTGTAGGTGTTTCAATTGAATTTCTAATGGCGAACCTGCTGGTGGTAGCATGTCGCTGTTTACATCTAAACCTGAAGAGGCTGAGATGCCTTTTTCAGATAGGCGGCGATCAAGTACTTCTTCATGCTCGCGCTCTTCACGCGTTTGCAAGTTTTCGTAGTCAGGTTCTTCCTGAGGCTCAGCAAAATTTAGCTCAGGCACAGGTTTATCAACGCCAGTTAGGTGCATGATTAATGGACGCAGTACGAAGAAGATCATCGCCAAGCCTAACAAGCCACCAATAACGTAGCGTATTGGCTGCTGTACTGTAGGGTCTTGCCACCACGGCAGTGCAGGAGGAGCATCAATTTCGATTGGGGTGAAGTTGAAACTCATTAAACTTAAGCTGTCACCACGTGTGGCAGAGATACCAACAGCATCCATGATCATGTTTGAGATTTGCTCTTTATCGGCTTCACTCCACGCCACACCATCTGGCGAAGCTTTGGAGTTCAACAGAACCGATACACTAAGCTTTTCTATTTGGCCTTGTTGGTATTGAGTACGACGAACACTGCTCCCTACAGCATATTGACGATTCACTTCAGATCGCGCATTCGTGTTTTGGCTATCGTTCGTTTCCACTTCACCAGATCCTGTCACTGGCGGTTGGTTACTTAGAGAACCAGGAACACCCAACGCAATTTGATCAACCGAGTTGTTATGAATGGTGTGCTCATTACGCACAACCGGTGCGTTATCCAAAATTTCTTGTGTTTCTTCAACTTGGCTAAAGTCCAGATCGGCAGCGACTTGTACTCGGAAGTTACTCGGCCCCACAATCGGCGTAAGCATATCTGCTGCGCGTTGGATGATCTGTTTTTCAACACTCTTCTGGTATTCAAGATATTTCGCGTTTACTTTACCGGCTTCCGCAGAAGCGACATCCGCACTAAGAAGACGGCCATACTGGTCAATGACAGAAACAAATTCTGGCTTCATTGCCGTGACACTGCCGACCACTAGGTTAATGATCGCTTCAACTTGTTCAGGCTTTAAGTCTTCACCAGGTTTGAGCTCAAGCATGACAGATGCTGAAGGATTCTCACTGTTTTGGCGGACGAATAGAGTTTGACGAGGTATTGCTAAATGAACACGCGCGTTCGCTACTGAGTTCAAAGACATGATAGTACGTACTAACTCACCTTCTAAACCATGACGATAACGCGCTGTTTCCATAAATTGGCTCGTACCAAGAGAGCTATCTTCCTTGAGCGAATCCAAACCTGTCGGCAGCTTAGCTTTAACACCTTTTGATGCAAGCAACATGCGTACCTTCGCAACCTCACCTTCTGGTACAAGAACTTGTCCATTTTGCTCTTGCATGCGGTAGCTTACGCCTTCGCTTTCTAATACCGACACAATTTCGCCGATATCAAAACGCTCTTGTTGACTATATAGCGGACGAAAGCTCTGCGAGGAACTCCATAGTGCAACCACAATAATCGCTGCAACAATCGCAGCTAACACCGCAGATAGCACTAAGTTTCTCTGACTGCTAGACCAGATTTGCTTCAGCTTCGTTGTCACATCGTCCATGCCGTTGGCAGTAGAAAATGTCTGTGCTGTGCCGGTAGCCATAGCTGTGTTTCCGGCGACTTGGGGGGTTAGTTCTGACATGAATTACACCGGCATCTTCATAATATCTTCAAATGAGGTCACGACTTTGTTGCGCACTTGCATCAAAGCATTAAAGGACAAGCTGGCTTTTTGGCTCGCGACCATTGCACCAACTAGGTCATCACTTTTTCCTGTTTCTACGGCCGTCATTTTTTGACTAGCCACTGATTGATGTTGATTCACTGTATCCAACACATTTGTCATCGCTTGTGAGAACGATAAAGGTGCGTTTAGTGATTGTTGATCTAAAGGATTTGCACTCACGATAAACTCTGGCGGCTGCACTTGTGCCTGCATCGCCTGCATTTTTGACAACATAAGTTGCTCTGCCGAGACCGCATGAGTAGGTTGACTTGCCATCTATTTTTTCTCCTATTAGGCAGCCGAGCCTAGTGCCGACTGTAAATCAATACCATGTTCTCGCATTGCTGCGAGCTTGTAGCGTAGCGCTCGAGTAGAGACTCCAAGCGCGTTTGCGGTTTTCGTTCGGTTTCCACCAAACTGACGTAACTTTTCCAAAATAAACTGATATTCAGCTTGCTTCTTCGCTTCTACATGACCAAAACTTGCAGTTGGCTCTGCTGTAGGAACTGACGCGACAAGCTCAATAGGCAGCATCAGGTCATGGGCTGTAATGTAATCACCATGACGCATGACCAAAGCGCGTTGAATGACATTTTCCAACTCACGAATATTGCCCGGCCAGTGATACTGACTCAGCGCACTAATCGCATCTTGGGATAGGTGACAGCGGCTGCTATCTTGATACTTTTCAATAAAGAATTGGCTAATTGGTAGAATGTCCTCTTTTCTTTCACGCAAAGGCGGCCAGTGCAGAGGCAGCACATCTAATCGATAATAAAGATCTTCACGGAACGTGCCTTTTTGAACTTCCTCACGTAAGTCTTTGTTGGTTGCCGCAATAACACGAATATCGAGCTGAACGGCTTTATGGCTACCAACACGTTCTACTTCACGCTCTTGAAGGACGCGTAACAATTTCGCTTGAACCGCAGGTGACATTTCACCAATCTCGTCAAGCAGAATCGTCCCGCCATTTGCTTCTTCAAACTTACCGCTTTGAGAATTTGTCGCTCCGGTGAACGCGCCTTTTACATGACCGAATAGCACAGCCTCTAACATTGACTCTGGAATGGCGGCACAGTTAACCGCCACAAATGGACCATTGATACGCGGAGAGTGCTCATGCACATATCGCGCCAGCACTTCTTTACCCGTTCCCGATTCACCTGTAATAAGCACACTCGCGTTAGTACATGCTGCACGATGCGCCAATTGCAGAACTTGTTTGCTTCTCCAAGACTCCGCAACAATGTTGGCCATTGGCTTACCTAACGCTTCAACACGTTTAAGCAGATTAACCAACTGATTAGATTCAAACGGGCGTAATAGATAATCAGTAGCGCCCGCTTTCATCGTCTCAGCAGCCAAGATGCCTTGTTCTTGGTCGACAATCGCAATAACAACACCCGAATTTCGCTGCTTTTGGTGACACGCGACAAACTCACGAACACACATATCCGGCAGCGTAGAGCTCACTAAAGTGATTTCTGCTCGCTCTTCAAGCAAAGCGCCTCGACCAGTACGAGTGTGTTTCGCGGTGTAACCTGCATTTTGCAACACATCCAATACTGGTTGAGCAAGAGCTTCATTTGGCTCAACCAACAAAATTTTCGTTTTCGTCATCATTGAACCTTAACTTTCGTTTGTTGATTTTGTGATTGTAGATCTGGGTGGTGTTTCGTAGCCGTATACTCGTTGTCCCTCACTAAACGCAGGGTGACACGTCGGTTTTTTGCTTGGCCATTAACCGAGTTATTGCTGGCAATTGGGTAACGTGAACCATGAGCTCGTGTTTCGATCATCGACTCGTCGACCCCAAGCTCAATCAAAGCATTGGTGACTTGCTCTGCTCGAGTACGTGACACAGAAAGGTTCGTTAAACTTGAACCAACGTTATCGGTGTGACCGTCGATGAGGATTTTGGTCACTCGATCATCCACAGATACATAGCTATACAGCGCTTCTAGTGTTGCTTTCTGTCCACGACTTAACGTCTTCTGACCAAACTCAAATGAGAGCGCCATATCCCTTGCCTCTGAAAAAGACAATTTAGGCAATCGCGCGCGACACGCATTAAATGATTTCAATGCGTTTTGAATTTGAAGAGTAGGAATCACAATCTCTGAAACAGAGGAAGCATTACTTCCTTTAAGTGACAGCGTCACCCAACTACCCGAAGCAATTGAATCCATGAATTCTTCAGCGCCTTTATTAAAGATGAAACGCTGAGACGGCTTAGTAAATTCAAGGGAACCAAATTCTTTTCTATAAAGCTCATCACCCCAAGGAGCATTTTGAGTTGTTAAAGCAATCGTTTTCCATTTATTGTTTTCATATTCTATATCGGAAATAAAATAGAATTTATTATTAGGTTCCGCTAGGAAATAAAACTTCCCATAGTCTTTATTTGATTGCAACAAGTTGCATTTGAATTTATTTCCCTCATATGTCCATTTAGAGAGGTCCATAGGGATTGTTAAGACTTCTTCTGAATATGACACTTTTGAAAAAATAAAACTGATAACAATAATTGTGTTACAAATTATCAAACGGACATGATTCATGTATATCTTACATTCCCATGACTTAAACCGTTTAATTAAATATGCCACCAAGCCGAGAGAACTGGCATAGCTAATCATTTTAATTACCTATTCTGAATATTAAAATTGGTTACAAAACGCTCAAGAGAGCACGCTTAGCCTCCAACGGAAGCTTTAAGCATAAAAAACAGTATCTTATAATTTATTTATTTGAAGTTGTTGTTACGCCATAAAGGCAATTTAAAAAATCTATAACAACTAAAACGCTCAACATTGTTATTTTATTTATTAAGCGATTTATAAAGAAAACTAACTCTTTTTAAATTTCATTAAAAGATTATGACTATATGAACAAAGCAACATGTGAACTAAAGTCACAATCTTAGAGTTTGGAGCTAAAAGATCATTAAAATTTCTGTGTAGACTACACGCCATTAAGTTAAAACACTTTCGATTGTTAACGCACGGTAAAATATAAATGGAAAATAGAGTTAGCGAGCCTATTTCTGATAGTCAACTACTTGATGTAGAATTATTAGGCAAACCTATTCATATCATTCGTGAGAAGCTCGATAATTTAATTTCAGAATCTTGCTCAAATCTTACGACTGAATTACAAAATTGGCTCAGCACAGGAAAAGTGGAAGCTAGCTTAACCTCAGTAGACTTGCACCGCTTTACATCGGTTGAGATGGACAAAGAGCAAACGTCGACCTATCAACATCAGGAAGGCGGCATGGTATTCATCCATGGTAACCCCCACACGCTAATAAAGTTGGCTGATAGATTTTATGGTGCAAGTGCAGAGCGCTCAGCCGCTACTCTGACGGCCAGTGACTTACGTTTACAAGAGCGCATCAGTCGAATCATCATCGGTTGGCTTGCTCCTGGTGAAATGTGGGACACGGGTGAGTATGAGACCCCTAGAGGTATTGGCATTAACGTTCAATTAAACATTGCGTTTGACGATCATCAAGGCTCAATTCATCTCAAGCTAGATGGTCATCTTATTCAAACGCTAATCGAGCAGCTTGAACTGCAGCCTGATACCGATTTGTTTCAACCTTTCTGTCGTTCTTTAGAGACGACCCCCGTTCGACTGAACGTTGTTCTAAGTAAAAAGAAGATGCCTTTAAGTGATGTGGTTGGCTTACAACCCAACGATATTTTACCTATTGAGCTTCTTAACACGGTTCCAGTAAGCATTGGCAACCAATCTCTATTTACAGGTCGTATTGCCGAGCAAGACGGCCAACTTGTTTTGATCTTTAACCCTGATAAGGAACCGCAGCGATGAGCGAAGCGCTAGAAACTAATGCATTCGACGCAGAAGAACTGAACTTTGATGATTTTCAATTAGAAGACTTTGAAGCCGAAGATACGCTCCAACAAGAACCAGCCACTGCGGAACGTGACCTTAGCTTTTTCAAAAGCATTCCTGTCACAGTCACGCTGGAAGTTGCGAGTAAGGAGATCCCACTTGGGGACTTAATGAAAGCGGGTGAAGGCACGGTTATCGAGTTGGAAAAGCTCAATGGCGAGCCTTTAGACGTGAAAGTAAACGGTTCTCTTATGGGCCACGCTGAAGTTGTCGTTGTCAATGATAAGTATGGACTTCGTCTGATCGATGTACATGACTCTGCATTGAGTGGCGTTGGTCAATAATCTTAGGTAGGCATCACAATGAAAAATCTGAGCGCTTGGCACCGTTGGTTACCTCTTTTGGTATTGGTGTCACTTTTGTTTGCTTTCCCAACAATGGCGGCTGACAACGGCTTAACTATCTTGTCCGTTTCTGATGGCGACACACAACAAGAATACAGCGTTAAACTGCAAATTCTGTTGTTGATGACGGCGCTCAGTTTTCTTCCAGCATTTATTTTGATGGCGACGAGCTTTACTCGAATTGTCGTTGTCCTTGCGATTTTGCGCCAAGCTCTTGGTCTTCAACAAAGCCCACCTAACAGAGTGTTGGTCGGGATCGCTCTCGCATTGACGTTACTGATTATGCGCCCTGTCTGGAGCGATATTTATGAAAATGCGTTTCAGCCATACGACAACGGCGAAATCACGCTAATACAGGCTTTTTCTGTTGCAGAGAAACCAGTGAGAGAGTTCATGTTGGCACAGACGCACCAAAGCTCTCTTGAACAAATGTTACGTATTGCCAATGAGCCTCTCGACCAAAACGTTGAGGATATTTCATTTGCCGTTGTCTTGCCTGCATTTGTCATTAGTGAACTGAAAACCGCCTTCCAAATTGGTTTTATGCTTTTCATCCCGTTTTTGGTCATCGACTTGGTTGTCGCCAGTGTCCTGATGGCAATGGGTATGATGATGCTATCACCTTTGATTGTCTCACTTCCCTTTAAGTTGGTGGTATTTGTACTCGTGGATGGTTGGGCAATGACAGTTGGCACCTTATCTGCCAGCTTCGGTTAACTAGGAGCAGTTATGACCCCAGAACTAACCGTAACGTTATTTTCCGATGCAGTATGGCTGATCATTTTGATGGTTGCCGTATTGGTTGTTCCAGGCTTAATTGTCGGTTTGTGTATCGCCGTATTTCAGGCTGCCACACAAATCAACGAGCAAACACTCAGCTTTTTGCCACGTTTGCTCGTTACCTTATTAATGGTGATTTTTGCAGGTCACTGGATGCTACGTAAGATCATGGAACTGTTTGATTTCTTGTTCCACAACATACCAGGGATGATTGGCTAATGGCCATCACATTTGCAGAGCTCTCGGCGATACTCGGTCAACTCTGGTGGCCGTTTTTTCGTGTGGGAGCCGTATTTATTTCAATGCCTTTCTTTGGTGATGCAATTATTCCTGTTTGGGTTCGTACTTTACTGGCCCTCTCGATCGTTGTCATTACTGGACCGTTAATGCCACCCATGCCACAAGTCGAATTATTCTCTATGACTTCCCTGTTCCTTGCTTTTGAGCAAGCTATTTGGGGGGTAATGTTTGGGTTAATTTTGCACATGCTCTTTAACGTTTTCACCATGCTTGGTCAGGTGATTTCTCTGCAAATGGGCTTAGGTATGGCGATGATGAATGATCCTATTAACGGGCTTTCTGTCGCCATTTTGGGACGCATATTTCTGATTTTCTCAACCTTGTTGTTTCTTGCGCTAGAAGGACACTTACTCGTCATAGATATCGTGATTCAAAGCTTTGTTGTTTGGCCAGTCGGATCTGGTATCACATCGCTTTCTCTGCAAGGTGTTGTCAATATTTTCGGTTGGATGTTTGCCTCTTCACTAGCTTTGGCTTTACCCGCTATTGTTTCCATGCTTCTAGCCAACATCAGTTTTGGTGTAATGAACCGAGCCGCACCATCACTTAATGTCTATGCGTTAGGTTTTCCTATGACGATGCTGCTGGGTCTATTCAGCGTATTAATCTCAGTTTCTGGTGTTCCTGGTCGCTACACGGCGCTCGTTCACGACACCATTAGACACTTGAGTAACTTTATGTTGGGGGGAGCATGAGCGATCAATCTTCTCAAGACAAAACTGAAAAAGCCTCACCGCAGAAGGTAAAGAAAGCCCGTCAGGAAGGACAAATTCCTCGCGCGAAAGAGTTTACTACTGCGGTTATATTTCTAGCGGTGGCGCTCTACTTTTACTCTCAGCTTAATAGTATTTGGGAAAGCATGTCGGGGATCTTTCGCTACAACATGATGCTGACGCGAGCCGACCTAGAAAATCCTAAACAACTTGTCGAGCAATTGGGACAAAGTTTAGCAGTCATCATCGACATGCTATTACCATTGTTTACCGTCATTATTATCGTGACCTGTGGTAGTAGCCTTGTGCTAGGCGGCTGGATGTTCCGTCCCGCGAACGTGATGCCAAAGCTCAGCAAAATTAATCCTTTGAGCGGGATAAAGCGCATTTTTTCGACCCGCTCAGTGGTTGAGCTCTTAAAGTCAACGTTCAAAGTAGCCGTGATATTCGGCATCTTATATGGCTATTTAGACAACCACTTACAGCCATTACTTGGCATGCAAAATCTCCCGCTCAGCCAAGGTTTTTCTCTAGTAATGTCAATTCTGTTTGAAGGCTTACTCTTAATGGGCTTCGCCTTGTTGTTATTTGGGGTTATCGACATTCCTTATCAGCGTTGGGAACACCTAAAAGAACTCCGCATGACGAAACAAGAATTGAAAGAGGAATTTAAAAATAATGAAGGTCGTCCGGAAGTAAAGCAACGTATTCGTCAAATACAGCAACAGTTTGCGCGCCGTAAGATCGATAAAATGGTGCCGACGGCTGACGTGATCATCACTAACCCAACGCACTATGCAGTCGCACTGAAATACGAGCCTTCACTTTCTGACGCGCCCTTTGTCGTCGCAAAAGGTGTAGACGAAACCGCTATGCACATTCAACGTATCGCCCGAGAAAACAAAGTGGAAATCATTAACTCCCCGCCACTTACCCGTTCGATTTATCACACGACGGCGATTGAACAAGCAATCCCAAGCCAACTGTACATCGCAGTGGCACATATTCTTACTTACGTTTTGCAATTGAAAGCCTTTCGTAAAGGTGAGGGAAAAGAGCCAATTCCTTTACCTCATTTTTCGATTCCAAAACATTTGCAGCACTGATTAACCCGCGTTTATCCAAGGACACGAAAGTATGCTTAACCGGTTAAAACAACTTCAAACATCAACCAAAGGCTACGTTGGCATTCCAATCGTCTTGCTAATGATATTAGCAATGGTGATTCTTCCTTTGCCTCCTCTGCTACTGGATGCGCTGTTTACCTTTAATATCGTCTTAGCAATCCTAGTATTGCTGGTCAGCACAACCGCAAAGCGACCATTAGATTTCTCTGTTTTTCCAACTATTTTGCTGGTCGCAACATTATTACGTCTCACATTGAACGTGGCTTCTACGCGAATTGTACTCCTAGAAGGACATAATGGTGGTGACGCAGCGGGTAAGGTCATTCAAGCATTCGGTGAAGTCGTCATTGGCGGTAACTACGTCGTTGGTATGGTGGTGTTCGTCATCTTGATGATCATCAACTTCGTCGTAATCACCAAAGGTGGTGAACGTATTTCTGAGGTTTCAGCCCGCTTTACGTTGGATGCTTTACCAGGCAAACAAATGGCAATTGATGCCGACTTAAACGCTGGCCTTATCGATCAGGAAACGGCTCGCTTACGCCGTAAAGAAGTCGCCAACGAAGCCGATTTTCATGGTTCGATGGATGGTGCATCAAAGTTTGTGCGTGGCGATGCCATCGCAGGTTTGTTGATTCTGTTTATCAATATCATTGGTGGTATTAGTATTGGTGTCTTCGAGCATGGACTCGCTGCGTCTGACGCCTTTAAAACTTATGCCCTACTCACAATCGGTGATGGTCTAGTTGCTCAAATTCCTTCACTACTATTGGCAACGGCTGCCGCGATTATCGTTACGCGAATTAATGATAGCGATAATGGCATGTCGGAAACCATGCAAAAGCAATTACTGGCAACTCCTGCAACGCTATTTACTGTCGCAGGTATTATGGCGGTAATCGGTATGGTACCGGGTATGCCACACCTAGCCTTTTTTGCGTTTTCTGGCGCATTAGCGTTCGCAGGGTGGCGTCAAACCAAGAAGCCAGTGCAAGACTCCCAGATTGAAGAGGTCGAAGCACTTTCACAAGCAATGCAAGACGATGATACACCGCTGACATGGGATGATATTCCTCACGTCCAAACATTATCACTTGCGCTTGGTTACCGACTCGTCCATCTAGTCAACAAAGAACAAGGGGCTCCTTTATCACAACGTATCCGCGGTGTGCGTCGAAACCTTTCTGAACAAGTTGGCTTTTTATTACCTGAAGTTCGTATTCGTGACAACCTGAGCCTCAAGCCAAACCAATACACAATTTCTCTAAATGGCGAAGTCATTGAGCAAGGTTTTATTGAACCAGAGCGTTTAATGGCGATAGCGGTTGGCGAAACTTACGGTGAGGTAGATGGCATTTTGGGTAGCGATCCTGCTTATCAGTTGCCAGCTGTGTGGATTGAGCATCAAGATAAAGCAAAAGCACTTAATATGGGTTACCAAGTTGTCGACGATGGCACTGTTATAGCCACTCATATTAGTAAAATCATGAAGACAAACCTTGCAGAATTGTTTACGCACGACGATGTGGAAGCAATAACCCAGCGTTTGACACAACAAGCCCCGAAACTAGCAGAAGCATTAGCAGCAGCACTTAATCCAGCACAGCAGCTGAAAGTATATCGTCAGCTTTTATTGGACCAAGTGCCACTAAAAGATATTCGCACGATTGCCAACACAATGTTGGAATCCGCGGAAAATACAAAGGACCCGATCCTACTTGCATCTGATGTGCGCTGTGCACTAAAGCGTACGCTTGTTAACTTAATTGCAGGACAAAAGAACGAGTTAAATGTCTACGCACTGTCTGATGAGCTAGAACAAATGCTACTAACTTCACTGCAACAAGCACAATCTTCTGGTACGGTAACACTAGATAGCTTCCCAATTGAGCCAAACATTCTTGGTCAGTTCCAACAAAACTTGCCATTGATCAGACAACAGCTTAAGCAACAGGGGCTACCTCCGATCCTTCTCGTTATGCCACAGCTGCGCCCTCTTCTAGCGCGTTACGCTCGTACATTTACACAAGGGCTGGCAGTATTGTCTTACAACGAAATCCCAGAAAACAAACAAATCAATGTGGTAGGAAACCTTGGTTAATCTTATTTCAACACATGCGATGTACGAACATTTGGTTGGTCTCGCAGTACAACATATCGTCACGGATGACGATCAATTAGTCTTTGATGCTTTAAAACACAATGATGTCCAACACGCATGCCAAGCAATTAGGGAAGCTCAATCAGGAGAAGTAGAATTCCAACACCTGACGTTGAGATTTGGTATGCGTGGAGAACAAAGTGTCTATCAATTCAAACTCTCTGAACAAATGCAGTACTGCCTGGATTTGTTCAGTCTTTACCTTGCACTAAGACAAACACAATTTCAGTTAGAAGCCTTTCATCACGACTTGATTAGTAATGTTGTCGTGCCGATTCGCGTGGATGCATTACTGTGGGAGCCTGGGGTTTATTTCCTCGAACAGACGATTCAATTCCACTCTTCTGCTTTTCAACATGTGATTCCTTCTCTTCAAGCTGATGAAACGTTATGTGATCGTGATAAAGTCGCCACACTCACCAAAAAGTTAAAAGAGAATGCATATTCACTTTGGTTTGAAGTCGCGACATCGCAAGTGAACTTCGAGCGCGTCGCAGACTTTAGTCCCGATATGATCAAATTGTCAGTCACACTAGAGGATAAAGAAGAAAGACACGCTTTCCTACCTATTGCTAAGTTCTTAAGAAAGCATAAATATACTTGGGTTGCCGGACGTGTAGCGAGTCAAACGGAACTTAACCGTTATCGCTTATTGGGTGCCAGTTATTATTTTGGTTATTTCAGCGATATCCCAACCTCTCTCTCCTTTCAGTCTTTTGATGAGGAATAGTTGAAACTCAACCATTTATATTTAAAAACAGCACGATTTATTCGTGCTGTTTTTTTATTTATAACGGATAACCACAAGATCATCGGGCAATAGTTTCTTTAACTTAACTAAAAATTTAGGCTTATATGATGATTTTCCCGGTTTTCATGGAATACAAATCACTAAAAATCATCAATTTTTATCTTTTTTAGAAATTTTTTAATTTTCAAATTAATCATTAAAGCCGACCGACCGCCTCTAGTTAGTGACAAGGGAATATCCCGAGGCCTGAAAGATATAGTGACTAACTAAGGAGACTAAGATGGCTTTATCAATGCACACTAACTACGCTTCGCTTGTAACTCAAAACACAATGAACACAACAAGCGGACTTCTAAACACAGCAATGGAACGTCTAAGCACAGGCTACCGTGTGAACTCAGCTGCTGATGACGCTGCTGGTCTTCAAATTGCTAACCGTCTAGAAGCGCAAACACGCGGCATGTCAGTAGCAATGCGTAACGCACAAGACGGCATCTCTATGATGCAAACTGCTGAAGGTGCGATGGATGAAATGACAAACATCGTTTACCGTATGAACGACCTTGCTACACAATCGTTGAACGGTTCAAACAGTGCAACAGACCGTGCGTCTCTTAACAAAGAGTTCACACAGCTTACTGCAGAACTAAACAACATCGTAGACAACACTAAGTTCGGTGGTCAAAACCTTCTTAAAGGCGGCGGCTTCGGTGCAGGTGACGTAACATTCCAAATCGGTGCATCTTCTGCTGAAACATTGACTGTAAGCGCAAGCGCAGGTATCGGTGAAATCACTACTATTCTTGCTGATGCAGCAATTACAGATGGTATCGATGACGCGACTAAAGCAAAAGCAGCACTAGACAAAATCAGCGGCGCTGACGGTCTAGTAGAAAAAATTGGTAGCTCTCGTGCAGACTTCGGTGCGAACATCAACCGTCTTGAGCACACTATGGCTAACCTTGGTAACATGGTAGAAAACGTTACAGCATCTAAAGGTCGTATCATGGATACAGACTTTGCAGTAGAGTCTTCAAACATGACTAAGAACCAAATGTTGATGCAAGCAGGTACAACTGTTCTGTCTCAAACTAACCAGCTTCCAAGCATGGCAATGTCACTACTACGCTAATTACTTAGTTAATAGTGCGCTTAATTTAAATCGTCTTAATTATAAAGCCTTCCTATGGAAGGCTTTATTTTTATCTACGAATATAAATAGAGCTCGTATTATCTTTGTGAGATTCAGGCACTCTGAATCCGAACTTCAACATAATATTGAATAAAACCTTATTAAACAGTTCTAATTCTATCGTCTCTAATTTACTTCCTATTTTACTATCTCTAAGTTCAGGAAAATTGAACTTAGCTTCCTTTAAGATACTAGCTATCTCATCAGAATTGATGCTCTGTTTACTTAATAGTTTTTTGTTAATGAACTCTTCATATGCACGAGCACATTTCATCAATCGTAACGCAAATTCATTCATAACTGACATTCTTTGAAACGTAAAAAATTTAATTTTTAGTGAGAACACTTGCACATCGCACTATCAAAAATAATATCAGAACGCAATTAATGCACTCTGTAAGAATTATCTGAATCAAGCTGAAGTAAAGGCTGAATATAACGTCTAATTAAAACATCTCTCCTAATTAGAACCGTCAATACAATTAAATATTTTCTTTGTTTAGGTCGCCTTTTCTTATAAGGAAATTACTTTTTCCATGGAGGAAGGCGGAACAAACAAGGTGGAAACACCACTTCCTCCCAAGAAAACAAAATAGCTTTAAACCTTTGTTTTAATTGAATTTAATATACGGCACGCATCTTGCCACTGATAATTAAACTAAGGCGTAGCATTCAAAGTATTCAAGCCAATAAGAGATGAGAGGAGCACACCTCATGAGTTCTTTAGACCCAGTAAAAATGGCAACCCAATTCGCACAATTGGACACAAACCCATTCAAAAACCGTTACCAAGCGCAAGCTAATGTGTACCAGTCACAACTGTCAGCTTTTAATAAAGTTGAAAGCGCACTACGTGATTTTCGTACTGCAATGAAAGAGATGAATAACAGCACAAACAGCATCATCAAAAACAGTGCGACACTCTCTCAAGAAGGTAACTTTACTGCAAACGCGGATGCTAAAGCGCTAACGGGTAACTATCAGATTTTTGTAGAAAAAGTGGCAACGGCGCATCAAGTATCTACAGGAATGCCTGCAGACCTTGAGGCGACGACAGAAGTACCAACTACTGGATCTTTAGAATTCACCATCAACGGTGAAACAATGACTCTAGACTTGTCCTCCGTTGATGTTAATGGTGACGGCACTGCAACGATCAGCGATTTAGCCAGTGCGATTAACAATCACACGGACAACCCTGGCGTTAACGCCACTCTAGTTCGCTCGAATGGTCAAACACACTTTATGCTATCGAGCACTGAGACTGGTGTCGAAAATAAGATCAACGTATCTGCATCGGGTACTGGCCAAGCGTGGTTTGAAGACGCCTTCACCAACCTCAAGCAAATCAACGCTCCGCAAGATGCGGTTATGTGGCTAGGTGCAAAAGACTCAGGCCTGAAACTAACCAACGCAAGTAATACTTTTGAAGGTGTCATCGACGGTGTTGACATTACCGTATCTAAACCGCAAGCCGCGGGAGATTCTCCAATCGGTTTAAAAATTGGAGCTGATAGCGAAGGCACTAAAGAACAACTAGATAAGTTTGTGGAAACCTACAATGCCCTTGTTTCGACTATCGATCAGTACACCCAAATTGGCGGTGAAGATCAGAAACGCGGCGTGCTCGCTAGCGACTCGACATTGCGTTCTATTGAGAGTCAGTTAACGGGGTTAATCCGAGGTGAACACAATGGTATGCGCCTAAGCGAAATCGGCGTGAGCCTAGACCGCAACGGTAAAATGAAAGTTGATCAAGAAAAGTTCAAAGAAGCTCAACAAACAAACAGCGCAGGCTTAGAGGCGTTGTTTAATGGGGATGACGCTTTGCTAGATTCTCTTGACGCGATGGTAGAGCCTTTCTTGAAGTTCTCATCAGGTACCTTCAGCACGCGTAAAGACGCAATACAGTCAAGCTTAGACCGAATCAAAGATAAACAAACCAATTTAGAGCGTAAGTACGAAATGTCGTACAACCGCTATCTCAAACAATTCACTCAAATGAATTCAATTATGACCCAAATGAACCAAACCATGTCCATGTTTAATGCTCAAAAATAAGACATTTGGTTCCAAATTTAGGAGAAATATTCATGCTTATGGATTCTGGTTACGATTCGTACCAACAAGTCGATCTCGACGCTCAAGCGGCAGCAGCAAATCCACACCAATTAGTCATCATGTTAATCGATGGCCTACTCGATGAAGTTGAACGTATTCGCGGCCACCTAGCCGCAAATCGTTTGGCTGAGAAAGGGAATGGAATCAACAAATGCATGAACATCTTGATTGGACTAACAAGTGCTTTAGATGATGAAAACGGCGGTGAAATTGCGGAAAACCTACGCCAGCTGTATGACTTCTGCCAAGTCGAACTTTATTACGCTAGCGTGCAAAACGATGCAAATCGCTTGGTTAACGTTGAGCGTGTAATGGGTAACATTCGTGAAGGTTGGATGAATTTTGGACAACAAGCATAAAGTATCGCCAGAGCGATTCCGTCATTTATCTCAGCTCATCCAGTTCGCCGCAAAAACGGCCGATTGGCATGCGCTCAAGCGGTACGACTTGCAGTTGCGAGAGCTTTTGATCAGTCACAAGCCTTTTTTGAAAGATCCTAAGCTTGCACCTGAAATCCAGCGAGCGAAAACAGTGCACGCTAATGCCTTCGCAGTATTAGAGAAGTCGACCAACGAGTTGAAAAAAGAGATGAACATGGTCAATGACCATCAAGAACGCGCTATGGCCTATCAATTAGCAATGACCATGGAGCTAACTCAATGATCATACCTTCTTCAACTCAGCACTCGGGTAATTCGCCAGCTAACAATGAGGGTCACATCAAGCAAGCGAACTCGGTACACGGCTTTTCTCATGGTTTTAAATCAGGGAACAAGCAGAATGGTGAGCAAGACTTTAACTCTGCGTCAGCGGTATCGAGTTTTCACCTTACGGCCTCTACTTTGAACAGCGCAAACAAAGTACAAAGTCATGGTTTTGATACTGATGACCGCTCAGCTTCAGATCCGGATGCCAACTTGACCAGTACACCAGGGTTAACAGAATCGACTGATCTTGCAGCGCAAGCTCAAGCTTTAACCCAGGGTATGATTACCATGGCAGAGAAGCAGGCTGAGAAACTAGGAAAAGCGTCATCTTTAATGACTGCGAGCGAAGTTAAGTCTGTTACTCAAGATTCGTCTAACGCTATGTTAAACACATCATCAAAACAAGATGTGAAGCAAAGTCTGCCGACTTCATCGAGTTCGCGTTTGCCTATCTCCGGTGCTGAGTTTCAAACTCTTTTGAATCAACCTGTTCAAGGGCAACCAACCGCCTCTCTACTTCAAGCACAAGCTCCTACAACACAACCTGCACATTCACCGATTGCGACGAGTCATGTTCAAGCTCAAGGCTCTGAGTGGGCAGCAGTGCGTGTTGATACCACTGCCGGAAAGTGGGGAGAGCAAATGATGCAAGTATTACATGATCGCGTGACGCTCCAAGCTCAACAAAATGTACAAGAAGCAAAAATCCGCCTAGACCCACCAGACTTGGGGAAACTGGATTTACTTGTACGTGTTGAAGGTGACCGATTAAGTGTCCACATCAACGCCAATGCCGCAGCAACACGAGAAGCTTTAATGCAAGTTTCGGAACGATTGCGTACTGAGTTACAAGAGCAAAACTTCGTTCATGTCGATGTCAATGTTGGCTCTGATCAAAACCAAGGTCGAAATGACCCACATGCAAACGAAGAAGACGCCAATATTTTCGCCGCACGAGAATCTGGTGCATTCCAAACCACGACAACAACTAACTATTCAGAACACTGGCTAAGCACTCAAGCTTAGTGAATCTTCGAGGAAAAAGGTTATGACCAAACAACAAATGATCGCCCTGTTTATCGCCATGATCATCACCAGTGCCCTCGTTTCGGCCGTCACAATTATGGGCGGAATCTGGTACTTAAACAAACACGCTCAAGAGTCACCTGACTCTGGTTCACTGATCGAAGACTCTCCACTGTCTTTTTTGGTCACAGAACAACCGACAAGTAAAGGTCCTAGCTTCCATCCTTTGGACAAAGTCGTTTTGACCGTTAAAGGCAAGAAACAGACTCACTTTGTGATGCTAGAACTGGCAATTGAGACACGCCGTCCAGAGCGTATCAAAGAGATCGATGAATACATGCCTATGGTACAAAACTCTCTATTAAAACTGTTTAGCGACAAAACGTTTGATCAGTTACAGCAAGCGGGTGCCATCGATATTCTGCAAGACGAAGTGAAGCAAACGCTTCTACTCGCTTTTGCTAAAACAGACATCGTCCGAGAAATCGACGATGTTTTGTTGACTAAATATGTTGTGCAATAACGGAGCACAACCATGTTAGACATGAATGTACAAGACACTTACACCACAGAAGAGGAAGTGACAACACCGTCACGACCAATTGATGAAAACGCATTGCTACAACGTCATCAGGTCATGGTAAAACGCGTAGTTAACCAGCTGCGCGTTCATGCCACTTCTCACTGTAGTATTGAAGATATGCAGCAGATAGGCCTTATCGCTCTAGTCGAGGCTGGACGCCGATATGGCGATGTTGACGATCCTCACTTTCCTGCTTTCGCCGTTTGTCGAGTTCGGGGAGCTATTTTAGACGAATTACGCCGACTAGATTGGCGTTCACGTAAGACTCGTCAACAAGCCCACGAGCTCAACGACGTGACTCGAGATCTCACTCGAACGTTAGGTCGAATGCCAACGGATGCCGAAATCATCCAGGCTTTAGGGACGAATGAGCAAGATTATTACAACCGCCAAAATGCCGCTCTCGCAGGCGAGATGCAAAGCCTTGACCAACTGATGGAGAGCAGCGGTGATAGCTACATTGGCGGGCAATACGATGGCATGGAACATGAACATATTCGTCGTAGTTTAGACAGTGCTTTGGGTAAATTACCTAAGCGCGATCAACTGCTCCTGACTCTGTTCTATCAACATGAACTCAACTTACACGAAATAGCTCTGGTATTGGATCTGACACCACCTCGTATATGTCAGCTTCACAAACAAGCGCTGAAACAACTCAACCAATTAATGTCCTCTTAGGAGTCACAAGATGCAAAAGTTTTTTGGAGTGCTCACTATCCTGGTGTGCGTCTTCGGTGGATATATGTGGGCCGGTGGTAGCTTAGGTGCTATCTGGCAGCCAGCCGAATTCCTTATCATTATTGGCGCCGCTGCTGGTTCTTTGATCATCGGTAATCCGCCTCATGTACTGAAAGAAATGCGTCGCCAAGTGCCAGCGACCATTAAAGGTCCAACAGAAGAGCATGAGTACTACATGGAATTAATGGCACTACTCAACAACTTGCTAGAGACAGCGAGAAACCGCGGATACAAGTTTCTGGATTCTCATATTGAGGCTCCGGAGCAAAGCTCTATGTTCCTCGCTTACCCGACGATCGCAGAAGATCATCGCCTAATTTCTTTCATTACTGACAATTTACGTTTAATGGCAATGGGACAGATGTCGCCTCATGAATTAGAGGGACTGCTAGAGCAAGAAATCGAAGCAATACAGAACGAAATGCTTTTACCTTCACGCTCACTACAGCGTACAGCAGAAGCACTACCTGGCTTCGGTATTCTTGCAGCAGTTGGTGGCATCATTATCACCATGCAAGCTATTGATGGCTCAATCGCTATGATTGGTTATCACGTTGCGGCAGCTCTCGTTGGTACATTCATTGGTATTTTCGGTTGTTACTGTGGCTTAGATCCACTAAGTAACGCCATGGCTCAGCGAGTAAAACGTAATATGACTGCTTTTGAGTGCGTTCGTGCAACCTTGGTTGCCTACGTAGCGAAAAAGCCGACATTGCTCGCCATTGACGCTGGTCGTAAACATATTCAGCTAGACATCAAACCAACATTCAACCAAATGGAGAAGTGGTTAGCTGAACAGGAGGGATAATGCAAAAACAAGAGCATGTAGTGTTCAAACGTGCCAAAGTATACAGCCATGATGAGTCGTCTCATGGCGGCGCGTGGAAAGTCGCGTTTGCTGACTTCATGATCGCCCTAATGGCGCTGTTTCTTGTACTTTGGGTTATGCAGGTGGTAGACAAAGAAGAGCGTAAAGCGATTGTTGCCCACTTGCATAGTTCAAGCGTATTCGACAAGAGTTACGGCAACCCATTTGATACGTCACAAAGTATTTCTCCTATCGACTTGGCACAGGACTCTTCTGTGCCAAGTAAACACAACTCCAACCATGTGGTAAGCTCTTACTTCAAAGGTGATGGGGATGGACCAGAAATTGATTCTTTGATTCCTGGTAACTTCGATACTCAAGAGCAACTTGCCGCACTAGCGAAAGTAATTGAGCAAATGACTGCCCAAATTAATGCGCAGGGAAATGTAAACGTCACGGTGACACCACAAGGTTTGCGTATCGTCCTTCAAGATGATTACAAACAGCATATGTTCAGCCGTGGTGGTGCAGAACTTACTCCTTTTTTTGAAGATTTACTGCTCGCACTAGCACCTGTATTTCATCGTGTTAACAACCCTCTGATCATCAGCGGACACACAGATGCAATTCCATTTAAAAAGCGTTTTGGTCGTCAATCTAACTGGGCGTTATCAGCCTCTCGAGCAGACGTAGCAAGAAATACGTTAGTTGAAGGCGGTATGCCGGATGATAGAGTAATGCAGGTAACGGGTATGTCAGATAGAGCGCTGCTTAATCCTGATGAGCCAGATTCTAGCGAAAACCGTCGTATTGAGCTGTTTGTTTTAACGACTCCTGCCGCTAAAGTGCTTGAGACCCTTTTTGGCAACCACCAAGAAAGCGAACTGCAAAAAGCGAAAGATAAGGCTGAATTCAACCAACCAGTCATTCGTCAAGAAGTCATCAATTACTCCGGCGATACCGCCACCAGCGAAGTAAAAATTCAAGAATTATAATCTTAAAAGGTCACCACTCTGATGGTGACCTCTCTAACCAAAGCCTCTGTTACTGTGACTTTTTAGTTGAGTTCTATATGCACATAACATCATCCGAAAAAAGAAAAAGCGACTTACTGAAGAAAGCCTTTTTATGGCTCATTGTCTTCGATTACCTTTTATTGGCGTTTTTCTTAACTCAGCTATCAAGTATGACATTAAACAGCGGAACCATGATCAGCTTGTTACTTGTAGTTTATAACGTCTTACTTGTTTCGCTATGTTTTCAACGAACCAACAAGCAGGACTCTTACATTATCTACCCTGTTTTGTCCGCAACGTTATTAGCATTTGTCTGCTTTCTTTACTTCTTTTTTTTAATTTAGCTCCCCGACTCGACCATTGATTTTACTTTTACTGCTTTTTCGAAGTGGTCGAGCTGGTGAGTCTGAATCCACCACGTAGCCGCTTCCATCAACAGCTCTGGGTCGTCATTTTTATTAGCGAAAAACGCATAAAATGAGAGACCAACCAATTCACCTTTACTCGCGATCTTTTTGTCACAGACCTCTATAATTTTGTCTCTCAGCGAAGCTCTCATTTCTAATCCCTTAACCTAGTACATACTCACTAACCATACGGTTGAAAGAAATCAAATCAAACGAGCCTTTAATTTCAAAACGCACTCTTCCCACCTCACTCATGAAGAACTCGATTTCACAATCCAAATCAAAAGTACCAGAGGTCTCGATAGAAAATGCATTGATCTTACTGTAAGGCAAAGAAGTGTAATCCACTTTTGAGCCGGTAATCCCTTGCACATTTGCCGCTATCACTCGCTTGTTCGTAAACACCACTTGGTCACGAACTGTTTTAAAAGCAGCGAAAATAGTCTCACCATCAATCAAGAACTTAAGGAAGTCTTCTCTGGCATTAGAAACGTCAATGGGCTTAAGCTTAAATACAGAGGAATTGTCGAAATCAATCATAATTAGTCCTTTGAGTGGGCGTTAGAACGAATTATCAACGTATCAGATAGCACCACTTTTGCCTACTCGCAACGCACGTTTCTGCTTGATTCGCCCAACAACGAAGCGTCACTCACTTCCACCCTTGCATCCATTGCTCAGAGTCTTTTAGGTCTTGCCAGTTCATCTCTCGGTCGCGTTTACTCATGACTGCCTCGATGACACATCTCACAACGTTACCATCTTCATCTAGTTCCATTTCCGTCACAACAAAATGCTTCTCTTTGTTTTTAGGTGAAATTGCCGTCCATTTACTGTGCAATAGTTTCTTAGGGTGGATTCTGTTCATCGCATTGTACCAATTTAACTACCATGTTGATGCATACGACTGAATACCAAGAGAGAATCAGATTTTGTTTTTGCAAACCTACAAAAGATAAAACCGCAAAAGAGATCACTCCCTTTCGCGGCCCTAACTACAACCCGACTAGGTCTTCTGACCATTCAATCGAGGGTTTAAGTACTGACTTTGGAGCAACTGTAGCCCTTTACCGACCAGAACAATCACTACCGCGCCAATCAGGACAGGCGTGAAGAGAAAACTCCATCCCTGCCCAGACGCCATGATCAAAATTGGATTTGCACCCGCAGGTGGATGAGTGGTCTTCGTAATCAGCATCGCAGAAACACCTAGCCCCGTCGCAATCGCGAGCGTGACCGGCGTGACGTCAACATACTGGCTAAACGCAATACCGATAGATGCCGTGATGAAGTGACCAATGATCACGTTTTTTGGTTGAGCGAGAGGGCTGCTAGGCACCCCAAACACCAGTACTGCGGTAGCACCAAATGGTGCCATCAGGAGTACAACCTCCGTCAGTGATACCTCAGCGTAGGACAATACGCCAATAGCCAACGTAGCGCCAAGCCCGGCAACCAACGATAAAATTAAATTATTCATAAACACCTCAAAGTAGACCGAATTGTCTACAAAATAAAATAGACAAATCTGTCTACCTTTGTCAATATGTGTTTATGGAACTTTTTGAGGACATAGTTATGAACAAAAAGAAACAGTTATTGATCGACACAGCTTTGTCACTGTTTTACAAACAAGGCATAAACTCTATTGGCATCAATGAAGTTCTCAATGTTTCCGGCGTGGCTAAACGCACGCTATATAACCATTTTGAGAGCAAAGAAGCGCTTATCATCGCCGCATTAGAACAACGCCACCAAATATTTATGGAATGGTTGGAGGAAAAGCTTTCTTCAGCACAAACGAGCGCGGAGGTGATCGATCAGTTATTTACAGCACTCAACGGCTGGTTTCATGGCTCTGAAGAAAAGTTGGGCGAGTTTCGCGGTTGCTTTTTCATCAATACGTCCGCGGAATTCAGTGACGACAGTGGCGAGATCGCAACGTATTGCCGCTACCATAAGCAGCAAGTCAGAGAGCTAATTCAACGCTATCTCAAATCAGACAACGCTGCATTACTCGATGCCATTTGCATCATGAAAGAGGGCGCGATCACTACCGCTTACATGACGAAAGAGTACGACAACGTCACGAAAAAATGCGTGACCATTTTGCACAAGCTGTAATGCGGTCAGGTATAGTCATTCGCGAATTAAGTATTCAAACCAAAGGCACCAGTCGGTGCCTTTTGTTTTAGTTAGTCAGTGCACTTACAGCTCGTGCTCAGTACGTGCGATGATGTCGTCTTGAGCATCTGGTGATAGCGCTGTGAAGAAGGCTGAGTAGCCTGCGACTCGCACAACAAGATCACGATATTGCTCCGGGTTCTTCTTCGCAGCTAGCAAGGTCTCACGAGAGACGATATTGTACTGAACATGCCAGCCTTTGTGGTGGTTGAAGAAGGTACGAATCAACATAGAAAGCTTGAGCTTATCCCCTTCAGACTCAACCGCTGCCGGACTTAATTTCTGGTTAAGCAGCACGCCACCCAAGATCTTATTCGCTTGGATCTTACCCACTGAGTTATACACTGCGGTTGGACCTAAACGGTCTGAGCCAGATGACGGGCTTGCACCTTCTGCCAATGGTGTTTTCGCTTTACGACCATCTGGCGTTGCCATGGTTGAAGCACCGAATGGGACGTTTGCCGAGATACTTGATGTACCTGCGTAGTAACCGCCGCCAATTGGACCACGCCCATGACGCGTATTAACGAACTGTTCTAGCTCATCAATGTACACTTGGTAAGCGTCTGCCAGTAGTTGGTCTACTGCGTCATCATCGTTACCGTATTTTGGTGCAAAGTTGATAAGACGTTGGCGAAGCTGTTCGTTCTCCATGCCGTCGAAATCTTCTGCCAATGCTTTTGCCAACTCTGGTTGGGTGATTTGCGCGTCATCGAAAACAAGGTGCTTGATGGCAGCTAGGCTGTTACCCAAGTTTGCGATACCGACTTGCAAACCAGATACCCAATCGTATTTCGCGCCGCCTTCTTTCACGGTTTTACCGCGAGCCAAACAGTCATCCACCAGCGTTGAACAGAAGATGTCTTGTGCCTGCTGTTCAAGCACGCTGTCCACTACCGTATCAATCTCAATCGATTTACGGGTGTAGTAGCGGATTTGCTCTGCCCAAGAAGCTGTCACTTGCTCAAAGTTCTCAAAGTTGCCTTTTGCTAATGACTTATCGTGCGGCAAGAAAGCTTTACCCGTTGTTGCATCCACACCTTCGTTCAATGAAGCGAGCAGGATACGAGCGAAGTTAATGAAGCTCATGCCCGTACAACGGTAACCCCATTTGCCCGGAACCGCCGTCTCGATACAGCCGATAGATGCGTAGTTGTAAGCGTCTTCTTTCTCTACACCAAGCTTGATGAATTCAGGAATAACAACCTCATCGTTGTTAAAAGCTGGCATGCCGAAGCCGCACTTAATCACCTCGATACAGCCCATTAAGAACTCTTGGTTCAAACCTTCGTGGTAACGCACACTCAAGTTAGGTTGCGTCGAACGTAACTGACCACAAGATTCCAGAATCGCCCAAGAAAGGGGATTCACTGCGTCTTCTGGCTCACCCTTTTCATTCAACTTCTGGCCGCCGATACACACGTTTTGGTACAGCGGAGAACCTGCCGATGCTTTCGAGTGCGCACCAGAGCGAATCTTGTTTACTTCAAGCAGCTTCAACCAGCAGCTTTGTAAAAGCTCAAGTGCGAAGCCTTTTTCAAGCGTGCCGTTTTCGATATCACGAACATAGAATTCGTTGAGGAACTGGTCCATACGACCGAAAGAAACCGAGTGACCGTTCGATTCGATTTGTAGCATCAACTGAACGAAGTAGCTTAATTGCAATGCTTGCCAGAAGTTTTCTGGTGCGTAGCTTGCTACATGACGACAGTTTGCCGCAATGCTTTCTAACTCAGCTTTGCGCAGCGGGCGCGTCTCTTCTAACGCCATTTTTGCTGCTAATTCAGCGTAGCTCACCATGTGATCTTGAATGGCAAGCAGTACGATTTCGACTGATTTATAGAACTGCTCTTTCTTCAAGCCTTCAAAGGTCGAAACATCATTGTTAGCACGGTGCTGACGAACATCCTCTAACAAACCGTTCATGCCTAGCTTCAAGATTTTCTCGTTGTCCACCGCTAGGTGCGCGTCACCCGAAGTCATGTTGCCTTCAGCTTTAATGATGGTGCTGGCTAAGATCTCTTGCTGCTCATCAGTAAACAAACCATAACAACGGTCTTGAACGGTTTTACCGCGCCAGTACGGCGTGATGCTGTGGATGCTTTGCTTATCTTCTTCAGTGACCGCAAAGCCTGCACCAGGACGGTCGGCTAGCTCATCAATTTCCGCTTCAATCCAACGCACTGTGTATTCTGGGAAAATAGGCGCAGCGCGCACTTTGCTCGCTTGGTTACCGACGATCAACTCATCGTGTTTAATCCAAATCGTACGAGTGCGTAAGTGCTCTTGCAGTGCCAGCGCACGTTGGACAATCACAGGTTTGTCTTCGTTTGCTTGATAAGCACGAGTGTATGCCTCTGCACGCTCGGTACAGACAGGTGGCGTTACGATATTTACCAGTGCCGATTTGTGCGCTTTGATACGCTCAGGAAGGTAATTTAGGTCCATAGTTAACCTCTTACAATCACGTTAAGTTGGGTGTTTTCGCTTGCGTATTGCATGGCGCTTTCTAGCAGTTCTGGTTTGTTTAATGGCTTGTCAGAACACTCGTAAGGCATATCGAGCAAACGGTATTTATTGATGCCGAGCGTGTGGTACGGCAGCAAGTGAAGTTCTTGGCAGCTTTCTAGTGAAGCCGCAAAATCGATGATGTCTTTCAACTCTTCGATGGTGTCATTGAACCCCGGCACCACGGGAACGCGAATCACAATGCATTTCGCGATAGGTGCCAGTTTTCGGAAATTGTCTTTGATGCGTTTTAGTGAACCTTTCGCCCAGTTAAGAAACTTCTCTTCATCGGTGTGTTTTAAATCCGCCAACCAGCAATCAATATGCGGCGCGGCTTTTTCGACGTTCTTCCACGGCACATGCATGCACGATTCAATGGCGGTAGAGACTTGGTTGTCATGCAGACGCTGTGCGAGTTCTGCTACCAAATCAGCTTGCATGAGTGGCTCACCACCGGAGAAGGTCACGCCACCTTGGCTTTGGTCGTAGAAAGGTTTGTCCTTCATTAAGGTGTCGAACAACATGTCTGATTTCGCCTCTTCACCGCAGACAGTCAGTGCTTGCGTAGGACAGACGTCTCGCAGCGCGATCAGTTGGTCTTCTTTGATGGCTTTGCGATTGATGATGATCTGGTTGTCGATACATTGAATACCATCACCTACCGTTTCACTATCCGCTGTAGATTGAGTTGTGGCTTGATAAGCAGAAACGCACAGCTGGCAATCTTCCATGCAGCTTCGCTGATCAAACAACAGTGAATGCTTTTCGCTGCGACTTTCTGGGTTTTGACACCAAGGGCAAGACAAGCTGCATCCTTTAAGAAAAAGAATGGAACGAATGCCATCACCATCATGGGTAGAGAATCGTTGGATATTGAAATACATCTCTGCTTGCCTCTTGGTTTGTGCTACTGCTGTGTACCTAATTCGTTTCTTTTGCTCGTTGAGTCTTATGAACAGCTTTTGTGTTTTCTAACTGAAAGCTTCATTTGAGCGTTTACAAGTTTCACTTGAGTTTCATTTAATGAAATTATTATGGTTTCAAATGAAATTTCAATTGATCAAAATCAAGATCTCGTTCGATTGTCAGATCTATAGTGATCCCATCATCAAAACGAAGATTTTGTTTAAGGTAGAAACCATGATTGAACTTTATTTAGATACTGCTGATGTGGCAGAAGTAAAACGCTTTAACCAGTGCCTACCGCTAAAAGGCGTGACGACAAACCCAAGCATTTTGGCGAAGTCAAAGCAGGGACTGAATGAAACCCTCGCAGGTATGCAAGAAGCACTTGGCGGTACACCTCGCTTTCACGCTCAAGTCGTGAGTTCAACCGTCGAAGGCATGGTGGC
Organism: Vibrio alginolyticus NBRC 15630 = ATCC 17749; assembly: GCF_000354175.2. Lineage (NCBI taxonomy): Bacteria > Pseudomonadati > Pseudomonadota > Gammaproteobacteria > Vibrionales > Vibrionaceae > Vibrio > Vibrio alginolyticus. The sequence continues at coordinate 220,562 of NC_022359.1, forward strand.
AGAAGCGCGCCAATTGAATGAATTGCCTTACGATATGGTGGTAAAAGTGCCAGCAACAGAAACCGGCTTAGCGGCAATTAAGCTAATGAAAAAAGAGGGAATTCAGGTTCTTGCTACCGCTATCTATTCCGCTCAACAGGGTTTCCTTGCGGCACTGTGCGGTGCAGACTACCTAGCACCTTACGTAAACCGCATTGATGCGATGAACGGCAACGGTGTTGAAGTGGTCGCGGATCTTCAATTGTTGCTCGATCAAAACCAACTACCAGCGAAGATTTTGGCAGCCAGCTTCAAGAACACTCAACAAGCGATGGAGGTGATGAAACTGGGCATCGAAGCCATTACATTACCAACTGATGTGGCGGCACAAATGTTCGCACATCCAGCAGTAAAACCGGCGGTTGAGCAGTTCGATAAAGACTGGAAAGAGACGTTCGGCGATAAACTTTCATTTGAAAGCTAATTAAAAGTAGCAGCTAGACGTCTCAATGAATAATAAAGGGAATCTTAACTCACCCTGTGCGCCGGTGAACTTAAGGTTCCCTTTTGTATTTCATATAAACAGGTGAGGTTTACAGCAGTTCTCTATTGGTCAGTGACCAAAGGTACACGCGCTTGAGTAAACTGATTTTGATCCTTTTACGAATACCTCGTTTGGAATGGCGGAGTCGGTTTGGTAGCGTAATGGCTTTCATCTCGTTTTTCATTTCTTTTCCATCCACCAACACAGTAGACCTCCGATGCAGTAAGCCAGCATATCTTTCCAATCAAATGTGGCGCCCAAAATTACAGCCAGAGGGGATGAAGATTCGATACCAAACCAAACTGCGACCTGTAACAGTTGCCCTAACTCAACAGCAAACGCAATCAACACCACCAGTGAAACCAGCCAGTTAACAGGCATGGAGAACAAACTTGCAAGAAAGTAGTAGAGCCAAACCACAACGAGAACATCACCAAATGTCGGACGAATAAAGCTGTCTCGAACATAGAGCGCAATAACGACCAATGCGATAAAACACACCAAGCTTTTCAGTCCATTTTTTGCAGAAAATCGCAGGTGGATAGCGGATGTCTCTTCCACCATATCACTTGGCTGACCAGTGAGAGTTTCTCGCTTAAACGTCTTCATGATTCGCCTTTGCACTTTCTTCCGCTTTATTATTTCGTGCGTACCAGTCGATGTTGCGTGTAATGACCATAGTGAAACTCAAAATCGCGAAACACAGTAATGCCCCCATGACCAATGCGTAGCTTTCTGCTTGTAGCAAGCCAAACAGTAATCCGTAGAGAGTGAGCAAACACGCTCCGAAGATCGCGCCGTGTTTGGTGTTGCTCAACATACCGCTCACGTAAACACTTAAAAGCCCCGTCGATGCGACTGCTGACACCACATATGCCCAGTTAAAGCCGAGGTGTTCACTCATCGAAATCAGCAATAGATAGAAAAGCGCTAAAGCCAGACCAATAAAGCCGTATTGTACTGGGTGAACCGGACGCGCTTGGAACAGCTCCAGTAAGAAGAAACTCGCAAATACTAATGTGATAACCAACAGTGAATAGTTCACAGCTCGGTGAGATTTCAAATAGTGGTCCACGGGATCAATCAAATCTACGCCCATTTGTCGCTGTTCAAGCTCGTGACAAGCGTGATTCGATGACAAACAGCTTTGGAACAGCTGCGCAATATTGGTAGAGAAGTTGTTGCTCGCCCACTGTGCGTTAAATCCATCTTCAGATACTTCTGATGACACCGGTAAGTAATCACCGATAAAGCTTGGATGCGCCCAAGTTGAAGAGAGTTCAACCGTTGTTTGACTGCCAATTGGTGTGACTTGAAGCTGTCCCATCCCTTGTAGCAAGAAGTTAAGATCGAAAGCCAAAGGTTGTGCTGGGTTTAGGTCTGCAAGTGTCAGATCACTGTGGAAGCCTTGTGGTAACTGATTTAACCCCGTTCCCGGTGCGACTTCGATGTTAGCACTCTCCATGGTCATGTCATCCAAACGAATTAATCCGCGGCTATCTTCAATGCCAACCACTAGGCTCATGTTGTCAATATCAAGCCCCTGCAACGCCGCGAGATCGTCTGCATCGAAAGTGCCTTTCAGTGCCACTTGTGCTTTGTATAAACGCGCACGGTATATGCCTCGGTACTTTTCAAAACTGTCCAGATTCGCGCTCATATCAAAAGTGCTAGGTAAAAGAAATTTACGACGCTCTTTAATCTGTACTTTGTCATCTCGGTAACTGGTTTCGGTGTAGTTAACCATGATGAATGGACCAATGATGCGCTGCTCGCCGCTGCTGCTGCGTGCGATGTCGTTTCTGACTTCATCTTGGCGATATGAGCGCTCTGAGATCAGCCCTGTGACCATTGAAAGCGGGATTTGCAATAAGACAAACAAAAACAGCACGAAGGCGAACTTCGTGCCGAGTTGGTTATTGAGGATCTTTTTCATGTTTCATTCTCCATTTGCTGATGGGAGTAATCTAAATCAGCAATTTGGAGAACGAATGGAGCTAATGTGGAGTTTCTATGGAGTTGGTAAAATCAGGGTCACTTTCACGCCAGAATCGACGTTTTCGACTTGCAACTGACCTTTGTGCAGCTTGATCACTTGCTCAACAAAATTAAGCCCAAGCCCAGTGCTCTTAACGCCATTTTCCCGAGCGAGGGAGTAGAAGCGCTCGGTCAAACGCGACATCGCGTAGTCGGGAATGTGAGGACCTGAATTGAAAATCGACAAGCACACCTTCTCTTTTGTGACCTCCGCTTTCCATTCAATGCATCCCTCTGAATCAACAAAATCCAGCGCATTGTCCATCAAGTTAAAAACGGCTTGTTTCAGTAAGAAGGCATCACCAAGCACGGCAAGATGATCATCAATTTGGATGTTGGCAGTGACCGACTTTGCACTCAAACGCGCATCCGCCGATTCAACCACCTCATTGACCATTTGTTTTAGCGAGATAGCTTCGACTTGTTCTAGCTCAGGGCGCTTTTCAAGACGAGCAAGTTCGAGCAACTTATCAATCAATGACTGCATGCGGTCGCTTTCTCGCTCAATGTTGCCAGCAAAGCGCGTGACCTTTTCTTCAGGCAACGGCATTTGCAATATTTCACTCGCGCCTTTAATCGCTGATAACGGGCTTTTCAGCTCATGAGTCAGCGTCTGTACGTACTCTTCCACATATTGTTTACCATCGAGCTGATTGCGCATTTTCTCCAATGCGTCGCTTAGCGTGCCGTACTCATAAAAGATACGAAATGTCGGCTTAGAGACCTTTTCACCCTCACCCATTTTGGTCGCGTAGTCTTCTAGCTTGTTCAGTGCCGAGTGAATTCGCCAAGCAAACAATGCCCCTGCCAATAGCACTAAACCACTCATCCATACCATCCAAAACAGCACATTGCGTTTAGAAAGATCGATGAAGGGTTGTACTGAGCGATTGGATTTGGCTACCGTCACGCTGCCAATGATTTCACCTTTGTGGTAAATGGGCGCAGCCACGTGCATAACGGTTGAGAGCGGATCTTTCGGGTCTTCGATGGTACTGCGCGCGCCGTATTGACCACGCAACGTGAGATAAACATCGTTCCATTGCGAGTAGTCTTTGCCTACGTCTTGCTGCCAAGAATCCGCAATCACAATGCCTTGTTTATCGGTGATGTAAATTCGATGGTTAATCGCTTTTTTACCGATTTCCCAAATGCGCGCTTGAGGCTCTCGCTGTCCATAAGCCGTTAATAGTTTGGAGAAGCGACTCTCAGACAACTTGTCATTCGCGACGTCTTCTTCCGCCAATACCGCGAGTAAGTTCGCCATATCCACTAGCGTCTCTTCGGTGGTTTGGCGCACGGTTGGCTTAAGTTCTTGGACAACCGTTTTGCTCACCATGTAAGCCGTCATCCCGACTAAGATGAAGTAGAGAAAAAACAGTCTGAGTCCAAGCGGGATCTTCGGCCAGCGATTCATCATTCACCTTTTATGCAGTAAAAGTAACCAAAGCCACGCTTGGTACAGATGCGTTCAGACATCTCAAACGGCTTCAACTTATGGCGAATGGCTTTGATGTGGGTATCGATATTGCGCTCGTACGCAGCTTCCGGCGCCATGTCAGCAGCGATCATAAGTTGCTCTCGACTCAATACATTGGAAGAGACGGAAATCAGCCTATCGAGGATCTTAAATTCCACCGCAGTTAACCCAAGCATTTGTCCACCGACACCGTAGTCGAAGTTCTGCGCAACTAAATCTTGACTAAATTGAGGTTGTTCTGGAACAGCTACAGGCTCTGGTTTGTGCTCCATCATTGGCGCTTTAGCTTTGATTCGAAGTTTAATGCGAGCCAACATTTCGCGCGGGCTAAATGGCTTAGTCACGTAATCATCCGCGCCAATTTCCAAACCGACTACGCGGTCAATTTCATCGCTTCTTGCGGTGAGAAAGATTATGGGAATATCAGAAAACTCACGGATGGTTTTGCATAATTCAAAACCATTGCCATCCGGTAAGCCTACGTCTAAGACAAGTAACGCTGCGGAGTTGTGCTGCAAAAAAGCTAAGCCCTCTCCTGCTGTTGCAAACCACTCTGCGTGGTAGCCATCCATCTCTAATACATGAATCAGGTTCTCTGCGATAGCAGATTCATCCTCGATAATAAGGACGGTGGGTTGTTCGCTCAATGTCTTAGCCTCATTGACGGTGTTTATCTTTATGTTGGTATTATCACTTAATTTGGGGCCAAGGCTAGTGGATTGATGCAGCAAAGGCGCAGTTCGTGGATAATACTAATCAAACACACTTCTATTCAGCATAATAAATTTATCACTTAGATTAATGAGTCACCACAATTGTGAATACAATGATTTCAACCATTGATATGAACAGTGTTCATTTTAAACTCAAGTTATCAATTCGATTTTATTTAAAGGACAGTCACTGATGAAAAGAGCGCTAATCCCCCTGGCTTTACTGACTTTGCTCTCAGGTTGCGCCAGCATGTCTCCGGATGAGTGCAAAACGGCAAACTGGTACAACGTAGGTTATCAAGATGGCCGAGATGGCAACGATCCAAACATTATCAATAGCTATACCGAAGACTGTGGTGAAGCGGGTGTGACACCCGACCGAGCGAAATGGAAAGAAGGCTTTGATAAAGGCACTATCCAATATTGCTCACCAGACAATGGGTACACTGTCGGTATCGAAGGCAAAGAATATTACGGTGTATGCAGCAGCAAAGAGTTTATTGAGAACTACCAGTTAGGTCATCAAGAATATCAACGCCAGCAACGCATCCAACAAATCGATACTGAAATCTCGGTCATCGATAATCAGCTTGATGGCAATCCAGACAAAGATAATGCCAAGAGACTGAAAGAGAAGAGAAAGCGATTGGCTGACGAGCGTTCAAGCCTCTTGTCGCCAACCATCAACTTGAATCTGAATTTCTAAATCGATTGGATTTAGCTTCTAAAAATTCATGGCCCTAGCTCAGTTCTAGGGTCATGAATTGACTGTTCGGATCGAGTTCGTAATCCCCGAACGGCTCGCAGTACACAAAGCCATGCTTTTCATACAACAGGCGCGCTGGTTTAAAAAACTCCATCGAGCCCGTTTCTAAACTCAAGCGCTGCAAACCTTTTTGCTTCGCTTGCTCAATCACATGAATCAATAATTGAGATGCCACACCTTGGTTTCTTGCCGTAGGCGTGGTGCGCATGGATTTCAGCTCCGCGTGTTGGTCATCCAACTCTTTAATCGCCGCACACCCAAGCAGTTGCTCACCTTTCCATCCGGTCCAAAATGTCACTTCTGGCGCTTTGAGCTTATCTAAATCTAACGCATGCACGCTTTCTGGTGGTGACGTGGCGTACATGTCCTGTAAATGTCCTTCCAACAGCGCTATCACTTGCGGCCGTTCTAAATTGTCGATTTCAATCCTCATCTTTCCATCCTTGGTTTTTCCTAGCTAAAGCGGCTGTCTCATAATGTGTTGCGGTCCAACGGGGCCTCCGTGGTAAAGCTCATTGGTATCTTCAAACCCTGATTTTAAATAGCACTGATAAGCGGGTATGTTGCGGCAATTCACGGTGAGATAAAGCGCATCAAACTCGGGATAATGGCGTTTGGCGAAATCGGCAAACTGTTGAATGGCTTGCTTGGCGATGCCTTTGCCTTGATGACGGTGATCCACCAGCAAAGCACGTACGCCTAAACTGTTTTTCGGGCAAAAATCGTATTTCTCGCTGTAAGCAGCATCAAATAGAAAAAAGCCAACCACGTCATCGTCTGCCAAAATCAGATGCGGAAGCTCTGTGGGTTCAAGACGTGTAAGCATTTCACCCACATCCGCGACCGTAAACTGCGATTGCTCTTCTAGAACGCTAAGTTCGCAAGTGTGTTCATGTCGCTCAGGCGAATACTTTTCAATAGTAATCATAATCTTCCTTGTTGTTTTTATGCTCAATTCATACAGGGTATGTCGTAAATAGAAATACCTAGTGTCGTATTTCCCACTCGCAGGCAAACGTTTAGCACTCTATTATCCTCGCCATTCGATAGAGAGGTTTCCATGTCCCGTTTTTTACTTTGTAGTTTTGCACTCGTTTTACTCTACCCTACTGCCATTGATTTGTATCTTGTTGGTTTGCCTCAAATTGCGTCAGATCTCAACGCCAGTGAATCTCAGTTGCATATTGCGTTTTCGATCTATTTAGCTGGCATGGCTACCACCATGTTATTCGCGGGGAAAATTGCAGACTCTGTGGGACGAAAGCCTGTTGCCGTCGTCGGCGCGATGATCTTCGTGCTCGCGTCTTTTCTCGGCGGGATGGCTGAGCAACCAAACACTTTCTTGATTGCTCGCTTTTGCCAAGGCATCGGGGCTGGATCTTGCTATGTCGTCGCATTCGCGATTTTACGCGACACGTTAAACGATGAACGCCGCGCGAAAGTATTGTCGATGCTCAATGGCATCACCTGTATCATTCCAGTGATCGCACCCGTGATTGGTCACTTGATTATGCTGAAATTTCCTTGGCCGAGTTTGTTTACCACGATGGCAGGAATGGGCATTCTCGTCAGTGTATTGGCCATTTTTGTTCTCAAGGAATCACTACCCAGCCAACAAGGTGAAGAACAGACAACGCCAGAGAGCCATCAAGAGACTTTCTTCGAGCGATTTTTTATCAGTAGGCTGATCATTACTGCACTTGGAGTGACCACTATCCTGACCTTTGTTAACGCTTCACCAATTGTTGTGATGAGTATGCTTGGTTTTGATCGCGGTGGCTATTCTTCCATCATGGCGGGGACTGCGACGATCAGTATGTTGATTTCGTTCTCGGCGCCATTGGCATTGGGGATTTTCAAGCAGCGAACCTTAATGATGAGCTCTCAAGTATTGCTCGTTTGTTCAGCCATCGTGCTCAGTGCAGCCCATTTCCATGATGGACAACCTTTTTACTATGTGTTCGGACTTGGGCTGATTTGCGCAGGCTTCGCTTGTGGCTTTGGCGTGGCCATGAGCCAAGCGCTCAGCCCATTCTCTCAACAAGCTGGCGTGGCAAGCTCGTTACTGGGCATTGCTCAAGTTTGTAGTTCCGCGTTCTATATTTGGTTTATGGGTTTCATCGGCGTTACTGCACTGAATATGTTGGTGTTTATCTTAGTGCTAGGTAGCGTAATCAGCCTTGCTCTAATACTATTGATTCCAAAGCCTGTTCACGATACCCATTATGAAGAAATCCCTAGCGCGACTTGATTTAAACTTAATGTTCACTCTGCAATTATTGTTGCAAGAGCAAAGCGTCTCGAAAACCTCGAAAAAGCTGAACGTTACGCCCTCTACCGTAAGTAAGTCGCTCAACAAACTTCGTCATTGGTTCGATGATCCTTTGTTTGTCAAAACACCTAAAGGTCTTGCGCCAACGCCCTTGGCGCAAAGCATGGAGCAAGATCTTGCAGAATGGCTGCAAATTGGCTGCCAGATTGCAGAAAAACGCAGCGATATTACGCCTAAAGGAGTGCGTTTTGATATCACGATTGAGTCGCCATTAGTGCTCACAATGCTGGACAGACTCATCGTCGCTATCCACCAGCGATACCCTGAAGCGAAAGTAAAAACCAGTAACTGGGATTACGACTCACTCGACGCCATCATTCGAGGCGAGGCGGATATCGGTTTTACCGGCCGAGAGAGTCACCCGAGATCGAAAGAGTCGTTGGATCTTCTGCCGTATTTCTTGGATTTTGAGATTCTATTTTATGACCTGCCGATGGTGTATTTACATAAAGATCATCCGGCATTACAGCAAGAGTGGAATCTCGAGACCTTTCTGAGCTACCAACACATCAATATTGTTTGGGAAAAAAGTGAAACTTGGGCGTTGGATGAAGTATTAACGGAACTAGGGCTACAGCGCTCTATCGGGCTGACGATGTCCAACTTTGAGCAATCCCTTTTTATGGCAGCGCAGCCGACGCATGACATGATCACCACCGCGCCGCACTATTGCAAAAGTTACACAGAAAAGCTGCATCTCGATTTGGTGTGCTTGCCAATTCCATTAGACCAAGCTCAACAAGACAAGTTACTGATTCCATTTACCATGATTTGGCATAAACGCAATGCGTACAATCCCAAATTGCTATGGTTGAAAAACACCATTAAGTCATTGTACAAACAACCTTCCCAACCACAGTAAGACTCAGGCTAAGGTCAGGTTTTCTCTGGTTATTTTTAATGACTTTCTTGCTCTGATAGCTATAACTAATCACTTTATCAACTAATAAAAATGTTCTTTTGGATCTACACTAGCTGTTCATTTACACGCTAAGGATCAAGGATGTCGACCTTTTTACTCACTGCCATTGCGATGCTGGCGTTCGCTGCCAATTCATTATTGTGTCGACTTGCCTTAGCAGAAGGGTTAATTGATGCAGGAAGCTTCACGCTCGTTCGATTGATATCCGGCGATGTTATCTTAATCACAATGCTTGTCGTGAGAGGTCAGTGGAAAACCGATCGGCCAACTTCTCGCTTTCGCTTTTTTGCTGGCGTGGCGTTATTTGGTTACGCTGCCCTTTTCTCTTTCGCGTACTTACAACTGGCGACAGGAACCGGTGCTTTGCTTTTGTTTGGTGCCGTGCAACTTACATTACTGGCGATCTATTGGTGGCAAGGTGAGCGCTTTCAGTTTCTCGAAATCATCGGTATCGGCCTTTCAATTGTTGGGTTTGTTTGGTTGATGTTGCCATCTGCCACGCGCCCCGATATTAGCTCTGCACTTCTCATGTTGATTTCTGGCGTTTGTTGGGCTGCGTTTACTGCGCTCGGTAAACAAGCGCCTTCTCCAAGTAGTGGCATCACGTGGGGATTCATCGCTGCATCAATAATTGGCGTGCTCCTTTCGCCATTAATCTTGTCCTCAATCCACCTTTCTTTGAGCGGAGTGTTGCTCGCTATCGCATCTGGTGCCATTGCCTCTGGCCTTGGTTATACGCTTTGGTATCAAGTAATGCGTAAGCTCTCTTTGCTTCAAGCCGCCGTCAGCCAACTTTCCGTGCCAGCCATTGCTTTGCTACTCGGCACCGTCGTACTCCACGAGCCTCTTTCACTGCATATTCTTTTAACCAGCGGCATCATTCTTGGTGGCATCGCTTTGGTTTTTTTATCTCGATCCAAAAAAACAAACGAACAATCGGCAAGCCGATAAAAAGTAATAACTTTCCCTCTCAAGTACCCATTCATCATCTATGCTTTTTAAAGCAGTAAAGCTCATTGCAGATGGTACAAGTGGTCTGCTTTGGTACCAGGCGAAGAATATAAGGTGAGAATTGGCTCACACAATGCAGCGATTTTGTTTCAAAAGTGAGAATCATCACAGATCGCGAATTTGCTCGTTTTAGGCGTTTCACCAATAACGCCAAGGGCTAGCACGAGATCAAGCCAAATACGCACTTTTTGTTTTGACAAAGGGTTTACAAAGCACACTTTTTCACCCGCTATATTCCGCCCCCCGAATTTATTCAGAACAAGATTCGGATTATTCATATAAGAAATTCATCAACTTATAACGATAAGCCTGAGCAAACTTTGACACTATGAACGACAAAATAAAATTCGCTATTAAAGTATCGCTTAGCCTGACTCTGGCTTATCTAATCCCGTTTGCCATGGGTTGGCCGCAAGCATCGACGGCCGCAACCACAGTGATGCTGATTGCATCCACAGGCAGTCGTCGTGAATCACTCGCCAAAGGTACCTTACGCGTGTTAGGTACATTGGTTGGTGCCGTGGTTGGCTTGTTACTGGTGGGGTTGTTTGCTCAAGACCGCTTGCTGTACATGCTGAGCGTGTCGGTTGTGGTCTCATTCATTTTTTACTTCCGTAATGCCTATCAAAAAGATCCTACGCTACTCATGCTGACCGGTGTGATGACGTTGATGATGTCCAATGGCGGTGACGCAGAAGGTGCGTTCCTTTATGGCGTTGACCGCGCCTATATGACGGTGTTTGGGGTGGTGGTTTACACACTCGTGGGGACTTTCTTATTCCCGACCAAAACAGAACAAAACCTAAGACAGCTCATCGAACAACTCAACCAAGCACAACGCGCGTTGTTCACCGCTATCTTGCAAAATTTCGAGCAAAAATCGGCAGGGCAAATCTCTCCTCAAGAAGGCGGAGAAGAAAATCCAGAAGCTGAAGAGCCACAACCTAGCGTGGACACTCTCATCGAACAGATGTTTGCCGCCCAAAATGCGCTCGAACAGCGTTTTGCCACAGTCAGTGTGGAATGCAGCGACGTGTCGGCCTACATGAAAGAGTGGCGCTTGGCGGTTCATTTGAACAAGCAAGTAACGCAACAATTGACCGTTGCGGCGCACAGCCACTTTAGCCACCAACAAGACCGTGAAAGCATCAGCAACTTTGATCAAGCCGTGGCGGAAATTGACGCGCTATTTGATACCTGCCAACAAGTCTGGGACGAAAAAGAACCCGCTTATCGTGCTCAGGAGTTCAAAGTCAAATACAACCAAGCGTTGCTAGAAGACGCAGCTCACCTAGAGAAAGGCTCTGCGCTTACGCTTGGTCACCTGTTGGAACTGATGCATCAAAACTTGTCGCGTTTAGCGGAGAGCATTAGCTGTATTGACTCTGTGACGAACAATGTCTCCTTTGACGTGCCACTGCCGAAACCGAAAGGCAAGTTTCTATGGTGGGACGCAGAAAACTTTAAAACTGCGGTCAAAACCTTTGTTACCTATTGGGTTGCAGGACTGATTTGGATTTATTTCAATCCACCAGGCGGCTACTCGTTCGTGGTCTTCTCGACCATGTTTATGTCTTTGCTGTCGTTCGTACCTGTGCACCCGATATTGTTACTTGTGCTGTTCACTTTCGGCTTCTTGTTCGCGGTGCCTTCTTACGTCTTCATTCTTCCGCAATTGGATCTCGGGTTAGAACTTGGCCTGTTCATCTTTATCTACACCTTTATCGGCTTTTATCTGTTTAACGGGCCAGTGACGATTTTCTACATGGTGGGCTTGTTTGTTCTGGGTTTAGACAACAACATGTTCTATCACTTCGGGATCCTCATGACGATCATGCTGTTGTTCTACATGGTGGTGTTCATGATTATTTTCGCGCACTACTTCCCGTTTAGCTCACGACCAGAACACCTCTTTTTGACCATAAAAGAACGCTACTTCCGACATACCCGAGAGCTGTTCACTACCTATCAACAGCAGTCCAGCTCGGTTATTACGCCGCTCAAACGGGCCTTGCACTTGGTGACGCTCAATGTCTCATCGAAAAAGCTCAAAGTCTGGGGTTCGAAAATCAACCACAAACACTTTGATAAAACCACGCCAGAAGCGATTGGCGCGTTTAGCAAAGCGTGTGATGTACTCAGTAATCACATCAACATCTTAATGGCCGCCGAGAAAAAGTTGATGGCCAATCCGCTGATTACTCAGCTTCGTCAACAACACCGCGATTCCATCATTCCTTTGATGGCAGGCGCTTTAGCCAGCCATCAAGCAACACAAGAACTCGACTCCGTATTCGACCAATACAGTCAGGATTACCAAACATTCGAAGATAAACTGGAAGATTTTTTTAGTGAGTTGGATTTATCTGACTACGCTTATTCAGAGATAGCCGGTTTTTATATCTTGCTGAATTTAAAACGGAACGTGTTCGAAGCAATCAAGCATTGCAAGCAAACCTACGAGGATATCGATTGGGTGAACTTACAACAGAAGCGTTTTTAAAGGTGGGGATATGATGCTTCCAAAACTAACCAAACCAAGCCTCGCCATACTTTCTTTGCTCGGACTCAGTGCGTGTACCACGGTAGGACCAGATTATGTTCATCCAAAGCAGGCGCCACTGCCAAGTGACTGGTCGGTGCAAAAAGCAGCCAAAGATACGCAGCAATCAGAGCAACAGCTACAACAATGGTGGCAGCAATTTAATGACTCAACTCTTAATCAGCTGGTTGAGTTGGCGAGCAAACAAAACCTCGATTTAGAAGCCGCAGGGCTACGAATTGTCCAAGCACGTTCATTGCTTGGTATTTCGACTGGCTTGCAATACCCACAAGTTCAAACCGTGTCAGGAAACCTAGCGCGTGCCTACGTAAATGATCAGGGCGTGAATAACGCCACTTTGTCGTTTGATGCTGCTTGGGAAATGGATGTTTGGGGCAAGTATGCTCGCGGTATTGAGTCGGCAGAAGCGGGTTACTACGCATCCATCGCATCGTATCACGACATCATGGTCACCATAACCGCCGAAGTGGCGCGCAATTACATCAACTATCGCACATTCCAAGAACGTATTTTGCTGTCTCGCCGCAATATCGAGATTCAAGAGCGTGTCGTCCGCATTACACAGGTGCAGTTCGACTCTGGCAACGTTACAGAATTGGACGTTCAACAAGCTAAAAACCAACTCTACACCACCAAAGCAGCGCTACCGAGCCTCGAAGTGGCAATGAAGCAATCACGTACTGTGTTGGCTTTGCTACTGGGTCTGTTACCAGAAGAAGTAGATGGACTGCTACAGTCGGATGGGATGCACAAGCAAATCGCTGAGTACGAAGCCCAGTTCAAATCAACGGGCAGAAAATCGGCGCTATCGGGCACCGACGAGCGCTCCATTGTGCCACGTCCACCGCTTTTGGATACGCAAGTGGATGCTAACTTAGTGATGCGACGTCCGGATTTGCAAGTCTCTGAGATGCAAGCTCGCGCGCAAAGTGCGCAGATTGGCGTGGCAGAAACCGCTCTGTACCCAAGCTTTTCGTTGTTCGGTTCCATCGGTATCGACAGTACGGTTCCCGATGGCAGCAGTTTCAGTTTTAGCGATTCGCTCACCATGGTGGTTGGCCCAACGTTCAGTTGGAACATTTTCCAATACGGACGCGTGAAAAATAACATTCGTTTCGAAGATGCTCGCTTCCAAGAAACGCTGACGAACTACAACAAAAAGGTACTGCAAGCCGTTAATGAAGTCACCAATGCAATCGAAGCGTATGACCTGTATTTGCAGCAAAAAGATTTACGCTTGCAATCGGTCAACTCTTCCATTCGTGCGTTCAACATATCCATGACACAGTACGAAAACGGACAAATTTCATTCGAACGTCTGCTTAACTCGGTAGAAAAAATGACCCGCGCAGAAGACAGCTACGCAACGATCAAAGGTAATGTTGCGAACCAAGTTGTCGCGCTCTACAAAGCCCTCGGTGGAGGCTGGCAAACCCAAACAGGCAAGCCTTTCATCAGTGAATCGATTGCCACGCAGATGACAGAGCGCACTGACTGGGGAAGTTATTTAAATGAAGAAAACCGCGTATTGCCGCCTTTGCGACTCGAAACTCCGGCTGAGACCAGTGATGAAAACAAAACGGAGGATCGGTAATGCCTCATGAACTCTCTTGGGGAGACGTTTACTTTTCTCCTACGCTACTCGTGCTCTTTCTCGCCGTCACGGCCACGTGGATAACGGTGATGATATTGAACAAGACACGTTTGTCTCGCTTCATCGCTTTTCCGTCTCTGACGTTTATTGCCATCATGGTCGGTTATGTGGTGGCCATCGACAGCTTTTATATTCAATTTTAGGTGCCAAACAAGATGAAAAAACTATTCGTAATCGTACTCAATCTTGTCATTCTTGGTGGCGCAGCTTGGCTCGGCTATCAAAAGTTTGAGGAATACTTTAATAACCCATGGACACGAGATGGACAAGTGCGTGCCAACGTCATCAAAGTGGCTCCTCGCGTTTCAGGCCCAATTGTAAATGTCGCGGTGCAAGACAACCAAGAAGTAAAAACGGGGGATTTACTGTTTGAAATCGACCCTGCGACTTACCAGGTTGCGTTATCTCAAGCCGAAGTAGCACTGGAGCGCTCCATTGTTAGCTCTCGCGGTAAAAAAATCGAATATGACCGCTTAAAAGACATTCGTGCCAAAGACCGTGGCGCGGTTTCGCACAAGGATCTGATTCGTCGTGAAATCGCTTACGAAGAATCGCTACTGCAAATCAAATCTGCAGAAGAGCAACTAAAATCAGCACGCCTTAACCTCAGCTTTACCAAAGTTTATGCGACCGTCGATGGTTTTGTATCTAACCTCGATATTAGAAACGGTACGCAAGCGGTCGCAAACCAACCACTGCTCGCACTGATCGACAAAAACAGCTTTTGGGTATTTGGTTTCTTCCGTGAAAACCAACTTGCGCAAATCGAACCTGGCAGCCAAGCGCGTGTCACTTTGATGTCTCACCCAGACACGCCAATTGACGCGACGGTTGACTCGATTGGTTGGGGTATTGCGCCCAAAGACGGCACGGTCGGCTACAACCTTCTTCCAAACGTAAACCCTGTTTTTCAGTGGATTCGCTTAGCACAACGTATTCCGGTGCGAATCTCCCTACAAGAACTTCCTGAAGATGTTGACCTTCGATTCGGGCTTTCTGCGTCCATCATGGTGATGAAAGAGTCATCCGCAGAAAGTGAACAATAACTAAGTGAGAAGAGCCATGGTCATTGGTAAAAACCTCAAAAATATTAATGAAGAAAACAACTTCTTCTATCTAACCTTAGCACTAGTGATTTTGTTGCTAGGGAGTGCGATGGCACAAGTCGTAGGTGAAGGGACGATTGAACACATACTTCAGGCTTTCACGGTTCTGACGTTTATCGTCTGTTTTGCGAGCCTTCGCTTTGACAAAACCTGGTCTCGTTTCCTCTACAGCCTGTTTGGTATTTGGGTTCTTGTGATTGTGATCAAGACCGTTTTCGACATCAGAGAGATGAATGTGGTGATGCTTGCCCTCACCTTTGCGTTCTTTTTCGGCACTTTTAAATCCATCGCAAGACAGATTCTTTTCACCGGCCATGTCAACAGCAACAAAGTCATTGGCTCGGTCGCGCTTTTCTTGCTGCTTGGTCTGATGTGGGCGATTGCCTACCTCATTCTGCTTGAGTTTTCGCCTGAAGCCTTTACCGGTATGGAAGCGATTTCTTGGGGGCAGAACTTCTCCAATGCAGCGTATTTCAGTTTCGTTACCTTAACCACGCTCGGTTATGGCGACATTAGTCCTCTAACACCACTGGCTCAAGTCGTGGTGTATTTAGAGGCCATCACAGGTGTTTTTTATATGGCGATTGTTGTTTCAAGTCTCGTCAGTTCTAACATTGATCATCAGGTAAACAAAAATGGATAAACAATCGGTAAAAATCGACAGTAAGCTTTTCATCAGTAATATGGTGGAATCAGCAATACGCATTGGCTTGATCTTTGTCTTGCTGATGTTTACGTACGACATCATCAAACCCTTCATACTTCCGGTTATTTGGGGCGCTATTATAGCCGTCGCTTTAATGCCGCTTACCCAAAAATTGCAGCGTGTATATGGTGGTCGCAGAGGCCTGGCAGCCACAACCATTGCTTTACTTGGTATTGCCCTCCTTGTCACGCCACTTGTTATGGTATCAGGCTCCATTGTGGATGGTGCAACGCACGCGCTTGAAGTACTACAAAATGGACAAGTGAAAATACCAGGGCCAAAAGCTTCCGTAGCGGATTGGCCTATCGTGGGTGATAAGCTCTACGAAGTGTGGACCCTATTCGCTACTAATCTTGAACAAGCTATTCAAACCTTTATGCCACAAATAAAGGCAGGGCTCACATCTTTACTGGGTACACTTGGGGGCGTATTGGGAAGTTTACTGCTTTCAATCTTGTCACTTGCGATTGCAGCAGGTTTCATGACGTACTCTGAATCTGCGGCATCAGGCCTAAGAACCATCGCGATTCGAACCGCAGGTGAAAACGCAAAAAGCTGGACCACGCTTATCGCAGCGACAATTAAAAGCGTACTGCTTGGCGTAGTCGGTGTAGCGGCGATTCAAGCACTGTTGATCGGTGCTGGTTTCTTCGTATTTGGCGTTCCGGCAGCAGGTTTACTCACACTGCTTCTAATGATTTTATGTATCGCTCAGCTCCCGGCGTTGCTCGCTGTGCTACCTGTGATTGGCTTCATGTACATGACCCAAGACACCTCAACAGCAACCATGTTTACTGTTTGGGTCGTAGTTGCGGCTCTTTCTGAAAACCTGTTCAAACCAATGTTAATGGGACGTGGCGTCGACGTGCCAATGCCTGTGATTCTGCTCGGTGCCATCGGTGGTATGCTTTTCTACGGCATCGTTGGTCTGTTCTTAGGTGCCGTTATCCTAGCAATTTGGTATGAGTTATTTGTTTGGTGGTTAAGCATTGAGAAAGCACAACAGCAAGAAGAAATGGCAGAACAACAAGACGCTTCTAATGACCAATCAGAACCTGGACACGGTGCAGGCATATAATAAATCAATAAGTTAGAAATAAATTTAATCTATAACTTATGATATCAAACCGCTGCATTTCAGCGGTTTGATTCTATTTGGATCACAGTTTCGTCGTAATAAATGCGATAAAAATGACGTTCTTGTTAAATTTTCATACTTATTACACTTGGGAGTTGCAATCGGGCAATGAACGATGCACTCTCGATGACCACTAATTTGCTTAGGATAAAAACAATGAAATTGATCAAGCCTTTAACTTGTGCGCTTGCTCTCGCAATGAGTGGCATGGCATTCGCAGATGTAACCGTGAGTGTTCCTGACAACGTTTCAGTATTAGCGGCTAACGGTGAAAAAGCAGATCTTTCGGGTGGTTTTTTCGCCTCTGAAAGAACACTGACGTTACCTGATGGCCTTAACCAAGTCGTATTTCGTTTCGCCCCTTACTTCAACCAAGGTAATGACCGTTTAAGTGTTGAAAGCGATGTTATCGTTACACGATTTGACGCGACCAATGCCGAACTCACTCTACAAATGCCAGAATACCGCAACCTACGTGATGCGGAAGAGAAGATCAAAGACTTAGATTGGAAACTGGTTGATGATTCTGGCAACGCAATCGCGGTTGACCAGGACAAGTTGCTCAAACCGGGTATGCAAATCGGTCGTGATTACGTGCGTGAAATCGAAGATTATAACCAAGCTGGCGGTGCAGCAGCCGTGGCTTTTGCTGGCGCAGCAACCATGCAGCCAGTCACGCTTCCTGCAAAGGTTCCTGCGGATATGAAGCAAGTGAGAGCAACTGCGGTTAAAGCGGATTCGACAGCTGAAGAGATGCTGCACTTCTGGTACCAAAAAGCAGACGCAGAAACCAAAGCTCGCTTTAAGAAATATGTTAATCAACAGTAAATCTGGTTAACTTTATCGATATTAAAAAAGCCACTTCACGTGGCTTTTTTGATCAAAAATTAGGAAGCTTGGACAACTTTAGTATTGGCGATCAAGTCATGCAACAATCGTCGCTCCGGATGAAAGAACAACAATGCCAAATTTACCAACGGGATCCCCGGAATGAGCATCTCCAGCAAGTAGCTAATAACAAGCCTTAACCCTGCTGTAACTTTCGTTGCCTTACTATCATTTTTCATTACAACTTTAATACCAATCATGCGCATACCAATGGTTTGCCCATGACTCAATGCATTCCAGTTGATCATTAAAACCGTTGGTAAAGAAAGCAAGTAAAACGCCTGAGTTTCACGAACAAGCGTGAGGTTATCTGCTAAAGAGAGCTGAAAGTCGTTAAGAAAAGAGTTAATACTCAATGCGATGATTAACACGACCACCATCGCAAAGAGCAGGTCGATAAAACCAGCAATGATTCTCTGTTGCTTGCTCGCGATAAAAGCATACATGGACTTCAGTCACCTCAATGTAATTGGTTAAGCGAGAATGACTGAGTGTACAGACGCGCAATGGTGAGCGCAGTTTAGGTATTGCCAACATAATATTCAACTAAGAACATACTAAATCGCGGTCGTATCTCAAAAGTAATCATTACATCTTGAGCATAACCGTATCAATTTAACAAAACGCTACCAGTAACGTTCGTAAATGATATTTCCCCCAGTTTGATGGCGATACTTTTCCAAGCCTAGCTCTTGTAAAACGGGCACGGTATCTTTGATCATTTGTGGATTCCCACACATCATGACAAAGCTACGCTGAGCTGAGAATGGCGCATCAGCGGCGTTGGACAGTAAACCCGATTCGATGAGTTCAGGAATTCGGCCTTGTAATTTACCATCAACCACTTCCCTGCTGACTATCGGTATATACTTTAATCTGCCTTCATATCGTTGCTGAAGCTGTTCAATTAGGTATTTATAAACCAGATCTTTTTCGAAACGAACGGCATGAACCAGCACAATGCGCTCATTGTGAGGCGGTAAGTTTATATCATCCAGCAGCGACAAAAACGGTCCAATCCCCGTACCTGTAGATAGCAGCCACAGGTCATGAGCCTGTTTAGGAATAGAATCATGGATTAAATCGCCATGTGCGGTGGTACCGACATAAATGCTATCACCAGATTTAAGCTTTTGGAGCCGTGGAGAAAGTTGTCCTTGAGGGTCGGCTACTATTAGAAACTCCAACCAATCGAATTGCTCGCTTGGCGCATTAACCACAGAGTAAGCGCGGCTGATCGGCTTACCTTCATCATCAAGCAAAGCAAGCTTGGTGAATTGGCCAGCTTTAAAGGAAAGAGGCGCGCCAGATATTCTCAAACTGAACAGCTCACCTGTCCAATCGATGCGTTTCTCAACTCTTGCGAGGTTGAAACCTTTGAGTTCAATCATGAGACACCTCCTATCTGGTTACTCTTAGTTAAACTTACGCCTTCAACTCGATTATGTAAAGTTTCTGGTTTACATAATCAAACCACTATTTCATTTCACATTTTAAAAACAATTTTATTACATATTAAATGATTACATCTAGAATAAATGCTCAAAGTGATAAGTCGCGTCGCAATTTGTGGCAAAGCAGATGAAAAAGGAGCAATAGAAATGGACACACTGTTAAAGGACTTTCCCGTTATCACAGAGATAAAAGTCGCATGGGGTGAAATGGATGCTCTGCAACACGTTAATAACGTGGTCTATTTTCGCTACTTCGAGACCGCACGTTTAGATTACTTCAACAAAATTAACCTGCTGGTCGACCTGCAGACCTCGCAAATTGGGCCAGTACTGAGCGAGACTCAATGCCGCTACAAATTGCCTGTTACTTACCCAGACACGCTATTAGTCGGTTCTCGCGTAATCGACATGCAAGAAGATCGCATCACGATGGAGTACCAAGTGCTGAGTAAGAAGTGGGGTAAAATTGCGACCATCGCGACCGCCACTGGTGTGATGTTTGATTTTAAGAACAACGTAAAAGCGGCGATTCCAGACCACGTTCGCCAGTCGATTTTAGATTTGGAAGGAACTGTGGGTAGCACGCATCATTTAGAGTAGCAAGAAATGAGAGATTAAAGGCGAGGTTCCCGACAGCGATTCTTCATCGCTGTCGGGAATAACGTATGGCTAATCTTCCAACCTACGCGATAAGAGAACTAGCGTCATTCTAGCGAGCCAAGGCGAGACTAAGAATCTACTTACCGCTTGCTGCAGGCCTATAGAGATATAAATAAACTCAATACAATCTGAGAGTAGATTCTGAATCACGCTCGTTCCTCGCGGTTCAGAATGACGGTTCGAGTTTGGCTCTGACCTCTACAAAACTATCTAAAAAAGTGATTCCAGACAAGCCTAAGTGACCATCCGGAATCTCGCTTTAGACGCATCAGCAGAGCGACTCTTCCAGCCTACGCGATAAGAAAAACTTCGTCATTCTAGCGAGCCATAGCAAGACTAAGAATCTACTTACCGCTTGCAGCAGACCATAAAGCCATGAATAAACTCAATACAATCTGAGGGTAGATTCTGAATCACGCTCGTTCCTCGCGGTTCAGAATGACGGTTCGAGTTTGGCTCTGACCTCTACAAAACCATCTAAAAAAGCGATTCCAGAAGAACCTAAGTGAGTCACTCGGAATCTCGCTTTAAACGTATCAGTAGAGCGACTCTTCCAGCCTACGCGATAAGAAAAGCTACGTCATTCTAGCGAGCCAAAGCGAGACTAAGAATCTACTTGCCGCTTGCTGCAGACCATAAAGCCATGAATAAACTCAATACAATCTGAAGGTAGATTCTGATTCACGCTCGTTCCTCGCGGTTCAGAATGACGGTTCGAGTTTGACTCTGACCTCTACAAAACCATCTAAAAAAGCGATTCCAGACAAGCCTAAGTGACCATCCGAAATCTCGCTTGAGACGCATCAGCAGCGCGACTCTTCCAGCCTACGCGATAAGAAAAGCTGCGTCATTCTAGCGAGCCATAGCGAGACTAAGAATCTGCTTGCCGCTTGCTGCAGACCATAGAGCGGTTAGCAGAATGTCTCGATGTACAGCGCTTCCACCTTATCTCTGGCCCATTGCGTTTTACGCAGGAACTTCAGCGACGATTTGATTGAAGGATCTTTCTTGAAACAGTTCACACGAACGCGCTCATACATGCCATTCCAACCAAAGTGTTCAACTAGTCGGGTGACGATTTTCTCTAAACTCAACCCGTGAAGTGGGTTATTCGGCTGCTGTTGGCTCATGCTATTGATCCGGTAAAGTGAAGTTGCGCGCTAATCTAACTCAAACTCGCCGTGCAACCTAATGTTTTAACCTTGAATTGGCCTACGACTCTCCCCTATAGTAGCCCAAACTTCTTAAAAGCCCTTTTCATTATGAAAGCCCTCAACGACCTCAATATTTTTGTCGAAACCGCGCGCCAAGGCAGCTTTTCAAAAGCCGCTAACAGTATGGACATGACACCTGCCGCCATTAGCGCATCGATTAAGCGTCTTGAAGGGCAAATCGGTTTCCCGTTGTTTGTGCGTTCCACCCGAAGCCTGCGTTTAACCTCAGAGGGCGAACTGTTTTTAGACAAAACCACGCAAGCGTTGGCAACATTGCAAGAGGGGTTGGATCAGATCTCAAGTGCGCGCGGGGAGTTGTCTGGTCAGCTGCACATTACTGCACCCTCCGATTTTGGTCGCAATATGTTGCTCGATTGGGTGGATGAGTTCATCGATCTCTACCCAAATGTTTCCATCAAACTAGAGCTGTCCGATAGCTTGACGGATATGTACACAAAGCCTGTCGATATTGCGATTCGCTACGGCGAGCCGGCCGACTCCAATCTGGTCGTATTGGCATTATGTGGGTCAAACGAACGGATATTATGTGCATCGCCAGAGTACGTAGCTACACATCCAGAACTCGCCTCTCCTGCCGATTTAACGCAACACAACTGCTTGTGCTACATGGTCGCGGATTCGGTCTACAACAAATGGACGCTCACGCGTGGCAGCGAGAAAGAACAAATCGTGGTCAGCGGTAACTTGTTGAGCAACGATAGTGACTTGCCACACCGGTTAGCGATCAAAGGCAAAGGCATTGCGAATAAATCATTGATGGACATTAGCCGAGACTTAATCGAGGGAAGATTGGTGCGAGTGTTACCAGAGTGGGATTGCGGCCCAGTGCCGCTCTACATGGTGTGCGCCGATCGTCGGTTACTAACGCCAACGATTCGGACTTTCCGCGACTTTATCCAACAAAAATGCTGCCAGCAACGCGCCAACGTGCTGGCAACCTTCTGTCATTAGGCGATAAATCGAAGAGGACGAATCTGGGTATATTCAACCCAATCGTTCTCTTCTAATGTTTCAAGAAACGTCGCCATGTGCGGGCTTTGCAAATGCTTATCCAAGGCCTCTTGCGATGCCCAGATTTCTTGGAACATAAATAGGCCTTCAACTTTCTCGTCAAGATACAACTCGTATTGGCAACAGCCTTCTTCTTTGCGAGTTGGCTCTAGTAAACCAGAAAGCAAATTCGCCACCTGATCCTTACGGTCTGGATAGGCTTTAACTTCTGCGACTAAGTGGATCATCGTTTTATCACTCTTTTGCGATTTATATATTGATTACAGGGTTCTACGTAACCTGCAAGTAAGCTTGAATTAGATCTCGGTGAATACGGTTTCTGCGTCCCAGCGAGACTTTGGCGTTTTCGCGTTGAAGTCATCTTCCGCGTGGTAGCCAAGCGGCACGATCACAACACTGGTATAACCTTTTTCACGCAAGCCAAATTCTTCATCCAGCACTTTTGGATCAAACCCTTCAATTGGTACTGCATCAATTTCTAGCGTCGAAGCACCCAACAGCAACGTACCCACGTTGAGGTAAACTTGTTTCTCCATCCAATGGTTTGCATCTTTCAGATCAAAACGGTGCATGTTCACAAAGTAGCTACGACCACCGCGTACAGCCGCTTTCGCTTCTTCAGTTGGGAATCGACCATCTTTTTCTTCTTGCACCATTAGCGCTTCAATGTAGTCGTTATCAATGCCTGTTTTCGCACAAAACACCAATACGTGAGAAGCGTTGAGAATCTTCGCCGCGTTAAACGCGTAATTCTCTTGCGCCGCTTTAGCGATGCGCTGTTTGCCTTCTTCTGTGCTTGCCAGAATGAAATGCCAAGGCTGGGAGTTCACACTCGATGGACTAAAACGAATCAGCTCTTTAACTGCGTCGATTTTTTCTTGAGATAGCTTGCGCGTTGAGTCAAACACTTTCGTTGAGTAACGAGATTTTGCAGCTTGTACGATATCCATGAGGTTCTCCAATTAATGAATTTAAGCTGTGTAACAGCATAACCTCATGAGATAAAGGGAAAAACCGATTTCGATTAAAAACATTTTCAAAATAAATTTGAAAATAAAACGATAAGAAAGGCTTTGAGCGTTCTCACTGAATTTCTTCATCTTTTCGGCAATAATGCATGTTTGCTCGCAACCAAACTCAACTCATGCAGCCTCAAGATAACGTTATTACATCCTTTCTGTGCAAAAAGCTCGGTCACAATCACCTTCGAATTGCCGGCGAATATTGGCACATTGAGAAGTTGGTGGCCTTGCAATGCATGATGTTGAAAGAAGCGCCTAACCTCCAGGAAGGGCTGCTTTGGTGGAGTAAAAGTGTCTCATTATTCGACCGCCGTTTGTACGTCACATTTCAACATGGTGATGCCCAAATCCATCTGCAAGTAGAATGCAGAACAGCCGATATGCCAAATTGGGCGGAGTCGGTGTTTGGCTTGCTCAAAATGCAGTTGGAGACGCTTGAGCTAAGTGAATCAATACAAGTTCAAGCCAGCAATCCACTCGCGGCCGATATTTTTCTAGGGGAAACGCGAGATTCTAAAACCAGTTTAAGCGTGTTTGAACTGGTGAAACATGTTTATTTGCTGCTTTCTCACCAACCAATTGAACAGCCAGAATTGCTGAGTGTTTTGAACGCCTTGTTCATCAAAAACAGTAATTACGCGCTCAAGTTAGAGCAAGCGGCAAGGCAACTGGGCGTCTCCAAACGCACCTTGCAACGTCGACTGCAAGAAAAGCAAATGAGCTACTCTCAATGCGTTGATTTCGCTAAAAGAAAGCAAGCACTCACTTTGCTTGCCGACACCCAACTCACAACGCAGCAAATCGCCTATCAACTTGGTTATGAAGAACCTTCGAACTTTCACCGCACTTTTCGTCGTTGGTATCCGTTTTCACCCATGCAATATCGCCAGCAGTGCTTAGATAACCGCACTCATCTCAACAACCAACCCATCCGCTTGTACTACGCCAAAGCGAATACTTTAGCCGATAACGACATTGACCAACCCGTCGGTAAAATCTGGATGGAAGTGGATAATATTGCGTTTGAAAAAGTGGTCTCCGTTGAATGTCGAGACCGTGATGGCACGTGGCGTCGCTACCCAGCCTTCTTCGAGCGTTTTTTGAATAATGGCACCGAACTATGGGCGACGACCGAACTTCCGGTAGCGCATCCCCTTACCTTTCGCCTGTGTTATGAAGTCGATGGAGAACGTTACATTGAGAATAACCACCAGCGTGATTATGTG
Source organism: Vibrio alginolyticus NBRC 15630 = ATCC 17749 (assembly GCF_000354175.2). Classification (NCBI taxonomy): domain Bacteria; kingdom Pseudomonadati; phylum Pseudomonadota; class Gammaproteobacteria; order Vibrionales; family Vibrionaceae; genus Vibrio; species Vibrio alginolyticus. Next base: position 245,009 of record NC_022359.1, read on the forward strand.
GTTTCTAAGGGGCTTTTAATTGGCGCAACGGAATACATTGTCCCGACTCGGCAGCTTATTAATATTGGGGCGCAATACACGCTCTTTATCGAACTGGCATGCCGACTTGAAAACGTTTCGAGGATTAACTGTTACGTCGATGATGACCCCACACCTCACGCAATGCGCTTGACCCAACACTCGCTACATTATGCTTGTTGGGTGCTGCAATTATCGCTCACTCAAACTGCAAAGCAGTGCCGTTTCCGCCTTTATGATGAATCCGACAACGAGCTCGCGAAAGAGCATTACCCGATACAATATCCTATTGTGCAACCACTCAATTAAAACTGTCGGTCAGATCAAAATCGTCTCTTCGTGACATCATTTCACGTCTTTTTTGGCGCAAAATGACACTCTCAATTTCTAACCTTTGCTTTATCGTTTCCGCATTGCTGCATAACGGAGACAAAAACCGTGTTTGAAACCTTACCTAACCCAATGAATAAAATAAAAATACTCCCTTTAGCGATCGCCTTAGCTCTTTCTGGCTGTGGTAGCGATGAGACTACGCCAGCAGATACAGGAAGCCACGTGGCATCTCCTGATTGGCAAGACCAGATCATTTACTTCTTGATGATCGACCGTTTTAACGACGGCGACAACACGCTTAACGATCAAGGTCAGAATGAGTACGATCCTACCTCAGACAAAAAATTCAGTGGTGGTGACCTGGTTGGTGTCAGCGACAAACTGGGCTACATCGAAGACCTAGGCGCAACCTCTATCTGGATTACGCCGCCAGTGGCAAACCAATGGTGGGACGCAGAACAAAACTACGGCGGCTACCACGGCTACTGGGCGCGTGACTTCCAAAAAGTGGATGAGCACTTTGGTGACATGGAAAGCTACCAAGCGTTAGCACGCGAAGTGCATGCGCGTAACATGTTCTTAATTCAGGACATCGTGACCAACCATGTAGGCAACTTCTTCACCTACGATGATCCTTACAGTTATGATCCAAGCCTACCTTGCCAAGGCTTCCGTTTGATTAAAAATACACTACCCGCCGGGCAAGAACTGCCGTACCCACTCAACATGAACGAGTGTAAAACAGACGGCACAGGCAGCTACCACTGGACACCAACCATCACCGACCACAACGATCCGGTACAAGAAAAAACCTGGCAGCTCTCTGATTTGGATGACCTTAATACGTCCGATCCTGAAGTACGCGCTTATCTAAAAGAGAGCTACCGAAAATGGATTCGCGAAGTCGGCGTCGACGGATTCCGTATCGATACGGTGAAGTTTGTTGAGCACGATTTCTGGAACGACTTCCTGCACGCCGACGATGGTGTGATGACTCAAGCGGTTGATACCGGTCGCGATAACTTCCTGACCTTTGGTGAAGTATTCGAAACATCTACGCCTTACCACACCGAAGGCGAAGAGAAGATGCTGACTTACATCGGTGAAAGTGGCTCGCCGAAACAGCTAACCTCGGTACTGAACTTCCCATTGCAAGCGACCATGACGCGCGTATTTGCATCAGGGCAACCGACCGACTATTTACGTTTCCGTCTTGAGAAAATGATGGACATGTTCCCAAATCCATACATCATGCCGAACTTCATTGATAACCACGATACGCCACGTTTTCTATCGCAAGGCAGTGTCAACGATATGAAGCAAGCTCTGATCACAATGATGGCGGTACCGGGCATCCCTGTGATTTACCAAGGTACAGAGCAAGCGATGTCAGCGGCGCGTGATGCGATGTTCGCCGGAGGGTACCGTGAAGATGGCAACTACGTAGACTCATTCGACCAAAACAGCGAGATGTACTTGTTCATCCAAGAGCTTGCTAAGTTACGTACCGAAAACAAAGTCATGACACGCGGCGAAATGAAAGTCATTGGCAGCGATAAAGCTGGTGCAGGTGTGTTCGCCTTTACCCGCACTTTGGATAACGACGAAGTCTTAGTGGTAATGAACACATCTAACTCCCCAATGTTGATGAACCAACTCGATGTAGAGCAAGCGGGCGGCACCGTCTTCCAACAACAAATCATGTCGAATTGGGCGGACGCTCCAGAGCAGTTAATCGCCGATGAAAACGGTCACGTAACCCTTGAGTTGCCAGCCAAGTCAGCAGTGATTTACTCAAAAACAAGCAGCAATCAATCTGTAGATACCCCAGACCTCAACATCCAACTAGCGCAGGATTGGGAAGGACAAACCATCACTGGTGATATTGTTATCGCGGGTAGTGCGAACGCCAACGAGAAGTTGAACCTCGTCGTCGATGGTAACTTGGAAACAGCGCAAACCATTACTGTAGGTGCTGATGGTCAGTTTAGTGTCACGCTGTCGACTCGTCATTTTGCGATTGGCGAGCAACAGCACCGCTTCGCGATTTATTCCACCGAGAAAAAAGCAGGCATCGAGGACGTGAATTTTGTCTCCAACCTAAGCTGGTCAAACACGCCGGACGACACCATTGATGATGCGGGCGATGCACAAGACGGCGTGGGCGGCCCAAACGGCAACTACTCATTACCAACCGATCCAACGTTCGACAAAGACAACAGCCAACTCGCGATCAACAAAGCAGAAGTGTTTACCGTTGGCAGTAACGTACGCTTGACCTTCACTATGGACAAAATCACCGACACTTGGTTGCCACCAAACGGCTTCGACCACGTGGGTTTCACCATCTTTATTGATTTACCGGAAGAAGCCGCAACCAACTTGTCTGAGCTACCGAAGATCAACGCTTCTATGCCAAACGGAACCTGGAGTCGCAATGCGGTTGTTTTTGGCTGGCAAAGCTCGATTTACAACACCAAAGGAGCAAATGCGACGACATGGGGAGAAGCCGTAACGCCAGCACCAATGGTCACGGTAGACAAAGCCAACAACACCATTTCGATGGACTTTGCTAGCGATGCACTAGGCCGCCCAGATTCGCTCGATGGTATCCGCTTCTATGTCACGACTTGGGACTTAGACGGCCTTTCGGCAACTTACCGTCCGCTAGAACAAGACAAAGGCCCTTGGAACTTCTCCGGTGGCGCATCGGATGAAAGTAAGATTTGGGACGATTTACCAATCATCACCTTGTCGGAATAAACCGTTAAATAAAGCACCGCCCAGCGTTTAGCTGGGCGGCCATCAACAAAAAAATGCAGAAAGACACTTCTGCTCGTTTTTATTCTAGTTAAAGAACGATTTCACCCACAGCACCAGACTGTCCCAAAGCTGACCGAACCACGAGCCCTCTTCTACCGCTTGGCTGCTGACCAAGGGATAACTCGCCACGGTACTGTCATCGCTTTTCCAAACGACCTTACCAATCTCATCCCCTTGCGCGATCGGCGCAATCAACGGTTCATTTAACACCACACTCTTATCAAGCCCAGCCGTCATTGAACGAGGTAGAGTGAGATAGGCATCTTTAGCGAAGATCGCTTCAACTTGATTAGCATTTCCCTTCCAAACGCGAACTTTAGACTCAACTTCCCCCTGTTTAGCAACTTGCTTGGTGTCATAAAAGCGAAAACCATAGCTGAGTAGATTCTTCGATTGGCTGATCCTAGCCTGTTTACTTGGCGTACCCATCACCACCGAGATAAGGCGCATTCTTCCTTCTTTGGCCGAGCTCACCAAGCTGTATCCGGCATTGCTGGTGTAGCCGGTTTTGCCCCCGTCGACATCAATGGAATTATCCCATAACAACTTATTGCGGTTGTACTGCGTAATGTCGTTCCATTTGAAGACTTTCTCGCTGTATAGCGCATACACATCAGGAACATCGCTGATGATCGACTGCATGAGTTTTGCCATATCGGTTGGTGAGGTTTGGATGCCATCACTATCAAGACCATGGGAGTTCACAAAATAGGTGTCTTGCAGTCCTAATTTCTCCGCCCAACCATTCATCAAGGCGACAAAGCCGCGTTCACTGCCTGCAACGTGCTCAGCCAGTGCAACGCACGCGTCATTTCCTGATTGGATGATCACGCCGCGCATTAAGTTCGCAACACTAATTTCATCTTTCGGTTTGATGAACATTTTAGAAGAACCGGGAAACTTGGCCGACCACGCGTTTTCGCTCACGGTGACAACATCATCCCATTTCAAACGCCCCGCTTTGATTTCTTGTCCAACTACATAAGCGGTCATCAACTTGGTTAAACTCGCCGGAGCAAGGCCTGCTCGCCCATTATGCTCGGCAATAATGGCACCGGATTGAAAGTCCATTAATACGTAGCCTTTTGCCTGTAACTGAGGTGGGTTGGGCGTAACAACGGCAAAAGTAGGTACGCTTATTAAACAAGTCACAATTGTCCATCGAGCCAGTGACACTTTCATCCGACTTCCTCCATGCTCTTACTTTGTCGCAACTCTATTGAGCATAGCTCACTCAACCAGTTGCACCAGTCGCTAATCGTTTCATTTTCTTGAACTTACATTGATTTGACCAAGGTATAGAACTAAAGAGGCAATTGGGAAATAGCATTGGTTCTTCGCGCCATTCGCAGTAAAGTAGCGCTACCCCTCAATAAGGAAATAAAGATAACAATGAACGCTCAATCATTTATCGACGCAGGATTGCATTACACTCCCCACAGTTTTACCGTTCCTCTGGATTACCAAGACGCGAGCAAAGGCACCATTGAAGTCTTCGCCCGTTCGGTTTGCCTAGTTGGCGATGAAGAATCGACCAAACCTTGGTTGGTTTACTTTCAGGGCGGGCCTGGCTTTCCCTCTCCACGTCAAAACGGCAATAACGGCTGGGTAAAACGCGCCCTGCAAGAGTACCGAGTTTTGCTTCTCGACCAGCGCGGTACGGGCAACAGCAGCGTAATTAATCACCAGACGCTTGCTCACCTCACGCCAGAGCAACAAGCAGACTACTTGAGCCACTTCCGAGCGGATAACATCGTGCGCGACGCGGAATACATTCGTGAGCAATTTGGCGTCGAAAAATGGGCGATCTTAGGTCAAAGCTTTGGTGGGTTTTGCTCCCTCACCTATTTGTCTTTGTTCCCAGATAGCTTGCTACAAAGCTACATCACAGGTGGCGTGCCATCAGTCTCACGTCATGCCGACGATGTGTATGAAGCCACTTTCAAACGCACCATGGAGAAAAACCAAGCGTTCTTCCAACAATTTCCAAGTGCGCAACAACTTTGCCAAAACATTGCGAATCACTTGCTGGAAAATGAAGAGTACCTACCAAATGGTCAACGCTTCACGGTGGAGCAATTTCAACAAATCGGCATCAACTTTGGTGTGAGTGATACTTTCTTACCAACTTACTATTGGCTAGAAAGCGCGTTGATTGAAGTGAACGGCAAACCACAACTTCGTTATGAGTTCTTAAACGATATGTTGGCGCAGCAAAACTTCCAAACCAACCCGATCTACGCCATTTTGCATGAATCGATTTACTGTCAAAGCTTCGCGTCGAATTGGAGTGCGCACCGCGTTCGCCAAACCCGATCAGAGTTTAATTATGAATCTGGCAAGCCATTTTACTTTACGGGGGAAATGGTCTTCCCATGGATGTTCGACCAATACGTTAACCTCAAGCCACTAAAAGACACCGCAGAAATATTGGCAGCGAAAGAAGATTGGACAACGCTGTACGATCAAACACAACTGGCTCAGAACAAAGTGCCTGTCAGTTGCGCCGTTTACGCCGATGATATGTTTGTTGAAATGGATATCAGCCGAGAGACGCTCGCGTTAATACCAAACTCAAAAGCGTGGATCACCAATGAGTACGAGCACAACGGCTTACGTGCCGACGGTGAACGTATTCTCGACAGGCTCATTGCCATGGGAAAACAGACCGCAGCTACGTTGAAATAAGCACGGCAGACGTTAGAAAAACGCCTTTTCAGTATGTGGTGAAAAGGCGTTTTATAGCGGTTTATGAACAATGGCGATCAGTCATTCACTCTTTGTCCCTAAACCTTTATCCCTCACCACCTCATGTATAAAACTGCGACATGTCCTTTCCTTGTCAATGACTCCGGTGATTACTTGGTGCTTCTTGCGCCTAACTTTTTTGAAGGGCCTAAAAGAGAATAACAGCATAAATTTAAACCAAAAGTATCGGCTCCAACCTACCTAACCCACTATAATTAATGCTTATAATTTGAACACATAGCGGCTTCACCTGCGGACATGCTCCCCCTACCAAAGACCGCCAGGCCCCGCCTACTCATAATATCCGTATAATTTGTCCGTATTTCCGACTAGTTTAGTCAGGTATACTTCGTGCCGCTAAAATTTTAAGGTCGTTGACCACCTGTATTTTTAAAGGAAACCTCATGAGTCAGTATGTAGTTTGTGCGCTGTACAAGTTTGTTGAGCTGAATAACTATCAAGAGCTACGCGAGCCATTACTTGCGTTGATGGAAAAACACCATATTCGCGGAACATTACTACTGGCAAGTGAAGGTATCAACGGTACTGTTGCATCTGATCGTGCAGGTATTGATACGCTACTGGAGTGGCTAAACAACGAACCTCGTTTGACTGGCACCGTATACAAAGAGTCGTATTCTGAGACCCAGCCATTCAATCGCACCAAAGTGAAATTGAAAAAAGAGATCGTAACATTAGGTGTTGAAGGTATAGACCCTCGCCACGTAGTGGGTACTTACGTGAAACCTCAAGAGTGGAACGATCTTATTGCTGATCCTGAAGTGTTTGTTGTCGATACACGTAATGATTACGAAATCGAGATCGGGACATTCAAAGGCGCTGTAAACCCAAATACTGAAACCTTTCGTGAATTCCCAGACTATGTAAAAGAAAACATGGACCCGGCAAAACACAAGAAAGTTGCGATGTTCTGTACCGGTGGTATCCGCTGCGAAAAATCAACGGCTTACATGAAAGAACAGGGCTTTGATGAGGTCTACCACCTAGAAGGCGGCATTCTTAAATATCTTGAAGAAGTTCCTCAAGAAGAGAGCATGTGGGAAGGCGATTGTTACGTATTTGACGGTCGTGTTGCCGTGAACCACCAGCTAGAAAAAGCAGATTACGATTTATGTAACGCTTGTCGTCTACCGATCACTGAAGAAGACAAACAGTCAGAATTGTTCGAGCAAGGCGTGAGCTGTCCAAAATGTCACGGCAAACACTCAGAAGAACAAATTGCTCGATTCCGCGAGCGTGAAAAACAAATTGTTCTTGCAGAGCAGCGAGGCGAGCAGCATGTTGGTGGTGAAAGTGCCAAGCAAAGAGAAGCTCGACGTGCCGCTAAGTACGCGCAAAAAGAAGCGCAGCGTAAACAAGACTAAGCCTAACTCTCCTTATATTTAGCGAGCTGCCGTAAGGTGGCTCGCTTTTACTGCGCACCAATACTCTTTCAATACAATTTTGTATCCCTCACCAATACCTCTAGTTGATTGTCTCTTTTACCTTCGGGTAGCCCCACCATTTCATCATAAGCACTTTGATGCACTAAGACCTGCTTATTTGCTTTGATATTCCTGCACTTCTTTTGCATCTCGATCAGGGAATGAGCCCTCAAAAAGATACCGTTGTCATCAGTGATAAATTGCGCTTCTCCATCAATCACAACAGATGCCTGATACAATGCGAGATCAAGCGAATGAATGACCAATTTGTCCACATAGAAGTATTTTTGTAACTTACTCAATGCTATTGCCATGTGTCACCTCCCTAAAAGTTACCTCTACGTTTTGTGGAATAAAACCGATCATTGGATGAGATTTCTTCGGTTTACTTGCGTACAACATCGGAAACAAAGAGGATTCCGATGCAAACAATCAATGTCGTGTGGTTAAAGCGAGATTTAAGGCTGACTGACCATCAACCACTAACTCAAGCATTATCAACAAAGCACCCAACTGTGCTTTTGTATATTGTTGAACCATTGCTATTGAACAACCCACACTATTCTGAGCGCCACTGGCGATTTGTTTGGCAATCACTGCAAGACATGGATGAAACGCTCAAAGCGTATGGGCATCGAATCACGGTGCTGTTTGACGATGCCTTAGCATGTTTCCAATCAATTCAAGCGCAATATCAAATCAACGCTGTTTTTTCTCACCAAGAAATAGGACTCAACTGCACCTTTGAACGAGACCGACAAGTTGCCGCTTGGCTGTATGAGCAGAACATCGACTGGTTTGAATTCGAACACGGTGCTGTAATCAGAGGTGCAATAAACCGGCAAGGTTGGGACAAACATTGGGACTCTGTCATGAGAGCCTCAATAAGCCCTATTGAGCTCCAAACCGACTTATTGCATTCATTGGATGCAGAAGCTCTCGGCTGTTCGTTTTCGCCACCATCATCCTGGCTATCAAAATGCAAAGGAATGCAAACGGGAGGAAGCCGGCTCGCTTGGAAAACACTAGAGGACTTTTTCCATCGTCGAGGTCGTGATTACTATCGAAGCATTTCTAGTCCCACAGCCTCACGCACAGCCTGTACTCGACTTTCTCCATATCTCGCTTGGGGTAACATATCCTTGCGTGAAGTTTATCAATACCTTTTGAAACACTGGCAAGTCGCTGGGTTTCGTCGCAGCTTAATTGCATTGTCTTCACGGCTTCATTGGCACTGTCACTTCATCCAAAAATTCGAATCGGAATACGACATGGAGTTTTACTGCGTTAATCGGGCTTACGAACCATTGATTAAACAAAGTAGTACTTTCGATGAAGAAAAGTTAGCAGCATGGAAATCCGGGCATACTGGCGTACCTTTGATTGATGCCTGCATGCGCTGTTTGCACCACACTGGTTACATTAACTTTCGCATGCGTGCCATGCTGGTTAGCTTTCTTACTCACCACATGAACATGAATTGGCGAGTAGGTGTAACGCATTTAGCGCAACTGTTTCTCGACTTTGAGCCCGGAATTCATTACCCACAATTCCAAATGCAAGCAGGAGTAACCGGGACTAACACAATCCGTATTTATAATCCGATCAAGCAAGCCCAAGAACATGATCCTGACGGCACGTTCATCTACAAGTGGGTACCTGAATTGCAAATGGTTCCTCCCCCTCTTTTATTCGAGCCTTGGACAATGACCCAGATGGAAGCTGTCATGTATCAGTTGCAGCCAGATAGCCGTTACCTTGCACCTATTATCACACCAGACAACGCAGCTAAGGCAGCAAGAGAGCGCTTATGGACGTGGCGGAAACGAGCCGATGTGAAACAAGAAGGCAGACGAATTCTTGCGCGACATGTTAGACCCTCAAAAGAAAGTAGGACGCGATGATCATCTCTCAATCACAATGCGTACAAATGCAAACACACTCCAGGGAACCAGTTGTACCCTCAACTAGTAAGGAACACATTATGTTCAAACGTATCTTAGTTATCGCGGCGACACTGATGGCGACGTTATCTTTTATGCTTCCCGTCAAGGCTCATGAGCATGGCATGATGAAAGCCGATATTGTCGACGTTGCCGCTGAAAACGGCTCTTTCAATACGCTTGTTGCTGCGGTAAAAGCAGCGGGCTTGGTTGACACTCTCAAAGGGGAAGGCCCATTTACTGTTTTTGCACCAACGGATGACGCTTTTGCAAAACTGCCAGACGGCACAGTCGACATGCTCTTAATGCCGGAAAACAAAGACAAGTTAGTATCTGTTTTGACTTATCACGTCGTCCCAGGGAAAGTGATGGCTGCCGATGTTGTTAAGCTAGACAAAGCGACTACGGTTCAGGGGCAAGATGTGATGATTAAAACCATGGGCGATAAAGTCATGGTTAACGATGCAAATGTCATTGCAACCGATGTGAAAGCTAAAAACGGTGTCATTCACGTGATTGATACTGTCATCATGCCGAAATAACACCATTCAAAGGGCGGTACACTCCGCCCTTTAGACAGAACTTCTTCCACCCTTAGCACGATTCCTCTCCACTTATCCCCAACAAACCCCCACTCATTCACGATGACTATAAAAAAGATAAAAACAAAATTAAAATCAATACCTTGCAAGACAACACTGCACAATATTGACGAGGTTAAGATATCGTTATCTTTCAATTTGAGAACAGGATTCCATGTCAGTGACGTTTACTTTTCCACATGTAAATTCTTAAGCTAAATTTTGGCTGCTCAATCACATTTCGGCAAACCATTCGAAAGGGTGGGACGCAAAGCTTCCGGTCTGTCAGCATTTAAAAATCTAAAAGAATGCTCATGATAGCGGGGTTACCATGACGCAGTGTTACAGAAGTCCAATTTCTGTAGAGTTGCTTTATGCTCAGCATGCGCCGGAGTGTGACATTAGTTTGTCAGCCATAACAGAGGACATGTGATGAAATCATTTCCAACCAAATCCGTACTCGCGTTAGCACTTGCAAGCATTAGCTCAGGTGCTGCGGCTCACGGTTATGTATCAGAAACCAATGGTGGTGTCGCTGCAAGTCGCTCGGCACTATGTAAGTATCCAACGCCAGATACTAACGAAAAAAATAATAACTGCGGTGCGATTCAATATGAACCGCAAAGCGTTGAAGGCCCTGATGGCTTTCCCGAAACAGGGCCTCGCGATGGTAAAATAGCGAGTGCCGAAACCGCTTTAGCAGCTGCCCTTGATGAGCAAACTGCCGACCGCTGGGTAAAACGCCCTATTCAAGCAGGTACACAAACTTTTGAATGGACATTTACCGCTAACCACGTGACGCGCGACTGGAAATATTACATCACCAAGCCTGATTGGAACCCAAACGCTTCACTATCACGAGACTCTTTTGATCTAACTCCTTTCTGTGTCATCGACGGCAATATGGTTCAACCCCCGAAACAGGTAAGCCATCAATGTAATGTGCCTACTCGCGAGGGATACCATGTCATCCTGGCAGTATGGGATGTTGGCGACACTGCAGCCTCATTTTATAACGTGATCGATGTGAAATTTGATGGTGACAGTCCCGTTATTCCAGATTGGAAGCAAGGCGGTCAAATTATTCCTACAATGGATTTAAATATTGGGGATTCGGTTTATACACGCGTATTTGATCAAGCAGGTGAAAACTTGGCGTATAGAACTGAACTAGAAATTACCGATGCAGCAATGGGCCAAGCGAAAAACTGGTCTTACGCACTCGCGACTAAGCTAAACCAAAAACAAGCAAAACTGCAAGCCGGGCAGTATGCAGAGGATAAATTCACTCCTGTTTATGGTACTAATCCGGTGTATCTGCAAGCAAATAGCGGCCTTGAGCGAGTAGAGATCGGCTATAACATTGAAACTCCTGTCCCAGAATACTCACTCACAGTAGATGGCTTAGCAGACGAGTATATCATTGAGTCAACACCGACAACGTTGGATCTGACACTAACTGCTGAAGGCGATTTAAATGCAGAACTCACCGTTTACAATCACCATCGCGAACCACTTGCAAGTTGGGCAAACGAAATGAAAGACGGCTCGGTAGAGGCGATATCGCTCGCTTTAAGTAAATCGGAGCCGGGTCACCATATGCTCGTAACACGTATTAAGGATAAAGATGGCAACTTGGTGGATCAGCAAACACTCGACTTTCACTTAAAAGAAGAGTCAGTTACTCCACCACCATCTGATGAGTACGATTTTGTCTTCCCTGAAGGACTATCTAGCTACACGGCGGGCACAAAAGTGCTTGCCAGCGACGGGGGCATTTATCAATGTAAACCTTTCCCATACTCTGGTTACTGTATGCAGTGGAAAGAAAGCGCAAACCATTACGAGCCTGGAATAGGTTCACACTGGGAGATGGCTTGGGATAAAGTCAACTAAATCACCCTTCGAACGTTAAGTAAAAAGAGCCTCACTATGAGGCTCTTTTATAATCAAACGCAAAAATGACAATTTTCCCGGTCTAAACCATAAACACCAGATAAACTAGTGAGATGCGCTCGCCCCTCAATCAGCCCCATTTCATACCCTTCTAGTAAAACGGATTGTCGCATTGATAAGCGCTGAACATGAAAATTATCTGGTGGGGCAATCACCCTAACATGTGTTCCTGGTGGAGGGTTACGAATAAACTCTAATGATTGATTATAGTTATCTGCACGTCTTAACATCGCATCCGCCATTTTGGGGTGCTCCGCAAACAGTTTCTTCATCAGCCATGTGGTCTTAACTGGTTTTTTGGCATAATTCAGCGGGTGAGAGAGTACTACGGTTATGTCGCGAGCCCCTCGACGATAAGCCTCACGCACTGGGATAGAATCAGCGACCCCACCATCGGTATAACAACCACCAGAAAAACAAGGGGTATGCTTGTAGGCAATCGGTAACGCTGTTGTCGCTTCAATCGCATGGTGAAAATTATCACGTGTCACGCGATAGTAATCTGCTTGCCCTGTATCTACATTTGTTGTCGCTGCGAGAAAAGGAACGCCATTAAACAGTTTATTTTCATCGACGGGATACAAGCGATTAGATTCTTCAAACAACCACTTCACATCGATGAGGTCTCCACCTTTAACGAAGCGAGTCGGGTCAAAAAAGCGTTTGCTTGTGGCCAGCTTAGTAATGACGTTAATACTGCGATGCGGGTAGTCGGTCAAATACCCAATCAAATTTGATGCACCAGCAGATACACCGACTGCAAAATCAAACGGTTTATAACTCTGCTCTAAAAACGCATCTAACACTCCGCTTGCGAAGACGCCTCGCATCGCGCCACCTTCTACTACAATTGCTTTTGTTGCCATATTTCCCCCATTCTCCTTGCCAAAAGAGTAATGAAATTCGTGCAATCACAACAATTGAATATTCTTATTATTGAAATAGGTGAAGTCTATTTATTTCTCTCTTAGAAAATGAAAACTAAAGTTCAAAAAATCCGTACCCGTTAGAAATGTAATTGCGGGCTTAACCAAGGTGGCAAGGTCTAAGAGAAATCTAGGAGAAAACCGTTTTATAGGCTTCGCCCGCGCCATCAATGAACATTTGAGTACCAATAACCGCTAGAATTAAGCCCATCATTTTAGTCACAACATTTAGAGCACTTGGTCCAACCGCTTTGACCAATTTGTCTCCAAATAAAAACAGTACATAGGTGATCACACAGAGGACAGCGAAAGAAACGATAGTAATAATGGTTTGATCGAAACCACCCGCTGTCGCAAAGTTCATCGCGGTAGCAATCGTTCCAGGCCCAGCTAATATTGGCATCGCCAGTGGAGACACTGCAATACTCAATGCCGCCCGTTGCTGAGCTGGTGAATACGCCTTCTCTTTGGTTTTCTGATGCGTCGAATCACCTTGAAGCATGTTAAAACCTATCAAAAACACCAAAATACCGCCTGTTATTCGCAATGCATAAAGCGTGATGCCAAACAAATCAAAAATTAACTTACCGGCAATAGAAAATATCGCGATGATAATAAATGCAATAAAAACCGAGCGGAGCGCAATGGAACGGATGGTTTCTTTATCTTCATCAGCAGTTAAACTCAAAAAGATGGGAATATTGGCGATAGGGTTCATGATGGCAAAGAAGCCCATAAACACCGTAACTGTATGAACAATGAGTTCTTTCATATTTTCCACTGCATTTAAATTATTGATTCTAAAAACAGTATATACGCTCTCAAACAGAACGAGTGGTGTATTCTCGATTCGTCTTCACACTTATGCACCAAGCATTGTTTTTCTTTTGAGATAGTTTACCGACTCATCAAATGTCGCTAAGGTGAGTCTTCAGCCTTTACACGTAACAGGGGATGTTAAGTCACCATGAACAGCACGATTCAAACAATTCTCAACCACCGCTCAATTCGAAAATTCACCTCACAACCGATTGAGAGCGAACAATTAGATGCCCTTCTTCAAGCCGGCCTTGCGGCGTCCTCATCAAGCATGTTGCAAGTCGTTTCAATTATTCGCGTGACCGACAAAGAAAAACGTACGCTATTAGCTCAATATGCCGGAAATCAAGGGTACGTTGAAAGCGCGGCTGAGTTTTTGGTGTTTTGCATTGATTACCAACGCCACGCCAGTATCAACCCAGATGTTCAAGCTGACTTTACCGAGTTAACGCTAATAGGCGCTGTAGACTCGGGCATCATGGCACAAAATTGCTTGCTTGCGGCGGAGTCGATGGGACTAGGAGGTGTGTATATTGGTGGTTTACGAAACAATGCCCAAAAAGTAGACGAATTATTAGGTTTACCTAAAAATACCGCCATTTTATTTGGTATGTGTCTTGGTCATCCAGATCAAGCCCCTGAAGTAAAACCTCGCCTACCTAAGCATGTCGTGGTGCATGAAAATCAGTATCAAGACCTAAGCTTGGATGATATTCAGACGTATGACCAAACTATGCAAAACTACTATGCAAACCGTTCGAGCAATCAAAAACAGAGTACTTGGTCGCAAGAAGTCACCTGTAAACTGGCTGGGGAATCACGTCCGCATATCCTGCCTTACTTAAACAGTAAAGGACTCACTAAAAGGTGATGACCACAATACGATAGGATCAAAAAAGGCCTCTGAAGAGGCCTTTAGAATTTATCAGCAAAAACTTGCTTAGTTACCGCCTGTCGCGCCAGTGCCTGGACCCGGTGGATCTTCAGGTTCAATTGGCTCACCGACTTCCGCATCTGGGATTTGTGGTACTTCAGGTTCGATATCTTCTAGTGGAGTGTCGTTATCAATAGCCTCTTGTACATCAGCAACAACTTTCTGAGTATCTTCAGCTGGAATCGTTACGTAGATAACATCACCCGAATCATTCTCAGGATAATTTGGGTTCGCCGCGATTACATCTTCTGTTATTGCTTTTGCAGCAACAGCTACAGCTTCAGGCGAAGCTGTTGGGTTCGCTTTGATGATATCTGATACAACGTTTGCTGTTGCAACTAGCTGAGTAGCAAGTGCGCTGTTACCACCCTCACTACCAAGTCCTGCTACTACAGATTCTGTATCACGAAGGATTTCGTCAACTGTTTTACCACTTGCATTGATATCGATACCCAAATTCTCGAATACTTTTTCAGCGATATCAGAAGAGTATACTTCACCATCTTTTAAAGAGTTAGCAACCAAAGTCGTAAATGGAGAGCCTGTTACCAATGAATCCGTCTGGGCTAGGCCTTGAGGGATTTTGTAGTCAGATGTAATAGGTTTACCATTTGACGCGTCTTTACTATCTTCTGTGTGCGTTAATACGAAAGCACAATCACCTGGCGCATTTACAACGTTGATATTTTCAAAACGCGCTTTACCAACCATACCTTCATAGTTTGTTGTATTTTCAATCGCGTCGTATGTCTCACCACCACATACTGCTTGAACTTTCATGCCGATAACAGCTGGGTCATAAGCCTGAACTGAGTATCTTTTTACCTCAGGATCGCTGTCACTACCACAACCTGCTAGTAGGACTGCTGCCACACTTGCCGTTAAAAGTTTGATTTTCAAAATTAGCTCCAATATTTGTTGTTATATCCGACCGCAACAGGAAGCATAACGGCAGTTGCATATAGTGTAAATAGGATGCATACAACTTTGGCATGAGTTTTTTCACATTCTTGCCTGTTTGCTTGTGCAAAATCATGCATTCATCTCATTAACGTTAAATAGACACAATTTTGTCATGTATTCGTCAGTATTTTTTCAAGTAACTTGTTGCCTTTATTGCAACCAGATGGATAATAGTTGACTATTTTTTGTGGGTCGGATTTTCACACCTTCATTAATGAAACTAAGAGCTCTAAGTCGCTAGCAGCCATTTGGAGTGTTTATTACACAAATAATTCTGAATGGACTCGCTTTCTAAAGGCTTAAAACTGCAGTAAATCATCAATATTGATGAAATGCAGTTCAATTAGAATGAATCAATTTCAGTCGGCAAACTTTCTTTCGGTAGTTATAAACCAATGAACACATTTAATAAATTTTTGGGGATATCAGTACTTCCTATCCTTCTTACAGGGTGTACTTTGCCTGGTAGCCACCTTTCGGTCAGTGACAAAACAGTCATGAGCACTGAATCGAGTGATATAGAGTCTCAGGTTACCGTTTATCCCTTAACTTTGGAGCGCGTAACGTCTTTAAATTCAGTGGACCCTTTTTCAAAACCAAACCCAGAGTTAGATATTGAAATCGCAAAATATGAATACGAAGTAGGACCTGGCGATATCCTAAATATCACTATTTGGGATCACCCAGAGCTAACGATCCCAGCGGGCTCATACCGAAGCTCAGCCGAAGCGGGTAACTGGGTGCATTCGGATGGCACGATCTTCTACCCTTACATAGGTGTCGTACATGTTGAAGGCAAAAACGTACGTCAGATTCGTGCAGACATTGCAAGCCGCCTTGCAAAATACATTGAGAGCCCACAGGTCGATGTAAGCGTTGCGGCATTTCGCTCTAAAAAGACTTATGTAACTGGCGAAGTTAACAAGCCAGGACAACAACCAATTACAAACATCCCCCTTACACTTCTAGATGCTGTGAATAGAGCTGGCGGACTGGCTGCCGAGGCTGATTGGCGTAATGCGACACTGACACGCAATGGCGTTGTTGAAAACGTCTCTTTGTATGCTCTGATGCAACAAGGCGATTTAACTCAAAACCGCCTTCTAAAGCCTGGCGATATTGTTCATATTCCTCGAAACGATGCGCAAAAAGTATTTGTTATGGGCGAGGTTAACGATCCGAAATTACTCAAAATTGATCGTAGCGGCATGAGCCTTACTGAGGCTCTTAGCAGCGTTGGTGGTATCAGTGAAATCTCCGCAGATGCTACCGGTGTGTTTGTCATCAGACGTTCAAAAGAAGAAGCTAAAATGGCGGACATTTATCAGCTAGATGTTTCTGACGCTTCTGCTTTGGTGATTGGTACTGAGTTTGATCTCAACCCTTACGACATAGTCTATGTGACGGCTGCACCTGTTAGTCGTTGGAATCGTGTGATTGCTCAGCTCGTTCCAACCATTTCCGGCTTTAATGAACTAACCGAAGGTGTACTACGAGTACGCACTTGGCCGTAAAACAACGTGCCGCAAGAAAATTATCTCTTGCGGCACGTAATCGATAGCTACTCAGCTCAATTGCGCAATATAAAGAAGCCAGCAATTCAGTTGAGATCATAAGCATACAACTTAAAGTAGGGTAAGCATTTGTTTTCTAATATTCTTGTCGTCTGTGTCGGTAATATTTGCCGCTCTCCAACAGGAGAGCGGCTTTTGCAGTCTTTACTACCAAACAAACATGTCGCATCAGCAGGAATCGCAGTAGATAAGAGCCATCTAACGGGAAAAGCTGCTGACGAGATGGCAACCACTATCGCGAACGAACATGGCGTAAGCTTAGATGGACACGAAGCACGACAATTAACACCTGAGCTTTGCGCTCAATACGATCTGATATTGGTTATGGAAAAAGGTCATTTAGAAGCCTTAACCAAAATCGCTCCTGAGGCACGAGGTAAAACGATGCTGTTTGGACAGTGGATAAATGAACAAAACATCCCTGATCCATACAGACAAAGTAGAGAAGCTTTCGAACATGCATATACGCTTATAGAAAAAGCAGCAAAAGCGTGGTCTCAAAAACTATAAGCCGCAAGGCTAAATAAACGCCAATGGTAAGGTATTTAAGAAGTTAAAGTAATGACAACACAAACTATTAAGCAATCACGTCAAGCCGACGATGAGATCGATTTGGGAAAGTTATTTGGGATCATTCTCGATGCCAAATGGCTCATTCTATGTACCGTAGTCCTATTTTCGATTATAGGCGTCGGCGTTGCCATTCTATCAACACCTATCTATAAAGCTGACGCTCTTATCCAAATCGAAAGTAAGAGTTCAGGTGGTATTTCAGCGATGGTTGGTGATATGGGAGAGCTGTTTTCAGCAGAATCATCAGCGACAACAGAAATAGAGATCATCAAATCTCGTATGATCTTGGGCGGTACTGTTGATAAGTTCAACTTAACGACTGTCGTTTCTCCAAACTACATGCCAATTATTGGTAAAGGCCTAGCTCGACTACAAGGTGAGCAAATCAGTCTGAGCGTTTCACGATTTAATGCTCCTTCTTACGCAGTTGGCGTTCCTTTAACTCTTGAAGTTATTGATTCTGAAAAACAGACGTTCAGGCTCTTAGAAGATGACAATAACGTCATTCTAGAAGGTAAAGTTGGTGAACTGCTTGAGAAGAATGGATACCAGTTTTTGGCGACTGAACTTGTGGCTCAAACTGGTGACTCATTCACGGTCAGCAAAATCAGTAAATTAGATGCAATTAATAAACTTCAAGAAAACTTATCGATTAGCGAACGTGGTAAGCAAACCGGGATTATATCTTTAAGCTTCTCTGGTGAAGACCGCGCTAAGATTCAAGATATCTTGAACGACATTAGCCAAAACTACTTCTTACAAAACGTTCAAAGAAATTCTGCAGAGGCAGAGCAAAGCCTCGAGTTCTTGAAAGGTCACCTCCCAGACATCAAAACAAAACTGACCGCTTCTGAAGACGTTTTAAATCGGTTCCGTCAAGAAAATGAATCTATCGACTTAGGCCTTGAAGCTCAGTCAACGCTGAAAGTAATGGTTGAGTTAGAAGCACAGCTAAATGAGCTTACATTCAAAGAAAGTGAGATCAGCCAACGCTTCACACAGGATCACCCAGCTTATAAGTCGCTACTTGATAAACGTGAAACACTATTAAAAGAGAAAGAACGTCTTAATAAACAAGTTCAAAAGTTACCGAAAACACAGCGTGAAGTTCTACGTATGACACGCGATGTAGAAGTAAACCAACAAATCTACATCCAACTATTGAACAAGGTTCAAGAGCTCAACATTATTAAAGCCGGAACAGTTGGCAACGTTCGAATCTTAGATAACGCTCAATCTTCCTCTAAGCCAATTAAGCCGAAAAAAGCGCTTATCGTTGTGCTAGCAACACTGCTTGGCGGTATGGCAGGCGTGGCTTTCGTATTAATTCGTGCAGCATTCCACCGTGGTGTGGAAACACCAGATCAAATTGAACAAATTGGCATGCCAGTTTACGCAAGCGTTCCAAAATCTATTCAACAACTGGAATTTGCAAACAAGCTTAAGCGCAACAAAGGCAGCAACAATGAGCTAGTCCTTCTAGCGGAAGCTAACCCAGCCGATCTTTCCATTGAGGCTCTACGTAGTCTTCGCACTAGCTTGCACTTTGCAATGATGGAAGCGAAGAATAACGTTCTTATGATTTCAGGTCCTGCACCATCTATCGGCAAAACATTTGTATCGACCAACTTTGCGGCCGTCGCTGCGAAAACCGGTCAGAAAGTGCTGCTTATTGATGCGGATATGCGTAAAGGTTATTTGCAGCAATGCTTCGGTCTACGTTGGGACAACGGTCTTTCTGATTACTTGAGCGGTAAGACATCCCTTAGCAACATCATTAAATCGACATCCATTGATAATTTAGATGTTGTGACTCGCGGCCAAGTACCACCAAATCCGTCAGAACTTCTTATGCACCCTCGCTTCAAGAGCTTTGTTGACGAGATGTCTGCACAATACGATCTAGTCATCATCGATACACCGCCTGTACTCGCAGTTACCGACCCAAGCATTGTTGGCGCGCTTGCAGGAACAACTCTGATGGTCGCTCGTTTTGATCAAACGACTTTGAAGGAGATTGAAGTCGCGCAAGGTCGCTTCGAGCAATCAGGCGTTGAAGTTAAAGGTGTGATTCTCAATGCAGTTGAGAAAAAAGCATCTAACTCATACGGCTATGGATACGGCTACTATAACTACGCGTACAAAAGCGAATCATAACTTGAATTTAGATCGCTGATTAAACCAAATATGACAAAGCCCTGCTAGAAACAGCAGGGCTTTTTCTATTGCACTCTTAATTGCTTGTACGTAATCAAACTAAGCAAGACAAAGAATATTGGGTCACTCCAACCAAAACCGACAAATACTCCGATAATGCCGGCATAGGTAGTAATCACTGCCCCTAAGCCATTAGTAATCAATAATGCTTTAAACAGCTGTTTCGCAGTATGCCCTGATTCCACATTACGTAACATCAAACTCACCGCAGCGATTCCACCTAAAAAGATCGAAGTATGCTGCGATAAAAACAGCGCGTACTGGTCGTTAATTTGTACTCCATACATCGGCCACATTATGGTTGGTACAAAAAACAACGCAAAAGCGAATACCGTATATACGACACCATGAACGGTTAGAAAAGTGCGGTTGGTCATCATCTCCTTATCCTCTAATAGGCCCTTGATTGAGCGTCGTTAACAGCACATTGATATCGAAGATTTGACCTCGTACTTCGACTACACCCATTTTTCGCAAGCGTGCGGCATGCATTTCGAGATAAGCTTGCGCCGTGGCTTCATCTTCAAAAAGATAGATACCACCACCGAGTTTGTCTTTTTCGCTTTCCGTCCAGATTTTCCAAATCATGCCCGGCTCTTGGTTAATCGACTTAGCTAAGTCGACCAAAGCATTCGACATCTCTTCACCAAACGGACCATGAAATTCAAAATCAACTTGCAATAATTTCGCCATCTTGAGTCTCCTCTTCTTATTGACTCATTTTCGATGACAAGATTATTACCTTTATAAAACTGACAGAAAAGTTCATAATTTTGCCATTAACTGTCTAAAAAATTGACTCATGAGACTAAAAACGACCTTAGAACAATGGCAAACGCTACAAGCGATTAATCAAGAAGGCAGCATTCAATCCGCAGCTTTACTGCTCAACAAGAGCCATACCACATTGATCTACTCGGTGAGGAAGTTAGAAGACCAACTTGGTATTCAACTTATCGAAGTACGAGGGCGCAAAGCGGGTTTGACAGAGCACGGCAAAACCATACTGCGTCGTGCACAATCCATGCTTGAACAAGCGCGGGAACTAGAAGTCATCAGCGAGCAGTTAAAAAGTGGGGTGGAATCTCAAATCACGGTCGCAATAGATCATCTTTGTGACCCTTGTTGGCTTTATGCACCACTCAGTCAATTTTTGGAGGACAACAACACGACCTCCGTTCAAGTGGTTGAAACGTCACTGAGCAAAACAACCGAAATGGTCGTAAATGAGCTCGCTGACATCGCAATCATCAACTTACCGATAACCAACTACCCTGCCGAAGCATTTGGCGTAACAACCATGCTGCCTGTAATCGCAGCACACCATCCACTCGCTAAAAAGCCGCATGTTTCCATCGACGATTTTGCAACCACCAGCCAAATTGTCATCCGTGACTTAGGTGATTCAGACAAAACGAAAAGAGATGTGGGTTGGTTACGCGCACGTCAGCGTATTACCGTCGATAACTTCGACCACGCTTTTCACGCCGTAGAGCAAGGCGCTGGATTTTGTCGGCTACCAGCGCACTTAGTCGCAGCCCGCAAGAGCGATAAAATTAAAGTATTGGAGATCGAACACTCCCATCAATATCAAGTTGCGCTGCACCTCACTTTACCCAAAGGAGCCAAAAGTGGTCCTGCTACTCAAGCGCTTTATCGTACTTTACTCAAAAGTGTAGAAACTCGAGCCTAGCGACAGTGGTATTGAGTTGAATCGCTAGTGTTATCGCCTATTGATTCTCCCTAAATATAGAGAAACGGCCATTTTGTGACGCTACACTCTCACAAAAGGTTGCACGAAGGATAGCGACCACCTACTATCACTCTGCTCATGCCTAAAGCACCCAACACTCGCGGAAAGAACTCGGTTCACGGCAATATCCTCACCTGCTTGGTTTAGCAGGCAAAATCTGTTTTTACCTTCTTTTTAGCTTCTATTTAGGCGAGTGTGGAAGAAATAAGAAAGGTGAAATATGAACTCTACAAATAGCTTCTCGATCAATATCAATCAGCAAAAATCCATTGCTAAAAAAAGGCTCAAAGCTATCCGCCTATACGATGACGCTACGTTGGAGTTAGTTAAGCGATGTCACTCCAAACCAGAGTCATTGACTCCCAATACAATTCAATTGGCTGACGTTCAACATGCACTCGCAAGAGAACTGGGCTTATCCAGTTGGAGTAAACTAAAAGCTCATGTCGAAGAGCTAGAAGCGCACAAACGAGCCATCAAAGAACAAAAAACGCCCCTAGATGCGAAAGTAAAAACGCTACACGTTCGTTGTGGCCACGACATTCAACAACAACTTAAAGCCAGCGGATTTGAAGGGACATTTTTAGCCCTGATCGATCCGCTTTGTATTGGCCCCATACCAGCAACACCACAGAACTTCCTTGCCATTCGTGCCCAATATGTCGTAGAGACTCTGCTGCCTGTGATGAAGCGTGAAGACTCGGTTCAAGATATAGTCACATTGGAACAATCAAACCTCGATCTGTTGCAAAGTGATGTATTTGAACGAATCGTCTTTTGGGTCGAACATGACAGCTATGATCAATTGATGCTAATTCGTGCTCTAACACTGTTAGAGAATGTAGAGAACAAAGTGATAGAGATCATTGAGTTGAACCAGTTTCCGGGTACTGAGCGATTCATCGGCTTTGGGCAGTTGCCTGAAGAAGCTATTCGTTCTTGTTGGCGATATCGTAAACCCGTATCTGCTAAGTTATTGAGCCAAGCAAAGCAGTGTTGGAAAGCAGTGTCATGTTCCTCACCAAAAGCTATCGTCAGTTTGATAGAGCAACATCAACTGGATTGCTTACCCAATATACTCGACGTGCTTAAACGCCATTTGCAAGAGTTACCTAATTCACAAACTGGATTGAGCTTGACACAACACCTCGCACTAAAGGTTTTGAACTCGCAAAATCGTTCAATTCCCATCAAAGATTGGTTTGAGCAATATCAACAACTAGAACCTCTTCCTTACCTAGGAGACGTGATGTTTTACGCGTTACTCCTCCCTCTAGCACAGTGTCAAACACCTTTGATCACGATTGAGTCACGTGAAAGGCACTGGTGGGAACAAAGCGTCCGTATCACTGAGGCTGGCAAGCAGTGTTTGGAGGGTTTAATACGAGCGAAACAATGCTATTGGGTTGGAGGGATTAAAAATACCAGTCAAAGTTATTGGAGCTGGGATCACCTCCAACTAACTACACTTGCCAACCATCATTGAGTTGACAAATATGAAAGCATAAAAGGTTCGTTGGCTCTGATGAACACTCAATACTAAAGTATCGCTAAAGAAGCGACCGCTAGTCTGAATACAACTTAAATAGTTATGCAGAAATGCATCCACTCAAAGAGAGTATGCACTCTATCTCTTATTAAAATTTATTGTAAATCCTCTTTGTTATCGGTTGTATATTCGATAAAAGTGTTAAAATACAAACTTTTCACCCGACCAATTCGTTAATATTTGGTTAAAATCCCATTTTTAATAGTGATAAAGTTCACATCTATTAACCATTTAGAGGATTATTCTTTCGTATTTTCTCACTCCGCTGCTAATCTGCTCGCCGCTTTGAAGTGAACTCAAGGTGCATAACTATAAGGAGTGTTCTCATGAATACCAAGAAACCGATGTCGCTTACCAGCCGCGTAATTTTAGGTATGGTTGCGGGTATCTTGACAGGATTTGCAATTCGCACACTTTTTGCCGACAACGGATTTGTCGACGCATACATTGTTAATGGATTATTCGAAGTTGGTGGACAGATCTTCGTTGCCAGCTTAAAAATGCTTGTTGTACCGCTAGTATTTGTTTCGTTAGTTTGTGGTACTAGCTCTCTCAAAGACCTCTCTACACTGGGTCGCATGGGCGGTAAAACCCTCGCTTTCTACGTTACGACAACGGCTATCGCGATTACGCTTGCTCTAACTATGGGTACTCTATTCCAGCCAGGGGCAGGGGCAGATCTAACGGCAGCAAGTTCATTCAAATCAGCCGAAGCGCCATCTTTAGGTCAGGTGATCATCGATATGTTCCCGACCAACCCAATCAGCGCAATGGCAGAAGGTAAAACTCTGCAAGTTATCGTGTTCGCCGTGCTATTCGGTATCGCGATCAGTGCAGCGGGTAAACCAGGCGAACGCATCGCAGCATTCTTCTCTGATCTGAATGAAGTGATCATGAAACTGGTCGCGATTTTGATGAACTTGGCGCCTTATGGAGTGTTCTTCTTAATGGCGAAGCTATTTACTGGTCTTGGTCTGGGCGCGATCGTCAATCTGGCAGAGTACTTCTTAGTACTGGCTGGTACGCTTGTCCTACACGGTCTAGTTACTTACAGCTTAATGTTAAAAGGTTTCACAGGTCTAAACCCAATTACATTCCTACGTAAGATGGAAGACGCGATCATGTTTGCTTTTTCTACAGCATCATCGAACGCGACGATTCCAGTGACAATGGAAACAGCAAAGCACCGCATGGGTGTTGAGAACCGTGTATCATCGTTCACAGTACCACTTGGTGCAACCGTGAACATGGACGGTACGGCGATCATGCAGGGCGTAGCAACTGCGTTTATTGCTCAAGCTTTCAATATTGATTTAACTATGGGCGATTACCTAATGGTTATCATGACGGCAACTCTGGCGTCTATCGGTACCGCAGGTGTTCCTGGTGTGGGTCTTGTCATGCTTGCTATGGTATTGAACCAAGTTGGTCTGCCGCTTGAAGGTATCGCGCTCATCATGGGTGTTGACCGTCTTCTTGATATGATTCGTACCGCGGTAAATATCACTGGTGACAGTGCTGTAACCGTCATCGTTGCAAAATCAGAGGGTGCATTGGATGAGGCTCGCTTCAACGACCCAATGGCAGGCGTAGCCGAAGAAGAAGTGCATCTTAAACGCGCTGACGCCTAAATCGTTCTACGATTACCATTCTGAAATTATATAGTCCTGTCTAAAAGAAAGCCCCGATGGAAACATCGGGGCTTTTGTTTTCTCCGCGTCTAGAAATATTCTTTCTAATCCACCATCGAATTCAGTTTTTCTCTAGCTTGTGCTTCGTGTTCTTTAGTGATGGCATTACCGACTGAGTTCGCGGCTAAGGTAAGTGCCGCCATATCATCGGTAAAACCGACGCCAGCTAGTACGTCTGGCACCATATCTGTTGGTAGGACGAAGTAAGCCAGCGCGCCACCTAAAATAGCCTTGTGGCGAACAGAGGTGTTGGAATCTGCCATCGCGAGCCATGATTTTATGCCCATTACGGCAATTTCTTCACCCGCTTTCTTAACCGACCCTTTCATTTTTCGCCAGAATGTTTTCTCATCTGGCGCTTGCATCGTTTGGTCTAAGACGTCATCGGACGCCGAATTTACAGACATGCTTGTGGTCATCGTGCCTCCTAAATTTATGACTGTGGCAAAGATATTAAGACGATGAACCTGAACGTAGGATTAATAGCGAGTAATGATAATGAAGAAAGGAAACAAAATGGCTAGATAAAAAATCCCCAAACCGAAGTCCGGGGATTATTGCCTTGGAAACAAAAAGTTTTGGAAATCAAATGTCTTGGAAGCCAAATGGTTTTGAAACCAAAAACTTTGGGAACCAAGCTTTAGAAGCAGAATGCCTTATTGAGCAATCTTCTCCAATACACGCATAAGCATTTTGATACGTGGTTCGATAGACTCAAGCAACAAGTACTCTTGGTCACTGTGGAAACCTGCACCGATAGGTCCTAGACCATCCAAAGTTGGAACTCCAAGAATTGCCGTATTGTTTGCATCAGAGCCGCCACCCACTTCTTTCCAGTTGATGTCGATAGCCAGTTCACTTGCTGCTTCTTCAACTAATGCCATCAAGCTTTCAGTTTGCGTGCTTGGCACCATAGAGGGTTTGTAAGCTTCACGAACCAACTCGATGCTAACGCCATCAACGAATGGTGTTTCCAGCATGCCGTTTAGCTTGCTATCGACATCATCGTATTCTTCATTACTCCAGAAACGCACATCCACGATCGCTTCAGCGTGCTCAGGGACGATGTTTGCGCCGTTACCGCCAGACACAATACCCACGTTTAATGTGGTGCCAGATTCGAAGTTCGTCATGGCATTGATTGCGAGAATCCAGTTCGCCATCTCGGTAATTGCACTGCGGCCATTTTCTGGCTCGTTGCCAGCGTGGGCTGCAATGCCATTAAACGTGATTTTGTAACGCGCCATGCCTTTGCGCGCTTTGACTAAACCTCCGTCTGCGCGTGCTGCTTCTGCCACCAATACGTTTTTCGCGTTTTTTGCAACAGATTGAATCCAGTCGACCGAATCTAACGATCCGGTTTCTTCGTCTGGGTTCATGCAGATACAAATCGACAGTTTATCCAACACCGCTTGGTCGAGGTTACGCATCGCGTACACAATATTCAGCAAGCCAGATTTCATGTCCGAGACACCCGGACCGTACGCTTTGTCAGCGTCTTGAGACATAGGACGTAATCCAGCGGTGCCGACAGGGAACACTGTATCCATGTGACCAATCAGCATCACGTCAACTTGCTCAGCCTCAGGCTTGTTTCGAACTTCAAGACCGATGCCCGCTCTGCCACAGTCGATGCGTTTTACGCTCCAACCTGACATCGCTTGGTACTTCTCTTCAAATTGAGAAGCGATAAACTCAATGCCATCAGTGGTGTACGTGCCACAATCGACATTGATGAGAGGACGAAGTTCTTCGAGATATTCATTGAGAGAAAACTGCATGATTGCCCCCTAAACAAACAAGTTCATGACTAGCATTGCGCCAAATGCGTTCAATACGGAAATCGCAATCATAATTGGGATGTAACGACCTTCAGTACCGATAGGTCCCATAATTCGACCCATGTACTGAACCTGTGAGCCCATTAGGTAAATTGCAGGTGCAAGAATCGCGATGTGCGTACCGTTCAAGATGCCTTGGTCAAACAATGTGATAACCACGCCAACTGCCCCGCCCATCGACATCCAAGCACCAATCAGCACCGCAGCCGCTTCACCTGGCAAACCAAAAACCGCCATTACTGGAGAAAATACCGAGCCCATCAAATCCAACGCGCCAGTAATCTGCAACGCCTTAATGATGACAAACGCCATAAGAACGTTAGGCACGGTTGATGTTGTCGCAATAACCCAGCCTTTTTTAGCGCCTTCAACGAAAATATCCGTCACCATCGGCTTACTTACTTTTACGTCACTCATTACGCCGTCTCCTCTTTTAAGTTCTCAGATTTGCTTTGCTCTTGCTTGTCTTCTTTACCTTCTGTGATGTTTAGGTAGATACGGAATAAGTTCGCACCCACGATTTTAAACAAGAACATCACCACAACCGCCAAACCAATAGAAGACGTTACGGCAAGCGAGCCATCCGCCATCGTCAACGTAAACAGCACCGCCCCTGAGGAGAAAAAGTTAACAATGGTGGCACCAGCGGTGAACTGGAACATAGTGAACACATCGGTTTCGCGTTTGGTAAGATGGCCTTCATCTTTAAGCTGACGAGTCATCGCAGCGCCCGCGTCGGTACTTTGCAGCGAAGCGATAAGAGCCAAACCAGAGTTACCCGGAATACCCATAATTGGACGAAGAAGCGGCGTTAACAGTTTGCGTGCCGCTTCTAGTGCGCCATAGTGCTCAAGTACATTGATCATACCCAGTGCGAACATAACGGTAGGAATCAAAGTAAGTGCAAAAATGAAACCGTCACGTGCACCGCTACCACCAGTACCACGAAGCGACGTTGTTGCAACTTGCACACCGTCAGCCGTTTCGGTGACACCATAAGCCACCTTGCCAAAAGAGCCATTCAACGTGGTGAAATCAAATACGCCATACCATTCGTTCGATTGCATGAGACCAGAAAAGAAGACGACCGCAAACGCCAGTACAAAGTAGCACCCCAGCGTAACCTTGCGCTCGGTTTGAACAGGATTTTTCATAACATTACCTACACATGTGGGACAGGACACATATGCTCACCCGAATAATGTGCTAGAGAGATGATCAAAATCAATCCGCCTGCCGAACATTCTGGCGACTCAGTTATGAAGTTTTGTTTTATGATTTTAATCACATTTGAAAGATAATAAAAATTTGTGCTAACAATTAGGTATATTAATCTATATCGATACCTCAGGACTTCTTCATTAATCCGACCAATGATTCCAACGAATATTGCTTTCTACAACATTCATGACGTACTTCATACTTTGGCATTGAGGCGATATCGATTAACTCGAAAGTAACATTCCATAATGAAATTTAGGTTAGGATTGTCCGGTCATATGCAAACGGATTAAACCAGAATCAACAGGACTAGGCAGCCCATTGTTACGCTCACAACCTAAAATAGCCAAGTGGACACTCGCCCTCGTGTTTTGGGTGGTGATGGTATGTTTAAGCCAAAACTCCGGCTTCTCGAAAAGCTGCCCTAAGGCTCACCAAATACAGAGTCAGCAAAATGAAAGCGTGAATTTATCACCATCTTGCGACCTTTCAGAGAAGCTGGTTCAAGCGTACCAACACCAGTTTGATCATATTCTTATTCCATTTTTTCTGTTTGCTTTGATTGTGGCGCTGCCGATGGCATCCACAGCAATTCGTTATCTGGAATACACAGAACCGATACGGGAAAAGTATCGGGTTCACCTAAAACTTTGCGTGTTTAGAGAATAAACCCAGCAAGGCGAGAAACCCGCTCGCCTGACTTTTGTACGTATTTTATTCACTTCACACAACAAACAACGAAATCTAAAAGTTTTAGGAAATATTATGACATTCACTCGTACACTTTTGGCGTTAACGATGGCTATCGTACCTGCCGTATCTTTCGCATCAGAAAAGACCTCAGAACAAAAGCTAGAGGAAATTACTCAGATACTAAAAGAGAACCCTCAAATTCTTGATTCATTGCACCAAAACCTGCAAGAGTACATTGCGTATCAGCAGTCATTTGGCGACACCTTGAAGGAGGTTCGTCAATATCTAAATGATGGCAAACATTCCTCTTTTGGTGCTGAAACCCCTGAGTTAACCATTATTAACGTAACGGACTACAGTTGCCCTTTTTGTAAACGTTTAGAAGGAGAACTGGTCAAAGTTGGTAAGGAATATCCGCAGATAAAAGTGCTTAACCTCAATGTTTCTTTTAAAGAACAATACGAGAAAAACGGCTACAACTCGGCAAGTTACGCATTAAATGTTTGGCAAAACCAGCGAGATAAGTACGAACAAGTGCATGAGTTATTGGTGAAAAAACCGGGCGCACATGATGTACGTTCGTTAAAACAGATCGCGAAGAAAACGGGGACAGAAGCGCAGCTTGTCGACGACAAAGAGACCAAAGCGCTGCTTGATAAAAACTATCAGTATTTCACGCAACTTGGTTTACGCGGCACGCCCGCGTTGATCATTAATGATCAGATCATTCCTGGTTATGTGCCGTTTGACGAGCTAGAAAAAGTCATCGACCAAGAACTGGCGAACTAAAACAACAAAGCCCTTCCCTGATAACTCAAGGAAGGGCTTTATATTTACCGACATAAAGAGCGTTTAGTTACTTATCACGTCCAACAAACGCCACGACGACTTTGTCATTGCCAAGCGAACGAGAGAAAACGTACGCGCCTTCCTGTGCAATCACTCGATGCTGACCTGCGCCAATGGCAGGGTGTGCTTGACGGAACTGACCAAGGATTTGCCAATGTTTCAGCAAAGCTTGTTTATCATCAGATAGCTTCCAAACCATGTCTGAACGTGTGCCTTGGTGGAAATCATCCGCGTAAGGGCCAATGTTACGGCCTACTTCATCGCCATAATAAACCTGAACCGCTCCTGGGCTAAGGAGCAATGCGTTCGCGG
This sequence comes from Vibrio alginolyticus NBRC 15630 = ATCC 17749, assembly GCF_000354175.2. Lineage (NCBI taxonomy): Bacteria > Pseudomonadati > Pseudomonadota > Gammaproteobacteria > Vibrionales > Vibrionaceae > Vibrio > Vibrio alginolyticus. The sequence continues at coordinate 274,771 of NC_022359.1, forward strand.
CGTTACGTTGCATGCCGTAATCTTTAAAACGTGAGAAAAACAACTCCGTATCGTGAGAAGACATGTAACTGACTGGGTTGAAGTCTTTCTCGTTCGCGATAGTGTCCGCATAGCTTTGGTAAGTGTCTGCCATTTGGCTAAAGCACGCCGCGCCTTTGTCTAGCTTCTTCTGCATATCGAAGTTGATCAACGCGTCAAAACCATCATCGAAATAAGGGCTACGATACGCAGTGTGTCCCCAGACTTCGCCCATCATCCAGAACGGCTGACCTGACTTACCATTCTCTTTACGCCACTGCTCAAGACTGCTTGAAGCCTCTTCTTTCAAGCGTTTCCACACATCGCCTTCAACGTGCTTCACCGTATCGACACGGTAACCATCAATGCCAAAGCGTTTCACCCAATCAGTTTGCCACTCAATCAAGTAATCCGCCACGGTGTAGTTGTCACGAGCTTCTACGCGAGTGCCAGGGTTATCCAATAGCCACTGCGCGGGCTTCACTGCTTTGTCTGATTCAGTGATGAAATCTGGCAAGCCAGCAAGAGACATCGTAATGTCGCTACTGCCCGGAGCTGGGTAACCCGGCAAGCCGGTTCTTACCCAATCGCCGCCCCACCACTTCGCCCAGTTCGGACTCTGATAATCAATGTTCTGGTGGTAGCTATGCCAATTTTCGCCTGCTTTTGGTTGCCAGTCGCCCCATTTCTTGGGCAGTTCGGCATTAGGCTTTAACACATCGATACCGTCGAACTGTAGATCTGCCAATGTTGAGTAACCAGAATGGTTGATAACCGCATCCATCAAGACTTTGAGGCCACGCTTGTGCGCCTCTTCCACCAGCGTTTTTAAATCTTCTTCGTTACCGAAGTTCTCATCAATCTTGGTGAAATCGCGCGTCCAGTAGCCGTGGTATGCATAAAACGGGAATGAGCCACTATCGCCACCACCGACAAAGCCGTGCACTTGTTCAACGATTGGCGACAACCAAATCGCGTCTGTACCTAGGCTCTTGATGTAATCCAGTTTCTCAATTACACCTTTAAGGTCACCGCCGTGGAACGTGCCAACTTCATCTTTGCCGTCTTTTTTACGCCCATAACTGTTGTCGTTACTTGCGTCTGCGTTGTTGAAACGATCAACCATCACGAAGTAAATGTTCGCGTTTCGGTAATCAAATAGCACCGCCTCTTTGGTTTTCTGCACAGGCTCTAGCAGCACTAGGCCACCAGAGTCTTTACTTGGCGTCAGCGATACTTTCTGCTCTTTCACTTCAACCATTTGACCTGAATAAGCATCGCGTAACTTGGTGCCTTCAGGAAAGCTATCCCCCACAGCGATCGTCACTTCACCGCCTTGGTAGACTTCACATTGTACTTGCGGGATCGGGCGTTTAAATTCGGTTTTTGCTGCTTTTTTCGGCTCTCGCTTAAACAGCAACGTCTTAGCCGCGTCGTCATAAGCGAAGGAATAGTCGCCAGTAAAGCGAACTTTGAGTGGCAGTTCGGTCGGCTTGCCACAATTTAGCGCGATAGGTTTGTTGAATTTGACCTTCTGGCCATCAGGCGCGACACAGTCGCCTTCAACACCCGTGATTTTGAGCGTGTATCCGTCTTTGGTTAAGGGCACAACCAAAGGCTGCTCTGCACTTAACGGAAAGTCACGGCTGTTGGTCGTGGTAGAAATGGTGATGTTAGGCTCGGCGATGGCACTTGCCGACGCAAGCAGTAAAGTAGTGGTAATCAGGTTCAGTTTCATCGTTCAGTCCATTGGTTGCGCATAGGCGCAGTATTCGTGTTGTAGTTTTATTCACACTAATAGTAAATGGATGAAAAACTGAGCACATCATTCTGAAAAGCTACGCCCTAAAGCTTGTGACGCTTCACATTTTGCTTTTATGGGGGCGTAGTTCTACTTATGAGCAGGGTAAAAAGGAGTTTAAAGCTGAACGCTACCAAGGTTACGCATTTGTCTCATCGCCCAATTGACGCGGCTGATGGTGTAAGAAGTCTGAGGGTAAACTTTGATGCGATACGGATTTGGCAGCACCACCGCAAGCCTTGCTGCTTGGCGTGTTGAAAGTTGTTTAGCAGGAATACCAAAGTAGTTTTGCGCAGCGGCTTCCGCGCCATAAATACCTGGACCAAACTCCACCACATTCAAATACACTTCAAGAATGCGTTTTTTACTCCACATTGCTTCCATCAGCAGAGCAAAATAAAGCTCATACGCTTTGCGCACATAAGAGTGTGAAGGAAACAGAAACACGTTCTTTGCAGTTTGCTGAGTAATCGTGCTCGCACCGCGAGAGGGACCGCTCTCGCCAGACTCTGAGATCACTTTAAACAAGGAATCAAAATCCACTCCGTAATGGGTCGGGAACTTTTGATCTTCTGTCGCAATCACGGCCAGTTGAATGTGTTTAGAAATATCACTCAAAGGCACCCATTCATTTTGACTCTCTTCAGGAAATCCTTCAGGAGGAGAAATCATGCGGCTGATCTTCCATCCCCAAATTGGTGGATCGATGTATTTCACTATGCCAACGAGCATCACTGGTAAAAGCAAAAGCACCAATAAGATATTGAACAGAAGGGATTTAATCTTTCTCAAAGTCCGACCTAGCCTGATTTAATAAAACAATATGATGCAAGTATAGAGTATGCAGTCTGTTTATCGTTAGTGAAAACTTGGTCAAAAAAAGCCCGATTTACAATGTAAAACGGGCTTAGAATTTGATTAGACTAAATTATTTGTGCAGCTTGTAGAACACGGTTGAAAGTGGAGGCAAACGAAGCTCAAGTGATTGAGGCAGTGATTCACTTTCAACTTTTTCCGTTTTCACACTGGTCAGCACTTTAAAATCGCTGCCGCCGTATTTGCTGTCGTCTGTATTCAGTAGCAGTTCGTATTGACCTGCATTTGGAACGCCTAAACGAAAGCGCTCGTGTGGTACGGGCGTAAAGTTGGTGATGATCAGAATACGCTCACCTTCTTTACTAATACGCTCGTGCGCTAGGATGCTCGCATCCGCTTCGTCTTGTAGACGCCACTCAAAACCAGCAGGAACACAATCTTGATCGTGCATCGCCGCTTCATTTCGGTACAAGTGGTTCAAATCTCGCATCAGCTTTTGGACACCTTGATGACGCTCATATTCCAGCAAGAACCATTGCAACTGATCATCGTGGTTCCACTCCGCCGTTTGGCCGATTTCCGCGCCCATGAAGTTCAGCTTTTTGCCCGGTTGACCATACATGTAACCGTAGTATGCACGTAGGTTTGCGGTTTGCTGCCATTCATCACCCGGCATCTTGTTATGGATAGAGCCTTTGCCGTACACCACCTCATCGTGAGAGAGAGACAAGACGTAGTTCTCGCTGTGCGCATAAACCAGCGGGAATGTGATGGTATTGTGGTGGTATTTGCGGTGAACAGGATCTTCTTTGATGTATGAAAGACTGTCGTGCATCCACCCCATATTCCACTTGAAGCCAAAACCTAAACCACCCATAAAGGTTGGCGCAGACACCCCAGGAAACGCCGTTGACTCTTCCGCAATCGTCATCGCATTCGGGAAGTGCTTGTACACTTCTTCGTTCATCCATTTTAAGGTTGCGATTGCGTCGTAGTTTTCATTGCCACCGTCGACGTTCGGTACCCACTGATCGTGGCTACGTGAGTAGTCGAGGTAAAGCATCGATGCGACTGCGTCCACGCGAATGCCATCAATATGGAATTGTTCAAACCAGTACAGCGCATTCGATACAAGGAAGCGACGCACATGTTCACGGCCTAAATCATAGATGTATGAGTTCCAATCTTGGTGCCAACCGCGACGCGGGTCCGGGTCGTGGAACAACGGTGTGCCGTCAAAGTTTGCTAAACCGTGGTCATCCGATGGGAAGTGCGCCGGAACCCAATCCAGCACCACACCGATACCAGCTTGGTGACACGCATCCACGAAGAATTTGAAATCATCAGGAGAGCCGTAACGGCTGGTTGGCGCAAATAAGCCAACGGGTTGATAGCCCCATGAACCATAGAATGGATGCTCAGACACAGGCATCAGCTCAACGTGGGTGTAGCCCATATCCACAAGGTATGGCACCAACTGCTCCGCGAGTTCGCGGTAGTTGAGGAAATCACCTTTCTCGTCGCGTTTCCATGATCCAGCATGCAGCTCATAAAACGATAGCGCTTCATCACGCTTTTGTGTCACTGCGCGGTTTTGCCACTTCGCATCTTGCCATTGGTAACGCTTGTGATCGTAAGTAATGGATGCGAACGATGGGTATTGCTCAGAGTAGAAACCCCAAGGGTCTTGTTTGTGTGGCAGCCCTTCCCCATTTGGCCCTTTGAGCTCAAATTTGTACTGAACGCCTTCTTCTAAACCAGGAATGAACAAACCCCAAATGCCATAATCTAAACGTTGCATTGGGTGACGACGACCATCCCATTGGTTAAAGCAACCCACAAGGCTAACAGCCGATGCATGTGGAGCGTAGACAAGGAAACGAACACCGGAAATGTTTTCACCGCCACGTTCTAGCGTGACAAAGTGCGCGCCCATGTAGTGATACATGTCTTTTGGCGTATGCAGATGCTCGTACTCTTGGTAGATATTGTGGTACTGGTACGGGTCATCAATAATTTGTTCAACACCATTCCAATCGACCGCTAAACGGTAGTGGGTCAGGTGTAAGTCGCGTTGCTCTTTTAAGATAAAACCGCTGTCGCCATCGCGTTCAAGCGCCACGCGAGGTTCACCATTAACAAGCAGTTCAACCTTGTTTGCGCCTGGCATCCACACTCGCAGCGAACCTTCGCCGTCATCAATGAATGGGCCCAACGCCGCAAATGGATCTGAGTAAGCCGCCTCAGCAAGCAGTTCGTACGCGCGTTCGTGTTTTTTCTTTATTTTCTTTGTTTTGGTGATTTTCAAATCTTTCTCCCTAGAGCCAATATTCGTTTGAACCGAATGTTGGTTTCTCCACAGCCAACGTTGTGAACTCACAAAAGACTCCGCTTCTCACGTTCGTCGCGTAAACGGCGTCAAAATACAAAAATGCCCGCTATTGTCGCGGGCATAATAACGGTACTTCATCCTAACGGATTGTGTGGGTTGAATGAGTGACCTAGACGGAACTTTCGTACCTCTGAGCTAACAAAATTAGTAATCCGCTCATTCTTCTACGTCACTCTACGCATCTTATTTGCTCGCCTGTGCGCGAACTTCTGTAAGGCGTTTAGAAATGCGATTCACGTCTTCACGACTGAAGATTTCATCTAGGTTCATCGACAGCTTACGACGCCAGTTTGGATACTCATCAACCGTGCCAGGAATGTTGACCGGTTGATCCATTTCTAGCCAGTCTTCAAGCTGAACGCTAAGCAGTGCAGAATCACCCGCCGCAACGTGCAATTGAAGCGCTTCGCTTAGGTATGAATCCATTGGTACGAACTGCGCATCATGGCCAATACCTTCTGGCAAGTAACCGTGCCAACGAACACTGTCTAGGATACCTTGTTTGCACTTCAAGCGGTCAGCGAATAAGCCTTCCAACTGTTTTTCATCTGGGTACAGACCAATCTCACGACCCATTTTCAAGTCATCGCAGTGCCAGAAACCGCGTAGGGTTGGCATGTCGTGTGTACACAATGCCGCCATAGACTGCTCTGCGTAATGCTTCGGAGAAATAAAGCCGCCGTCCTCTTTTGAGGTTTCGAAGAAGAAGACTTTGTACGAATGCACGCCCGCATCACGTAGGATATCAACGATTTCATCTGGTACAGTACCTAAGTCTTCACCAATCACAGAGCACTGATGACGGTGCGACTCAAGCGCTAGGATTGCGAGCATGTCTTCCACTGGGTAGTACAAGTACGCGCCTTCTGTCGCTTTCTCGCCTTTTGGAATCCACCATAGACGCAATAGGCCAAGTACGTGGTCGATACGCAGTGCGCCACAATGCTTCATGTTGGCACGTAGCAACTTGATATACGCATCGTAGCCTGTCGCTTCCAACACTTGAGGGTTAAGCGGTGGCAGACCCCAGTTTTGACCTAGAGGGCCAAGAATATCTGGTGGCGCACCGATGCTTGCATCCAGCACTAGGTTGCCTTCATCCGCCCATGTTTCACTGCCAGAATCTGCAACACCTACAGCAAGGTCGCGGTACAGACCAACCGCCATGCCTTTTTCTTCTGCTAGAGCTTGCGCTTCTTTGATTTGATCGTCTGCGATCCATTGTAGGTACATGTACAAGTGAACGCGATCTTGGTTGTCCTTGATGTACTTCTGAGTACCAGCTGCGTCGAATGTGCGGTATTTCTCAGGGAATACTGGCCAGCCCCACATGTTTGCATCTTCTGCATGTAAATCAGCATGAAGTGCATCGAATGCAGCTTGGTGTAGCAAGCTGTCGCCGCCTTTTTCAACAAAGTCCAAGAAGGCACGAGCGCGATCGGTGTTCTTGTCTAAATGGCGAGCTTTAAACTCACTGAATAGCAGCGGAAGAACACTCATTTTTAGTTGCGAAACTTCGGTGTAATTCACCCAATGAGAGTCTCGCGCTTTTTGTAGACGTTGTTGGAACTCTGCGCTACCAACACGTTGTTGTGCTTCTGCACTTAGCGCGAACTCAGGTACAGAGCTTACATCGATGTACATGATGTTCAACCAACGACGAGAAGACGGGCTGTATGGGCTTGCCCCTTCTGGATTCGCAGGGAACAGCGAGTGAATAGGGTTCAAGCCAATGAAGTCACCGCCACGAGAGGCAATATCACTCACCAGTTGTTTTAGGTCGCCAAAATCACCGATGCCCCAGTTATGCTGAGTACGCAGTGTGTAAAGCTGGATACTAGGACCCCATAGCTTTTTGTGTTGGTTTAGATCGTCTTGTTTGAAACACGCTTTCGGCGTAATGATCAATGACATCTCGTAAGGTGTTTTACGACGCTTACGACTGATGATCAGTTTGTGATAACCCCAAGCCAAGTTCTTTGGCAATGCAAACACTAGAGGGCCACCCTCAGCACGCTCATCACGAACAATTTGGGACTGAAGATAGCCTTCAAGTACCTCTCCTTGTTCTGTTTCTAAACGCCAGCTGAATTCACTCTCACGAGCACTCGTACCTAGGTTTAGTTCCACTTCGACTGGTTCGCCGTCGCGTAAAACAAGAACAGGGGCTAGTACGTCTTTTTTATGTTTCTTTTCAGCAGAAGCCAGTAGTTTTTCATCACTGCTAGTATCGTAGCCAAGCGAAGCGAGCAAGCGGCGTAGCGTCTCCTCAGACACTTTCGCCTCATCTCCCCAAGCACTGACATAGCTATCAGCCAATCTCGCCATTTCCGCGACTTTCTTTAATGCTGTTTGTTCTTTCATCGCTTTCTCCGAAGGTAATACCAACACCTTCCATGTAGGGTTTTATTGTTATCAATAACTTCTTTTGGAAAATGACCAAAGGTAGCGCTTGGCTACCTTGGTCTTAACTAGGTTCTATTAGCGTTTCACCGCTTCAAGTTTCCAGATATTGTTCACGTAGTCGCGGATTGAGCGGTCTGACGTGAACTTGCCAACAAGGGCGGTATTAAGAATGGCCTTCTTCGCCCAGCCAGCTTGATCTTTATATTGTTCGCTCATGTCTTCGTGCGCTTTCACGTAAGATGCAAAGTCCGCAAGACATAAGTACGGGTCACCGCCGTCTAGTAGGCTGTCATACGTTGCACGCAGTAAGCCTGGTTGACCTGGTGTGAACTCTTCACCCAATAGCAAGTCCATTGACGCTTTGAGTAGGTGATCCGCATTGTAGTAATCAAATGGGTTGTAACCTTGAGCTTTCAGCGCTTTCACACCTTCAACATCTAGACCGAAGATGTAGATGTTCTCATCGCCTACTTCCTCACGAATCTCAACGTTTGCACCATCCATTGTACCGATAGTTAGCGCACCGTTTAGCGCCATCTTCATGTTACCTGTACCTGATGCTTCTTTACCCGCTAGCGAGATTTGTTGAGAAACGTCAGCCGCAGGGATAATGATTTCAGCCATGCTCACGCGGTAGTCAGGGATGAATACCACTTTCAGCTTGTTACCGATGCGAGGATCGTTGTTCACCTTGTCTGCAATCTTGTTGATTGCGAAGATGATTTCTTTCGCTAGGTGGTAACCCGGTGCTGCTTTTGCTGCGAAGAACACAACGCGTGGCGTACACTCAAAACCTGGTTCATTAAGAATACGGTGGTACAGAGACAGTACGTGTAGCAAGTCTAGATGCTGACGTTTGTACTCGTGCAGACGCTTGATTTGGACATCGAAGATTGCATTAGTATCGAGCTCGATACCCATGTTCTCTTTCACCCAAGTTGCTAGGCGTTCTTTGTTCTCTTTCTTCACTGCCATGAATTCTTTTTGGAATGTCGCGTCAGTAGAGTACTTCGCAATACCTTCAAGTTGCTCTAGTTTCGCTGGCCATTCTGGGCCGACTTTCTCAGTGATAAGCTGAGACAGACCTGGGTTACAGAACTTCAACCAGCGACGTGGCGTAATACCGTTCGTTACGTTGTGTAGACGTGTCGGGTACATTTCGTGGAACTCTGGGAATAGGTCTTTCTTAACCAATTCAGAATGAAGTGCTGCTACACCGTTTACTGCGTAAGAGCCGATTACACATAGGTTTGCCATGCGAACCATGCGGTGGAAACCTTCTTCGATGATAGAAAGCTTCTGTTGCTTCGCGACATCACCCGGCCACATTGCACGTACGTCTTGTAGGAAGCGGTGGTTGATCTCGTAAATGATCTCCATATGACGTGGTAGCAGGTGCTGGATTAGCGACTCTGGCCATGTCTCTAGTGCTTCTGGAAGTAGCGTGTGGTTGGTGTACGCAAATGTCTTAGAGCTGATTTCCCAAGCCGCTTCCCAAGCTAAACCTTTTTCATCCATCAGGATGCGCATTAGTTCAGGAATCGCAATCGTTGGGTGCGTATCGTTAAGCTGGATAGTCTCTTGCTTAGGTAGATCCGCTAGCGAGTAGCCCGCAGCTTCGTGGCGACGTAGGATGTCACGTACAGACGCTGCTGAGTGGAAGTACTGCTGCATTAGACGCAGTGTTTTACCTTTCTCGTGGTTGTCGTTCGGGTAAAGCACTTTAGTGATGTTACCTGCGTCGATCAGTGCGTGCTGAGCTTCGAAGTAATCACCATTGTTAAAGCTTGCTAGTGAGAATGGTGCAATCGCCTGACATTCCCAAAGACGTAGCGGGTAAACCGTGTCTGATTCGTAACCCACAATTGGAAGATCCCAAGGCATTGCTCTTACTGTCATGCCTGGTACCCATTTGCGAACTTCTTTACCGTTCTCGTTAATCACTTCAACGTGACCGTAGAAACCGATCTCTTGCGCAAGTTCTGGACGCGCAATTTCCCAAGGGTAGCCTTCTACACCGCGCCAAGCGTCAGGTGCTTCTTGCTGGCGACCATCTTTGAATGACTGTTTAAATAGACCGTATTCGTAATGTAAACCATAGCCGACAGTTGGGAATTCTTGTGCCGCACATGAATCCATGAAACACGCAGCCAGACGACCAAGGCCACCATTACCCAATGATGGGTCGCGCTCTTCTTCTAGCAGATCAGTTAGGTTGTAACCCAGTTCAGCCATTGCTTCTGTTACTTGTTCATACAGACCCATGCTGATTAGGTTGTTACCAGTCAAACGACCGATAAGGAATTCTAGCGAAAGGTAGTTAACGCTCTTCGCACTTTTAATGCGTGGATCTTCTTCTGTCGCAAGCAAATCTAGAGTAGTAAATTCAGCCAGAGCATGCCCCATTGCTAGGTACCATGCGCGGCTGTCTGCGTTTTCAATCGTATGAGCGTAAGTTACAGATAGGTGTTTCTTTACGCTTTCTTGGAACGACTTCTTGTCAAATTGTTTTTGTTGAGTAGGTTTCATTACGAAATTCTCACGTCTTTTGGTAATTCATCTGCCATACATCGTGCATTTACCTCTGTGAATAAACATCCTCCTAATTCTCATCCTTTGAAGGAGGAGGGCTGAGGGCGTAGAGGGGGTACCATTGCTAGGTTAGTGATCCAAATCTCAACAAAGTGAACTTTGCACCAGTTCTTAGTGATTTTGATCACAATGGAATGTGAGAAAGGTTAAAACCCGTTCATGACGCTTTTTATAGTCCACTCATCTGATGATGTGAAAATTGTAATATCGGTCACATTAACTCGGTCAGCGTAGAAGAACTTTTCGTAATCTATGTGCAACGCGATCTTAACGCTAACGAAACAAACGATATTTAAGTGACGACAATCACAAATAAAGGGCGTAGTTGATGGTAAATCCATCAACCCTTGAGAATTAGGAAGTGGATCAAAGTAACGAACATTTCTGATGTCGTAACATCCCACTCAGCTCACAGGATTGTACGCTTTTTATACAAACTAGAATTAGGCGATGTGAGTTATTTCTAGTTTTCGCTAGCTTTTATATCTAAGTGACCGTATGGAATGGTTTTTCAGACGGACGCAAGCCCCAACAGTAGCGACATTATCCGGCATTCAAACAGTGTTTTTGATGCTGATGACATCATTCAGTAAGACGGCTTTCAAGGGGGCTTTACTAGAATGATCACGTTGCAGTCATTTGGGTATACATAAATAAGGACATAACTACTAATGTGGATTCCATCTAAGCTTACTCGACCAGGACGCCTGCACAATGCCATCGTGCGCCCACGAGTGTTGGACTTACTACAGCAAGCGCCTTACTACAAATTGGTTTTATTCCGATCCCCAGCAGGTTACGGAAAAACGACAATGGCAGCGCAGTGGCTATCCGATAAGCCAAACGTCGGTTGGTACAGCATTGATGACAGCGATAACGACGGCTTTCGCTTTGTAAACTATCTGCTTCAAGCATTAAACAAAGCCACCAACTTCAGTTGCGCTAACGCACAAAAACTGGCGGAAAAACGTCAGATCTCGTCTTTACGCTCCCTATTTAGCGAAGTGTTCGCTGAAATGGCTGACTTTCATCAAGAGTGCTACGTGGTGCTTGATGACTACCATTTAATCACGAATGATGAAATCCATGAATCCATGCGTTTCTTCTTAAAGCACATGCCAGACAACCTCACCGTTGTGGTAACCAGTCGTGCAGCGCCGCCTCTGGGCACTGCAAACTTACGTGTTCGTGATTTAATGATCGAAATCGGCAACGAGATGTTGGCGTTTGATACCGAAGAAACCACTCGCTTCTTTAACCAGCGTATCGCCGATGGTATCGATGAAGACATGGCGAACAGCCTAAGAACCTATGTTGAAGGTTGGCCATCGGCGATGCAGTTGATCGCATTACAAGCCCAACATCAAAACCGCACATTGGCACAAACTGTAGAGTCGGTATCGCAGTTCAATCACGCGCACTTGTGGGATTACTTGGTCGAAGAAGTGTTTGACTTACTCGATCACGAAACTCGTCACTTTTTAATGCAAGTATCCGTGCTTGACCACTTCAATGATGAGTTAGTGTTTGCCCTTACCCAACGCGAAGATGCACTGGGAATGATTGAATCGCTTAACCGTTACGGCTTATTCATTTACCCGCTCGAAGGGGAACAGAACTGGTTCCGGTTCCATAACTTATTTGGCGAGTTTTTATCTCATGAGCGCCAAGCTCGTATTCCTCAGCAAGAAAAAGATCTCCACCGCAATGCTGCTATCGCTTGGTTACAACAAAAAGCACCACACCAAGCGATTCATCATGCACAAAAATCGAATGATAAGGACTTAGTGGTAGAGATCCTAAACGAATTCGGCTGGAAGATGTTTAACCAAGGCGAACTCAGCACACTGGAAAGCTCAATTAACAAGTTGGACGATGATCTGTTGTTCAGCCACCCAAAACTTACGATGCTCCGAGCATGGTTGGCTCAAAGTCAGCATCGTTATAACCAAGTGGGCCACCTGCTTGAAGAAGCGGAAGAGGAACACAAAAAGCGTAACATTGCGTTAGATATTCATTATCAAGGTCAAGCAAACGCGTTGCTTGCTCAAGTGGCTATCAACAGTAACCAACCAGAAAAAGCTCTCGAATTAGCGGAGCTAGCGCTTAGCCAACTTGATAACACTATTTACCGTAGCCGAATTGTGGCGACTTCGGTTGTTGGTGAAGTTAACCACGTGCTAGGTAAACTAGACCGTGCTTTGCCGATGATGCAACAAACTGAAAAGCTAGCTCGTCAGTATCAGGTATATCACCAAGCGTTATGGGCAATATTGCAGCAAAGCGAGATTTTAATTGCACAAGGTTACGTGCAAGCTGCCTTTGAACTACAAGATTCCGCATTTCGTCTGATTGAAGATCAGCAGCTTCAGCATGTTCCTCTTCATGAATTTTTGCTGCGTATTCGCGCGCAAGTACTTTGGTGCTGGAACCGACTTGATGAAGCGGAAGAATGCGCGTACAAAGGTCTGCAAATTCTCGAAAACCATTCACCAAGCAAGCACTTACATAGCTATTCGATGTTGGCGCGTATTGCGATTGGACGCGGTGAATTAGACAAAGCCGGTAAATTCATTGAGCACATCCAACACTTGATGAAACAGTCGACTTACCACGTAGATTGGACTGCAAACGCTTCACTATCGTTGATTCTATTTTGGCAAGCGCGCGGGAATACCGATGCAATGCAAGAATGGCTCAACACTGCGGTTCGTCCTGAATCGGCATGCAACCACTTTTCTCAATTGCAATGGCGTAACATTGCTCGCGCCCACATTAACTTAGGCCAATATACCGACGCTCGTGCTGCGTTAGATTTTCTCCAAGGTGAAGCTCGTCGCACTAACCTAATCACAGATACTAATCGCAACTTAGTGGTTGAAGCGGTCCTTTCTGCTCGCCAAAAAGATGAGGAGCAAGCCAAGGCACTGTTAAAAGAAGCATTAGTAATGACGAACCAAACTGGCATGGTCGGAAACTTCCTGATTGATGGTGCAACCATTGGCGGTCTGCTGGAGAAGTTGAGCCTCCGCCATGAACTGGGCGATCTTGAGCGTCACCGTGCTCAACAGTTAATGAAGGACATTTCATCGAATCAACGTAGCCGGTCAATTCACTTTGATGAAGACTTTATTGAAAAGTTGGTGAATCACCCTAATGTGCCAGAGCTAGTACGTACCAGCCCATTAACACAACGCGAATGGCAGGTTCTGGGACTGATTTATTCAGGCTTTAGTAACGAGCAAATCGCACAAGAGCTGGATGTGGCAGGTACGACAATTAAAACCCACATTCGCAACCTGTACCAAAAGCTTAATATTGCTAATCGTAAAGAAGCCATTGTGACAGCTGAAAATTTGCTGCAGTTGATGGGATACTGAACTGCTCGATAAACGGGTTAAAACGTAAAGTAAAACACAAGGGTTGGCGTAACACGTCAGCCCTTTTTTATGACTGACAGTAAGAGAAGTGCAATTTGCAAAGCACGTAAGTAACGTTGTTCATATAAAAAAATAGCCAACCGCAATAATCGCAATTGGCTTATATTTAGTGTGAACAAATTGTATTCACTAACAACGTCAGTTGGCTAGGTGACCCTCGGCTTAAGAAGGGTCGAGCAGTATTATGCATTAATCATGCCAAAATGCAAAGACTTATTTTTGGGCACAAGATCTCATATAAGCTGGATTTATTCACGCGCAAATTATCAAAATGCAATTTGACAATGCAAATTGCAATTGCACAATGCAACCAAGATTGATAATTGATAGTAGAGTTAATCATCTCAAAAATGTAAACCAAGCATTAAAAGCTCGTTACGGCGGCATTGTCTCTTGGCGGGTAATAAAGATAGGCAATAGATTGGATATAAAACCAAGTAGTTACAGCACTATTTCATACTTTTTTCATCGCAATGTTTGTATACTCTCTGCCATCGAAACGACTTAGCATTAGAGCAATGAACTACTTAATTACTTTCTTCAAGGGAATCGCCATGGGTGCAGCAGATGTTGTACCTGGTGTATCTGGCGGCACCATCGCGTTTATCACTGGTATTTACGATACGCTGCTTGAAAGCATTCGACGCATTAACCCCTCACTTTTCTCTATCTGGCGAAAAGAAGGGTTTAAAGCCGCGTTTAATCACATCAACGGATTCTTCCTAATCGCTCTGTTTGCCGGCATTTTCACCAGTATTGCAACGCTAGCAAAGTTGATTACTTGGCTTCTTGACACACACCCGATCCCACTTTGGTCATTTTTCTTTGGTCTAATTTTGGTCTCTGTGTATCACATTATTCGTCAGGTTGAGCAACGCGATCTTGTCCGCTTTGTCATTCTGCTCGTTGGTGTCGGGTTTGCTTATAGTATTACTGTGCTCAAACCTTTACACATGGAACCAACGGCCATTAACACCTTATTCGCTGGAGCTATCGCGATTTGTGCGATGATCTTGCCGGGTATCTCTGGCAGTTTTATTTTGCTGCTGATTGGCATGTATGCTCCTGTATTAGCCGCAGTGAAAGGTTTTCAAGTCGATACATTAGCGCTATTTTTGTCTGGCTGCGTGATCGGTTTACTGTCCTTCTCTCACTTATTGTCGTGGTTACTACGCAAGTTCCGTGATTTCACCCTGATGTTTTTGACTGGATTAATGATTGGTACGTTGCCAAAGATTTGGCCATGGAAAGAAACCATCACTTGGCGCACCAATTCGAAGGGCGAACAAGTGCCATTGCTACAGCACAACCTATCACCATTTGAATTTGAACACGTGACATCACAACCTTCTCAGTTAGTACTTGCTGTCGTAATGATGCTTGCAGCCATTGCTCTGGTTTTGGGTCTAGAGAAATTCGCAGATTCAGATAAATAACTTTGGTATCAAACACATACTGAACCAAATAAAAACGGAGCCAATTGGCTCCGTTTTTATCTATTGGCTAAGGGCAAAACATCTCAATTGAAAACTCTGCTGTATTTGATGCAATAAAGTCCGTCGCGTTACTAGGAAGCTGGTCACCGAGGTATAACGCACAATTTACCGAGGTCACGAGTTGGCGAGCGGCGCATCTGTGCTACGATGCTCGTAATGTTAAGTGATAAATGCTGAACCTTCATGAAAGTGTTACAAATCGCCGCTGTTTCAGCCGCATTAGTTGCGGGATTTTATGCCCCGACTCTAATAAAAAGCTTTTCTTCTTCCACTCAAAGCAAGTCAATAGATGAATACTGCTTTCTCTCTACAACCTCTTGCGTCCAAGAAAATGTTACGATGACACTAAACTCAGAAACTGCTCAACCCTTGGTTCCTACCACTCTAAATGTTGAGTGGCATACAAGCGATGCTAAGCAACTCATCCTAAGTCTTTCAGGAAGAGAAATGGAGATGGGTGAGCCTAAGTTTTTGCTGAAGCAAATCGCTCCTGGCCAATATCAAGGTGACATCATTCTCCCGGTTTGCACGGAGGATGCGATGACTTGGGTTGGTGAACTCAGTGATGGAGAGAATACCGTTTACCCTGCTATAAAAATGCAAAGATAAGGAATCGTTATGAGCCGCAATTGGTCCCTATTTCTCGTAGCTGCTTTCGCACTCGGGTTTGGCGTAAAGAGCTATTTAGATAATCAGAACACGAAGCCAGAGCTAGTGGACAGTTCCACCTCTCAACAAACGGTATTGTTTGGGGAAAATAACCAAGCCGTCAATATCTTCGATGTGAATGACCCTCGCATCCGAGTTGTCTATTTTGGCTTTACTCGCTGCCCAGACGTTTGCCCAACTTCTCTTGCAATGCTGGCAGGGGCACTGAATCAAATTGACGACGCGCAAAAAGCACAACTACGCCCGATGTTCATTTCTTTAGACCCAGAGCGTGATGAGGCCGATGCATCAGCAAAATATGCCCATTACTTCCATCCAATGATTGAAGGCCTATCGGCACCACTTGATGTAACGACACCTTTGGCACACAACTATGGTGTCATTTTCCGTAAGACAGAATTGGAAGGCTCGGAACTAAAGTACACGCTGGATCATAGCTCTTACTTTTACTTCTTGAAGCCGGATGGCACGTTAATCACTAAAGTACCGCATACACTCTCACCGGCACCGATTGTTGAAGCCATTTCAAAACTAACGACCGAAGGCTCTTCAAATGACGGTTAAGTCAGTGCTGAAGCAATTTTTCAATTTCCTAACTCATACCAACCCCAATGTCGAACAAGACGTCGATACGATCATTGACGCCATTGGGGGCATAGAGAACCTGCTAGAAACTGGTGCATGTGCGACTCGGCTGCGCCTTACCCTCAGAGCGACGTCCGTCATCGATAAGAACGCACTCAAAAATCATGGCGCGCATGGCGTCGTGATATTGGATGATCGTCATGTCCAAATCATATACGGCTTAAAAGCCAACACGTATTCGCAGATTATGGAAGAGCGCATCACAAAACAAAGTTAATATTTTTGCAGTATAGCTACCCTCTTTAAAAAACGGCGGCTATACTCTTTTGGCTTAATTAACTCACTTATTTATTAACCAACGAAGAGGACACAAGATGATTGTATTGAATAACACTAACTGGGCATCGCAAGGGTAACCCTAACAGCACCAACTCTGTGGCATAGCCACAACTCCCCTTCTCTGCCCGGTCTTCACCGGGGTCAACTCTATCCGAATTAGACCCTAATGCGATTTGTATTAAGGCGCTTTGTTGCGTCTGGGATAATTCAATAATGAATCAAACACATACTTTTTGTGACACATTAGTTTCAACTTCAAACCCTCTAAAACAATTGGGTTGGAAACCATTTTTTCAGCAACAACTGACATTAGACGATTACGACAACACTATCTTTGCTCGTGTAATTGCGCATCACCGAAGTGGTTATTTATTGGCAACAGAAACTGGGCAAGTTCATCTTAATGCCCACCATTCTTTACCCAACATGACCGTCGGAGACTGGGTAATCTTAAATGAAGATCAGCAATTTGTTCGCTTACTGGATCGCTTGAGCCTCTTTAGCCGCAAAGCCGCTGGCAGCAAAGTGGCAGAGCAACTCATCGCAGCCAATGTGGATACAGTGTTTATCGTCTGTTCCCTTAACGACGACTTCAATTTAAGTCGTATTGAACGTTATCTTGCCTTGGCTCATGAAGCCGAAGTCGAACCCGTCATCGTGCTTTCCAAAGCCGATTTGTGTGACAATACTGATGAACTAAAAAGCCAAGTACAGAAGCTCGACCCTCTATTAGCTATAGAAGCAGTCAACGGCTTAGAAATAGAGAGTGCTTCTAAACTCATGACCTGGTGCAAAGAAGGACTAACCCTCGCTTTTATCGGTTCTTCAGGCGTTGGCAAATCAACTCTTGTTAATGCATTACTCGGGCAACAAGAACAGGCAACTGGGCATATTCGTGAAGACGATAGCAAAGGGCGACATACAACTACATCGCGCTCTATCCATCTATTACCTGATGGCGGCATCTTGATTGATACTCCGGGAATGCGCGAGCTTCAACTAGCAGATTGTGAATCGGGGGTCAGTGAGGCATTTTCTGACATTGAGGCTCTCGCTCAGCGTTGTCGCTTTGGTGATTGCCAGCATCAAACTGAGCCGGGTTGCGCAATTCAAACTGCGATTGAAAATGGCAAACTGGAAGTTCGTCGTTTCAATAACTATCAAAAACTATTGCGAGAACAAGCCTTTAACGGTGCGACTTTGGCAGAGCAACGAGCTCAAAGTCGACAGTTCGGGAAACTCACTCGAAATGCCATGAGTGATAAGCGCAGGCGCCAACAAAGTTATTAATTTGTTGCGTTTGAGTTGTCAATAAAATCAAAGGAGACGAAAGTCTCCTTTTTAACAACTTTATTAAAAACCATTACTCATAACTAATGATAATTTTCAACATAAAAATCTTATTTAAATAACATTGAGCAAACATTTAATCCAAAAACAAACTAAAACTAGACACAAAATATTACCAAGCTAAGATATGTGATATTCAGCAAGAAAATGGCTGAATTTATAAAAACAGGATAATTGATAATCATGTGTCTTAGTGACCAGAAGCAATGCTCACCCCTTGTAATATAAGGGCATTATCGCCGTGTAATGATGGACTATTGCCCTGCCACTCTGGCATAAAATTGCAGGAATGATGTATGCAACACAACAGCCTCGTTGCCCGATATGCTCGTGGTAACCTCGTCGTCCAGATCCTTGTCGGTATCGTCTTTGGTATTTTGCTCGCGACAATTTCTCCAAGCCATGCCGAAAGCGCGGGATTAATTGGTAGCCTTTTTGTCGGTGCGCTTAAAGCGATCGCGCCAATTCTTGTGTTTATTTTGGTTGCCGCTTCAATTGCAAACCAAAAGAAAAACCAACACACTTACATGCGCCCAATCGTTGTACTGTACCTGATGGGTACATTCTTCGCGGCGCTATCAGCAGTGGTTCTAAGCTTCCTTTTCCCGACCAATTTAACGCTTGTCACCGGCGCTGAAGGTGCAACGCCTCCTCAAGGTATTGCTGAAATTCTACGCACATTGTTGTTTAAACTGGTCGACAACCCAGTAAATGCACTAGTAGAAGCAAACTACATCGGCATTCTTGCTTGGGGTGTGGGTCTGGGTCTTGCACTACACCACGCATCGGCAACAACGAAGGCCGTATTTGAAGATCTAAGCCACAGCGTGTCTCACATTGTGCGCTTTATCATTCGTCTTGCACCATTTGGTATCTTTGGCTTGGTTGCTTCAACGTTTGCGACAACGGGCTTTAGCGCGCTAGCAAGCTACGCACACCTTCTGGCGGTTCTTCTTGGCGCAATGATGATCATCGCACTCATTGTAAACCCGGCGATCGTGTTCGTTAAAACCAAACAAAACCCTTACCCACTTGTATTCCGTTGTCTGCGTGAAAGTGGTGTAACAGCGTTCTTCACTCGTTCAAGTGCGGCGAATATTCCAGTAAACATGGCACTATGTGAGAAGCTAAAACTGGACGAGGATACGTACTCAGTATCTATTCCTCTAGGTGCGACCATCAACATGGCTGGTGCTGCAATCACTATCACAACGCTAACGCTTGCAGCTGTGCACACTATGGGTATCGAAGTTGATCTACTGACTGCGCTACTTCTAAGTATTGTAGCTGCGGTTTCTGCATGCGGCGCATCAGGTGTTGCAGGTGGCTCTCTACTACTTATCCCACTTGCGTGTGGCCTGTTTGGTATCTCAAACGACGTAGCAATGCAGGTTGTAGCGGTTGGCTTCATTATCGGTGTGATTCAAGACTCTGCAGAAACTGCGCTAAACAGCTCAACAGACGTTGTCTTTACGGCAGCAGTTTGTAAATCAGAGCAGCAAAAAGCTCAGTAAGACTGACAGAACAAATAGAAAGGGGAGCCGATGATGGCTCCCCTTTTTTGTTTAATTGCGCTCAATTATGCGGTGACCAGAGCCACTTCTTCAATCGGGAAGTTTTTGCTTGGCTCAACAAACTCTTGCTGCGCCGCAATAGTTTGCAGCTCCCATTCGCCTGCATGGTACGTTGCACTTAACACCCCGTAGCATGCGTCATGACAATGTTGGAAAGCTTGCTTAGGAGACCAGCCTTTTAAGAGTCCCGCGGTAAAGATAGCTGAAATAAGATCGCCCACGCCAACAGGTTGTTTAGCAAACTCAAATTGAGGACGCTTCGCAAGGTAAATACCTTCTTGCGTAGCCAATAGCATGTTGAAGCTGCCATTTTCTAGGCAGTAAAGGTGCTTAACTAGCACCACCTTTGGACCTTTCTCTAGCGCACGTTGGCATGCGGTGATCGCATCGTCTAGTGAGTGGATTTCCATCTCAGCAAATTGACTTAGCTCGAATTGGTTCGGAACGATCACGTCCGCCATTGGCATCAAACGCGTTAGAAGATTTTCAGCAATGCCCGGAGCCACAATGCAGCCTTTGTCTGGCGCGCCCATCACAGGGTCGCAAACGTAAAGTGCGTTCGGGTTTGCTTGTTTCACTTTCGTCACGGTATCTTCAACAGCAAGGCACTGCTCTGCGCTACCTTGGTAGCCCGTCAATACCGCTTGGCACTTTTCCAGCGCGCCGATGTTACCAAGTCCACGAACTAACTCGCTGATGTCTTCAGCCGCAAACGCTCGCCCAGTCCAGCCTTCTTGATACTGCGTGTGGTTAGAAAATTGAACGGTATGAATCGGCCATACTTCGAAACCCATGCGTTGCATTGGGAAAACGGCACTGCTGTTACCAGCATGACCAAAAGAAACATGAGATTGTATAGAGAGGATACCTTGCATAGTACCTTACCTCTTATTGTTGTTATCGATAGTTCAAAGACAGCGGCAAGCGCCAGTTTTGCGAAACCAGTAGTGTATCCGACAAACCAAGATTCTCTAACTCAATTCTCCTCAATATCTTCAGAGTAAGTTGGAGTGCTGGTTTTCAACACCATCTTCTTAATTTCCATTTTGTCTTTATTCAGTGCGATTTCTAGGGTATCTCCTTCCCTTATCCCGAGCTGAGCCAGGATTGCGCTTGGAATGACTACGGCGGTATCGTCACCGATTTTAACAGGTTGACTTATCATCTTTCGTCCTCCAAATGTCGAAAATGAGTTTTCACGTCATTGGATGTCTAGCCTCAAATACTTTGAGCTGACTTGGATTTGGCGTAACATTTTAAAGACAAAAGAAAAGCCTCACTCTTGAGGCTTCTGGATAAGATAGGTTATGGTTGAAGGAAGTTTTGAGTGAAATCGAGCGCCTCTTTAGAAAGTTTTTTTTCGTTGGGCGATGTGCTTGCCTGACCTTCTGCTGTTACCGTTGTCATGTTAGGCTGAAAATCTAGTGTTGATGCCTCCTCCCAAGCTTCGGAGGCGTCTTTATTCTCATCATTCAACACCGCATTGAGCTCCTCTTCCGCAGGAAAATACGCTTCGCGTTTGTACACTTTGTTAAGGGCTCGAATAATAGAGTGCTTTCTCACCATTCCTGAGGCCAGCTTTCTTTGCAACGGCTTCGCTATGGACTGCAATCCAACGACAACATCAACACCAATATTGGTCGCCACTTCATCACGCAACGTACGCGCAGGTTGGTAGCCCATATTGGCCGAAAGAAACAGCCAAACGTAAGCAATTGCATTACCCGTTTTACCTTTATCCTTCCACGCTTCGCCAGCATGATACATCGCTTTAGCACTGCCACCTTCCGCGGCCCGTTCCAGCCAGTAGCAACCTTTAACCATGCTTTTTTCTGTACCAATGCCATTTAGGTAACATAAGCCGACTTGGATCTTGCCATCTGCACTGTCTTTTTCCGCCGCTTTCATAAACCAGTAAAGCGCATCTGCACTGCGTCCTGCACTATTGTCTGGTGAAAGCTGCCATTCCCCCATATAAATCATGGCATCAATGCAGCCTTCTTCGGCGGCAGTTTCAATCAGTTGGTTACCTTTTGGGATATTTTTTTCAGTTCCTCGACCAAAGACCAAGGCCTTGCCCGTCGAAAATTTCGCTTCGGTATCCCCTTCCATTCCCGCAATTGCGGTACGCCAGAAGTTTGCCTGCTCTTTTAAAATCACATCTTCGCGCATGCGTTCACTTAAGCGAACAATGCCGTACATCCCCGTCACATTGTCCAATTTAGCTGCTTTATCATACCAATACAGCGCTTGACGAATGTTGTCCTTTTCGGCTTCTTTCGCTAGAAATAAAATGGTGGGAATATGCCCGGTTTCTGCTTTGAACTCTCGCTCTTTACGCTCTTGCTCTCGCGCTTTATGCATCGCCTTTCGATAAGCGGCTTCGCGAGCTTTCCTCTCTGCCTCGAGTCTCTGTTTCCGCATCGACAACGAGATCATCCACACAAATATCAGGACGAGTGAAAGGCCAGTTGCCGCAATGGCAATGCCCATACTACTCATAAATAGCCTCTTTTGGTTTCAGGGCCCAATTCAACTCCCTTTCAGGGAAATCTTATGATTACGCGCCGACGTAACGCCGACTACCTTCATTATATAACGACCACTTAGCGAAAATCTGAAGCTTGCGAAGACTTAATGGCGGTATTTTATTCAACATCACTGCAACTTATTTTTAAAAGAAAAATATAGCCCTCATTTTTATAGAACTTAATCACGGTTTTGGGGCTGAGACATTCTCATCCCCTATCATCCCCCCTTACTCCTCCCATAAAAATTCACATTTTAATGATGTGCAGAATCTCTCACTATGCGCCTGTTTTATTATTTAATTTGTGAACAAAATCGACTGTGACAGAAAATTTGCACCTGTAAAAAACTTAACAGCCTGCTCTCACATTTTGCTGATGATTCAGTGTATTAGCATCTAATTGAACATTTCCTTTTTTGGCATCTGCCTTTCTAGCGTGTGCAAAACCTTCTTGATGATTGAGTCAGCGAAGGCAGCGCGCAGCTCAATATCAATTCAATAACAATGGATTTGTAAACGTGGACAATAAGACATTTAAATTATCAACAATTGCCAAAACCGTACTGCCTTTGATTTCCGTCGCGGTAATCAGCGGTTGTGGTAGTGATAGCACGAACGAAGATACGACGAACCCTGGCTCAGGCTTGTACCCTGCGGGAGAGAACGAAGTCGTCATTTATTACAAACGTGACGTAGCATCAGCTTCAACAGCAAGCGACTACGAAGGTTGGGGCTTGCACCTATGGAACGGTGAGGGCTGTACCAGCACAGATTTAGACGCAATGGGCATTCCGGGAACAGGAACGGATTGGTCTGCGCCACACCCATTCGATGGCATCAACGACACCTACGGTGCTTACTACGTACTGAAAATAAACCCTGACGCCTCTGACCCACACGAATGCATGAACTTCATTCTGCACAAAGGTGATGAGAAAGCGTTCGGCAGCGCAAACTCAAAAGTAGAGTTGACGAAAATCGGCGAATCGAAAGGTTTGTTTGGCTTCCACGGCAGCAGTGAACTTTACTACGAGCCAATAGAAGAGCGCCCTGTTGATATTGATGGTCAAAAAGCCCATTGGTTAGACGCCAACACCATTGCATGGGAAGCGGCGACCAGTGCGGATTCCATGAAGCTGTTCTACAGCATTAGCAATGACATCAAAATGGATGAAGATAAGCAAATCTCTGGCGGTACAGCAGTTGAGCTGACAAAAGCTGGTGAGTTGTCTGATGGTCTGAAATCACGCTTCCGTCACCTTGCTAGCCTTCAAGCTGCGGGTATCGATGTCGATGACGCGACCTTGCGTACGATCCTGAAGTCACAAATCGTTATGGTGGCTTACAACGCAAATGGTGACGTCATTTCTGCAACTGAAGTGCAAAAACCGGGCGTTTTGGATGCGGTGTTTGCCGATTCCAAGGCAGGTAACGCGATCGGTCAAGAACTCGGTGCGATTGTGGAAGGCGGTGCCGCAACCTTCAAACTATGGGCACCAACTGCCCAAGATGTTGATCTGATAATCTACGATGAAAACTTAGCAGAAGAAGCGACCGTTGCCATGACGGAAGACCCAGCAACAGGTATCTGGGTTTCTGAGGCACAAAGCAACGTTGTCAACAAATATTATCGCTACCAAGTTAAGGTATACCACCCAACAACTGGCGTCGTTGAAACGCGTTTGGTAACAGACCCATATTCAATGAGCTTGTCTAAGAACTCACGATACTCGCAAGTGGTTGATTTAGATGATCCAAGCTTAATGCCTCAAGATTGGAAAAACTACGCACGCCCAACGGTTAAAAAAGACGAAGACCACGTCCTTTACGAGTCACACATTCGTGATTTCAGCTTTAACGACAGCAAAGGCACACCAAGTCTTGATGGCAAATATCTGGCGCTTACAGAACCTGAGCGTGAGTCTGTATCTCACTTACAAGCTTTAAAAGATGCTGGCCTAACAACGCTACATATCCTGCCTGCGTTTGATATTGCAACCGTGGATGAAGACGCTGACAAGCGAGTCGATATCACCGACACCGTGGGTAAACTTTGTGGCATCAAGCCAGAAGCCTCCATTTGTGAGACCGAAGATGACGGCAAAGTAATTGAAGAGGTATTAAATAGCTACGACCCAACAACGGGCAAAGCACAAGCGTTGATGAACGATCTTCGCATGCTAGACAGCTTCAACTGGGGTTATGACCCTTACCACTACACCGTGCCAGAAGGCAGTTATGCGACCGATCCTAACGGGTCTAAGCGTATTCTTGAGTTCCGCGAAATGGTTCAAGCGACGCATAAAATGGATCTGAAACTGGTCATGGACGTCGTGTACAACCACACAAATGCATCTGGTGTGAACGAAAAATCAGTACTGGATAAGATTGTCCCTGGGTACTACCACCGCCTAAACGTCAACACTGGCGGCGTCGAAAACTCAACCTGTTGTGATAACACCGCAACCGAGAACTTGATGATGGGTAAACTAATGGTTGACTCATTGATGGTATGGGCGGATGACTATAAAGTCGATGGTTTCCGTTTTGACCTTATGGGCCACCAGCCGAAAGATGTGATGGTTTACGCACTTGAAAAAGTCCGTGAAATTGACCCGAATACCTTGTTCTACGGCGAAGGTTGGGACTTTGGTGAAGTCGCGCAAAACGCTCGCTTCGATCAGGCGACACAAGTCAACATGGCGGGGACAGAAATCGGTACTTTCTCTGATCGTCTGCGTGACGCAGTTCGTGGCGGAAGCCCGTTTGATGGCGGTGTAGATTCTGAAGGTAAGCACCCACTTCGCTTTAACCAAGGCTTTGGTAACGCCGCTTATCCTAACGAAGAAACCAAAACTGACGCAGAGTCGGTGAATGGTCGTTTACACAACCAAGATCTGGTTCGTCTAGGTATGGCTGGTAACTTGGCTGATTACATCCTTCTTGATTACAAAGGCGAAACCAAACTGGGTAAGAACGTTGATTACAATGGTGCGCCTGCAGGCTACACAAAAGTGCCATCAGAGAACATCTCTTACGTGTCTAAGCACGACAACCAAACATTGTGGGATAACAACGCCTACAAGATTGCGACAGGCACTTCATCTGCCGAGCGTGCACGTATGCAGTCTGTGTCCCTATCAACGGTGATGCTTGGTCAAGGCATTCCATTTATCCACATGGGTTCTGAGCTATTGCGCTCTAAATCTATGCAGCGCGACTCGTACGATTCTGGTGACTGGTTCAACCGTGTATTCTTCGACGGAAGCGACAATAACTGGAACGTTGGTCTACCACGTGAAGACAAAGACGGTGCAAACTGGGAGCTGATCAAAACCATCGTTGGTGACAGCACGGCGAAACCAGATTCAACCGACATCGAGCTGACTAAGCAACAATTCCTAGAGCTACTAAAAATCCGTAGCACAAGCGAACTATTCCGCCTAGATACCGCGCAAGAAGTGATGAACCGTGTGGACTTCCGCAACGTAGGGAAAGACCAAGTGGAAGGCTTGATTGTGATGTCTATCGACGATGGTACATCAGCGGGTGCCGATTTAGATTCGAACTACGATGCTGTCGTGGCCGTTGTGAACTCAACATCAACTGAGAAATCTTTCAAAGTTGCTGGCGCAACTGGTTTCGAACTGCATGAAGTTCAACAAAACTCTGCGGATGACATCGTCAAAGGTGCAAGCTTCACCAATGAAACGTTCACAGTACCAGCACTGACAACAGCGGTATTCGTGCAGCCACAAAACGGCGCACAAGGTGCTGGCCTACCAGTAAACACGGATAACAAAGACGTATCGAGCATTCCTCCTTACGGCGAAACCGTTGTTTACGTGAAAGGCACGATGAACGAGTGGTCTGATAGCAGTGATTGGGCGATGACCTTTATTGGCAACGGTATGTACTCTGTAACTGGCGTTCTTGAAGCTGGTGAACACGAGTTCAAATTCGCGGACTCTGGTTGGGCAAATCCAAACATCGGTTGTGATATTGCGAATATAGCTTCTGGTTCACTAGAATTAGGTTCAGAAGGTAACTGTAAGCTGTCTGTTGCTGAAACAGGTAAGTACAACTTCACTCTGAACGCGCTACATGTTCAAGATGAAAGCGTAGAAAAACCGGTCGTGTCAGTGACCAAGTCAGCAGATGCACCAACATTCGGTGAAACAGCACTTTACTTACGTGGCACTATCACTACATGGGATGCTCCAGCACAAGACTCAACAGCGAAGTTCAGCTATGTTGCAAATGACGTTTATTCGCTAGACATTACCCTAGCGGCGGGCAACTACGAGATGAAAGTTGCGAGCGCAGACTGGGCAGCAGACACCAACTTCGGTGGTGAAGGCAGTGTTGAGCTTGGTAAAGCGCTGACGATGGAAGCCGGTGGCGGTAGCGCAAACCTAAAAATTGCGATTGCAGAAGCAGGAAACTACAACTTCCACTTCAATGCGGCTGACAAGTCGGCGCCAATCGTGACGGTAACGAAAAACTAGTTTCATTTAAAAACATCCGTAATGAAAAAGGGGAAGCATCACGCTTCCCCTTTGTTTTGTTGGCGTCACTAAATGGTGGATACCAAAATCAAAAAGGTGTTAGTTTCCCCAAATCTGTTCAACAAACTCAGGATGATCAATGAATGGATTACGATTGCCCTGAAAATCAAACACTTGTTGATTGCGGTTTCGTTCTTTTTCACTAACGGGATCATTTTTGTGCCAACGTTTCAGCATGTTTAACATCCAAGGTTCAAAAACCGTTGAACTTGAACCATCAAGGACAGCATCCGCATTGCTTGAATTGCCTTCCCAGTTACCTACAACATTTTCATAGCGGGTTGCCATGTAGAAATAAGCACGGGCGAAGTCGCCCTTAAACTCATCAATCGGCTCAAACACCGTACCGGAGTAGCCCAGACTAGTGCTTGCTTGTCCAAGTTTAGAGCCATTACTAGACACGTAGGTCGCGGTGCCCACTTCACCAAATGGCCAATTACTGCGCTTCGCGTTTACATAACCATCAGTTGCAAACAAGTGATGACCGTCTGAGTTCATCGGCTCAACCTTACCGCCAAACCAGCTTTTCGGAAAAGAGTGCTCACGGTTGTAGCAATCCCCTTCCGTTTTGTATTGGCCACATTGGTCTGTGACTTTGGTAAAGCTTACTGTATCGCTAGCAGATGGCTTTTCAGAATACATATCGAGAATAGAGCCATCATTTTCGTAATAACGATCAATATCGGCATCTTTTACCAAGGTCCAGACCGCAGAATAGCCTCGGCTGGAGTGATTATTGATAATGTTAAACAACGCTGTTTTTAGAGCGTATCCCGTCTTACCAGATGCCGCTTGATAGTAACCATCAACCACTGGTGGGGTCGTGGTTGAGTCACCTAACGTAAAATCGGTGGTTTCACTTTTCGAGAATTCAGCGCCAGAAGCAAGAGTCTTATCTCCCTCAGTCAGCGTGTACGACCCCGCGCCACTGCCACAACAAATGCCGTCACCATACTCGTCTTGAATCGTGAATTGGTAGTTACCGTCAGCTAAGCACATGCTCTTTTCAATGGTGATTGCTGACTCATATCCCTGACCAGAAAACAGTACTTCAGCTTGGTTGTTTTTTAACGTCCAGCTAGTTTCTGAACCATAATTATCGGTTGTGAGAGTCAAGACCACTTGGTGATCACTACAACTTTCTACAGGAGGTTGTGTACTCGTCTCAGTCGGTTGAAAATTATCGACGTAGACAACTTCTGAGCCATCAAAACTGGCTTCATCGTAAAAACGCAAACCGACGTTGATGGTCTTGTTCGAGCTCGCTGTGTAGTTGTGCGCGAGCTCTTGCCACTGGTTTATCTGTTGTGGGTTCGAGTAATTGTGATAACCATCAACCACCAGACGTGCTTTTACATTTCCTTCGGTATGATAAACCGAGACAGAAAACGGATAGGTTTTCCCTTGCTCCACATTAATGGTTTGCAAAAAGTCGGTGTTGCTTTGGGTACCTGTATTCACGACGACCTGGGCAGCCAGGCCGCCCGATTTGATTTGTTCGCTGCTTGGCGACACTGTAATGCCCGCGTCAATCTCTGACCACTGCGTAGGTACATTGCCATTCCACTGTTCAAAGTCACCGTTGATAATTTGGCTATATGCAAACGGAGAGCTAACAGCAGCAAGGAGACAGAGGGAGTTCGTTATGGATTTCATTATACTTTTCCATTAGTTATATAAATCCCAAACACGATAAACATATTAGTGGGGCATAAGTAATCCTTCAGTCACATTTTTACGTTGCACAAGTGTTAATTTACTTTTTAATGTGCAGCTTATCTCACAAATATTCACCTGCTGAAAACAAACGCCAATACAAAAAGCGAAGCAACTTGTTGGCTACATCATCGTAAAACCATTAAGGGAAAAGTAAAACAGACAGAAAAAAGCCAAGTGTGCGCCTATGGGGGTCAGCAACAACACTTGGCTTGTTTATAAGAAAGCTTGTGGTCAGCTCAACTGGTGAGCATCAATTCTGGATAATTCCTTAAGGTTTTACCGCAAAGAATCGTCCTTGTAGTGGCGACATCAGAATCTGATATTGACCATTGCTCGGAGTAATTTTTTCATTCGTGAGCAAATCCACCAACTCACCAGTACCAACACTCTCCTGAGTAAGAGTGACGCTTCTAGCGCTCTCTAAGGTATTTAGCGCAAACAAGACTTTGTCCGAACCAGATTGTTTCAAGTCCACATAACTGCCGTTACTCGCAACTAAATTCGTGCGTGACCCTTGATAAAGTGCAGGATGCGCATCGCGCATTGTCATCAGCGATGTCACATAAGATTTGAGATCGGCTTGGTTTGCATCAAGCGTCGCCGTCACGCCTTCAATTTTCGCACTGCTGCGCGCAACGTGATCATCGCACAAACCTTGAATGGCACAGGTGCTGTTGTCTTCTTTTGCGGCAAAACCATCCACTTGATCCCCGATTTCATCACCGTAGTACAACGTGATTGGCCCGGTGTACGCCGCTTGGAAAGCAAACGCGGCTTTATGGCGTAACCAATATTCTGCATCATTCACATCCGCCAAGTTTCCGCGCTGTAACAAGTCACCAAAGCGCACTAAATCATGGTTGCCGATCATCAAATTCGGCTGCGCATGTGTTGGATATTGGTTGTGTGTGCTGTAGCCGTTGTCTAACCAATCCACACCGCGACCACCCACGCCGCTCTCATTCACGGCCAAAGTTTCAACGATGCGATATCGCATAGGGAAGTCAAACGCAGAGCACAATGCTGGATCGCTGTTCGATCCATACGCCTCATTCGCAATCTCAGACTCCCCTTTCCAAATCTCTGCCACCATGTAACCCAACGGATTCACTTGATCGCCTTTGCTATTGGTGTACGTCACACTTTGTGAGGCTTCATCGACGGCTTTACGAAGTTGTGTCCAAGCGTCTGTCGGAACTTGATAGGCTTGATCTAAACGCCAGCCGTCAATCTTGAGTTCTTTGATCCAATACGTCGCCACCTCTTTGTAGAAATCGAGACTGGCTGGGTAATCCACGGGATTGCTTGAGCCTGAAGGCAACAAGCCGGAAGGCGAGGGTTTGATCAAACCATTCTTATGGTGGCCAAATACGCCATCAAAAAATACGTACAGACCGCGTTTGTGTGCTTCTTCGACTAAAGTTTTCGCGGTCGCTAAGTCACCAAATTTGGGGTCGATTTTAAAGTAATCTGTCGCAAAATAGCCGGTGGCGTCCAAACGATCCGCCCAATGATCTTGTCCTGCTATCTCTTCTGACTCAAAAACTGGCGTCAACCAAATCGCATTCATCCCTAAGTCTTGGATGTAATCGAGTGAATCAATCACTCCTTGCAAATCGCCGTTATGATGGCTGGTGCCATAACCTGTACCGTGACCAATGCTCGCATCACCATCCACAAAACTCTCTACCATGATTTGATAAGTACGAAGTTGGTTACTTTGCGCCATGACATTGGCTTGGCAAGCATAACTGGTATCCGGTAGCGGAGTGCTGCTATTAGTGTCGCCACCACCAGAAGAATTACACGCAGATAAAGCACCAATCACACTTAACGCAAGCAACGATCGAGACAGGCGATGGTTACGTAGGATATTACGCATTTTATTCTCCCTAACTTACTCAAATAAACTACGGAAATTTGAGTAATAAAATTAACCCCGACATGTGTTTCATGCAGGGATTAATAAATAAAAATAGATTTTAAATAATTGAATTGAATATTATTGGCACTTATTTACCATGACATGAACAGGTTTGCCTTTTCCTTCAAACTGAAGACTCCATACATATTTACCATCTTCTTTAATATCAACCGAAGTATCCGTACCGTAACCACCAAATGTTAATGGTGTTAATTCACCAACGTTCATTCTATTACCTTTTGCGGTAAATTGTGGGAACCACAACTCGGTCGCATACTGCATTTTGTAGGAGCCTACTTTTTCTTGAACCACGGCTTGGTAGAAATTATTCCCTTTGTAGGTGTATTGACGCTGAGGCACGTGTTTCCAATCGGAATCCGCAAAAGTACCCACCACAAATAGTGGTTTAGAAATAGGTCCTTTCGCTGTGCTGTCTGGGTTGTCACACGCTTTCATGAAAGCAACCACTTCGTCTTGAGACATATTAACAACTGGCTCTGTGGCCGCTTCAGGTTCTGCCGTCGATTGACAACCTACTAAGGCAACAAGTAGGGCAGCAGCAAGAGAGGTCTTCATCATGTTCATTTCACGTAATTCCTTTTTAGTATATCCAAAGCAAAATAAACTCAACGGTTAAAAGAAATATTAATCGTTATTAAAATGGAAATATCAAACGCCAAATAAATATCGTCAGATTGCGAATTTAAATCACTTCGAGAAGTTTGTTTATTTCCTAAGTACAAAAAATAAGTTAGGAACTGCCATTAATTATTGATCCAACCTATATAAAAAACAAAGTAATAAAAATAATTATGTGAATAAGGTAACTCTATGTAGGGGTATTTTTATTGGTTTATTTTCTATGAAAAAGGTCAGCATTTCGCTGACCTTTTTTATCTGATTATTTTCTATTTACGGCTTTCACAAACACTTGTTGTGCACCTTCGATACCCAGCTCTTTTGCTTCATCAAGCAAAGTGAGCGCTTTCGGAATATCATTCGCTGCGACTGCTGCTTCAATGGAGCTGTAGTAGTAGCTAGTAAGGTCCGTACCTTGGGGAATGTTATCGTTTTTCGCAACAATCTTAGTATTCACGATATCATTCGCGGATACCGAAAAGCGGAACTGACCAAGTGGGCTATGTTTCGCTAGAGGGTCTGCAATATCTGGCGGCTGAGTGTGGCGCGCCATGGCGAAGGCTTTTGCAGGGTGTAAAACTTGTGTACTTCCTTTTAGATCGGCGGAAGTCGTGTAAACCAACACATGCAGATCGTTACCTGTCATGTCTGGAATCACATTGAGATCAAGTACGAATTTATCGTTGTCCAACAGTTTTGCTGGTTCATACTTAAACTTTGAAAAATCTGCTTGGTAAATGGTTTCTCCTGCCGAGTTCATCACTGCGACATTAGGAGCATAAAATTGAAGTTCTTTACTTACGAACGTCTCTAATTTGATATCGAGACTGCCACGGTTTCCTGGAAGAGCAAACGCTGCAATAGCGCCAGCACTGTTACCATCCAACAACATTTGGCTTTTATCAGTCAAAGCGAATTCAGTAACCACAGGCACGTTAAGCGGTACCCATTGAATATCACCCGATTGCGTGATCACTTGTTGCTGACCTTTTGGACTCATCTCTACTTGTTCTACAGACGCACAACCAGTAGCCAACATGCCCAGCAGTACGGGAGCAAGCCATTTTTTCATTACTGTCTACCTCGACTCTTTATTGTTTTTTAAATAAATACAGCCAGATAAGTTCTGGCTGTATCATTCTAGGACAATTTAGGACTTAGTGGTTAGATGATTACCACCAAGCTTCAGCTTGTACACCGAACTGGAACGTATCGTCTGAACGACCGTTGTCAAATGTGTTTGAGTTGTCTTCTTTGTCAGCCGTTAGGTAAGAAGCGTAAACACGGATTTCAGGACGAGCCCAGAAGCTAGAGCCAGCAGACCATGCTTGAGCAACAGTTAGCTTACCGTATTTGTTTTCTTCGCCGTCGTTATCGTCGATAGCGTAACCAGCTTCGAAAATAGTTTTGTGGTTGTCATCCCATTTGTACATTGGACGAACAACAACAGACATTGTTTCCCACTTGTCTTGGCCAGCCCACATGTCTTCACCAACACCGTACACTAACTGGTGACCCATTTCCCAGCTGTCGCCCATGCCGATTACACCCCAGTTGATTAGGCGGTAACCAGATGCACCGTTGTCAGCTTCTGCGCCGTACCAGCTACCGTCGCCGTAGAATGCCATTGTTTTAGAGTAACCTTCAGTACCGTACTGAAGCACTGTTTTGTTGAAACCAGCGTCTAGACCTTGAGTCAATTCTGCTGTGAACATTACGCCGTTTTTCGCATCTTTAGTGCCGTTTGGCGCAGCGTCAGTTTCGTTAAGAATTGCGTAGTTCAAGCCCATTTCTAGAGAGCCGTTGTCCCATAGAGGAAGACCTGCGTAACGTACGTCTAGAGTGTTTACGTTTGTTGCGCCACCATCGTTGCCTGGGTCTGCGATATCGCCGCGGTCGTTACGAACCCAAGCGAAAGAAACTTTACCAGGACCAGCTTCGATACCTTCAACACCAGCGCCCGCGCCAGAGATGTTCCAGTAGTAGAAGTCAGAGATATGAATGTCGTGACGTTGGTAGTAGCGTTTACCTGCCCAAAGCGTTGCTTCAGGAGCAAAGTTTAGTAGGCCTTTAGCTTGAACGTTGAACTGACGTAGTGCGAATTGTGCATCGTCTACACATTTCACTTCGCCGTTATCCAAACCACAGTTAGCAGAAGTGCTTTCCCAGTCGTTTGAACCGTTAGAAGTCATTGCAACCATAGAGTCTACGTAGAACGTTTTGCCGTTGTTGTTGTAAACTTCTTTACCTAGTTGAATCTCGCCGTAGATATCGCTTTCATTACCTAGACGACCGATCTTGTTCTTTTCGAATGTTAATTGTTGACCACCGTCAGCGTTCACGCCAACGCCAGCACGCATGTAACCGTGGAAATCCACTGCGAATGCAGAACCAGCAGCTAAAGTTGCAGCTACAGCAGCAGCAATTGCACTTACTTTTTTCATTCTTAACTCCATTAAGGGTATTTATAATTCTGTCTTCCCTGCTCACTCTTTTAGGTGAATATAGGCAGTAAAAACACACCTAAAGAAAGAGAGGTAAGATGGGAACGAATCCCCGTTTGTTTCAACAGTTGTGAGATTACCCGAGGCGTACAAGGATGACTTCCTCCGCCCTAAACTAATTTAAGGGGGATGAGAAGGGAGTAGAAAATTTACCGAATGGTGTTTTTTCGAGTCAGATCACCAATCTAGGGAGGAATTAGTAAGTTTGTTCGGTTTTGAGCCGCTACAAAGTGATAGCCATTTCATATTTTTGACTCTAAGCCGTCACATAAAGTAATTAAATTACACGAATATTTTTATATTTAGGGTGGTTGACCTTAGTAAGACAAAGTTTTTAACTTATAGTTTCCTAAAGGTAGCAATAAATATTAAATAAAGTATCTCCGATGACACGACTTCTCTCTCGCCCCTACCCCCTGGGCGCAACATTGAATAAAGAAGGCTGTAACTTCTCTATTCATGCTCCGGGCGTAAAAGACATTCAACTGGCATTGTTTGCAGACGATGGCAGCTACGAGCTTCACGGTTTACCGAATGAATACGCTGGCATACGTCATACTTTTATTCCAGATATTAAGCCAGGGCAAAAATACGGTTATCTTGTCTCCCACAAGGACGAGCCACTGTTAATTTCTGATCCGTACGCAAAATCAATAGATAAAGCCCTCCACTATCATCCTCCCTACTCTCCAGCCAAAAGTTTCGATATGCCGAAGTGCGTCGTTATCGAAGATGATTTTGACTGGCAAAACACGGATCACCCGCGTATACCCAGAGAAGAGATGGTGTTGTTTGAGACGCACGTCAAAGGGCTTACCCAACGCCACCCTGAGGTTGAGGACAAGCTGAAGGGGCGCTATTTAGGTCTTGCATCACCTGAAATGCTGGCCTTTTACAAACAGCAAAACATCAACACGCTGCAATTGCTACCTGTCGCAGCATGCATGCATGAGCCTCACCTACTAGAGATGGAAAAGGTCAATTATTGGGGATACAACCCTTATCTCTTTATGGTGCCCGATCCGCGCTACGCAGAACAAGACGCCGTTACGGAATTAAAAACAACAATTCGCGAATTGCATAAAAACGGCATCGAAGTGATTCTCGACGTGGTTTACAACCACACTGCTGAAGGTGGTGAAGGGCCTACAATTTTCAACCTGAAAGCCCTCGACTCCTGTTTTTACATCAAACATGGCAACCACTTCGCCAATTACACTGGCTGCGGAAATACAGTGGATCTCACCTACCAACCAGCCTTAAACCTTGTGATGGATACATTGCGCTACTGGGTTAGCGAATTTAAAGTCGATGGCTTCCGTTTTGACTTGGCTGCAACGTTAGGTCGACAGGGCGATGATTACAACCCAGAAGCAGCTTTCTTTAAAGCCGTTGCGCAAGACCCAATTTTGCGTGAAACCAAATTGATTGCCGAGCCTTGGGATATTGGTCCAAATGGCTACCAAGTGGGTAACTTTCCATTTGGTTGGAACGAATGTAATGACAAACTGCGTGATATTTCCCGCAGTTTTTGGCGCGGTGATCAAGGCTATTTAAAAGAGTTTGCCACTCGATTAATGGGCTCTCGTGACATTTATAGTGCAGCGAACTGGCCATACAAACTCACCGTAAATTACATCACGTATCACGATGGCTTCACACTGCAAGATTTAGTGTCTTACAAGCACAAACATAACGAAGCCAATGGCGAAGAAAATCGCGACGGTCACGGTGACAATCGTTCAGAAAACTACGGTGTTGAAGGCGAGACGGAAAATCTGATGATTATCGCCACGCGTGAAAAGCAAAAACGCAACCTTATTGCTAGCTTGCTGTTTGCCTTCGGTATCCCACACATTCTCACTGCTGATGTTCTGTCTCACACCCAAGGCGGTAACAATAATGCCTATTGCCAAGATAACGAAACCAGTTGGCTGAACTGGGAAGAGACAGAACGTAAGCAACATTTCAAAGCATGGATGTCACAAATGGTCGCCAACCGAAATCAATACATGGTGCCATTTATCCGAGCTTTCAGTGGCGAAAACCGCAATAACAACCGTATTTTCTGGCGCCGTACAGACGGTCGCTTAATGGAGCACGATGATTGGAACCGTTTAAGCTCTGTCGCACTTCACCTTGGTATCGGTAAAGAAGGGCAAGAGCTGGTCTACCTCATCAACCAAACTAACGCCACAG
The DNA here is from genome assembly GCF_000354175.2 of Vibrio alginolyticus NBRC 15630 = ATCC 17749. Classification (NCBI taxonomy): domain Bacteria; kingdom Pseudomonadati; phylum Pseudomonadota; class Gammaproteobacteria; order Vibrionales; family Vibrionaceae; genus Vibrio; species Vibrio alginolyticus. The sequence goes on from NC_022359.1 coordinate 310,332, forward strand.
CGCGCTTTAAACTCCCCAATGAGCGAAAGCAAGAATGGGGGACGATCTGTGATACAAACGTACGTAACCTCAACCCAGGACATGCTGAAGGCGAAGTCTTGCTGTCACCCACCTCAATGGTGATTTTGCACTATCAACCAAACCAAAGCACACCAAAAGGTGAGCAAACGCATAGCTAAGTTATAAACGCTCCAAAAAAGGAAAGCCGATGCATCTCAGTGCTTCGGCTTTTTGTTGGTTAGATTTGCCTAACTCATTATTCGCAAGGCGGCGCTAGGTGGATCAAAGCCAATCCACCCAGTGACGTCTCGCGGTATTTCTTGTTCATGTCTTTGCCCGTTTGATACATGGTTTCAATCACCTTATCCAACGAGATCAAACATTTACTATTACGCTTTAATGCCATGCGAGATGCATTGATCGCTTTCATTGCCCCCATTGCATTACGCTCAATACACGGTACTTGCACTAAGCCACCAATTGGGTCACAAGTCATGCCTAGTGAGTGCTCCATGGCAATCTCAGCAGCAATGCAAATTTGTTCATTGCTGCCACCACGTAGCGCGGTCAAGCCAGCTGCCGCCATAGAAGAAGAAACACCGACTTCGCCCTGACAACCCACTTCGGCACCCGAGATAGACGCATTAGTTTTGTACAAAATGCCAATCGCACCGGATACAGCAAGGAAGTCTTTAAGCTGTTTAGTATCGAGCTCTTTGATGAAGCGATGGTAGTACATCAATACCGCTGGAATCACACCCGCCGCACCATTAGTTGGCGACGTTACGACTTGTCCACCAGCAGCGTTTTCTTCACTCACAGCAAAAGCAAACAGGTTAATCCAATCCATGATTTCCATCGGATCGTTTTCGATTGCTTCATTTGCTTCAAGCTTCTTCAGCAAGTTAGGCGCACGGCGGGTCACGTTCAAGCCGCCATCCAAGATACCTTCTGTCTCGAAACCACGCTCCATGCAACGCGTCATCACACGCCAGATCTGTTCTGCACGTTGATTGATGGCTTCCATATCCTGAAACGCTTGTTCGTTTTTCAGAATCATGCCGCCAAGGCTCATGCCGTTCTTCTCTGCCTGTGCCAACATTTCGTCCGCACTGGAGAATGGAAACTCAACTTCTACGGGTGAAGTCGCGCTGCCATTTTGCAGTTCATCCGCCGTTGCGATGAACCCACCACCGATAGAGTAGTAAGTTTCAAACCCAACCTGATTGCCATGCGCATCTAACGCAGTAATCGTCATGCCATTCTCATGCAGAGGAAGGTTCTCTTCATGGAACAACATGTCCGTTTTGTAGTTGAATTCGATTTCATGACGGCCATCGACAGACATCATGCCCTCTTCAATCGCCTTGCGCATCGCTTTGTTCGCAGAAGCGATTTTGATGGTATCTGGTTTGTTACCCAACAGACCCAAAATCGTTGCACGGTCAGTATGGTGACCAATCCCCGTTAACGAGAGTGAGCCATATAAATCGACTTGAATACGAACTACTTTTGCCAAGTTCGATTCAATCAAACGAGTGAAGTGGTAACCCGCGATCATTGGACCATTAGTGTGAGAGCTAGAAGGGCCCACACCAATCTTGTAAATATCAAAGATGGACAGCATAAACCTACCTATTACGACAATGCAGCATAAAGCCAATCAGGGAGAACCATACAAGCAGCGATGGTCGCCACGGCGAACACCAACAGCCCGTAATGGCTTGCGGTTGGCTTTGCAAAAAGATGTTTTTGATTATTGATAAAGATTTGTTGCTCGGCAGTCACAGCGCCCCAACGACGGCTCACTAACACACCAAACAAAAGGAAGACAAACGTACCAATTGGCGCGAACCACGGCCAAGCCACGTCGAGATACATTGCAGTAAACACCGCAATCACACTCATGATACTGCCAACGATCACGCCTTTCTCATTGGCTTTTGCCCAGAATAAGCCAAGCACGAATGAACCCAAACGGATACCAACAAAGATAGAAGTCAGACTAGCGATGGTTTTGAGTACCGATTCATTCGATACCGCCAGAAGAGCTGGCACTACCACCATAGCCGCAGCGAGCAAACTCATCTTTCTTGCGACTTTTTCGTAGTGCTCATCATCGGCACTCTTGCGAACGAAACGCTTGTAGATATCGAACGTCGCGACGGTCGCCATTGAGTTGTAGGTCGAATCCAAGGTCGACATTGCGGCCGCTGCCAATGCGGAAATGATCAAACCAACCACAATTGGGTTAGTGTGGTTGAAGACAAAATCCAAAATCACTTCGTTGCTGTTTTCAAACGATTGATCTTGATAGAAAACACTCAAAAGAACACCGAGTACCGCGAAGAACAAGTACACGAAAAACGCACCGTAACCACACAACAGCATCGACTTCTGCGCCGTCTTTTCACATCTCGTCGCTAACGTGCGTTGGATGATCAATTGGTTGGTGCCGTACACACTCAAATGCAAAAAGCTCACGGCAACCACGCCAGCCCAGAGTGTGGTATCCACGCCCAAATCAAAGTCTAAGTTGATGATATTCAGGTGATCACGAGAAAGGTAATCTGCCGCATTAATCTCTGTCATTAGAATGGCAAAGATAGCGATGCTGCCCGCAACCAATACTGCAGATTGCAACATATCGGTCCAGATCACCGTGGAAATCCCACCCGCATAGGTATAGCAAGCGGTGAAAATACTAATGTAGATAATAGCTTCAGAAATACTGATAGGCAGAACTTGCACTAAGATCAGCGCCACGGCATACAAAATCACACCCGCAGAGATACATTGAACCACAATGAACACGATCGAGTTGATGGTTCTTGCATACACCCCAAAGCGGTGCTCAAGGTATTCATAAATCGAAGTCAGACCCAGCTTATAGAAGACAGGCACAAAGAAAATGACAGTGAAAAAAATAACGATGGGATAGTTAAGGTGAATACTCATCGCTTCCATGCCAGATCTATAAACCCAACCAGGCATCCCTACAAACGTCATCGCACTAATGTAAGTCGCAAGTATCGAAACACCTGCCGTAAACCAGCCAAATTGCTTTCCACCCGTGGAAAAGTCGCCACCCTTGTTGTAGCGCTTATTCACTAAATAGCTGATTAATATGGTGATTAACACGTATAACGCAATCACCACAAAACTTGAGTACGTAACCATTTCAGGGCTTCCATAATTCTGGGTGCTAATTATTTGTGCTTGGATATTACTTTAAAAAAGCATATCTAAACGATAATCCCGCCATAACTGTGACTATAATCACCAATATAGACGGTTATATATTCAAAAATGCCAAAAAGACCGATTTAATGAGACTCCCATCACTAAAAACCACTTATTGGGTACGCATTCATTTTAAAATTGATATTGATCACGGATCTAATGACCTTAAAAAAACTATGATTCACCACGACACGAAATCGAAGATGATCCCAATAAGATCGTATTCTTTAAGTTTGAATAGCAACAAATCCTAAGTGAAATAGAGGTTTATCGGTCATGAATGCCAAAAGACACATGAGCGAAGTTCCTATGATTCAAAGGGTAGCTGCCTATCTAGCGATACTGGTTGGTTACTTTTTCTATTGTTATAACTTTGTAATTATTGACTACGTACGCCCATACATCGTTGAAGCGTATGATGGTATTAGCCTGTCAGACACTGCCCAGTTCTATACATGGCAGTCGGTTGGTGCACTTATCGGTGCATTGAGCTGTGCTTGGTTCGCAACAAAATTTGGTAAGAAATCCACTCTTATTACCATCACAGCCCTAAACGGTGGCGCAACGATCATCAATATGATGTTCACCGACTACACAACATGGGCAGCAATGCGTTTCATCATTGGTTTGTCACTGGGTGGTTACTTCACCGTGGCAGTAAGCCTAATGATCGGCCTATTTACGCCAACGGTACGTGGTAAGTTGACGGCATTCGCGTCTTCTATGTTCTCTGTAGCACTGATGGTAATGGGTGCGTATGCAGCATTTATTGCAAGCATTGATGCACCATGGGAAAGCCTAATGCTTGTTGGTGGTATCCCACCATTGGCAGCCGCTGTTGTCATGATCTTTGTACTACCTAGCGACAGCAAAGTGATCGCTTACGGTGAAGAAGAGCAAGCAAAAGCAGAAGAATCAGATGCACCAGCGAAAAAAGGCTCTTGGGGCGAAATGCTAAGCAAGCCTTACCGTAAGATCACTCTAACGTGTCTATTACTGGCTGGCCTTAATTTCTACGGTTTCCAATTCTTTGGTGGCTTCGTAACCACTTACCTACGTGATGTACGTATGTTCGACGGTGCAACCATCGGTCTCATCTTCTCTATCTCAGCATTTGGTTCACTGTTTGGTGCGTGGTTCTGGGGTTGGGTAGCTGACAAATTCGGTCGTAAGGTGAACGCATTTGGCTTCATCCTAGCGGGCATCATGGTTTCAATCTTCTTTGTTGCACCTGGCGACATGGTGATTGGCGGCCTAAACATGCTGGCTCTACTTGGTCTGATTTACAACTTCGGTCTGTCTTCTTCAGCGGTATGGGGTGGTTACTTCTCAGAACTGTTCCCAGCACACCTACGTAGCTACGGCGCGGCGCTATTCCACGGCGGTCGTATCCTCGGTATGTGGGCACCAATGGTACTTATCTTCATCCAAGAACGTACCGACCTACAAACCGCAATGTGGGGTTCACCAATCGTATGGATCCTTGCTGGTCTTCTATGGCTATCACTGCCAGAGACACTAAAAGGCGGCGTGTTCGATAAGAGCAAAAAAGCCGAAGCAGCAAAAGCGTAACTGAATTTCAAAAACTCCGGCTGGCTCCCCGGCCGGATGAAAAAACTTAATTTCGAGTCCTGTTCCCAAAGCCGACTCGACAGCAAATAAGAGAGTTTATTATGTCTAAATATCAAGAAGCGAAACGCGTTGTACGTGAATACTTCAGCGCAATGGAAAACGCAACTCACGAGAACGTGGCAGAAGTACTAAAAGCACACACTTCAGAAGATTACCTATGGCGTGGTGTTTACCCATTCCGTGAGCAACAAGGCGCTCAAGCAGCGGCTGACGTTTTCTGGGCTCCTTTGATGAAATCAATGACTCGCATGCAGCGTCGTCAAGACATCTTCATCGGTGGTGAGAACGAAGTAACATCAGGTGAAATCTGGGTAATGAGCATGGGTCACTTCATGGGTCTATTCGACGCTGAATACCTAGGCATGCGCCCAACTGGCAAAATCATGAACATCCGTTACGCAGAATTTAACTGTGTTGAAAACGGCAAGATCACTAAGACTGGCCTATTCCTAGACCTTCTAGGTGCAATGGACCAAGCGGGTTGTTACCCACTGCCACCATCAACAGGTAAGCACTTCGTATACCCTGGTCCTCGTAACCACGATGGTCTACTGTTCGAAGACGCAGCACCAGAAGAAGGCGTAGCAACACTAGCACTAGTGAACAAGATGGTTGATGACCTATCTGCACTAAACGACAGCGGCGCTATGGGTTGCCCACCAGAAGTTCTTGAGAAGAGCTGGTCTAAAGACATGATCTGGTACGGTCCATGTGGTATCGGTGCGTCTTATACAATCCCTCGTTACCAACAGCAGCACCAATTGCCGTTCCGTAACAACCTAAAAGACAAGAAGTTTAACGGCCACGTATGTCGTTTCGCAGAAGGTAACTTCTCTTGTTTCTTCGGCTGGCCAAACCTATCTAACACGCCTATCGGTGGTTTCCTAGGTATGACAGGTGGTGAAGTACGTGCAGACATGCAAGTGGTTGACGTTTACTACCGTGACGGCGACAAGCTATCTGAGAACTGGGTACTGATCGACCTTCCTTACTGGCTAAAACAGCAAGGTCTAGACGTGTTCGAGCGTACTCAACAGATCCTAAACCCTTCTCTATAAGAAGTCCTAGGGGCGGATTGTCAACCCGCCTTTATGTTGCCTGAATCCCCTCTCGGTTCAGGCGACATGCTCCCAACTCGTGCCTCAAGGATGGGGCACAACCTCAAGATAGAACCCTTATTCAAAACGGGCATGAACGCACGGTGGCTTTCTGCGCCCTGAATAATGAGATTGATGATGAAAAAGTCGACCCTTTCTGCAGTGATTTTAGCAGCGCTTACTTCTAGCTCAGCCTTTGCTGCACACACTTTTGTTAATGACGCTGGCGACAGCCTAACCATCGATGGCCGTTTCGATCTTCGCTACCAAGACCGTGGCGGTGATGACAACGGCGAATGGAACAGCGGCAGCTCACGTTTCGGTTTGAAAGGCCAAATGGGTCTGGATAACGGCTGGACTGGTTTCGGTCACGCGGAATGGGGCTACAACTCTGGCGCGAACGGCGACAACATTTACGACCGCTTGCTATACGCAGGTGTTGATCACGAAAAATACGGCAAGATTGCTGCGGGTACTAAACAGTGGTCTACCTTCTACGACGTAGCATGGTACACCGATTTAGGTCGTGTATTCGGTACTCGTGGCTCAGGTGTTTACAACCTAGCTGACTGGGGTATCGCATCCGGTGCTGGTCGTGCGGAAAACTCAATTACGTACCGTAATTCAATTAATGAAAAAGTGAGCTACGGCTTTACTTACCAGACCACGCGTGAAGATGTTGCTCTAGCAAGCAATGCGACAGCCTCACTGAAAAACGGCATGGGTGCTTCGATCACTTACAAACCCGTTGATGGCGTAACACTGGGTGCGGCTTACCATCAAAATGAAGTTGCGGATCTAGACGCAAGCGTGGTTGGCGTAGAAAACGGCGACAACATGCGCATCATGCTATTGGGCGCAAACTACAGCAACGGTGGCTTCTACGCAGGTGCGACTTTCCACGTTGGCGAAAACTGGGAAGCAGTGAGCCAAGGCGGTACGGACGTAATGTTCGATACCCTAGGTGGCGAAATCTACACTTACTACCACTTCGACAACGGCTTGCGCCCAACGTTGAACTACAACTACATGGAGGATAGTGGTGACGAGACTCAAGGTTACGAGCGTAACTTGCTGATCCCTGGTCTTGAATACCACTTCCAGAAGAACAAATTCCTAGTTTGGACTGAATACCAGTTCGACCTAGGTAAAGATCAGTACGATGGCAGCAAATTCGAAAACCGTGATGATCAATTCGCGGCAGGTATTCGCTACTACTTCTGATAATACTCATCGCTCACCACCTATACCCAAGTAACCTTAAGGTGGTGAGTGATGAAGTTCTTATCAACACTAAGCAAAGTTATCTTGAAGCCAAGTAGCCATCACTTCACTAATAATTAAAGGCTGCTCAAGCGTAGATAGATGCCCACACTCAGGGATAACATGAAGTGTGACGTTTGGGATGCATCTCTCCATGAGCAGATGATTGTCTAGCGGACAAAGCTTATCTTCTTTACCTGTTATCACCAACGTAGGAGCTTGAATGTCCGCCAATAAAGGTCGAGCATCCGGGCGAGTTGCTAACGCTTTAGCATGTGCTTCAAATGCCTCCAAACCTACATTAACCGCCATGCCTTCGATACGCTCAGTTAACGCTTTGTCTTGCAAACGGCTTGGATGAATCAGCACAGGCATCAGAGTGTCAGCCGTAATGCGTTCAAACTCACCACTTAACGCACGGCTAACCAGTGCATCACGCTTTTGTGTCACCTCTGGCTTTTCATCTGCTGCATTGGTATCCATGAGGATCAAGCCTTTGACTCTGTTTGGCGCTTGACGGTACACCTCAAAGGCAAGAATCCCACCCATTGATAAGCCACCCAAGACAAACTCCTGCGGTGCGTCTTGCAACACTTTCTGCGCCAGCTGTTCCATTGACGGCAATGAGGCCAGCGTCGGGCATGAAGGCTCAACCCAACTTGGCAACGCTCGGTTGACTTCCTCAAACAATGTGCCATCACAAAGTAGTCCGGGTAGCCAAACTAACGAGGTGGGTTGCGTCATTTTATTCTCCTGCAAGCGGCTTTGGTTGATCAGACCCAAGAATGCAATACGTCAAACTATTACCCCGCAAGTTCGTCAGTGAATAAGACGCACCTTCTGGAACATTCAGCACATCACCGCGCGTTAAAACAACATTAGCTTGTTCGCCTTGATGCGTGAGGACCACCTCTGTATCGCCATCAAAGTTGATAAGTACTTGTTTTTCTTCTCGGCAGTGTTGAGGAATCGAGCCACCTTCAGAAAGCTCATAAGCCATGATGCTCACTTCATCTTCACTCTTTACTTGGAAGTCATAACTCGCCAAAGGGTGACCCGTTAAGGCGTATTGTTTCACGTTGCTTCCGCTGAAATCGCCTTTGATTTCACGATAATCTTTTAGCAGAGCGACAAATGGCATCATCTCTTCTGCGGTGTAGGTATCGAAGGTCGCGAGCTCTTCTTCGGTAAGCAGCGGCATCAATTCTGATTCTTGTGGCACCGGGTCGCCATTAATAGTGTCCACGAGTGTGCCATCGGCTTTGAGGTATAAACCATAACCTTGACTGTCTTTAATAACGTTTGGATGCCAAATAACGCCGCCACCTGAATCGTCGCCGCCAAGTACCGAGAACATAAAGCCGTAATCGCGGCCAACCACTTCAAATCCACGGAAGAGATTGGTTGGAATCGAGATGACGTCACCGTGAGACAACACCGCCTCGTGTTCGCCATCGTTCCCCCAATAAAAACGGAACTGACCTTTGAACACCAAGAAAAGCTCGGCGGTACGATGAGAGTGCAACGAATTTTTGATGCCCGGCGGTTGGCCTGCGGCACCAATATTAAAGCCCGCCGTATCGCGAATATGAACATGCTGACGACTGCTCTCTGCCACCCCAGCACCGATAATGCAGAAGTTATCTTTCAGATCACTGCCTGGCGTGCGCGCATCAATAAACGCACTCGTACCCGGAATCAGTTCCATGTAGCGGACCAGGTTATTATTCATTTTAGATTGTAGAGTCATTGTAAATCCTTGTTGTCCTTGTTGTCCTTGTTTGGACCTAGCCTTTGAATTGTTAGTTACAAGCCTAAAGTTAGTTACAGACCGAAAGTGTGTTACAGACCTAAAGGTCGCCCACCATCAACCGCGATGGTATTGCCTGTCGAGAAGGTCAGAACCTCTGCCGCGGCGTACACGGCTTGAGCAACCTCTTCATCATTGGCTAAACGCTTGAGCGGTGTGGATTGTTCTTGTTGGTTACGCCAAGCATCGTCCAAGCCTTTGACAAATTCGGTGTCGACAAGCCCAGGCGCTACAGCCAAAACGCGAATCTCAGGGGACAATGCGCGAGCTAAAGAACGGGTCATGTTTTCTGCGGCAGATTTACTCGCGCAATAAGCAATGTTGCTGCCCATCGCAGTCTGTGCCGCGATAGAAGTAATGTTCACCACACAACCATTGGCTTGCTGGAGCAAAGGCTCAAACGCTCGAACCATGGCAAAAGGCGCACGGACGTTCACTTGGAAAATTTGATCAAATAATTGGTCATCCAAACTTTGCAGATCGGCATGCGCGACGAACTTCGTCATCCCCGCACAATTGACCAACAAATCTAGCTTGTCGCTCATCTCACTGACTTGATGTTTAAGCTGCTCAATCGCACTAGAATCTGCCACGTTCAGTTTGAATGCCAAATGCTCGTTACGTGGTAACGAAGAAAGCACGTCGTCGGCTGCTTTCTGATTACTGTTGTAAGTCAGAATTACGCGATATCCAGATTGAGCTAGCTTGCGACAAATGGCGGCACCCAGTCCGCCACTGCCGCCTGTGACTAAGGCAAGTTTCGACATATTACGCCTCTTCCACTTTGCCTTTGTAACGGCGTACACGAATATCTGCTTGCTCTTTGTGACCTGCAAAGCCTTCTAGTGCACACAAGCGAGAGCAGTATTCACCCACTTTTAAGGATGCTGCTTCCGTTACTCGCTGGTAAGTACAAGTCTTGATGAACTTACCTACCCAAAGACCACCGGTGTATCGCGCCGCTTTCTTCGTTGGCAGTGTATGGTTGGTACCAATACATTTATCGCCGTAAGAAACGTTGGTTTCACGACCTAGGAACAAGGCACCGTAGTTGGTCATGTTAGCTAGGAAGTATTTAGGATCTTCCGTCATCACTTGAACGTGTTCAGAAGCGATATCGTCTGCTACTTCCACCATTTCTTCGTAACTATCACATACGATCACCTGTCCGTAATCTGCCCACGCTTTACCCGCAACTTCCGCCGTTGGGAGAATGGTTAACTGACGTTCAATCTCTTTGATGGTCTCTTGTGCAAATGTCTCGCTGTTGGTCAACAAGACAGCTGGAGAGTTGTAACCGTGCTCGGCCTGCCCAAGCAAGTCCGCCGCTGCCAATTCTGGGTCACAGCCTTTCTCATCAGCAATGACTAAGGTTTCCGTTGGGCCTGCAAACAAGTCGATACCGACGCGACCAAACAACTGACGTTTTGCCTCTGCTACAAATGCGTTACCCGGCCCTACAATCATATCGACCGGTGCAATAGTCTCCGTCCCCAGAGCCATTGCACCTACCGCCTGAACACCACCGAAGCAATAGATTTCATCCGCACCCGCCATTGCCATCGCAGCGACAATCGCCACATTCGGCTGGCCATTAAACGGTGGCGCACAAGCAATAACACGTTTTACGCCCGCGACTTTCGCCGTCAGTACACTCATGTGAGCGGATGCAACCAATGGGTATTTACCGCCAGGGATGTAACAACCCACGCTGTTGACTGGAATATTTTTATGCCCCAGTACCACACCAGGCATGGTTTCTACTTCGACGTCTTTCATTGAGTCACGCTGAATTTGAGCAAAGTTTCGAACTTGTTGCTGAGCGAACTCGATATCATGACGAGTCGATTCATCAAGCGCATCCACACAGGCTTGGATTTGCTCTTCTGACAGGCGGAATTGCTCCGGCGACCAGTTATCAAACTTTTCAGACAACTCACGTACAGCGCTATCACCTTTCGATTCAATATCAGCAAGAATGTTTTCAACAATCTGACGCACTTTTGCGTCGTTTGATGCTGATGCTTCTTCAGTGATTCCGTTTTTTAAAATGCGTGCCATTGGGTTTCTCCTTGAACATTGAGGCTGACGAACGGTTATTTTTATGCTTTTGGATACGAATGCAAAATCAGATTAAACACTTAATTAACATTTGACAAGTTAAGTCAACAAACCAAAAAAACCACCCTTAAGCCTTTGTATTGATTAATTTAAACAAATAAAAGTAAGTAATAAGGACCTTGATTGAGTTTAATTTTTAATCAAAAATGAGTTTTAGATCACATCATTTTTACTCATCATTTACATTTCACCGTGTTAGTTTTTGCATACCTTTGCAAAGGAGAGAATTATGAGCAATTTTAAGCAACGTCTGACTAAAGAAACGCTATTAGGTACATTTGTTAAAACCCCTCATCCTCACATTATCGAGGTATTGGCACTGGCAGAGTTGCCTTTTGTGGTACTGGATGCAGAGCACGCACCTTTCGATCGTTCCTCGCTTGATCTGTGCATCATGGCGGCCAGAGCGAATGACCTCGCGTGCGTGGTACGAGTACAAGACAGCGCTCCTTCAACCATTTTGAACGCGCTTGACTGTGGCGCGGCGGGTGTACAAATTCCCCATGTTTGTACTGCTGAGCAAGCGACGCAACTGGCGAAAATCTGCCATTACGGAGAAGGTGGCCGAGGGTATGCTGGTTCCAGTCGAGCAGCGCAATACGCCACTAAGCCCATGGTTGAACACTTAAAAGACAGCCGTGCGAATACGATTGTCATTGCACAAATTGAAGACCCTCAAGGGGTTGAAAATGTTGAAGCGATTGCCAATGTTGAAGGAATTGATGCGCTCTTCATTGGCCAAGTTGATCTCACTGTCGCTTATGGTGCTGATAGCGTTCATGATGAGAAAGTCGCACAAGCAAGTATGCGAGTAATCGAAGCGGCCAGAGCCGCCAATAAACCTGTTGGCATGTTTGTCGCGACGGCTCAACAAGCTCGGGAATGGCGTGAACTCGGCGTTAGCTTCTTTTGTGTTGGCTCTGAACACAAAATGATCATTGATGGCTTCAAGCAAGAGAGAAATGTGATGAATTCTTGAGTTTTCTCTGATATTTACGCCTTATCAATGTAATACTCTAGACACAGAAATCCCCTAGCCCATACACTCAGCACGTATGAGAAGGTTCAATGGCCTTAAATAAGGAGTATCACCATTAAAGCGAAAGTAACTTCGATCGACGTCGCGAAGATGCTCGGCGTCTCTCAATCGACGGTATCTAGAGCATTCAGCCCGACTGCGAGTATTAGCGAGAAGAAACGCAAAATGGTGATGGATGCCGCAGCTAAGCTCGGATACACACCGAATGCCATCGCCCGAGGTCTGATTTCGAATCGTTCAGGCTTAGTGGCGATTGCGTTAGATAGCGAATCAAACCCAATGTACGACATGCAATCTCGTGCTTTGGCTGTCGAAATTCAAAAGCGAGGCGGACAAGTTGTGCTTTGCCCTATCGACAAGGACGACCTCGATCTCGCCATTTCACGCGCCATTGAATACCAAGTGGACGGACTCGTTATCGCCACCAGCCGTTTAACCTCACGCGCGTTTGCCCAATGCGAAAAGTTTGGCGTTCATTTAAGCTTGATTAACCGCTACGCCGAGGGTATTAATGCCAACAGCTCTGGCATTGATAACCGATTGGCGGGCCAACAAGCAGCCGAGTATTTAACGCAGAAAGGCGCAAAACAATGTGCTTACATCAGTGGTGATGCAGGTTCAATGACCAGTGAAGAGCGCTGGCTTGGCTTCTCTTCAAAACTGCAAGAGCTCGGCGCTCCATCCCCGACCTTTATTCAAGCCAAATACAGTTTTGAAGCTGGCCTAGATGCGGCGAAAGAAATCTTGTCACATACCAGTAAACCCGACGCGATTTTCTGTGCAAACGACATCCTCGCCATGGGTGTGATGGATGGTTTACGCCAAGCCGGAGCAAAGATCCCTCAAGACTTCTCAGTGATGGGCGTGGATAACATTCCGATGTCTGCATGGCCGAGTTATGATTTGACCACCATTGCTCAACCAGTCGACAAAATTGTTAAACGAGCGGTTGAAGACTTGATGAATCGAATCAACGGCAACCTGGATGCAACTGGCGAATACCTTTTCGAGCAAGGCACCTTGATCGAACGTAGTAGCACCATTTAATAAATCCATTTTTATTCATTCTTCATAAACAAAATGCCTTGCTTTCGAGTAAGGCATTTTCTGTGATCGCGATTAAATTTTCACCAATCGTTATTTAATTCCTCATCAATTCATCAACCTTGTTATTGACTTGTTACTTTAATGTTTTATTTTGGATTCGTATGCAAAATGGATATGAATTGCTCAACTAATTTATAAAAACATAAAAAGTTGTGTGACTTGCCGACGAATGCCAATGGCAGGCCATACTAGAAACAAGGAAGAACGATGAAGAAAGCAATCCTTACTTCACTTACCGCACTGGGGCTTGCATTTAGCAGTATGAATACGTTTGCAACCAGTGTTATTCGTCTTGCTCATGACAGTCAAGAAACCTCTCCCGTACACAAAGCAATGCTCTATTTCGAACAAGAAGTGGAAACTCGCTCAAACGGTGAGATAGAAGTTGAAATCTATCCGGCAAGACAACTAGGCGATGTGCGTGAGACGACTGAACTCGTACAGCAAGGCAACTTACAAATGACGTTTGGTGCGTCAGTTTTACTCTCTCCCTACGTCCCAGAGTTTAACGTGCTCGACGTGTTCTACCTTTTTGATAGCGAAGAGCAAGCACACAAAGCGCTCGACAGTGAGAAGATCGGACAACCATTGTTGAATGCTATGGAATCAAAAGGCTTTCATGGACTTGGCTTTATGGAGGTCGGCTTTCGTAGCGTGACCAACAACAAACAGCCAATTGATAGTATTGAGGACCTGAAAGGGCTAAAGATTCGCTCGGCATCTAACCCCACTCAAATAAGCGCGTGGAAATCTATTGGTACTGCGCCAACACCTCTGTCTTGGGGAGAAATTTTCACCTCGTTACAACAAGGCCTGATTAACGCTCAAGAAAGTGCTATCTACTCTATTTATGCCGAACGTTTTTACGAGGCACAAAAGTACCTCTCTTTAACTAACCATATATACACCAACTACGTGTTGTTCATGAACAAATCGTTTTGGGATTCACTGCCGGCCGCACAACAAGCGCTGATCAGTGAAGTAAGCAAAGAAACCATCGCAAAACAGCGTGAGCTCGCCGCTAAGCAAAACCAAGAAGTAATCAAAGAGCTCGAAGCAAAAGGCATGACGGTTAACATCGTCCCAGACGAGGTACGCAGCATCATGAAAGAAAAAATGAATGCAGCCGTGTACCAAGATCTGCGTAGCAAGACAGGTGAAGACTTGTTTGACAACGTGATTGCCGAGATAGAACGCTTATAACTCCCACTCTTTTGCACGATCTGGCAACAGGTCGTGCTTTCTCGTTTTGGAGGTGAACATGAAGTGGTTTCGCTTACTAGACAAATACCTAGAACCTACCCTTATCGTTATCGCGATCTCGACGATGACAACTTTACTGTGCTTGCAAATCACACTACGCCTATTTGACGCAACGATCGCGTGGGCTGAAGAGCTGGCTCGTTATTTATTCGTATGGGCGATGTACCTGAGCATCAGCTACTGTATCCGAGATGATCGACACATCCGCATTCGTGTGTTCATCGATAAACTTCCGGGCAATTGGACGCAATTCAGTTTGATTGTCTCTGATCTTATCTACCTTGCCTTTAGTGCCACTGTCGCCTGGTTTGGATTTAAGGTTATAAACCGCAGCCTGCAACTCGGTCAGATTGCACCCGCAATGGAAATTCCTATTGCGTGTTTGTATGCCTCTGTTTTAGTTTGCGCACTATTAAGCTGCGCGCGCCTAGTGACAAGCATTTATCAACGTGTGAACGCGTGCTCCACCAACAATGAACGAGTTCGCTTTTCTCGCCAACGCTATCGCCATATCAAAGCAAAGTATCGTACTTCTAACCGACTATTGGAGTTTAACGCATGACGTCTGCACTTTTGTTTGGCAGCTTTGGTCTGCTTCTGCTCATTGGCGTTCCGGTCGGTATTGCTCTGGCGGCAGCCAGTATGGTCGCGATATTAAGCCTGCCATTCCTTAACATCGAGTTTTTAGTCCAAGGAATGGTAACAGGGCTCGACTCCTTCCCTCTCCTCGCCGTCGTTCTTTTTACCTTAGCAGGTAACCTTATGAGCCAAGGAGGGATCTCAAAACGATTATTGCATGTGGCGGAGGTCTTCTTTGGCCACTTTACTGGCGGGCTTGGTATCGTGGCCATTGTGGCGTGTATGTTCTTCGCATCCATCTCTGGTACAGGGTCTGCCACTGTTGCCGCTATCGGCCTGACGATGATTCCTTCGATGGTGAAGAAAGGCTACGACCGCAGCTTTGCAGGTGCTTTAATCGCGTCCTCCGGCGGAATTGGCGTCATTATTCCACCCTCTGTGGTGATGATCGTCTACGCGATCACTGCTGAAGTCTCCGTCACTAAGATGTTCATGGCGGGAATCATTCCTGGCTTGGTCGTCGGTATGGTATTGATCGGCTATTGTCTAATTGTGTCAAAAATGCGGGGCTACACAGGTAACGAGCGCAAAGCGACCTGGGCAGAGCGTCTTGATGCGTTAAAAGAAGCCAGTTGGGCAATGCTACTACCCGTGATCATTCTCGGCGGTATCTATTCTGGTATCTTCACACCTACCGAATCAGCCGCCATTGGTGTGCTCTATGGCTTATTCTTTGGCATGTTTGTTTATAAAGAGCTCAAACCAGCGCAAGTGGTGAAAATCATTCTAGAGTCGTCACTGTTAGTTGGCGCTGTGCTCGTCATTGTGGGTGCGTCCGTGACGTTTGGCCGCATATTGACCCTAGAACGTCTGCCGACTGAAATTGCTCAGTTCATTCTATCGATTACCGAAAACAAACTTCTGATACTGCTTTGCATCAATGTCCTGTTGTTGCTCGTCGGTACCTTTATGGAAACGCTGGCAGCGATTGTTATTCTCACACCAATTCTGTTACCCATTACGTCAGCACTCGGCATGGATCCCGTTCATTTTGGTATCGTGATGATCGTGAACTTGGCCATTGGCTTTGTTACGCCTCCTCTGGGAGCCAACCTGTTTATGGCAAGTCAGGTAGGCAAAGTACCGATAGAGTCGCTCTCTAAAGCCATCATGGGTTGGATTGGAGCAATGATAGTGGCCTTGATGTTGATTACCTTCATCCCTGCCATCTCGCTATCATTACCTGCGCTTTTATCCTGATCGTTGCACTCATAGAGCGCTTATGACTGTTATAGCCACTAGATAAATACCTTTCTAGTGGCTTATTCGTTATCTACTTCCGATTTAATAAAAAAGCCTTTAAGCATTCGTATGCAAAAGGAGAATTTGAAAGATATAAGGATAATTGACACCAAAATAGCTGAATATTAGCGATAAAGTCTATTTGGGTGCCTTGATCTGCATGATTATCAGTTTTGGCTTAATCATTTATTTCCATTCAAACAGATCAAAATAAATTAAGCGATTAAAAAACAATAAGATATTAGGAAATTCATACAAAAAACTTTGACCTCCTTTCTTATTAACACGTCTCGATAAGAGATAGCTTCCATCTCTCCTGTACTTTTTTAGTTTATTTTCCGCTCAATTGTTAAAAATCTGATCATCAGCACGCTATTTAAACAATCGAAAAACAATCCGTTGACAAAATGGCAACATGATATATTTTGAATACGTAATCAAAACATAATTATTCAATTACGGAGGTGATTTATGGCCATGGTTGGCTTCGATGAAAAGTGGCGTGATTTTCCCGACTACATTCTTGGTATCACAAAAGAGATTTGGGAAGACCGAGGTTTAAACACCTTAGAACACTACTACTCTCCCGACATTGTTGTGCGTACTCCACTCTCTATCGTTCAAGGAAACGAAGGGGTGATCAGTGCAACAATGGCGACACTGGCCGAGTTTCCCGATCGCACGCTATATGGCGAAGACGTCATTTGGTCAGGCACCCCGGAACAAGGCATGCTTTCTTCTCATCGAATCATCTCTACTGCAACACACAGTGGCAACGGCTTCTATGGGCAAGCTTCGAACCGCAAGCTTCGTTTCCGTATTATCGCAGATTGCCATGCTATCAATAACCAAATCAATGACGAATGGTTGGTTCGCGATCAAGCCGATATCGCGAAACAACTGGGCATGACGTCAGAAGAGTTTGCACGCCAACAAATCGAATTTGAAGGTGGCGTGGAATCAAGCCCATTTCCGTTCACTCCTGAAGTCGACATTCCTGGACCTTATTTGGGCGTAGGCAACGACAACGAATATGGTCAGCGCTACGAAGCAATTCTCAGAAGCCTTATGAATGCCGAGTTCTCTATAGTACCGAAAGAGTACGACCGCGCTTGCATCGGCGAATACACTGGCGGTCAAACTGCCCTATCACACTCGGAAGTCGATCATTTTTGGATGGCACTTCGTGCGTCTTTCCCAAATGCTCAATTTACCGTTCACCATCGTATTGGCCGAGATGACGACATGATGTCACCACGCGCTGCAATTCGATGGTCTTTGCACGGTAAGCATGAGGGATATGGGATGTTTGGTAAGCCTTCGGGGAAAGAGGTTTACATCATGGGGATCAGCCACGCTGAGTTTGGCCCTTGGGGTCTTCGTCGCGAATTCACTTTGTTTGACGAGACCGCAATCTGGAAGCAAATCCTGCTACAGCAAGGCTAACGGCTGATTAAACACTATTCATTCAAATCACAGACAGTAAGGAAGCAACATGTCACTCAACATCATCGAACAGTTCTACCAGAACTACTTCAACGCCGCAGATAAAGAGCAAAAACAGGCCGCTCTGCAAGCTTTGAACCCTGACGTAAAATGGTGCGTGGCGCACCCTGTGAACGATCTCAATGGCCCAGATGCAACCCACGAATCTTTCCTCTCACCACTTGTTAATGCTTTGCCTGATGCCGAACGCCGACCAATGATTGTGATGCACGGCGAATACGAAGGCCGTACTTGGTACAACTCTACTGGTTACTTTATCGGTACGTTTGAACAGTCACTGTTTGGCATCCCTGCAACAGGGAAAACACTCTACTTACGTTACACCGAAATGGTGTGTGTGGAGAACGACCAAATCACCGAATCATACATGATTCCAGACTTCATCGATGCGATGAATCAAGCGGGAAGCAACCCTCTTAGAAAAAGCTTAGGCCACGATGGCTTAGTCCCTTCTCCTGCGACGTCAAACGGTATCCAACATTCTGTTGTGTCTCTGAAAGAAAGTGAGAAGAGCGCCCAATTAGTCGAAGATATGTTGTCTTGCTTGGGTCGTTTTGATGGTCAAGATCTCTTCTCGATGGATTTAGAAAACTACTGGCACAGTGACTTTATGTGGTACGGCCCAGCAGGTATTGGCACTACGCGCGGTATCAAAGGTTTCCGTAACCACCATCAAGCACCATTCGTGTTCGCCTTCCCTGATCGAAGTGTCGATATTGAGGTCAATTTTTTGGCCAAAAATGACTACGTATCCACAGGTGGTTGGCCGCATATGCATGGTACTCATACTGGTCACAGTGGCTGGCTCGGTCTTGCTCCGACAGGAAAACACATCGAACTTCGCGTTATGGACATTTGGCGACGCGAAGGCGATTTACTGAAGGAAAACTGGGTGGCGATCGACATCGTTCATATCCTGCTGCAACTTGGATACGACGTATTTGCACAAATGAAAGAACAGTTAGAAGGACCTAATTATGCATGAGTTTGGCGCACTTAACTGGAGCATCCTTGGCGGATACATTGCCCTAACGTTAGTACTGGGCGCAGTAATTGGTAAGCGAGTCACTTCTGCGAGCCAATTCGCCTTGGGTGACAAAAACATTCCTTGGTGGGCGATCGGTATTTCAGTCGTTTGTACTTACGTCAGTGCCATGTCGTTTCTTGGTGGGCCGGCTTGGTCATACAAAGAAGGCCTATCGGTAATCGCGATTCACCTCAATTACCCGCTCGTGATCTTCTTCATCGTGGCTGTATTCATGCCGTTTTTCTACAATAACGGTTTAACCTCTATATACGAGTATCAAGAACGACGCTTCGGTAAGGCTTCACGACTGACATTGTCGTTTATCTTCCTTATCAAACAAGCATTGAGCTCGGCAGCGGTACTCTATGCGACAGCAATGATTTTAGAGTTCATCACAGGTATCGACGTGATGTACTGCATCATGATCGTCACTGCAATTGCCCTTATCTACACCGTAATGGGCGGTATCGCGGCTGTCATTTGGACTGATGTGATTCAAGCTGTGATCTTGTTTATTGGCGCATTCATCATCATCGAAGCCGTATGGAATGGCATGCCTGCCCCGATGACGGAGGTAATGGCAGAACTCAAAGCGAAAGGAATGACAGATGCCCTACAGACAAGTTTTGACCTAAGCCAAGTAACGACTGTATGGGCTGGCGTTATCGCAATGACGATGTTCCACACCACCGTGTATGGCGGTAACCAAATGATGGTACAGCGCTGTATGGCCGCGAAAAACATGGGCGATGCGAAAAAGGCAATGTTGATGATGGGCTACGTGGCCTTCTTTATTTACTTTGTCTTTATCTTGCTTGGCGTCCTGTTCAACGCTTATTACGACGGTAAAGAGTTTGAAAACGGCAACACCATCATTCTTCATTATGCGAGTGAATATGGAATGCCAGGCTTGATGGGCATCATTGCCGCTGCGATTCTGGCGGCAAGTATGTCGAGTCTCGATTCCGCATTTAACTCAATGGCGACCGTTTCTGTGGCTGACTTTTACAAACGCTTCTACAAGCAAAACGAGTCGGAAGAGCATTACTTAAAGGTATCGCGTTTCTTCACGGTGGCGTGGGCGATTTTGGTCATCATTCCAGCGATCATGTTTGCCACCAGCACAGGCTCGGTACTGGAAGTGCTGAGTAAGGCAGGCTCTTACTTTGTCGGTGCGAGCTTCTGTATGTTCGTCCTTGGTTTCTACTCAAAACACATTACGGAAAAAGGCTTGTTAATTGGCGTTGCTGCTAGCTTCTTGGTGATCTGGTATGTAGCCGTTGCGACCGATATTGCGTGGCCTTGGTATTGCGTGATTGGCGTCCTTGTGAATGCCGTTGTCGCTTACATTGCTAGCCTTCTCCTGACGGGTAAACAAGATGAAATGCATCTTTACACAGTGAAAGGCCAGCAAGCGGAATATGCTCGTCTAAATAAACCAATCAAGGAAGATGGTTGGTATGTCGTTCCCGGCAAAATCGATGCTCCATGTTATGGTTTACTAGTGATGTTTGTATTCTCTCTCGTGATGCTTTGGGGGATCAACGCGTTTACCGACAACGCTCCTATGCTGATTAACTTTATGCGTGGCTGCTCTATTCTTGTCGCTACCGCTTGCATCGGATACATGGGGTATTCACTCCTCTCCCCGAAACGTAAAGTTGCAGTCAAACAAGCAAATTAATCTTCTTTACGTAGATACTGTACGTCCAACAAACGGACAGTATCTACGCACTAGATCTAGTGCTAGCTCAAAGCAAACCAAATGGGTTAACCCACATTTTGCTTTTTAATACTCCAAAGCCATTATTCTACTTAGGATACCCCGTCAGAACATTTATGAATACGTACCTATTTATGCTAGTCTTATGACCTCAATTACTGGCAACTAAGTTTTATTCATGAAATCAATTAAACACGTAGTCACATCAAAAGATGTGGCAAAGATGGCAGGCGTCTCTCAATCTACTGTATCGCGCGTGTTTGTTCCGGGTAGCTCAGTATCCGAAAAGACCAAGCAAAAAGTCTTTGAAGCGGCTAAAGCCCTTAACTACCGCCCTAACGCCTTTGCACGTAGCCTGACCACAAACGAATCGAAATTGATAGGTTTGGTGTTTCCTGATGCGGATTACCCTATCCATATGAAAACACTGCAATTAATTTCCAGTGAGTTACAGAAAAAAGGTTATTCTGCCGTATTGATTCCATGGCAAGTGGATGAAGAAGAGGGCCACTCAATCCCAAATATCTTCCAGTATCGCGTCGATGGTGTCATTGCTGCTTCCGCAACCTTCAATAAGTCCCTTTATGAAGAATGTGAAGAGTTTAATATCCCAATTGTTCAATACGCACGAGTTGTTGAAGGTACTAGGAGTAGCTACGTTATCAGTGACAACTACGAAGCAGGCCAACAAGCTGCGCAACTTCTGCACAAAAGTGGCGTGAAGAACGCGGTTTATTTGACGGGAGAAGTGCCAACCTTTACGAATGACGAACGTCAAAGCGGCTTCTGCTCTGAATTTGAAGACCTAACCGGCAAGACGCCACGCATCATTGAAGCCAGCTATGACTACGCGAGCTCACTTGATAAAGTCCGTGCCATACTGGCAGACAAAAATCGGCCTGAAGCGGTGTTCTGTGCAACCGATAACCTTGCGATGGCGGTCATGGATATCGCCCGTATAGAATGCGGGTTGAGGATTCCTCAGGACTTACAAGTCATTGGTTTTGATAATATTCCTCAGACAGAATGGTTAAGCTATCAATTAACCACGTTCCGCCAGGATTTCCGTCGCCTCGCTCGCGAGTGCGTGAAGATCATTGTTGATCAAATTAATACGAAAAACGGCAGCCTAGTAAAAATGATGGTGCCAGTGAAGTTAATCGAGCGCCAGACAACAAAAGCTTAAATAGCTATAGCCAGCCATTCGGTTGGCTTTTTTATTTGCCTCTGACTCCCAAACGGCTCATTTAGTGTTGTAAGCATTAATGAACCCATGTATATTTATGAGCTATTACACTATATGAACCAAACAAAAAGAGGCTCATAATCCTTATGACCACGTATCTTTACACTCGTTATTCGCCAAAAAATCGAGCTTACCAAGAGCACCTTAATACTCTAAAAGCTTTTGCGCCCGAAGCTCAGCATTTTGAGGATAAGGTTCGTGGTTGCATGCCTCCAACCGAGAGAGAGGCATTCTTACGACTGCTCGATTCCGTCAGAGCTGGGGATACGATTGTGCTCTGGTGGCTGACCGCATTTGGTCGCGACTTTAGTCAAGCATTGAACACGATAAAAATGCTACTCGATAAAGGAGTAATATTGAAAACTGTATGTGAATCAATAACTTTTGAGCCAGGTTCTGTTCAGACTCAAACACTACTCACAGTGTTATCTGGATATGGGAAAGTGCAGACTGAACATCGCCTGTTTGCCGCAGAGCAAGGGCGACAGGCCATTAAAGAGCAGCCAGAATTATGGAAACAGAAGTTTCGCGGCCGCCCCGCAAACAAAACCAAACACCAACAGATCGCAACGTTACTGCTAGAAGGCTACACATTGCAAAACGTAGCAGAGCAATGCGAAGTCAGTCTATCGACTGTGAAGCGGGTCAAAGCAAAGCTAAATGAAGTGGATGACGAAGGCGGCTTAAGCTCACGACGCCAAAAAGGTTGTTTGAATGGAGACCAGTCATGAGTCGCCCAATCAACTTTCATACTATACTACTCGCCTGTCTTATTATTAGCGTTGGCCAGTTGAGCATGGGGCTAGTTATGCCCTCTTTGCCATGGATAGCAAAAGACTTTTCCATCTCCCTCGACCAAGCTCAACTGCTTGTGAGTATTTATTTGCTCGGCTTCGGCCCCTCTCAATTTATCTACGGGCCAGTGTCAGATGCTTTAGGACGAAAAAGAGTATTACTTACCGGTTTACTCATCGCGATGTCTGGTCTGCTGATAATTATTTTCTTCAGTGACACATTTACAGGGATGGTGATGGGGCGCTTTTTACAAGGGTTAGGTACAGGATGCTGCGCGGTACTCGCGAGGGCGTCGACTCGAGATAGATTTAGCGGGGATGAACTCCCAGTGGCAATGTCTTACATCGCCATGGCGGCTTCAATCACGCCACTTATTGCACCTGTGATTGGCGGCTTTATCAACTTCCACTTCGGTTGGAGTATGGTGTTTATTTCTCTGTTGGGCTATGTCTCGCTGGCTTGGGTAATCATCGCCTTTAAGTTCACAGAAACCATCACAAAACGTTCTGTCATTCCGTCACCCCGAAAAATGTTACTCCAATACAAGAGCTTACTTACGTCTCGTTACTTTATGAGTTTCGCCAGTATCAGTTGGTTAAACTTCAGCTTAATGATTACGACAGTCTCTGTGATGCCATTTATCATGCAAGATCAAATTGGCATGACCTCCGCTCAATACGCGATGTGGGCGCTCATTCCCGCTTTGGGTATGTTATGTGGTACCACGATTTGTAACCGAGTAAGGCCAATTATTGGCAATAAAAAAATGCTGCTCTGCACCCCATTTCTTCACCTCGCTGCCGCAATATGGTTATTTTTCTGTCCTGTTGAGCCTCTATTTCTGATGCTAGGACAGCTATTAATGATCTTGGGTAATGGTATTGCCCTACCTTGTGCACAAGCGATGGTAATGCAACCTTATAAAAAGCAAGCAGGTGCCGCAGCGGCAATGTCTGGTGGTGGACAAATGGTCGTCTCCTCATTGGTCAGCTTAACTCTGGTGCAGCTTGGATTGAGTCAAGCATGGCATCTAGCGATCGTTATCGTAATATTTGCATCGCTTACCTTCACCAACATTCAACGTGGCTTCAGTGCAGAGCAACCTTCAGAACGATAACAAAAAACATACTATTGTCCTTATAGTTACGACAAATCGTATAAACTTAAATTTAGGAAAAGTTGGCGGATACTAACATGATGTTGCATTTAAGAATGGGCGCCTTAACACTCGCCACATTGATATCCGCTGGCACTGATGCGAGCGCCAACGAGAACTGGCAGTTCGAGAGTGACAAGAATGGAATCACAATTTACTCCCGAGAACATAGTGACGGTTTAGTTGAGATCCGTGCCCGGATGTTCACACCCACCAGCTATGGTGCATTTTTAACGCTACTGGAAGACAGTGACAATATCCCGAACTGGATTGACAATGCCAGTCATAGCCGGGTTTTAAATCAGATATCGGCCACCGAGAACATCGTTTACACCCAGTTTAAAGCACCATGGCCTGCCAAAAATCGGGATATGGTCACCTACTCAAAGTACTGGGTCGATGAGCTGGGATTCACGATAGAAATCAAAAGCGCACCTGACTCATATCTTGCTGAACAAAATGGTTATGTTCGAATTCGCTCGGTTGATGCGACTTGGGAGTTACAAAAACTCACAAACGATACAACACTCGTGGAATACAAGGCGTTTGCTGACCCCGGAGGTCTATTGCCAAACTGGCTGATCAACAAACTCTCAAAAGAAAGTGCATGGGCGACATTTAGTAATTTAAGAAAAGAGTTACCTGAATATCAGCAATACTCTCATCCTCAAATAGATGAGTAAGCGTCGCTCTTCCCACTCGCTTTTTAATACGGTACATAATAACAAAAGGCGGCTTCAAGCCGCCTTTTTCTACGCAATGTGTTACTGCTGTGCAACCGTTACAGGTTTAGTTGCACCGCGGTAATCAAACTCAAAACCAATACCTTGGTCTGTCACGTCCATCGTCATACCACCAACAAGCTCGCCTTGTAAGCTTTTGACAACATCATCCGGAACCGGCTCCCCTGTGATTGACGACGCACTCTCTAACACTTCCAAAATACGCTCTGAATCAAAATCAAAGCTGAACAAGCCATTTGGAGAAAGTGATTGCGCCATCACTTCTTTGCTTGCTTCCGCAGCACTATCACCACTGTAAAGGGTGAAATGGTTTTCGTTTAAACGAGCAAACACGTCCACCTTCATGCCAGTATGCATTTCTAATAGGTCACTGACATTAACAGGTTGGTTATCCGGTTGAATTTGCAATTGAGCAAGTTCAGGAACGAACATTTGCGCAGTTTGAATAAGCATCATTGGATCATTGGCAGAAAGAGACAACATACCATCTAGCTGGCTAAATACTTCACCATGCTGAGCATTAGTATCTACTTTGATATCAAACATTTGCAGGCTTAACCCTTTAAGGCCATTAACCATGCCTGACCCCATGCTTACAGCGGCTGCTGGATTCTGGCCGCCCATCTCTTGCTGCATTTGTGTCAATAAAGAGCATTGATATTGAGGCTGGGTCAAGTCAGCCCAAATCTGACCAATCGATGGCGCTAGAGTATTAATGTCTAAACCAAGCGCCATACTAAAGAAACTCTTATCACTTTTAGACTCAGCCAATACACCACGAATCGACTTGAGCGCATCTAGAATCACTTTATTGTTGGACTCAACAACAAAAGAACCTTTAATGAACGCCTGATCGCCTTTCATCTTGTATTCTGCAAACGCGACGGACTGAGGCCAGTTTTCTGCAACTTGAGTAAGCTCAGTATGGCAGGCTGGTGAACGCATTTCCTCAATCGTTGGTTCAGGATCTATTGCATCCAACGTGCTGATTTGACGAGCAAACATATTGCCATCTTTCGTCGTCAAACCTTTAATCACTTCGCGATGATCAAAGTAACCAAAAGAGTTGTTGTTTTCACCGTATTTGGCTTGCAACGCCTCAAGGCGTCCACTGTCAGCAATATTTTGACTTGGTGCTTCAAGCCCTAATGCCATTTTAATCGGGTTTTGAACGCCCAGTTGCGGAACATCAACCGTTAACGTAAGCACGTTATCAACCACGGCTACAACCAAGCCAATACCGTCCTGCGGGTCAATTGAATCAGTCATCTCGTAACGACGATACTCGACTTCACCAAGCTTAACCAACTCATGCTTAGCGCCGCTCATCTGCTCTTCATGATCCAGTGTTTTCCATAACGCGGCAGGGTCTTCAATATCCACTTTGTACACCGGTACCATACCAATTGTGTACAACACAGGATTAATGTTTTCCCCGGTGCCCAAATAAGCTTTTAATGTTTCTGGCGACGCAGCACTCTCTAGGTATCCATCGAATAAGTTAACTGCAAACTGCTGTTGTGGAGACAGTGGTTCATCGGCAAAAAGTTCTGCAATCGAGCCTTGATTCGCCGTACCGAATGCGTTCATGTATTTATAATGGTTAAAAGGTTCTGTCTGATACGTCACCATAAGTGAATCTGCAGGAACTTGCGTTAACAGTGAGCCTGCATCACTCGCGGTAGTATTGTTTTGGTACAGGTAGCCAGCGCCCCCTGCTGCTGCGACCACTGCTGTAGCCAATAGTAGTTTTTTCACGACCAACTCCGTTGTCATAGTTATGTGTTCCTAAACGAAATGTAACGCTTAGGTTTAAAGCCAATGAATAGTGCTTTATATCAACCGCTATCATAAACAAGTTATCGATGTAATGAATGTCGGTTTGATAAATTATCCAACATTTATAAGGCAAACCGTGAAGTAAGTTGAATTGCGTGCGGATGCTATTGGCAATATTCACAATCCAATTTCTCGGATAACCGCCTTAAAAATCATAATATTCAGTTAAATGAAGCGATTTGGAGTAATTACGACCAAAATCAGCAGAATATTAAATCTTTATTGAGTCTTTTATCTAATATCTGAAAACGCCTCACGACCTGACACTTCTTTCCAATTTGCCTCTGGCGGTCCCTACTCGTTTTCCTTACATTCCTACTAACTCAGTGACGAGACGTATACCAAATACGAGCAATAGAAGACGATGAAAGACCAGTTGACGATCTCTATATCAACTATCAATGGCTCAAGACATTGGTACTTCAGTAAAAGGATGCAACGCAACATAAAAACGTTTTTCGTTTTTTTTGTTGTTGCTCTGGCCGCGACCGTAATCTTAATTCATCACTTGTACACTCGCGTTGATAATGCAGCGTTAAAACAAGCTGAATTGACAGAGCATTCACGCACCATGGGTGAAGAGCTCAGCACACTGAAAACACTTAAATCAGAGCTAGAAAATGACCTTTCAGAACGGGAAGAACGGGTACAACTTGTTTCGGAACGTTTGGGGGAATTAGAGAAAGTGCTTGGGGTTGGAGAACATACCTCGACAAATAACTTGGATGCTAGGCTCGATGCAGCGGCGATAACCTCAAACGTTCGCATGGTGTTATTAAACCAAATACCAAGTGGTTCTCCAGTCGGCAACGTACGGCTATCTTCCGGATTCGGTAAGCGTATCCATCCGGTGACAAAAGTTGCCAAAATGCATCGTGGGCTCGATTTTGCCGTAAATATCGGTACCAAAATTTATGCCCCTGCCGATGGGGTAGTGGAAGTTACCCGCCGCAGTAATAAAGGCTCTGGTAACTTCCTCAGGCTACAACATTCTTTCGGTTTTTCGAGTTCTTATTCGCACTTGAAAGCGTTCAAAGTAAAAAGTGGTCAGTTCGTCAAAAAAGGGCAGCTGATTGCAATTTCCGGCAACAGTGGGCTCTCTTCTGGCCCTCACCTGCATTACGAGGTGCGATTTGTTGGGCGAGCACTGAATCCGAAACCATTTGTCGATTGGAGCCTTAATGATTTCGAAGACATTTTTACTAAGGAGCGAAGAATACGATGGGAATCTTTAATCAAAACAGTGGAACAACGAGTAGCTCAGCAGCTTCAACTCTCATCGCCAAAGGCTGTTCTCTTAGCGGAGAACTCAAAGTAGAAAACGATGTCCAGATTGATGGCATCGTCGATGGTCAAATTAACGTGGAAGGCACTCTCGTTGTCGCAGAAAGCGGGCGAGTAAACGGTGAAATCTACGCTAAACAGCTGATCATTAACGGCATGATGGACGGAAACTGTCACGCAGAACACATTCAAGTGCTTGCCAAGGGACGCGTAAGCGGTAGGATCTGGAGCAATAACCTCAGCATTGAACCTGGTGGCAAATTCTTTGGTGAAGCAGCCGAATTACCTGAAAAGGAAGTGGTAACGTTAAAGGGTAAGGCTCAAGACAGTGCGAACACAAAAGAAAACAACACCAACAATGAAAAGCGACTTGCGCGTAAATCAGCATAAAACGCTCTGATTAAAGTGCTTAAAAAGACGGCTTTCACGCCGTCTTTTTTATTACTATTGCCACGATTTTCGTCAGAAACTACGTGATTATTCGGCCGGATTTAAAACCATCACCGAGCGTTTTGCTTGTGGACCAAAAGCTGATTTTGCATGCGCTTTCACTTCATCTAACGTCACACTCTTAGCCACTTTCTCAACGTCAAGCAACACATCGACGCCGTAATCATGCACCAAATAACGAGTATATGCCCATGATCTCTGTGCTGGGTTGTCATCCAATCCTTGCATCGCGACTGCCAGTTGTTTCGCGGCCGTATCCACTTCTTTTTGGGTAATATTTGACGCTAAACCATCAAACACTTTGCCCAGTTTACTCTCTAAAAGTGCCACGTCTTCGGGCTCAACTTGAGACTCCAAGAGCCAATCAGAGATGGGTTCGCGATCTTGTGTCATGGTGTAAATGCTCGGGCTGTAATCAAGGCTAGACTCTTCTCGCACAATATCCAAAACACGTGCATTACTAATACGTTGCAAAATATCTTCGATAACCGTGTCTCTTGCCGTACGTTGGTAATCGCTCGTATTAGTCAAACGCATTACATACAACGATGAAGGTTCATGCCCATCCGAAACCACAGTTCGCTCCGGCACTTCCGGGTTAAACGCAACGTGATAATCAATCGAACGACTCGGTTTCATTTCGATAGAGGCCACATATTTACGCAAAAGTGGTGTAATTTCTTCCGGCTCTACGTTTGCAACAATAACCATCTTAAAACCATCATTGGTTTTGAAAAGTTGCTCATGCACCGCTAGTATCTGCTCGGAAGTCACTTGTTCAACATCATCACTGGACACTATACGATGACGACTACCCGGCAAATAAGAATTGCCGTTTGCTTTTTGAATCAGTTTTCCCATCGGTGATTCAAAAAAAGCGCCGCTCTGCTGTTTAAACTCTTGCTTCGCTGCCGCCATCTGGCGCTCGTCGACTTTAATCTCCGTCGCTAGGTTGTATAGTCCATTCAAAGCATCAGTTAGGTGCGTATTTGGCGCCGTAATTTGCGCTCCGTGACTGGTCGCATCAAGCATCGCGCCAAGCGCAATGTTGTTTTTGCGTAAGTAGCTATCTAGCTCTGAACCAGAAAATGCCCCTAACCCACTGCGTATTGCCGTTGTTGCTGCGATTTCATAAGCGGCATACAACGTCGGATCAACAGCGGCTTTACCACCTTGACTCGCATAATAAATATACGCTCGACCACCCGCTTTAGTATCTTTTTGGAACCACACTTCGACACCGTTTGATAGCGTATAGACTTGAAAACCACCCGCTTCCTGACGCATGCTCGTGATGCTGCCTTCCTGGGTAGGCTTTAAGAATCCATCCACTTTGTCATACATCTCTAACGGTTTTTCGCCAGTTTGAAGATAGGCACTGTTTAGAGCGGCAAATACACCATTGAACTGTTCTGACGTTTCGCTTTTCCCCAAACCAATAAAAAAGCTTGGCTGCTGAGATAACAAGGCATCCAATTGTGTGTTAATGCTCTCTAAATTCTCGTTGTTGATGAATTCTGCCAAACTCTGGGCATAATTCTCTTTTGATTGGCTGACACTGTCTTGTCCAATTTGAAAAACACGTGCTTCTGCGTAACTGTTTGGCTTACGCTGACTCCAATCTGAATCAATATTTGCAAGTTCACCTTGCCAATTTGACATAACGCTATCTAACTCGGATTGAGTCGCACCATAATCTCTCAACGACGCCAAGGTACGAATGAAAGTCTGGTGCATTTGTTCGCGGCGATCTGGTGCAAACGAAATCCCTGCCGACATCATACGCTGATAGTTAGAGTAATAGGGCTCTGCATAAGCGTATTGAAAAGGTTCAGCGGCATCACTGAGTACACGGATCAAACGCTGTTGAATGAGTTGTGTTGCGACTTCATCACGCCACACTTCATGTTGTTGCTCAATCGTCGTACCGCCACTTAGACCACGCTCAATCACTAAATGAAGACTTGGTGATTCCATCGTGTTACTTGGCAAGATTCTGTTTTCGTTGTTCACTCGAATATCACGGCGCTTCTCTATTACCGTATCCGAGGTACTTTCCCAGTTCGAGAACTTGCTTTTGATAATCTTGGACAGTGAATCTATGTCGATATTACCGGTCACAATCAACTCGGCATTTTGTGGCTGGTACCACTTGTCGTAAAACGCCTTTAACTTACTCGAGGAAGCGTTTTGAATCGCTTCGCGAGTACCAATTGGGTCATGCTCACCATACATAGTGCCTTCAATCGAGGCTTGGTAAGCATGCATAGAAAAGGACTTATCATCCGGATTAGCACGTCGCCATTCCCCGAGAATCACCCCTTTTTCTTTCTCTACTTGCTCAGGAGCAAACTCAAGTCCGTTACCGATATCTCTCATCCACTTCAGGGCATCTTCTAGCTTCGTATTATTCGCAAGGTCAAGTTGGTAAGACGTTTGCTGATAACTGGTAAAAGCGTTGATATCAGCGCCAAAGCTACCACCAGATTGCTCGAAAAGTTTGACAACGTCGTTACCGGTAAAATGCTCACTACCATTAAACGCCATATGCTCAACAAAGTGAGCGTAACCCTTTTGAGAAGATGTTTCTTGGAATGAGCCGATGTTCATCACCAAACGGACCGAGACTTCTTGGTCTTCTGTTGGATAAAGATGGTATTTCATACCGTTCGATAACTGGTCCACGTGCCAGTTGGCGTCAGGTTGAATCGGCGTCGACTGTTGTATCAGAGCACACCCTGACACTAATAACGCGGGGACTAACAATATACTGCGCATAACGATTGCCCATAACAATGATTAAGCTAATCAATATATATCCGGTGCTATAACCTTCACATTTTTAATGGATTATCAGACACGCAAATGTGATAAAGATCACCATTTATTGAAATCAATTCTCATTTACAAAAATCGACAAATCCTTACTTTACAAATACATAAATAATATCGTTCCAAATCCTTTTGCTTATTTGATGTAAAACTCAAATTCGCGACATGGAGTCAGTATTTATTTTGAGCAATAAAATATAATTATTGAACAGATTCGAATCTGACTTTCTGCTGCATATTCAACAGCGCAGAGAG
The DNA here is from genome assembly GCF_000354175.2 of Vibrio alginolyticus NBRC 15630 = ATCC 17749. Classification (NCBI taxonomy): domain Bacteria; kingdom Pseudomonadati; phylum Pseudomonadota; class Gammaproteobacteria; order Vibrionales; family Vibrionaceae; genus Vibrio; species Vibrio alginolyticus. The sequence goes on from NC_022359.1 coordinate 341,644, forward strand.
CACTGATGAGAATAAAAACACAACAACTATTATTCAAAGATCTATTATTCGCTTTATGTTCAAAAATCTATCATTAAAAAACAAACTGGCAATCTCTGCCAGTGCCGCCATCATTCTCGGGGGAGTGCTGGTAGAGGGGCTGTCTTTTCGAGATTCATTAAACAGGCTCGATGTCGAAGTCGCACAGCGACTAGAAAGCACTAGCGCATCTTACAATCAATACGTAAAGGACTGGCTACTCTCTAAAGAGCGCGCACTGACTTCACTCTCTTCTGATTCAGAGAAACGTTCTCTGGTTACGCATTTGAAACAAGTCCGAGACTCTGGCGCGTTCGATAACGTTTTCCTCGCTTACCCGGACGGGTCACAAGACAACGCTAATGGGGTGGTTTTGCCACCAGGTAATAACGATCCTCGTAAGTGGGGTTGGTATACCAATGCAATCGCCAACCCATCGAAAGTCTTTATGGATAACCCGACCGTTGCTGCTGCAACTGGTGCGAATGTGGTGTCGCTCGGTAAAGCCCTGCAATTGCATGATCAAACCGTCGTTCTGGGTGCTGACGTAGAGATCGGTGATATCCTGAACAGTCTGAACCAAGTGATCCTACCGGGTGAAGGTTATATGTTTATTGCCAATGAACAGGGCAATATTTTCACTCATAACAACGGTAAACTGCTGAATCAACCGGTTAGCAAGCTAGGCCTCAACAACAACGACATTACGTCAGCCGCACGTTCAGGTACAGAACGTCGCGTCTCTATTAACGGCATCGAATATGTGATTTACGCGCGCCACATAGAGGGTACCAAACTCACAACGGTCACAGTGTTAGATCAAAACTCGTTGGTTGCCCCACTTTACGATGCAGTTTGGGATCAAATCATCGCAACCACTATCGTCGTCGTTATCTGTGTGGCTTTGTTTAACCTGCTATGTAACATCTTGTTCCGTCCGCTCTACAATGTTTCGAATGCGCTTGCGCAAATCGCCAACGGTAGCGGCGACCTAACTCAACGCATCAAAGTAGAAAACCGTGACGAAGTTGGTGAGCTGGCTGAAAACTTCAACCAGTTCGTTGAAAGTTTGCAGCAACTTATTGGTCACATTCGTCACCAAGCGGAAGAACTGAGCCAACAATCGGAGCTGAGCACGAATCGCGCGAATCAATCGGTTTCTGATCTGAACCATCAGCAACAAGAAATCACTATGGTGGCGACCGCTGTGACCGAAATGGCATCGGCAACGCAAGAGATTGCAGCACATGCAGAGCAGACGGCTAAAGCCGCTCAAGACTCTTCAGCGAGCACACAAAATGGTCATGAGTTGGTGATCAATTCCAAATCGTCCATCAATAATTTGTCTTCTGAAGTCAACCAAGCGAGCGTTGTCATCGGCGAGCTCAACCAGCACGCGCAAGACATCTCAACCGTACTATCAACGATTCGAGACATCGCAGAACAAACCAACTTACTGGCTCTGAATGCGGCGATTGAAGCGGCGCGTGCAGGTGAACAAGGTCGCGGTTTTGCCGTTGTTGCAGACGAGGTTCGCGTACTATCACAACGCACACACACCTCAACCGAAGAGATTCGCTCGACGATCGAGACTTTGCAGCAAACCACACAACGCGCTGTGACCATCATGGATACAAGCTCTCAACTTGCCCAAGGTTCGGTGGAAGATGCCGATCGCGCAGCACTGGCTCTGGATGAAATCAACGCGGCCGTTGCGTTGATCAGCGATATGGCAACGCAAATTGCAACCGCAGCCGAAGAGCAAACGCACGTAACCAATGAAATCACGCAAAACGTCACGTCAATTAAAGATGTGACCGATCACTTGGTGGTTGGTGCCGAAGAATCGATGAATCAATCTGCTGAGCTGAAATCACAAGCCGAGGATCTCAACTCGAAAGTAGCGACGTTTAAACTGGCTTAAACGCCACGTTAGGAACGCACTTAAAAACAACAAACCCCGCTAGCAAATGTATAACTAGCGGGGTTTATTTTTATGGCTCGACGCTTTTATTGCAGATAGCTTTCGAAAGACGTAAGACCTACACCGCCACACACATCGGCGTGCCTGAGATTGGGTCGTTAAATACTCTCGCTTGTAAATCAAACACCGATGCCAACATACCTTCTGTCAGTACCTCTTGCGGTGTTCCCTGCGTGACTAACTGACCTTTTTCCAACACCACCAAATGATCGCAATAACGGCACGCTTGGTTTAGATCGTGCAGTACTACCACCACAGTTTTGCCTTTGTCGTTCATCTGCCTCATGAGTTTCATCAGCTCAACTTGGTGAGAAAGATCCAAGTAAGTGGTTGGCTCATCAAGCATCACTACGTCGGTATCTTGCGCCATTACCATCGCAATCCACGCTCTTTGCCTTTGACCGCCAGACAGCGATTCAACTGGCTTGTCAGCAAACTCAATCACGCCAGTATCTTGCATTGCTTGCTCGACTAAGGTCTTGTCTTGTTGACTTAACCGGCCCCAATGAGAGAGATAAGGCGAGCGGCCATATTCGACCAGTTTTCTGACGGTAATACCTTCAGGACTGACAAGAATCTGCGGCAGCAAAGACAACGAACGCGCCAAGCGTTTATCACCGTAGCTGCTTAGTGGTTTGTCGCCATACAACACTTGGCCAGAAGCTGGTTTATTGATGCGTACCAAGGTTTTTAATAGTGTCGACTTACCGCAACCATTTGGGCCAACAAGCGCGGTAATTTTACCTTGAGGAATCGACAAAGAGAGATCCGGAATGATGGTCTGTTTGCCGTACGCGACGGATAAGTTCTGCGTTCGTAACATGCTTACCAACCTCGATAACGATACAAAAGAAAAATGAAATATGGTGCGCCAATAACAGAAGTCAGCACACCCGCTGGCAACTCAATTGGTGGCTGTAAGCCTCTCGCTAGACCATCGGCGCAAATCACCAACAGCGCGCCAAGGGTTGCAGAAGCAGGAATCAATAACTTGTGATTGTGACCAAACAGCAAACGCGCAAGATGCGGCGCAAGCAGGCCAACAAAGCTGATCGTGCCTGCCACAGACACGCTGATGCTCGCCAATAGCACGGCAGCAATCAACGCAAGAATTTGGATCTGTCTTGGTTTCGTGCCAAGTGTAGTGGCGCTTTCTTCTCCCAGTCCCATCACATCTAACCGCCATGCCAGCCAAAACGCCAATGGCAGTAGCAGCAATAGAGCACTCCAAATAAACGGCACTTGTTGCCAATTTCGTCCCCACAAACTGCCGGTTAGCCATACCATCGCCGTGTTGATTTCGATAGGGTGCACAATCAGAAGAAAATCGATACCGCTGGCTAAAAATGCGCTGACAGCAACACCAATCAGCGCCAAACGTGCTGGTGTTGGTTTCGACCAGTAAGCCAGCACAGCAATAAAGCCAGCAGCAAGCAAGCCTCCCGCCATGGCGACCATCGGCAACATTGCCACTGGCGCATTCGGATACAGCACCAAACAAGCGGTAGCGGCCAGTCCTGCTCCGGCGCTTATCCCCATTAAATCTGGTGAGGCAAGTGGATTACGGATGACGCCTTGAACTAAAACGCCTGACAGCCCCAACCCAGCGCCCACGCCAATGGCGAGCAACATTCTCGGTAATCGATATTGGTGAATCACAAAGTCCGAGTCAGAGAAAGAAAACAGCAATGCAAAAACCTGTTGAGCCGACATGTTCGCCGCGCCAACAAACAGCGTGAGAGAAGACGCAGTCAGCAACAATCCAACTAATGCAAACAGTTTGGTTTGATTCATCATGATGATTTCCTCATTGCAATCGCGATAAAGCAAGGTGTGCCCAACAGCGCGGTAATCACGCCCACTGGCGTTTCAGCCGGAAAAGCAATCGCGCGTGATAAAGCATCTGACCACGTCACTAATGTCGCGCCACACAAGGCGGAAACCGGAATGAGAATGTGATAGTTGTGACCAACAATCGGGCGCACCAAGTGCGGCACTAACAACCCGACAAAGCCAATTGGTCCAGCAATCGCTACGCTAGTTCCTGCCAACAGCACAACCGATAAACCACTGATAAATCGCGTAAGACGAATGTTACCACCTAGCCCAACAGCAACTTCGTCCCCCAACGCGAGTAAATTTAAGTTTCGCGCTAAGCCCATGGCGAGCACCAAACCTAAAGTCGCAAAAGGCCACAGTTGCTGCCACTGCTCAGAATCTACCGCAGAGAGTGAACCCGTTAACCAATGCAACACGCTGTAAGCCATGTCATCCGCCAAAATTACCGACGCACGAGTTAACCCTATCAGCAACGCACTGATGGCAATGCCCGCCAGCACCAAACGCAATGGGTGAGAACGCGCAGAGAAAAAACCACCCAACAACATGACCGCACCACCACTTAGTAGCGCGCCGAATACCGCGTTGATGATTGGGTTCAATTGACTAAAGAATGGTGCGCCGATGGAGGCCAAGGCCATAAAACACGCCGCACCAGCATTAATGCCGAGAATGGATGGCGACGCCAAAGGGTTGCGAGTTAACCCTTGCATCAGCACGCCAGATACCGCAAGCGAAGCGCCAATCAATAACCCAGCATAGGTGCGAGGAGCGCGCAACGTCGCAAGAATTTGATGCAGCATATTGCCCTCATCAAACGCAAACCAATAGCTTGTCAGATCATTAACGCTCAAAGAAAAGTTAGACCAGCCAATCATTGAGGCGGTATAGCCTGACAGCGTACACAACGCCATAGCACAGACAAACAAGCTCGCTTTCCAATGCGGTTTTCTAACCGAAGTCGGGCTTTCTGAGATTATCGACGCACTCATGAGCGCCCCAATAACGCTTCAAGGTTGCGGGCAATTTCTTCCGCCGCCAACATGCCGCGATTTAATGACCACAGTTCCGGAGAGACTTCGACCAGTTGCTGCTTTTTCGCCGCAGTTAGCAACTTAAATAATGGATTTTTGCGCCATTCATCCACGATATTTGGCTGAGAGTAAAGTCCAACTAGTAACCAATCAGGGTTGGTTTTTAGTAAAAGTTCGAAACTGGTTGGGATATACGCTTTTTGCTCAGATGGAGCCAGCGGGCTTTGGATGCCTAGCGTACTCAAAACGCCCCCAGCGTAAGAAACCGGGCTATGCAACCACATCCCTTTGTCAGAAACCACACCAAACTGAATGGTTTCTTGTGTTGCAAAATGCTGTTTGAACTCCGCCATTGTCTGTTTGTGCTGCTCAATGCGTTGTGTCATTTTCGCTTGTTTGCCAATTGCCACGCCGATTTTGTGTGCGGATTCGAGATTTTCTTGATATGTCTCACCACGGCTTTTTAACAGCAAAGTTGGCGCAATTCGCTGCAAATCTTGATAAATCGCGCGATGACGTTCTGCATCAGCAATGATCAAATCCGGCTTGAGCACCGCAATCGCCTCTAAACTCGGTTGCGAGCGCATGCCGACCGATTGCCAAGGACCAACCTTGGCACGAACAGCAGGAATGACTCGTGTGGCATCGTTGTCATCGGCGACGCCTACAGGTGAGACATCGACTGCCGCTAATGCATCGACAAACGAAAATTCTAAAACCACAATACGTTGAGGTATCGCTTCTAGCTCAAAAGTGCCTTGCTCATCTTGCACGCTGCGCGCCTGAGAAAATGCGCTAAATGACATCAAAGCTGAGCTCAACAGCATCAGCAAAACGGTTGAAAAGTGTTTGATCGTAAATTGTTTTTATTTTTCATCTTGCTTTTTTCCAGTGCTAAGAGTTTTCCATTACCTAAGATCGGCAAAGTCGCCAAGGTAAATTGGCGACTTTTCTTTTCAAACTCGGTGAACGAAACGCTTAAAACTGATAGTTCAGATCCAGTGTGTAAGAGCGTCCCGGAGCTGGGTACCGACCAACTGGGCTTGTATCAATCCCGCGGAAGTAATACTCCTCGTCAAACAAGTTGTTCACCGCAACATTCATGCGTAACTTGCCTTTGTCGTCTTTGTATAAATCCGTCCCCAAGTTGAAGTTCCACACCATGTAAGATGGTACTTTACCCGTTGCGCCAGTTGCATCTTCGGCACTGGTGTTGGCGTTATCGGTATACGAATCACTAAAGTAGAAGCCCGATAGCGTGGTGTCCATGCCGTAAAATGCGTAGGTTGCATCCCAACCAAGCTGATGCTTAGAGGTGTAAGGCAGTTGATTACCTTTATTCGCGCCTTCTTCTTCAAGCGTAGCGTCTAGATAGTTGTAGCTTGCGCCTAAACTCAGTGCAGGTAGTGCTTCAGGCACGTAACGAGCAGAAAGCTCTATGCCTTGGTGAAGTGTTTTTCCGATGTTATCGAAGGTCTGCGTTGAGCTTTGCCATTGCAATTGATCTTCAAAGTCGATGCGATAAAGTGCAGCGTTAAAGCTGGTCGCATCTTGGGTGTAACGCGCGCCGACTTCGTAGTTCCAAGCCAGTTCACTACCTTCTTCACCCAAACCTCGGATGTAGGCAATTTGTGGCGCACGAAGTGATTTTTGCGCGTTCGCATACGTCACCCACTGGTCAGTTAAGTTGTATGCCACCGTCAAACCTGGCAACCATTCCGTCACGGTGTTGTCTGCCGTTTGTTTTTTAACACGATCGGTAAACGTCATTCGAACCGACTCAACACGCAACCCAGGCGTTACCTTCAATGTATCATTGAACAAACCAATTTCGTTGCTAACGTATCCAGCAAACGCGTCCGTATCTAGATGCCAATCACGCGGAACGCTGGTTGCACCACCGGCGATTGGAGTCTGAGTGAGTTTGTAGTCAATGTCTTCATTAACATAACGGGTACCCACGATCCAGTTTTGAGTAACGGATTTACCTTCGCCAAAGTACATCGCCATTTTTGGCTCTATACCATACACGGTAAATTCACGTGGAGAGGTACGAACGTCCGTCGCTGGCAGAGCCGGATCCGCCCAATGGCCACCCGCGCTGTTAAAGCCCCACTTGAAAAGACGCTCTGACTTATGGCCAAACGTTAGCACTTCTAGCTCGGCACTGTCGGCAAATGGCAAATCGTGGATGTACTTAACACTCCAGCGTGTCGACTTACCTTCATAATCATCGTAAGGACGTTTCGATTGGTGACGATCTTGTTCGTAGTCTTGTGGCGAAAGTGCGCCCGGCATTTGCGTTTCAGCATCGTAACGTTGCAGGAATGCTTGAATCTCTTGAGTGTCACTCAATAGCCACTGTGCTTTAGCTTGAAAGTTCTTCACGTCCGTATCGGAATGTTCACGGAAGCTTTCACCTTTTAGGAAGTTACCTTCCAACTGTAGTGCAAATGTGTCGCTTAACCAGCCGCCCGTGCGTAGGTAAAAATCATTCAGCGGCGCATCACCGCCATCAAACACGGTAAGGCGGTTACTGATTTCAGTTTGCCACGTGTGTGGAATCGGTTTGGTCACTAAGTTGATCACACCACCGACGTTGTTTGGGCCGTACTGTACTGCAGCACCACCGCGTACAATGTCAATACGATCAAGCATCGACAGTGTTGCTGGGAAGATAGACTGACCAGTGTGACCATATGGCGCAAGTGTTAGCGGTACACCATCCATCAAGAACTGAGCATGACCACTACGGCTTGCTTTCAAACCACGTACGGAAATGTTGGGCAATACGCCCGTTCCGCTTTCATCCTGAACTTTAATACCCGGCACGCGCTGTAGCGCGTTATCAATCGAGCCTGCGGCGGTTTTCTCGATTTGCTCGCGGGTAATGACGGTACGAGCACCTGGGTACTCTTTGACGTCTTCAATTTCAGATTTACCAATCACGCTACCAGTGACAACGACGGTTTCCATCGCGGTAGTTTGTTCTGTTTTAGCAGGAGCGGCAACCGCGCTCATGGATGTGGCAGAAGCGATTGCAATCGCAAGCACACTGTAAGTGGTAGACAAACCAGCACGTACACGCACTTTACCATCCAAATTCTGGTAAGACATTAAGATCTCCTTTGCGAGAAATTGAGCCTCGGGCAGAATACATCCCGTAAGCTCTCGGGGCTAAACATCCTCAATATGAGGTAAAAATTGGCTAACAGGCGCTAACTACGCACAAAAAGCCTAGAACTGATATCCGTAGCTGAGCATAAACTCGGCTGGTGCGCCGTAGCCAATCTGGTTTAAGCCAGACGTGCCGTTTGTTGCGCCAAGAATGTATTTCTCATCCAAAATGTTGTAAGCGTTCGCTTGGATTTTATGACGACCAGTGGTGTACGCCGCCATCAAATCCACCGTTGTGTAATCGCCAAGTGCGACAGCTTCGTCGTTACCTGCGTAACGGTCGCCCACGTACTTCACACCACCGCCTAAACGCCAGTTGTCATCCAATTGGTAAGTGCTCCAAAGAGAGAACAAGTGGTCTGATACATCGTTCGGCTTTTTGCCTGTGGCTTTGTCTTCCGCGTCCAAGTAGCTGTAACCCACAGAGATGTCCCACTGTTTGGTGATTTGACCGCGAGCCTCTAATTCAATACCTTGGTGACGCACTTCAATTTTATCGATCACATCGCCGTCCACGTTAGTTTGTGGTTGCTCTTGATCAATCTGGAACAGTGCCGCATTCAACATTAATGCGTTATCCAAAAGGTACGCTTTCGCACCCACCTCTTTTAAGTCGGTGTGGAAGAATTCCGCCAATTTTGGATTGATGTAGATACCAGCGTACGGTAACTGCCAAGAGCGCGCTAAACTGGCGTATACGGATGTGTCGGAATTGATGCGGTATACCAAACCAGCACGGTAGCTGACTTTGTCATCATCCAATTTTTCCTTATCTGAGCCCGCTTTTTGTTGTTCGAGTTCCATCGAGTCGTAACGCACGTTACCGATCAAAGAAAGGTCACCCCACGTATAGACGTCTTGCACATACAAACCTGTCGTGGTGGTGGTATTGTCACGAAATGGCTTAAAGCCCGGATCAGGCGTTGGACCAACGACTGGGTCGTAGATATTTTGCGGAGGAAGCGTTTTGTCACTTGCCAACGTTAGGTCGATATCGATCTGGTTGAAATCTGCACCCACCATCAATTGATTGTCCCTGGTTTCCCAAACCAACTCAGATTGTAAAGTGGTCGTAGTACGTGGATCGTAACCAAAGTTGTTGACGGTTTGAGACACTTCATTACCCGTCACTTTGCCCTGACGCGTGCCTTTTTGCTCAAGTTCGATATGGTTGAACGCCGCTCGGTTGTTCCATACCCATTGATCATTCAGACGCCATTCGTAATCCACCGCAATACGGAGACTGTCTGACTCCTGATAGTCGTTTGTGCCGCCAAAGTAAGTGCTTACTGGCAAATCAACTGGCTTGCCATTTTTTGATGGCACACCACGATACGGCACTAGTTCTTGATGGGCGTATTCCACGTCAATATCAATGGTGTGACCTTCCGCTGGTAACACACGAATGGTCGGTGCAATGAAGAAATCGTTTGAATCAACATGATCAACGTACGAGTCGGCTTGACGGTATTCCAAGTTAATACGCCCGTTGACCTTATCTGTAAACGCCATTGAGCTGTCGACCTGACCAACATATTGGTTGTTGCTGCCTACACTACCGTTTACGTGAGTAAAATTCTCACCGTTAGCGCGTTTCGTCACCAAGTTGATGATGCCCCCAGCCGAACCACGGCCATACAAAGCACCCGCAGGGCCTTTCACAATTTCAACGCGTTCAACGTTCGCTAAGCTGCGGTAAGACTGCAACGTACCGTCATCTCGCAAGCCATCACGGTACATATCGTTGAGTGAATCAAAACCACGGATCATGAACTGATCGCGGCTGCCTTCGCCCAAGGTGTTATTGACCCCGGCTACCCCATCTAGCGCATCCACTAAACGCACCGCGCCTCGGTCTTGCATTTCTGTTTTCGTTACTACGGATACCGCTTGTGGCACATCAAGCCATTCCACATCGGTTTTGGTGCCTGATTGAGGCATGTGTTCAGCATAACCTTCGTACTGATGACCGAAGACTTGAATCGTTTCAGTTGCTGATGGGGTTGAGTTCGTCTCTTCTGAAGCCACTGCGCTTGGTGCTACTAATGAAGAACCAATCGCGACCGCCAAGGGGGTCAGGGTCAATAATTTATTCATTCCATAATTCCGTTTAGTTGTTATAAAGCCAACGAATGGAAATAAGAACAAATATTATTTCTATTTGCAATATTAATTTTATGCTCTATATTTATTTACCCTAAAAACACAACTAACAACAAAAAAACCAAATATCATAACAATAAATACTGAAACTTCTGCCCTCCGTCTCGAGAGAGGCACATTGGAAGACGACCGTGAGCGACTTTATCAACGTTAGAAGAAAATGTTAGAAAATTAGGAAAGCTCATGAAATCTACGATGATTATCGTAAGTCATGTCGTTAACGATGCAGTCACTCACGGCTTTGTGCCTGCAGCTAAAGCGATGGACCTTCACGTCGTTCTTATCACCGACCATAAGCTCAGCCATTTAGAGTTGGCGAGTCGTGATAGTCACTTTAATCCGGATACCATTCTAGAATGTGATGTCTTCAACCCATTAGAACTCATCGAAACCATCACGGAGCATGAATTAAAGCCAGACGCTATTTTCAGCAATAGTGATCACTTACAAACTTCCACCGCCATCTGCGCGCAATTTTTTGGCCTCCCATCCAAAGATTGGTCTGTCACGTTAAAGGCCAAAAACAAACACTTAACTCGACAAGTGTTAAATGAAAAATCCTTACCCAACACACAAAGCTGTTTGCTGCATCGCCATTCGAATGTGGCATTAGGCATGGCCTTCCCTGTCGTAGCAAAACCCAAAGAAGGCGTGGCAAGTCTAGATGTACAGCGCTGTGACTCCCAAAGCGAGCTCGATGCTTACTGCGAGGCGTTTTGGCAAAAGCACCCAAACGCCGCCATTCTGGTGGAGAAGTTTCTTCAAGGACCGTTGGTTACGCTCGAAACTTTAGGAGACGGTAACCAACTTATCGCCGTGGGCGGTTTTGATGTGTCGCTCTCTGAGCCGCCTTACTTTATCGAAACCGCCGCAGACTGGAACGGACCAAACGGCATTGCTCACCGAGAAGCTTGCTTGGCTCAACTGAAAGCGTTCGGCGTTGGTTTTGGAGTTTGCCACAGCGAATTTATCATCACGGAAAACGGCCCAGTTCTGGTGGAAATCAACTACCGCAGTATTGGAGATGGCCGCGAATTCTTGCTCAACAATCTCGCTCACTTTGGTTGGTTTAGCACAATTTTGGGTCTGCATTTGGGTCGAAGATTGGACGGCGATTACCAAATTCATGGGTCAGCGCACGTGCACTACGTAGTTGCGGAACACAGCGGTGTGATCGACGGAGGTTCGACGTCGTTCATCCAACACGATGACGATATCATCACTCAGCAACAGGTACTAAAAACCGCTGGAGAACACTTCCAACAGAGTTATTCCAATAAGGATTATCTCGCCCGAATTTCGATTGTCTCACCATCAGGGCGAAACCTCGACCAATCGCTGCAGAACGCGCTTAGCAATTTCGATCTAGCTCCGACTCGTGAGGTGGCAGCATGAATGACAACGCTTTGTATCTAACGCAACGATTGATCGACACTTGCTTACGCGAAGACATGTTTGGCATTTTGTCGAAGGCCAAGTTCAGTAGAGACGCGCCAAAAGGGGTAATTGTTCCTCAAGACGAGCAAGTCTGGCTGATATTTGCCAACTCTGATTTCACGTTGTATTTACCTGTTGCGCCAGCGTATTACATGCAGCACTGGCGCTACGGTCACGCCAATGACGAAACACCACCAGGTTGGTGGGTGGAGAAAAATGGCCAAATCGAGCATCAACAGCATTACAAAGAGTGGATTGCGCTACTAACGACACTGGCGCATGAGAGCTCTCACGAGTTGCTGGCGGGATACCTTCAAGAACTGGAATGTGCAGAGAAACACAAAGCGCTGTGTGACCAAGCGTTTCATCATCACGCAGACCACATTTCTCAACCAATATCCAAGCTTGGTTCTTGGCATCAAAAACTGCTGCTAGCCGACCAGATCGCTTCTTACCTTGACCACCCGTACTATCCAACTGCGCGGGCGAAGTTTGGCCTGAGCGATGAAGACCTTGCTAAGTACGCGCCCGAGTTCGCACAAAGCTTTGCTCTGCATTGGATTGCGATTGAAAAATCACTGTTGACATTAACTAGCGAACAACCTGATTGCTGGCCAACCATGGAGCAAGTTGGGCTTCCTGCTGATTTTGCACTGAGCCACGTACTGTTCCCTGCGCATCCGCTCACCCTGCGATCTTTAGAAGCCTTACCCGAAGGTATGATAGAAGCGCCTTTAACGTATCTAGACGTGACGCCGACGCTTTCCGTTCGTACGGTGGTCGTGAACGACGCACCGCACATTCACATCAAGGTTCCGCTGATCATGCGATCGCTAGGCACGAAAAATATTCGCTTAATCAAGCCTTCAACACTGTATGACGGCCACTGGTTTGAACGCCTACTCAGCCACCTTGAACAAACGGACGCCGATTTAAACAGTCGCTTGTTCCATTGCAACGAAAAACACGGTGGACACGTCGGCGAGGATAAAACCTTCGCGTACATCGTACGTGAGTATCCACTTACTCATTGCGAAGACAAAGCGTTAGTTCCGGTTGCAGCACTAGCAAGCCCAATGCCTGACGACCGCTTGTTCTTAGAACATTTGGCAGAACATTACTATCAACAAGATACGCTGGCGTGGTTCCAAGATTACGTCGATCTATTATGCCAAGTGCACCTCACCTTGTGGCTTCGTTATGGCATCGCATTGGAGTCCAACCAGCAAAACGCCATCATTGCATTTGATCAACAGGGCAAAATGACGCTCGCGATGAAAGACAACGACGCGGCGCGAATTTGGCCAGAGCGCTTCCACTTTGCAACAGAGCATGCTGCCCAAAAACACGGCGCAAAACTACTTCCAGTGGATTGCGATGAACTGCTCGATCAACGCATCAAAGTCGACAATGAATTGGCGCTCGGTCAGATGTTTACCACCATCACATTACAACTGGATATCGCAGCGATTGTAGAAGCCATGGCAGCGAAGGGCATTGCCTCTTCAGCATCGCTTTACGCCATCGTGGCCAAAAGCATTGCAGAGCAACTCAACCGACTAGAAAGCGGAGGGTTAGAGACAAAACTGGCACGCGAGTTACTGCAAGAAGCACCTGATTTGTACGCCAAATACTTGTTGAGCTCTGGCAGTTTGCTCTCGAAAGAAGCCTCCGGCGCGAGTGACATCAATAAGTTCTATGGTTTGTCGGCTCCGAACTTCTTGCTGCTTTCTAGCAAAGAAGCGCAACGCGCCTACTTAGAAGCCATCAAAAAAAGCGTACGTTAAACGATTATGACCAAACTCATCTACAGCGTGTTGTTGTGCCACTTTATCGCTGCGTTTGCCGCGTTAGGTATGCCGCTATTTCTACCCGTCGTGTTGCCAACGTTAGGCGCAAGCATTGATGCAGACTGGGCAGGGGTATTGTTTATCCTACCCACGTTTTGTACTGCGTTGGCGGCGCGATTTTGGGGCAACTTTGCTGATCGCTACGGTCGCCGCCGCTCACTCTTGCGCGCGCAACTTGGCCTTGCAGCAGGGTTTGCGCTGTGCGGCTTTGCAGACAACCTCGCCATGTTTGTGTTTGGTCTTATTGTTCAAGGAACCTTTGGCGGCACCATGGCCGCCTCGAACAGCTACTTATCTAGTCAAATTAAAGAAGCCAAAACACTCGGCAAGTCACTCAATAAAACCCAGCTATCTGCTCGCTTGGCGCTGATCGTTGCGCCTATTGGGCTCGGCTGGAGCTTGTCAGAGACCAACCCGCTCAACGCGTACCTTTGGTTATGCGTTTTGCCTTTGATTGCGATGGGCATCACGCTAACACTGCCAGTGGATAAACCCGCCGACCAAAACCTCGAAAAGCCAAACTCAGAACCTCAGCAAGAAAAACCGGTTGCACAGAAAAACGCAATGCATGCCATTCGTTGGATCTTCTTTGCTCAGTTCGGGTTTGCGTTTTCTATGGTGGTGACCTTTCCTTATTTCTCGCCGTTTGTGCAGCAATATGGCATCACTAACCACGCATGGATCGGTTTTTTGTACGCACTGCCGCATGGTGTCTATCTGTTGCTGGCAGGCAAAATCCACGTGTTGTCAGATGGGCTGAATCGGCATCAACCGCTGCGCACGTTGTGGCTTGGGTTTGCATTGCTTGCCGTGAGCTCTGCCTTGCATTTGATTGCATCCGAAACCGCACTCATTGCTGCGAGAATTATCTTCGGCATCGCGATGGTGTGTTGTTATCACGGATTGCATCAGCATCTTGCGAGCAATCTGGATCGCAAACTCAGTGGCAAAGTATTTTCTCGCTTTGATGCCATGTCCAAATGGGGGGGCGTGGCAGCGGGATTTTGCGCTTCTTTCATTTCTAGCTTGGGGCTACTTGAGGTTCCTTTCCTACTTTCTGCGATAGTCAGCGTAATCACCTTGATCGCGCTGGTTCTCCATTCAAAATTTGGAAATCAACATGTTACAAACTCAATCCTCTCAGACTAGCGAGTTGCGCGCGCATGATGTGCAGCTCAATCGTGAGAAGGCCCAACTCAACACGATAATGGGTGTTCTTAATTGTTACTTACGTGAATTTGCGCTACCGAATCAACAAGTGGAATGGCACTACCAATCGACATCGCTACCCCAAACGTTAAAACGCAACTATTCCGCCAAGCAGCGGGTAGCCGTTCATCTTTCTCAACAAAATGACGTGCTGGTTTTGCCGATTCACTACGCGAGCAAACTGGGCAAAATCAAATTGGCAGAACTGCCGTGGGCGAAAATGCCGGGATCTGGTTGGGCGAAATTGGATGCCACGCAAACTCTTACGCTTTTGCTTAACTATCTCAAGCAGGTGTTGGCGATCCCGTTCAACCATGAGCTGATCGAACAACTGGAAAATAGCGTGCTGGTTACCGAGCAGTTTCTCAACGTCGCGCCCAAATCGCATCACAACGAGTTTATCGCTTCGGAACAATCTCTGATTTGGGGGCATACTTTCCATCCGACCCCGAAAAGTCGTTCGGGCGTCACCATGGATGATCTCTTGGCGTTTTCTCCAGAAGTCGGCGCGCAAGTCCCGTTGTACTGGTTTGAAGTGGATACGTCCTTACTTGATGTGCTGAGTTCCGACGGAGAAGCTAACCCTGCGCAACGCATGCTACAACAGCTCGCGCCACAACACACCACCAGCAATGGGAAGATCCTCTACCCTTGCCATCCTTGGGAAAGCTACACCATTTTGAGCAACCCAAGCGTGAAGCGTGCCATTGAACAAGGCAAGATCACGCCACTGGGTTTAGGTGGTGAAAAGATGCAGCCGACCTCTTCAGTTCGTACCCTCTACCATCCAGATATGGATTGGTTTGCGAAATTCTCCATCAACGTACGATTAACCAATTGCGTGCGAAAAAACGCGTGGTACGAACTCGACAGCGCCGTGCAGCTCACGTCGATTCTCAAACCAATTCGAGAAAACGAACAGCTGCACAACCCCGTATTTAAAGTGATGACAGAGCCTTACGCCACCACATTGAATCTAGAAAGTGTCGCTGAGCGTAATTGGGATGACAAAACCAAAGCGCGCGAATCGTTTGGGATTTTATACCGCGAAAATTTCTCGCTGAGCGAAGTCGACATCTTAAAACCAACCCTCGCTGGCGCTCTGTTTGCTTACGACAAAAACGGCAACAGTTGCATTGCTCAACGCCTTAAAAACAAAGCGCGTACTACGCAAAATCGCTATTCCGACATCGCGACACTGTGGTTTGAACGCTATTTGCATTGCCTAATTCCAGGTGTGTTTAACTACTACTTCAAACACGGGGTGGCGTTTGAGCCGCATTTGCAAAACACCTTGATTGGCTTTGAACAAGAGATGCCGTGTTGTGTTTGGATTCGTGATTTGGAAGGCACCAAGTTACTGCCAGAGTTTTGGCCAGCAGAAACATTAACTGACTTGTCTGAACGCGCGCGACAATCGGTTTACTACAGTCGCGAACAAGGCTGGAATCGCATCGGATACTGCACCTTTATCAACAACATCAGCGAAGCGATTTTCTTCATCGCAGAAGGTGATGAGCCACTAGAGCAAACGCTGTGGAATGCGGTGCAAAGTGCCATTGTGCGTTGGCAGTCAGTGAATGGAAAACAGCCAGAACTAGAAGCATTGCTGAATGGCGGTCACTTCCCAAGCAAAAATAATTTCACCACGCGTTTGATGCAAAAAGCCGATAAGGAGTCGGGCTATACCCAAGTCGCCGCGCCTTGGCAGCAACACGAAAAAGGAGCGCAACATGTCTAATTCACTCTCCCTATCGACACGCGTTAGCCAGCAAGTTCACACGCTCGCACAGCAGCAAAATCAACCCTTGTGCGCGTACGTGTATGACCTAAACGCCTTAGAAGAACACATCAAACAACTGCGTCACGTTTTGCCGAAAAATGTCGAGCTATTTTACGCAGCCAAAGCCAATCCATCGGGCCCTATTCTCAAAACGCTCGCGCCGTATGTCGATGGTTTTGAAGCGGCGTCTGGCGGGGAGTTGACACACCTCCACCAGCAACAACTCGATAAGCCATTGATCTTCGGTGGCCCCGGAAAAATGCTAAGTGAATTGCAACAAGCGATTGAGCTGGATGTCGATGGAATTCATGTCGAAAGTCTCACCGAGCTAAAGCGCATTGGAGCACTAACCGAGCGCCTCAACCGCCCTACTTCGATCTTTTTGCGTATGAACATTGATATTGGCGACATCACGCTCAGCAAGTTGGCGATGGGTGGCAAGCCGACTCCATTTGGCTTGGACGAGTCCGAACTGAGTAATGCTTTAATGTTGCTGCGCGATTTCCCGCAAGTGTCACTGAAAGGTTTCCATTTTCACTTGATGTCGCATCAGCTCGATGTTGAACGTCACTTAGCGTTGATGCAGCGCTATTTCCAAGTCGTGAAGGCGTGGCAACAGGAGTTCGAACTCGGTGAGCTGATGATCAACTTGGGCGGCGGCATGGGCATCAACTACCAAAACCCTGAGCAACACTTTCCGTGGATGGAGTTTTGCGACAAGTTGGAATTCCTCATCGCTAAAGAGCAAGTGCAAGATTGGACACTGCGTTTTGAATGCGGACGTTTCATCACGGCGGCATGCGGTTATTACGTAATGGAAGTGCTGGATATTAAGCAAAATCTTGGCGAAAACTTTGTCATCGCGCGCGGAGGAACCCACCATTTCCGCACGCCAGCAGCGCAGAGCCATGATCATCCATTCGTCATCCTGAAAAGCGAGCAACACCATGAGATTTCTCACCCAATTCAGCATGCACAAGCGACCTTTGTCGGCCAGCTTTGTACGCCCAAAGATGTGCTGGCACGCAATCAACACGTCGCCCACGTCGATATTGGTGATTACGTTGTGTTTACCTTAGCGGGCGCGTATGCGTGGAACATCTCCCATCAAAACTTCTTGATGCATGAACCGCCGATCTTCCACTATTTCTAAACGGCATACTTCGCTTCATTCAAGCCCCAATCATTGGGGCTTTTTTATTCTTCAACATAACAAGCAGCCCTAATACTGCACCCTACTTCGCCGCCGCGTTGGTTAAATTGCCCAGCACGCCGCTGATTTTGTTCAATACCTCGTCACAGCCTTCAATATGATGGCGCTGCTTTAAATACATAGGATCGTTATAAGCTAACCACGTTTTGCCTTCAGCATCTTCATACACCAACACTTTTTGGGGTAAATCGAGCGCCACTTCCTGCGCACAGATCATCAGTGGCGTGCCCACTTTAGGGTTTCCAAACACGATAACTTCGGTTGGTCGCAACGTCATATCGACTTTCGCGGCATTCTCTTGATGGTTAATGCGCGCAAAGACGTTCAACCCTTTTTCTTGCGCGATAGCGACAAATTTATCCGCTGTATCTTTTGCTGAATGCGTGCTCGCAACGGTTACCACGCCCTCACCAGCCAACGCACTCAATGACGTCAACGCCACGACCAACCCGATGATTACTTTTTTCATTTGTCGTCCCTTCCTCTCTATCTGAGTCGAAAACTGTAAATATAGAAAAACCAAGTGTATAGAAGTCAGATTCCGCTATCGCGAATTGCACTCTACCCACTCAAGAGTCGACCGTGTAACACGGATAAATTGATTCAGATTAATAAAGCATTAACTAGCCGAGCATCAAAAGCGTGAAATACGTAACATTTGCAGCCTATTTTAGTAAGAAAGAGAAAAGTAGTGACACGCGATCAATTTGAGTTATTAGCACCCGGTGGTGATTTAGATTCCATCAAAGCCGCCATTGCCGCTGGCGCCGATGCAATTTACTGTGGGCTCGACCGCTTCAATGCTCGTAACCGAGCGACCAACCTCACCTTAGATAACTTAAATGGCGTGTTAACGTTGGCCCATCAGCACAGCTGTAAGATTTTCCTAACGTTGAATGTGCTGATTTTAGAAAGTGAAATTCCAGCGATTGTTCGCTTGCTCAGCCAACTGAACACCACCAAAATCGATGGCGTGATCGTACAAGATCTCGGTCTGGCCTACATTCTCAAACATCACTTTCCCGATTTGGATGTGCACGCTTCAACGCAACTGAACACGCATAACGAAGGCCAAATCCTCTTTCTCAACCAGCTCACCGCAAGCCGAGTAAACTTATCTCGCGAACTTAACATCAGTGAGATAAAACATCTGGCGCAATTTGGTCGCGAGCACAACGTAATGATGGAAGTGTTTGTCCACGGCTCATACTGCATCGGATTCTCCGGAATTTGCTACATCAGTTCCGCTCGCAATGGCGCATCAGGTAACCGTGGACGCTGTAGCCAACCTTGTCGCGAACAGTACGAAACGACCAAAACAGGCAACAACTACCCACTCAATATGAAAGACAACTCCGCCTTTGGGGACTTGGAAGCGCTTGCCGATGCTGGCGTGTATTCATTAAAAGTGGAAGGGCGAATCAAGAAATCGCACTACGTCTATACCGTGGTCGACAATTGGCGCCAGCAAATCGATCGCTTGTGCGAGGGTTTGGAACTCTCTGAAGACACCACAGAGTTATACACGGTGTTCAACCGTGATTTCTCCAACGCATTTTTGCAAGGTGATTTCGGCAAGGCGATGTACATCGACAACCCGCGCGACCATGCTGTAAAGCATTTTTCGAAGGTTTACCAATGCCAGTCTGCTGATGATGTACAAGCGGTGAAAAAGAAACTCTACGATGACAAAACCGCGATCATTGAGAAAGTGGCAGAGCAAACTAAGTCGTTCGATGTCACTTCAACACAAGTATCCGGCAGCAGCTTGAAAGGGTCGATTGATGTGCCAACTCTGCCAACGTTACCTCAACCAGAACCTCGCCAAGGTGCGCCAAAATTATCGGTTCTGATCTCGTCAGCACAAGAAGCCATGCTGTGCGAATACCACGACGTTGATGTTTACTATCAATTGCCAATGGGATTGTCTGGTGAACTGAGCGCGATGATTGAATTGTTCCAAGCCAACCCAATGCTCAAACCTTGGTTCCCAGCCATTTTGATTGGCGAAGACTACCACGCCGCGCGCGTATTTTTGGAAACCATCCAACCTGAGTGGTTGATCACCAACAACTCAGGTGTCGGCATGATCGCAAAAGAGCTCGGCTTAGGCTGGGTGGCAGGCCCACAACTGAACACGGTGAACTCATACGCGTTTAAATGCCTTCAAGACGAGTTCGCGGCAAGTGGCGCGTTTGTTTCTAACGAGCTGAATATGAAGCAGGTGCGTCACATAAAGCGTCCGAAAAACATGCGCAGCTTCTACAGCATTTATCACCCGAACACTCTACTCACGAGCCGCCAATGTTTGTTTCAACAAACCGAAGGATGCCGTAAGGTGAAGGTCAACAAAAGTTGTTTGAAACGCTGTGATAAACGCACGTCTATCATCAACTTAAAAGACAATCCTTACTTGGTGCAAAAACAAAAAGGCAGCCACAATTCAATCTACAGCGAGCACAACATCTTAAACCTGCAAGTGCTGCACGATCTGCCGCAATTGTTTACCGATGTGTTGATCGATCTGCGTGATATCCAGACCGAAACGAAAGTCTCAGCAAGCAAACCTGAGTTGATTGACGCGTTCTTAGCTCTACTTGAAGAACACAGCGAACAAACCGTCCAAACGCTGAATGCCATGATTCAACCAACAGCCAACGCGCAGTATTTAAAGGGGTTGTAGGAGTTACTTGAAAGTTAAACAACGCATCGACTCTCAACATATCTTGAACACACACAGTGCACTGACTACAATAGCGCACTTTTTACGGAATTTAGGTCACACAAAATGACAGACACAGCTAAACCAGCTCTACCAGATCGCCTAGCGGGTAACCCACGTAGCCCATTCTTCATCAAAGAATGCTTCGAGCACCAAATCGGTATTCGTATCAACGGCCAAGAGCGTACTGACGTAGAAGAATACTGCATCAGCGAAGGTTGGGTAAAAATTGCTTCTCCTAAAGCAAAAGACCGTTTCGGTAACCCAATGCTAATCAAGCTTAAAGGCGAAGTTGAAGCGTACTACGTGTAAGCTGACTACGCTGAATGTATTTGAAAGCTCGAGTCTGACTCGGGCTTTTTTAATGCCTGTCATATCCCCTTCTCGTTTAATCTATTCCCTCTTCTTTTCAGTACAAGTTATTAAGAAATCGATGTAAATCGCTGTTTTTATCTGATTGTTGTCTAAAGTTTCTAAAGAACGAACAGCAATAAGCATTGCCAAAAGAAACGACACCTTTTGAATACAGGGAGAGGAAATGGAAAGCCCACTTGTCACACTCAAACACGCCAGCAAAAGCTTTGTCGATGGCAAAGAGACACATCGCGTGTTGGAAGGCGTCGACTTCACGTTGAACACAGGAGCGAGTGTTGCGCTGACGGGCGCAAGTGGCAGCGGCAAAAGTACTTTGCTCAATGTCATCGCTGGCTTTGAGCCGCTTTCCGATGGTGAGTTGTGGTTAGATGGCGATAACACGGCGGCTTGGAAAGACCCACAATGGAGCCGATTTCGACATCAAAAACTCGGTGTTATCTTCCAGCAATTCAATCTATTAACGCCGCTCAACGTGCAGCAAAACATCGCCTTCCCTCTGCATTTGAATCAACAGAAATGGAACGACTGGTGCGATTATTTGGTCGAGACTCTAGGTATCAGCCAACTTCTCGACAGGCATGTTTCTGCCCTTTCCGGAGGTCAACAACAACGAGTCGCGATTGCGCGCGCATTGGCACACAAACCTAAGCTTCTACTCGCCGATGAACCCACAGGTAACCTCGACCAAAAAGCAGGCTTGGAAGTGATGAAACTACTCAGTGAAATCACCACCCAAGGCAATACCGCCGTGCTCTTGGTGACCCACAGCCATGAATGCGCTGAATTTATGAAAGCACGGCTGCGATTGGATAACAGTCAGCTACAGAACAGCCATCAAGTAAACAAACATGAGCTTCACCATGAAGCAAACTAAGCCATCAAACAACAGATTCACTCATACTCGACTCGCCCTGAATCTGTTTGCAGCGCACTATCGGCAGGCGCCACTGCAAGCCGCCGCGATTCTGATCGGTATCGTGTTGGCTGTGACCTTATTCGTTGCGGTGCAAGCCATCAACCTCAATGCCAAACGAAGTTATGCGGAATCTACCGAGCAGCTTAGCGCACAAGCTCAGAACTTAATTATTCCACCAGCAGGGCAAAACTATCTGCCCGAGTCTCTTTATTTCACCCTTAGACAAAACGGGCTCAGTGCAGCACTACCTGTAATCGAAGGGCGAGTGAGAGACGAACAAGGGCGTCGCTGGTCAGTGCAAGGTAGTGAGTTGATTGCCGCAATTTCCTCACGTTCGCGCTATTCGTCAGAAAACCAACAAAACGTGTCTTTGTTCGACAGTGCTTTACCTTTACCTGAGCTTTTGGCCGGTAAGCCGATCGTGATGATGAGCCAATCTCAACATCAAAACTTAGGGGAAGTAGAAACCCTAACTCTGGATGACATTCCAACCCAAGTGGTGGTGCTACCAGACGAATGGCAGTTAGGTAGCCGAATGTTGATGGACATTGGCTTTGCCCAGCAACTGCTCAATAAACAAGGGCAGCTCAGTTACATTGCAGTTTTCCATTCGGGTGATAAAGGGGATAAAGACACGCAGGCAAATTGGCAGAAGCTGATTAGCGATCAAGGGCAATGGATTTCCAATAACCAAAGTACAGACCTTGGTTCGCTGACCGACAGCTTTCACCTCAACCTCACCGCAATGAGCTTACTCGCGTTTTTAGTCGGGCTGTTCATCGCTTACAACGGCGTAAAGTACAGCTTGCTGAAACGCAATCGGCTGTTAGTGCAAATTCAACAAGCGGGTGTTGCGCCGAGCATTGTGTTCTCTGCGCTGTTAGTTGAGCTCACTCTTCTCGTTACCATCGGCGCTTCCCTCGGTTTTGTATTGGGCATGCAGCTTAGCCACTGGTTACATCCGACCGTGGCACTGACTCTAAAGCAACTTTATGGCGCGACACTGCTGCCCGGAACTTGGCAGTGGCAATGGTGGGCACAAGCATTGCTACTCACGTTAGTCGCCACCCTGCTGGCATGTTGGCAGCACTTTAAACAGCGAGTGCGCCAGCCGCTTTCCTCTCATGGCGGATTTTATCAAGCGCCGGAAGCCTCTAACGAAAACCAATTGTTCGTGATAGGTGCTTCGTTGACGGCTCTCGCACTCGCAGGGTTATGGTTGAGTGAGCATCACCGCTTCACCATAGCGTGGCTCGGCGTGCTTGTGGTGTCGATTCCTTTATATCTACCCAAAACACTCAGCGTCTTAGCCAATTGGTGTGAAAAACGCACCAATTCCGGTTTGATGCAGTATCTTTTTGCTGAGTTGCGCGAGCTGATTTCTCCGCTTTCTCTCGCCATGATGGCACTGCTACTCGCCGTTACAGCCAATATGGGGATGAATACGCTAGTGGGCAGTTTTGAATCCACCTTAAAACAGTGGTTAGAACAAAGGCTACACGCCGATATTTACGTCAGCCCTGCCCAAGGAGAGATCGCTGATGTAGAGCGCGCGTTAGGGCAGTTCAATAATGTTGAGACCGTCTACAAGCAATACTACGTCGACGATAACCTGCAAGGCTTACCGATTTTGCTTGGTACCAAAGACAAAGACACCTTAGAACAAACCATGGTGTTCAAATCGCATTTGGAGAACTTCTGGTCACGCTTTTACCAAGGTGAGTTGGTCGCTATCAGTGAACCAACCGCGGTCAAACTGGGTTTATCACTGGGTAGCGCGCTCACGCTTGATGCCGTTCCAAATAAGAACCTGCTTGTGGGTGCGGTATTCCACGATTACGGCTCACCCAACGGTGAAGTGTTATTGGCACCCAAATTATGGCAAGAGAGTGGCTTTACCGACCTGCCAACAAGCCTTGGCATTAAAGTATCAGGAGACCCACAAATCGTATACGAGCAACTGCGCGAGCAATTGAATCTGCATCCAAGTCAGCTCTACGATCAGGCGCAAATCAAATCCATCGCGTTGGATATTTTCTCGCAGACCTTCGCCATTACACGCGCACTCAACGGCGTGACGTTGATGGTCGCGGTGATTGGTTTGTTCAGTGCTTGTTTTATGTTGCTCGACGCGCGCAAAGCCGCCATTGCAAGGCTGTATGCACTTGGCGTCAGCCGTCGTAAATTAATGACCATGGTGGTCGGGCAGATCGTCGCTTTGGTCAGTTTTACGCTGGTCATTGCCCTGCCCCTCGGTGCGATGGTGGGTTATGTACTGACAGACATCGTCACCTTACGAGCTTTTGGTTGGAGCTTAAATTATCTGTGGAATTGGAGTGATGCGCTGAGCATTGCGGCAATCACCATCTTGGTGGCAGTGATCGCAACCTTGATTCCGCTGTGGCGATTGGTCAGTAAGCCTGTCGTCTCCAGTTTGCAAAGCGAGGTCTTGTGATGGTTCGATTGGCAAGCAAGCTTACTCTACTCATAAGCAGCTTATTCCTATTCGGTTGTGAAGATGCGCAGCAACAAAATATGGGAACTTTTCTGGGCAGTGGAGATATGCAAAGCGAAAGCAACCTATTCACACCCGTAGAAAAAGGGGTTGAACTCACCTTTCCTACCGATCATCAAGCGCACCCAAACTTTCGTCATGAATGGTGGTACTTAACCGCTAACTTAATTGATGAAGAAGGCAACCCACTTGGCGTTCAATGGACACAATTTCGCTTTGCTGCTGCGCCGCCAACGGGCGAAGATGACGTGAAGAAAACCGAGTGGCAAACTCAGCAAATCTACATGGCGCACAGCGCAGTCACGACAACCGACAAACACTATGCAGATGAAAAATGGTCACGCGCTCAAGCGTCCTTAGCCGGCGTCGATAGCTCTCCATTTCGTGTTTACCTCGATGATTGGCAGTGGACCTCTTCAACCAACGACCTCTTCCCTGCCACGCTAAATGCCAATTCAGAGCAGTTTGGCTACTCACTAAAACTGACCAGCAGCGCACCTTATCAAAAGCAAGGCGAGCAAGGTTACAGCACCAAAAGTGCCGATGGTCAGGTGGCTTCGTATTACTACAGCCAACCGTTTATTGATGTCTCCGGTGAAGTCACCATCGACGGCGAAACTCATCAAGTGTCGGGTGAAGGCTGGATAGATCGAGAGTGGAGCTCGCAATTCTTACTCGACTCACAACAAGGCTGGGACTGGTTTGCTCTGAGGTTGAGTGACAAAACCAGCTTGGTGGTGTTCCAGTTGCGGGATTCCAAAACCGGACAAGCTAGTTACGCCAGCGCAAAGCTGATGCAGCAAGATGGCTCTGGCATCGCCATTTCTCAAAAAGACATTCGCTTAATAGCAACCAAGCAAACAGAAATCCAAGGGCGAAAGTATCCAACCCAGTGGCAAGTGTCGATTCCAAATCAGCAAATTGAGCTTACCGTTTCTGCTCTCAACCCGAACGCGAAAATGCCGCTTTCGGTACCTTATTGGGAAGGCCCAGTACGTATTGAGGGCTCTCATTCTGGGACTGGTTACATGGAGCTAACGGGGTATTGAAATGTTGAGCGGGAGCCCCAATTATTCTACTAGAACAAATACTGGCAACCAAGTCATACACTGATTGAAAGGAAATATGATGAACCCAATTATCGCCTTGCTGAAAGAGAACAACATCAGCGATGAGCAAATCAACGAGATTTTTCAGACTCTGACGCAAAACCCTCTAGCGGCAATGGCAACAATCAGCCAACTAGGTTTGCCACAAGACAAGCTACAAATGCTGATGGCGCAAGTGATGCAAAACCCTGCGCTAATCAAAGAAGCCGTAGACGAGTTGGGATTGGATTTCTCAAAGGTTGAAGAAGCAAAAGAGAAGCTTCAAAGCCAAAACCAAGGCAACTAAGTCTTAGCCATTTAGCGCTGAATATAGAAAAGGCCGTTAACCCGAGCATGTGGGTTAACGGCCTTTTTTGTTCGCTACGTTGTTGTTAGCTACTTTTTTGTCGGCTAATTATTAGCGATTTAAAGACGCGAATTGCTCTGCGGTCATACCGTAGTAGAGCTTGTCGTCAAAGCCTTGCTCTAGTTTATAGTAGTCTTTCTGACGGCCTTCTTGAGTAAAACCATTTTTCTCTAACGTCTTGTAAGAACCAGCATTAGAAGCGTAGCAATCGGCACTGACTTTATGGGCGTTTAACTCAGTAAATCCAATCTCGGTCATCATTTGGCAAGCGCGAGTCGCGACGCCTTTGCCCCATGCGCAAGTAGGTAACTGATAACCCACTTCGTAGTTGCCAGTTAAGAACATCACTGCGGTCACCGCACACATTCCCATGTACTGACCTTGCTGGTCACGAATCACGAACGTTGGGCTATCTGACCAAACACCGTCTTTAATCGCTTGTGCCGTATTTTCAATAATAGGGCCAAAGAAGCCTTCATACAGGTTGTTATCAGCAGGTGCGAAGAACAGATACTGATTGACCTTATCGTCGTTCAGCATCTCGATAATATCTTGTAGATCAGAGCCTTGAATCAGTTGGATAGTCAACGATTCATTAAATGGAATGGCTTCGCCTTGTTTTAGTTTTTGATATGACATGTGTTACCTCGTTATCTGCTGAAAATAGTAGCCCAGCGGATAAGAGAAAAATTGGATTTTTGCGACAACTTTCGGGCTGATTAGCAATGTATTACGACTCAAAATCGCCATAGATATCGATGGTTAAGTCACGTTTTTTCAGGTATTTGCTCGGCGTTTTTCTTAGCTGATGTTTGAGGGTACGAATCAAATGCGATTGGTCACTGAAACCAAATTGTTGTGAGAAACTCGCCCAATCAATCGCTTCTTGTTGCTTGTAGAGAGTCAAAATCATCTGCTCCAGACGCGCCATTTGTTGATACTGCTTAACGCTCAACCCCACCACTTGTTTGAAACTGCGCTCAAGCGTTCTGCGAGAACAGGCGCACTGTTTGGCTATCTCATCAATATCCATCGCTAACTCAGGTGAACGTAGCGCTTGAGCGTCCATCACGGATACCGCTTTTTGTGACGCCAAAAACGGTTTGGTACGGCAAGGTTCGATATCTAACGCATCTAAATGTTGTTTGATGTAGTTCAGCAAACATTGCGATGAACCTTGCAACTCTAACTGCCATAAGCCTTGTTGAAAGCGCTCATCAAACGCCGCGTTAAGCCAATCAAACCATTCGCATTGGTTAATTGCACTAACTTGGGATGCATCACTAAACCGTGATTCAATGGCATAAAAACCCTCTGGGCGAAAGGTGATACCAATACGCTTGATGGGAGCCGTATCTTCCAACAACAGTAAATGTTCGTTAGCCATTAACAAGTGGCAGCCTTTGCCAGCAAGCTTTGTGTGTCCCGTGTCGTAGCTGTAGCCTTGCTCTGGTGGCGTAAAGAGTAAATGAGCACGCGGGTTTGGGATAAGGTGCGGCTTGGGGTCAATGACTTCACCCTCTGGCACTTCCAAGTACCAAACTTGATGAATGAGCCATTCGTACTCTGGCAGAGACTGTTTCCAAGCTATCATGATTGTCCTAGCGGTTAGTAAAGATAATGGGCGCAACGTTTTTGCTTAAACATCTGCTCGTTGAGTGTGACTGATTGACGCTCATCTCGCCACGCATTTCTCACGCTGCTCCCTTGCAAGCTTGTTGGATTGCGGTAGGCTTTGAGCAGAGAAAACAAGCTGAACAGAACAAGGAAATCCCCCGATGCGCGTCGACTACCACCAACGACTGGTTCCTGTGATTCGTTATTTAGAACAACACTTTAATGAACCACTCAATCTGCCAGAAGTGGCCGCGCTGGCGAACCTTTCTCCTTATCACTTTCATCGCACCTTCAAAGCCGTGCAAGGCGAGACATTGGCTGATTTCATTCGACGTTTGCGTCTAGAAGCCGCCGCCGATGACTTATTCAAATCCAAGCAACCGGTATTAAACATTGCCTTAGAGTACGGATTTTCTAGCTCACAGAGCTTAGCCAAAGCCTTCAAGCAACATTATGGCGTTACACCTACGGCCTTTCGCGACTGCGAAAACTACCAGCAGTTTTCTGAATTAGCACGAAACAGCAAGATTGGACACACGTTGCGCAAGAATGGAAACGAAGTAACACCAAGCGATTCATATACTGGCTCTGAACTCACCAAATGGAGCATGACAATGGAAACGCAAAACTTTGAAAAAGCAAAACTGGCTTACATTCGCGTAAACGGCCCTTACGGCCAAGGCTATGAGGAGCCATCAGGTCGCTTGTATCAATGGGCAGGAATGAAAGGTTTGGCAGGCAATACCTGCATCTTCATCTACCATGACAATCCAGAAATCACGCCAGACGAGAAGTGTCGCACTGATATCTGCTTGATGGTGCCAGAAGATACGGAAGTTCCAAAAGGCATTGAGCTGCAAGACTTCCCCGGTGGTCAATATGCGGTGATGCGCCAGCACATTACTGACCCGAGCCAATACTCAAAAGCATGGGATGATGTCATGAGCAAGGTAATTGAATCCGGTATTGAGAACGACGACCGTCCTTGCTTTGAGCTTTACCACAGCTTCGACCCACAAACGCACCATGCAGACGTTAGCTTCTGCACCGCCATCAAATAAACCAAAAGCCTGCGTACTTGCAGGCTTTCTTGTCTTTGTAACGTGGTAAGAACCGCTTAAATCGCTTCGCCGTTTACCGTTACTGCTACATCAATGTTGCCACGAACTGCGTTTGAGTATGGGCAAACTTGGTGTGCAATGCGCGTTAGCTCTAGCGCTTGTTCTTGTGGCATGTCTAGCTCTACCGCTAGGCTCACTGTTAATGCAAAGCCGCCGTTATCGTTCGGACCAATGCCCACTTCCGCTGTTACGGGTGCACTTTTCAGGTTTACTTTACCTTCACGAGCTACATGCAGAATCGCGTTAGAAAAACATGCCGAATAACCCGCTGCAAAAAGCTGTTCTGGGTTAGTTGCTGCGCCTGTGCCGCCCATTTCCTTCGGGTATGACAGCTCTAGATCGAGAAGACCGTCATCAGTTTTTACTTGACCATCACGACCAGCCAAAGCGGTAGCTTGAGTTTTGTATAGAGTAGTCATGCGAGTGTCCTTCTTAATTTAAGTTGCTCACAATTTAATTGCTTGCAATCTTATATCGAAGTAAAGATCGTTTGCAACTATATTGTGCACAATTTATTTTATGACTCTCTTTCCCTGTGAGCAGGTAGGCAACGCCAATGAGCCAGTGTTACACCGACAACACCATGACCGACGACGATAAACTCTTACTCGAAAACCAAGTCTGCTTCCCGCTCTACAGCGCAGCAAATGCAGTGATCCGAGCGTACCGCCCGTTGCTGGACGAGCTTGATCTGACTTATTCGCAGTACTTAGTGATGATGGTGTTGTGGGAGAAAGATGGTGCCAGTGTGAAAGAGTTGGGGTCACAACTGCATTTGGACTCAGGCACACTCACACCGCTGCTTAAACGCTTAGAAGCAAAAGGCTATGTAGAGCGTGGTCGCAGTGAAACCGATGAACGCGTTCGCGTACTCAACCTAACCAAGCAAGGTCGTGACCTTAAAGAACAAGCTAAGTCGGTGCCAAATGCCATGATGTGTAAAATCACATTAGAGCTGGATGAAATGATCATGCTGAAGAAGCTGTGCGGCAAAGTGCTCGACAATCTGAGCTAACAAGATAGAAGCATCCGCTTCACCACTTCCTATTAGAAAGAGCCTGCCGAGATGCAGGCTCCTTCGATCTTAGTTAGACGATCTACTCAAAGTAATCATCGGTATTCTCTATTGCTAATCTGCCTTTATCTTCAATAAAACCTATCAAAGCAAACTCATCTACATCGGATATGCCTATCAAGTGAAATAGGAAATGGCTATCAATAGGATAGTTACAAGCGATTTTCCTTAAACACACTCCGATGAGAATATACTTTCCGAAAGCAACAACAGCTCAGCTTAAAACATTCAAAGGAAAGTAAATTATGATTAATACTCAAATCAAACCATTTGCAGCTACAGCGTACAAAAACGGTGAATTCGTTGAAGTAACAGAACAAGACGTTCTAGGTAAATGGGCAGTATTCTTCTTCTACCCAGCAGACTTTACGTTTGTATGTCCAACAGAACTGGGCGACCTAGCAGACCACTACGAAGAGCTACAAAAACGTGGCGTAGAAGTTTACTCAGTATCAACTGACACACACTTCACTCACAAAGCATGGCACGACAGCTCAGACACAATCGGTAAGATTCAGTACTACATGCTTGGCGACCAAACAGGCAACATCACAAACAACTTCGGTGTGATGCGTGAAGGTCAGGGTCTTGCAGACCGTGCAACGTTCCTAATCGACCCAGAAGGTACTATCCAAGCAATGGAAATCACTGCTGAAGGTATCGGTCGTGACGCAGAAGACCTACTACGCAAAGTGAAAGCAGCTCAATACGTAGCAGCACACCCAGGCGAAGTTTGCCCAGCTAAATGGAAAGAAGGTGAAGAGACACTAGCTCCATCACTAGACCTAGTTGGCAAAATCTAAGCCACTGAAATTTAAGTTCTAATCAGTTCCGATTTCCTTTTTCTGATTAGAACTGAATTAGAGAGCACTTCAGGTTAGATACCTTGACGACCTTCTGCCTGATTTGCTCTCTCCCCCTCAGGTTTTATCTACAGTAACCACTTTTTATTACCTATCTGAATAAGTAGGTGTGCAGTAATTGCGTAGAAAAAATCGTTTAGAACCAGGCATAGATTTTCGATAGCTAGTTCCTCTAACTACAAAATCTATAACGCAGTTATCAACGATTTTAGCTAGCAAGAATGAACAAATACTTGTTTTGATTGGTAACTATTTAATTAAGGTAGTAACAACTATGTTAGACCAAGCGATCCAACAACAACTCAAACAATATCTGGCTAATGTAAAAGAAGAAGTTCGTTTAGTGGTTAGTCTAGATGAAAGCAAAGCATCGAATGACATTTTGTCTCTAGCGAACCAAATCGCAGAGATGAGCGACCTAATCACCGTTGAACGTGACGACAACGCAAGCGCACGTAAACCAGTGATGGCGGTAACTAACCCAGCAAAAGGCACAGCACTACGCTTTGCAGGCTTGCCAATGGGTCACGAATTTACCTCTCTAGTATTGGCACTGCTTCACTCTGGCGGTCACCCAATCAAACTAGAACCAGAAGTGATTGAGCAAATCGCAGCACTAGACAAAGATCTAGACGTAGAAATCTTCATTTCACTGTCGTGTCAAAACTGTCCGGACGTGGTTCAAGCGTTCAACATGATGGCGGCGATCAACCCGAAAGTAAAAGCAACCATGATCGACGGTGCACTCTTCCAAGATGAAGTGAAACAACGCGACATCATGGCCGTACCAAGCGTATTCGTGAACGGTGAGCTATTCGGTCAAGGCCGTATGTCTCTGACTGAAATCCTAAACAAAGTGGATGACGGCGCGAGCGAGAAAGCCGCGAAAGCACTGAGCGAAAAAGACCCATACGATGTACTTGTTGTCGGCGGTGGTCCTGGTGGTAGCGCAGCTGCACTATACGCTGCTCGTAAAGGTATTCGTACTGGCGTTGTTGCTAAACGCTTTGGTGGTCAGGTTATGGACACCATGGCAATCGAGAACTTCATTTCGGTGAAACGCACTGAAGGTCCAAAACTAGCAACTGACCTAGCAGAACACCTAAAAGAATACGACGTAGACGTCGTGACTGAGCAACAAGCTGAGAAGCTAATGGGTGCAACACACACAGAAGACGGCTTGATTCACATCCAACTTGAAAGCGGCGCAACGCTGAAGAGTAAGAGTGTCATCCTTAGCCCTGGTGCACGCTGGCGTGAAATGAACGTTCCGGGTGAGCAAGAGTACCGCAACAAAGGCGTCGCGTACTGCCCACACTGTGACGGTCCACTGTTCAAAGGCAAAAAAACTGCGGTTATCGGTGGTGGTAACTCAGGCATCGAAGCAGCTATCGACCTTGCTGGTATCGTAGAACACGTAACGGTTCTTGAATTCGCAGACGTACTTCGCGCAGACCAAGTGCTTATCGACAAAGCGAACTCACTACCAAACGTAGACATCATCACGATGGCACAAACTACAGAAGTGGTGGGTGACGGTACTCGCGTAACAAGCTTGAAGTACAAAGACCGCAACACAGATGAAATCAAAGAGATTGAACTGTCAGGTATCTTTGTTCAAATCGGTCTAGTACCGAACACAGAATGGCTAAAAGATTCAGAAGTAGCGCTATCTGAGCGCGGCGAAATCGAAGTCGGTAGCCGTGGCGATACTAGCCTAGAAGGTGTGTTCGCAGCGGGTGACGCAACAACCGTTCCTTACAAACAGATCATCATTGCGATGGGTGAAGGTGCAAAAGCAAGCTTAGGCGCATTTGACTACCTAATCCGTAAGCAAGGCTAATCTCCAATTTCTTGAGCACAAAGCGCACGGTGCTGTGTTTTCTTCCCCGGAAAACCAATCGGGGCACCGTGACAGCGATGAGTAACAAGAAATAAAATCAAAAAAACCTAGAAGCCCAAAGACTTTGCCAGCAGGTATTAACTGCTGGCTTTTTTGGTTTGGGGAGAGGTGTAAGCAAATCCCTCAGCGCTCCGAGTTCAAACTGGAGGGAATGGCTCTACAATCACGGATAATTCAGTTCACTCCACCAGCATCACAACGCGCTGCGAATAGATTCTGAATACTCGCTTAGGCTCCTTCAGAATGACGCTGTTCGTTTAGCGTTCTCTCCCCGTCATTCCCGCGAACCTAGGTGAGACTGGGAATCTACTCACCGTAAACTCGATCGAAAATGAGTAGCACGAACAAACAAAAGGTGAAAGAAGGTTGCAAACACCTTACCCAACATTCAACCTCAAACCAGCAACCCCACCTAACCTCCCCTTGTATCAAACTCCGAAGCTCTCAACACGCAGAGCTCAAAAGGGAGGAACTGGTTCTGTGCTCGCGGATAATTCAATTCACAACGCAACATAACAACACACTGAAAGTAGATTCTGAATACTCGCTTAGGCTCCTTCAGAATGACGCTGTCCGTTTAGCGTTCTCTTCCCGTCATTCCCGCGAACCTAGGTGAGACTGGGAATCTACTCACCACAAACTCGCTCGAAAATGATTAGCACGAATAAACAAAGGGTGAAACAAGGTTGCAAGCCCCTAACCCAGCTCTCAGATTCAAAGCACCAAACCCACCGAATCTCTCAATGTATCCAGATCCAAAGATATCAATCCTAAAAAATTTTAAAAAAGCCCTTTACCTCAACTTTACTTGAGGTTTTAGCATATTCATCGTTGGCTAGAAAATGACAAAAAGGAGCACATCATGATCCAACTAGAACATATTAACTTAGTCGTGAAAGATATCCCTGAAATGCTGAAGTTTTACCAAACTGCATTTCCACATTGGTACGTGCGTGATGAAGGTAAAGGCGAATGGAGTGGCAAACCAAGAAACTGGCTACATTTTGGCGACGAGTATCAATACATAGCCATGAGTGACCATGGCGAAGGAGAAAACCGCGAGTTGAGCGGGCACCAAGTTGGGCTAGCGCATTTTGCTTATGTGACCAACAACGTCGATGCAATCATCAAAAGACTAACCGATGCAGGTTATCCGATTGCCCAACCTGGTGCTGATGAACCATATCGCAAAAATGTGTATTTTGTTGACCCTGCAGGTTTTGAGATTGAATTTGTTGAATACCTGGCGGATGACCCAAAACTTCGTAACCTGACAAGCTAAAAGAGATGTAAATAACAAAAACGCCAGCAGATAGTGACTGCTGGCGTTTTATTTTATCTATCAGGCTTCTGCATTAGCGCTGTTTGGCAAAAACCTGAGTCCAGTAATACCCGTAGCGTGCAGAGTGATTTTCGACAAGCGACGCGCCCATCTGATCAAAATCCGCACTCATGATATTAAGGCAGTGACCTTCACTCGATAACCAAGCATTAACGACGGCGTTAATGCTGCTTTGCCCTACGGCGACATTCTCACCAATGGCGCTCCAAGCATAGCCCGTTGCGTTAACTCGATCTGACATTTTGCTGCCATCAGAGCCTGTGTGGCTCATGAAATCGCTGTTCGCCATGTCGCTTGAATGTCGATAAGCGGCGCTTTCCAAATCGTAGCTCCAAGTCAGGGCCCCAACAGGTGGCATGGTGGTTGCACCACACTGTTGTGTAGTAGAGCGGGCGCTGTTGACCGCTGCAAGCATCTGCTCGGCAAATGTGCCTTGTGACGATGTGGAACCTGTGTTTTGTGAGCCGCTTTCTGCTGGGGCTGACGACTCCCCATCGCCGCCACATGCGCTGAGAAGTAGGGCCAAAGCAGGCACTAAGATCTTAGTTGGCATTGTCTTTCCTTTATGAGTGACGAAGAGCAAACTGCGCTTTTCGATAATAACGCCCAATAAACTAACAAAAACCAATAAAAGCACCATATAGCTTAGGGGTTTTTAACCAAAGACTCACATGAAGTTTTCAATCGCCTTGGTTCGGTCGATAAATCGGCAACGTTTCAGCCCAAGTATGGAATGGCGTTTCATCCATATCCTGTATTGCTTGAGTGATAAAATCGATGAACACCCTCACTCGGGCAGGCACATATTCCCGGTTGGCATAGAGAAGATACACGCCATTTCCTGCTTGGCGCATGCTTGGAAATATCGGCACTAAACGCCCCGCTTTAAGCCAGTCTCTCGCGATAAAATGAGGAATCTGAGTTAATCCTAAGCCTTCTGCGCAAAGCTCTGCCATGGATTCACCGTCATTTACAATATAGTTTCTTTCGGGGTCATATTCACTCGCACCGTCTGGTTCTGGCATCCGAATCGGCAACAGTTTCCCCGTTTGTTTAAAACGAAAACGAACCCAAGAATGGTCATTGAATACATCCGGGCCACTCGGAACACCATGGCGCGCTAAGTAATCCTGACTGGCACAAATGATAAAATCGATAGGGCTCAGCTGACGCACAATCAATTGACTATCGTGAACGACACCAGAGCGAATCGACACATCAATACCTTGCTCAATAATATCAACGTAGGCGTCATCGTAATGAATATCGATAGTGATGTTAGGGTAGCGGCGACAAAACTCTTTTAATAAAGGACGAATATAGAGGCGACCGTACGAGACTGGCACATTAATCTTAAGCTGCCCTGAAAGCGCATCATTGTGACTTTTTAATGAATCCTCACATGCCGCCAGCTCCTCCAGTACAAACCTAGCAGTATTTGCGTACCTACGACCAGCTTCTGTCAGGCGGCTCTGTCGCGTAGAACGTTGAAAAAGCTGTATACCCAAATCGCTTTCAAGACGATGTATGGCTTTACTCACGGTCGAAGGGTCAGTGCCATACACTTTGGCAGCCGCAGCAAAACTACCGCCATCTAAAGTGGCAATAAAAAATCGTAGGGACCGTATCTTATCCATATAACCAATGAACTCTATTCATGAATTTTATTCACTTTAGTAAAGACAAACTGGCTCTTCAATCACTAATTAGCCTAAATATAATGAACCTCAATAACTTGATGCTCTGTTAACGAGGAAAAAACCATGGGTAAAAACGGATTGAAGAATGCACTACAACTATTGATAGCGACACTAGTCCTATTCTTTGGGATGCTTCAAACAGCACATGCCGCAGATAAACGAATTGGTATTCTGGTTTACGATGGCGTACTGACCTCTGATGTTACTGCTCCTTTAGAGGTTTTTGGCGTCGCAAGTCGTCTCACTTGGTTTAGTGATTATGACGTGCTCACCATTTCCGTCTCAGATCAGAAAACCATCACCACTGAAGAAGGATTAAAAATTGGTGTGGATGCTTGGATTGGTGATCTGCCGGAACTCGACGTATTGGTTTTAACATCCAGCTATGACATGGATGCACTAATCGAAAATAAAGATCTCATTCACTTTATTAAAACTACCTCAAAGGCGGCAGATTGGATGGCAAGTAATTGCTCTGGCGCGTATTTGTTAGCCGAAGCTGGCCTTTTAAACGGCAAAAAAGCAACAACTTGGGCCGGAGGTGAAAACGGCTTTCAAAGAGATTACCCAGCAGTCAAAGTACAAGTCGACCAGAATTTTGTCATTGATGATGGCGTTATCACTTCGAACGGTAGCCTAGTTAGCTATCAAGCTGCTCTTAAGCTACTTCACCTTATGACTTCAGAGTCTAAAGCTCAGGAAGTCGCAGATGCCATCCAGTACTCACGCTTTTCCAACCAACCATTTTAAGCGTGTAAGAAAGAAATCAGAGTCACCCTTCGATATTTGGAAGGTTAACTCTTCGAATTTGTCTTCCTAATCGAACAACCCTTTTTATCACTGTAAAAGCGATAAAAAGGGTTGTCGTTCATCTGGCAGACACAACGTGCTCTCCAAACTTTTTATCTTAATGCTATGGAAAAACATAAACGTTACGAAGCACTGACGAAAGATCGATACCAAGAGATTTACCGTCTCGCGTATTGGTTATGCAAAGATCACCACCTTGCTCAAGATTTAGCGCAAGAAACCTTTCTGAAAGCGTGGCGATTCTTTGATAAATTAAATGACCCCAACGCCGCGAAGTCTTGGCTCATTACTATTTTGCGTCGTGAGAATGCTCGGCGCTTTGATAGAAAACAGTACGATTTTGTCGACATTGATGAGTGTGCAATACAGACAAAAACCTACCCTGGCAGTGACTACGACATGGCCCAAGATTGGCTTCAAAAACAAATGATGATTCTCGAACCCAAATACCGAGAGCCGTTGCTCTTGAGCTTAGTGGCTGGGTTGAATCATGATGAAATTGCCCAAGCCTTGAGGCTCAACCACAACACAGTGGCGACTCGATTATTCAGAGCGCGTAATCAGATCATCGCACAGAAGGAGAGTCATTAAGACACAAAAAGTAGTCAATCATGTAAACTAACTGGCTATGCTCCGGTCTATTTCATAAGTCGTTACACAACTCGACGCTTTAACGCTTTACATCAAGCGCGACTAGATGAACACTTCTTGTCAAAGTACAATAACAGCCGACATAGAGTAGAGTCAGTAAAACATTATGAGTAACACGACGGCGAAAAAGCCGAATCCCTTATTTGAAATCCTTTTCAACGTATTTATCCCTTCCTTCATTTTGATGAAGTTTAGTGGCGATGAGCATCTAGGGACAGCAATGGCGCTGGTTGTCGCTTTGCTATTTCCTATCATTTATGGCGGTATGGACCTTGTCCGTAACAAGAAATTTAACTTTATTTCTGCTCTGGGCTTTATCAGTGTTCTACTAACTGGTGGCATCGGCTTGTTAGAGCTTGATACACGCTGGTTAGCACTAAAAGAAGCCCTGATTCCTGGCCTGATCGGTTTAGCGGTTTTGGGTTCAACGTTTACCCGCTACCCACTGATGCAGAAGTTAGTACTGAATAACACAGTGTTGAATCTCGCGTTGATTAACCAACGTTTAAAAGAAAATGGTAAAACCGATGCGTTCGAACGTTGCCTTATGTCTTCTAACTACCTGTTTGCAAGTACTTTTGCGTTCTCATCTGCAATGAACTACTTCCTTGCGACTTGGATTGTGACTAGCCCTTCTGGTACTGCTGCCTTTAACGAAGAGTTAGGAAAAATGACGCTGTACAGTTACCCAATGATTGCCATCCCAAGTATGTTGATGATGTTCGGTATTTTTTATTACATTTGGCGTCAAGTACGTGCGATGACATCGCTCGAAACAGAGCAAATCTTCCATCTAAAATAGCCCAATCATTACAAGTAAACCCATAAAAAAGGGAGGATTTTATCCTCCCTTTTCTCAACAGGCTCACTGTAATTCACAGCGTCAAAATGATTTTTCCTGACACTGCTGACGAGCGTCGCTCAACCATTTCAATCGCTGTTTGAAAGTCCTCTAACGGCAGATCATATGCAACGTTTAACTTTATGTCGCTGCTAATAAAGTGTTCTAACATTTCAGCGAACACCGTCTTTCTCCCGCCTTTACCTACCGATTCTTCCCAATACCGCAAAAAGAATGTACTAAAGTCGATGTTGTTGGCCTTCATCGATTCAAAAAACTCAGGCGTATAAGGCGTTAACGACAATGTTCCGTAGTTGATGTATTGGCCATTTTCTTTCAAGGTACGAATGAGATCCGTGCCAGCCTCACCACCTATCGCGTCCAGAGCGACCGTTGGTTGTGGCAGTTGGCGCGTTTGCAGCTGCGCTTGTAAGTCTTTCTTCGCGTCCAACACTGGAATAGTATCGTACGGATACTCGTCTGGCTTTGAGGTCACAGCAATCAGTGTAAAACCCAGTGAATGGGCGAGCTGGGCAAATATCTTACCGATCGCTGACCCTGCTGCATTGATGATCACCACATAGTCTTTGTTCAACTTAGCTACTTTAGTGGTGATCACCCACGCGGTTAACGCGTTGATGTACAACTGACAGGCATAGCCGTTCTCCAAACTCTCAGGTAGCGGAAAAAGATTCTCAGGCGAGGCATCTATGTAGTATTGCCAAGTACCACTCATCGCCACCAACACCTTTTGCCCAACTTGAAGGTCAGTTTGACCAACTGCACTGACTTCCACCACACGCCCAACCGCTTCAAATCCCGGCACGCGAGGTGGTATGTGAACGCGGCGGTATTGCCCAACACCATGAATGGAAAGCAAGTCACTTGGGTTAATATTGGTGGCTTCCAGTCGCACCCGAACCTTGCCCTGAGCAAGCGGTTTGAGGGGCTCTTTTTCCAACGACAGCGACGTTTGGGGCTGACCAAAACAGAATTGATTCACTCGAGTATTTATCGTTGGTGCCATTGTTATTCATACCATGTAATTGAAATTCAAAAAGGAAGTTTCGCGACTTCTACTCAAAAGCATTAAGTGAAGTCGAAGCTCTGTATTTCTACCTGCGCGATGCGCCGTTCACTCTAAACTGTTGTGGCGTCATATCAAAATAGGCTTTAAATGCTTTGATGTAGGATGAGTCATTTTGATAACCCACTAGGTCTGCAATGGCTTGGATTGGCAACGATTCATCTAACAAAGAAAGCGAGTAAATTAGCCGAATTTGTTGCCGCCAAAGCAGAAATGAAGTGTTGAATTCCTTGGCGAACAGCCGTGATAAAGTACGCTCAGACGCCCCAATTTTCTCCCCCCACTCTTTTAGCGAACAGCTCAACGCGGGCTCGTCAGTCAATTGCTCGAAAATCAGTTTTAGTCGTCTGTCTTGTGGCAGCAATAACTGAAATGTCTGCACGTTGCTTTTCAAAATTTGATCATGCAACACCGCCAGCAAATGCAGCACTTCTTCGTGGCTTGTCTCACCTTCACACTGTCTGCGGATCTCTTGTAAAAGCTCATTTAAAAACGGCGTTAAAGCAATGGTTCTCACTTGTGGCTCGTACGTTGCGCCAAACTCAGGGTTGAGGTAAATGCCAACAAATATCGTATTGCTTAGAGCAATCGACTCGTGTTGAACACCCGCAGGAACAAATAACGCAGAGGTGTGCGGAACCAAATGCTGATAATGCTCAGTTTGTGTTTGCAATAACCCTTTGATAGGAAAGATGATTTGATGCCAAGTGTGTTGATGCAGCGCATCAATGTAACCTTTTGGCATGTCGATGGTTTTCACTAAAACAGGAGAATGGGGATTCGCGGCCATCATCTCATTGGAGGTGACGACGCCTGACTTCGAATCAATTTGGCGAGCTAGCATTGTTAGTTGTCTTTTCATCCCTACACCGACACAAGTTTACTAGGCTATCATGCTCCGCATCGCGAATGAAGGTAAACACTTTATCTCTCATTCAAATAATAAGGAGGTTACATGAAGAAAATCGGCGTCGTAAAAGCTGTGCTAGCAGGGAAAACCGTCCCTTATGCTCATGGTGCGCAAAGCGCAATCAACAAACAAGTGCTGCCTGAGCGCCAGCATGCAACAGAGCTCGGTTTTATCAGTGATGAGCAAGGTGATCCGCGCTTTCATGGTGGCATTCAAAAAGCGCTTCATATTTACCCAAGCGAGCACTACCCAATCTGGCAACAAGAATTAGGCAAAAGACCAATTTTCCAATCCGCCGGCGGCTTTGGCGAAAACATCAGCTCCGAAGGCGTCACCGAATCCACGATTTGCTTGAAAGATAAAATTCGCATCGGCTCAACACTACTGGAAGTGTCGCAAGGTCGCATGCCTTGTTGGAAACTTAACGTACGTTTTGACCAACACGACATGGCGAGAAGACTGCAAGATACGCTTCGAACAGGCTGGTATTTCCGAGTGTTGGAAGAAGGCGATATCGGTGCAGGTGACGAGATTATTCTGTGCGAAAGACCTTATCCAGAATGGCCACTGGCTCGCATCATGGGCGCGGTTTTCACTGGCTGTTTAGATAGAAAAGAACTCACTCAGCTGTCTGAGCTGCCGTTAGTCGAGTCTTGGGGCAAGTTGGTCGAGCGCCGCCTAGAAACTGGCGAAGTTGAAGATTGGGAAATGCGCTTGGTTGGCCCAACTGTGGGTTAACACCCCAAAGTAAAATTTAAGCCACGCTCTGAACCGACTATGCCGTCAGAGCGTGTTTTTTTGGTTTACTTCGCACTCGGGGCTGGGCGTTTCGACTTCCTTGAAACTGCTTAATGCTCTTCTTAGCATGAGTTCGACGGTTGGCTTTTTTATCGCGTGGCGCGCGTTTGCTCTCGCCAGTTGATGGCTTATCCGTTACTGGAAAACCTGCCAGATCTTGCACTGGTAATGCACGTTGAGTCAGGTGACGAATCGCGCTTAGTGCGTCCATTTCACCATGACAAACCAATGACACCGCCACACCTTGTTCGCCTGCGCGAGCGGTGCGCCCTACTCGGTGAACATAGGTTTCTGCATGCATTGGCAGTTCAAAGTTGATCACTACAGGCAATTGCTCAATGTGAATGCCGCGCGCTAGTAGATCGGTGGCAATCAACACCTGAATTTGCCCAGATTTAAACTGCGCCAGTGCTTCTTCTCGCTCATCTTGACTCTTATTGCCATGCAACGCATTGGTTGAGATGCCCGCTTTATTCAGCTTCTTCGCTAAGCCATCGGCGTTCTCTTTCGCACCAATAAAGACTAATGCCTTAGTCCACGCGTTTTTTTGAATCAGTTCAATCAATGCCTTGGTTTTACTGCCTTTGTTGACGAGGTACAGCGTTTCAGCAATATCTTGGTTGGTGCTGTTTTCTTGATGCGCTGCAACTTGCTTTGGTGCCTGCATAAGCAGCTTCGCTTTACCCTTCAACTCATCTGAAAACGTTGCCGAGAACATTGCGGTTTGACGCTGGTTTGAAATAAGCCCCGCAATATTTTGTACGTCAGGCCAAAAGCCCATATCCAACAGACGATCCGCTTCATCCAACACTAGGTAATGGATATTGCTTAAGTCTAAACCGTTGTTTGCTAGGTCAACCAAACGACCAGTCGTCGCGACAAGGATATGAGGATTTGTCGCTAGCGCCTGCTGTTGTTGCTCTTTATCAACGCCGCCACACAAACACACTGCGTTGAGTTCAAGAACTTGACCAACTTGGTTAATTGCTTCACTCACTTGCATTGCCAGCTCACGAGTTGGCACAAGAATCAGCGCTTTTTGCTCTGGATTGACACCCAGCTTTTCCAACAAAGGCAAACCATAAGCAAGGGTTTTGCCGCTGCCTGTATTTGCCAAAGCCAATAGATCTTGACCAGCCAACAGCTCAGGAATGGCCAACGCTTGAATATCGGTCGGTTTCTTGAAGTCTTTTGGCAGTGCGTGAATCAGCTCAGAACTCAATGAGAGAGTAGAAAATGGCATTAACGAAAACCTTGTACTTTGGGTTGAAGAAGCAATAAAAATAATGAAGATGCGGTAAAACGCAGGCGCGGACTTTACCACAATCTGCTAGGTGAACCATCCTATTTTAGGTGCTTAAACCAAGCGTCGCCTACGCAAATCGTCAGAAAACTAAAAAGCGCAAAAAAGCCGTTAGTCTGTACTGCCACAGAGCTAACGGCTAAAAACCCTTGAAGAGAACGCTTCATCAGCCTTTCACTGCGGCTGAAAAGAAATGTGCAGTTTATTAAAGCACAGCTTTACGATTCGGTAAGAACACTTCACCCAACATGCAACGAACCGAACCACCACCAATAGATTCTATGGTAGAAACGTCGAATGGCAGCAATTTACCGTGCGTTGCCAATTGGTTTCTTTGTGCTGGTGAGAATGCATCGTACGCCGATTGCGACATCGCAATCACCTTGTCGCCGTTGATCGTTTCTAGTTGCAGAATGTTACCGCAGAACTGGTTCATCTGATCAAGCGAAATTGAGATGACTTGCTTGTCTTTGGCGAGTGACTTCATTACAAAACGACGCTCAAATTCTGGGATCACTTCGTCACAAATCACGCAAAACTGTTCGCCAACCGCCATCATCACATTGGTGTGATAAATCGGCGCACCAGACGGCAAACGAGTTTGGAAAGAAATCACTCGTTCATAGCCAATACGATCGGCGTAATCTTCTAAAACCAGACGATCACAACGTTGTGAGAGTGCGGCGTAGACCGTTTTATTTAGGTGGTCAAACACCATCACACCCGTGCTTTCTAAATACGCTTGCTCGTCAAGATATTCAGTTAGACTGCTGCGTCGATGAACTTCTCGCCCTGCTTGCGCTAGTGCTGCCACAAGTGCATCGGGACGTACTTCTTTTTGACGGTTTTCACAGGCCATTGGAAAGGTGTACAACGTGCCATCTGGCGTAGTGCTAAACCAATTGTTTGGAAATACCGCGTCTGGCGTTGCAACATCTGAAGTTGGATAATCAAATTCAACAACTTGAACGCCCTCTTGACGCAGCGTTGCAACCATACTCGCGAACTCGGCCATTACTCGACGTGAGACTTCTTCTTGGCTGAGTGACACTTTATGTTGGAACTCATTATCTTGTGCGGTTTCTTCATTAAAACGAAACTCTTTCGGTGGCACCATCACTACGCAGTTCGCGGTTTGGCGCTGAGCACTTTGCGTGCTTTCTTCTTTCCCATTAGCAAATTGGGTCACTGATTCGTGTAATAGCATCCAATACATTCCTTATCACTAGAATGAGGAGATTGTAAATTTATTGTTAACTTCAGTTTTGCTGTTTTGACAATTAATTTAATTGCCCAAAAGTAATTTTTGCTGCATTAAGTTCATTTTTCCCTAAATTTTATTGTCACTTTGCAGGTTTAAGCTTTTATTGCACCGTGATGAACATGATAAGAATTCATCATAAGAATCAGAACCATAGACAATCACACTCATAACCAACTAGTTACATTTAAGACACAATCGGTTAGACTATTTTTTCGCCCCTCTCGTCAATCGGTCTGCTTTATCGAGGAGCAGGCAAGAAACTCTCATACACGCGGTTTCGTCCAAAGCAGCGTGAATCGATGGATTTAGCCACCCCAAATGGCACTGTTTTAACTTTAGGATGAGTTATGTTTAAACGATTTGAAGGCTTTACAGAGCCGTTCCCCAAATCTACACCGGATCAGCCTCCTTCAGGGATGTTCGCTTTTCTGCGTTATTACACTCGTGGTTATGAAAAGCCTTTGATCATCATGTCTTTGATGGCCACAATTGTGGCTGTTGTTGAGGTAATGTTGTTTGGCGCCATGGGACAATTGGTTGATTGGTTGTCTACCAGCAATCCAGAAACGTTCTTACAAGACAACAAATCGGATTTGATTTTCTACGGAGCCTTATTGCTGGTTGTCATGCCTATATTGGTGATCTTGTACTCGTTGCTCGTTCATCAAACGTTATTGGGCAACTACCCAATGTCTATCCGCTGGCTTGCACACCGGTATTTGCTCAATCAAAGCTTGAACTTCTATCAAGATGATTTTGCAGGTCGAGTCGCAACGAAAGTCATGCAAACCTCATTAGCTGTGCGCGAAACCGTGATGAAAGCTATGGATGTGTTTGTTTACGTTACGGTTTACTTCACCAGCATGATCATTATGTTAGCGACGGCAGACTGGCGTTTGATGATCCCAATGATTGTCTGGCTACTCGCTTACATCGCTATCCAAATCTATTTTGTCCCTAAGCTCAAAGACGTCGCTTCAGCACAGGCCGATGCACGTTCGACAATGACAGGGCGCATCGTCGACAGTTATACCAATATTCAAACCGTCAAACTGTTTTCTCATAGCCAGCGCGAAACCCAATATGCCGAGCAAGGCATGAAAGGATTTTTGAATACGGTCTATCGTCAAATGCGCCTAGTGACCGGCTTCGACGTCGCTGTAGAGATCTCAAACTATATTTTGGTCTTTTCCGTTGCTGCTTTATCGATTTACCTGTGGTTGGATAGTGCCATTAGCGTTGGCGCGATTGCGATTGCTGTTAGTCTTGCATTGCGCGTAAACGGTATGTCGATGTGGATAATGTGGGAAGTTGGCGCCCTCTTTGAAAACATGGGAACCGTTGTCGATGGAATGAAAACACTCTCTAAGC
The DNA here is from genome assembly GCF_000354175.2 of Vibrio alginolyticus NBRC 15630 = ATCC 17749. NCBI lineage: Bacteria > Pseudomonadati > Pseudomonadota > Gammaproteobacteria > Vibrionales > Vibrionaceae > Vibrio > Vibrio alginolyticus. The sequence continues at coordinate 385,990 of NC_022359.1, forward strand.
CTATTGATATTAAAGATAAACCAGGTGCAAAAGACTTGGTTGTCACTGAAGGAGGCATTCACTTTGATAACGTCAGCTTCCATTACGGTGAGAACAAAGGCGTAATTAGCCATCTCGATCTCAACATCAAACCAGGAGAGAAAGTAGGCTTGGTTGGGCGCTCCGGCGCCGGAAAATCGACTTTGGTGAACTTGTTACTTCGTTTCCACGATGTCGAAGACGGCAGCATTAAGATCGATGGACAGAACATCTCAGAAGTCACACAAGACTCTTTGCGTTCAAAGATCGGTATGGTGACCCAAGATACTTCTCTGCTACACCGTTCAATTCGAGACAATATTTTGTATGGCAATCCAGATGCGACAGAAGAAGATTTGCTGAAAGCCACTAAGCAAGCGCATGCCCATGAGTTTATCGAAACTCTGACCGACCCATTTGGTAATGTCGGATACGATGCGCAAGTTGGTGAACGTGGTGTGAAACTGTCTGGCGGCCAACGTCAGCGTATCGCAATATCTCGTGTGCTACTCAAAGATGCACCATTGCTGGTATTGGATGAAGCAACATCGGCTCTAGATTCAGAAGTCGAAGCAGCGATTCAGGAAAGCTTGAATGAATTAATGCAAGGGAAAACGGTTATTGCTATCGCTCACCGATTATCGACCATCGCACAAATGGATCGCCTCATCGTGCTAGATAAAGGCAGCATCGTTGAACAAGGTTCTCATCAAGAACTCATTGCGAATAACGGCATTTACGCCCAGCTTTGGGCGCATCAAACTGGCGGATTTATCGCTGAAGAACTAGACAATCAACACGCTTCTTAACGAGTGATAAGCTCAATAAAAACGGCGCTTTAAGCGCCGTTTTTTATTTAAATCCATGGCTAGATGCTCATATAGCCATTGTGGTTTCTCATATATGAAACACTCTCCATGATAAAGCTCACACTTTTTCTGCTAATATACCGCCTCGTTGCGTATCCATTGCAATGAACACAATACAGAGTATTGAGCCGTCTTCATTTGTCATTTCACTTTTTGAGAAACAGCTATACTCAATAGATGGCTTAGTTATTATATTAACAATAAGGTAATTAGCTTATGTGTAAATGTGGTTCAATGCAGATCGTACAACTCAAACCAAGTTGGGCTGACAAGCTATTTGGCTACTCAGAAAGATGGAAATGCCAACTTTGTTGTAAGATCTACCGCATCTAAAATTAAAAATAGAATCTTAGTTTTTCTAAGAAAAAGCAGTGGCCCGACAATGATTGTCGGGTTTTGTTTTTCTGAGCATTCATTTTTTGTCCCTTCTCTACAAGATTACTCATCACGGCAAAACCTAGCATCTTAATGTGACTTAGGTATAGAATCAGGCCCACTTATTCTTTCCGATATTCATATATAACTGGTCACTATGAACAAAAGTTTGCTAACGAATGTCCTCGCTATCGCTTTGATGGCTGGAGGTCATCAATTACAAAACGACTATCTTTGGTATGCAGGGCTGTTTGCGTTCTCAGGCGCCATCACCAACTGGCTTGCCATCCATATGCTGTTTGAGAAAGTGCCTGGATTATACGGTTCTGGCGTGATCCCCGCGCGATTTGAAGAGTTTAAACTGGCTATCAAAAACTTAATGATGGAACAGTTTTTTACTGAAGCGAACATTGACCGATTCTTGAATAAAGAAATGGCGGGCGGTGTGAACATCGATCTTCAACCAGTAATTGAGAAAGTAGATTTAAATCCAGCATTTGATTCCCTAGTGGAAGTAATTGAAGGCTCTCAGTTTGGTGGCATGCTAGCGATGTTTGGTGGCTCGGAAGCGCTACAACCCATGCGCCAACCTTTCGTCGAAAAGATGCAAGAATCCATCATTGAGTTGAGCAAGAGCGATAACATCAAAGAAGCACTGAAAGAGCAATTCGAATCTCCTGCAATGATGGATGAGATAAAGCAGAACATTGAAGGTATCATCGATCAACGTTTAAGCGAATTAACACCGGCATTAGTTAAAGAAATGGTGCAAAAGATGATCAAAGAACACCTTGGCTGGCTAGTCGTTTGGGGCGGTGTTTTTGGTGGTTTAATTGGCGTCATCAGTACCTTTATCGGGGCATAATCGCTCACCGATTTATTAAAAAAGGAGCTTCGGCTCCTTTTTTAATCGAGAAAAAGTAATATACCAAGCCACGCTAAATAAGGAGGCTCAACACATGCCTCGCCTAACCAAGGAGCTCGGGATTAACACCAAATCCCGTTTTATGTTCTTCTATGACCACTTCACTACGAGTTTGAATCACGCCCGGAAGCGTGCCTAACTTACTCGACATAAACTCCTGATACGCTTTCATGCTCTTAACACGAACTTTTATCATGGTATCGAAATCTCCAGAGAGCGAGTAGCACTCTTCAATTTCAGGCATCAATTCCACCGCTTTCGCAAACTTTTCAAAAATAGAAAAACTGGTTTGGTCTAAACGAATATGGATGAATACTTGCACATCCAGCCCCAACTTTTCCGCATTCAACTCCGCATGATAACCATTGATATACCCTTCTTTTTCTAGCCGCTTTACACGATCAGAACATGGAGAAGTCGTTAAGTTAATCAGCTTTGCTAGTTCTACAACTGGAATTCTGCCTCTCGAATGAAGCACTCTCAAAATATGTAAATCAATCCGGTCCAATTGATAACTCATTAACCCACTTCCTTGTAACCACTTAGAAAGCATCACATTAATCGTTGCTCAAACAATTGCAAACCATCAAATGCACAGCATGTGAAATTCAGCAGAGAATAACCAGAAAACAACGAAGGAGGGAAAGAGCTATGATTATTGCCGCTCACTTAGTAACCGTGATATGAAGAGAAAAAGCAACCTAGCGGCTCCCGCGGAGTCGCAAATTTGAAAGCGCATGATACGCCTGTATAGATCTGTCGTTCGGGCAACGCCCCCCTAATTAGCCATTAATCATGGCTATCACTCAGAATTAGAGTGCGGCCGATGTATGCCGTGTAGGATGTGGAACAACCTCTCCAATTGCACGATGATTACAACAACGGCAGTAGTATTGAGGCTCCATCTCGTAATAATGTTCACCTGATACAAATTTCGCCATCAGCTGTGTAAAACTCACCATTTTGCCTGTTAACGAGTCAACAGACTGAGGCTCGCAACGCTTCATAATCACTTTATGTTGCGTTGATTTTCTACAAGCTGCGCAATATATATCCGGCATTTCTCTTCTCCCTACTTTTTCGTCCTACTGACAATTGACATATTTTGTTCAAAATAATTCCACAATTAAAAAGCTCCTTTAATTTTTTGTGCCCTATCTTCAAAAAATTGAACGAAAGTATCAAAAAACTGAGACATTGGTCAGACCTCAACTTTTGTACCATCAATATGAGCAAACGTGCTTATGTGTGTAATAATACGACACATTACACATAAGCAATTGTTCGGGCTTATTATTTAGTAAGGCGCATGACAACTTTACAGCTGGCTAGATCGAGCTTTCGAGACGCCTTGTTATCTTGATTTACCCCGCAAACCAGTTGCTAGCAGCTATAGCCGTCTCATCAAGGAAGAAATGCATGACGATACAACCGATTCTCACTACCGAAAGACTCGTCCTCCGGCCATTCAATATCGATGACTGCCAACAAGTGGCTTTACTCGCTGGAGATAAGCGAATTGCCGACATGACAGCAAACATCCCTCATCCTTATGAGCGACCGATGGCGCAAGCATGGATAGATAGGCACGATCCGATGTATCAGCAGCATCAAGGCGTGGCGTACGCTATTACCTTGCGAAACACTGGGGAGTTACTTGGTACAGTGAGTTTACCGCGTATCGAAGAGGGCTACGGTACATTAGGCTACTGGGTTGGCGTGCCACATTGGGGGAAAGGCTATGCATTCGAGGCCTCCAAAGCCTTACTCGAATTTGCTCGAATGCACTTTGAGTTAAACGGAATAACCGTGATGCATTTGGTGGACAATCAGCGTTCTAAATCGGTGATCCAAAAACTAAATATCCCTTACATCGGTGACAAAACATTGCGCATGCAAGGCAAAGAACGAAAGGTTTGTGTCTACCAACTCACGTTTGTCGCTTCTGAATAAAGTCGAGGGATATGTCGGATGATCATCCATGAAACTTCACAAAATCTGCCCAAGAACAACCCTTTCTTGCTAGGAACTGTATTGTTGTCGCTGTTCTATTTTTCCTACCTAGCAGACAAGATCGTCGAGTTTGGACTCGTAGCACTCACAATAATAGGATTGAAACTGCTCTCAACGTACTTCACGCGCCGCGCGTTCAATCCTAAAACGCTAGATATCGATGCAAGCACCAACACCTTGAAGTACCGCCAGGGCTCAACGGTTTACTTCCGTCTACCTCTTGATGACATTGTCAAAGTCCAAATACAGAAAGAGTTCTTCTCTAGCAAAAGTTTGATGCTCTACACAGTCAACGACGCTTACCAAGTGCCGAATTCAGACAATTTCGATTCTCTACAGTTAAAGGATTTAATGAAACAACTTGAAGAGAGAATTGATGATCAATCTCGCTAAAACGAAAAGAGAAGACATTCTAGAATGTTGCCAATTTGGTCTCTAAATAGAAAGACAAAAAAGCCAGCAATAACGCTGGCTTTTCTCTGTATTAGTCTTGTGCGACTTTCACGCGAATTTTGCTTTTTTCTACGTTCGTCAAATTCAGTGCTTCAAGAGCAGAAATGGCTTCTGCTTCGTCCGGCATGATGACAAAACCGAAGCCTTTCGACAAACCCGTGTCTTGATCAAGCACTAGCGAACACAGTTCTACTTTGCCGTACGCTGAGAATAATTTGCGGATATCTTGCTCGGTCATGTGACGAGCCAAGTTTCTTACTAAAAGTTTCATAATGAACCTAGTTGGTTTGATAACGGTTCGATTCTCTCAGTTTCTCTCTGGCAAACCAAGTGAATAATATGACGGCGTTGACTAGATCATTCTAAGTACATCTGTTTAAATGATTTTCCGTTCATTTTTCACCCATAGGAGAGTCGGCATGGAAACGAAACGTCTCAAACTCATCCCTGCTTGTTTAGAACGAGCCGAAGAGGCGCATCAAGCTGTCGTTCGCAGCCAAAAGACTCTCGAAGTCTATCTGCCGTGGGTGCCTCATGTGCTGACATTAGAAGCGATGATAGAAGGGACAGAGAAAGCCATCGCAAACTTTGAAAACTTCGAAGAAGAGCTGCGTTACTACATCATTGAAAAGGAAAGCGATCGCTTACTGGGTGCGGTCGGCTTGATGATTCGAGATCCCGACGTACCGTCCTTTGAGATAGGTTATTGGTTAGATAATGCTGCCGTTGGCAATGGTTATGTTGCCGAGGCTGTGCTCGAAGTTGAGCGCTATGCGTTTGATGACTTGGGCGCCAAGAGAATCGCAATTCATGCTGATAGCACCAACCAAAAGAGCCGGGCTGTAGCCGAGCGCTGTGGTTATGAGTTCGAAGGAGAGCTCAGAAACGAACGTCTGACTACATCGGGAGAGTTGAGTAACACCGTTATTTACGCCAAAATTCGTCGCGACTAACACTCCAATCTAACCGAGCAATGCTAAGCTTTGATCTCAAGCTACCACCATTAACGTTAATTAAGTTTCAGATAAAACAAAGCCCGCTAAAATAGCGGGCTTTGTGTTCATATACGGGAAGTTACTAGTCTAGTTCAACCAGTTTTTTCTCGAACGACTGGTGTTGGTCTAACACGTCTTGCGCAGCACCGCCCGTTGCTTTACTTACCACAATGATAGCAAGCGTAGAGAAGATGATGCCCGGTACGATTTCGTACACATCAAACCAACCGCCAGTTAGCTGCTTCCAAACCACGATAGTGATACCACCAACAAGAATACCTGCTAACGCACCGTTACGGTTCATACCGCTCCAGTAAAGGCTAAGTACAACCGCAGGACCAAATGCCGCACCAAAACCAGCCCAAGCGTAAGATACAAGACCAAGTACTGAGCTATCAGGCGTCATCGCTAGGAATAGCGCAACAAGCGAAATAACGATAACACCGATACGACCAATCATTACGATTTCTTCAGAAGACGCTTCTGGCTTGAATACTTGCTTGTAGAAATCTTCTGCAAGCGCTGAAGATGAAACAAGGAGCTGTGAGTCAGCGGTACTCATTACCGCCGCTAGGATTGCTGCTAACAACATACCCGCAACGACAGGGTGGAATACTGCGTTAACCAATAGCATGAAGATCTTCTCACCGTCCTCTAGTTGAGTACCCGGATGACCCGTAACCCAAACCAGACCAACAAGACCAACAAGCATTGCACCAACCATAGATAGTGCCGTCCAAATCACTGCGATACGACGTGCAGTCGTTAGATCTTTGTTTGAACGAGACGCTTTAAAACGCGCTAGGATGTGTGGCTGACCAAAGTAACCAAGGCCCCACGCCGCTAGAGAGATAATGGCAATCGCAGACAATGGTTCGCCTTTCGCGTCATTCCATAGCGTTGCAAGTTCTGGGTTGATGTCATGTAGATCAGAACTTAGCTGACCTAAACCACCGTCCATTACCGCTATAGGAACAATCATTAGCGCAGCCGCCATTAGCAGACCTTGCACTAAGTCAGTCCAAGATACCGCTAGGAAACCACCGAATAGTGTGTAAGAAACGACACACACCGTACCGATGATAACAGCGTAGGTATAATCTAGACCGAATACCGTCTCAAACAGTTTGCCCCCTGCGACCAAACCTGAGCTGGTGTAGAAAAGGAAAAATAGAAGAATGAAAAACGCAGAGATTGTCTGAATCAGTTTCGACTTATCGTTGAAGCGACGTGACAGGAACTCTGGCAACGTTAGCGCGTCAGTTTGGATACTGTAGGTACGGAGGCGTTTTGCACTGATGAGCCAGTTTGCCCATGTACCAAGAAGTAGACCGCCGGCTAACCAGAAGGCCTCGATACCCGCAGCGTACGCATAGCCAGGCAAGCCTAGCAGCAGCCAACCACTCATGTCTGAAGCACCTGCAGATAATGCAGCAGGCCACGGACCTAGGCTACGGCCACCTAGGAAGTAGTCAGATGAATTGGAAGTCCTCTTATACGCGTAAACGCCAATAGCAACCATAATCAGTAAATACGCCACAAAAGTGGACGTGATAGCAAAGCTATTTTCTATCATTAGATAGTCCTCGTTATAATTATTTCCTTCCTTGCCTGCCCTGATATTTTACCGTCTCAGCAATACATCAGAGTATAAAAAACCAATCTGGACCGGCTCTCAGTCCAGTTACTCCAGATTGGCATTACAAGTCAGGTTAGTGAGTTTCGTTCCCCAACTCGAGTAGAGTTGCGTTACCACCCACCGCGGTAATATTTATCGTTCGAGTGCGCTCAGTAATGAAGCGCAACGAGAGATGAGGATCATGAGCCAATTTCGGTGACTCTAAATCCGTTTCAGAAACTAAGCCGACGATTGCACCGTCACGCTTAGCTAGTTGAAGATTGAGCGCATGCTCAACCTGTGAACGCCCAACATAACCCACACTACGTACATCGCTCTCAAGCAACGGGGCAGACGCATCGTACGCAACAACCTGGACTAAGTTAGATGGGAAGTTTGCCAACGCTACAGCTTGCTTAACCAGTTGGTTTAGCTCTGCATTGTCACTGCAAACGACCACACTGTTGCCTGCAATTAAGGCACAGGTGATCATCGCAAAAGCACTGTATAACGCATTATCAGCAGGCTCGATGTTGTTTTCACAAATCACCAAAGCCACACCGCGTCCTGCGGCATACAGTTCGTTAGTTTCCCCTGTAGGGCCAACTAACTGGTGAGTTTCTGCAAGAAGAGTTGATGCTTGTTGCAAGTGGTAAGAAACCACTTTGGCAACGGTAGACTGCTGCCCTTCTAGTGCAGATTTAAATGCCAGAACATGCTCGCATTTGTAATCAAAATCAGTCAGATTCCACTGCTCCCACGCAGAGAATGCATCTTTAAAATAGGTGATCTGATGAACCATAATGCGACTCCTTATGCGTTTTCTGCTTGAGCAAGAAGATGTTGAGTAAAGCGGAATAGGTAGTGTGGACCACCAGCTTTCGGGCCAGTACCCGACAAGCCTTGACCACCAAACGGCTGTACACCAACCACAGCGCCAACTTGGTCTCGGTTGATATAGCAGTTACCTACTCGTGCATGTTTCTCAATCCAACGGTACGTGGTTTCGTTACGGCTATGGATACCCATCGTCAAGCCAAAACCCGTTCTGTTGATCTGCGCAACCACGTTCGGTAATTCAGACGCTTTAAAGCGAACAATGTGCAAGATTGGACCAAATTGTTCTTCTTTCAGCACATCGATGCCCGAGATTTCAAACGCACTTGGTGAGACAAAGTCACCATGCTGGCACGATTCATCCAGCTGTAGCTGAGCGACTTTAGTCTGTGTTTTGCTCATTTGCTCAAGGTGAGCGAGGAGTTTTTGTTTTGCATTGCTGTCGATAACCGGACCAACATCCGTTTTGTGTAGGTAAGGTAAACCAACATGCAGCTCATTCATCGCACCTTGAATCAGGTTGATCATACGGTCTGCTACATCTTCTTGTACAAATAGAACACGAAGGGCAGAACAACGCTGACCTGCAGATGCAAACGCCGAACGAATCACATCACGCACCACCTGCTCTGGCAATGCAGTACTGTCCACGATCATTGCGTTTTGACCACCTGTTTCCGCAATAAACGGAACCGGTTTCGCGCTGCGCTCCGCAAGCGTGACGTTAATGCGTTGCGCCGTTGCCGTTGAGCCAGTGAATGCCACACCAGCAATAGCATCATGAGAAGTCAGTGCATGACCAATCTCAGCGCCGCGACCAGTAAGTAACTGAATCACACCTGCAGGGAAACCAGCATCAAGCATTAGTTCAATAGCGCGAGCGGCAATTAAGCTTGTTTGCTCAGCAGGTTTTGCAACCACTGTGTTACCCGCAATCAGTGCTGCCGTCACCTGACCAAGGAAGATAGCCAACGGGAAGTTCCAAGGGCTAATACACACAAACACACCAAGACCTTCACGGCTAGAAATGCGTTTCACACCATCAAAGCCTTCTAGCTCAAATGGCTGTAGGTTTTGCGCTTGTTTCGCGTAATAACGACAGAAATCCACCGCTTCACGAACTTCATCAATGCTATCGTGAATCGTTTTGCCCGCTTCTTTGTGACAAATCGCCACCAGCTCAGCCAGGTTTTCTTCCATTAAGTCAGCAAGCTTTTCTAAACAAGCCGCTTTTTGTTCTACAGGAACGGCTTTCCAATCAGAGAAAGCAGTTTGCGCCGCATCAATTGCAGCGGAAACGTGATCAAGAGTTGCAAATGCCACTTTGCCGACTTCAATTCGGCGATCGTATGGTGCGGTGATGATCTCAGCCGCATTTTCCTTGATCATGCTTTCGGCAAAGCGTTCACCATTGATCATCGGGCCTGCAACCCACTGATTGTCCATGAAGCTTTCGACCTGAGCTTCAAATGGCTTCGCTTCACTGTCGATGTCGATGTTGACGCCATATGAGTTCTTACGCTCAGGGAAAATATCGGCAGGCAATGGAATTTTGTCGTTGTGTAGCGTGTCAAAACCCGTCAACACATCCACAGGGTGATGAGTCAACTCATAAATCGGACAACGCGCATCAACTAGACGGTGTACAAACGAGCTGTTCGCACCATTTTCAAGCAGACGACGAACCAAGTACGGAAGAAGATCAGCATGGCTACCGACAGGAGCATAAATACGTACTGGCTGACCGTACATTTTCATAACATGGTTATACAGTGAATCACCCATACCATGCAGGCGCTGGAACTCGTATTCTTTGTGCTCCGCCATGACAGCAATTGCCGTAACTGTGTGAGCATTGTGGCTTGCAAATTGTGGGTAGATATTACCGCGAACACCTTCGCTAAGTAGGAAACGAGCACAAGCTAGGTATGCAACGTCCGTCGCTTCTTTGCGAGTGTATACTGGGTAGTTTGCATAACCCGCTTGTTGAGACCACTTGATTTCGCTGTCCCAGTACGCGCCTTTAACCAAACGCAGAGGAATAACGTCACCTTGCTCTTTTGCGAGTGCATTTAGCCACACCAAGACTGGTAGCGCACGTTTTGAGTAGGCTTGAATAACCAAACCAAACTTGCCCCAACCTTTCACAAGATCGCTACGGTACACTTTCTCAAATAGCTTCAGAGAAAGCTCAAGGCGATCCGCTTCTTCTGCATCGATTGTGATTGCAACGTCGACTTCAATAGCACGTTTTAGTAGTTGCATTAGTGAGTCATACAACTCTGTCATTACACGTTCTTCATTTGCGACTTCGTAGCGCGGATGTAATGCAGAAAGCTTGATGGAAATCGAAGGCGCAGGGCTGGTGTCGTTACCGTAAGTCTCGCGACCCACCGCTTCGATCGCCATTAGGTAATCTTTGAAGTACTTGTTCGCGTCCGCTGTAGTTAACGCCGCCTCACCCAACATATCAAACGAGTAGGTGAAACCTTTGTCGCGCATCGGACGACCGTTCTTTTGCGCTTCTTCGATCGTACGACCACGAACAAACTGGTGACCCATGATCTTCATTGCCTGATACATGGCTTTACGAATCACGGGCTCAGAGAATTTATTTACCAGACGGTTTACAGCCTGACCTGGGCTCTGGGTGCCTTGCTCACCAAGACCAACCACTTTACCTGTTAGCATGAGGCCCCATGTTGATGCGTTAACAAACACAGAGTCAGAGTTTTTCAGGTGAGATTTCCAGTCTGCGACACTCAACTTATCTTTAATCAAAGAATCTGCTGTCGCGGCATCTGGGATGCGCATTAATGCTTCTGCAAGACACATCAGCAAGATACCTTCTTGAGTATCTAAGCTGTATTCCAGCAATAAAGCATCAATCATCTGGATTGACTTCTTATCGGCACGAATGGCTTCGATAAGGTGGGTCGTTTGGGTAGTGATCGCCGATTTTTCATCCTCTGTCGGCGTCGCTAGTGGCAATAGTTGCTCTAGCCATTGAGACTCGTCCACCATATATAATGGCGAGATCAGTGACCACAACTTATCAAGCGGCTGCCCGATAAATTCCGGTGTCAACACGTTCGTAGCTGTAAACATGTGTGTTCCTCAATCTCACTCCTCGAAAACCGCTTCGAGGATTATCAATGGCTGGCAGTGTATTTTGAGGCCGATAAGAATACTTGTCAAAAACTACGACATTTTTGCCAAAAACTCGCTTTTATAACAAAACATCCACATAGTCACATTCAAATAGGTAATATTTTGTGTTGTAAATTTTAATTTTTTCATTGCATTCACAACAAAATATTAAGAATATCAATAAGATTTTTGTGAAGAGCTCGTTCTAAGAGAAAATGTAGGATCAAGTGGCATATCAGCCACTGCAAAGAACAGAGAATTTAAAAAAACGAGAGATAGGTCACGTGAATAAAACATAAAAAAAACCACGCAGAGTGCATGGCTTTATTCTAATTGATTGTGCCGTCCTAAAAAACGCGTTGTTATCCAACTTGTTTTTTATAACGGGAAGGTGATATTCCCTGTAAGCGAGTAAAAGTATGAGTAAAAGTACTCTGGCTTGAGAAGCCAGTAAACTCGGCAATTTGCCCTAAAGAAAGGTGACCTTGCTCGATTAATTCACGAGCCATGTCGATTCGCTTTCCGAGAACATATTGATGAGGTGTAATCCCCATCTGCTCTTTAAACAAGCAATGGAACTGACTTTCCCCAAGAAACACTCGCCCGGCCAATTGAGCCACACTAATCTTATGACTCAGGTGCTGCTCAATGTAACGATCAATCGCCTCCAAATCAAAGCGCGACTCTTTTCGACTGGTCTCAAATGCCGAGATATGGCGCTGCATTAATGCAATCACAGTGTCGTTACACGCACGACTTAACAGCAGGTCATCCGGATGGTTTCGCATTTCCTGAACCAACATCTGTATCAGCTTCTGAATTTGACTATCTAACTGGAAGTAGACATGGTCTCTCTCCAGGTTATTGATTTTTTGAAGCATTTCAGGATCATCATTTGTCGGTTTGGGCATATTCAGCACCAAAATATCCGATTGATTGATGACGCCACCGAAAGCATGATCAGAGCATGCGGTAACCACACAACCTTGACCAGGGCCGACAAGATTACCTCGCCCGCGCACTTCAAATTCGGCTTGCCCTTTTAAACCAATCACGATCTGCGTATAAGAATGATCGTGGCAATCCATATAAGACGGAAGTGTGATCAGCTCCGCCGGCTTTGGCAGAATAATCTCTTGATATGAAAGGATTTTTTGGTTATCTGAATCACTCATTTTAAACAGTCGTCTTTACACGGTCAGCTTACGTCTTCGCATCATATACCTTCTTTGTTGGGTTGCAACTTTTACCCAACTCAATCGACAAGATCAAATCAGCATGCTCAAGTTCATTTACATGATCATAGTTCCGGAACGATGATCATGCGAGGTTAATTTACGGTCAGTGAGCAACCAATTTTATTAACAAAAACGGATAGATAGGCAACACCTTACGTATACATAATCAATCAATGTAAAGATCCTTATTACCGAACAATCTGTTATTTTGTAAAACACCGTGCTCCATATTAGATAACTCGTCCCTGAAACGGATCGAAACCCACTCTTAAACTCAACATAGAGGGATTTCCCCCCTTACTAATATGCTTCTGATTCAATACATTAGTTATCGAGCTTTAAGATGCATACGATCTAAAGCTCTCGGTATCTCATTGATACCTCTAACTTACTTAGCAGACCCTCGCTAGGTAATTTAGAACCTCTTCTACACGTCGACAAGATTATATCTTGTGTTGCCAGCCCGTCTTCAGGCTGGCTTTTTTTTTTCGCTTCTCAACAATGAAAACAATGGCATAAGCTGATATCATAGCGTTTGTCTCAATGTCCCTCTCATATGCTTAGGTGCTGCTCTTTCGCTCACAAGTGATATGAACGTCAACCACATTACAACTGAGTTGTAGGAAGCATGATCAAGGACGATACGAGTTGTAAGCCGAACATTGGCGGACATCCGTGAGCGCACATATCTGTAATGAAACAGACCATTTTCCCAATTAAACTCTTCGTTCCATTTCGTCGTTGTCTATGACTACCTGACGAAAACATCGAACACCACGAATTTAATTGGATTGAGCGCCAATCAACGAACGTGTTCTAGCAACGTAACTGCCTACTTGGCAACATCAATACGAGCCATGTAACACGGACGTCTCTGTATTGGTAAAAGCAGTATGTAGTGAGTCCTTTTGTGAATATTTCAGTCGATACCATAGAACAATCCCTCCTTAAACAGCTACCAGGTTGTTGGGGATGCAAAGATAAAGATTCGGTATTCCTATACGTAAACCAGGAATACGCAGAACTGTTAGGGCACACGTCGCCCGAGGAGTGCTTGGGTAAAACTGATTTTGATATGGCCAGCCCAACCACTGAATGCGCGCAAGAATTTCAACGCCAAGATAAACACGTTCTCGAAACTGGCGAGTCACTAAAAATTCTGGATATCCACCCTTATCCAGATGGCCGCTGGCGAGCACATATATTTACTAAAACACCGTGGCGAGATGACAAAGGCGACATCGTAGGCACCATTTTCTACGGAAGGGAACTCACCGACACCGCCGTGATTGAAGTCGGGTATTGGGTTTGTCGTGCAATCAGTACCAACCCAAATCAACAATCCATCTTTCGTTTTTCTGACTTACAACCAAAACCAGAGAAGCTCACATGCCGCGAGCAAGAAACGCTTTTCCTCTTGCTCTATGGCAAAAAGCCTCAATTTATCTCTCAGGTCATGGGCATATCAACAAAAACCGTTGAAGGTCACGTCGCACGCTTACGTAATAAGTTTGCAGCGAACAGCAAGAACGAGCTAATAGATAAAGCAATGGAAGCAGGCTACGGCTCTGTTGTACCCAAAACGCTGCTTAAGCATCAATTATCGGTTGTGTTGAATGGAGAGCGATAATTCGCATCGCTTCTACCTACAAAAACACCGCCCCAATTCGGCGGTGTTTGTTTATTCATGAGGGACCATAAGCCTATGGCGCTAAACGATCAATGTCCCAACTTCCATCATGCTGGGAGAAAAGAAAACGATCGTGAAGGCGATGTTCGCCACCTTGCCAAAATTCGATGCTCTTTGGTTTTACGCGAAAGCCACCCCAAAAGGTTGGTACTGGTATTTCACCCTTAGCAAACTTCTGTTTTAGCTCTAAAAACTTACCTTCCAACACACCTCTGGCAGAAATACGGCTACTTTGTTTGCTCGCGATTGCGGCCAACTGGCTCTCTTTAGGACGAGAAGTAAAGTATTTCATATTCTCTACGGCGGTAAGCTTTTCAGCCACACCAGTAATATGAACTTGGCGCTCTAACGGATGCCAAGGGAAGTGCAAACTAATATTGCTGTTATGCTCTAGCTGCTGGGCCTTGCGACTGCCTAGGTTGGTGTAAAACACAAAACCATCTTTGTCGACGTTTTTCAATAGAACAATGCGTTGAAACGGCATGCCATTTTCATCAACCGTTGCAACTGTCATCGCAGTCGGGTCCGTTAAACCCGCTTCAACTGCTTGCTCTAGCCACAGATTAAATTGATCAATAGGATCAGCTTTCAAATCTTTACGACGCAGCCCACCTTTGGTGTACTCACGACGAATATCAGCAAGTTCCATCTTTACTCCTTCACTCGTTTTTGTCGATTGTGCTCCCGATACTGAGGAAATACAAGGACATCATTGTGCTTGTTATCGTTGCCGCTCACAGCATCACAGTGCGTCATTTGATACCATGACACAAAAAACCAGTGAGCCGATCGTGAACTTACTCAACCCCAAAGCCCTACGTCATTTTTTACTGCTACTGTGTGCCGTCGGCATTTCAGGGCTTGCGCTTACTCATCATTACGCAACTCAATACCAACATGATCAATGGCAACAAAAGCTAGAGAGACAAGCCGCGCAAGTGTCACAAGAAGTGGACTACGAACTGGCAAAGTTTGAACAGATACCAAACCTATTAAGTCACGACCCAAGACTACTCAAAGCAGTAGAGCGCGGAACGCCCTCTCAAGAGCTCAACCTACTGTTATCAGATTGGTTGAAGCAAAGTTTGGCCGATACGATTTACGTTCATGACCGCACCGGGTTAGTCATAGCCTCAAGTAACTTTCAGCAAGAAGATACGTTTGTTGGCTCTAGCTTTAGCTATCGCCCCTATTTTAAAAATGCGCGACGCGGTGAGCCCGCTCAATATGTTGGATTAGGCGTGCGCTCGAATAAACGTGGGTACTTCTTCTCATCTCCGCTGTGGGTAAATGAGGAAGTCGTTGGCGTGATCACAGTAAAAGTGAACTTGGAGCAATTAGAACAGCGCCTTTCGCAAACCACGACTGACGTACTCATTACAGATAAACACAATGTCGTGTTTATGAGCAATTTACCAGACTGGCGCTATCGTGCACTTTTCCCACTGTCATCGAGTGCAATAATTGAACTTACCGAAACGCGTCAATATGGCGATACCTTGCCCGAATATTTTGGTGAGTTGACGGCGCACAGTGGTGTCACGGAGTTTGATGACAATCAATTGCTTCTATCACCGAATTACCTCGCATACGCAACACACTTATTGGATAAAGGGTTTCGCGTCGTTGCCTTAATTAACCACAACAGCGTTCTTGCCGCCGTTTTACAGGCCGATATCGTCTTCCTGATCTTATATGCGCTCATTGCTCTAATTGCGTTAGCGTGGTTCCAAACCCTAGTTAACAAAGCACGCCTTGCCCATCTCAATGTGAGCCTAGAAGAAAAAGTAGTGCAACGGACACTAGTTCTGAGTGAAGCCAACCAAAAGCTACAACAGACCACCCGCCAATATGAACAAAGCCAACAAGAGCTTAAACAAACACAACAAGAGCTGACGCAAGCCGCGAAATTGGCACTGTTGGGCGAGCTGTCTGCCAGTATTAATCATGAGATAAATCAGCCACTTTCCGCACTAAGAACCTATACCGAAAACTCGCAGCGTTTGTTGGCAATGGAAAAATACCCAATGGTCGCCGACAATTTGGGCAAAATGCTGACACTTAATGACACCATTTCGGAAGTCATTGCCCGCTTAAAAGTCTTTACTCGGAAAGCCACGCACGATTCACACAATGAAATCTCAGTACTGCACGACGCGGTACATACTGCCACCAGCATTTTGAGCAACAAGCTTATTAAGCAAGGAGTAACACTAAAAGTTCCGGCCATCGACTATGATGTGAAGCTGGCCATTCACAGCGTTGAATTAGAACAAGTGCTGATAAACCTCTTCCACAACGCGGCACAAGCGATGGAAAACCACTGTATCGATCCGCAAATATCCATTGCTGTTCAGTGTCATGATGACAGTTGCGACATTCTTGTTTCCGATAACGGGCCTGGCATGTCGGACGAAGCCCTAGCAAAAATCTTTGATCCATTTTTTACGACTAAGCCAGAGGGCTTAGGATTAGGTTTGACCATCTCCAAACGCATTTTAGAGAGCTATCACGGCTCCCTCTGTGCCTATAAACATCAGAGCACAGAACAACAAGCAGGAGGGATGACCTTTATCGTGACGCTACCAATAGTCAATCAGAATAAACGTACCCCAGAAGTGGAAAACGACCATGAATAACCCAGTTTTCTTTGTTGATGACGAACCACACATTCGTGATGCCGTGTCTCAAGCCCTGCTGATTGAAGGGATAGACGTCACCTGCTTACCAAACGCAGTAGAAGCCTTACGCGTAATCGACTCAAATATGCCTGCGATTATCATTACCGATATCCATATGCCCGTGATGGATGGCTTGGAGTTTATGCGAACTTTGCGAAGCAAAAACGATCACTTTCAATTCATCGTACTTACTGGACATGGAGATGTGAAAACCGCGGTAGATGCGATGAAAAGCGGCGCGTACGACTTTCTAGAAAAACCGTTTTCAACGGAACAGCTCATGAAATCGCTCAACAATGCCAGCGATAAACTGAACTTGTTGCAAGAAAACATCTGGCTTAAGAAAGAGCTCGACATGCAAACTCATGTTGGTCCGAAAATGATTGGTCACAGTAAGGCCATGGTGAGCATTCGTCGCGCCTTGATCAGTGCGCCCACAAGCCAGCCGCTCATTTTTGTAGGTCAAGATGGTACGGGTCGGCGACTCGCTGCACAATTTGCCCACGACATACATGCAACACCGGATAGTGAGTTAATCGCCGCTTCTGGTGAAGACCTTTATGAGTTTTCATTAGAAGCTCTCGACAAAGCCATACACCGCTTAAGTGAAGGAAAACGCCACTGCAGTTTGTACTTACATAGCGCAGAGCATGTATCATTTGAACAATGGGAATACTTGTTCAAGCACCCGAAACTTGAACGTGTTTTTGGCGCGACCACCCAAGCCGAGCCACCTCTAAAATCCCTGGCGACTCTAATTCACTTACCGACGCTCGATGAAAGAAAGGAAGATATAGGGCCTTTATACAAGCACTTTGTGCGCCACACAGCGAGCCGATATCAGTTACAGCCGCCACATATCAGCCTAGAAGAGGTCAAACACCTCACCAGTCTCGAATGGCCAGAAAACGTTAAGCAGCTACGCCAATTTGCTGAACTTCGTGCCCTCAAGCCAGATACTTTTAGAATGGAAGATTGGAACAGTGAGAAAAGTCTTGAAATTCAGAGTATGACTCAGCGCACAGAATACTTTGAATATTGCTTGTTATTCGATGCATTGCAAAGACATCGCGGCAGACTCAAAGAGGTTCAACTAGAATTACAGGTATCACGCAAAACCTTGTACGACAAACTAAAAAACATCAGTTGGATAAAGCCAAGTTCAAGGCGTAATAGCTATACTCCGGCGCTAATTATGCTTTTGTTTGATTTAGAAAGTGTAAGAAAGCTCATTTGAAGAGAGAATAACCCTCTTCTCATATTTTATTAGCCGAGCATGCTGACATGATCGGTTAATAATAATAAGATCAAAAAGATAATCCGTAATTATATAAGCAGGGACTGTGATGAGCCGAGATAACTACAACAAACTCAACGATGAAGAGTTGGATTTTGTTGATGACAAAACTGCAGCATTGCTCCTCAATACCCCCAACAGCGCGCGTTTTATGCTCTGGGTTATGGTGCTATTTTTCATTGCAGCAATAGGTTGGGCATCTTGGGCTGAAATCGACAAAGTCACGGTTGGTCAAGGCAAAGTGATTCCCTCCTCACAGATACAAGTAGTCCAAAACTTAGAAGGTGGCTTAGTCAAAGAAATCTTGGTCAAAGAAGGTCAGTTGGTTGAAAAAGGCCAACAGTTACTGCTTATCGATGACACCCGCTTTCGCTCAGATTTTCGTGAACGTGAGCAACAAGTTGCCAACCTTACCGCATCTGTGCTGCAACTATCCGCTTCTATTAACAGTGTTGCCGTTAATCGTGATTTTGAAACGGAAAACTGGCGTCAAAGTGTACTACTTGATTACGGTAAACTGACCTTCCCACCAACCTTGGAAGAGACTCGACCTCAACTCACACAGCGTCAAAAAGCAGAATATCGCGAAGATCTAGATAATTTACGCAACCAACTTTCTGTTATTGACCAACAAGTGCAGCAAAAGCAGCAGGACTTGGTAGAGATCCAAGCACGAGTAAGGAACTTGCGTCAAAGCTACCAATACGCGAAAAAAGAACTCGATATCACCAAACCTTTGGCAGACGAGGGCGTTGTTCCTCGTATTGAACTGCTCAAATTACAGCGCCAAGTCAACGATACCCGTCGTGAAATGACGTCCAGTGAGCTCAAGATTCCCGTATTGCAATCAGCGATTCGAGAATCCATGCTCAACCGTATTGATGTTGCACTCAAATTCCGCTCTGAACAGCAAGAGAAACTCAACAGCGCCCAAGACCAGTTATCTGCTTTGGTTGAATCAGCGGTGGGCTTGGAAGATAGAGTAAACCGAACGGTTGTGAATTCGCCAGTAACAGGCAAAATCAAAACACTGAACATCAATACTGTCGGTGGTGTTATCCAACCTGGTATGGATATCGTCGAGATCGTACCAACAGAAGACACACTATTGGTAGAGGCGAAAATTGCGCCAAAAGACATCGCATTTTTACGCCCAGATCTTCATGCTATCGTGAAATTTACAGCTTACGACTTCACAAAGTACGGCGGTTTAGAGGGAGAGTTGGAACATATCAGCGCGGATACCACTCAAGATGAAGAAGGCAACAGCTTCTACATTGTTCGTGTACGCACCGAAAAAACAAACTTTGGTCAAGATGCAGATTTACCAATCATTCCAGGAATGACAGCATCGGTCGATATCATCACAGGGAAGCGAACCGTTTTGGAATATCTACTTAAACCGATTTTAAGTGCCAAAACGAACGCCTTGAAGGAGTAAACCACATTAAGATACTCGCGATAGGGAGTATTGAGCGATAAGTGATTAAATAAAAAGCACTTATTTCTCACTGACGAACTCTCTAGAAGAGTATACTTGTGATACGAGTCGAATATGCGATCCAATTTGCAGCGTAAAGTTACATTATTAATCAGCTTAAGTTGTTTGTCGTTCCAACTTGGTGCGCTGAACAGTAAAGAACAACGATGGGTCAATACGGTCACAGCGGTGTACGGCGAACGTGCGGGATTGCGCGTAAATACATGGCGAAAGAACCTCGACTTATTTAAACAATTAGAGACTCATGAACAGCTCGCTGGCGTTAACGACTTTTTTAATCAGCTGTATTTCGTTGACGACATAAAACTGTGGGGAAAGACAGATTATTGGGCTACGCCACTCGAATTTTTAGGGAGTAACGCAGGAGACTGTGAAGATTTCACTATTGCTAAGTACTTCTCTTTACTCGAGCTAGGAATACCAGATTCAAAGATGCGGTTAATATACGTAAAAGCCATCGAACTGAATCAGTTTCACATGGTATTAGCTTACTACCCTACCCCAAGTTCTGAGCCGCTCATTCTCGATAATATCAATCCTGACATTGTCCGAGCCTCTAAGCGTAGCGACTTGCTACCGATATACAGTTTTAATGGTACAAACCTGTGGTTGATGAAGTCATCTGCTAGCACTGGAGAGCTGGCAGGGAAAGCATCACGGTTGAGCCTTTGGAATGACTTACGCTCGCGCGAACGTAAGTTGCAGTTAAATAAACCTAAAATTAACTATGACGAGTGAGAAACATGACCCTATATAAGAAGCTTGTGGTGGGGATGGTTACGGTCTTTATACTCTTGTTGGCATCAGTATTCGTAATCCAATTCAACACGACTCGAGACAGCTTGGAGCAACAGCAACGTTCAGAGGTCAACAACACTATTAACACCGTAGGTTTGGCACTGGCTCCTTACCTAAAGGACAAAGATAAAGTCGCGGTTGAGTCCGTGATTAATGCTCTATTTGACGGCAGCACCTACTCCGTTGTTCGTCTTACAGCATTAGATTCTGACTACCAGATCGTGCGTACTTACCCAGTTAAACCAAGTACGGTGCCACAATGGTTTATCGACATGAATCTATTTAAAGCGATTCACGATAAGCGTGTTGTGACCAGTGGTTGGATGCAGCTCGCCGAAGTAGAAATCATTAGCCACCCAGGCGCAGCTTACGAGCAGCTCTGGCAAGGTTTTATTGGCTTGCTGTCTGTATTCAGTGTTATTTTTCTAGCTGGTTTAGTGGCAATTTCATACATCCTACGTCGCTCGCTAAAACCATTAACGGCCATCGTAAATAAAATGCATGAAATCGCGAATAACCAATTTGGTGAACCGCTTGCTCGTCCAAGAACCAAAGATCTTATCGCGGTGGTAGATGGCATTAACATGATGTCTGCTCAAATCGAGCTATCATTCAAAGAGCAAGCCAAAGAGGCGCAACGTCTGCGTGCTCAGGCTTACCTCGATCCTATATCTAAATTGGGTAACCGCTCATTCTACATCAACCAAATCGACCAATGGCTTGCAGAGCAAACGCAAGGGGGTATCGCGCTACTCCATGCTGAATATATTGGGGACATTTACGAGACCAAAGATTACCAACGCGCAGATGCCCACGTTAAAGAACTGTCTCAACGTTTGAAAAACACCATTGATGTACCGGGTGCCACTATTGCTCGCTTGTCTAGTGATGAGTTCGGCTTGCTTTTCCCTCATATGGATGAGAGCGAGTTACGCATTTTATCGGACAGCATCGTCAATTGTGTGAACGGCCTAAATACTGACCCAACAGGCTTAGCAAAACCTAAAGCGTCACTAGGGGTTGCACACAGCAAAGATCAGAAAACGCGCTCTGAAATCCTCTCGATGGTGGACAACGCACTATCGAAAGCCAAAGCGCAACCAGACAAGCCATACGGCTTCATTGGCAGTGATACACCTTCTAGTTTGATGGGTAAACAGCAATGGAAAGCGTTGGTTGAAGAAGCCATTCATAGTGATTGGGTTAAATTCCGTTTCCAAGCTGCGAAAAACACATGGGGTAAAGTATTCCACAACGAAGTATTTTCAAGCATCGAAAAAGATGGTGAAACGTATCGTGCGAATCAATACCTATTCGCACTAGAACAGTTAGACGCCACCAACATCTTTGACCAGTATGTCATTGAATCAATGATTAAGATGCTAGAAAGTGGTGAACTTAATGACCCAGTCGCGATTAACATCGCGCAAAGCAGCTTGTCTCAACCATCGTTTATTCGCTGGACAACTAGCATGCTGGAAAAACACGCCAAAGTGGCCTCTAAGCTACACTTTGAAATTCCAGAGGAATGCTTTATCGATCAGCCTCACCACACAGCACTGTTATGTAATGCCATTCGCCAATCAGGTGCTGAGTTCGGCGTAGATAACTACGGACGTAACTTCCAATCTTTGGAATACATCCAAGAGTTCCGCCCGAACTATGTGAAGCTCGATTACCTATTCACACACAACTTGCACGACGAAAAACAAAAATTCACGCTAACGTCGATCTCTCGTACTGCCCACAACCTTGGTATTACGACTATCGCATCGCGTATCGAAACTCAAATCCAGTTGGACTTCCTCACTGAACATTTTGTTGAGGTATTCCAAGGATTCATCGTCGACAAGGAATAAAAAGGTTTATCAACGATGAAAGACCCTTTACTGAATTCGCTCATCTACGTTAGCCGTTACTATGGGTTAGCTAACTCGCCAGAAGCGCTAGTCAACGGACTACCGCTATCTGACGGTAAACTGACCCCATTTTTGCTACCAAGAGCAGCGGAAAGGGCCGGATTGGTTGCCAAGGAAAACCGCGCAGAGCTGGAGAGCATCTCTAGCCTAATTCTGCCGGCAATCTTAGTTCTTAAAGGCGGTGACTCTTGCGTTCTCAACAGCATCAATATGGAGAAACGCGAGGCCGAAGTCACCACCCTAGAAAGTGGAATGGTGCCGATCTCTATTCCATTAGAAGACCTACTTGAGCAATACACTGGTCGGTACTTTTTAGTTAAAAAGCAATTCCGTTTCGATGAGCGCTCTCCCGAAGTGCTCAAAACCAACGAAGGCCACTGGTTCTGGTCAACCTTGTGGCAGTCAAAACGCATCTACCGTGATGTTTTAATCGCATCACTTCTCATCAACCTCTTTGCGGTTGCCGCTCCGCTATTCACTCGCTTGGTGTACGACAAAGTGGTTCCGAATCTTGCGTTTGAAACCCTATGGGTACTAGCAAGTGGCATCTTTGTCGTGTTCCTGTTTGACTTCATTCTCAAGTCGCTGAGAAATTACTTCATTGATGTGGCGGGCAAGAAGTCTGACATTCTGATTTCATCCAAACTGTTCAGCAAAGTGATGGGGATTAGAATGGAATCGAAGCCGCCTTCGGTCGGTGCCTTCGCTCGCCATTTACAAGAATTCGAATCTATTCGAGAGTTTTTTACTTCAGCGACCGTCAGTGCTCTCATTGATTTGCCTTTTGCCATTCTGTTCTTAGTGATTATATGGCTAATGGCTGGCGATCTTGTGTATGTACCGATGGTGGGCGTGGTCATTTTGATTATTCACTCGCTACTGATACAAGGGCCGCTGCGTCGCTCCATAGAGGAGGGTTCACGCCTAGCATCGCAAAAATATGCCAATTTGATAGAGAGCCTGGCTGGGTTAGAAACCGTAAAAATGCTCAGTGCGCAAAGCCAATTCCAATACCGCTGGGAAGAGGCAGTTGCGCACATGGCGAACTGGAATATAAAAAGCCGCCGAATTACGGATAGCATTCAAAACGCGGCAGGTTTTGTGCAGCAAAGTAGTAACGTAGGGATGATCATCCTAGGCGTTTACTTAATTGCAGAAGGCGACTTAACCATGGGCGGTTTGATTGCCGCAACCATGCTTAGCGGCCGCGCGATTGGTCCTTTGGTTCAGTTATCCTTACTCTCTACGCGCTACAACCAAGCGAAGTCTTCTATGACAATTATCAATCAAGTCATGGAAATGCCGGATGAACAAGAAGAAGGTAAACGTTACATTCACCGCCCAATAGTACAAGGCAAAATTGAACTTGAACGCGTGACCTTCCACTACCCAGATTCACCGGTGGCGTCGATTCGAGATTTGAGCTTGACTATTAACCCAGGCGAAAAAGTAGCGATCATAGGCCGTATCGGTTCGGGGAAAACCACGTTAGAGCGTCTAATCATGGGCTTGTATCAGCCGACGGAAGGTCATGTTCGCATTGATGATACCGACATCGCACAGCTGCATCATGTCGACATTCGCCGTAATATTGGTTGTGTGCCGCAAGATTCGAATCTGTTCTTTGGTTCTATCCGCGACAACATTACGCTAGGTCGCCCATTAACCGATGACCGTGACGTACTAGACGCAGCGAATCGTGCCGGTGTTACTGCGTTTACGCAATCTGACCCAGCGGGCTTAGAACGCCAAGTTGGTGAAGGTGGTGCAATGCTTTCGGGTGGTCAACGTCAAGCAGTCACGATCGCTCGTGCATTTTTGGGTCGTCCTCCTGTTCTACTCATGGATGAACCAACCAGTGCGATGGATAATCGCTCAGAAATGCACATTAAACATCAATTAGCACAGTTGAAACCTAGTGAAACGCTGATTCTGATTACGCACAAAACGTCTATGCTCGACATCGTTGATCGCGTAATTGTGATGGAGAAAGGCAGCATCATTGCAGATGGCCCTAAAGCGCAAGTGCTGAACGATTTGAAACAAGGCAAAGTGCGTGCGGTTAGCTAGCCTGAATTCACATTGATAAAAGACAAAGGCCCCGTTTGACTCATGTTTAACGGGGCTTATTTTATTGGGAGCCCGAGATAATTAAGTTCTTCAAGCGCGACCCAAACGAGTACAAGGCCAACAATCACGAATAAAATCATAATCGCCTTTTCATCTTCTTCCATTTTTCAACGCCCTAAAAGCTATTTCAATTAATACACCTTAGGTTATCAGGACAAAAGTCATATTCAGCTCGTTTATGAGGAACTAGCATCATAGAATGTCGGATATGGGATACAGCTCAAAGAATGCTCTCTTCAAAATCACGTCAGCTTTGATTGAATATAAGTAATGAAGCCAAAGAGTTCGTAATGCTCACTAAGTCTTTGATTAACTTATATAGTACTCTGTGGTACCTCAACACAGAGACAAATGGTGTAAAGAAAAATTGTGATTACTTACAGCAAAAAATCAGCTATAAAAGCCGCTTTCTAGATATCGTCGAGATGAAGAAATGAATGATTGGATCCAATTAGAGCAAGTGAGCCAGTATTTCACTACGGGCTCCCTCGGTTACAAACTATTGATGGGCATTTTTGTCCTGATCGCGTATCGCATCCTGAAGAGGATTGTAAATAGAGCCATCCTAAATTTGGCAACAACGAAAGGTGTAAAAAAGGCCCGTTTGAGTTTTATTCAGCGCTGTTTCAATGTCGCGCTGCTATTTTTGACCGCCTCTATTTTTGCCATTATCACAGGTATTGGCTATGGCGATGTGTCTTTGTTCCTATCGTCCATTTTTGCCGTATTAGGTGTGGCGTTTATTGCGCAGTGGTCAATTCTGAGCAACATCACTGCCAGCTTTTTGATCTTTTTTGTCTTCCCGTACCGAGTGGGTGACCGAATTAAAGTCGTAGACAAAGATGAAGACATCTGCGGTGAGATTCAAGAAATCAGCATGTTTCACGTGTTAATTAAGCACGACAACGGTAACTTGATCACTTACCCAAACAACCAGATTTTGCAAAAAGCGGTACTAAAGCTGGCGAAAAACAAGCCAGAGCCAAGTAAAGCCAAATCTCGGATTTATACTCGCAGAAAGAAATAACCCACTAAAAAGCCGATGTATCTACATCGGCTTTTTAGTATCACTTGGTGGTCACAAATAACCCAAAGTTAATGGCGAAAAACAGTGAAGAGACAAAACGTATAAGCTGAAGGTCACCACTGTATTCTTTCATGATAAAAACATGACACATCGCCGAAACCAAAAGCGCCACTTTAACCAAAGGAAGCTTCTTATTTACGAACCTTAAATAAATACAAAAAATAGAGATGGTGCAAGCAAAGAAAAAATCGTCACTAGTTCCATCTTCCTTAAAATACAAGGACATGGTTTTAGTTAAGCTTATATTTTTAGCTTCATTATGAGCCACCCACTAATATTTAGCGAGATAAGGGCATAAAAGAGGTAAAAAACAAGACTGACCGAAACAAAAAGTAGTGCATGCACTTTTTCTTCTAAGCTCTCTGGATGAACATTCATATCCACATCAAACACCCCCGCTATAAAGTGTGCAAATACCGTGGAAGAGGCTGTAGAAAGGCCTCCTACCATAATGATAATAATCCCTCGCCTTAAGAAACGATGAAATGTACTTTTCCCGCCTTGGATCAGGTCTGAGTTTACATATTTTAATCTATTTTTCCGCCTATTAATCATCACTAGCATCGGTACCTTTATCATTGTTTCCAAGAGAGTTTTCTACATCTTTAAGATCTTCCTTTAACGCTTTTATACACGACATTCATCGTCGTTGCATTCACTGTAGTTATGCCGTCGACTTACCCTATAAGAAAGCTCTTTAGATACCAATTCGTACTTTATCTATCTCAAATCTCTTCTTGACCTCAACTTATCTTGAGGTTTTAGCCTTAGTCGCACGATTAAAAATCAACAATGAAAAAAGGAACCATTGTGTCCAAAATTGCGATTATTTATTTCTCTAAAACCGACGTTACTGGTCAGCTTGCTCGCGCGATTGCCGCAGGTGTTGAACAACAAGGCATTAAGCAGCAAGATGAATGTGAAATCCTCTCTCACCGAATTGAAGGCAGTGAGATTATTGAGGGACGTTTTGTGAACCCTAAACTAATGGATGAACTTGCTGAGTGTGATGCGATTATCTTTGGCTCACCGACCTATATGGGCGGTGTAGCAGCGCAGTTTAAAGCATTTGCAGATGCAAGCAGTGAATCTTGGTATTACCAAAAATGGGCGAGCAAAATCGCGGCTGGCTTTACCAGTGGTGGGGCAATGAATGGCGACCAATCTTGCACATTACAATATCTACAAACGCTCGCTAACCAACACGGCATGATGTGGGTCGGGTTGGATAAGATCAGCAATTCTGGGGAGCAAAACCTGAATCGTTATGGTGTACAAGGTGGTATTGTTGCACAAGGTGGTGAAGGTGGTCAGTTGCATGCTTCTGATGTTGCAACAGCGGAGTATCTTGGCAAACGAGTCGCTATGCTCGTGAACAAGCTCTCCACTCGCTAACAATAAAAAGAAGCCCCGTAAGATACATCTTCGGGGCTTCATATTTATCGCTTGTTTTGAGCGCTACTTCTTGATGTAGAGATCTTTCGAGTAGATGCGCCCTTCTACGTTATTCTTTGCAAAGCCACCCACGGTTGGACGAACCAAACGTGCTTGCATGTAGTAATAGATTGGCGCGATAGGCATATCTGTCGCCAGCAACTGTTCAGCTTGGTCGTAAAATCCTTGGCGCGCTTTCTCATTGGTTGCAGCCAATGCACTGTTCATCGCGTTGTCATACGCTTCACTGCTGTAACGTGCAAAGTTACCCGAAGAACCTGAGCGAAGTAAGCTCAGGAAAGTAGACGCTTCATTGTAATCACCACACCAGGAAGCGCGCATCACATCGAAATTGCCTTGTTTACGCGCCACTAAGTACGACTTCCACTCTTGGTTTTCTAACTCCACGTTTGCACCGAGATTTTTTTGTAGCATCGACGCTATCGCAACCGCGATCGATTTGTTTGCCTCACTGGTGTTGTACAGCAATTTAAAATCGAGCGGCTTGTCTTGGCTGTAACCCGCTTCTTTTAACAACTGACGCGCTTTCTCGTCACGTTGTTGCTGACTCCACTTACTATACTCAGGGGGAGTCGCATCAAAACCGGCAGTGTACTGATGCGCAAAGGTATACGCAGGAAGGTTGCCCACTTGCGTGACACCATTCGTAATCACATCACGCATGATGGAGTACGACACCGCTTGACGCACTCGCGCATCATCAAATGGCGGACGAGTGGTATTGAACGCGTAGTAATACGTGCACAGTAATGGCACCACCGTGTAAGCCTGCTTGTAATCTTGTTTAAGCTTCTGCGCCATATGAGTCGGCACATCTGACGTGATATCCAGCTCTCCTGCCGCATAACGATTGATTGACGCGTTTTGGTTTTCAAACGGAATGTAAGTCACTCTGTTTAAATGCGTATCTGCGCTGTCCCAGTAATTTGGACTCTTAACCAGTTCAATGCGCTCATTCACGACCCACTTATCCAATGTGAATGCACCGTTGCTAACAAATTGGTCTGGATCGCTCCACGGCTTGTCGCGGTTTTCCACTGTCGCTTGATGCACTGGCATCATGGACGTGTGCCCAGTCATAGCAACAAAGTACGGCACTTGACTGTCCAACTCAAAACGTAGGGTGTATTTATCCACTGCCTTGATACCGAGATCGTCCAAAGGCTTTTTGTCCTCTGCTACATCGGCGATGTTTTTGATCTTGGTGAGTTTGAGATACCAAACATTTGGAGAAGCGGTCTTCGGGTCCACCGCTCGGCGCAGTGAATAGACAAAATCATCCGCCGTCACAGGCTCGCCATTCGACCATTTCGCGTCTTTGCGCAAGTGAAAAGTAAAGGTTTGGTTGTCGTTGGTTTCCCATGATTCTGCCACACCGGGAATAATGTTTCCGTCACGATCTTGAATCACAAGCCCTTCAAATAAGTCACGAATCACATGCATTTCTGGCAGACCTTCGGCTTTCGCTGGGTCAAGCGTCGCCGCCTCTGCGTCATTCGCACGTACTAAATGCTGTTCTGCGGCAAGTTGAATACCTTTAGGTAAGGTCTCCGCAGCAACTGATGTAGCAAGAAAAGGGGTGAATAAAGAGGAAATCAGCAACGCCGTTGAATGTTTTTTAAAATCCATATCGTTTTTCGTTCTCCTAACGCGTCTTGTGAAGCAAGTGCCACAATTAACATTTCAACCATTGACGAGTTTAAACGGTTCAGTTTAGCTAGGTGTAATTAGCTTAGATATTGATACTACTTCATCAATCAGGAGATTACGGTGAGTCTAATTCCAAGAACGGAAAGAGCGGCATTTTTAATTCGGCCAACATCATACGGTCAATCCGTGCTTGGTGCGCCATTACTGTATTTTCCGGCTCAAGTCGAAAGTGCTTTGCGAGGTTTGATTTTGGCAGGCACTCACGGGGACGAGACGGCCTCGATTGCAGGTTTGTCCTGCGCGCTAAGAAGCTTGCCTGCTGAAAACTTACGACATGATGTGATTCTGTCAATGAATCCTGACGGCAACCAACTAGGCACACGCGCAAATGCAAACCAAGTGGATCTCAATCGCGCGTTTCCAACCCAAAATTGGACTGAGCATGGCACAGTGTATCGATGGAGCTCTCACACACCCGTTCGAGACGTACAGGTGAAAACTGGCACTAAAAACCAACTAGAGCCTGAAGTTAGCGCATTAATTAACTTGATTGAACTGCGCAAGCCAAAGTTTGTGGTGTCGTTTCATGAACCGCTTGCTTTTGTGGATGATCCCAAACATTCCGACCTTGCCAAATGGCTCGGCGAGCAGTTCCAACTGCCAATCGTTGACGATGTCGACTACGAAACACCCGGCTCATTCGGCACTTGGTGTAGTGAACGTGATTTACCTTGCATCACGTTGGAATTACCCGCGATTTCTGCCGATCTCACCATTGAAAAACATCTCTCTGCTTTTATTGCTTTGCTGAGGCACGATCCGGATCTCTAGTCCGCTGTTGGTTAAGCGATCATGTGAGGATCTGTTTGATGTCGGTACTGATATCGCTGATCAACTGACGGGCACTGTCGTCTCTTTGCTGAACCAAGATGATAAACAGCAAATCGGTGATCACGTTTTGCGCGGTACGCGAAGCAATGGATGAGCTGCGATGTTCCGTTTCATTGGCAATCGTATCAAACGTAATATCGGCAATACCGCGCAAGCGACTTCTCCCAGGAGCAGATAACGCAATCACCTTCGCGCCCTGCTCTTTTGCCGCTTCTGCCGCGACGAGAATTTCTTTGCGTTCGCCCGAATACGAAATCGCAATCTGCACATCTTCTGAAGAGAGGGTACGAGCAACAGCAATCTGCACGTGGCTGTCTTGTTCGGAAAGCGCCGTAATACCGAGTTTAAGCAGTTTAAAGCTTAAATCCTTCGCGGTCAGGGCTGAGCCCCCAATCCCGACCACTTGCACTCGACGCGCTTCGCTCAACCATTTCACCGCTTGGTGACACGCTTCATAAGACAGCGCATTGGTGGTTTGAAACATAGCATCTGTTTTTGCTTTCACCAGTTTCTGTGAAATAACCGCGATGGGATCATCTGCCAAAATATCACTGTGCAACGGTGTCGACTGCATCGCATGCTTACGGCCAATCTCTTCATTCAGAGCTAACTTAAACTCGCTGTAGCCTTTAAAGCCAATACGCTGAGTAAATTTCACAATGCTCGATTGACTCACTTTTACTTGCGCCGCAAGTTCTTGGCTAGTGAGCAGCGCCGCCTTTTCTGCGTTTTCAACAATCCAATCGCCGACCAAACGACCACTTTGCGAAAGCTGAGTACGCCTCGCGACTATCTTATTGACAACTGACACAACAAAAACCTCAAAAAATTTAAATAATTTATTCCAAAACAAAAATAATTGGAGTTTGATTTAACTCCATGATTATTCTAACCAAGCCAGTTTATATCGGATGTAATAGACATATATTTTCTCTCATTATTCCAAATTTCTCCTGCACAAAGAATAACCTCAAGTGTGATTTTTATCACCAAAACAGAATATTTTATTCCATAGAATCGCCCTCAGATTGAACATTACGAAGAGTGTAAAACATGAAAATTGATTTAAGCCGATTGGTGACAGAAAGCCGTAATCCAGTCAGTGCAGAGATTGATACGCTTTCGACCATCGAGATGCTGCAAGTCATTAATGAAGAGGATCAAAAAGTCGCGCTCGCGGTCAAAGCAGTGCTACCACAAATTGCAAAGACGGTTGATGCAATTACTGCAGCGTTCGCCAATGGTGGCCGTTTGGTTTACATGGGAGCAGGCACATCAGGCCGCTTAGGAATTCTTGATGCGAGCGAGTGTCCTCCTACCTACGGCACGCATCCAGATATGGTGATTGGCTTAATTGCTGGTGGACATCAAGCGATTTTAAAAGCGGTAGAAAACGCAGAAGACAACGCGAAAATGGGTCAAGACGACTTAAAAGCACTTCACCTCACCAAGCATGACGTGGTTGTAGGCATTGCAGCGAGTGGCCGTACACCTTATGTACTAGGTGGTTTGGAGTACGCTAAATCCATCGGAGCCACGACCGCATCTATCGCTTGTAATCCAGAATGTGCCATGGCAGAAGCGGCCGACATCGCGATTCTGCCGATAGTTGGCGCAGAGGTTGTCACTGGATCTTCTCGCATGAAAGCTGGCACCGCACAAAAACTGGTGCTAAACATGCTCACGACAGGCGCAATGATTCGTAGCGGTAAGGTATTTGGCAACTTAATGGTGGATGTAGAAGCCACTAACGCCAAGCTCATACAACGCCAAACCAACATTGTTGTGGAAGCAACCGACGCATCAAAAGAAGAAGCAGAGCGAGCATTAAATGCCTGCGGTCGCCACTGCAAAACCGCCATCTTAATGATTTTGGCCGATTTGGATGCCGAACAAGCCAAATCACGCCTCGCCGCGCACAACGGCTTTATTCGCGCAGCACTAAATAATAACTAAATAATCCGAGTTCTGAAGGATAGACCCTATGGCAAAAATAACTTCAAACACAGTATCGCAGTTGCTGTCCGCAGTGGGTGGCAGTAGCAACGTAAGCAAATGTGGTAACTGTATGACGCGTTTGCGTTTATCGCTCGCCAACAATGGCTTGGCTGATCAATCAGTTATCAAGCAAATTCCCGGCGTAATGGGTGTGGTGGAAAGCGATGAGCAGTTTCAGATCATTCTCGGTCCCGGAAAAGCTCAACAAGCGGCTGAGATGATGAATCAATTGATCTACAGCTTAACCTCTGGTGACAGTGAAGAAGCAGATATGCCGCAACAAGATCTTTCTGCCGTCGCAGCCGAGCAGAAAAAACAGATGAAGAGTAAGCAAACCAGTGCGGTTCAGCGTTTTTTAAGCAAGTTTGCTACCATCTTTACGCCGTTGATCCCTGGTTTTATTGCCGCTGGTTTGTTGCTAGGTTTTGCGACGTTATTGGAACAGATGTTTGTTCTCGACCAGACACCAAGCCAGTTTATGCTGGATTTGATCGCCTACATGAAAGTCTTTGGTAAGGGTCTGTTTGCTTTCTTAAGTATTCTGATTGGTTACAACGCGCAGCAAGCGTTTGGCGGCTCTGGTGTTAATGGTGCCATTCTCGCCTCTTTGTTTGTGCTGGGTTACAACCCAGAGGCTACATCCGGTATTTACTCTGGCATGAACGAGTTTTTCGGCTTTGCGATTGATCCGCGCGGCAACATTATCGGCGTACTTTTGGCGGCGATCATCGGTGCGCAAGTCGAGCGTAAGGTTCGTCAATACATGCCAGATGATCTGGACATGATCTTAACGTCCGTTATCACTCTGTTGATCATGGGTGCGGTAACCTTCTTGATCATCATGCCAATCGGCGGCGAGCTGTTTAAAGGGATGTCTTGGTTGTTCCTCAACTTGAACGATAACCCATTAGGCGCTGCGATCTTGGCAGGTTTGTTCTTAATTTCTGTGGTATTTGGCATCCACCAGGGTTTTGTTCCAGTGTACTTCGCATTGATGGAAGCACAGGGCTTTAACTCGCTATTCCCTATCCTGGCGATGGCTGGTGGCGGTCAGGTTGGCGCGTCAATGGCGCTGTATTTCAAAGCCAAAAAAGACGCTCTACTGCGCACTCAAGTTAAAGGCGCTATTATTCCTGGCCTTCTAGGCATTGGCGAACCATTGATTTACGGCGTGACATTACCACGCGTAAAACCATTCGTTACCGCTTGTATTGGCGGCGCTGCGGGCGGCTTCTTTATCGGTTTAGTTTCTTACCTTGGCTTACCAGTTGGTCTTAATACGGTGTTTGGCCCGTCCGGTATCGTGGCGATTCCTCTCATGACATCAGAAAATGGCATCTTCCCGGGAATGATGGTGTTTGTTGCTGGCCTGCTTATCTCTTACATCGTCGGCTTCCTCGCGACTTACTTCTTTGGCTGCAAAGACGTCGATTTAAGCTAAATCATTCTTCCCCTATAGGAATGGACTAGCTCGCGCCCTTGGCAAACAAGGGCGCACCCTCTCTCTACTTCACGATAATTTTTCTTATTCCGTTACTCGGAAGGGGCTTTGTCGTACCTAAAACAATAGAAATGAAAGGTCGTTAATCATGAAAAAGCACATTTTGACTCTACTTCTCCCTACATTGATGGCATCAAACGCAATGGCAGCGCAGCTGTATCAAGCGGAAGATGGGTCAGTTTTAAATATTTACTCTCGTCTTGGTTTCAATGTCACCAGTAAAAATAACGAGCACGGCGATGCAAATGGCGAGTTTGATGGCCGTATTGGTTTAAACGGTTCACAAACCATCAACGAGTACGCGTCGATCATCGGCCAAGCGCAATACCAAGTGGGTGCCGCTGAATACGCAAACCAAGTAAACGACAAACCGTCTCTGACCGCACGTTATGTATGGGCGGGTATTGATGCGAAAGATTATGGTCGCATTACTGGTGGTCGCGTGGCATCTGGGTTGATTATGTTTACCGACATTGGTGATGTGTTCGCCTCTTCCGATGTTTCTATGGCGCGCCAAGCGAATAAAGTCGACAAAACCGCAACGCAAGTTTTCCGTCAAGATGGCACGCTGCAATACCAAAACAGCCTAGGTAATGTCGATTTTTCTGTCGCGTACATTTTAGGAAACAACACTTCTG
Organism: Vibrio alginolyticus NBRC 15630 = ATCC 17749; assembly: GCF_000354175.2. NCBI lineage: Bacteria > Pseudomonadati > Pseudomonadota > Gammaproteobacteria > Vibrionales > Vibrionaceae > Vibrio > Vibrio alginolyticus. Next base: position 419,717 of record NC_022359.1, read on the forward strand.
AGCTCGACTACGGTTACAACGCTGCACTGCGTTATACGCTAGACATGGGGAATTTGGGTACCTTGGCACCAGTGATAGCGATGCAGAAGAATAAAGGTGATGCACGTGAAAGCAACGACACCGATTACACATTCTGGGGTGCAGGTACGCGTTACTACCTAGGTGATTTGATGTTGGGTGCGTTGTACTCGGAAGATGAACTAGAGGGCTATTACTCACAAACCAGTACCGACAAAGTGATGGAACTAACGGCGGTTTACAGTGTAAATGACAAATGGGCACTGCGTGCTGGTTATCGTTCTTTAGAAAATAGTGATGGTGACGAGCTAGAGCTGAAAGATACAACGCTAGAAGTGCAATACAAACTGACGCCTCGTTCTTCTATCTACACAAACTACGTTGATCGTAACGGCTCGCGTGGCTACAGCAATGGACAAGAAGTCTCGTTTGGCGGTGCACACGCAGACGAAAGCTACTACCACTTAGGTCTCCGTTACGAGCTGTAAGCACGATACTTAATGTAAGTTAGCTGAATCCATGAGCTTCTTCTATGTCCGGTCAGTAGTTATTGCCTTTAATGCTGATTTGAAGAAGCTCACCCTCGCAATATGTTTTCTTCGTTACCTGTTTTAACCAACACGCCTGCATCAGGGAGGCTGGTGACAGTAGCTAACAATTTTCCATCAACAAAGTGCAATGCCGCATAATCGTGAATGCCATAACAAGTGATGCTCGGTTGAGAACGAGCAAAGGCTTGGAAAACCTCGAACTTCTCACCTACATGAGAAAAATGTGCCGCAGCCAAACCGTCAATAAATCCAAGACAACGCATAACTTGGTATGCTTCGGGATCACTGTCTGTCACCGCAAACTCAAACCAACAAATTGCACCTGCGCTCATGCCACAAATGATGATGCCTTGTTCATAACACTGCTTGAGTATTCTATCGATTCCCCATTCGCGCCAAATGGCCAACATCGAACGCGTATTACCGCCACCTACGTAAATGATGTCTTGTTCAAATAGCGTTTCTTTCCAACCAGCTTCAAACTTAAACAGCGGAAAATGGGTCACGTTTTCACTAAGCTTCGCATCGTAAAAACGTTCAATCACTTCATCAGCATCTCCCGTGGCTGTAGGTATAAAACAAATGTTTGGATTCTCCTTACAAGACAAAGACAAAATGTATTGATCGAGCGGGCTCGGATTCTCTCCCATCATCCAGCCCCCACCGCCAATCGCAATACAGTGTTTTCGCATTCCTTTGCTTCCTCAATTGTTGCTAAGTTTGTTGTCGCTATTCGCCGACAGAATATATGTTCCTAAAGTGTTCGATGAACGCTCGCGTTCTTCTTGGTAAGTGCTCACGTTTTGGGTAAAGCAGATAAAGCGGCAAAATCGCATCCGTTTGCCATTCTGGCAGCAAACTCACGAGTTGTTCTTTTTGTGCAGGGTCGAGTTTAGCCAGTGCAAATTCATCTAACATGGCTACACCACAGCCAGTCAAAGTAGCATCCAACATGGACTGGACAAGATTAAAACTCAGCGTACTTTCTAACTCAATGCTGCACTGCTGTTGAGTTTGCTTATGCGTAAACGTCCACTTGTCTAACACCAAGTCACGACTTTTATAAAGGATGTGCTCTAAGTCACCAAGCTCCTCTGGCGTACTTACATTTGGTTTATCAGCTAAATACGAGCGATGAGCGATCGGTTTACAGTGTAAAGTGCGTAGCTGATGGCCGACGTATCCCTCTGGAGGAGTATCGGTAAAGTAGAATGCGATATCAAACCCAGCCTCAATCAAGTCGAGAGGCGTCTCTGTGAAGATCACTTCGACGCTCACTTGTGGATGTTGCAATCGAAACTCGATCAATGTTTGGCTGAGTAACGCAGATCCGAAAGAAGCGGACGCCGCTATTCTCAATTTTCCCGATACGATCTCGTTTGCCATGACTTGCTCATTGATCTGCTCAGCGCCTTCGAGCAGTTGCTTTACCTGCTGATAAAACCGCAAACCATCGTAGGTCAAATTAAACTGGCGCGTAGTTCGCTGAATAAGCTGCACCGACAATATGTCTTCAAGCTGTTTAAGTTGCCGACTTACATGCGCATTCGAACAATTCAGTCGCTTTGCTGCACCAGCAATACTCCGTTCCTCACACAAAGCGACGTAAAGTGGTACGTAGCTGAGCCATTTTATTTCCATACAGTAATTCTGAATCTCTAAAATCAAACTACTGGAAATAATAGAAAGCCTCTAAACTCTGTACAACCTAAATTTGAAAGGATGAGTTATGAGTGTTTTCGACACGTGGTTAAAAGGTCAAGTCATTAAAGATCACATCACTAATCCCAATATCATCGTTGGCGATTACAGCTATTACTCGGGCTTCTATCATCAAAAAAGCTTCGAAGAGCAAGCGGTACGCTACTTGTTGGGTGACCCCGTCACACTTCAAGAATGGCAAAGTAGAGAACCCGATAGCATCGACAAATTAATCGTTGGCAAGTTTTGTTCCATCGCTTCTGGAGCCACCTTCATGATGGCAGGAAACCAAGGTCATCGCATTGACTGGATTTCGACCTTCCCCTTCTCTCCTGAAGAATTTGGAGAAGGCGTACAAGACGGTTTCGAGCGTGCCGGAGACACAGTGGTGGGAAATGATGTTTGGATTGGCGGTGAGGCGATGATCATGCCCGGAGTAAACATCGGCGATGGAGCCGTCATCGGAGCACGCGCCGTAGTGACGAAAGACGTGCAACCTTATTCTGTGGTGGTTGGAAACAACCAAGTCGTACGTCAACGATTCAGCGATAAAGAGATTGAAACTCTACTCAATATCCAATGGTGGAACTGGCCAATAGAACACATTAAACAAGCAATGAAAGTAATGTGTAGCAGCCAAGTGGGTGCGCTTGCGGACTACTATCAAGAGCACATTGTCGATTTGTAGATAAAAAAAGCCCACACATATTGTTGCGACGTGTGGGCTCAGTGAGTAAGAAAGCTTAAACCGCAGCGACGTCCTCTTCTTCCAAGTTCGCCGAGACTTTAATTTCGTATTGATTGAAACGGAACGAACAACCGCCATGAGTGCGCTTTGTCGTTACTTGTTCGTCGCCAAACTGCACCGTCACGCGAGTGAAGACACGCTCTTTGGCTTCGACAATATTTTCTTCTAACGCGACTTCAAAGTCATGTTCCGTTTGTTCTAGCTTTTGCTTTATCGCTTCAAGCTGCTCGTTGTTTTGTGTTTTCATCACGTCAATCTGAGCTTGTTCTTCGTCGGTACGTTCGGCTTTAGGACGTTTCTTAAATTCGAGCTCTTTACGAATCACATCCATCGTGCCTTCTTGAGCGCGTTTGTATTGATCTTTGAGCTCTGCTAATCGCTCCTTAAATGCAGAATAGCGCGCGAACGCTTCTACCTTAGTGGCGGTGTCGCCTTCTACGCCCAATTGTAAGCACACCACTTTGTCACCGACTTTTGCATCTCCGCCGCTGAGCGTACCGTTCCTACCGTTCGCATCCAGCACCGTCAGATTGCGCCCACAAACAATATCGTTATTCATGCTGTGCACCGCCAACTCAATATCTTCGCCAGCTTGCAAATCACAATATTGGGCGTAGCTGGCACGAATCGAACCTTTGGCTTTGACGTGACAACTCTTTGGCTGGCCATCACTCACGGTGTGGCCAATGATCCCTTTACCAACTTGAATGTCGTCTTGCGCTTGTACTTCAGCCGATTCAATGAAGCCGCCTACAGTAATAGAGCCCGTCGCTTTAACAATCATTCCGGATTCGATGTTGCCACCGATAATCACATTCCCTTTGAATTTCACGTGGCCTGTATTCACGCCAACGCTATTGAGGCAGAGTGCGTTATCAACTTCGATGGTTTTGTCTTTAATCAGAGGCGTACCGGATACCGATGCAATCAATAGGTTTGGGTCTTGCTTGCTTATCTCAGTGCCTTTGCCCGGCTTCATTGGGCTGTCTTTTCCGGCTTGCGGAGGAATCACTCGCCCTTGAACAGTAAAGCCAGGCGTGCCTTTGGTCGCAGGCGTGCGGCGCATCACCTCATCGCCTACGTCAACCGCGATAGTTTCACCGAGGTTACGTAAATCAATTTTGTCGCTAGCAGATTGGCCGTCTTTGGGTTTGAGGATGCGTTTGGTGATGTCTTTAACAAGAGGAGTAAAAAGAGCGTCTTTGCCTTTGATAGGTTGCTTACCAACCGCTACAGGTTGAGAAAAAGTTTCGCCGGGTTTGAGCTGAGTGCTGACAACCAACACTTTCTTCAAAGCCAGTTTGTTGATGCCTTTCGAAACTCGCGCTTGAGCAAGGGCTTGAACAATCTCGGGGCCACGTAAACCTCGGCCTCCGTACGCGCCGACAACGTTCATGCTGGCGAGCATGTCATTATTCGATAATTCGACCTCAACTTGCGCGTTGCGTTTTTCCGCAATGACGATGCCTTCGTAAGCTTCGGCTTTACGTTCTTTGGCGCAGTTAATGAACCTAACGACTTCCCCCTCAACAACAAACATCCTTTCAGCGTTCATTGCGACGAGCTGCTCGTTTAATTCATTTTGATTTAGCTCACCACCGAGGTCCACTTCTCCCGGAAGACGGGCTATCACCTTGGTCTTATCTTCAGATAACTCAAGACACAGCTTCCACATACCCTTACCACTTTGCTTCCCATCAACACTTTCAGTCTAACCAAATCCGTTTTCTGAACAAACCTCGCATTTCTTATTATAGGGCTCACGTCACTAAAGAAAGTAATCCATCAATAACGGTTAAACAGCATATTAAGAGAAAACTCGATTTAACCTAAAGCTCAATCAAAATACACGCTGAAACAAAAAGGAGCTGGATTTACAGTGTAAAATCAGCTCCCAATAATTTCATTTACAGTGTAAATTTCCCTTTATTGTTTACAGTGTAAATCGCTCCAAATGTGTCTTACTTCGTCCCTTAACTGCTGCTCAACTTGCCTTCTTCCAGGTAAACCAAATTGCTGAGCACATTCAGTCCAACTACGGTTAAGAAAAAGCTTACTAATCATCAAGTCGGAAACAGAGTTCAAACCTAAATTAAGTAACCACTGTTGAAGCCACACAGACACAGACTCATAACTGTTACCACCATCAGCATAACATTCAATTAGTAATAACTTAGCGGGATGAAGTGGACTCATTCCCAAAGGTTGCGGCAATAGAGCTCGAAAAATAGGGGCTTCTAATTTTGGATAGACGTCAGCCACATTGTTAGACAACATTTCTTCAAATAGCGCCTGAGATTGGTCGACCCAAGCCGTCTGTTGGGAATCACAAGGTTTGACCATCAAGACTGAATAACAACCGCTAGCAGCATCGCGCATTGACCCTAAGCGAATTGTACGGAAGTTCGATTGTCGCCAGAAATAGAGCAACTCTTCCGTCGCACCAAAACTCGTGGATAAGTAGGCAATGTGTTTAGCAGCCATTTGCTCAAGTTGCTGCAGAATTTTTTGACCAATGCCTTTGCCTTGCAATGCTGGATGAACCGCAATTCTCATGACTCGCAGCGTCGATAGATTCGCGACATTCGGGAATCCTAGGTGGTTTGCAATCGTAATTGGGGCTAAGTGTCCTTTAGGACGACGCTTACCAAGCTGGATTTCTTCAATCAATTCATCGTCAAGGCCCCCCTCTTCGACCGCTAATATCACCCCCACAACCGCATTATCTTGCTTAGCAAAATAGAGCTGACTGTTGTCGTCTTGCAAAAGGTGAATCAAATCATTCGGCGAGGTCTGATAATGAGCATTCACCAAAAGAGCGAAGCACTCACGCAGCAAACTAGGCTGCGATATCAAATTGTTCTTATCGGCTTTAGAAAGGGAAATTGAGTCGACCTGTTTAAGTTGATGGTGCGTTAACTCCGCATCCAACAAAAACGCGTCATAGAGCCATGATTCAAGCGCATCATTCATGCTCCAGCGGATGGGCTGTGTCATGTGCCATGTTTTCATTCCCGAACGCTGTTTCTGAAGCCAATCAACAAATTTAATCGTAAAGCCCCGGCCACAACCTTCATAACCATGAACAGTCGTAGAAAAAACGAGTCGATGATAATGTTCGGTAATGCTTTTGAGCATAGGAACTGGAATTGCAGCCGCTTCATCGACAAGTAACAAATCACATTCAGGTCTGCTCGATAGAAGTTCGTCAGGAGCAATGAATTGAATGGCTCCCTGCCCTGATTCTAATCTGTCCTTCTTAATGCGCTGTGCGTTAGGGAGTAAACGTAAAGCATGTTGGTAAACAGGCTCAACGGCTTTTATAGATGGTGCCGTAATTAAGATTCTAAGTGGCTTCTGCTGTAATAAGTTCGCACACGCAATGCCGAGGGCACTTGTTTTTCCGCGCCCACGATCAGCGGTCAAAATTAACGGTCGCTTTCGATGTCCTGTCACCACCTTTTCAATTAGAGAAATGGCATGTTCTTGTTCCGTGTAGTGGCTTTCTTTTTCTGCTTGCTTGATGTCTGGAGCCGTTGGCAATGGTTTGTCTTGCTCAATAACAACGAGCTTCTCCCACTGTTTGTGCATCCATTGCTGAGCAAAATTCGCATTTTGTCGCAGCTCAGTAATGACAATAAGAAAACCGCCGCCAACCAATGAGCCAAGCGCGGCGGTAAAACTATTGGCGTCAAAGCCATTTCGAGCATCAAACAATAGAACGTCACACTCTCTGCCTAGCAACATGTGTCCTTGTTTAGACGAAACACTGGATACGTTTTTCAAACCAAAATCACCAACAGAAAACCAACGTTGATGGCGCTGCGTTTTATGGAACTCTGACATCAACGCATTTTGCCAAGAAGCCTCGCCTTGAATGACAACACCAATCCTTTGGAAAGATTGGTGAGCTTGATGTTGAAGTGATGAAAGGAAATCAGATTGTGTCTGCATTTTGTCTATCCAACGTTGAACTGACGTAATGGTATCACATCTTTAATTTGACGCTTCTCAGATATAAAAAAACCGCCCGGAGGCGGTTGATTCAATCATCATTTGTTATTGCAGTTTGGTTTGTACAAACGCAAGAATCTCTTCCATTAAGCTGTCGTCAACTTTCTTCAAGTTCAACGCCAGGCTGCTACCTTTTCGGCTATAGCTTGCTCGACCTTTAACTAAGTCGACTTTTTCCGTCTTCTTACCAGGTTTTGCTGGTGCAAGTTCAGTAATCCAATTTTCGATGCTTTCCGTGACTTCTTTTGTCAGACGAGCAACGCCTTGAGCTGTGCTTCGCTGCCATAAAAACCCTTCGCTAGAGCGACATTTATCTAACAGCTCTTGCTGCTGCTCTGGCGTTAGCGTTGAAAACTGTTTGTGCAGTTTCACGATTGTTGGGCGACCGAGATCGCCAACATTCGGATACGCTTGAAGCAGTTCTAACGGTAATGCTGCGGCTTTTAAAGCGCCACTTACCAACGCTTCACTGCACTGGAACATTTTTGCCAATGCTTTCTGATCCTCAGCTTCACCACTATCAAGCTTAGCCTGCATCTCTTTACCTTTTTCGTATAAAGAGAGCGGTTTGTGAGCATTTGCCACATCAGACAAAAACTTAGCATGGTCAGTATTGATGTTGTCAGCAACATAAACCAAAAAATCTTGTTCAGCGAGGATACAAGACATGCGACGACGGCTACCATCTAAAACTTCAATCTTGCCATCTTCAGTTCTACGACCCACCGCTGGATATTGTTGGCCACGCTCTTTGAGTGTGACTAAAACATCAGATAAAGCATGTTCGTTTAAGAACGATTGCTCACGAGCGTTATCAACAAATACTGTTGTTTCTGTCGCAACTTTATTTGCAGGAATACGCACAAGTTCAAACTGAACAATATTTTCACCTGCAACTGCTAGTTCAATCGTTTGAGCTTTCTCTTTTGCCGCAGTTTGCGCCTCTTGCGGAGTCACAACACGACGCTTATTCGTTTTGCCAAATAATTTCGCGTTTAATTCAGACGTTTTCAAAGCCATTTACTTATTACCCCTGATTCAATGACGGCCAATTAGAGTGCAGCACACGCTCTAATTCCAGTGCGCTTTTATGAACAGCGTCTTGCGCGGTAGCTAGTGTCTTCTTACCGCCTTCAAAATCGCTTACTGTCAGATCAAATACTGTGCTGTAGGTATCGGCACAGGTTTCAAACGCACGGCTACGAGGAATAGTAGCCATCATAACTTGGTCACCTAGAAGATAGTTCATTTCAGTTAAAACAGAAACTTGCTTCTTATTGTCGTCCTCAAACATGGTTGGCATCAAGCGAACAAACTCAAGACCATTCCAGTCCTCCGGGAACATTTCATATACCGTAGGCAAATGCTGGAAGAAGTTTACTGTTGAAGCCCAGTCCAGACGCTTAGCCGCACAAGGAATGAGCAAGGCATTTGATGCATACATCGCATTCCATACTAATGGGTCAACGTGTGGACCGGTATCAATCATAATGATATCGAAGTCATCAGCAATTTTATCAATCAGTTGCTCTTTCAGCAGACGGACGATATCGAGTGATGGGTCTTCAGATAGCGTTTGCCATGCTTCCGCATTAAACATCGCGTCTTCTGGAAACGCTGAAATCGACTTTAAGTTCGGATATTGCGTTGGCAGCAATACGTTTTTACGTAAAAATTCACTGTCAATTTCCACACCATCAGGCACGTTACCCAACATAATGTCTACCGCAGAATAGATATTATCATGCTCTGCCATGCTGATTTGCGGGTTGAGGAATAAACGTAGCGAGCCTTGTGGGTCTAAGTCGATTAAACAAATACGGTATCGTTTATCCAAATTTAGCGCTAAACATGCCGCTAAATGAACCGCGGTCATTGATTTACCTGTACCGCCCTTTTGGTTCTGCACATTAATAATCCAAGGTTTGTTACCTGAATTCTTTTTACGCTCATGAAATTTAGGCACTTCAGCCGCATCCATGAGCATGTGTGCTTCTTCTAACGTAATTGAATAATGATTCGCGTTGTTTTTAGTAAATTGATGCCCAGCGGCTTCCATTTTACCAATCGCGTCGTCGAGCTTACGGCGAGTTAGACCAGAACGGGTTTCCATCATCGCTTTCGACATTGGTGGGAAGTAGTTATCGCTTCGCTCTTCTAAAACAATTTCAATACGGTCAGCTTGAACCTGCTGAGTCAGCTCCGCTAACTCAAGAAGGTTTTCAATCGTTTTTTCTCTTTTCATGCCAAATTCCGTTGGAAGGATTTATAACTGCAATTGTACAGCAGTAAAGACCAAAAACAACAAAAAGGTGCACGAACATTTTGAATTACCATCACATAAAAAAACACCCAAATCGACGCTTTTATGATTTATGGTCAAAAAGATAACTATTTTTAATCAAATAATCTTCTCATAAGTGGACACCTAAACTTAAAAATAAAAAGTGTTACAGCGTCACTCATTTACAATGTAAATCAATTTTCTACCGGAACGATTATAATCTTAAGCTAAATTACGGATTATGTTAGACCAACCTAATTTAAACGAAAAATAGTAAGTAATATCGGAACAATAAAGACCTGAACACCTTGATCATGTCTCCGAGCAAAATAGGGCAGTTCCAGCGAAACATCTATGGAAGTATGATCAAGGTATACTTATGATCATGCTTCCGTGTTAATAAACAAATCCGAAAGCATGATCATGGAAAAATTGAGCAGAGTACGGTGTAAACACGCAAATAAAATAAGATCCATTAGTCGGAAATATGATCAAGCCTTAAAATCTCTCGGAAGCATGAGTTTTCTTCTCTGATTTACGGTTGAGTGCAGACAGAATGGGGGATTGAGCAGAAATTGACGGTATAGAAGCCGGAACAATGAAATTGCTCAAGTTGCTATGATAAATCACACTCTCATGATCATGCTTCCTGTAAATAAGCAGAGACTAGGATTTACTTCTAAATATGAGCGACTTGAATGTATTTTAATCAGATGAGTGATATCTCATCAATATGGACGCCAGAACGATAGATATATTGGCTCTTGATCATCGATCCGAGTATAAATAACATCACCAATGCACAATATAATCATCGTGAAGATCATTATTAAATACTGCATCTGTGGATAACCTGTAAAAACATCATGATCATCGTTTCAAGACTCTTTTGATCATCTTTTCATAACCTTAATGATCATGCTTACGAATAAATATGATCATGCTTTCAGGTTATTGTTGATCATACTTTCAGACTTCTTATGATCATAGTTCCGAAATAAATGGAAATAATAGTCTTATAGAACAAAAGCTTAGCGAAAAATTTCAAGCCAGATCATTAGATCATATAATCAATTAAGATCAGATTAATCAAAAAGATCAGTTATTTAAAAAACAATCTTTTTTCTTTATTTATGATCTGTTTTTCTTTATTCTTCGGAACCATAGCACAACTACGGCTAGTGTGATCTGGATCTAAAATGACGGCTGATGAAAAAATTCTGATTAAAGCACCGAGAAGCCACAAAGATGGCCATCTTTTTGAGGTACATGAATCCTCTGCGGATTGGGTAGAGCAGTACCAACATTTCAAAGGGGTGACCAAAAGCATCTTAGAGTTGCTTAATCTGATCTCATTACGAGGCTTCAGCAGCAAGGATGGTTTGGTTTCAACCACAGAGATTGTGGAAGCAACAGATGGGCAACTCACACGTGCAGCCTTGCAACAACGTTTGCGCGCGGCAGTAAATATTGGTTTATTTACTCAAACTCCAGTGCGTTTTGAAGAGGGACTTGCTGGTAAAACGATGCTACATAAATTTGTGAATCCCAATCAGCTTATATCTGTGTTGGGAGCAACAAGTCTTGTTACCGACAAAGTTCGCCAGAACGAAAAACAAAAACGTTCGAAAGCATTGGCTCAGACTCAAGTAAACAAACGTTTGTTGAATGAGCACGGGTTAAACACACCTCCCACGATGAAAGATGAAGCCGATCAATTTGTTGTATCTCCAACAAATTGGGCTGGGATCATTGACCAAGCACTTGCGCCACCAAGAACTCGAAAAAGTTATCAGAAATCCATGGTGTCGATCTCTGGCACAAAAGCCGTTATTGAGACGCGATCATCCAAAAATATCATGACTGTGGATGATCTCATGACCCTGTTCGCTCTCTTCACGTTAACGGTTCAGTATCATGATCATCACAAAGATCAGTATCAGCTTGATGCTGCTCACGTACCAAACAAAACGCCGCTATACATCACTGATATTTTGTCGCTCAGAGGCAAAAAAGACAGTGGCCCAGCTCGTGATTCCATTCGCGATAGCATTGATCGCATTGAATTCACTGATTTTCAGCTCCATGAACTTACTGGACGTTGGCTAAGTGAAAACATGCCAGAGGGCTTCAAAAGTGATCGTTTTCGTTTTCTTGCTCGAACCATCACAGCCTCTGAAGAGGCACCAGTGGAGGGAAGCGATGGTGAAATTCGTATCAAGCCAAACTTATATATTTTAGTTTGGGAACCTTCGTTTTATGAAGAGCTGTTAACGCGCGATTATTTCTTCTTGTTCCCACCAGAAATCCTGAAACAGCATACGTTGGTGTTCCAGCTGTATTCGTTTTTCCGTAGCCGTATGGTGCGCCGACACACAGATTGCATGCTGTTGAGCGAGTTAAATCAGAAGCTTGCACGTAACATTGAATGGCGTCGGTTCTCAATGGATCTGATCCGTGAGCTGAAACGCTTGTCAGACGGCAAAGGGACAGACGATCTTTTTGTGGTGAACTTATGGGGCTATCACTTAACGATCGAAACTATGATCGAGAATGATAAAGTGATGGATTACCAGATCGACATCAAATGTGACGTCGAAGAGGTGCTGCGTTACTCACGTGCTCGTACAACCAACGCAGGCAAGCGCAACATGGCGCCTACGCTGCCAAACCCGCTTCGTAATGAGATGGTAACCCGACAGCAGCTTGAGGAGCTCTCAGGCATCATAGACGGCGAATTTGAGCCCATTCAACGCAAAGCACCGTCTCCAAGAGGAAATTTAGGGCGACGCGTGAAGCAAAGAAAACATTTGGTAGAGATCAATGCTGATGAGATCACCATTACTCTATCTAAATATACCTCACCAGAGGCTCTAGAACGCAGTATAACGGCTTTATCTGCGATGACAGGGCACTCGTATGCCTCAATCAAAGAAGAGTGCTCAGATTACATAGAGAAGCTCGATTGGCTAAGGGTAGGGGATGAGCCGATTCCTTATGAGACATTAAGTAAAACCGTCGAGCTGTTTAACACCCAGAACGATGTCAAGCATCTTACCATCGAGCGCTTGATTGCGGGGTTAGCGGTGCGTCGGAAAGTTTGTCGTCAAATCTTCGATGGTCACATGGATGAAATGGTATTTCGTGCCTTGGATGAAATGGCGATTTAAAAATGTCGCTTGATGTGTATCAAGCTATAGGTGTGATGTATCGGTTTGAAATGTAACAATGTCTTTCGATGATAAAAAACAGACTTAACTCTTACAAACCACTGACATTAGAAGCCAAGCCTAATACTACTATTTATCCCGAATAGACAACCTTTTGTCCTTTCTGATGATTAATAGATTGGCTCATATTGTTACATTCATTCTGAATAGACTTCGCGAGTTTCTCCTCAGGAAACTCGCTTTTTTTTACCTAAAATTCCGCTAATTAAGCCTTGATCATTTTTCCGGACTAATGAGGCAAACCTTGATCATGCTTCTTAGGTTCATTCCAATGTAATGAACGCATCAACGCAACATGTGATTCGATTAAGCTATGGGCTTGTTCCTGCCACTTGTTTTGATCACACTGCTGATTACAAAACTCTAACGCCACAACGGTGAGATGCTGAAGTCGTCTCAAACACCAATCTTTGATCAGAATATCAGTCGAGACTTGGCATGCTGCTTGTTCAAGCTTTGCACTCGTATAAAGCAAAGTTTGATATGCTTTCTGAGGGTCTTGGTACCTTGCATGTTGAAACACGCGTAAACATCCATCCAACCAGCAAGCAATCGCTTTACTTTGAAGATCACTCAATTCGGGTCCAAACACGTCATCAGGCACCTGATATAAGATCGTTTCCAATTTTTCTACTTGATCATGTTTCCGCTGTTCGTACCACATGGCGATTTGATCTTGCCAAGTACTCAAATCCATTACGCTGCCTCAGTCCATTGTTTTACATAGTGATTTGGTCCTATTTGATCAAATTCGTCGACAATTATGCTGCTACGTTGACGAATTTCATCGGCATCTATCGAATAGTTTGGTTCATTTTTCACTAAGTTACCAAAAGGTAAGTCAGGATCAGGAACGGCAGAAATCAACAGCTTAGTATAAGGATGCTGCGGATTCTTAAGTATTGAATGCGTGTCGCCCCATTCAACGATTTGCCCTTTGTACATTACTGCGGTTTCTTCCGCGATGTAGTGCGCAGTCGCCAGATCATGAGTGATGTATAAAAAACCAATTCCCAGTTCTTGCTTCATTCGTTGCATTAAATTCAACACTCCCAAGCGAATAGAAACATCCAGCATAGACGTAGGCTCATCCGCAAGAATGATTTGCGAACCTACCGCTAAAGCCCTTGCTAAGTTTACTCGCTGACGTTGCCCACCACTGAGTTCGTGAGGGAACTTATTCAATGTCTCTTCAGGTAGTTCCACCAGCTTTAGGAGCTCTTCCAAGCGGGCTGGGATGTCGCGCTCGTTTTTGACTTGTTTATGAATTTTTAAAGGACGTGTTAGGTGATGGCGAATGGTATGAGTTGGATTGAGAGAGCCAAACGGATCTTGAAACACCATTTGTACTTTACTGCGATATTCTTGTAGAGCCGATCGTGACGTGATCTCATTTATGTCAGTGCCATTGAAAAGGATCTCGCCTTCCGTTGCAGGATAGACTTTGGTTATTAAGCGAGCGCAAGTACTCTTACCGCAGCCTGACTCTCCAACCAAAGCCAAGGTTTTTCCTGCGTACAGATCAAAAGTCACTCCTTGAAGCGCACGAAAGGTTTCCTCTTTCGCTAAACCACCGCCCACTTTGAATTCTTTAATCACATTTTTCATTTGGATGATAGGTTGACTCATGGTTACGCTCCTTGTAACTCTGGTTGTTTGTGGACGTCATGGATGTTTGGGAAAGAAGCCCATAGCTTTTGCGTGTAAGGGTGTTGAGGATGATTGCGTATATCGTATGCTCGATTGACTTCGACGATTTCTCCGTGACGCATGATTGCAATTCGATCACATAGTTGGCTCATGAGTGCCAGGTCATGAGTGATAAAGAGGACTGAAAAACCGAACTCATCTCTAAGCTGATAAATTTGCTGTAAAATTTCTCGCTGTACCACTACATCTAATGCTGTTGTGGGTTCATCCATAATGATCAGTTTTGGATTTAGAGACAAAGCAATGGCTATCACCAACCGCTGACGCATTCCTCCTGAAAATTGGTGAGGATATTCTGCTAAGCGTTCTCGAGGAATATTGACCAAGTCCAACAACTTTTCTGCTCTATCTTTTGCTTGAGCGTTAGTGAGGCCTTGATGGTGTCGTAACACATCTGCAAATTGCTCTTGTATCGTTAAGACAGGGTTGAGTGAGTTCATCGCGCTCTGGAACACCATGGCGATTTCACTCCACCTTAGAGCGGTCAGTTCAGAGTCTGAGATACTAAGGATATCTTTGCCATCAAACCATATTTTACCGCCAGAAATGAACGCTGGCGGCTTATGAAGACGATTTATTGAGAATGCAATTGTGCTTTTACCACATCCAGATTCACCGGCAAGACCAAATACTTCGCCTTTGCCGATATCAAAGCTGACGGACTTTACCGCATTAAAATCACCATTATCAGTGATGTAATCGACGCACAAATCTCGGATCTGGATGACCGGGTCATTGTGGTATGCATGACTTAAGTTAATACCATCCATATAAACACCTTACCAATCTAAAAGATAATTATTATCATTATCAGGTGTGGCGGTTTTTAGAAAGTATCAAACTATGAATCAGTGAAGTGACTCGAAAGTTAGGTGAAACAGGAAGTGGTGTAATGCGTCGTTGATAAAACTAAAGAAGAGCAGAATTGAGAGCTAGATCAGCACACTTTTCGTAGGGGGAATTACTCAAATTTAATCGTAAATTTGTCCCTTGGCAAAACTTAAATGATGAATCTATTAAGGAGTTAACGAAAGGGCGGGAGGGGTCACATTTCCCTACAGTTTTTCTTACCACCTTGTTCCGGTTTTGCTATAGATTACGCATCGAAAACATGGTGTGTTCGGAGGAAATATGTCCATTAATTCTATCGACCATGACGAGATGACCAACATCGCTCACAAATGGGAATTACCTGATGAGGAAACCGTTGTGAAGCCAGAGAAAACAGTGAAATCAGCAGAAGCCAGAAGACGCATTGAAGCGTTACGTGAGATCCGTGAAAGTGGGTTGACCATTGAAGAAGCAAGGGAGCTTGGCTTGATACACTGATCGCCTCAGGTTGGTTTAGCAACCCATAGGGTAGTCGACGGACTGCCCTTTTTATTTTTTCACTCTATTACTCTCTTATTCAAACTCTCCATTTATCTGTCTTGCGCCTCAAAAGCACGAGTTTCACACTCACGTCCCGTCCCGAAGAAGTTTGACAATCTGACCTTGTGTTACTAGATATATCAGTAGCGATATGCTTTTTGTTGATTATCGCAACCACAAAGCAAGGAGCGCAAGTATGGTTGATCAAATCCTTTTTTATGAGCCCGATGAGCCCCACGGTTTTCTCTCAAATTTTTGCCATGCCCCAGTCAATATCTCCTCCCAAACTTGGCCCACCAGCGAACATTATTACCAAGCCCAAAAGTTTCTCGATGCTCAGTTGCAAAGTAAAATTCAGCACGCAAGCACCCCTGATGAAGCGTTTGCTTTAAGCCGTAAATACGAACACTTTGTCAGAAGCGATTGGGACGATATAAAGTTGGCTGTTATGGCTTTCATCGTTAGGGAAAAGTTTCTACAAAATCCACCATTAGCGCAGCAATTAATGAGAACGGGTAACGCTTGCCTAACAGAGCATTCTCATAAAGATGCCTTTTGGGGAGACGGGGGAGATGGTAAAGGAGAAAATCATCTAGGAGAGATTCTGATGAATGTTCGAGCAGAGCTGAGACATGTTGAGCCTTACAATCTCGTGAAGTTTATCGATAAAGCCAAATTGCCCACCCAGTGGGGCACATTTATGATGTACGGCTTTATTGAAGCCGCGACAAATAAAGAGCATCTTGCTCTGGTCTATGGCGAGCCAACAAAAAGTGCAGCACCACTTATTCGGTTGCATTCGGAGTGTCTTACCGGAGATGCTCTATTTAGCACGCGTTGTGACTGTGGTTTTCAGCTTAATAGAGCGCTACAAAACATCGTCAAAGAGGGATGTGGCGTGCTGCTTTATTTACGTCAAGAAGGGCGTGGAATCGGCTTGATTAATAAAATTCGTGCCTATCACTTACAAGATGATGGCGCAGATACCGTGGAAGCAAATGAGCGTTTAGGTTTTGCCGCTGATATGCGTGATTACGCGTTCTGTAAAGGAATGCTAGAGCATTTGGGGATTGACGCTGTGCGTCTAATGACGAATAACCCACGCAAGCTCGCCGCCTTAAAAGCGGTTGATATTAACGTCATTGAACGAGTGCCATTACAAGAAGGGAATAACCCAAGTAATCAACATTACCTGCAAACCAAGGCGAGTAAATTGGGGCACATGTTTGATCCTAAGTTTGTTAACCACACTAAGTAAGTTCTACAGATTTCTCAGAAACAAAAACGCCAACGTATCATCGTTGGCGTTTTTGTTAATGAGTTGATTCATTGATACTTTTGAATGATTTCATCAATTTCCCCTGAGGTTTTTAATTCAACGAGTCGTGTATTGATGTAATTTTGAGTTTCTGGTTGCATTTGAGGTGAAAAAGCCAGGTAGATTGAGTAGTCAGGAATAACCGAGCTGAAAGGCTGTATCTGAAAATTCTCTAACGGCAAATTGAGTCGCTTTAAGTTGTAAAGGACTCGGGATTCCATCTCGACAAAAGCTGTATCTCCAGGGGTTCGGCTTATCACTCGGTATGCGGCGTTGTAGTCTTTCACACGCATTTCATTGACACTGCCATTTTCAAAGAACGGTGTTAAATTTGGATAATCAAACCCTAGCAGTAATACAATAGAACGACCATGCATGGTATCCATGTTTTTGAATTCTAAAGGCTTCTCGCTACTCGACACCAGTACATGTTTTACAGTGTAAATGGGCTCCTCAGATAAATTTTCCGACTGCACCTTGCCCCAGTTCGGGCTGCCATAAGTTAACCAGTTTGGCTCAGCGCCTTCTTCCAATATGGAAATCATACGTTTAAATGGATAAGTATGATAATTCACTTGGTAATCCGACTCCGCGAAGATAGCGCTGACGATATCGGTCACAATTCCGGAGTGCATTTGTCCCTGTTGTTCAATTTGAAATGGTCGAGCTTGTTCAGCAATGACGTAATAGTTCACTTGATTTGCGGTCACATGAGAACTTACAACAATTAAGCTAAAAGCCAATCTAAGTAGAAGTCTTTTCATCGTATCCTCGATTATTATTTGTGCGTAGCTATATTTAGAGTAGCGCAAGTTTATCGGAGCGGTTTCATATGGATGAAAAAGAGCGATCTCAACGTCGTTTTAGTATCGGCAACCAACTTATGTTGGCGGTATTAACGTTGAGTTTAATCTTTACGGTCATCATTTCTACAGTGAGCTTATATCGAGTTTTTCACGAAGATTTAGCCCATTTAGATGTTGAATTAAAGCAGGTTGAGTCTAGCTATTTATCGAGCTTTTCTGCGAGTTTGTGGGTAGAGGATAGGGAGCTGTTGTTGACACAAGCTCAAGGTGCAATGCGTATGCCCTCGGTGGACTACTTACGTATTGCTAGTGAAGACGAAGTTATCATTGAATTAGGTTCGGCGCTTTCTGAGGATGTTGTCGAGAGAAGCTGGCCGATGCAGTATCGGGTCGGCGATAAAACGTATGATCTCGCGATATTAACGGTTCAATCGGATCTTAGCGCGATATATGAAGATCTTTGGCAGCAGTTCTTTTTTCTACTTACGACAGAAGCGATCAAAATTCTTGTCCTCATCATTGGTGTTCTTTGGGTGGCGTTTCGCTTGTTGGTCAATCCGTTACAATTGCTGTCTGGTGCGGTGAGCGATTTTCGTGGCGGTACAGTGCCGAGTAAAGTGACTCTCCCTAAACGATGGTGCTTTGATGAAGTGAGTGTTTTGGCAGAGAAATACAACCGAAGTGTTGAGAAAGTGAAAGAGCACCAGACTGAGTTAGAGGCTGAACGCGATAGGGCAGAAGTCGCTAATCGTAAAAAAAGTGAGTTTCTCGCCACTATGAGTCATGAGATCCGCACACCGATGAATGGCATTATTGGTGTGTCGTCGTTGCTCAATGACACCGACCTCGATCCCCAGCAAAAAGAGTTTGTAGAGATCATTGACAGTTCTTCTCACTCACTAATGACGATCATCGACGACATTTTGGACTTCTCTAAAGTTGAAGCTGGCAAAGTAGAGCTAGAATACACGAGCTATGATCTTCGCGAGCTACTTGACGATGTCATCAGTTTACATAGTGTCAAAGCCAAGCAGAAAAACTTACAGCTGCTCAGCGATATTGATCCTCACTTGCCAACGGAAGTGCAAGGTGATGCCACACGATTGAAACAAGTTCTGAACAATTTGTTGAGCAACGCGATTAAATTTACCGAGCGCGGCCATGTGAAGCTTCTTGTAGCGTTATCTCGACTTGATGGAGAGACCGCTCTTATCCGGTTTCGAGTTGTGGATTCTGGGATTGGTATTGCGAAAGAGCACCAACAAGCAATCTTCGAACGCTTCCAACAAGCTGATGGTAGTACCACCAGAAAGTATGGTGGGACAGGGCTTGGTTTGGCGATAGCTGCACAGTTGGTTAACTTGATGGGAGGGGAAATACAACTAACAAGTGAGCTTGGGCTGGGAAGCTGTTTTGAATTTTCGATTCCTGTTGCTGTAATAAATGCGCAATCGACCTATACCGACCAACTTAATGTATTAGATTTCCCGAAAGCGGAAGACAACGAAATCAGCCCTCAAGATAACGATAAACCTTGGGTATTGGTTGTTGAAGATACCATCGTCAATCAGAAGGTAGTTCGCATCATGTTAGAAAAACTGGGTGTGCGAGTGAGTGTCGCCAACCATGGCGAAGAAGCATTGCAGCTGTGTGATCAGCAGCCTTTCGATTTGATTTTTATGGACTGCCAAATGCCTGTGATGGATGGGTTTATTGCTACGGAGCGAATTCGAAAAATGGGAGAGTGGGGGAAACACGTTCCAATTATTGCGCTAAGTGCCAATGTCATTAAAGAGGATCAGCGACATTGCTTCGATGTTGGGATGAACGAGTTCGTGGCTAAACCCGTTACCAAGAATCGATTACAACAAATATTCGAACAGCATTTACCAAAAGCACTGAAAATCAGCGCGGTGCCAAAATAGTTAACTTGAAATCGATCAAGTTAAGTGCGTTTCTATTCTGTAATTGTAACTCTGTGTGATATAGTGCCCGGCTAGTATTTAAAGTACCTTGAGGCTGTGAATGTCGTTTAATCTATCCCTATTGCCGCCTGACGAAAAAACAAAATCGAACTGGATAAGCAGGCGTCGTTTTTGGTTTGGAAGCTCAGAGAGGCCAAATCTGGTCCTGAAGCAATAGAAGAACAGTTGTCCAAGATTAACGATGCTGATGAAAAGGCGTTTTTCCAGCAATCGGTCGAAAAGTACAAACGAGTAATGGGTGTCGCTTAACGCGAACCGTGGCAATGGTTCAATCCAATGCGACGAATGAGGTAACCTCCCTATTCCTTTGCTAAGCGAAATTGAAAAGGTTTCGCTTTTTGCTAAAATCCTTCGCATTAAATTTGAATTTAGAGAGACATCCCGATGGGAAGAAGTTTTGAAGTGCGCAAAGCCTCTATGGCGAAAACTGCAGGCGCGAAAATTAAAGTTTATTCCAAATACGGTAAAGAAATTTACATGTGCGCGAAAAACGGTGGTGGTGATCCAGACATGAACTTGTCTTTGAAACACCTGATCGCAAAAGCGAAAAAAGACCAAGTTCCTGCGCACGTTATCGATAAAGCGATCGACAAAGCGAACGGTGGCGGTGGTGAAGACTACACTCCAGCACGTTACGAAGGCTTCGGCCCTGGCGGTACTAGCGTTATCGTTGACTGTCTAACAGACAACGGCAACCGTACTTTCCAAGATGTACGCCAATGCTTTGTGAAAGTCGGTGCGAAAATTGGTGTTGAGGGCTCGGTTTCTCACATGTTCGATCACCAAGCGGTATTCCAGTTCAAAGGCGACGATGATGAAATCATCCTAGAAACGCTAATGATGGAAGACGTAGACGTTACTGACGTTGAGCTAGAAGACGGTGTTATCACTGTATTCGCACCTCACACAGAATTCTTCAAAACAAAAACTGCGCTTAACGGTGCATTCCCAGATCTAACGATCGATGTTGAAGAAATCACATTCGTTCCGCAAACTCATACGCCTGTATCGGGTGAAGATGCTGAGAAATTCCAGAAATTCCTAGATCTTCTAGATGACTGTGATGATGTTCAGCAGGTTTACCACAACGCAGAGCTGTAATTAATTCGCTCATATCGTTGTAAAAAGGCTTCCTTAGGGAAGCCTTTTTTGATCGCTTTTTCTCAAGCAACGCTATGCGTTACGATATTTGGAATAACACAGCGACATGATTACACCAAAACAGATACCTTGAGTTAGCATCGCCGTGCCGCCATAGCTAAAGAAGGGAAGTGGGCTACCCATTACTGGCAACAAGCCACTCACCATGCCCGTATTGATAAAAGCATACAGAAAAAAGCTCATCGCTAATGCGCCACTTACCAGCCGACTAAAAAAGTGGTCAGACTGACATGCAAGCAACATAACGCGTGCAGTAATAAACAAGTACAATGCGAGTAAGACTAAACTGCCAACAAAGCCCCATTCTTCCGCATAGGTCGAAAAAATAAAGTCCGTATGACTTTCTGGAATAAAGCCAAGTGTTCCCTGCGTTGCATTCATCCAACCTTTGCCTTTCATACCGCCTGAGCCAATCGCAATCAAAGATTGGATGATTTGGTAGCCCGAACCCAGTGGATCGGACTCAGGGTGCAAGAACTGTGTTACACGGCTCTTTTGATAGGTTTCCATAACGAAGAACCATAAAATAGGTGCTAACGTTAAAATGCTCGCAATAAACCCGCATATTATTTTCCAGCTCATGCCAGCCAAAAACAAAACGAACAATGCATAAATGACGGTAAAAACTGCACCGTCTAAATCCGGTTGTAGCGCGATTAACCCGGCAGGAATCATTGTAATAAGTAAGCAAAACGCAATTTTCCGACTGTCTGGTCGACCTCCTTCAATATGCAGCATCCAGGCGATCATGATTGGAATGGAAAGTTTGATTAGCTCAGACGGTTGAAAGCGGAAGAAGCCGATATCGAGCCAACGTTGAGAGCCATTGGTGCTATCACCAAATAAAGCGACAGCAAGTAGCAGAGCAACCGCAATAATGTAGAGATATGGAGCTGAGCGCTGATAGCTGGACGCTGGAATCGAGGACATGACCAAGATACAAACTAATGTCAGTCCGCAGCGCGCCAAATGTTTGAAGAGCATCGCCTCATTAAAGCTACTGGCACTCCAGAGAGTGAGCGAACTTAACAGCATGATCGGAATGATCGCCATTAGCAGTGGCAAATCAACTCTTGGGAAATAACGCTTATTCATTTTCAACGACCTAATAACGCACCTATTTTGAGTGCGAAAACAACTAAAACTCGAAGAGTTCAAACTATTCCGATGCTAAGAATCTCGATTTCGAAACAACAGACACCATGCAAAGGTGTGTAAGAAAGGAGAGTGCGACACTGTCTGTTATGGGTAGCTGTGGGATGGATAAATACACTAGCCTCAGATTTTAAGCCAGTGCTTTTATTGTGACTGCCGTAAAAATGTAGAGTTACGAATGAGCGGAATTGTATTTTCTGTTTAAGTGAATGTCATTCATCCTCTCTCAATACCATTCACTCTGCATAACTGCCATTGGTCGCATGCAAAAGCAGCGTGCGATCTTCTCCCTTAATCTGAAACCATCAAATCACGTTCAACTAAGGACAGTACATGATGGTTTCTCAATCTCGCTCAATCAAAGCTCTTAAACTGGCAAGTACGTTTATCGCCGCATTTGCACTTAGCAGCAATCTGGCTCTGGCTAACCCAAGCGAGCGCACACTCAGTCAATTCAACCAAGCAGCACAGGGTGACTCTGGCTTAGTTGATACTGTTTATGGCGAACTATCCAAACAACTCGAAGAGCAGGGCGCAACGCCGGTGACCTTGGTTTACTTGGGCAGTGCGGAGACGTTGCAAGGTCGTGAGGCGTTTATGCCTTGGAACAAGATGAAGTTCACCGAGCGCGGTCTTGCCACAATCCAAAAAGGCTTGGATTTAATGGCGAATCAGCCAGTACCACTGCAAGAGCAACAACGCTTACAAGGCTTGCCGGAATACCAGCTAGCTACCGCCATGGCAGCTACTACGTTTACCTCTCTGCCTGACATGTTCAATCACTTTGAGCGTGGCTACGAGCTGTACCTTTCTCTGCTCGATGAACCGAGTTTTAGCCAACAACCTTTCGCGGCAACGTCTTGGATTTATCGCTACGCCATTGAAGCTGCATTGCGTGCTGAAGATGTTCAACAAGCCAAAATATGGTTAGCGCAAATGGAGCAGTTAGGTGATAGCAATCTAGAAACGCAAACCGCGAAAGCGTTGCTAGCCAAGTATTAGGGAGGCGTCATGATCGTTTTTAATCAACTTAGCCGCGATTACGCCCTTGGTAGCCAAACCGTGCGTGCATTGCGAGACGTGTCTGGTGAAGTGTTTGCCGGCGAAATGGTGGCATTATGCGGGCCGTCTGGCTCAGGCAAAAGCACCTTACTTAATGTGCTTGGCATGCTGGATACTCAATACCAAGGTCAGGTGACATTTGCAGGCAGCCCATACCCAACCGGACAAATGCAGGCGGCGAAAATGCGCCGTGAAAAGCTTGGCTTTGTGTTCCAAAAATTCAATCTTGTGCCTGTGATGACAGCGTTGGAGAACGTGGCGTATCCGCTGCATCTCAACGGTTTTTCAAAAGCGGAACAAACCGAGCTCGCCACACAAATGCTAGAGCACGTTGGCTTGGGCGAGTTTATTCATCATATGCCCGATAACTTGTCGGGCGGTCAGCAGCAGCGTGTGGCAATTGCACGCGCCTTAGTGCACAAACCAGCACTGGTGATTGCTGATGAGCCAACCGCAAGTCTTGATAGCCAAACTGCCAACAAGGTCATCGACATTATGAAAGGGCTCGGACACGAGCTAGGCACCACTTTTATTGTCGCCACACACGACCCTCGTATGGCATCCCGTTGTGACCGCACCATTGAGTTGGTGGATGGCAAAATCACCCAAACGCACGCAAGTGTGGAGGAGGTTTCATGGGCAAGCTAATTCCAGTTTCCGTTCGCCTTGCTTGGTTGAACCTGCAACGCAATCGCCGTCGCAGTTTGTTGTCGATGCTGATCATTGCCATTGCCGTGTTTGCGTTAACCAGTGCGGGCGGTTTTGGTCTATACACCTACGACAGTTTGAAAGAGTCGACAGCGCGTGACACGGGGCATCTGACGTTAACCACGCCGGGTTATTTCGCTAAAGAAGAAGAGATGCCGCTGAGTAACGGGTTAACTCATGCCGACGACATCACCAAGCAATTGATTGGGTTGAATGAAGTGCGAGGCGTGCAGCCACGAGTTGAGTTCAGCGGTTTGATTTCCAACGGCAACAAGTCATCGATCTTTATCGGCATTGGTGTTAACGAGCGCGAATTCGATATGAAAGGACCGTTTTTGGATGTGCGCGAAGGGCAGACGTTGTCCAACATTCATGCATCGCGTTATGACTCAACAGAGCCAGAAGTGATGCTTGGCGTTGATTTGGCGAACAACCTAAGCGTGCACGTTGGCGATTGGATTACCTTGCTGGCGACCACAACCGACGGTGCATTGAATGCGTATGACTTCAAAGTTCGTGGCATCTATTCAACCGGCGTGCCTGAGCTTGATAAACGCCAGTTGTACGTGCACATCAACAGCGCGCAATCGCTGCTCGGTTCAGACAAAGTCAGTGCGTTATCTGTCTTCCTATTCGATACCAGTTTAACTAACCAAGTCGAGCAACAAGTGGCTTCGGTTTTGAGTAAGCAAAAGCAGAACTTTGGTGACCAAGATATTGAGATTACGCCTTGGCAAGAACGTGCGTTCTTCTACCTCAAAGTGAAAGATTTGTACGACCGTATCTTCGGCATCATGGGCGCAGTAATGGCGTTGGTGGTCTTTGTTGCGCTGTTCAACACCATGACCATGTCGGTCACCGAGCGTACACGTGAAATCGGCACCTTGTCAGCACTTGGTAGCTACCCTCGCGAAATCATTGCTGGGTTCTTGCGCGAAGCAGGGTTGCTTGCGGTTATTGGCAGCTTAATTGGCGCTTTGTTTACTGGGTTAGTTACCGTCTTACTGATGGTCGTGGATGTGCAAATGCCGCCACCGCCAGGACGCACAGAAGGTTACCCATTAACGATTTACTTCTCTTGGGAGCTAGTAGCTATAGCAGGATTTGCAGTATTGATGATTTGTTTGGTTGCGGCGTTTTTCTCGGCACGCAAAGGGGTGAACAAGCCAATTACGGAGGCACTGATTTATGTTTAATTTCAAATCACTATTACCAATTGCATTGCTGACGGTAACTGGCGTTGCAAGCATGAATGTCAGTGCGAATGAAACAGCACTAGATGCACAGCAAGTTGCGCAATTGATTGAAAAAGCCGACAGCTACCGCTTGCAAGATGATTCCTCCAAAGTGGTGTCACTGGTGCGCTTATATCAAGACCAAGAGTTAGATAAAACCCGTCTTTACCACGTGTACACGCGTCCAAATCGTGAATCGCTGGTGGTGTTCAAATCGGCGGTTGAAGCAGGGCAAAAGATGCTGATGATGGGCGACAACTACTGGCTGCAAATGCCAAAGAGCCGCCGTCCGATTCGCATTACGCCAATGCAGAAGCTGCTTGGTGAAGCGTCTATCGGCGACATCTCAACCCTGACGTGGAGTCAAGATTATCAAGGTGAATGGAAAGCGACAGAAACCGTTTCGGTGAACGGAGAGAGTGTTGCGGCTTATCACCTTGCCTTAACCGCGAAAACCAAAGGGGCAAGCTATCAGAAGATCGATTTGTGGTTGTCTGAGCAAGATGCGTTTCCAATTAAAGCTGATCTTTACTTGCGCTCTGGCAAACTCGCCAAGCAAGCGCAATACGGACGTGCAAGCGATAACGGTGAAGACTACGTCAGTGAGATGACCTTGCTTGATAGCATTCAGCCGAGCAAAAAGACCGTTATCGAGTATCAAGAAATCGTGCCTTGGCAGCTGGATAACAAGTTCTACAACCCAAGTTATTTGCCAAAAGCTAACACGACTCAGCTTTAGTCTGAGCTTCGTAAATAGAACCATAAAAACGAGCAAGGAAGTCACATGAAACCGCACCAGCCTAACCTTAACAAAAGCACCAGTTTGTTGATTGCTGCGTCGTTGTGTGTGGGCGCAGCAGCCCCAGTTTTTGCCAATGATGAGCTGAGTTTTGAGTGGGATTGGGCTGTCAGCTACGAAACTGCCAAGCAGCGTGATAGCGCATTTATGCAAGCGCAGGGCAGTTCTCGTGATTCACTTAATGCACTGTTGGATGTACAGGTGAATTATCACAACTTCAGTGGCTTGTTTGCTCTGTACAGCCAAGGTTTGTACCTCAATCAACAAGGAAAGAGTGATTGGTGGAGTGAAGCTGATAACCAATTGCTGATTCGAGAGCTGGCTTGGCTAGGGGAGTGGCAAGTCGGTGATACCACTCTTGATGTGAGCTTAGGTAAGTTGCGCGTGGATTGGGGCGTGGGTTATGGCTACCGACCTTTGGATCTGTTTAAGCCTTATCGACAAAATCCTGTTGGCATAGTCGCAGAAGAGGGTGCGGGTGTGTTTTCACTCTCTCGCTACGATATGGCAGGCGAGTGGACGGTGATTGCAACGGATTCAAGCTGGGGGCAACAAGACCAGAGTGCTCTTGATCAAGCCGCAGAGCAGCAAGGTGTTGGTATTCGTCGTTATGCACTGGTGGGTGACACCGAGTATCAACTTATTGGTTATTACGATGATGTGCGCCGAGGTTTACTCGGAGCCAGTGCCATTGCCGTGTGGGATGAATCCATCGCTATGCACGGTTCCATGCTGTGGCAAAACCAAAGTGTCGGCTATCAGTTTCAGCAGGATGATCTTTACCAACCCGTTTCGGTTGAGGAGCTGGGCAGCGCATTCCAAGCCTTAATTGGGTTGAATTGGGCAAACCAAGCCGGGCACAACGTGATTGCTGAATATTGGTACGACAGCCGTGCATGGTCGAAAAGCGAATGGCAACAAGCAATAGAGCGTGGCGAATTACTCTCTCAGATCCCTGATCCTAACAACTCTCTGTTGGCTAGCAGCGCTCTACTTGCGACAAGCTACGCCCAAGGGTTTCAGCATGCCAATATCGTTCAGCATAACGTAATGTTGCACTGGAGTTGGGATTTGGAAGCATGGGCTGCATGGAACGGCAAAGCGGATATGGGCTGGCTAAGTGATGTAACCCCCACGTTGGATGTGATGCTGTCGCCACAAGATGGTGGTGTGATTGTCACGCAGTGGCTTAACTACCAATGGATTGATACTGGCGATCAAAGTGTAGAAGTGGAAGTTGCCGCACGCTTTTTAACCGGAGACGACCAATCTGCTTACGCACAAATCAATGATAAGCATATGATTGTATTTAACATCAAAGGGAAATTCTAAATGTGTTCAGCAAAATCAGTGGTGAAAAGTGGATGGCCGCGTAGCTTATTAGTGACCACGGCATTTTGTCTCTTTATCGCAGCAATGACGCTCTCGGTTTGGGGCGGTCCATTTTACATTCATGTAGCGGTTAGCTTTGGATTTGGCTATTCGGCTATCTTCTTCTCATGGTTGATTGACCGTTTGTTTCCAACCATCCCGCGTATGATAGAAGTGGTGTGTTCGCTTGTTGCCTGTTTATTGTTTGGGGTGATTAATGCGCAATTTTGGCTCGGAGAGTATTTTGGTATCTCCGATATGATCCCTGTTGGCTTAATGGGATTACTGTTTAGCGGTATGTGTTATTTCTATTTTTACTCGCGTGAGAAAGAGGCGGTTGCTCAACGAGAGTTGGAAGCCATCAAGCGCGAGAAAGCAGAGCAAGATCGTGCGCTGTTGCTGAGTCAGCTTAAGCAGATGCAAAGCCAGATTGAACCGCATTTCTTATTCAATACCTTGGCAAATATCAGTGCGCTCATGTCGCAAGATGTCGATAAAGCCAAGCTAATGCTAGAACAGTTAACCGCGCTGCTGCGTGCGACGCTCAAAAGCTCACGCGAAGAACACACCACCATAGACAATGAAACGGCGTTACTTGAGGCTTACTTAGGCATCCAACAAACTCGTTTGGGTGATCGACTCAGTTACAAGATTGAGGTGGAAGAAGGGCTAGGCAGAACCGAATTACCGCCGATGATGCTCCAACCTTTAATCGAAAACGCCATCATCCATGGTATTGAGCCGAAGCGAGAAGGCGGCGAAATCAGTTTGCTCATCAAGCGTGAACGACAGAACTTGAAGATTGAAGTCAGAGACACGGGTGTTGGCTTGAATCATGTTAGTGGGCACATGGGCTCTGGCGTCGGTTTAAGTAACCTCAAGCAGCGAGTTGAAGCTTTGTTCGCAGGGCAAGGAGAGGTTTCTATCAGTGAGTCTGCTCAGGGTGGTGTTTGTGTTCGCCTGAGTTGGCCAATGGAATCGTAATCAAGGAAGAAAGGAATGAATACAGGGTTTACTGCCATTATTGCTGATGATGAACCGCTATTGAGGCATCATCTTGATAAAAGCCTAGCTGAAGTGTGGCCAGAGCTAGAGGTGATAGCCAAAGTCGCCGATGGTGAACAAGCGTTGCAAGCCATTGAGCAAAGCCAACCTGATATTGCGTTTCTCGATATTCGTATGCCAGTTTTGGATGGTATGACCTTAGCGCAAAAACTCAATCAACTCGCCAATCCACCTTTGATTGTGTTTGTCACCGCGTACGATGATTACGCCATCAAAGCTTTTGAGCAAAATGCTGCCGATTATTTGCTTAAGCCTATCTCGGATGAGCGCCTTCTGACGACGTGTGAAAGAGTGAAAGCACGCCTTGCCAAGCGAGAGCAAGAAAGCAGTAATGTGCAGATGAGCAGCCTATTGGAGCAGTTGCAGCAATTATCCGCGCCACAAACGCCGCAATATCTTCAGTGGATCAAAGCGACGCAAGGGGAAGATATTCATCTGATTGCCACGTCTGATGTGTTGTATTTCAAAGCGGAAGAAAAATACGTTTCTGTGTATGCCCAACAAGGACAGGGTAAAGTGCAGGAGTATTTGATTCGCACATCGTTGAAAGAGTTGATAGGGCAGCTTAACCCAGAACAGTTCTGGCAAGTACACCGTTCAAGCGTGGTGCAAGTGTGCAAAATTAACAAAGTAAACAAAGACTTTGCTGGCAGAATGTTTGTTCACGTTGGAGAGAACAAGCTCCCGGTGAGCCGTGCATCTCAAAGTTTGTTCAAAGGGATGTAATCGCTAGAACTGCTCACTTTTTACACTGTAAACTCGCTGCTCATTTTTTCAGCAATAAAAACAAAAAGCGCCTAGGTCATAAGACATTAGGCGCTTTCTTCGTTTTATAGCGACGATTTCTCCGAAGAGGCGAATGGGTTTATTCGCTGATCGTCACTTTCTCGATAATGATTGGATCGCATGGCACATCATCGTGACCAAGCTTAGAGGTCGTTTTCACTTTCGCGATGCGATTTACGACATCCATACCCGCGGTCACTTTACCAAACACGGCGTAGCCCCAGCCTAGGTTGGTGGTTGCGGTGTGGTCTAGGAAATTATTGTCTTCCAAGTTAATGAAGAACTGTGCCGTTGCAGAGTGCGGTGCATCGGTACGCGCCATTGCGATAGTGCCAACAAGGTTCTTTAGACCACGGTTTGCTTCATTCGCGATCGGTGCGCGCGTTGGCTTTTCTGCCATGTCTTCGGTGTGACCGCCACCTTGGATCATAAAGCCATCGATAACGCGGTGGAAAATGGTGCCGTTGTAGAAGCCATCTTCACAGTATTTTTTGAAGTTCTTTGAGCTAACTGGCGCTCGTTCTAGGTTCAGTTCAATCTCGATGTCACCGAAATTGGTGGTCATAATAATCATCTGGTTTGCCCTTGTAGGTGCTAAGTTGGCGGCATTATAGCTAAGTCGTATGAGGATAGCAGAAATAAAAACAGCGACTTTTTGGCGCCGCTGTTTGCATGGTGAATGGGTGAGGAAAGCGTTAAACCGTAAAGCGACCGACCAAGTCGTACAGCTCGTTAGCTTTGTGGTTAAGGTTGCCACTGCCTGCGCGGTTTTGGTTGGCAAGGTGCGCCGATTGGCTGCTTTGTTGAGAGATGACTTCGATGCGTTGTGAAATCTCTTGCCCAACTTGGCTTTGCTCTTCGGTTGCCGTTGCGATAAGCGTGTTCATGTCCATGATGTTAGCAATTGCGGCTTGGATTTCTTGCAGTGCGGCAGAGGCAGCTCGTGCTTCCTCAACCGTTGCTTCACCACGCGCTTGGCTTGAACCCATGGCTTTCACTGCCGCATCCGAGCCAGACTTCAACTGCTCAATCATTTGGTGAATTTCGCCTGTGCTGTCTTGAGTGCGACTCGCCAGTTTACGGACCTCATCGGCAACGACTGCGAAGCCGCGACCTTGTTCGCCTGCACGGGCTGCTTCAATGGCTGCGTTCAGTGCCAATAGGTTGGTTTGCTCGGCGATGTCTTGAATCACTTCTAGCGAAGAAGAAATGTTCTGTACATCGCTCTCTAAACGAGAAATCACCGTGCTGGCTTCCGACACCTCTAGCGCGAGTGCTTCGACAGAGTTCGCTGCCGAATCAACAATGTGTTTTGCTTGTTGCGAGTTTTCATCGGCGTCTCTGGCTGATTGTGCTGCTTGGTTAGCGTTGTTTGAAATCTCGTGCGCCGTTGCTGTCATCTCGGTCATTGCCGCTGCGACTTGTTCGGTCTCTTCACGTTGACCAGAAGCTAATTCATCCACTTGCGATGCACGCTGTGACATCTCGTTGGTCTCTGAAACCACTTCTTGTCCTACGTGGCTAACGCTCTTAATGATGCCTTGCAGGCTTTCAACGAAGATATTGAAGTTACGGCTAAGTTGGGTGAACTCCGGCACGCTCGATTCTTCCATGCGCGCGGTTAAATCTGCATCGCCTTGCGCGAAAGAGTGAATTGAAGCATCAAACTGCTCAATAGGTTTCATGATGCTGCGGTTAACAAATACGGCAAAGACTGCAACTATTGCTGTTATCGAGGCACAAAACAGGGCTATCGCAGTTAGTGTGGTGTTGAGATCTTCGTGTGCTGCTTTTTCCATGTCTGCCACAATGGCGTCGATATCGTCAGTGTAGAAGCCCGTACCCAACATCAAGTCCCATTCAGGAATAAAGACTGAGTAGCTGAGTTTCGGTAGTGCTTCACTCTGACCGAGTTTCGGGAAGTAATAAGTCGTGAACTCACCAGTTTTGGCATTTTTTAGCAAATCCTGAATCAGGTAATTGCCTTTCTTGTCCTGCAAGTTATAGAAGTTTTCCCCGATGCCTTTGGTGTTTTTACCCACCACGACACGAACGCCTTTTGAATCATAACCAAAGATGTAGCCGGATTGACCAAACTCTAGTTGTTTCAAGATAGGCAGAGCCTCTTCCAGTGGGGCATTTTGTGCGAGTAGCGGTTCGACAGCGGAACGCGCCATTTGTACGTAACTTTTGAGTTCGGCTTTTTTCATCTCCATCATTCGACTTCGAGTTTGCTCAATCTCGTGCTCGTTGTAGGCCGTGGTTTGTACGTAGGTGAACCACATCATGCCTATTGCCATAGTTAGAATTGGAATTATTGAAAGGATATATAGTCGTTTTCTGATCGTCAGATTCATAGAGACGTCCTTCTCTCGGCGCAGCGTTACAAGTGACAAGCTGAATAAGCTTGCCTGATAAAAGTGTTAATACTTATTGTTGTAATGCTTAGAGATTAACCGAGTTAATCAATCAGAAGTACTGGAAATTTGTAAATCTAGACGAAGGTCGTAGCATTTTTAAGCGGGATCACAATTAACGTGAACACGACCCACTATTGCAACGAGAAGTCCCTGTTAACCAATATGAGACGCGATACCTATTCTTTGCGAATTTGAGGTAAAGCCAGTCAGTAACAGGTTTAACGAGGCGCCAACGCAGTGGAGCGTAGAGCCAACCGCGACCAACTAATTGCCACGCACGATGAGTCACGTCCAACCCAAGCAGAAGCTCCCCCTTTTCGTTGAGGGCGTGCAAAATGGTGTTGGCTTGTTCAGGATCGATCTGCGGATAATCTGCGAATGTATCACTATAGATATCGACGGTTTTGATGTGCTGCTTGGAATCGCGTTGTTTTAGCGCCTTCATCTCTTTGGCACAAAGCGGGCAGGTTCCGTCATAAAATATGGTGAGGTTTGTCATTGCGGTCTTCTTATTTGAGATTTTCTAATCGCTTTTACGTGGCGAATTTTCTTTTGGTTCATTGTTTTGCAAGTAATGCAGCCAATTGTCGCGAATGTTGCCGTAATTGAATTGGCAGAACTCTTTGCGATCACGCAGGTAGTCTTTTTCTACTTCATCGAGTAAGGCTTTGTATTGCTCAGGATCACTACCGTACACCAAACATAACGTTGAAAAGTAACGCTGCAAATCAAAGCTGTGTTCGTCAATGTACTCGCCAAAATCGTAGTAGTCCGGTCTGTCGTCGGATTCGAATGCGAACATGTCGGCGGCGCTAATGGCCATATCTGCGCCATCTTTTAGGAAGTCAATCATTAAAATAGTGGCAAAATTATCGACCGCATCTTCTTCTTTTCCGAGAACAGGGATGCTTTGATCTTCGATGTAAGCATGTCCAGCTTCATGAAGTAAAGTGTGCAATAACGTATCTAGCGCCCCTGTTTTTGGGGATTTTCCGAAGCGTTCTCCATACTGATTATTGGAGAAGTAATTGAGCGACTCCAAATAAAAAGTGTAAGGAACGTATATTGTGTGTGTATCAGGATCATACATTGGACCATCTTCTCCGCCGTAAACCAGCGTGAGAGCTTTATCAAATGGAAAGTAGGCCTGAGACAGCTCAACAAAGATGGTGTTTACATCGCTGCTTTTAATCGATTGTTGGGCGATTTTTTCATGAGTTGTCTCTATGGGAGAATATTGAATACGAATGTTTTCAGCTGCTGTAGCTGATGAGACGATGCTGAGTAATAGCGCAGCGCAAAGCGAATGAATGTTCATGTGGGACTCTTGTTATTGAATAACTTGTATAAAAAATTATACATGTTTTTGTCTGATGCATAGTTGGGGTTGTACTCATTAGCCAAAGTCGGGACGTCGGTCTCGAAAAGCAATCATGATAACATCGCATATTTCGGCTGCTTGGTTCTCTAGGGCGTTTATCAAGACCTCTTGGATAAGAACGGCGGTGAAGTTATTAGCTATGCATCGTTTTCTAAGAAGCTTACTGAGTAACTGTGCTTCGATCTTTATCTGTGAAAATGATAATAGGCAGTTAATCATTGCAAGGTTTAACCATGGGGTTGGTGAATGTCACTGAATTGAAGAAAATTATCAGCGATATGTTATAATCCTGCTCCGTTGTGACGAAAACGTTTGTTGCAGCCTGAGAGTTTCCTTGGATTCGGCTCGTTTATACACCATGAGCCAGAGTTGAAAAGCTACGACAGGAACAGGCAAACCCAATTGTTTTGAACGCGCTCTCGGCGTTTAGCGGTTACAACGGGAAGGAACTTTGTTTGATAGTAATTGACACATTCTGTTTAAGTAAGGGAGCCCGAAGTGGTTCAGAAAGTGTCACCCAGAATTTACTCACAACACGACAGCCCAAGCGATAACGCACAGGTATTGCGAGGGGCCATTTGAAGGAGCTGTATCAGCTCCTTTCACATTTAAGGGCTTGCTAACAGCGTAAAAACTGACACATCGCTTAAGGAGCGCCCCTTAAACTAGCCTAAGGCGCATCTACACCAACTTTTTGAGTATTTTCGAAACAATAAAGCGAGAAAATTTGCTATTGAACGAAGGTTAAACTAACACTCATTCATTACGGAGAATGAAGAGAACAATAATAAGAGGCGATATGAATCATTTAATATCTGTAGGTGCACTGGAGTCCTTCTTGGTCGCAATCAGTGTGCTTTTCCTGGGGCATTTTATTAATGCTAAGCTACCGATTTTAAAGAAATTCAACATACCTGAGCCGATTGTAGGTGGTCTTATTGTAGCCTGCATGATTACTGCTCTTCATTTCAACGGCATCGATTTAGAGTTCGACTTGCCATTACAAAATACGTTTATGTTAATGTTTTTTGCGACAGTTGGTTTGGCCGCAAATTACACTCAGTTGATGAAAGGAGGTGCGAAGGTTTTTATCTTCTTAGCTGTCGCATCGTTTTACATCATCATACAAAACGGCGTTGGCGTTTCACTTGCGGCGGCGCTCGGTTTAGATCCTTTGATGGGGTTAATTGCTGGCTCGATTACTCTGTCTGGTGGTCATGGTACAGGTGCTGCGTGGTCACAAACCTTTCAAGACGTGTATGGATTGGATAACGTCTTAGAAATTGCAATGGCATCAGCGACTTTTGGTTTGATCATCGGCGGTATCATTGGTAGCCCTGTAGCGCAGCGCCTAGTCGAAAAGAACAGCATAGAGTCTGAGTATGGTCGTGGTGGTCGAGATGCCAAAACTCACGAGAAATTCCCGGAGTTGGTGACTTACAATGAATACGAAGAAGATAAAGTAACGGCGAAAAAAGTGGTGGAGAAACTCTTCTTCCTACTGATCTGTGTTACTGGGGCCAAGTATGTCGAGCAATGGGTAAGCACGTATGAAATCTCATGGCTGATGATTCCAGACTTCGTATATGCGCTATTCATTGGTGTGATCATTACGAATTTCTTGGAAGTGACCAAGATTCGTAAGTTAGATGCCGAAACGGTCGATATGTTAGGTACGGTATCGCTATCTCTGTTCTTAGCGATGGCTCTGATGAGCTTGAAGTTATGGAATATCTTCGATCTAGCGATTCCATTCTTGGTTATTTTAGCTGTGCAGTCTGTCGTCTTAGCAATCTTTACGTACTATGTTACGTTCAAAGTGATGGGAAGCAACTACGATGCTGCGGTTATTGCAGGGGGGCACTGCGGTTTTGGCTTGGGTGCAACCCCAACAGCCGTAATGAACATGGGTTCAATCGTTAACCGATTTGGCCCGTCGCCACAAGCATTTATGGTGGTGCCAATTGTGGGCGCTTTCTTTATCGACATCGTCAACTTAATTATCTTGCAAGGCTACATTTCATTCCTTGGTTAAAGTTAAGTGGATGAGCTCCTAGAGGCGAAATAAAAACGGTCACAACACTGGTTGTGACCGTTTTTTTATGACTTGGTTTGGTCGTTTATTGAACGAAGAATTATTGGATAGTTCGGCTGAACTTGAGGCTAGCTGTCCAACCAAGAATACCAATGAAGGCGTAAATGCCAACGTTTAACCAACCCGCTTGAGGAATGGCATTGAATGGGTTTGGTGTAATAATGGCGTGCAGCGGAAGGTAAAGCACTTCGGAGAAAAACTGATCTAGCCCGTAGAAACCAAAAAGTGCGATAGGCATCCAACGCAGCGCATAAATGGCGATAAACAAAATGACCAGTGGTGAGTTCACTTTTTGTGAAATAGCCATCGCAGTTAATGCCAGCGGTAACAGCAGAATACCGGCGAAAAACATTCTGATTAAAAACTCTCCCCAATGCAGCAGCACGTAACCTAACGAGGCTTGGCGGTACAATAAAGCCAATTGGTGATCAGTAGAGATGTTCAGCAACCACAACATTAAATTTGCAGCGAGTACGAGCACCGAGCAGACGAGCGGAATCACCAATAAGCCAAATCCTAGCTTCACTAAATGGGTTTTTATGTCACTGACAGGCATACTGCGCCAAAACATAATGCTGCCTTCCGCCCGTTCTTTGCGTAGCGTTCTTGGGAAGTACTGAACGGCTAACAAGATAGACAGCAGCCCTGCTCCTCCGGTAATCAACATATTGACATCATCGCCAAGCTCTTTGTGAATGTCACTGACATCGCCACCAAAGCTCATTTGGAAAAACATATTGTGTTGTAGAGTGTCGTTACTCATTAAACTCACAAAGAGAATAACTCCACACGCCAACACAAACAGTGGAATACGTAAAACAAGAGGGTTTTCTAACCACTCTTTTTGCAACATCGCGACAACTGAACGCATTACGCTGCCTCCTTCTGCAATGCTAAAAATAGATCCGCTAACTTCACCCCATGGATGGAGCCCATTGTTTCTGCTTGTTGGGCATACTGGGCTTTGAGTAACCATTTCGTTGAACCGAGGCCTTTTTGTGACGAGAGTGGGTTCATCGCTTCAATTTGTGTGCGGTGCTCGTCGTTGGCTTCAAGAATGAAATAGTCTTCACTGATACTGTCCATCGAGGTTTGCAGAACGGGGCGACCATGCTTAAGAATCAGAACATCTGTCAGCAAGTGCTCAATCTCTGATACTTCATGACTGGCGATGATCAACACGCGATCGCCGTCGTGAAACCATTCCAATAAGTGACGATAAAACGTCTCGCGATACACGAGATCTAACCCGAGTGTCGGTTCATCCAATATGAGGATTTGGGTGTTGGTTGCGATCACAATCGCGAGGTGTAATTGCACCTTCATCCCTTTGGATAAAGATTTGATACGCGCACGAGGTTTGATGTCCGTTTGACGAAGTAGCGTATCTGCTTGGGCGCGATTGAACCCTGGATGCACGCCCTCGGTATAGTTAAGCAGTTGAGCAACGGTCATCCAATCTGGCAGAACGTTGACATCCGAGATGTAGGATAAGCTCTGCATTATCTTGTCGCGTTGCATAATGGGTTCAAATCCGTTGATACGAATAGTGCCCTGATATTCATGTGCACCGAGTAGGGCATTAATAAGCGTTGATTTACCTGCGCCATTATGGCCGAGTAAGCCAAGTACTTGTCCTGCATGTAGGTCGAAACTCACTTCATGCAGTGCTTCTCCTTGTTGCTGATAGTG
The DNA here is from genome assembly GCF_000354175.2 of Vibrio alginolyticus NBRC 15630 = ATCC 17749. Classification (NCBI taxonomy): domain Bacteria; kingdom Pseudomonadati; phylum Pseudomonadota; class Gammaproteobacteria; order Vibrionales; family Vibrionaceae; genus Vibrio; species Vibrio alginolyticus. The sequence goes on from NC_022359.1 coordinate 456,383, forward strand.
CTTGGAGACGTTGTTTACACTGACTAATGCGCTCATTGGTCACCTTTCAAGTGTGGTTTTAGTTGTAGAATGAATTCGTCGAGTGACATATCCAGACGCTGTATTGTGTCGGCTATCTGCGGAATTTGTTGCTGAAGAAAACGTGCCTTCTCGTCTGCGAGTAATTTGAGCTTTGCTCCTGAAGCGACAAACATACCTTGACCGCGTTTTTTCTCCACTAGCCCGTCATCAACAAGCAATTGATAGCCTTTCATTACGGTGAGGTGGTTAATTTTCATATCTGCAGAGATGCTACGGACGGAGGGCAGAGCATCGCCTTCTTGCCAGACACCTTGCAGTATTTGCTGCGTGATCAGGTCTGCCAACTGTCGAAATATCGGTTGGCGATCATGCCAATTAGTCATGAGTGAATCTCTTGGTTGAGATGGTGTTATATATATGTATAACACCTAGTGCATTAGAGAGAAAGTAATAATTTAAAACCTAGTGTATCCGCCTCTCTCATTCGCTCTAAATATCCACCTATGTGGTCGTTGTTTTGAGGTTTTGTTTTATATGGAAATTAATTGCTTCTCATAAGTTGAGAAGTGTTGTTTTTCTCTTCCCATCAATACACTTATCGCCTGTTCTAAATGAATATTCTCACTGAATGATAATTAGCATAATTTTAGGTCTGCCTATTTCTTACTTGATGAGAATCAATGGTCAAAGAGGCCTAGAAAACAAAAGTTTCGAGAGGCAATCTGACTGGCTTAGGCACCTATCTCACGTTGAGCTCGTGCTCAATGAATGAGAAAGAGTAGAGTAAAGAGGTCTCATGAATCAGGTAATATCTATCGGCCCACAGGAGTCGTTCCTCGTCGCAATTTGCGTGTTGTTTTTAGGGCAGTTCATCAATACCAAGTTACCAACCTTAAAAAAATTTAATATTCCAGAGCCAATTGTTGGTGGTCTAGTGGTCGCTTGCGTCATCACGACGATGCACTTAAATGGTGTGGATGTCTCCTTTGATTTACCACTGCAAAACGTCTTTATGCTGATGTTTTTTGCAACCGTTGGCTTAGCGGCAAATTACACCCAACTGATTAAAGGCGGTGCGAAGGTTTTCATCTTCCTAGTTGTGGCATCGGTCTACATTCTTATCCAAAATGCGGTCGGCGTGTCCTTAGCAACAGCGTTGGGGTTAGATCCACTCATGGGGTTGATCGCCGGATCCATTACGCTTTCTGGCGGACATGGAACTGGAGCTGCGTGGTCGCAAACTTTTCAAGAAATGTATGGTTTGCATAATGTTCTAGAGGTGGCAATGGCTTCTGCTACATTTGGCTTGGTGATGGGCGGGATTATTGGCAGCCCTGTTGCACAAAAGCTACTAAACAAACACAACTTGGAATCGGAATACGGACGCACCAATCAAAGTCATCAGAGTTTCCCTGAACTGGTGACGTACAACGAACATGAGGAAGATCGTGTCACAGCGAAAAGAGTCGTTGAAAGCTTGTCCATCATTCTACTTTGCGTGACAGGCGCGAAGTATCTCGAGAGTTGGGTAAGCAGTTTTGACATCAAGTGGTTAATGATTCCCGATTTTGTTTATGCGCTGTTTATTGGTGTTGTTATCACTAACATCATGGAAGTGACGAAGGCGCGCAAGGCTGATTTAGAAACCGTTGATATTCTTGGCACGGTTGCACTATCTCTATTTCTTGCCATGGCCTTGATGAGTTTGAAATTGTGGAATATTTTCGATCTTGCGATCCCATTCCTTATTATTCTTGCTATTCAGTCGGCAGTGTTGGCGATGTTCACTTACTACGTAACATTCCGCATGATGGGAGGCAACTACGATGCGGCGGTGATCGCTAGCGGACACTGCGGTTTTGGGTTAGGTGCTACACCGACTGCGGTCATGAATATGGGCTCCATCGTGAGTCGATATGGTCCATCACCACAAGCATTTATGGTGGTTCCAATTGTCGGTGCATTCTTCATCGACATTGTGAATTTAGTGATTTTGCAAGGATGCATCGCTTTTATTAAATAACATTCGCTTTTTTACCGAAATAACAAAGCCAGCACCTATACGCTGGCTTTGCTATTTGTAACACGAAATCTTGTTTGCCTGACTTCAAGCCGTGAAATCAATGCGTTACTATGACGACATAGTGTTCAATTTTGCAGCAGCATGAGGTACCCACATGTCTGAAAAAATATCGACGTCGGCATTAGCGAAAATGCGCAAGGTAGAAGCTAAGCTGCTGTTTGCCGATCTCAAACGTGCAGGCTACATCGTTCGCCAAGATGAAAAGTGGATTTTGACCGAAGAAGGGGCAAAGTTTGGCGGTGAGTATGTGGATCACCCTAAATTTGGCCAGTTCATCGTCTGGCCGACCAACTTACATATTGAGCTGACTCCCAGCTCAGGGAAAACATTGAGCGCGACACAACTGGGTGAAAAGCTGAAATTGAATGCGAAGCGCATGAACCAGCTTTTGAGTGAACTGGGTTGGTTGACCAAATCCGAAGAGGGATGGAGTGTCACAGAAGCTGGTGTGCGCGCTGGTGGGCAGCAAAGAACCGATAAAGAAACACAAAATACCTTTGTCGTATGGCACGATGTGGTGCTGCGTAACAAGCGTCTTAAGCAGTCTGTCATTGAGTTTTTAGGGCAAGACGCGGAGTCACATTCTACGGATAAATCGTACTCAAGCTTTCGCCAAAAATTTGAAGCCAAGCACCGAACATTAGATGGGCATTACGTACGCTCTAAGGGTGAGTTGCTCATTGACAACTGGCTGTACTTGGCTGGTGTAGTGCACGCTTATGAGCGTCAGTTGCCGATTGACCAAGATGTCACTAGCGATTTTTACTTGCCAGGTGGCAAAGTCTATTTGCAATTTTGGGGAAGTGACGATGGGGAGATGGCTCAGGCCGACCGTGAGACCATTCGTACTGTTTATGAGCAGCATCATTTCAATCTTATCGAAGTCGAACCGAGTGAACTAGACAAGTTGGATGAAGTGCTTCCTAAGCGTCTTCGTCAGTTTGGTATTAAAGCTTATTGACGACTTAAGCCCGCTGTTCAGATAAGAAAAAACCCGTGTTCAACACGGGTTTTGTATTTTTAGTGTATTTCTAGGCTGCCATCCTATGGGTTAAAAGCCTTTGATGTTTTCTGCTTCTAGCTCAGAGAAGTACTTCACTGTCTTCACTTTCAGTTCTTGTTGAGCTGGTTCGTCGCATACGATCACCGCTTTAGGGTGAAGCTGAAGTGCAGAAACTGTCCATAGATGGTTTACACAACCTTCCACGGCTGCTTCAAGTGCCTGAGCTTTGTTATGGCCAGTGACCAAGATCATCACTTCTTCTGAGTCTAGAAGCGTACCAACACCGATAGTCAGCGCGTATTTAGGCACTTGGTTGATGTCGCCGTCAAAGAAGCGAGAGTTCGCAATGCGAGTGTCTTCAGTGAGGGTCTTGATGCGAGTACGAGAAGAAAGAGATGACGCTGGCTCGTTGAACGCGATGTGACCGTCGTTACCCACGCCGCCCATGAACAGGTTGATCTTGCCGTAAGACTTAATTTTGTCTTCGTAACGCTTACATTCTGCGTCGTGATCGTCTGTGTTACCGTTCAGTAGGTTGATATTTTCTTCTTGAATATCAATGTGATTAAAGAAGTTGTTGTACATGAACGAGCGGTAAGATTCTGGGTGATCCGCAGGGATGCCAATGTACTCATCCATGTTAAAAGTCACGACGTTTTTGAAGCTGACTTCGCCGGCTTGGTAAAGCTCGATTAGGGCTTTGTAGGTTGCTAGAGGAGTGCCACCAGTTGGTAGACCCAGAACGAATGGACGCTCAGCAGTAGGTTTAAAGTCGTTGATACGCTTAGCGATATGCGCAGCTGCCCACTTACCTACTTGTGCTGCTCGAGTTAACGGGATAAGTCTCATTTTGTGCCCCTAGTTATTGGAATTGACGATGTACTGAAACATTAATTCGCATTATAAAATAAGTAATGGCGAACTGCTATTGTTTTAGGTCAAAATTTTGCTTTTTCTTTAACCAATGTTGGTTTTGTCGACGATTTTTATATCTAAATGCTTTTATAAGACGATTTTTTACAAAGAAATTGCATTATGAAACTGACGAATCAATAGATAAAATTTATGATCTAAATTAAGTTCTGCCTTCGCACTTAACCTTGTTTTTTAACAACCTACAGAGTGCGAAATCGCACACGAACTTCAAATATTATGGGTTAGATATGGCATGGCGCTCATTCTTTAACCATAATTGAAATGTGTAAACCAGTGAGGAATTCGGTATGAAAAATGAGTTAGATCCGAGCAAAGTACTACAGGCTTACGAATGTGTGATGAACAACGGTACGCCAACCGAATTTGGTAAAATGTATGAAGGTGTAGAAGCGTTTTCTGACTACGATGGGTACAACGTTTTCTTGAGAGGGAATGGTGTTGAGCTAAAAATTGGCTTCCACAACACCTATCACTTGGAATATGACCAAGAGCATTTGAAAGAGAGCTTTCTGAAAAAGATTGCGACGCTCGCCAAGTAAACGGTCATCACCCAAATATTAAAAAAGCCCTTGGGAGAATGCCCCCTTGGGCTTTAGGAGAAGAAATGAGCTTGTCTTGCTCGCTCAGTAAAGTCAAACGAGCTTTCGCCTACTGCTAGAAAAAGGCGAGAACTAGGTTATTGGTTATTAATCGTCTTCAACCAAACTCTCTTCAATGTATTCTTCTGTGGCGTCAGGCTTGTTACGACCATTTAGCGTATGGAAGCGCTTGCGACCACGAGCAAGTTGGGTGTACTTTAGCCACGTACGCTCAAGTTTTGTTTTTGCTTTGCCCGGGTTTTCTAACACCTTGATGAAGTGTTTCTCTTCGCTGTTTTCAGGTGTTAATTCGCCTGACTCTAAGCCAAGCATTGTATCCCCATAAATTGTTAGGATTTCCTCTTCTGAAAGAGTAAAATCGCCAGACTTTGCAAAGCCGCGTGGGAATTTTACGTTATCGTAAAAACGTTTTTTGCCATGACGGAATTCAGTGTCAGACATGTCAACAGCCTCTGTAACCGTTATTGATGAATGTAGTGAACTTACGGCGAAAATTAGGCTTAAATCTAACAAAAGAAAAACAAAACTTTTTTGTCGTCATGATTTTAATTAGTTGTTAATCTGGTTTTATATTAACCAGGAGATGGTTTATGGATGTAAAAGTCTTTCGAACATTTTTAGAGCTGGCAAGAGTTCGTCACTTCGGACGTGCTGCTGAGAACCTTTATATTACCCAAGCCGCTGTGAGCGCACGTATCAAACAATTGGAAAGTTACTTCGATACGCAATTGTTTATTCGTGATCGAAATAACATAAAGTTGACCTCTGCAGGTGAGCGCTTAATCAGCTATGCCGAGGTAATGGTCACTACATTGCAACAAGCGAAGCTAGAATTATCGCTTGAAGATGGCAAAGCGCTGCAACTAACGTTAGGTGGCACGCCAAACATTTGGGACGCTTATTTACAGAATTGTTTAAGTGTCGTCACAGATTCGTTTGGTGGTTATGGCTTCATGGCAGAAGTGATGGGACGTGAGATGCTCAGTCGTAGCTTGCTAGAGCGCACGTTAGATATGGCATTTGCGTTCGATCAGATCAAAGCTGATGAGCTTAACTGTAAAAAAGTGGCGGATGTTGTTCTCGTTCTGGTATCAACTGAGAAAGATTCTTTAGATACCGTTTTCGAAAACAAATATGTGTACGTTGACTGGGGGACGCGTTTCTCCTCAGAGCATTCTGAGCGTCACCCTAAGATTCCGGCTCCATATTTACGCACTTCAACAGCGCGTATCGCATTGGACTTTATTTTAGAGAAGGGTGGAGCCGCGTACTTACCAATCTCTCTCGTGGAGCCATTTATCGCTAATGGGCAGCTTCACAAGGTGTCTGGAGTAGAAGATTGGTGTCGCCCTATCTATTTGAGCTATCGTAAAGCTAGCTCGTCTGTAGACGCGATTAAGCAAGTGGAAGAAATTGTCAAAGAGATCGATCCACTGACCGCTTACAGTTTTCAGCAAATTGGTTCTGGCACTTCCGACGAATAGCGTTGAATGAAAAGTCAGAAAAACGAAAAAGCCGCCTTGAGAAATCAAGGCGGCTTTGTTTTTATCTCGATGAATCGATAGTTATGGTAAGTCAAACAACAGGGCTGTTGTGCTTTCGTTTGATGTATTGCGCAAAACAACCTTACTCTGGTGTTCAACCTTCGCGCCGTCGCCAGCCGTCAAAGTGGTATTGTCGACACTAAGGCTCCCAGTCACTTGATGGATGAATAGATTTCGGCCCGACTCAATCTCAAAGTTTAGTTCGCTACTTGGCTCAAGAATTAACTGATGCAAAGTCGCATCTTGCTTAATAAGTAGCGTGCCGTTTTCTCCAGTTGGAGTTGCGATAGTCGTTAACCCAGGATTGCGACCAAAATCTTTTTGCTGATAACCTGGTTTGGTTCCAAATGTGTTCGGTTGAATCCAAATCTGTAGAAACCGCAGCGTATCTTGGTTCGATGCATTGTACTCACTGTGGTAAATCCCTTTCCCTGCCGACATGAGTTGGAATTCACCTGCAGGTAGTGTTTTGACGTTACCTTCACTGTCTTTGTGTGCGATAACACCTTCCAACACATAGCTGATGATCTCCATATCACGGTGGCCATGTGTATCAAAACCCGCGCCAGGCTTGACTACATCGTCATTAATGACTCTCAGCTCAGAAAAGCCCATATGTTGAGGATCGTAGTAGCTACCAAAAGAAAACGTATGTTTGCTATCAAGCCAGCCAAAGTTTGCTCGACCTCGGTCTGCTGCATGTCTTACCGTAATCATAAGGCCTCCTTAAGAGAGCTTTTTGTTTAATAAGTTATCTAACGCTGCTTTACCTGCGCCAGAGAACGCCAGAGAAACGCTCGCTGCCAGTAATGCCAAGCCAAACTCGTAACCGTTGTTTGCCATGAACAGGCCATTCTCAAAGTGGACAGAGAATATCGCTACCACCATCGTGAACGCCAAAGCAACCGCTGCTGGTCGAGTTAGCAGACCAAGTAAAATGAACAAGCCGCCAAAGAACTCTGCGCTGCCCGCAAGTAACGCCATGAGTACGCCAGGACCTAAACCGATAGATGCCATCCACTGACCTGTGCCTTCTAGGCCGTAGCCACCAAACCAGCCAAATAGTTTTTGTGCGCCGTGCGCCATAAAGATAATGCCGATTGGAACGCGAAGTGATAGTGCGCTGTAACCTGCGTTTGATGTGGTAATTTTCTGTAATAGTGCTTTCATGATTCTGTCCTCTGACTCTTTTCAATGAGTGGGAAGCGTGTGCTCCCGTGCTGTTGAGAACAGTTTAGGTAGAGGCGAACATAAAAATAACGGGAGGATTTTGATAAACTCGTTCTAAAAAATTGAATGATTGGTTTTTATTTATTTAAATCAATGTCTTGATTTTTATATTCGGGTGTTTATTTGCCGATTATTGTCTGTTTTAAATCAAGGTCTGTCATTATTTTCGATAAACATTTTTGCTGTTAAACAAAAAAAGAGCACATGTACTGTGCTCTATTGCTTTCGCTTTTAACAAGGGAGAAAGGTGAGTTAAAGAAAACCGTCAGAGGTTCATTAAGCTCTCTAATGACTCCTCTACATTGTTGTAGTGATAAGTTCGAATATTACGTCCATCCGTCGCATTAATCTGAATTTCTGAGATCTCGTTATCTGAGTCTCTTTCGATAATTCCAATAGAATGATCTACGGATTTACTGGTAATAACCTTTTGGTTTCTTAATACAATTACGCAAGTATGTAAGTCCATGCCAATTCCCTTTAGCCGACGTTGTTGTGATGTTCTGGATCTAACTTTAGTGTACAAAAGCGCTAATGCCAATAAATCTCAATATTGAGTTCCGAAAATGGCTAATTGTGGGCGCTTAAGCAAGCTACAATAACACTATATTGAACGATGCCTATGAACAATAAATGACAAAAGGCATGAGCAAGGAAAGCACTATGTTTATTCACCCCCATACCTCACTGACCTTCGAGCAGTGTCACAAGGCGCGAGTCGCGCGAGACAGTCGTTTTGATGGGCGATTTTATGTGGCGGTAAAAACAACGGGAATCTTTTGCCGTCCGATTTGCCCGGCAAATTTGCCTAAAGAAGAAAATGTTGAGTATTTCGCTGATAAGACGCAAGCCCTTCAAGCAGGGTACCGTCCGTGTTTACGTTGTCGACCTGACAGCGCGCCTGGATCTTGGGCATGGAAAGGTGTCGAGACGACCTTTCAACGAGCAATTTCGTTAATTGATAGAGGGGAGTTGCATCACCATTCGGTGTCAGAGTTGGCTGAGTGTGTTGGGATTTCTGACCGTTACTTACGTATGTTGTTTGAGCAGTATCTAGGTATGTCACCCAAGCAGTATGCGCAATATCAGCAACTAATGTTCGCCAAACAGTTGCTTCACTCCAGCTCTATGTCGGTCACCGACGTGGGGTTTGCGTCAGGTTTTAACAGTACGCGCCGCTTTAACGATGCTTTTCAAAAGTTTCTCAAACTAACGCCTTCTCAAGTACGCCGTAAAGAGTTTGATGGTGCGGGTTGCAATCGAATTGCCTTACCTTATCGAGGTGAGTTGAATTGGTCGCACATGTTGGACTTCTATCGTTTGCGAGCGGTTGAGGGGGTTGAGCTAGTGAGTGATGAGAGTTATCAGCGCAACGTTTTTTTGGATAACAGCAAAGCCTGGTTTAAAGCGACAAAAGGTGAAGGATACTTAGAACTGGCGTTTGAAATTGAAGACGTAACGAAGCTGCAAAACTTGGTGTCTGACATTCGTCGTATGTTCGATCTTGACGCTGATATTTGTACTGTTGAGCAGCATTTGGAGTATGTCGCGCCTGGGCTCGTGTCGAGTAAAGGTATTCGTATTCCTGGTGTATGGAATGCATGGGAAGCAGGGGTTAGAGCGATTTTAGGCCAGCAGGTGTCGGTTAAAGCTGCGATTGGTCAACTTAACTTATTGGTGGCCACACTTAGTGGAGAGTCAGAAAAACGTTTTTTCCCGACTCCCAGTGATATTGCGAACTCCGATGTGAGCTTTTTGCGCATGCCGCAAAGCCGTATAGAGACGCTAGTGCGCTTCGCCCAGTTTATGCAGGACAACTCAGAAGCTGCCCCCCAGCAGTGGCTAGCTTTGAAAGGCATTGGACCTTGGACCGTCAGTTATGCTCAACTGCGAGGGCAATCTCAACCCGATTGCTTTCTAGATAAAGACTTAGTGGTGAAAAAGGCGATGCAGCGTTACCCATCACTGAATACGCACACTGCGGCCCCTTGGGGAAGCTACGCGACGTTTCACTTATGGAATCAATCATGAAAACATTTTATACCGAAATGCCGAGTCCACTAGGAACGGTGACTATCCAATCGAACGCTGAGGGCTTGCTTGGTATTTGGTTTGAAACATGCACCACTAAGCCGAGTGAGCTGGGGGTGCGAGACGAGCAGCATCCGGTTTTGCGCCAAGCTGTCACCCAACTGGATGAATACTTTACTGGTCTGCGCAACGAATTCGACTTGCCCCTTGCAGCGACAGGCACTGATTTTCAAAATCAAGTTTGGCAGGCACTAACGACCATTCCATATGGGGAAACGTGGAGCTATCAAGATCTCGCGAATGCGATAGGTAACCCTAAAGCTGTGCGTGCTGTTGGGTTAGCAAACGGGAAGAATCCGATTTCTATCGTGGTACCTTGTCATCGCGTTATTGGCAAAAGCGGAAAACTGACTGGGTATGCAGGTGGAGTGGAGCGCAAGCAACGTTTGCTCGCGTTGGAGCAAGGTACACCGCTTTAAGTGAGGCGATTCTCATATTGGGATTAAGCGTGCTACACAGGGGTAACGATAGTGTAGAGTTTCATATTCGTTATACGAATAGAAAAAGGACAATAAGGACATGCCTTTCAAAACGGATTTTGATGCCTTCATGAGTGAGTGTTGGCAGCATCACGAGGAAAATCCCGAACAAGTTTATGCTCAGCTAGAAACGGCTCTGAGCGAGGTGAAAGACGTTACCCAAATCGAGCGAATATTCGCATTGATGCTGCATACCGCTATTGGGCATCTCCAGTGCCCAGAACAGTTTCTTACTTGTTTAGAGCACTTTGATGAACGCAAGGTTGCTGAGAGTTTGGCATTTCAACGCAGTATTGCCGTTGCGCGCTATTTCGTAGATGGCACTGACAATATGGAATTATTGGAAGAGCAAGAACAACGCCGAGTTTACGCTTTGATTTCGAATGAACTTTCTGCACTTGCTCAGCTTGAACTGGCGAGTCAATGGTTGGTGAAAGCAGCGTTAGGAATGACGCCGAACGATGCAGAAGGGCCATTAGCGCGCGCTTTCGCGATCACTGCAAACAACTTAGCATGTCAGTACGAAGCGCTGGCTGAGCGCACGTGCATGGAAACATCGAAGATGTTAGAAGCAGCAACACTCGCGCTAGACTATTGGAAAGTGGCAGGGGGTTGGATGCAAGAAGAGCGCGCAGAGTATCGCTTAGCTATGAGCTTGCTTAAAGCGGATAAACCGCAAGAAGCCAAAGTGCATGCTGAGCGCTGTGAAGATATTTGTCAGCAACATGGTAGCGACGCGCTTGAGCTGTTCCACGCACATGACTTGCTGATGCAAGTACACTTCCATCTTAGCCAGAAATATAAAGCTAAATTGGATGAGGAGATGCAGCAGCACTGCAAAACGAGCTCGTTGACGTGATCTTAGCGTAGAATGAAAAAAGCCCCGAGCGACTGGCTGGGGGCTTTAGGGTTGTTGACTATGCAGCGATGATTATGCTGCTTGCGCTTTTGCTTGGTATCGTCCTGGTTTATGGTTCATCGCCAAAATCAAGTTCGTTGCGATGGCACCTAGAACAGATAGAGCGATAAGGTGCACATCTACAATGAACAGTGACATCACCACGATGGCACAATCTAACGCCATTTGAACTTTACCCGCTCGAACTCCAAAACGTTCCTGAAGGTACAACGCTAGAATGTTAAAGCCACCCAAACTCATTTTGTGACGGAAAATTACCAACATACCGATTCCAATCAGCCCACCACCCAAAAGTGCCGCATAGAAAGGTTCGATTCGTGAAATCTCAATCACATGATGCAGATGATCGACCGCAAAAGAGACAATCGAAACCGCAATAAAGGTATTGATAGTGAAGCGCCAACCCATGCGCATCACAGATAAAATATAAAAAGGGAGGTTAAGAGCGAAAAATATCTGACCAAAACTGAAGTCACTCACTTTGGTTAGGAAGATCGCCAAACCAGCCGTACCGCCAGTGAGCAATCCTACTTTGCTAAAAAATATCACCCCAAGTGACACCAACGCACTGCCGAGCGTCAGAGCCAAGAGGTTCTCTCTTAGGCTATGATCTTTGTCCATAAATTAATTTCCTTGGTTTAAAAACCGCGCCGGAGATAACACGTCTCACGGACGCGATAGACAGTCGCCAAAATAGCAACTAACAAATCGGCCAATAAAATGTCGCGAAAAGTGATGGATGTCGAGTTTTTGGACGAGATTATGATGATATTAACCTGTTTAACATAATGTACACAGATAGAAAAACAACAAGGAAAAGTTATGATTAAGAAAGTTGGCAACACCCAAATCAACACATTACATCGACTGAGTTGTCACTGTGGAAAAGTTGAGTTGGAACTGGCGTTACCCAATGGTATTGAGAAACCGAGACGGTGTGACTGTTCTATGTGTCGACGTCGTGGCGCGATTGTCGCGTCTGTACCTTTGAACGGTATTCGTATTGTGCAAGGCGAAGACGTCTTGAAGCAGTATCAATTTAATACACACACTGCGAAGCACTTTTTCTGTGGCGAGTGCGGTATTTATACGCACCATCAGCGTCGTTCTGACCCGAGTGAGTATGGCTATAATGTCGGCTGCTTAGAGGGCGTCAACCCATATGAGTTGGGAGCGATTGAAGTGATGGATGGCGTTAACCATCCATCCGACCGTTAGGTTACATTGCAAGTTAAGTGACTAATTCTAGGTGTTTTTAAGTAAATAAACCGCTATTCATCCACAAGTGTACCGCAATACTGGCGGCATAACCCAAGGCGATGACGGGAGCCCACTTTAGGTGGCCAAAGAAGGTGTATTGTCCACGCGCGGCTCCCATTAAAGCGACGCCTGCCGCGGAGCCAATGGAAAGCAAACTGCCCCCGACACCTGCGGTTAATGTGACGAGTAGCCAGTTGCCCATCGACATGCTTGGTTCCATGGTCAGTACAGCAAACATAACCGGAATGTTATCGACGATTGCAGATAGGACACCAACCATTACGTTTGCCCAGACTGGGTTCCATTGCGTGTACATGACGTTTGAAACCAGTTCGAGGTAGCCAAGTAAACTTAAACCGCCAACACACATCACAACACCGTAGAAGAACAACAAGGTGTCCCATTCGGCTCGAGACACACGATGAAACACATCAAACGGAACCACTGAGCCTAAGCGCTTCAATGCCTGATCGTCACCATTGGCAATTGCCATAGCCGCTTTCTTTGCGAGTGAGTGTTTGAGAGTTTGACGCAAAAAATATCCGAAAAACTGTAAGTACGCCAAGCCCATCATCATGCCCATAACGGGTGGGAAGTGCAGCAAAGCGTGGAAAGAGACTGCGGTGGCAATAGTCAGAATGAATAATGCGACAATACGCCTTGCCCCGCGTTTTAGCTCAACGTGTTGGTGAATCGTATTCGGTTTTGTGTTTGGAACAAACAGTGACATCAAAAACGCGGGAACCAAGTAGTTCACCAATGACGGTACAAACAACGGAATGAACTCAGCAAAGCTGACATGACCAGCTTGCCACACCATCAGGGTTGTAATATCCCCAAATGGGCTGAATGCACCGCCAGCGTTGGCTGCGATAACAATGTTGATACAAGCAAGATTGACGAACTTAGGATTATCACCAGAGACTTTCATCACTACAGCGCACATCAAAAGGGCCGTAGTTAAGTTATCGGCAATCGGTGAAATGACAAAAGCGAGAAACCCCGTCAGCCAGAACAACTTTTTGAATCCAAAACCTTTACCAACCATCCACGCCTGTAAGGCATCGAAGAGTTTGCGTTCTTCCATTGCGTTGATGTAAGTCATCGCCACGAGCAAAAACAGCAGCAACTCGGCATATTCCAACAAGTTGTGTTCTAGTGCGGATTTGGCGATTTCAGGCTGGTTGTGCTGAGCAAAGGTGTAGCCAATCAGAATCCAAATTAACCCTGCAGCGAGCAGCACTGGCTTGGATTTTCTCATTTTCAGATACTCTTCCAACATAACCAGTATGTAAGCGATCGAAAAGATAATCAGAGCCGCGTAACCGACACCAGAATTAACAAGATTCAGTTCATTGGTTGATGCAGCAAAGGTGGCGCTAGAGAACAACAAACAGCAGAAAGCCACAATTGGATAGATTGGCATAGACATTTCTCCTTTGTCTGGTTGGAGAAATATTAGCCACAAATGAATGAGTTAGTTGTGAGAGAGCTCGAATTAACAGTAGGAGTTAGGAAATGATAGTGTGCGCCACTATTTTCTGAGTGACGCAATGCTTGCTGCGCCGAATAAAACCGCAGCGGCATATAAACCGTAAGTTAACCAGTGACTAATCTCTAAAAAAGGAACGAGTCCTTGACCTGCCCACATACAGCCTCCGTTTAATGAGCAATGTTGTAATAGTCGAGCCAATTTAAAGGAAATGAACAATGTTTTTTGTGAGTGAAAGCAAATTCTGAAGGATTAGAAAGTCAAAAATTGGTCAGTGAGAGAGAAATCTCATTTTTAACTGGCTAGCTCTAACCCTTTTGAGTTAAAGCTAGCTATATCTAGAGCTGAATGCATTTAGCGTAGGAGCCATTTTTTCAACGGTGAAGCGTCGATTGCTTTCACAAGCAGTATGGTTGCAACAATTGTTGCAGGATAAATAAACACATCTTTCGCGAGGTGTTGCAGCCCGATAAATCCAGCGACATTCATCATGACAATTATGATAAGCAGATGGCTAACATATATTCCTAACACGCTAGGAGATAGTTTGAAGACCCAAGGCATGTCGCCAAAATGAGGGTGAGCCAAAAGCCACATAAAGACACCTACAGCCCAGATAACGGTACCGAATAGGAAGTCGTGCGAGTTGAAAGCGACGTCATGTTGCATCAGCCAGTAAGCTTCACCAAAATGCAGTGCCATGCCAAGAATAATGCATCGAACCGTATTGTTTCTCGACCACCGCCACTGCGCTTCTCGTGCGAAATAACCTAGAGCAACTAGCAACGTGCTGAAAAAAGGCCCGTTACGAGTAAAGAAAGGCGCTGGCAGGTCGGTAATGAGCGCGTAACTGCCAGCAAAGACCCCGTATATGTATAGCAATACTGCAGTTGGCAGTATCAGTTGCACCATATTGATATGCACGAGAAAGGCAATTAACGCTACGGCAATGACCAGAGCCGGAATAAACCACAGATGAACGAGTCCGCCTTCGATGAGTGAATTGATCGGGGTTGACATTAAGTACCCCCAATAACCTTGCCTTTCGGCGAGATACCCTGCCTCAGCGACCGTCTGCCATTGGAATGGCATCAGTAAACTGATCATGCTCCAAATGAGCCAAACCTTCATTAACGGTTTGGCGTAGTTCTTAAGAGTATCGATAGGTGAATGACTCAACTTCGGCTGGATTAGATAACCCGAGATGAGAAAGAACAGCGGAACAGCAAAACGAGCCAGTTGGTTGAGCATATAGCCAACCCATGGTATCCCATCCCACTGCCAGTACGTCAGTGCCATCTGGCAATGCAAACCCACAATCGCAAGCATTGCAATGATACGTGCAAACTCTAAGCTGGCTATTTTTTGTTTCTTTGCCATTACATTGTTTACCTAAATAAAAACTTAGGTGAAAATAGCAGGTTGTTACTGAAGTAATGCGTGAAAAAGTCAACAGACTTGCGCTTACATTGAAGCTGTTTTGAAAATTAAGACTTACTTCAAACTTCTTAATTATTAACCTATTAACGCAATCAATACCTGATTCGTGAGTCGAAAATAGCACTGAATAATGGTTAGACCAGTTAACTCGAGATTGCAAAAAAGAACGATCGTGCTAAAAATAAGACTATGCAAAAAGGAAAAGTGACAAAAGAGTTTATTCTGCAGCGGGCTTTTGAGATCGCCAGCGAAGACGGATTAGAAAGTCTTACGATTGGAGAGTTAGCCAAGCAATGCGGTATGTCGAAAAGTGGTCTGTTTGCCCACTTTAATTCGAAGTTGAATTTACAGCTATCGGTGCTTGATCACGCCAATAAAGTGTTCGCTGATCGGGTTATTGAGCCTGCTCGAGAACTCGGGGATGGCAATATCGAGCGTAAAATTCGAGGGTTGCTCGACTCTTGGATGACTTGGAATCACGCATTCCAAGGAAGTTGTATGTTTCTTGACGCTTGGAATGATACGGCAGATAAAGATTGCCCGCTTCAGGCCGGACTGCGTAAATCCATAGACACTTGGCTGAGCTATTTGGAGATCCAAATAGCGAAAGGCAAAGAGAAGCAAGAATTTTCAGCAGACTTAGATACACGCCAAGCAACGTTTGATTTGTACGGTCTCTATTTGAGTGCGCATGTTTTTTACTCAATTAAAGGTGAGCAAGAAAGCTTGCGTCTGTTTTGGCAAGGGATCGACAACTTATTTTCTCGCTGGAAAGGCTAATATCGGTTATTCGCTTCCCAGATTCGTAGACATAAAATCACAAAGAGCGGCTGAGTTCGCTCTTTCTTATCAGCGTAAAAAGCACGACCGTTCTATTTTGTGCAAAGCTGGTAGTTAAGGACATGATTATGAGTGAAAAAATTTACTTTAATACATCGCAACGTTTCAGTATTAAGCGCAGTTTGGTGAACATTAGTACTCGGTTACACCATACACTGGCCCCGTCACATGCAAAGAAGACCGCGCGCAAGCTTCTTCTGACACCTGCTCGTACGCAACCTAAAAATATTGAGCCTCAAGGGCTTATCAAAGGTGAAATTAAAGGGCATGCAGGCATCATCAAAACCTATACTTTGGGCTCTGGACCTATTTGGGTGCTAACTCATGGTTGGTCTGGAACGGCAAGTCAGTTTTATCCACTGATGGAACATATTGCGTCGAAAGGGTTTACTGCTTTGGCGTACGATCATCCGGCACATGGTGAGAGTGAGGGGCAGTATGGGCACATTCCGGGGTTTGTCAGAGGATTAGAAGATGTGTTGGATACGGTCGAGGATATTGTTGGCCTAGTTGGGCACAGCATGGGCACCGCTTCTGCTCTTGAGTGTAGGCACAGTAAATTAGAAAACAAGCCTTTGCTGCTTATTGCTCCGGTATTAAATTACGTAGAGAACTTATTCGGTAGCATTGCGCGTTCCGGTTACTCGATGAAGCTTTTTAATGCTGTGGTTTCAGAAGTTGAAGACCAATTTGGTTATCCGTTACAGTCCATTGATCCGATGAAGCGTTTGTCTGAGCGTCCGTCTCACACCATTATTATTCATGATGAGCAAGATAAGTTCACCAAATACAGTGTCTCGGCAAAAGCGGCTGAAGAGATTAAAAACGTTGAGTTAGTGACAACACAAGGTCAGGGGCATGGTCGAGTGATGAAGTGTGAGCAAGTCTTCAGTAGTTTTGACCGTTTGCTCGATAGTGCTTGGTAACCCTTACTTTTACTGATTGATTCGCTCCGTTTTGCGCTAATTCGATTTGAAAGTAACACCTCAGACTTTTTCGTCTCTGGTGTTGCTCTTCTCGTTAAGAAGTTAAATCCAAAAAGGACAGCCGAAGCTGTCCTTTGTTTATTTAGCAGAACGTCTGCAAGGCTGAAGTTAGTTACAGTTAGCTACGCCAACTTCTTTCCAAACGCCCCATTCGCCAGATTGGCTAGGATCGTCACCCTGAGTCCACCATTTCGCTTCCCACGTTTTACCTGCGTGAGTCACTTGGTTACCACCTGTGTACACTGCGCTCGCATCCCATGCGTTGTCACAAGTACCAGGGTTCGGATCGGTTGAGTGCTGTGCAACAACCACTGTCGCGCTTGCCGATGAAGACGCTTTACCGTCGCTCACACTTACAGTGAAGCTTAAGCTTGTGTCTTGCGGGTATTCCGCAGCAGTGAACGTGACTTTAGAGCCTTCAACCGTTGCATTCAGACCTTGAGGTAGAGTCCAGTTGAATGTCAGGGTATCGTTGTCTGCATCGCTAGACGCAGATGCATCTACAACCACAACGTCACCAGCGTTTGCTGTTGCTGGAGCAACAACTTGTGCAACTGGTGCGCTGTTCACTGGGTCAACAACACCTGCTGGTTTCACTGTTACTACAACGAGGTCAGATGCCGTTGCACCCTCGTTATCAGTCACCGTCAGCTTGAAAGTTAATTGCTCTTCAACAGTAACTTCTGCTGCATCAAAGCTTGCTTTCGCTGAGTTTGCACCTGTTAGTGCCACTGCTGTGCCAGATACTTGTTCCCAAGCGTAGCTTGCGATGGTGCCGTCAGAGTCTTTTGACAGGCTGCCATCTAGAACCACATTTGCAGGACCTGTTACCGATTGATCTGCGCCAGCGGCTGCGGTTGGCTTACGGTTTGGTTGAGGAACCACACCACCAGCCATACCTTCGTGCATCGCGTTTAGAATGTCACCGTTATCCGCGTCAATTTCCCAAGAGAATAGACCAGCAAGACCAAGAGACTTCGCGTAGCTACCTTTTGCTAGCACTGAACGGTGGTCATCAAATGTGATCAACTCGCCCGTAGTACGGTTCCATACCCATGGTGCTTCTGCTTGTGCATCGTAGCCGTACTCGAAGCCGTTAATACCAGTGTTGTTTGCACCTAGCATGAATGACTTAATGCCTTTGTAGTCAATTACGCCATCTTCCCAAACACCTTGCGCTGTGCTGCCCTTCAGTTTACCTGTAGCAGTACCCGTCATTGGGTCGTTTGGATCGGTTAGCGTATCTGGAGTTACGCCTTCCCAGCCACGACCGTACATTGCTGTACCAAGTACTAGCTTGTTCGCAGGAACGCCTTGAGCAAGAAGAAGTTGGATGCCGTTATCTGCTGTGTAAGCAGGACCTTTGTACGGTTCGCCGTTCTCATCAACGCCACTACCGTCACACTGACCAGGACGCATGAATGAACCACAGTAAAGCGCAGTTTGGTGACCAGGAACGTTATTCCAACCACCGTAGAAGTCGTAAGTCATTGCGAAGATGTAATCCATGTACTGAACTGCATCTGCGTAGTCTACGTCTTCAATCTTGTCGTAACCGACACCGATAGCGGACGTTAGCTCGTAAGTACGGCCTGTCTCAGCTTCTAATTCATCAAGCATTACGCGCAGTTCACGCATCAGTGCGATGTATGCTGGGCCATCGTTTACAGGGTCGCCCTTATCGGCTGCTGCACCGCCGCCGCCAGGGAATTCCCAGTCGATATCAACACCGTCGTAGAATTTCCAAGTTTTCAGGAACTTCTTAACTGATGCGACGAATGTGTCACGGTTTTTCTTGTCCACGAAATCGAAGAATGGGTCAGACAGTGTCCAACCACCGATCGATGGGATGATTTTTAGATCAGGGTTACGTTGTTTCAATGCCATTAGCATTGCGTAGTTACCCTTGATAGGCGTGCTGTATTCATGACCAGCTTGTGGGAAGCTCTTCTGATAAGCAGCCCAAGGGTCATGGATAACGACTTCATAATCAGGCACACCTGTACAAGCAGTTTGTAGCGCGTTGAAACTGTTGCCGCCAACAGACTTCACAGACTCATTTGGGCCACAAATTGGGATAAAACCGTAAAGGATGTGAGTCAAGTTGTCGACCGGCATATTATCGACGGTGTAGTCACGGCCATAGATGCCCCATTCAACAAAATACGTACCCATCACGACGCTTGGATCGGTATTGTAGGTTTTGTTGTTTGGATCAACATTCATCGTTAGTGGCTTCAGGTGAGAACCATCGGTATCTGCAATCGTGATTTCAGCTGGTGCGCTTTTCGCACAACCTGTCGCATCACATGCTTCGATTTCCATTTGGTATAAGCCACCTTGGCCGTATTCAAACGAAGCTGTCGTTTGGCTACCAGTGATAGGGCCGCTTGCTACTTTTACACCATCAAAATAGACGTTGTAAGTGTCACCAGGTGTGCCACTCCACTGGTTAAATTTAACAGTGATCTTCGCTTGCTCATGGTATTTCACCATGTCGTAGTAGCCTGACGTGGTTTCCATCGCGAGTTCAATTTTAGAAAACTGAAGGTTGTTGGAACCGTACATATCGATACTTGGTGCGGTTGGAGCCGCAACTGCAGCACCTGATATCGCTAAAGCAACTCCAGCTGCACATAGGTTAAATCGAATCATAACTTCTCTCTCAATCCTTGGATTCATGTTCTACCTAGAACATAGGCTGCTCTTGCACCAGATAAGATGATTGGATTTACTCCACGTGCAAAAGCATCACACTCAGCATTTCAGAGAGTTTTTTTTCGTCAAAAAAAATTAAGACGGTTTTCGAGGCACTTGAGAGAACTTAACTAAAACTCGCACTCTGTTACACAGAAAGTGTCAGACTGAGTCAATAATTTATAAAGTCTCAGCAGAAACTAAAATTATTGTTTACTCAGTAACGAGTTGGTTAAATGCGATGAAGGCCTTATTTTGTTGTTTATTAAGGTTTTGTTTCATTGATATAGAAAGAGAATTGAAAGGAAAAATAGCCGTGAAGACATACTAGTCACGGCTGAAGTGTTCACTCAACGCGGCGCGACGTTTAGAGGCTGCGCCGGTTTCTGAGCCCTGAACGGTATGCTCAAATCCTTTACGAATGAATCGCTGATCTGGAATAAGAGGCTCAATACGGCGTATTTGAGGTGAAAGATGAGAGCCCGAGATCTGATACGCTGTCTTTCCTAATCCGGTATTCAACGTGATGACCTTGCCATCGAATTCAAATTCCGTCGTAATGAGTCGATGGTTTCGGTATACCCCATCTTCAGTGAAAACGAGACGTTCTGTTTGGTAGGGTGGCGCGCCAATCTCAATCCATTCGCCGTACACCTTTTCCGGATCAATGTGGTCTTGATAGGAGAGGTGGATTTGATAGCCAAAAAACGTCAACAGACCCATCCCGAAGCAGACAAATGTACTCTTGAGGATTTTGGATTGGTAGCGAGCCAAAAATGAAAGTTTTGGTTCTTGTCGTGCTTTTCGCCTTCGGCGAGTCGAGTCCGTCATAGATCTAATTTTCTCCACTTTTTTAACATGGTGGAAACCTTCCTTTTTAAAAACAAACAATCCCGCCATTGAGACGACGAAACTATGATCTAATGTCCACTTTTACATTCAGATACACATCTTATTGATGGTTTTGTTGTTTGCTCACATTCATTACTTCGCAGGTTTTCTTGCTCGGTTTAGGTCGCCTGATTAATCCTCGCGAAAAAAGGTTCTCGCTCAGTAGCAAAGGATGTGCGTTATTACGTTGAGTTTAATGGCTTTCAAAGCTTGAGTAACGGAAAGAAACAAGGTAAAAAAGAGCGGACTTTTGATAAGGAAACCAATAATGAATATTAAGGAAAATAGCTATTTTGCTGGTAGTGTAAAATCACTAGGCTTTAACCAGAAAGATCAGGATGTTAGCGTTGGTGTGATGCTTCCTGGTGAGTACACGTTTGGTACTCAAGCACCAGAGCGTATGACGGTTGTAAAAGGTGCGCTTGTGGTCAAGCGTGTTGGCGAGAGCGATTGGACGACTTATCAAAGTGGTGAGTTTTTTGAAGTGGAAGGTAATTCTTCATTTGAGCTTCAAGTGAAAGAAGCGACTGCGTATTTATGTGAGTACTTCTAGCGTTCATTTGTTGCTCGTCATAAAACCACCTTCGGGTGGTTTTTTCGTCTATGTGCTTCACTTATAACGCATCTTTTTGGTTATTTGGGTATATACTTAATAAAAATGTACCCATCGACCAGGGAGGAAGTGATGGCAGTACAACGCAAGCATTCTGATCTCCCTCCTCGTTACGAGGACAAAGATCTCACCAATGAGCAAAGACAGCGCTTTACCGAAGTTGCCAATGCCGCTCATAAGAGACGTGAATTTTATCGACGTGCTCTAGGAAAGAGCTTAATGGGCAAAATGAAGGGCCGTGCGTTTAAAGATCACCCCACTCGTCAGCAAGACAAGCCGAACAGAACGTTGCAAGTAGTGTGGTTAATCGTATTCCTCGTTGTGGGGCTTTGGGTGATGCATGTGTTCGCTTAGTCATTAGCAAGCTTCTGGTACCGCTGGTGCATCAGATGTTGACTGTTCTTCCGTATTGCAGTGCTCATAAAAGGCGTACTGGTTTTTACCAGTATGTTTAGCTGCGTACATTGCTTTGTCTGCACATCGAGTCAATTCAGACAAATCCTTTGCATCTTGCTTATAGATAGCAGCACCTACACTCATCGTTAACTCGTTAATCATATCGTAGCTTCGGTAACCTGTCGGAAACAGATTTACGATCCGTTTTAGGATGCTGTCTAGGTCATCTTTACTTTTTACATCGTAAAGCATGATTACAAACTCGTCGCCCGCAAATCGAGCGATGGAGTAGTCGTGTTTATCTGTTTTTCTGTCTTTGTTGCGAATGTTATTTTTTAATCGAGTTGCGAAGGCTTGAAGTACTTGGTCACCAATATCGTGCCCGTAGGTGTCGTTGATGTGCTTGAAGTTATCGATATCGAGAAAAACCAATGCGGTGATGCTGTCATCAGATGAGTGCTTGATTTCATCGAGCTTTGCGCGCGCCCAAGTCTCAAAGCTCCAGCGATTGGCAAGCCCAGTGAGCTGGTCAAAATATGCTAACTCCTCAATCCCCTCACGATACAGTGTTTGAATGTAATTGAGGACTTTCGTGTAGTAATACGAGAACGTGTGACACACAAACGCGGTCGCTATCAGGGTCAGCATCAATCTCCGCTCTATGATTTCTGTGGCTGTTGGCAGTCGATCTAAAAAAGCGACCCCAAAAAAGATCAGTAAAATGTAGGTCCCACTGAACAGCAGACCGACCTTAAACTCATTAATTAATACCAGAGTGGCGACAATAGGATATAGCCATAGCACCTTGCCTGACGGAGCGTCGTTATACAGAAGTAACAATAACCCTTCGAACATTAAGACAGCACTTAGCCATAAGTCGGCGTATTGATGGTGCCGCTGGACTTTTATTACATAACTGATTGCTAAGCATGCCAAGGCACACAAAGCATGGAAAAAGCTTAAGCCCCAGTTATTCTCAAGTGATTGAGCAATGGAACCATAAGTTAAACAGGCAGCGGCGATACTGGAGCATAAAAAGACAATTTTCTTTTTTCTTGTTGAGCGGATGTCCGCCATTTCTTCTAAGCGCGCCCCAGCCAATGTCGACATTACGTATCCTTGCTTAATTAACGTGTACGCTTATTCTAGGCGGTATTTTCGCGATAAATAGAACAACAAAGTTTCCAAATGTGATATCAGTCATTTTTAGTGCAAAGCCATCAGTGTGATTTGGTGCGAGTGTTCAAAGAGGAATGGTGGCGCATGCAGGTTTTCATGACGGTTCTTCATGGCTCTATATGGTTGGACTGATAATTCAAAGTAATGTATCTAGTTAGACGCATTTCTATTGATTATCCTGATTCTGTTCGGTGCTCGTTGATTGAGAGTATTGTTCACCAATCTCTGCTCTACGTATCGTCAAGGCATATGTCGTTTCGAAAATGCATTAGAAATATTTTTCCGAAACAGGGCGAAATATTGTTGTCGTTATGACCAATATGCGACTAGAATCCGCGCTAAATCACAACCTCATATCGAGCTTCGTTCGAGTCACTATTTTTAAACTGCTTCACAAATATTGTGAGGCAGTTTTTAGTTGTAGGAAAGGTTACAAGCATGCCTAAAAGCCAAAACATCAACCAACGAATGTCTATCGTGGCATTAGCTTGGCCAATTCTTGTCGAAATTTTGCTACGGACGGCTTTAGGAACCAGTGACGTGTTCATGCTGAGTGGCTACTCAGACAAAGCCGTATCCGCTGTTGGTGTGATCACGCAGATTACCTTCTTTTTAATCATCGTTTCGACGTTTGTCAGTAGCGGTACGGGGATTTTGATTGCCCAATACAATGGCGCTGGACGCGAGCAAGAGTCAGTGAGCGTTGGTGTTGCGAGTATTGCGTTGTCTGTGCTCGTCGGTGTGCTATTGAGTGTGATTGCCGTGCTTGGTGCGATATATCTACTCCCGTATTACGGCTTGGAAGCGCAAGTCGAGCAGTACGCTCATGAATATCTGCTGATAAGCGGTGCGATGACGTTTAACGTTACGATTGGCGTTGTTTTTACAACTATTCTGCGTAGTCATGGTTATTCACGTTCCCCAATGGTGGTGAATTTGATCTCGGGTGTGTTCAACATCATTGGTAACTATATTGCGCTTTACCAGCCATTTGGTTTACTTGTGTATGGCGTGCAAGGCGTGGCAATAGCAACCGTCGTCAGCCAAGTCATCGGTACCTTAATGTTATGGTTTATTCTCGCGCGCAGCAGCATTGAGCTACCAATGTCGACCATGAAACAAGTGCCCGTAGAGATTTACAAAAAGATCTTAAAAATCGGCGGCATGAACGCGGGTGAGGTGCTGTCTTACAACGTGGCGCAAATCTGCATTGTGTATTTTGTGGTGCAAATGGGGACGGCATCGTTAGCGGCTTTCACTTATGCGCAAAACATTGCCCGTTTCTCGTTTGCTTTCGCGCTGGCAATTGGTCAGGCAGCGCAAATTCAGACTGGTTACTACATCGGTAAAGGTTGGGTGAGCAGCATTTTAAAACGCGTACAAATCTACTTCTTAGTAGGATTTGTGGCATCAACGGCGGCAACCACACTGATTTACCTGTTTAGAGAAGAGATTCTGCGCGTATTTACCGATCAACCAGAGATACTCGCATTGGCAGGTTCGTTAGTCATGGGCTCAATTTTGCTCGAGGCCGGACGTGTGTTTAACCTGATTTTTATCGCGGGGCTCAAAGGCGCGGGTGACATCAAGTTCCCAGTGCAAATGGGGATTTTGAGTATGTGGGGACTAGGCGTGCTTTTCTCTTACATCTTTGGCATCCACTTGGGTTATGGCGTTTTAGGGGCTTGGATGGCAATCGCTCTCGATGAATGGGTACGTGGTATCATCATGGCAAGACGTTGGCGCTCTCAGGTGTGGACCAAGTTTAAGGTGAGCTAACGGTTTTCGGTATCGCGCATCACGCTTATTCTGTTGTTAGAAAACAAAAAAAGGCACTGATAGTCAGTGCCTTTTTGTTATTTAAAATCGGGAAGACGTTAGAATTCGCACTCAGCTTGGAACACCATGCGCTCTTTGCTGTATGGATGATCCAGCTCTAGCATCTCAGCATGCAGGTGTAAGCGATTCGATTTTTCGCCGTATAAACCATCACCAACCATCGGCATGTTTAACCCCATGTGATGAGCACTGTGTACACGTAGTTGGTGAGTTCGCCCGGTTTTCGGATACATATATACCTTGCTGCGTCCATCTTTGACTTCAATCAGTTGCCAGTAGGTTTCTGCATGTTTCCCGTGTTCAAAACACACCAGTTGACGTGGGCGGTCGTCTGGGTCACCACGCATTGGCAGTGAAATTTCCCCTTCAGGCTCGTTTAATACGCCTTCGAGCAGTGCCATATAACGTTTTTGTACGCCGCGAGCCATAAACTGTTTTTGCAGACTTTTGTTCGCGCGCTTAGTTAAGGCAAACACCAAAATGCCAGAGGTCGCCATGTCGAGACGATGAATCACAAACGGCCCTTCCACATCAGGGTACATCGCTTGTAGGCGCGTATAAGCAGAGTCCTTGATAGTTTTACCAGGCACTGAAAGTAAGCCCGAGGGCTTGTTGACGACGACCATAGCGTCGTCTTGGTAGATTATCTCTAGCTCTTTGTCTTCTGCCCAATTCTCCGCCAATGGGTTAGGTTCGACGTTCAACCCTTGCATCATATGGCCTAAAATCGGCTGACATTTGCTATTACACGATGGGTAGAATTTTTTGTGTTGGCGAACCTCAGACTTTGGCGAAACACCCCACCAAAATTCTGTCAACGCCAGCGGTTTGAATCCGTGTTTAAACGCGTATTGGAGCAGTTTTGGCGCAGCACATTCCCCCGCACCTGCTGGTGGGATTGGTTTTGTGGTGTCAGCAAAAATGTCCACCAAGTCGCGTGCTTCGCCATGGTTGTTTAGGAAGCGGTATTGTTTATGCAATTTGTGCTGCAAAGCGTTGGAGAGCGTTTTGCGCTGCTCTTTCAGGTGAGCAAGTTGCTGCTCTAACTCAGCCAATCGCGCTTCTTTGATTGCAAGCTTTTCATCCCACGCTTGCTTTAAGTATTTGAGAACGTTTTTCTCGGCGACACTTTGTTTACCCAATTCATCCAATAAGATTTTGAGGTCATCGGCATTGAGTGTTTGCTCGCCCTGTTGACGCTGTCGTTTGCGCGCGGCGCGGCCGTCAATCATCACTTGGCGCTGTGTTTGCTCCTCTTGCTGATAAGCGGCTCGGTCGGCTTGGATTTGCGCTTTAAGATCCGCCAATTCCGGATTCGCAGCACAGGTTTTGTACTCCGCATTGGCGGCGTTGATGGCATCCGTTTCTGCGCGGAAGAAGCCTTCATCGGTCAGCATGTCGTACACAGGAGGGACAAATCCTGGAATCAAGTTTTGGTCAGCAATTTTGCCAGAAAACGCACTTAAAAAGCCGAGCTCGCCTTGAGGGCTTTTTACCAGCAATACGCCAAACATTTTGCCTCGCCCCGTTTCTTCATTAACCAAACCAAAATCGTGTTCGAAGTCGGTTTGCGCTAATAAATGCTGTTGCAATTGCTTTGCGGCTATAACGCAAAGAGGATGCGGCGTGTAGTAGAACGGAAACGTAAACTGCGTTGGTAATTCATAATCAGAAGTATCAGCAGTAAAACGAGTAAAACAATGTTCAGGCGAGTGCATGGTGGGTATCCGCGCGAGTAAAAATTCGAGCGAGGATTGTACCTGTTTGAGTCAGGATTGCCATGTCGGTGTTGGCACTCGCTCTTGGATTAAGGACAAGAGCGAGTGGGGAAGAGTTTATTGCAGTTTTCGTAATGCAAGCTTCCACTGTGCTGGTTTGTCGTAGTAGGCCGAGTGCGGCAAGGTCAGGTACTCGCCATTTACTTCTGCAATCAGGGTTGGATAACCACCAACGTGCAACTGGCGCATCAATTGTCGGCTAGAGCGAATTCTCTCACCTAGTTCGGCTTCGCTTAACGTCATGTTTTGCTCCCACGCATCACTTGCTAAACCTAGCGATTCTGCAATGGCTTTGAGCGTCGATGCTTCATTCACTTTTAACCCGAGCTGATAATGCGCAGATTGGATGGCCTTTAGCATGTGCCATGGATTCAGCCCCATTTTTTCCGCACTCAAGATCGCTTGTGTTGGTAGATAAGAATCAAGAACAAACGCATCTTCGCTTTTCACGCGTTGCAGATATGCTTCACCAAACGTCGCTCCGGTTTCGGTTGCAATACGAGCGTCACTGTTGATGATGTGCTGACGAAATTCAGGTTCAATCGCGCGTTTCTCAATCATACCGCCGGGATGAAGCTCTACCTTAAATTGAGAGGTGTCCATCAAGGCTTCGATGAGTGGTGATGCCCCGTAGCACCAACCACACATGGGATCGAAGAAGTAATGCACGGTTACCATGACATTTCACCAGTATGCACTTTCGCACCGATTTCTAGCGCGATTGGCAATTGAGCTTCTGGGTATTTCGCAGACATGGTGTCAATGAGTTGAACGCTGTTATTGCTGTGTTTTTTCGCTTGCTGAAAATCCTGCAAGTATTGTTGCGAGTAGCGAATGGTGTCTGCGTTCAGCTTTGTGCCTGCTTTCATGTGACCAGGAATGACCACTTGAGGTTTAAGCGCAAGCATCTCGCTAAGTTGCTGCTCCCAAGCATTGATGGCGGTCTGGTCAGCGGCATCTGCCATCCACAAATGTACGTTTGAGTACACGGCTACGTTACCTAGAATCGCTTTGTTATCTGGAATCCATAGGTAAGGGCGGTGTGCTGATGTGCCATGGTTACCACGAATTTCAATCTTATGACCTTCTAGCTCCAATGATGCTTTATCGTACGCGACAGGGATCACTGGTTTTACCGGTGCGTTTGCGCCAAGCTTTGGTCCCCAGTACGCCAGCTTTCCAGCCAATTTCTCTTTAATAATTTTTTGAACCGCAGGCGTTGTGATGATCTGCGCATCAGGGAACTGTTGGTGTAAGGCCTCTGCGCCAAAGTAGTAGTCTGGGTCCGCTTGGCTGATAAAAATGGTTTTAAGCGTTTTGCCTGAGTCCAGCACTTTAGCGGCAATGCGCATCGCGTCAGCTTTGGTGAAGCCAGTGTCGATAACCATGGCGTCAGTCTCACCGTATACCAAGGTTGAGTTTACGTGGAAGCTGTTACCGTCGGCGTTGTAAACCTCAAGAGTAAGGGGAGAGTGGTTTGCCGCTAGAACAGGGCTTGCCATTAAAATGGATGCAGCAATCAAAGTGAATTTTTTCATAATAAGCTCCTAAAGAATTTGGGGCCAAGCGACCATGGCTTGGGAACGGGAGCTATATTAGGAAATTGATACGCTCGGAAAAATACACAATAATGTGCATCACTATTTCTTATTTCGAGCAAATGTATGGATAGAGTAACGGCAGCAAAAGTGTTTGTGGATGTGGTGTATTCTGGCAGTTTTACCGCGACCGCAGAACGGTTAGACATGTCTCGGCCAATGGTGACTCGTTACGTAGAGGCGATGGAGAACTGGTTGCAAACTCGTTTGTTGCACCGCACTACGCGCAAGGTGTCGCTCACCACCGCAGGGGAGCGCAGCTTGCCTCAGATTGAGCGCTGGTTAAAACAGGCCGATACATTAACGTCGAACATTGCCGCTGATGGTGAGCTGTCCGGAAAAATCCGTCTTGCGTCTAGTACTTCATTTGGATTCTCACAGTTGATCCCCGTAGTAAACAGTTTTATGCAAAAGCACCCCAAAGTGCATATCGACATAGATCTGCAAGATTCAGTGAGTGATCTAACCGAACAACGTATCGATCTGGCGATCCGAATTGCGTCAGATCCCGATCCTTCTTTGATTGGTAAGCCGATTGCGGTGTGCGAATCGGTGTTGGTAGCATCACCGCAATATTTGCAAACTCACCACGCGATCGCGCATCCGCGAGATTTATCTTCACACGACTGTTTGGGATACAAAAACTTTGAGCGTCACGTGTGGCATTTGTCTCAGGGCGACCAGTTCGAATCGGTGGGAATTGAGTGTCGCCTAACCAGCAATGAGGCCACGGCGTTATTGCATGGCGCTTTACAAGGCATGGGTATTTCGATGTTGCCAACTTACTTGAGCAATATCTATCTCAAATCGGGTCAGCTTGAGTCGGTGTTGCCGGATTGGAAGCCAAATGATCTCAACATTTACGCGCTGTATTCATCACGTAAACACTTGTCTCCTGCGGTGAGAGCTTTCATCGATCACAGTGAAGATTACTTTAAACAGCATCCTTGGTAATAGCGAAAGGCGTCGTCATCCCGACTTGAGATTCATACAAGATCCTGTACCTTACATGGATATATTTTCGCAGCGTCATTTAGAGTTTTAGTTAATGTCACAAGTTCGCATCAAATTTATTGCTTCCGATATGGATGGCACATTGCTTGACCAATACGGTCGTTTGGATCCGGAGTTTTTCGATCTGTTTTTGCAACTGGAAGAGCAAGGTATTTTGTTCTCTGCTGCGTCTGGTCGTCAGTATTACAGTCTGCGAGACACGTTCGCGCCAATCAAAGACAGACTGTTGTATGTGGCTGAAAACGGCACCTTGGTGATGTACCAAGACAAAGAGCTCTACAGTTGCACCATTCCTAAAGCGGAAGTGGCGGAGATTGTGAAAGCGGCTCGTGAAATTGACGGAACGAACATCGTATTGTGTGGCAAGCGCTCGGCGTACATCGAAACGCATGATCAGCAATCGCTGGAAGAATTTCAAAAGTACTACCACCGCTGTGAATATGTGCCGGATTTGCTTGAGGTCGAAGACGAGTTTATTAAGGTAGCAATTTGTCACTTTGACGGTTCGGAAGAGCTCCTGTTCCCGACCATGAACGCGAAGTTTGGCGCAACGCATAAAGTCGTAGTGAGCGCAAAAATTTGGCTGGATGTGATGAATGCCGAGGCGTCTAAAGGCGCGGCCATTCAGCACCTTCAAGAGACGATGAATT
Organism: Vibrio alginolyticus NBRC 15630 = ATCC 17749; assembly: GCF_000354175.2. Classification (NCBI taxonomy): domain Bacteria; kingdom Pseudomonadati; phylum Pseudomonadota; class Gammaproteobacteria; order Vibrionales; family Vibrionaceae; genus Vibrio; species Vibrio alginolyticus. Next base: position 485,961 of record NC_022359.1, read on the forward strand.
TTACTCCGGCAGAAACAATGACGTTTGGTGATTACCTCAATGACCTCGAAATGCTGCAAGTCAGTGAGCATTCGTACGCGGTTGCCAACGCGCACGAAGAGATTAAGAAAATTGCTCGTTATTCTGCGCCAAGCAACCAAGAGGCTGGGGTACTCAAAGTGATTAAAGAGAAAGTGTTAGCGAAGTAACGCTCATTTTTTCGATGTTATTTTCTTCTTCACGTAAAAAGCCCCGCATACACTGCGGGGCTTTGTTTTTTTGGGGGGAGTAAGGTTCCCGTTTTAGCGTACGTACTTGGCGGTTGCGCTGACTAAAAAGTGTTGCAATTTCCCGTCTGATTTTGGCACCCACAAGTCGTTATGATAATGGTAAATACGGCCATTGATGGTCACAGACAAGGTATTATCACCCGTTTGCTCCATGCGAATAAACTGATCCGAAGTGACCAAAAACGGCTCTTGCTCTTCAATGCTCTGGCCCGTTGCCAATACGAAGTAGCCGAATCGGTTGCCAGCATCCGGATCGGTTGAGTAGATTCGATGCCCAACTAGGCTGTAGTCGTCGTTGAGTGCTTGCTCAAGCGTTTTTTGCCCGATGGTTTCGTGCGATGGAATAAATACCCAAGCCAACACACCTGCCGCAATGACTGCCAGTAGAAGCAGTACTTGCATGAACTTTCTCATCATATATACCGTTTAACGTTGAAATTTCATTTTGTACATGCGCTTATCCGCTATGCTGATAAGAAAGTCAACATTGTCACTGTCTTTAGGGTATTGCGCTAAGCCCATGCTTGTTGAAAGTGTTGAGACTTTATCGGAGTTTAATATTTGTGCATCAAAGACGGTATTTATCTGCTCACGTACGTTCTCTTCATTGAGATGTTCACCTTCAAGGATAACCGCGAACTCATCTCCTCCCATGCGATAAACAGTAAAATCATTGAGTGTCATAGAATTAAGCCGCCTAGCGATTTCCCGCAGTACAGTGTCGCCAACTTGGTGTCCGTGTGTGTCGTTGATTTCTTTAAAACCATTTAAATCTAGAATCCAGAGAGAAAAGGGCCTTTTTTCTTGAGTAAATTTGTTTAGGGTAATGAATAGTGCATTGCGGTTCCCTAGGTTCGTCAAAGGGTCGCTGAGCGCCAATTTTCTATGAAAATGGGATTCACGATAAAAGAAATAAGTTAGAGAGATAATCGACAAAACGAACGTCGCAAACAACATATATTGTGCTTGCATTAAGCGCTGGGTTTGACCTTTTTGTGCTTCATAAGCTTTACTGCTTAGACGGAAGTTTTGATTAACGAAGTCTATTAAGCCTAAATATAGTGTTTGAGTTGAACGATAAAATGCAGCAGCAGCTTGGCTATCACCTGTTCTAGCTTCTACTAGTTGTTTTTCTAGCTCTTTGAACTCTTCAAAAAGGTTAATGAAGTAAAGGTGCATGTTGTTCCGAGAAAAGAACTTATTGGCTTTCGTGCTACTGGTCAATAAGTCAAAGCGACTCCACGCTAACTCGTATTGAAGCTCTGCACCATCAATATTCAATACGTTTTCATCTAACCGTCTGGCCTCGCCGACAAGTTCTGATAGTTCTTTGGAGAGTTGGAATAAAAACCAAGTCGCTTGTTTTTGTTCGTTATTAAAATTTTGTGAGAGTGAACGTGTTTGCTGTAAAAGCACGACATTCGCGAGAAGCAAAGAAACGGCAAACACCACCAGCAGCATTTTGCTGGTGGTAGAATATTGCAATATTCTTTGTTTCTTAGAATAGGGTTCTGATAACTTCATTCTTATTATTTTTCTTTTATTTCATTTACTTGCCATACCATTTGCGCATGATATTTATTGTAGTTTAGCTCTGGATAGAGATTGAGTGGATATATCACCCAGAAAGGGCCTTTATTCCTGACTTTTATGTAATTCTGATCTTGTTGATAAGCCAGTATTGGTTGATATCGAAGAATATCTTGTCGGGACAATGTCGAGTGATAGTCGTTTAAGCTGCTGATATCAACCTGCTCTGGTACCTTTCCATAGACGTGTGTAAGAAGCGTGCTGAGTTTAACGCCTAAAAACTCTGACGAGGCAGGAAGCCAAGGCAATGTCATCGTGTAGCTAGTGGTAGGTAAAGCTTGGATCTCTTCCAGTTCCAGTATGACACTAGGCTGCTGGCTACTACTAAATACGATCGTATTTGCAGACAAGAATGGCGCAACAAAAAACAGACCTAGCGCGACTATCTTTTTCATCATATGCCCTTTTGAGTTTTATTCTTTTTTCTTAGCTAGGACAAAGGTGCTAGCGGTAATTTATTTATAATTATAGAGCCAACCGGATGAGATTTTATAATACGTTATGTTTCAAAAATAACTGTCGGTTTACGTCACGTCAAGGTTATTAAGTTGCTTCTTAATTAAAAGCTCAGAGTATTGGGATGATGGTAGAGTTTCGTAATGATTTCGCGGTATTTAATTGGTTTTTAGTGCAACTTTGTTTCATTTTTAATAAAGATACTGTGTCGGAAATGAGAATTTAATAAGGCGAGAAATGGACGTCGAATTTGTTCTTAAGTTACATTATTTTACATATTTAAATCATCGATATTCAGATATGTATTTGTTAGTACGTAAAGAAAATAAAGTCACCTAGTTTTGGTGACTTTATTTTTTATTTCATGAGCTTACTTAAATTAACTATGCAAACAAATATTTTGCATGGAAGTTGAGGTGCTCTTCAATAAAGCTTGAGATGAAGTAATAGCTATGGTCATAGCCTGGTTGCATTCTCAAGGTTAGGTTTGAATCGTGTATTTTTGCCGCAGCAATCAGCGCTTCCGGTCTAAGCTGCTCATTTAAGAAGCCATCAGCATCACCTTGATCAACCAAAATTGGTAATGGTGATTGTTGTTGTTTTAGAAGTTCACTTGCATCGTATTGCTTCCAGCTTTCAAGCTCCTTGCCTAAGTAAGCAGTAAAGGCTTTTTGTCCCCAAGGGCATTGCATTGGGTTACTGATTGGACTGAACGCTGAAATAGAACGGTACTGTTCTGAATTTTTCAGACCAATGGTGAGCGCTCCGTGGCCGCCCATACTGTGACCGGAAATTGACTTCACGTCAGAGACTGGGAAGTTACTTTCGATGATCGCAGGCAACTCCTCAGTCACATAGTCGTACATACAGTAATGCAGTGACCAAGGTGCTTGCGTCGCATTAAGGTAAAAGCCAGCTCCTTTTCCTAGGTCATAGCTTTCGTCGTCAGCGATACCTTCGCCTCTCGGACTTGTGTCTGGTGCAATGATCGCAATGCCAAGCTCGGCCGCCATACGAAATGCGCCCGCTTTCTGCATAAAGTTCTCATCGGTACACGTTAAACCAGAGAGCCAGTATAGCGCGGGTACGGGATTTGATTTCGTTGCGTTAGGTGGCAAGAATATTGCGAAGCGCATGGTGCAGTTTAGGGCATTGGATTCGTGTGTATATTGCTTGTGCCAACCGCCAAACACTTTGGCTTGGCTTACATTTTCAATGGTCATGAATAAACTCTCTAATTAGCAGAAGGAATTCAGGCTCCCCAAAAGGAGAGCCTGAGGCAGCATTATTGATCCATATGGATAACTGTTCGGATGCTCTTACCTTCATGCATCAGATCAAACGCTTTGTTGACGTCTGCTAATCCCATTGTGTGGGTAATGAACTCCTGTAAGCCGAATTCACCAGCCATGTAACGGTTTACGATTTCTGGAAGCTCAGAGCGACCTTTAACGCCACCGAAAGCGCTGCCACGCCATACACGACCAGTTACCAGTTGGAATGGACGAGTTGAGATCTCTTGACCTGCACCAGCAACACCAATGATGACTGACTCACCCCAACCTTTGTGACAGCACTCAAGTGCTTGGCGCATCACGTTTACGTTACCGATACATTCGAATGAGTAGTCAACACCACCGTCTGTCATTTCAACAATCACTTCTTGAATTGGCTTGTCGAATTTTTGTGGGTTGATGCAATCAGTTGCACCAAGTTGTTTCGCTAGGTCGAATTTGCTTTCGTTGATGTCTACACCGATGATGCGGCTGGCACCAGCCATGCGAGCACCGATGATTGCAGAAAGACCGATACCGCCGAGACCAAAGATTGCCACTGTGTCGCCTTTTTCAACTTTAGCTGTGTTTAATACCGCACCCATACCAGTGGTTACGCCACAACCTAGAAGACAAACTTCTTCAAGTGGTGCTTCTTTGTTTACTTTCGCTAGTGAGATTTCTGGAAGAACCGTGTACTCAGAGAAAGTAGAACAACCCATGTAGTGGAAGATAGTTTCGCCGTTGATAGAGAATCGGCTTGTGCCATCTGGCATTAGGCCTTTACCTTGCGTTTCACGAACGGCCTGACATAGGTTCGTTTTGCCAGATTTACAGAACTTACACTCACCACATTCAGCAGTGTAAAGTGGGATAACGTGGTCGCCAACTTCAACGCTTGTTACGCCTTCGCCAACCATTTCAACGATGCCGCCACCTTCGTGACCAAGGATTGAAGGGAAGATACCTTCTGGATCGTCACCTGATAGTGTGAATGCGTCAGTGTGACAAACACCAGTTGCTACGATGCGTACTAGCACTTCGCCGGCTTTTGGAAGTTGTACATCCACTTCTTCCATTTTAAGCGGCTCACCTGCAGCCCAAGCGACCATTGCTTTTGATTTTATGTGAGTTTGACCAGGTTTGATTTCAAGCGACATTGGATGTTTCCTTTATATTTTCAGTATATGGAGTGACGTAATAAGCGTAGTTAAGGTTTGCTTACCGCGCTTCGTCGTTTTGTTGGTGCTCATTTTAGGTGTTTCAGTAAAAATGATAATCCGTCCATTTTGAAAATGATTTTTACATATGCGTAATAATGATAAGGTGAGCGTGTAAAAAGAGTGCGATGCCTCCTTAAAGCGGAAGGGAAATGGAAAAGGTGATTGACCTGAAGTTAGATAGAGGGGCTAAAGTAGAAAACTGTCAAACCATCAGCTAAGTAAGAGTGATTATGAATAAGACGGATCTGAGTGCCTATTTAACCAAGCTAGGCTTGCCTAGTGAATTGCCCGCCGATTTGGAGTCATTGCACAGAGTTCACGTGGCGCAGCATCGTTGCCTGCCGTTTGAGAATTTTGACATCGCATTGCAGCGAGGCGTCTCTGTTGAGATTGAAGATATTATTCAAAAAACCGTGTACCACTCTCGCGGTGGTTACTGCTTTGAATTAAATGGTTTAATGCTTGATGTGCTCAACACTCTTGGGTTTGAAGCGCGAAGTTTGCTAGGGCGTGTACATGTGTCTGGTACACCAACAGGTCGTAGTCATCAAATCACGTTAGTGACGTTAGAGGAACAAACATGGATTGTCGATGTGGGTTTTGGCTCCAATACCCCTCGAGCGCCATTGCCATTTATCCTTGACCAAGTGATTCAGACGGATTTACAAACCTTCCGTTTTGTCAAAGATGCTCAGTTTGGTTATTTCCTCCAAGTGCTTTCAACCGATGGAACAGACGTGTGGAACAATCTATACAGCTTTGACCTAGAGTTCGTGTGTGCTGGTGACATTGCATGTAGCAACTTCTTTACCTCGACTTCGCCTAATTCGCGTTTTACTAGCGCAAGAGTCGCTGCTAGAGCGACAGAAAGTGGGTTGGTGACGCTGCTTAACTACACACTCAGATGCACCAATCATGAAGAGCTAACAGAAATAGAGCTAGAGCCAGGTCAAACCTACCTGGATGCGTTGAAAGAATATTTTGGCATTGAGCTTGATGCGCAATACGACGAACTTCGTCCGTTACCTGACGCGTAAAGTTTTCCCGTTTTCAAAGCGTAGCGCGACGAGAACAATGTAATCACTATTTGTCTAGAAGAGGTCGACAGGAATACAGCATGGCGAATTGGGAAGGAGTCAGCGAGTTTGTTGCCGTAGCGGAAACTAACAGCTTTACAGCTGCCGCGGCTAAACTGAAAACGTCAGTGGCACAAATCAGTCGCCGCGTATCGGCACTTGAAGAGCGTCTTGCGGTTAAGTTACTGCATCGCACGACGAGAAAAGTTTCTCTGTCTGAAGCTGGACAGCTTTATTATCAGCAGTGCAAACATTTGGTCGAAGGGCTAGAACTGGCCGAGCTTGCCGTAACGCAAATGCAGACCGAACCGCGAGGTTTGCTGCGTGTGACAGCGCCTGTGACCTATGGGGAAATGAACCTCGCGCCGCTCTTGCATCAGTTTTTGGAGAAGTACCCGCGTGTGGACCTCGATTTAGTTCTGACCAATCAAAAACTGGATTTGATAGAGCAAGGGGTAGACGTGGCGATTCGTCTTGGCCGCCTGCAAGACTCCAGCATGATCGCAAAGCGTCTTTCGTCGCGTCAAAATTACGTGTGTGCTAGCCCTATGTATTTGGAGCGATTTGGCGAGCCTCACACATTATCCGAACTGGCTCGACATCAGTGCCTAGTTGGTTCGGTCGATTATTGGCATTTTAAGGAAAATAAACGCGATAAGTCTTTGCGTGTGTCGGGGAGGATTAAATGCAATAGTGGTTTTGCGCTAATGGGCGCCGCCAAACGTGGTTTGGGTTTAGTGCAGTTGCCAGACTATTACGTTCAAGAAGCTCTAGATAACGGTGAGCTAGTCGAGGTGCTGACCGATTACCGAGACGACCGTGAAGGCATTTGGGCACTGTATCCACAAAGCCGAAATTTATCGCCCAAAGTGAGGTTGTTGATCGACTTTTTAGCGCAGGAACTAGCGGATTAGAGTTTTCATGAACTTTAATACAACTGAAGTCGCTAAAACGCCCGGTGATGCCGGGCGTTTTTATTGGGATAAGCGCTTGAACTGGAAATAAATGAACCACTATTGGTTGGATTCCGCGTCTTCACGTTTAATCACTTTGTGCCCATCTTCAGACACGCCTTGCTTCCAATAGCTGCTGATGTAGATATTCTCGCGATCGACTTCTTTCTCATTGCGGAAATATTGGCGCAGCGCGCGCATTGAATCGAACTCACACGCACACCATACCGAAGCGTTACCGTCTAACCACTCGAGTTCGCGAACGCTATCAGCCAAGGTTTGCTGTTCAGTTAGCCAAATCAACTCCATACCGGCTGGCGTGTTTAGGGGTTGAATGTCGGCTGGAGACATCACGCTGATCACAGCGTAGCCTTTGGCCTCTTCTGGCAGCGTACGAATTTTCGCAGAAAGTGCTGGAAGTGCTGTCATATCGGCAGCCATGAAGAACCAATCCGCCTCAGTATTTAAGTTGGAGATGCTACCTGGCCCAACAATGCTGATCGTGTCGCCTTTTTGCGCGGCCATTGCCCAACGCGCTGCAAATCCGCATTGCAGATCTTGCGTTACGTGTCGGACGAAATCCACTTCGATTGAACTGGTTTCTGGATGAAAGCGTCGGATAGTGTAGGTGCGCATGATTGGTCGGTCGTCTTCTGGCAGGATGCTCAGATCCGCGCCGCCCATATCGTTAAACAGTAATTTGATGTAACTGCCTTCGCAGTCACGAGGAAAGTGGCTCAGCGCCTCACCTTGCAAGGTAATGCGCTGCATGTTTGGAGTGATGGTTTCTGTGTCTGTGACAACAAGCGTTTTAGGTTGAGGCTTCTTTTTCATTGTTACTTTACTCGATAATTATTCTCTTTCTCATTTAAAGATTATCAAGTTCCCTAACAAGAGGGTAGCGTCTTTAAACAAATTTACACTGTGAATTAACGCCAAAGCCTCAAGCAAAATGCAGTATCTGTCCTTTCCCAATTACGTAAAGTGAGTCGTTTTTTAACCCAAAATAGACTTATATCATTGGAATCGTAGACAAAAGCAACAGCGCAGCCATGCTGTAGTTGAACCCCTTAACGCGTTTATCGGTGGTCAACCAACGCTGCAATTGCATACCTGCCGCCGTCCAAAATGTTACCGATGGCAAGTTAGCTAAGCAGAAGATACCGGCGATAAAAGTCAGTTCGAGCCATGCACCGCCACTGCTGTATACCGTAATGGCCGTCAACGCCATCGACCAACCTTTTGGGTTCACCCATTGGAATGCGACAGCCCCTAAAAAAGACATTGGGCGAAAATCGTGTTTTGCTTCGGTTTTGTCGCTGGTGGCGATTTTGTACGTCAAGTACAGCAAATAACTCGAGCTCAACACTTTCAAAATGGAGTGTGTAATTGGATATGCGTGGAACAGGCTCATCAAGCCAATGCCCACCAAAATTAGCATGGCACCAAAGCCAAAGGTAATGCCCAACATATGTGGGATAGTGCGTTTAAAGCCGACATTTGCCCCTGAGGTCATCAACATAATGTTATTGGGACCCGGCGTAAAAGTGGAGACAAAAGCGAACAACGCCAAAGCGCCCAGTTGATGATATTCCATAGATTGTTCCTTGAATCAGTTCTCGATAAGTAAAGAACAACTATAAGTAGAAATGAGGTCAATATTGTGCTTTTATTTGATGATTAGAAACCAAATAAGCAATGAAACATCATCATGGATAGATTTGACGAAAGAATATTGCAAGTGCTTAAACGCGACGGAAGAATCTCCAATGTAGAGCTGTCGGAACGCGTTGGTTTATCTCCATCTGCCACCTTACGCCGAGTGCAAGATTTAGAGCGTAAAGGCGTGATCAAAGGCTACCGAGCAGTACTGGATAATCAGCAACTTGGCGTGGGTTTTGTCGCTTATGTGTCGATTGGTTTGGCCTCGCACTCTAAGCAGGCACAGCTGGGTTTCGAAGAGTATGTGCGTTTTGTAAACGAGGTGGTGGAATGTCACAACATTACGGGATCTAACGAATATCTCATACGCGTAGAGACGCAAGATCTCGCCGCTTATAAAGCGTTCCATGCTGATGTGTTGGGTGAGTGCGAACACGTCAAGTCGATCACAACGATGGTGGTGATGGACACACCAAAAGACGAGCGATAGCCAAACGAGAGTGACAGTTTTTGTGGCACACGAATTTGAAGTGACTCGAAAGAGTCAGTCGAGTATGAGATAAGTACACAACAAATGCTGGAAAGCAGATGGCACTCTTACAATTTCCATATTTATTCTCACCTTCGAAATAATCTCATCCTGCTAGTTTTGCTTAAACCGCTTGTGTTTCAGAGCGGCGAGTCAGCAAAATTAAGGATGAACGATGAAATCACATGTAACACTTCCTCTTTTGAGCTTAAGCGCTGTTGCCGCATTGAGCTCATTTAACGTCAACGCCCATGGCTGGGTGGAGTTTCCAAGTGCTCGTCAAAATACGTGTTATTTAGACGGTGGTTTTTGGACCAACGAGATCCCTAACCAAGCGTGTAAAGCGGCTTTTGAAGAATCTGGCGCGTACCCGTTTGTGCAACGCAGCGAAATTGCGGCGAACGTACCAAACTACCGCGACATGGCACACGTTCAGGCGGTGGTTCGTGACGGTGAACTGTGTTCTGCCGGCGATGCGGCTAAGAAAGGCTTGAACATTCCTTCTCCAAACTGGCAGCGCACCAATGTTACGCCAGATGCAAACAACCAGATTGAATTGGTGTTTTACGGCAAAGCGCCGCACAATCCATCGTACTGGGAATTCTATCTCACCAAGCCAACTTATGATGATTCAAAACCTCTTACTTGGAGTGATTTAGAGCTGATCGACACCGCAGGTGATGTGTATGTTGATGCGGAAAAACGCTACCGTATTCAGGTGACTTTCCCTGCTGATCGTTCCGGCGATGCGGTACTTTACACTCGTTGGCAGCGTATTGATGTCGCTGGGGAAGGTTTCTACAACTGTAGTGACATTACGTTAAACGGAACAGGCACGACGCCACCGACTGACCCTGTTGATCCAACCGAACCGGGCAATAATCTGACATCTCTAGGCTACTTTGTTCAGCAAGGTTTCGGACCAGTAGAAGCGGGTGACACCATCCGTTTCCGTACGTTTAATGCGACAGGCAATGAAATTGTCGATATTTCACTACCAATCAGTGCGAACAATACGGCGACTTGGGCGGCAGAAATAGCAGATCAATTTAACGCGCAGCAAACGGGCGATTGGTATGTGGGCATTTGGCATCAAGAGATGAACCACTATATGTTCGATAGTAACAACGTGAATGCGAATCAAGTATTAGCGCCAAGCGCAGACTTCAGTTATGCGTTGTCACTGATCAAAGCGGATGTACCGCCACCAGTTGAACCAACCAACTTGTGGGACAAGACGGCCGTATACAACCAAGGTGATGTGGTGACGCACAACGGTAAAGAATGGACTGCCCAGTGGTGGACGTCTGGTGAGGAACCAGGCACAACGGGTCAATGGGGTGTATGGCGTTAAGCCAGTTATTCGGGCCCTGAACAGTAAAACCCTTCTCATGTGAGAAGGGTTTGTTTTTTCAGTCTAAAACGATCACTTTGGTTGAGTGGTTGTCTTGAAAATCAGAGCACATATCGTTATTCGCTTGCTCTCCACTCGCTCCAGTTGAGCATCGCGTAGTCTGCCAGTTTGAGCATCGGAATGTCTTCGTGTGTATCACCGTAGGCATAAACAGATGCAAACTCGTCGAGTGAAAACGCCGCTTTCACACGTGAGACTTTTCTTTCTAAACTGCAATCACCTTGCTGGTAAAAGCCACTCAGTTTTGGCTGTTCTGAGATCAGTTCACTGCACAGCAAGTGGTAACCGTTCGCCTCACACCAAGGCTTGAGATACGCATTGAGTGATGCCGACACCACTACAATGGTATCGCCTCTGTGTTGATGCCACGCCAATCTTTCCATCGCTTCTGGCCGTAAGTACAGCGGGATCACTTCATGGGCAAACTGAGCGCCAATCGCTTCAATTTTTTGCGTTTCTTTCCCTGAAAATGCAATAAAACTGCTGAGTGGACGCATAACACGAGCGGGTAACACTCCGAGTTTGTACAGCGCATAAAATGGCATGATAGCGACCTTTCCTACTCGTTTGCGCAGGCCACAAGCAGAATAGTGGAGGAAAAGGCTAAACATATCCTCTCGGGTGATGGTGCCATCAAAATCAAACAGTGCCAGTGACGGCTTAGTAGTATCGAGCAAATTCAGCGCCTATTTTTAGGTTTAAGATCGTTTTGTGTTTATTGATAAAACACCGCCAACCAGATGGTTTCTTGCGTTGGGTCAGTCCAGCTCACTTTGTGTTTGGTATGAGCTGGAATCGTAACGTGATCGCCTGCCTCAAGTCGTTGCACGACACCTGATTCAAAAGTCAGCTCTCCAGCTCCTTTAAGAACCAAGACCCATTCATGTTCTTCTTGATCGTACCAGCCACTTTCGGGCGAGGTTTGCCCCGTTGAGACAATGCGTTCTATACGCAGGTTTTTGTGGGTCAGCAGGTCTTCGAACACTTCCTCGTCGAGGTTATTCGGTAAGTCTTTAAACAGGTTCATGGCCTTTCCTTAGAGAATGATCAGTCCAAAAGGCGCAAGCAATTGCTCTTGTTGCCAATCACAAATCTTAACACCAAACAGAGAAACGCGGCGAACATCCAGCCCGTCTAGTTCGACATGAGTCAGATCACACTGCTCAACGTTAAAGGTTCCCCATTGTTCTGGCGAGAATTCGCAGCGAGATAAATCCGAGCCTTTGAGAGTTGCCCCTGCGAGGTTCGCACCGTTCCAACGGTTTTCAAAGAGGTCACATTTTTCTAGTAACACTCGCTCGAAGTTACAGTAGGTGAGGTTGCAGCCAGTAATAAAAGCAGAACAGAAAAACATGGTGTTACTGACGCGATTAGCAAAGTTCGCACCTTGGAAGTTTGCCCCTTTGAGATCGCACTTACGTAGCTCCAAGCCCATACAATTTGCGCCGTTAAACAGGCTCATCGCCAACATACAGTTCGTAAAGCTGGCGTCTTTTAAGTTCGCGAAGCGAAAACTACACCCTTCTAGCGCTTTGGATTCGATAAAGCGACAGTCGATGAACTTAGCATCGCGCAGATCGGCATGGTCGAAACAGCACATATAAAAGTGGCAGTTTTTAAAGGTGGCATTCTGAAAATCGTGATGAGAAAAGTTTTCTCGTTCAAAAATGAGGTCGGTTTTTAACATGTCTTCTCCTTAGCTGCGAGCAGACTAGCACTCCAAGTGACTGATTTTCCATAAAAATAACTTCTTGTATTTCAGTGTTTTACAAACCCCTCAAATCGCGATTTTAAGGGGTCAAACGAGCTTTTTAAGTGGGTGTTTTTTTGAAAATAGAAGACGTAGAGGACGAAAAAAGTTTTTACTGGCTACGAGCCTTAACGAGAGGATTCGCATTTATCGGTATGCATGGCAACTCACACGCACAGTTTGCATTACAGAATTGTATCCTATTTGCATAATTTGTTGATCAATATGGCGTTTCTCCATACAAAAAACCTATATTTTTCACAAATTGATTTCCATCAAAATAGTAGGGTTTCTATGTGCTAGATTGCGCACAGCTCAAAAAGATATAGATACCCGTGTGCTTCAAGGCGCTGAGTTTACTTGAAATCTCAGATCAGTTAGCAGGCACCCCTTTGGGTACGACATAACGAAGCCCTACGAAAGGAAATAAAAATGAAAAAAACAATCTGCAGTCTAGCAGTGGTTGCTGCACTCGTGTCACCAAGTGTTTTCGCTCATAAACAAGGTGACTTCGTTCTTCGTGTTGGTGCGGCGTCTGTCGTTCCAAATGACAGCAGTGATAAGATTCTTGGTTCTCAAGAAGAGTTAGAAGTTGACTCAAATACGCAGCTTGGTTTGACGTTTGGCTACATGTTCACAGACAACATCAGTTTAGAGCTTCTAGCAGCAACACCATTCAGCCACGACATTTCGACAGATTTGGTTGGTAGTGATATCGCGAAAACCAAACATTTACCACCAACGCTAATGGTGCAGTACTATTTTGGCGAGTCTCAAAGTAAGTTCCGTCCATACGTTGGTGCAGGTCTGAACTACACCATATTCTTTGATGAAGATTTCAATAGTACGGGTAAAGGCGCTGACCTGTCAGATTTGAAATTAGATGATTCATTCGGTCTAGCAGCGAATATTGGTGTGGACTACATGATCAACGATCAATGGTTCCTCAACGCCGCTGCGTGGTACGCAAACATTGAGACAGAAGCAACTTATAAAGCAGGTGGAGTGAAGCAAAAAACCGACGTCAAAATTAACCCTTGGGTATTTATGATCAGCGGCGGTTACAAGTTCTAAGAAAAACCAGTAGTTACACGCACATTACTATTATTGGCATGACTTTGGGGGCGGTTACGGGGACTGCCCCTCTTTTTTATCCTCGTTTTGATTGCACATCATTTACTCCACTTAGCAACATGCAAAATTGGATCTTTACCTTGCAGATCATTTTATTGTCGGAAGATCGAAAAGTCCTACACTGATCACATAATTGAACAAGTGGACAATATAAATGAGCGACGACATCGCAAAGCATTCCTCCTCCAGATCTAAGCTGGTAAAAACTCTTTTCTTTACTCTCTGTGTTATCGCATTTGGTGCGATGTATTGGTCTTGGCAGTATTCAGACAGTCACCCAAGCACGGAAGATGCCTACGTTAGGGCAAAAATTTTGTCGGTAGCGCCTCAGGTAAAAGGCCAAGTGGTTTCTGTGGATGTCAAAGACTTCCAATCTGTTAACAAAGGTGACCTACTGCTGAAGATAGATTCACGCCCATATTTGTTGGCAGTGAAGCAAGCCAAAGCGGCATACCAATTGGCGGTCCAGCAACATGACGTTGCCGATAAGCAGGTAACTGAAGCCGTTGCGGGCTTAGATGCGGCGCGCTCTAACCTGACAGAAGCGCAAGTAGAATACAAACGTACGGATTCCTTGGTGAAACGCAAACTGGCGTCGGACCAAGATTTAGATACGGCGAAAAACAAACTTGCCAATGCCCAAGCGAGCCTAGAGCAAGGACGTGCGACGGTAGAAAAAGCCATTGCGAACCGTGGTGAAGAAGGCGTAGAGGCTGCGGTCGTTCAACAAGCGGCAGCACAGTTAGCGCAAGCGGAGCTGAACTTGAGCTACACCGACATTACGTCACCAGTGGATGGCATGGCCGGTGAAATCAATACGCACGTAGGCTCGGTCGTTAGCGTGGGTCAAACGTTGTTCCCTGTGATTTTAAAAGACAGCTATTGGGTACGCGCGAACTTTAAAGAAACCGATCTTACTCATATTAAACCTGGCATGCATGCGGATGTGGTGATTGATATGTACCCAGACGTGGTGTGGAAAGCAACGGTAGAACAGCTGTCGCCTGCGAGTGGTACATCGTTCTCCTTGATGCCACCAGAAAACGCAACGGGTAACTGGGTTAAAATCAAACAGCGTTTCCCTGTACGTTTGGCATTAGAAGTACCGGCCGATGCGCCGCAACTTCGCGTGGGTGCGAGCTCAGAAGTCACCATTGATTTGCAAAGTAGCGTGCAATGAGCCATCAAATTACGGCAGACAAACGGGGGATTGCCACCGTCGCCGTGATGCTTTCTGCCATCATGGTGTTAATCGATATGACCGTTGCGAACGTGTCGCTATCGCACATGATGGGCGCGTTGGGCGCAACGGCAGACCAAATTACTTGGGTGCTGACGGGTTACAGCATGGCGGAAGCGATCTTCATTCCGATGACCAGTTTCTGGGTGTCGCGCTTTGGTGAACGCAAAGTCATGTTGGTTGCTGTGATCGGTTTTGTGATTGCCAGTGCGCTTTGTGGGCAAGCACAGTCTCTTGAAGAGATGGTGCTATTTCGCATTATCCAAGGCGCTTTCGGCGCGTCGGTGATTCCATTGGCGCAGTCGACGTTAGTGCAGATCTATCCGTATGAGCAAAAAGGCAAAGCGATGGCGATTTTCTCCATCGGCATTTTGCTTGGTCCTATTTTGGGCCCAGTTGTAGGTGGTGTGATCACCGACAACATTAACTGGCGCTGGATTTTTTACATCAACTTGCCATTCGGTTTGATCTGTACCTCTTTGATTTATCGCTATATCCATATCGACAACAAATCCAAACCTAACTTTGACTGGTGGATCATCGGTTACATGGCGTTAGGTGTGGGCGCGTTGCAGTTTGTGTTGGATAAAGGTAACGAAGAAGACTGGCTCGACTCACGTATGATTCAGACGGCGATATTGCTCGCAGTCATGGGATTGGTGATGTGGATCTATCGCAGTTGGAAAACCAAAAGTCCAATAGCGCCATTGTGGCTACTGAAAGACCGAAACCTTATGGTCTCGTCATTGATGATTGCCGTGGTGTCGATGGCGATGTTTGGTCTGACGACTCAACAACCAATGCTGTTGGAAAGCTTGCTGGATTATCCGGTCTCAACCACTGGCTTATTAATGGCACCGCGAGGGTTGGCGTCGGCGGCGATGTTGATTTTAGTGATTAAGCTCAATCCGCAATTCGATCCCAGAATCAAAATAGTCTTTGGCTTAAGCTGCATCGGGATTGGTAGTTATTTGATGACGCAATACTCACTGCAGATCGATACATTTTGGATTGTGATGCCGAGTATGATTCAGGGGATGGGGCTTGGTTTAACCTTCTCGACGCTATCCACCTTGGCGTATTTAACGATTCCGAAAGAGCAATCTGTTGCGGCGGCGAGTATTTACAATCTGTTCCGTACCATTGGTAGCTCGTTTGGTATTTCTATCGCCACCACGTTCCAATATCGTGATAGTCAGCAGCAATGGCATGCGCTGGGAGAGGGTATTAATCCTTATAATCCTAACTTGCATGACTGGGCGGCCAATCATGGGCTTTCTATTACCGATCCGGTTGCGTTAGACCAATACCAACAGATGTTGCAGCAGCAATCGCAAATGGTCGCGTTTGTGCACACCTTCCAGCTTGTGGGAGTGATGTTCGTGATCATGATGCCGATGCTGGTTTTCATCCGGTCGCGAGAATAACAACAAGTTCCGGTGAATCGTGTAAGAGAACGCCTCTCAAGTTGTATTTGCTTGAGAGGTGTTTTTTATTGGACGGTGTCAATGAAAGACGGACGTTTACTCAAACGTCACTTCATCAAAATGCGGATTGGCTTTGAGCGCGCGCATTGCGACTAATTGTTCAGTCGGGAAAGCGGTGTGCTCACCATCCATATCTAAAAACAAGCACTCTTGTCGCTGCATGTCGTAGCCTGTGTCGAACGCGTTGCCCTGATGAGTTTCACCATTTTTTAGTGTGATCTCGATAGGGAGCTTAAACATACAGGCGATTTCAATAAAATCGTATTGGCTGCAAGTCACCATAGTTTTCTCCTTTCAAACCGACGCAGTATTCAGAAGGTTTGAGAACCGCTTCCTTAAATAGAAGACGTTTGATTGAAACTGAATCTTCATCTTACACCTCATTTTGGTCACGAAATAGACATACACGCACGTTTTAATAAACCTACTGTTGAGCGTTCACAAGCGAGACAAAATAACGATATGTCTGAGACGATACTTAAGCGCACATACCTAACGAGTGAACAAAAGCCAAGTTCACTGATTCCGCCTCAAACCTACCATGCGCAGTTGGCGCACCGTGTTTACCACTCGCCTCAATTTGAAAACGGCCGCGTTAAAAACGAGATGCCAAATGTCCCTAGCCCGCAATCATTCTGGCAGGTGTGTTGGAGCTATCTTGGTGGTAGAACGCCATTGAGTCCTAACGAACATCTGCCACATTTCCCAATTCAACCTACGCAGTTTGCGCAGCGAAGTGAATCGATGCGCGTTACTTGGCTGGGCCATTCCACCATGCTGGTGGAGGTCGATGGCATTCGAATTCTGACTGATCCGGTATTTGATTACGCTTCTCCGTTCATCGCAAAAGCGTGGTTTGAACGCAATATTCCCAATACCCATGCCAGAGATTGTTTGCCGATTCCTGAAATTATCGTGATTTCGCACGATCATTACGACCATTTAGAAGCATCGACCATACGTTTCTACGCCGATAAACCCGTGACGTTTTATGTACCCTTAGGGGTTGGCAAGCATCTGATAAAGTGGGGCGTTTGCGCAGACAACATCGTGGAATTCGATTGGTGGGATAGCGTGCACTATGCCGGAATCGAACTGATTTGTACGCCCGCTAACCATAATTCTGGTCGTACTTATTTCGATAAAAACTCGACCTTGTGGGCTTCTTGGGTCATCAAAGGTAAAGAAGAGACGCTCTATTTTAGTGGCGATTCAGCTTACGATTCGCACTTTTCCGAGATCGCACTGCGATGTGGACCAATCGACATTGCCTGTTTGGAAGTAGCTGCCGATGTGAAAGGCCAAGGTTATCCGGTCGAAAACTGGGGGCACATGCAGGCTCATCATACCGTGCAAGCGTTTCGCGATTTAAATGCGAAAAAACTGCTGCCAGTACATTGGGCTACATACGAGCTGTTTACTCACCGCTGGGACGAACCGATTTTAGATTTGCTTGCCCATTGTCAAAAAGAACATATAACGCTGCTGACGCCAATGCCGGGGGAGAGTTTTTACGTTCATAAAAAACAGATAAATAAACAATGGTGGCGAGAAAAAGAAACAGGTGAGCCAGCTAGAATTTTGACTTAATAATATGTTCTTACTTCAATAATTATTTTAGAAGTTAACCTTGTTATTTTCAGAATATAACAAGGTTTTTACTCGCTTACTCATCAATCACTTGAGGTTTTAACTCGACGACATTTCCTTCCGGATCATGAATATAGAGTGAGCGACCGAATCCTTGTGCTCCGTAGCGTTTCGCAAACTCTTCGGTTTCAATGCCGTTCGAACGCAGATATTCCAGTAATTCATCCTCGGAAAAAGGCGCCAATTGCAGGCAAAAATGGTCAATATTACGACCATTTTGAACTGGTGGCTTACCGCCGAGTTGGCCTAATTCG
Organism: Vibrio alginolyticus NBRC 15630 = ATCC 17749; assembly: GCF_000354175.2. Lineage (NCBI taxonomy): Bacteria > Pseudomonadati > Pseudomonadota > Gammaproteobacteria > Vibrionales > Vibrionaceae > Vibrio > Vibrio alginolyticus. Next base: position 503,922 of record NC_022359.1, read on the forward strand.
CTGTCTACCGTCACCACATCAATCAATGCGTTACCTGCCCTAAGTTGAGTTAAACCAAGTTCCGTTACTTCGCGTTCGACAGGGCAGCCCAAAATGTCTCGATAGAAATGCAACATAGCATCGAGGTTACAGGTCCTTAAAACAACATGATCAAGCGCTTTGATGGCGATTGGATTTTTGGTGGGCATACTTCACTCCTTTTTGCATTGTGTTGAGGTAAGTATAAAGTGACCTTAAAAGTGGTGAGAGAAATGATCAAATTCCAGATGTTTTTTTGCTAGAGCGAGTGCAGAAACACTGCAACTCAAAGCAAACAAAAAAAGGCTAGCGTATTGCTAGCCTTTTGGAATATGGATGGGGCTATTACTCGTAATCAGAAGCGTAAGTTTCTTCGTAAGTGTGTGAGTAAAGCTCGAATAGGTTGCCGAATGGGTCTTCTAGGTAAACCATTTTCGCAGGCTTATTATCGTCTTCTGGGTGGTAACGCATGATGTCCATGCGAACTTTGCCACCTAGTGCTTCGGTGCGTTTGATAGCACCTTCAAAATCGTCTGTCTGCAAACAGAAATGGAAGATACCGATGCGAGAAAAATCCACTTCATGGCGCTCTTGACGCTCTTTCATTTCGAATAACTCAAGGCCGATGCCATCACTTGTCACAAGGTGCGCAATGTTGAAGCCTTTAAAGCCTTCCCCAAAGACCGCAATACACATTCTGCCAATTGCCGTTTCGCGTTCTTCAATCACTTTCGTGTTGCCCATAACGACTTTTAGACCTAGCGCTTGCGTGTAAAACTCAACCGCTTTGTCCATATCTCCGACCATAATACCGACATGATTCATTTTCATTTGTTTGCTCCCAACATGTGTGTTTGAACGTTGTCTTGTTTCGATGTGGGAGAGTATATGGCGTGATGTTGATTACATGAAATTATCATAAATTATAAAAATGATAATTTTATTTAATGATTTGCGCGTTGGGATTGAGTTAGTGAGCTAAGGCCTCAACAGCTTGCCTCACCGAGGTGAAATGAATCTTGATAATGCACCGTTGCGCGAGGCTGAATTCATGCGATTGGATTAATGACGTAACCTCTTCTACGGAAAGCGTTCGTTCTTTTAGATGTAAAAGAGTGGTGTTCGAACCATTGTTTTTCAATTCAAACGTGTTGCCATTTGAGTCGATAACGTAATCATCTTGCCCAAAAATGAGGGCTTCGCATTCAGAGTCTAAGTCGGACTGGGAATGCGTGTAGATCAGCTCATCGTCGCCGTCTAGTTTTAGCAAGCATGGCCAACATACTGCGTGGTCTCTCATGGTTAACTCATTATTCATTGTTATTTAGAAACTTGACCCAGGTTGTTGCAAAAACGCTAACTCTTCGGGAGTGCTCTTTCTTCCCAATATCGCATTGCGATGAGGATAGCGCCCAAACTGGTCGATGATGGCTTTGTGTTTTAGCTCAAAATCGTAGTTATTTTCAAGCCCTGATGCGCGAAACAATTTTTCAGCTTGGACATGAATGAGGCGAGATTCGCTGTGCATAAACGGCATGTACAAAAAGCTTAGCTGCTCAGGCGCTAATTCTTTGTCGTAACCTAACCGAATTGCCTCTTGAGCCAATGCTAATGCGAGTGGGTCTTGTGCAAACGCTTTTGGGGTGTTGCGATACACATTACGTGAAAACTGGTCGAGGACGATGATTTCGGCCAATCGTCCTTGTGCGCTGTTACGCCAATTAAACAGTTCACAACGAGCGGCTTGTTCTAATACCGAGGCAAATCGCGATGCAATACACTTGTCCAGTTCTGGGTTGTTTTCAAACCAATTTTGGGGCGATAGCTCCTCGAACCAAAATTTGATGACTTCTTGGTACATGGATCTTCCTTCTTATTGCATTAGCTAAAGAATAAAAAGCCAGAAGGCGAGCTCCTGGCTTTCTGCGTGTTATCGACCGTAAGCCTCTACGATGTAACGTTCAAAATCGTCACACATTTGTTCGTCAGAGATGGCGTTGCTTGCCAGCTCTTTACTGCCGTCGACGACTTTAATCGCGGCGTTCAGTGAAGCGACTGATGCTCGCTCTCGCGTCGCAAGTGAGTCGATTTTCTTCTGCTGCACTTCCCATGCCTGTTCTGGCGACAGGTTACACACGTCTGCAAGGTATTTGGCATTGAAGCCTTCGCCAGTCAGGCTGACAATGGTTTCGTTGTGCGACAAGTGATTGCCTGCGTGCCAGTAGTGTTTTGCCAGCAGTGGGCCAATTTCTGGGTTATCCGTCAGGTAACCAAACTTCTCAAGGAAGTATGCACGGGTCTGATACACCGCCATGTGCGCGAGTAGATAACCTTGATACGCACAAGCCGCTTCGTCGGATAGCAAATGTGGAATCGCCATCAGTGGGCGAGGGCTGCATTCCAAACCAAGGATCTGTTTTTCACAATCGCGAGCGAGCTTAGTGATGCGCTCTGGCGTTAACTCGTCATCGCTCAATTGATACAACGCGCGCTCAAAATATGGCACAACCAAGATGCTACGTTCTTCATAAGCTTTGAATGGCTGACGGCTGTTGATCATTGCTTGAATAATCTCATCAGGCACAGAATTCCCTTCATCATCCAGTGCGTACTGTTTTAGCCAATCGGCATCGGTTAACAGGCTATCACAGAACATCGACTGAGTTTCTGCATAAGCCATTGACGTCGGCGCAAACTCCTGCGAGAAACAAGGCGCGTTCATTTTTACGTTCGCAAAGTGTGCTGCGTGGCCGCCTTCGTGGAACAGCGTGTTAATGCCATCGTAGCCGCTGCCCACTTGGTCTGGTTTGGCATTACTGGTGAAGTTCACCTGCGCTGCGACCCACTCGCCTTGATTATAGAAAGAAGGAATAGGGCCGTGGCAGAACCCATTCGGGTACTTACCTTTGCGATCTAGTAAATCCAGCGTTAGCGTCGCACCAGAGTAATCAATATTTAGGCGACCAAATGATTCTACCCAGCGTCTCAGAGATTTTGAGAACGGCACGTATGGGTCAAGGTCACGCATAACGTCACCCGCGAATGAGTAAACAAAGTTGTAGCCTGCTAGTGCGCTTGCGCCTTTCTCTTTCGCCAAGTTTTCTAAGCTGTTTAGATGCGCATCTCGCGTGCGTTGTTCGAAATCTTCCAAAATCTCGAATAGCTGTTCAGAGCTCATCTTTTCCGTTTTTTGCACGGAGTAATCAAAGAAAGTCGCATAACCGAGTGAGCGAGCGAACTGGTTGCGCAGTTTGATCAGCTCTATAAAGCCGTTTTGCAGTAGCCATTGTTCAAGGTTCAGCAACGCTTGATGAGCCGATTGGCGAACTTCTTCATGATTGCTGGTGCGAATGGTTGAGCTTAATACGGGTAGTGAACCTTCTACTTGCTCGCCGTTCTCATCGGTAAATGTTTGTACGTGGTTCTGTTTTTTCTCGAAGAGCTCAGCTTCAAAGGCAATGAGCTGATTTTTCAACGCTTGTGCTTTTTCGCCCTCGATAGCGTGAGATTCAAACATCGCTAGCCAACCAGATAGACCCGTAATGGTTTGTTGTTTCTCTTGTGGGTCGGTAATTGAGTCCGCGGCTTCAAGCTGTTGTTTGATGGCAGTAATTTGCTCGGCGTTGCTTAAAAAGCTTGTCCATGCCGTTTGTGCTTGCGTCGAGCCATCATGGTCATCGCTGATCCCCATGTAAGTTTCCCAAAAGAAATCTTCTTTGGTGCGGTGAATCGCAAGGTAACGTTGATTGAGGTCGTTGAGGTAATCCGTTGCGGTCATTTTGATCCTTCAAATGGTTTCGTTATGTAGACAGTTGATTATTGCACGCTTGGTCGCGAGAAAGGAACGCTAATCTCATTTGTCGATTTTGCATCGCGTAAAGGTGATTTTACTATTTGTTTACATTTGGGTGAGTTAATAGGAGTTATGAGCTTGCAGTGTTAAGACTGGTATGGAGTTTACAGTTTATTAAGTAATTAATCTGCGGTGCGCTATCGATGATCCTTATCAGGTGTAATAAGATTTCCATATCGTGGCGATACAGTTGGAAACGATATGATAAATAAGACAAAAGTTAAGTTATTGGCGGTAGGTACGATTTTAGTTGGATGTTCCACAGTCGCGCCACCAAGAAATGATGCGGTTGAAAGCATTCAACAAAAGTGTTCTGTGATTTTAAGCAATGATGTTGCGGGCGACCAGCGCTGGCAGACGTACAACGGCTTGCTTGTAGAATATGCCGTGCATGGCGTTAAGAGTCAGGCGCAACTGGAACGTTTTGAAGCGTTTGTGCAGAGAGTGCAAGATGATGAGTCTGGACAGTTAGTTACTGAGTTGATTGAGGTCACCGACTGGGGATGCTCAAACGGCAACTATCTTGAAGAGATGAGCTTGTTTATTCAAGAAGTTCAGAAGTAAAAAACCGAGCGTTAAGTCGCTCGGCTTTTCTGTTTGTGGAACGCTTTTGTACGCTGGTTAGTCAGGACGTTTACTCCTCTGGATACTCGCCCATACCTTGCGTTTTACCTTCCGCTTTCCAATGCTCTCCAGGGGCAAATGCTTCATCGCATAAATCTACGGTGTAGCCCATTTCTGTGATTTCCTTCAAAGTGAGGTTATCAGCAATATTTGCAACTTCCCCCGATTTATTCCGTAACTCCATGTTGATCTCTCCTCTGTAGGTAGACGAGTGGCATCAATGCACAGTGAAGAATGCATTGGTAACCTTTGTTCTAAGTATATAACCCTCTGCTAAAAATGAAGGTTTAATCCGCTTTTTAAGTGTGGTTAATTGGATAATGCTTTGAGCTGCTTCCGTTATTTAGAACCGCAGCATCGCGATAGTTTGCCATTTGTGATTTATTGAGTGATTAAACGGTCAATTTGGAAACTCGAAATGGTGATTCTCGACCACGCTTTAGCACAACAAATTGTTGATCGAACCATGTCCATCATTGGTCACAATGTGAATGTGATGAACTCGGCAGGCATCATCATTGGCAGTGGCGACCCTAAACGTGTTGGGCAAGTGCATGATGGCGCGGTACTGGCGCTGAATCATGGCGATTCGCTAGAGCTTAATGAGCAGCAATGTTTGACGTTGCAGGGTGTCAAACCCGGTATCAATATGTTGTTGAAATTACATGGCGACGTGGTCGGTATTGTTGGCGTCACAGGCGAGCCGGAGAAAATCCGAGATTTTGCAAAACTGGTTAAAATGACCGCTGAACTGACAATCGAGCAAGCCGCGCTGGTGGAAAAATTTCAGTGGGACAGACGTCATCGCGAAGAGTTTATTCTGGCTTGGATCAATGGGAAATTGACCGATGAAGAGCTGAAAGATTGGGCGATGCGTCTTTCTATCGATGTTACTCAACCACGGGTGGCAACGGTGATTGAAGTCTCGACGCCGTCCGCCTCGAAAAGCATGAAGAGTGTGCGCAATATTGTTGAGCTGCTTGAATACCCAGAGCGTAACAACCTAGTTGCGATTGTCTCAGTGAATGAAATTGTGGTGTTGAAACCGTGTCATTCCGCCAAGCAGTGGGATAGCCAAGTTGAAAGTGAGCGCATTGATAAGTTGATGTCGCGTTTAAGCGATCACGATTCGCATACGTTTCACATTGCGCTAGGGCAGTTGTTTAATGAGCCTAAAGATGTTGCTTTGTCATACCAAAGCGCAAAGCAGGTATTAGCCATTGGCAAGCAGTTCTACCCAGAGAAACGTAAGTACCTGTTCGATGAACTTCGTTTGCCTGTGCTGTTAGCGCCGTTGGCGGATATTTGGCAAGGTGAACAAATTATTGATGGCGTGAAACGGTTGAAAGAGAAAGACAAATCTGGGCAATTACTGAAAACCCTAGATGCGTTGTTTGAATGCAATGGCAATGTGACGGAATGCTCTAAAATGCTGTATATTCACCGGAACACTCTGCGTTATCGGTTAGAAAAAATCACCGAGATAACAGGGCTGCCAACCACCAATTTTGTGGGGTTAGCGGAGCTTTATATTGCGACTCGGCTCTCAAAAATGTCGTGATATTGTGCATCTGCACAATACGCGTCATTTTTTGACCACATCATTTGTCACTCCGCCTAAAGGAATTCTAAAGCAAACGATTAATAATTCATGCGTCCCTACATGTTGAGTGAGCCAACACGGACTTGCTCAGCAAAATAAGAATAAATGGAGTTATCATGAACCTTATATTAATCCTGCTCGGGGTGATCGCATTTATTGTGCTCACGACCACCAAATTCAAATTACATCCCTTTTTAGCGCTGATCATCGCGGCGTTCCTTGCGGCATTTGCTTACGGCTTACCGGCAGATAGCATTGCCAAAACCATTGCTTCTGGCTTTGGCGGCATCCTTGGTTACATTGGTTTGGTTATCGTTTTAGGTACCATCATTGGTGTTATTTTGGAAAAAAGTGGTGCGGCGATCACCATGGCCGATACGGTCATCAAAGTGTTGGGTGAGCGTTTCCCAACATTGACCATGAGCATCATAGGTTACATCGTTTCTGTTCCAGTATTTTGTGATTCAGGCTTTGTCATTCTGAACTCGCTCAAAGAATCACTCGCTAAGCGTTTAAAAACCTCAAGCGTTGCGATGAGTGTGGCGTTGGCAACTGGCCTATACGCAACGCACACGTTTGTGCCGCCAACTCCTGGCCCGATTGCCGCTGCGGGTAACTTAGGCCTGGAATCTAACCTTGGTTTAGTGATTGGTGTGGGTGTGTTTGTTGCAGCGGTTGCGGCGTTAGCGGGGATGTTGTGGGCGAACCGATTCCAACATGTTGAACCAGATGGCATTGAAGCCGCAGAAGAAATTCAGCAAGACTGGCAAGCACTCAAAGCGTCTTACGGCAAATTGCCAACGGTGAGCCAAGCATTCGCTCCTATTTTTTTTCCTATCTTATTGATCTGTTTTGGCTCTATCGCGAAATTCCCAAGCCTACCGCTGGGCGAAGGTTTTGTGTTTGATGTTCTGACTTTCTTAGGGCAGCCACTAACGGCATTGGTGATTGGCCTGTTCCTTTCTGTTCGCCTACTCAAATCAGACAACAAGATTGAAGAATTTGGCGAGCGAATCAGCCAAGGTATTACGGCTGCTGCGCCTATTCTTTTGATTACCGGTGCTGGTGGCGCATTTGGCGCGGTATTAAAAGCCACGCCGCTAGGTGAATACTTAGGTACGACGCTATCGGCGCTGGGCGTGGGTATTTTCATGCCATTTATCGTTGCGGCTGCGCTAAAGTCGGCGCAAGGTTCATCAACGGTTGCATTGGTGACCACATCGGCTTTGGTTGCGCCTATGCTTACGCAATTGGGGCTCGATTCAGAAATGGGCCGCGTATTAACGGTGATGGCGATCGGTGCTGGTGCGATGACGGTTTCTCATGCAAACGACAGTTTCTTCTGGGTAGTTTCGCAGTTTAGCCGCATGTCGGTGGGCTTAGCGTACCGCGCGCAAACCATGGCTACGCTCGTTCAAGGTGTCACGGCAATGGCATTGGTGTACATTTTGAGCCTCGTTCTCTTATAAGTCTCTGGAAATACGTATGAAAGTGGTAATTGCACCTGATTCATTTAAAGAAAGCTTAACCGCCAAACAAGTGAGCGAGGCGATCAAAACGGGTCTTGCTCGCGTATGGCATGATGCTGAGTTTGTTACGGTTCCGGTCGCAGACGGTGGCGAAGGCACGGTTCAATCTTTGATAGATGCAACTCAAGGCGAACAAGTCTTCACAACGGTGACCGCGCCATTAGGGAATGATGTTGAAGCGTTTTATGGCATCCTCGGCGACGGCGAAACCGCGGTTATTGAAATGGCGGAGGCCAGTGGGCTGCACCTTGTGCCGAGTGACGCTCGCGACCCAAAACTGACCAGTAGCATTGGTACCGGACAGCTGATCAAACACGCGCTAGACAGAGGCATTCAACGCTTAATCATTGGTTTGGGCGGCAGCGCTACCAATGATGGTGGCGTGGGCATGTTGACCGCGTTGGGGGTGGCGTTTCTTGATGAATCTGGTCATGCAATTACCCCAAATGGAGGCGGGTTAGCGGCGCTTGCGTCCATCGATATTTCTGGTATTGACCCTCGCTTAGCAACTTGCGAAGTGTTGGTAGCGTGCGATGTTGATAACCCACTCTGTGGTGACAAAGGCGCGTCGGCTATCTTTGGCCCTCAAAAGGGAGCGACCGTATCAGACGTTACTCTGCTCGATAACGCATTGCGCAAGTTTGGCGAGTTGACGGAACAAGCGACGGGTAAGCATGTACTGACTCGTGAAGGGGCGGGTGCTGCTGGTGGTATGGGCGCGGCCTTGCTCGGGTACACGCCAGCACGTTTGCAACCGGGAATTGAGATTGTGCTTGAAACGGTCAAACTTGCTCAGCATGTTGCGGATGCGGATATCGTATTTACAGGCGAGGGTCGAATCGATCATCAAACCGCACATGGCAAAACGCCGATGGGCGTTGCTCAGGTCGCCAAGCAGTGTAATTTACCAGTCATTGCATTAGCAGGCTGTGTGGGCGACAACTATCAGGCGGTTTATGAGTGCGGCATTGATGCGGTGTTTGCTTGTGTACCAAGGGCGATGAGCTTACCTGAGGCCATGAAAGAGGCCGACGTCAACGTTGCTAACTTAGCCGAAAACGTCGCGAGAATGTGGCAAATTAAGTCGCACTGAAGGCGATGACGATATGAAAAACTCCACCTTTGCGTGGAGTTTTTTGTTGTTACGTGTTTGCGTGTGTAGGCATAAGTTCATTTAGCAAGAGCGAGTTAACAGGCATGCTTTGCTATCAATTTTGCCAGTGTTTGCATCGCTTGACTCCAATCGGTTTCATGACCAAAGTTTGCCACGCTGAGGCGTACGCAATGCCGATATTGCCCTTGAGTGCCAAATACGGTGCCGGGAAGTAGGCTGATTCTGTGCTTATTGCATGCTTGATACAACGCATAGCTGTCCGTGTCTTCGGGCAGTCGCAACCAAAGTAAGAACGAGCCTTGTACGGCGTTGATCTGGTATCGATTTTTTAGAGGTTCGTATTCATCCAAGTATTGATGAAGCATCTGGATAAATCGGCGCATGTTGTTTTGATAAACCCGACCCATTCGCGCAGTATGCGTTCGATACTTGCCTGACGTTAGAAACGTTGCCACGGCGGATTGCATCAGGTTCAAACTGCCCATGTTCTCACACAGTAGATATTGTTCAATTTGGTCTCGATATCGCCCCGCCAACATCCAACCAATTCTCAAACGCGAATCGAGCGTTTTGGATAACGAATTCACGTAAATTACGCGTTGCTTGTCATCGAGCAATCTCAAGCTTGGCAACGGCTTATCATAACTTAACCCGCCAAACACATCGTCTTCGATAATAGGAATATTGCCGGACGCCAATAGTAATTGTTGACGCTTTTCTAGCGGCATCATGGCACCAGTTGGATTGGTGAAGTTTGGCGTTACGATGATCGCTTTTATGTCCCATGTCACCATTGCTTTTGCTAAGGCTTCGGGGCACATACCGTCGCGTGGGCAACTCGGAATTTCCACCACTTTGAGGCCGAGTGATTCTAGCATCAATAAGTTGCCAAAATAGCAAGGGGACTCCACCGCGACGATATCGCCTTTTTGTGTCGTTGCGCGCAGCGCTAGGCTAATGGCTTGTTGCGCGCCGTGCGTCACCATGATCTCATCCAACTTGGCTGGCGTGCCCAAATCTTGTGTGATTTTCGCTAGTTGTTTGATTAAGAGGTGATCACCGGGTGGTAATTGGTAATGGCTCGGTACATGCGTTTGCTGGCGGCTGTGGCGGCCGATCTCGGCGTACAAGCTTTTGATCGCGGGGGAGTCAATGTTTGGGTGGGCAGAACCGGTAGGCAAACGCTCTTGGTATTCAGGATAAGTAAGGATTTCTTTGCAGATCGAGAGCAAATCCACGCGAGTCGGATCCGGAATTGAGCGAGAGGTCGGCAAGGCGACTTTAACTCGATAACCCGATTTGGGTACCGAGTAAACCAAGTTTTGTGCTTCCAGCTCTTGATACGCACGAATCACGGTATTTTTACTGACGTTTAATTCTTGGCTCAACGAGCGAATGGAAGGCAGTCGATCATCCGCCTGATAAACGCCACCATTGATGGCTTGTTTGAGGTGTTTTTCCACCACGAGGTACTTATTCCCTTCACCGCTTCCCAATAAATCTGTACCCATAAAAACACTTCCATCTGTCACTTTTTGAAAACACTGTACCTAATTACATTAGCAGTATCTCAAAACATAAAACAAGCGTGAGTGAGGCGATCATGTTAATCCGAGCCATCCCTTTTGTATTTGTCATCCTTTGGGCTTCTGGATTCGTTGGTGCGCGTTTTGGTTTACAATATGCCGAGCCAGCGACACTACTTTCTATCCGTATGGCATTCAATGTCTTATTGTTTTTGGTTCTTGTGGCGGTATTGCGTAGAAGGTTGCCGACAGGAAAAGATTTTTGGCACAGCTGTGTGGTTGGTGCGTTGATCCACGGTTTCTATCTGGGCGGTACTTATTTCGCTATCGCCTTGGGTATGCCTGCTGGGTTGAGTTCGTTGTTGGTGGGTATTCAACCGATTTTAACCGCGGCTTTGCTGGTGGCGTTTGTTCGTGAGGAATTTAAACCCTCGCAATGGTTGGGTTTGGCTCTTGGTTTTGTCGGTATCGCTATGGTGTTGATGGGCAAAATGGAGTGGCAATCCGAGCAGCATAAAGTGTTGGCCATTGGTTTGTGTTTGTTGGCTTTGGTTGGTATCACGCTAGGGACGCTTTATCAGAAAAAACATTGCCAACAAGTGGATATGGTGGGTGGTGCGACGGTGCAATATTTGGCCGCGCTCGTCATGTTTCTGCCCGTTGCGATGCAGTTTGAAACCATGCAAGTGCAGTGGGAACTGGAGTTTATTTTGACTGTGTTGTGGTTGGTCGTCGTGCTCTCTTGTGTAGCTATTCTACTGCTGCTGTACATGGTTAAGAACGGTGCTGCATCGAGCGTAGCTTCTGTATTCTACCTAGTGCCGCCAACGACGGCGATTCAGGCTTGGCTCGCGTTTGGAGAGTCATTTGATTGGATGGGGATTTCTGGTTTCGTACTGGCAGCTACGGCGGTGTATTTGGTGGTTAAAAAGCCGGATCTGACGATAAAGAAATCGATTCAAACAGAATATACCTAAATTGGCTAGGGACATTTGCGTATCAGTGGGTACAATCTGCTTCATCTTAATCCGTGGAGCAGAATGATGAAGGTAAAGCCAGATCGAATGACCGCCATGCGTAGCATCATCGAGCAAGTAAAAGCGGAACTACCAATTTATGAACCAGAAACGTTTGTATGTGGACCAGAAGGGCAGTGCATTGGCTGTCCGAAGAAATTGTTGGAAATGGTCGATTCAGAAGTCACTTATTGGGAGTCAGCCATGGAGCGCGGCATTGTTCCGCAGTTCGATGAGATTCGTCGTTTTGGCAAAATGTGCACGAATGTTCGTCGTGGTCTGGTGCGAAATAATGTGCCTTTACTCAGTAACTAGAGAGTAAAAACCGTCTAATATCTGACACATAGCGTCGTTTTGTTACACTGCTCTTTGGCTGCTGTTCTCAAGTTTGCGTGGTGTTTGTCTCTTCTTACCCCTTAAGCCTTTAATCGTAAGAAATTGGCGATATATTGGCTCGGTCTCACATGGATGTGGGGCTATTGTCTTGGGCTAGTTGAGATAAGAAACGTGAAATCAAAGGGATTTACGCTGATGGAAATCACCATAGTGCTTACCACTTTGGCTTTCATCGCATTAGCTGCTTTACCAGTACTACTCGATATTCATCGCCAAGCATACGCTGCGATGCTGCACAGTTCTCAGTCTTCTTTGGGTACGGCTCTCAAGTTCTTCCATGCTCAATCAGTGATTGATAACGCTTACGGCCAAGAGCACGTTCACTACATTGACCGACATGTCAAAACACGCAAAGGCATGCCAGAAGCGAGTGCCGATAGTATTCGAGCTTTGTTAGAAATCGATCTACCAGCCAGAGGTTATTCGAAAATTGACGTGCCGTGCAAAGGCAGTGATTTTTGCATCATCGGTCAGCAGCACCCAAACAGTGCTCATTTTGTCGCGATTCCTGATTATCAGTTCTTAGATAAATCGGGAGTTGATCGCGTTGTGTACATTTGGCCGCAAGGTTACACACTGGCAGAAGAGGCATGCTATTTCTACTACGTGAATCAAGCCTCTAACGATTCAATTGTTCGAGGGTATGTGACGCAAGGGTGTTAATCCCGAATAAGTGTTGCGAACAACGGTTATCGTGACTCTACAAATCGGGGTTTTTCGAAGGGCTTTGCGCTTTATACAATACCATTTTTTGACTCATCAAGACTTTACCATTTGGCAAGGTCACTTCCCCAAGTTCCCCCTGATGTTCAAATCCAAACCGTTCATACAAAGCAATCGCTGGTGTGTTGGTTGTGTATACGTAGAGTGCGATTTGGTCGTAACCAAATTCCCAACCACGTGCGATCGCGACTGCCAATAGTTTCCGCCCCAATCCTTTGCCTCGGTAGTTTTTGTCGATGTGAATACCAAGAATACCGACGCGAAGGCGTTGCCCTCTTTCGTAACCGCACATCTCAGCTGGGTAGATTTCAACACTACCGATAAGTTTTTGGCGGTCAAACGCGACAAACTGAGGGATGGACTCGTTTTCCACACGTTGCAGGATTCTGCGAAGCGTTGCGTTATCGGGTGCAGGAGAAATCAAAAATTCCCCTTCGGAGTACACTCGATTCCACAGCGCGGTGAAGCGCGCGATATCGCTCACCTTGATGGATCTGATTTGCATTCATCTTCCTTGATTAGTGCAGGTTAGTAACGGTTAGGGGATAAGCTCAGATAAACAACGAATTTGGTTAGGAATGGCTTCGGCTGGTGCATCAGCGCCCGTTGGGTTAAACCAAATTGTGTTTACGCCCGCTTTCATCGCAGGGTAAATATCTTTGTGAGGTAAATCGCCAACCATGGTTATTCCACTCACGTTAACCCCTAACTGTTTTGCGATGGCGAGATAAAACTCAGGTAGGTTTTTAGCGATACCGAGGTTGGCAAAACAAAAATAGCCATTTAAGTATTGGTCTAAGTCGACGCGAACAAATGCACGCTGAACCTCTTCCATGTTGGAATCAGATGCACTGGTCGCAATGTAGATGGGATGATTTTGGGAAAGTATTGCCAGTGTTTCTCTGGCTTGAGGAACAGCTTCTACGTGTTCCCAATCGCACATTTTTCCTTGTGCGTGAGGGAAATCTACCATCAAGGTGTTCCCCCAATCGAAAAGATAAATCATGTTCGAATCTCCTTATCCGCACATCATATCGTCTTTTTCTAAAATCAGGGGGGTAAATTGCATCGATAAATGCGATTTAGGTGGGTTTAGTCGTGAAAAGCGCTTAATTGTCGTTATCGTTACAAATGTTTCAGCATAATGCGTGAGTTAGTTTTAAAACCTTGATTATCGTAAAAGCGCTGTGCTGGCTGATTGAATTCCATCACTTCCAATCGAACTTGTGTGGCATTGGCATCGCGCGCCCATTGCTCACAGGTTTGGAGCAGTTGGCGGCCGATTCCTTGCTGCTTTTGCGCTTCATCGACAACAATTGTTCCCACGCGACAAATTGGGTCTTTGATCAGAAAACTGACGGTGTCGTTTTGGGTGATCATCGCGGTTAAGAAGCCGAGAATTTGCTGTTCGCGTTCGGCAATCAAAAAGAGTCGCTCTTTGTTCTCTAGTGCTTGTGCAAGAAATTCGCGGTCAGCTTCTGAAGGCGCAACAAAGGCTTCTGGCGCATTTGCAAAATGCAGTGAATTAATTTGAAAATTAAGCTGAAAAATTTCGTCTAAATCATCGGGAGTTGCTTGTCGGATATGGACTTGCATTCTATCTGCCCCCTGCAATATCGATAAATGATCCCGTGACATAAGAGGCTTCGTCACTTAATAGCCAAGCGATCGCATTTGCCACTTCTTCTACCGTGCCACCGCGTTTAAGAGGAATTTGAGGGCTGAGTCTATCTACTCGGTTTGGTTCTCCGCCGTCGGCATGCATATCAGTGTAAATGAAACCAGGTCGAACGCCATTGACGCGAATATTGCGCTCTGCCAACTCTAGCGAGAGCCCTTTAGTTAAGGTATCCATCGCGCCTTTTGATGTGGCGTAATCGACATACTCAAATGGCGCGCCTGAGCGCGACGCTCCAGAGGAGACATTCACAATTGCACCGCCTGCACTGAATCGCCTCGCCGCTTCTCGACAGCAGAGGAAACAGCTATTCACATTGGTGTTCATTACTTTCTGAAAGCGTTCCAAGCTGATTTCAGACAAAGGCGATTGAGTAAATAGGATGCCAACGTTGTTGACCAAGTGCGTCACTGCACCAAATTCACGTTCTGTTTCATCAAACAAGGAGAGCACTTGCTTCTCATCGGCTACGTCTGCGGCGATGGCAATCGCTTTTCCACCGTTTGCTTGTATTTCTGCCACAACTTGGTCGGCGGCCTCTTGCTGAGTGCGGTAATTAACGCAAACGCGATAGCCTTGCTCGGCCAGCTTTTTCGCCGCTGCGGCTCCAATGCCTCGGCTTGCGCCGGTAATGATGACTACTTTATTCAAAATACGTCCTTATTTTTGTAGTGAGTAGATTTTATCGGCGTAGGGTTTGCCACCAATTTGGTATGCGTCTGGAATGACCTCAATGAGTTCGAAACCACATTTTATCAGGACACGTTCTGACGCAATATTGCCTTCAGTGACCGTCGCGGAAAAGTGGTTGATGTTATGTGTCGAGGTTGCCCAGTATAGAAGCGCTTGAAGAGTTTCTGTTCCAAACTGTTGGCCATGAAATTCCGGCAAAAGTAAGTAACCTACCTCTGCCTTACCGTTTTCAATAGCAAAGCCAGTGATGCCGATGGGTTGTTCAGATTGCTTATCGAGTATTACAAGGCAAAGCCAATGCTGGCAATTTGGGGTCCATGGTAATAATCGCGAAGCAAATTTTTCTCTTATTTCTGTTTCGCTGGGACGATCGAAACAGAGCGCAATAACCTCTTGTTCGGAGAGTAATCGTTGAAAGAGTTCCCAGTCACTGGCTTTGATGGGTCTTAATTGGCTTCTGTGCGTCTCGATATAAACTGACATGCGTGTCCTTACTGCATCAATGTGGAGATTCAGTCTCTCATCCTCTTATCTGTTTAATCAAATAGTTGCATTCATAAAAGTGATTTATGTGGTGAATAGTTGGCTGGGTAATGGATTATTGCCATATATTCATCTTTGAGATGCAAATAACAAAATTTCATACTTGAGGCATACAGAGCAACACGGAAATGATGTGGATCAAGAGAGGACTACCCATAAAGTAGTAATTTGCGACCTATAATTACATTTTATTTGGAAGTGTTGCTAATTATGTCAATAAAAAAACGATATGTTGCACTGCTGGTTGCTGCCGGCATTGGTGTGGGCTGGTTAACTTTGGGGGGGAGTGCGGCAGTAATGCATTACACCTCAGATACTGAATTTTGTCTCTCGTGCCACTCTATGGAAACCCCTTACAAAGAGTACCAAGGCTCAGTGCACTTCAGTAATGCGAAAGGCATTCGCGCGGAATGTTCTGACTGTCATATTCCTCAAGAACCAATGGATTACCTGATCACCAAAATTCGCGCGTCGAAAGACATCTACCATGAATTTGTGACAGGTAAGATCGACACGCCAGAGAAATATGAAGCACATCGTAAAGATATGGCTGAAACGGTATGGGCTCAGTTCCGTGAAAATGATTCAGCGACGTGTCGTTCGTGTCATGATTTCGATGCAATGGAAGAGTTTGAGCAATCACGTGATGCGGCGAAGATGCACGCTTACGCGAAAGCAAACGATCAAACGTGTATCGATTGTCATAAAGGTGTGGCGCACTTTGCACCAGAAGCAGAGCTAGACAGCAAGGCATTTGAAACGTTGATGAGCTTCACCACAAAAACATCACCTGGTGCCAAAGTCGTTTACCCTGTGACTGAAATCGCAATGGGTGAGATGGGCAAAATTAACCCAACGACGAAGTTGGAAGTAATCAGCTCTAAAGGCGACAACCGCACTGTTAAGTTGAACGCATTCCAAATGAAAGGCGCAGAGCAAGTGCTTTACATGGGAGAAGGTCAACGTGCCATCGTAGCAACGCTAACAGAGCAAGGCCAACAAGCGCTTGAAACTGGTGAATTTGAGGCAGATGTTTACGGCAACGAATGGCGCGCGGTTTCTCTAACTGGCGCTATTGATTCTCCAGTTGTTGACACGCTTGAACCAGTATGGTCATACGCAGAAGAGTTGGACAACGTTTACTGTGCAACTTGTCACGCGAAAATTCCTTCAAATCACTTCACAGTGAATGCATGGGGACCGGTAGCGAAAAGTATGGGTGATCGAACTGATATTTCAGCCGAGAACCTAGAAATTCTAACCAAGTTCTTCCAGCACCACGCGAAAGATGTGGTTGGTCACTAACGATAAATAGAAGGATAAGATTATGACTAATATGACCCGTCGCGGATTTCTAAAAGGCACTGGTATGGCGGCTGGTGCAATGGCATTCACTTCATTTGCACCTATGTCTGTTGCGTCTTCAAACCAGCGTGGCAAGGGCATTTTGACAGCGGGCCGCATGGGCCCAATGTTATGTGAAGTGAAAGATGGTAAGTTGGTTTCGACTACTAATGCTCTTCCACAAACTGTACCAAATAGTCTACAAACTACTGGGCCTGACCAAGTGCATACCAAGGCGCGTGTGAAGTACCCAATGGTACGTAAAGGCTACTTGGCAAACCCATCGTCGCCAGAAGGTGTGCGCGGTAGTGATGAGTTTGTGCGTGTGTCTTGGGATGAGGCTTACAAGCTGATCCACGAACAGCACATGCGAATTCGCAAAGAATATGGCCCGGCTTCTGTGTTTGCAGGCTCTTACGGCTGGCGCTCAAGTGGCGTGCTGCACAAAGCACAAACCTTGCTGCAACGTTACATGAGCATGGCGGGCGGCTATTCAGGCCACTTGGGTGACTACTCAACGGGTGCTGCGCAGGTCATCATGCCGCACGTTGTGGGCTCTATCGAAGTGTATGAGCAACAAACCACGTACCCAGTGGTACTAGAGCACAGCGATGTGGTTGTGCTTTGGGGCTTAAACCCGATCAACACTCTAAAAATCGCGTGGAGCTCAACAGACTGTGCTGGTCTTGAGTTCTTCCATCAGTTGAAAAAATCAGGCAAGACGGTTATCGCTATTGACCCTATTCGTTCTGAAACCATCGAGTTCTTTGGTGAGAATGCGGAGTGGATTGCTCCTCACCCAATGACCGACGTGGCAATGATGATGGGTATCGCACACACTTTAGTGAAACAAGGTAAGCACGATAAAGCCTTCCTCGATAAATACACCGCAGGTTACGACAAGTTTGAAGCGTACCTGATGGGCGAAGAAGACGGCGTAGAAAAATCAGCAGAATGGGCATCACAAATCTGTGGCGTACCTGCGAAGCAACTTGAGCTACTGGCTGACATCTTCAGTAAAAACCGCACCATGCTGATGGCTGGTTGGGGCATGCAGCGCCAACAATACGGTGAGCAGCGTCACTGGATGCTGGTTACACTGGCAACAATGTTGGGTCAAATCGGTTTACCGGGCGGTGGTTTTGGTTTCTCTTACCACTACTCAAACGGTGGTAACCCTGCTCGTGATGCTGGCGTACTTCCTGCGATTTCGGCATCGCTGGGTGGCGGCTCTTCTGCGGGGAACGACTGGGCGGTGTCTGGCGCGGTGCAAAGCTTCCCTGTGGCGCGTATTGTCGAGGCGTTGGAAAACCCAGGTCAATCCTACCATCATAACGGTCATGAACTGACGTTCCCGGACATCAAGATGATTTGGTGGGCAGGTGGTGCGAACTTTACTCACCACCAAGACACCAACCGTCTGATCAAAGCGTGGCAAAAGCCTGAGCTGATCGTGATTTCAGAGCCTTACTGGACGGCGGCTGCGAAGCACGCGGACATTGTTCTGCCAATCACCACATCGTTCGAGCGTAACGACTTAACGATGACGGGTGACTACAGTAACCAACACTTGGTGCCAATGAAGCAAGTGGTTGAGCCGCAAGGTGAAGCGCGTAATGACTTCGATGTATTCGCGGACATGGCCGAGATGCTAGCTCCGGGTGGCCGTGACGTATACACCGAAGGCAAAACTGAAATGGAATGGCTGTACGGCTTCTACAAGGCGGCGCAACAAGGTGGCCGTGGCTCTCGCGTAGCAATGCCGAACTTCAGCAAGTTCTGGGAAGATAACCAACTGATCGAGATGAAGTGGAACGAGAAGAACGCACAGTTTGTTCGTTACGCAGATTTCCGTGAAGACCCGATCATGAATCCACTCGGTACACCAAGTGGTAAGATCGAAATCTTCTCGAAAACCATTGAAGGTTATCAGTTGGAAGACTGTCCTCCACACCCAACGTGGATGGCACCAACCGAGTACACTGGCAATGCAAAAGACGGCGAGTTGCAGCTAATGACCGCGCACGCAGCGCATCGTCTACACAGCCAGTTTAACTACGCGAAGATTCGCGAAGAGTACGCAATTGCAAACCGTGAACCTATTTGGATTCACCCTGAAGATGCGAAAGCGCGTGGTATTAAAACGGGCGATTTAGTTCGTGCGTTTAACAACCGTGGTCAAGTATTGGTTGGTGCAGAAGTGACTGACCGAATCAAGCAAGGTTCAGTGTGTATTCATGAAGGCGGCTGGCCGGATCTGGATCCGAAAACCGGCATTTGTAAGAACGGCGGTTGTAACGTGTTAACGTTGGATATTCCGACCTCTCGACTTGCAAACGGCTGTGCGGCGAACTCGGCGCTGGTTCGTATTGAAAAATACACTGGCCCAGAATTAGAACTAACAGCGTTTGAACCACCAAGAAATGGTTAGAAAAAAGTAGCGTTTTAAAGCAAGAAGCCAGCGAATCGCTGGCTTCTTTTTTATCTAGTAATCGTTCACATTAGCGCGAAGCGAGAGAAACAAATGGCATCTGTTTCTTAATTTGAAATGTCGGGAGTAAAGTAAATACAATCGCGACAAACAAGACTGAGCCTATTAAATCTTCAGGGCGGTGCATCCCCAGCCATAAGCGGCTATATGCGACGCTCATTCCCCACATCCATAATGACAGTGCAGAGATATAGCACTTGTTCTGTAAGAACAACCCGCCAAAGAAAGCCAAACAAATCGAAACGAAAATCGTATGGCCGGATGGGAAAGAATAGTCTTTCTCGCCTTGCCAATGGCGCGTTCGCCAATCACTGACGTGTTCAGAAATCTGGTTAATTACGTTGGCTTGCTGCTTTGTATCCAACTGATAAAACGCGTCTGGGTGCTCAATCAATTGTTCTGCTGCGAGCAATTCCGTGTAGGGACGCGGGCTTTCTGTCATCAGTTTTAGCCCCGTTTTGCTGGCAAAACCAATCACCAGTAACAACCCTAACATTGAGAGTTTTTGTATCCACTCAATGCGACTTGGTTTAAAGCGAAATAAAGAAAGCAGTAGCAGTGTTAACGTAATTAAAAAGCCTTTGCTACCAGCAGAATCTGTGAGCAAAGTAAAAGTAATACCCAGACTTTCCGGCACCTGTGAAGTGAGATTGTGATAAGAGCCAAACAGCGACATTGGGATGATGCCAAGAACAAACAAGGCGAGCATCATCAATCCATATTTTTTGGTTTTCATTGAGAGCGTTTTGTTTTTATTGAGGGTTATTCAACCACGTGAAAATAAGGGGCTTATCTTACGTTATCTGGCGTGAAAAACTTATCAACGCTCTGTCAATTCGAGCGTGAAAGTGACATTGCAGCTCTTCGTTGTGAAAGGAGAGGTTGTTGAAAGTACTGAAAGGCAAACGCGCTCATCCATAAGCGCTTTGTTCAGGCGTGAGCAAGGTTAGCTCATCAACCCTAATAAATATTCCGATGCGGCTTTTGGATCTTCTGCGTGGCAAATCGCTGAAACCAAAGCTAAGCCATGAACACCAGTGGCGCTGAGTTGCGGAATGTTACTTTCGTTAATGCTACCAATAGCGACGATTGGTAAGGACGTGGTGTTCAACGCCATCTTCAAACCTTCAATACCCCAGTGTTTTTTGGTGTTGGTTTTGGTCGGCGTAGCGAAGATGGCACTCAAGCCGATGTAATCAATGGGCAGAGAATCCGCCTCTGCCAGTTGATCTTCAGTCTCAATCGATAAGCCGAGAATCTTGTTTGGGCCAATCAATTGACGAGCGATCTCTGCTGGCATGTCTGACTGCCCGAGGTGAACACCATCGGCATCGACGGCAAGTGCAACATCAACACGATCATTGATGATTAACGGGACGCCAGTGCCTTCAAGGATCGTCTTCACGGCTTGAGCTCGTTCAATAAATTCACGAACGTCACCATGCTTTTCGCGCACCTGTACCATGGTGACCCCACCTTCTACCGCCTTTCTTACAACGTGTTTGAGAGTGGGTAAATCTTGTTGGTCGTCGGTGACCAAATACAAACGATAGGCGTTCATTGTGTTTCCTTTCGCCTCCCACTTTCGTTGGAGTGAGAGGCGTTTAAAGCATTGAGAAGCGATTTATCTCACTTGTAATTTAAGACGTGTTGCCAGTGTTTCTTCATCCAGTTGGTAAAGCTCATCCAAAAGATGCATTTGCAAGCTACCTGGCCCTCGCGCTTGCTCAGCCGCAATTTCCCCCACAACGCCAAGCACCGCTGCTGCAGCAAGGCCCGTTTCGTCGCCGATTGCTGCGAAAGCGCCAGTCAGTGCCGTTAGTGTGCAGCCCATGCCCGTTACGTATGGCATCATCTCGTGACCATTGTTCAGTTGCACGGTTTGTTCCTTCGTGACGATGTAATCAGTCTCGCCAGAAATCACTACGCTCGCACCATACTCTGCGACTAAGAAGTTTGCTGCGCCAAGTGCTGCGTCGCTGCTGTCTAACGCATCGACGCCTTTGCTTTGTGCTTGCTCGCCAGCGAGTGCAATGATTTCTGAGGCGTTACCACGGATGATCAGCTTGTTTGCAAGGCGTGCGATCTCACGCGATGTCTCTGTACGCAGTGAACTTGCACCGCAACCGACAGGGTCGAGCACAACAATTTTACCGTTCGAATTGGCTTGCTCGACGGCATAGCTCATGCGCGGCGTCCAAACGCTGTCTAGGGTGCCGATGTTGATCACCAAAGCGCCAGCAAACGACATCATCTCTGCCATCTCTTGTTTGGAGTGCGCCATGATTGGAGAAGCGCCGATCGCTAATAGTGCGTTTGCTGTGTTATTCATCACCACGTAGTTAGTGATGTTGACGACTAACGGCTTTTGCTGGCGTACTGCGGTTAATGCTTGGGTGATTTGTTCAATTAACATGAGACTCTCCGATTAATCTTGCTGAGCGTTCAGACCTTGTTGCCAGAATGCTACTTCCATACGCGTTGCGGTTTTGAATACCTGAATCAGGTTTTGACCGCGCTGGCTGTTGATATCAATTTCTGCTAGCAACTGATTAAAGTGTTCTGCCCCTTTTGCGACACCAGATTGGAATTCCTCACCACCGTAGAGGTTGATCCAACTTGCATATGGGTTGCCTTCGATTACGGTCTTTTCATCTTCAATCAGCACCTTACCGATTACGGCATAACCGATGGAGCATGGCGCTAGTGCCGCGTATAGATCAACAAGATCGCCCGTCATGCCAGCATCTAATACGTAACGGGTGTAAGCCACAGTGCCGAAATCTTCTGGCTCGTTTTCTAAGTCGGATTCTGTCAGTCCCCATTGCTCACAGTAAGTCACGTGGTGGGCAATTTCAGAATCGAGCAATGCATGTACGCTTGGTAAGGCACGGCGCATGTCATCCAAAGTACGTGCTTTGTAGATCGCTAATGCGTAGGCTCGTGCGTACTGTTTTAGGAAAAGAAAATCCTGCTTTAGGTAATGCAGAAAACAAGGCTGAGCCAGAGTGCCTTGCGCCAATTGCTGCACGAAAGCATGCTCAGTGTATTCTTGCCAATCTTGGCGGCAAGCGTCGATCAAATCTTGGTATTTCATTATGGGTATCTCGTTATCAAAAGACCCTAGGCTTAGAGCCCAAAGTCAGTAGAATTAGTCAAAGTTCGGTACGTAATCTTTCGCTTTTGGCAGTGTTTCGATGATTTTTTGTGAATACATGAATTGCGCATAATCATCGTAGCGTTTCAGATCTACTGCGGATGGACGAAGAGCAAAACGAGTTAGCGTGTCGTTCCAAGCGCGTTGGTTAAGCTCGTTGTTGAGCGTGTCTGGTGAATAAGCAACAAACTCTTTCCAAGATTCTTTTGGATGGTTAACGATGTAAGTGGTTGCTTGCTCTAGCGCTTTGTTGAATGCCTTGATGGCTTCTTTGTCGTAGGTTTTTGCATTGGCTACGAAGACTAACTCGTCATACGCTGGCACGCCGTGTTCTTCAGGGAAGAAGGCCTTAGCTTTATAACCTTCTAGTGCCAGTTGGTTGGTTTCGAAGTTACGTAGACCGCCCCAAATCGCATCCACCTTTCCAGACGCAAGAGACGAAGACAGCGCCCAACCTACGTTGATGATTTGTACGTCAGAAAACTTCACGTTCTCTTGAGTTAGCATGGTGCCGATTGTCGCTTCTTCGTTGCCTGCGATCGCAATACCGATCTTCTTGCCTTTCAAGTCGCCAAGGTTTTCATTCTTACCGTTATCCAACACCATCAGAGTGTTGAGTGGCGTAGCAATCAAAGTCGCAGAGCGGATTAGTGGCAAACCAGCTGCGACATCGATAGTTAGGCTCGGTTGGTATGAAATCGCCATGTCGACTTTACCCGCCGCGACCAACTTAGGTGGCGTGCTTGGATCTGCCGGCTCTTGAATGTTGACCTTCAAACCTTGTTCTTTGAAGTAACCACGCTCTTTGGCAATCACGATAGGACCATGATTTGGGTTGACGAACCAATCCAACATCAGTGTCATCTCTTTTTCTGCTGCAAGCACATTGGTTGATACCACTGAAGCGAGTAGAGCAGCAGCGCTCATAAGTTTGTTTTTATTCACGGGGTTCTTCCTTTTCTTTCCCAATTTCCTTTGGTTATTTTCGGCAATTACTTGCTTTCCCAAGGGATGGCTTTTTTCAATAATTTATCGGTGATGAAGTAGAGTGCGATAGACAGCACGGCGAGGATAAACAGCGCCGCAAACATCTCATCAATGATCATGCGAGCGTTAGCTTGGAGCATCAGATAACCCAAGCCTTCACTTGAACCTACCCACTCACCGACCACTGCTCCAATTGGCGCAATAACGACGGCAACACGAATACCTGAGGCTAAAGTTGGTAGGGCGGCTGGCAATTGAATATGACGAAGTAGCTGCCATTTAGACGCGCCCATGGTCTTGGCAAGGTCGAGGTAACCTGTTGGCGTATTGCGCAAGCCGTCATAGCAACATGTCGTGACGGGGAAAAAGATGATGATCGCCGCCATGACTACTTTCGATGCAATGCCGTAACCCAGCCAAAGCATGAGCACTGGCGCGATAGCGAATACAGGGATCGCTTGGCTAGCAATCAGAATTGGCAGTAACCAACGCTTCAGCGGCTCGAACATCAGCATTTGCAATGCGAACAGCAAACCCATTGATAATCCAAGCGCCAAGCCAAGTAAAATCTCTTGCGCGGTAACCCAAGTATGTTTGAGCAGAACATCGTAACGAGTGACTAATCTATCCAGCACTTCAATTGGTGAAGGTAAGATGAAGCTTGGCATGTCGAATACCACAACAACCATCTGCCACAATCCCAAGATCACCGCTGTGCTGATAACTAAGCGTAGAGCCGGATGGGTCACGCGTTCTTTTTTACTAACGCGTGCCGAAACGGAGTTGTACTGAGTCATATCACTCATAGCCTTTCTCCAATTGATCCAAAATCGCTTGTTGAAGCGCGGCGCACTCTCCATCGAGAACTCGTGGTGGCTTGGAATCCGGAACAACCAAGTGCTGAGCTTGCGCAGGCGTACCTTGCAGTACATAGAGTTGGTGAGCTAATCGCACCGCTTCTTGTGGGTCGTGGGTAATAAGAACAACGGTCTTATCTTTCAGTAATTCGGCAGACAAGGTCTGCAACTTATGGCGAGTAACCGCGTCCAACGCAGAGAAAGGCTCATCCATCAGAACCAGAGGCTTGTCTTGCATCAGAGTGCGAGCAAGGGCAACACGTTGTCTCATGCCGCCAGAGAGCTGAGTTGGTTTAGCATCCGCGTAATCGGCGAGTTTTACTTGGTTTAGTAAAGCCAGTGCACGTTGTCTATTTTGCTCTGGTGCTTGCTCTTGAGAAAATCGAGAACTGAGGCAGACGTTGTCTAACACATTCAACCACGGTAGCAATAAATCCTGCTGAGCCATGTAAGCGATACGGTCATGCAGTGCAGCGCCATCCGTTGTGATGAGTTCGCCATGCCAGTCAACTTGGTCATCCAGTAGGCCAGCTAAGTAACGCAATATCGTCGTTTTTCCGCAGCCACTGCGACCAAGTAACACTGTCCATTGATTAGCAGGAATAGTCATACTCAACCCTGCTAGCGTTGGTGTTTGGCTGTCTTTGTATCGCAGACTAGCATCGGAAAGCTGAATGCCAATCGCGTTAGCGAACATAAGTATGACCCGCAAAAAAGTGGTTCACAGGGCCATGGCCTTTACCTACATCCAATTCATCAGCGTGTGCGATAGCTTGGCTGATGTACTGCTTACCCAGGTGCACCGCTTTGTGTAGGTTGTTGCCTTGGCCAAGATAAGACGCAATGGCGGAAGAAAGTGTACAGCCTGTGCCATGAGTGTTTTTGGTTGGAAATCGCTTGGCGCTAATTAACTCGGCACTGTCTTGCATGATAAGCAGATCGTTGCTGTTTTCATTTTCTTCAAGGTGACCGCCTTTGAGCAGAATAGCTTTGGCGCCAAGCGCACGAAGGTCGGTAATCATATCGTTCATTTCAGATTCTGATTGAGGCATTGGCTTACCCGTCAATGCTGCGCCTTCGGGTAGGTTAGGGGTAATGATGTCTGCGAGCGGAATCAATTCTTCTTTTAAAGTGCTGATTGCCGACTGTTCCAGTAATAGATCGCCGCTGGTGGCCACCATCACAGGGTCAATCACGAGGTGTTTTGGCTGGTATTGTTTAATTTTGTCTGCAACGACTTTGATGATGTTGGAATCTGCCAGCATGCCCACTTTGACTGCAACGATGTTGAGGTCGGTAAATACTGCATCAAGTTGGCTCTCTACATGGTCGAGAGGAATGGGGAAAATCGCAGAAACGCCTTGGGTATTTTGCGAAGTAATCGCCGTGATTACCGAGCAAGCAAAACTGCCGGTTGCGGACATCGCTTTGATGTCGGCTTGAATACCTGCACCGCCACCACTGTCTGAGCCCGCGATGGTCAATACGATAGGGGTAGGCAAGGCTGGCGTGTGATGTGAATGAGGTTGTGATTGCTGCGTCATGGTCGCTCCTACTACAAGACGTATAGGAACTGACTTTGACCGTTGCAGATAGATCGATTTTTCGATCGCTATCGCTTACCTAAGAGGGGCGACGAAAGGCAAAGTGTGCATAGTTCCCTACGTCAGTGCTAACTGAATCAGGTTCAACGGGTCTCGAATTTCGATCTCAGCCAACACTTGTCGTGTGGCCCCCCGACTATTTCGTTCGGATGATAGCAGGACCATTGCGGAAGGGATACGTTTTTTGAGCGTAATTATAATGAGTATTCAATTATGCGAGGTGAGTGATAAAGTAAGCACCTAAATGGTTTGCTGGGTGGAATTTACTAGTGCAACGCTCTGGTGAATGAGCAGAACCTGGAATATTTAATAAATAATCGTGGTCTCGTTAAGCAAGGATTAGCACAAAACAAGGTTAAAAAACTGTTAAAATTTAACGTGTTGCCAATTTAACTTTGTTGAACTTTTTCACAGTTAATTAGGAAGGCTAAGACGATCATCGAGCAAGGAGACTTCATGCTTAATTCTGTAACAGCGAAGTCAGTGATCGATCATGCGCTCTTTTTGGGGGCTGATTTCGCTGAACTATTCGTTGAACATCACCAAACCAACACTGTCCAGATCGCATCTGGTGAAGTGGATAAGGTTAACTCGGGTATCGATTTTGGTATCGGTATTCGTCTTTTTTTCGGTCATAAGGTGCTTTACGGTTACACCAACAGCACAGATGAAGCCGAACTAAAGCGCGTAACCTCGCTGCTTGCTGCAAAAGACAAGCGTGAGCAAATCGCGTCAGCGGGTTCTTTGAATTTGAACCGCTACCCAATCCAACATGGTTGCCGCATGCCGCTAGGTAAGGATGCTAACCTAGATTCAAAAATCGCGTTTCTATTGAAAGTTGACCAAGCCGCACGTGCTGAGAGTGAACATATCAGCCAGTTTATTGGCAGCGTTCTTCAGCGCGAGCAACAAGTGTCTATCTTCAACTCAGAAGGTCTACACGTTGACGATACTCGCCACTACATTCGTGTTGCTGGTAACACTGTCGCGCAAAAAGGTAATGAGCAGTCTTCTGGTATGGAAGGTCCTGGCGCTCTTGCTGGTTGGGAATTCAGTGAACAGCTTGATGCCAAAGAGCTAGGTCAAACTATCGCGCAGCAAGCGTTAGTAAAACTTGGCGCGGATGCTTGTCCATCGGGTGAAATGCCGGTGGTGATTGGTAACGGCTTTGGCGGCGTTATCTTCCATGAAGCATGTGGTCACTTGCTAGAAACCACTTCAGTTGCGAAGAAAGCATCAGTCTTCCACGACAAGATGGGCGAAATGGTTGCTCACACCGCAGTGAATGCAGTCGATGATGGCACCATGACCAACGAATGGGGCTCGATTCACATTGATGATGAAGGTATGAAGACTCAGCGCACTCAACTGATCAAAGACGGTAAGCTAACCAGCTTCATGGTCGATAAAATGGGTGGCATGAAGACAGGTTATGAGCCTACGGGTTCTGGTCGTCGTCAAAACTACAAGTTCGCACCAACCTCGCGCATGCGTAACACCTTTATCGAAGAGGGCGAGCATTCACTTAATGACATGCTGGCAGGCATCGAACGTGGTATCTATGCGAAGAAGATGGGCGGTGGCTCTGTTCAACCGGGTACGGGGGAGTTTAACTTTGCTGTTCGTGAAGCCTACCTCATTGAAAATGGCAAAATCACCAAGCCTCTGAAAACAGCAACGCTGATCAGCACGGGTCCAAAAGTGTTGAAAGAAATCAGCATGGTCGGCAAAGACATGGCGCTTGCGCCGGGCATGTGTGGTTCCGTGAGTGGTTCAGTACCAACAACTGTCGGTCAGCCAACGCTGAAAGTAGATAACATTCTGGTAGGAGGCGGTAACTAATGAGCCAAGAACAACAACTTCTTAATGCGGTTGATTACGTCCTATCAGAAGCAAAACGCCAAGGTGCAGAAGCGGACGTCATTGTAAACCGTAACAGTAGCTTTTCTTTGAAAGCGAACCAAGGAAAGCTGGATGAGTACAAAGTAAGCTCAAGCCAAGTTCTGGGTGTTCGTGTTGTGAAAGATGCGCGTGTTGCAACAAGCTATTCTGAGTCGTTAGAGCAACCAAGCTTGGATTTGATGCTGACCAACGCACTGCAAAGCGCTCGCTTTTCCAAGCAAGATGAACATCAGACGATTAGTTGCGTGAACAGTCAAATCGCGACTGATGTTGCTGAGATTGCGCAAGAAGATACAACTTCTGTTGACGAAAAAATCGAACTGTCTCTCGCTCTTGAGCAAGGCGTAGTGGCTCTGCCTCACGCCTCTAGCGCACCTTACAATGGTTACAGCGATGGCGAAACACAACTGATCATTGCCAATACTCAAGGCACATTGTGTCAACACTTCGAGCGCTCGTTCACTTGTTACGCGTATACCTTGTTTGAAAAAGACGGCAAACAGTCAATGGCGGGTAGAATGTCACTGGGTCGCCGTTTTGATGAGTTGAATCCAGCTTACTGTATCGAGGGTGGCTACAACCTTGCTCGCGATCTTCTTGAAGGCGCACCGGTTGCGACGGGTAACTACCCTGCTATCTTCCACATCAATGCGCTAGCAAGTTTATTCGGTGCTTTCGGCAGTGCTTTCTCTGGCGTAAGCGCGATGAAAGGCATTACGCCACTGGGTGACAAGCTTGGTCAACGTGTTGCGAGTGATTTAATTACCTTTACTGATACGGCTTACATGCCAAATGGTATGGCAATCGCGAGTTTTGATAGTGAAGGCTTCGCTACTCAAGATAATGTCATGATTGCTAATGGTGAGTTGAAAACCTTGCTACACAACAGCCAGACCGCAAGTTACTTGGGCGCAGTCTCGACAGCAAGTGCCGCTCGCGGTGCAAAATCGAGCCTAGACGTATCAGCGAATCACAAAGTGATTGCGACGGGTAACAGCAGTGCGTCAGAAGTAAAAGCGGGTGAGTACCTAGAGTTAGTCGAACTTCAAGGTGTCCATTCTGGTGCGGATGCAGTGAGTGGTGATTTCTCATTTGGCGCGAGTGGTTTCTTGTGCCGTGATGGTAAGCGCATTCAACCAGTTCGTGGGATCACGGTAGCGGGTAACTTCTACAATATGCTGCAAGAAGTTGAGGCAGTAGGTGATACTCAGCTAATTAACGATAGCCGAACTTTCTTCTCGCCAGACGTTCGTTTTGCTCGTTTGAGCATTGGTGGTAAGTAAACTTAGCATTACTATAGAAACAAAAAGAGGACTCAATAGAGTCCTCTTTCATTATCTAGCAACGTGTGCGCGAATAACTAGAATTCGCGTATGTCCAACTCATTGTGGATCAATACTACACACTGAGAAGCGAAAAGCATCTTAGGACCTAAGCTGATCTTCTCTGTGCCAAGGCGCTTTAAGCTGTTAAAAGACTTTTTCGGCATCGGTATATGGTCAGTTAGCAAGAAACATGGATTTTCACCAATTTCTGCATCACGAACAAATTCGCCTTTCTTATCCAGCATATATAGTTGGTGATCTTCTGCCAGTTCTTGTACTAGGCGTTCAAAGCTCACTGTACGAACGGTAATACCAGGTTCGACTTCACGAAGTTGCTCTTTACCCATACCAACCGAAGCATCCAAAGCGCGAGCCACTGCTGCAATCAAGGTTGACTCATGGAAGCCGCCAATGTTGGTGATGTCGTTGGAGCGAATAGTAATGGTGCGTGAGAAATCTTTTGTGCTTTCTAAAACCAAGTGAACAACCACATCTTCACGGTGTGATTGAGCAACGAACATCGTGTTCATCATGGTATGAGCAAGAATCTCTGTATGCGCTTCATTACCAACACCTTCTAACAGTGCTTTGCTGGTGGTTGGCGCCGCGCGAGCTCGTAAAACAAAAGAGCGCATGAATTTAGCCTCTATATAGGAAGAGTGAATGCGCGGAAGTATATACCCAAGCAGGGAAGGGATGCGAGTTTAATAGCAAATGTGAACTTACTTACAAAGCTTCGATTGTGGAGCTGGGTGTGCTGGTTAGAATAGGAGGCAACCCTGTTAGGAGTGATATATGGAAATCAAACAGATAAATAAAGACATTTATAAAAAGAAAGTAAACCTTGTGATTGGCGGTTTTGTTGCGTTGCTCGCCATCTCCTCTCTTGCCTTTAGTACCTTGTTGATTGTTTTGTTTGGCAACACTGAAGTCGTACCAGAACAATCAACGGGCAATTTCCATTGGAATTTGATTGGTGTCGTTCTCGCAGTTGCAACTTCCCTCTCTTTATTGAATCAAATTAAAACTCGACCATACATGGAAGAAGTGCTGTACGTTTGGAAACTCAAGCAGCTGCACAACAAGATCTTTCGTAAACTAAAAAGCATTAAAGCAGCCGCGAACAATGGCGATGTAAAAGCGCTGACGATCCTTAAGTTCTACTATACGACTCAAAGTCAGGTGTTTGAGCTAGACAACAACACACTGACGATGAGCAGTGTAAATAAAGAATTGGAGGCTCTCGAGCAAATCGAAGCGGCGCAATCAATGAGTCTCGATATCACAGGCTTTGAAGAGTCTTGGCTAGACACATATTGATTGCCTATTTGCTACTTGAAGTTAACAACTGAGTGCTAAAAATAAGCGTTTGAGTGAGATTTCATCATTCGACGCTTTTTTTTGATTTTTTTTCTGAAAAGGGGTTGCCAAGAAAAATCATCTCCCTATAATGCGCCTCCGTTGTCAGGGCAAAGCGGAAACGCAAAAGCGGTTGGCAAGAAGGCGAAAGAAAACTTCTAAAAATTAATTTAAAAAAGTGTTTGACACTGAAAATTAATTCCTTAGAATACGCCTCCGCTTCGATAGCAAAGCTTACGAAGCAAGCTCTTTAACAATATAGACCTATCAATCTGTGTGGGCACTCGTTGATGATAATCCAATTAGATACCTCGGTATCAAATTAGGTTTCAATGAAACGAAGTGACCATTGAATCTTCGGATTCAGCACAGTCAATTCAAACATTACGTTATGTAATGTTCAGTATTCATTGAGCCGAACAAAATCTTAAATTGAAGAGTTTGATCATGGCTCAGATTGAACGCTGGCGGCAGGCCTAACACATGCAAGTCGAGCGGAAACGAGTTATCTGAACCTTCGGGGAACGATAACGGCGTCGAGCGGCGGACGGGTGAGTAATGCCTAGGAAATTGCCCTGATGTGGGGGATAACCATTGGAAACGATGGCTAATACCGCATGATGCCTACGGGCCAAAGAGGGGGACCTTCGGGCCTCTCGCGTCAGGATATGCCTAGGTGGGATTAGCTAGTTGGTGAGGTAAGGGCTCACCAAGGCGACGATCCCTAGCTGGTCTGAGAGGATGATCAGCCACACTGGAACTGAGACACGGTCCAGACTCCTACGGGAGGCAGCAGTGGGGAATATTGCACAATGGGCGCAAGCCTGATGCAGCCATGCCGCGTGTGTGAAGAAGGCCTTCGGGTTGTAAAGCACTTTCAGTCGTGAGGAAGGTGGTAGTGTTAATAGCACTATCATTTGACGTTAGCGACAGAAGAAGCACCGGCTAACTCCGTGCCAGCAGCCGCGGTAATACGGAGGGTGCGAGCGTTAATCGGAATTACTGGGCGTAAAGCGCATGCAGGTGGTTTGTTAAGTCAGATGTGAAAGCCCGGGGCTCAACCTCGGAATAGCATTTGAAACTGGCAGACTAGAGTACTGTAGAGGGGGGTAGAATTTCAGGTGTAGCGGTGAAATGCGTAGAGATCTGAAGGAATACCGGTGGCGAAGGCGGCCCCCTGGACAGATACTGACACTCAGATGCGAAAGCGTGGGGAGCAAACAGGATTAGATACCCTGGTAGTCCACGCCGTAAACGATGTCTACTTGGAGGTTGTGGCCTTGAGCCGTGGCTTTCGGAGCTAACGCGTTAAGTAGACCGCCTGGGGAGTACGGTCGCAAGATTAAAACTCAAATGAATTGACGGGGGCCCGCACAAGCGGTGGAGCATGTGGTTTAATTCGATGCAACGCGAAGAACCTTACCTACTCTTGACATCCAGAGAACTTTCCAGAGATGGATTGGTGCCTTCGGGAACTCTGAGACAGGTGCTGCATGGCTGTCGTCAGCTCGTGTTGTGAAATGTTGGGTTAAGTCCCGCAACGAGCGCAACCCTTATCCTTGTTTGCCAGCGAGTAATGTCGGGAACTCCAGGGAGACTGCCGGTGATAAACCGGAGGAAGGTGGGGACGACGTCAAGTCATCATGGCCCTTACGAGTAGGGCTACACACGTGCTACAATGGCGCATACAGAGGGCGGCCAACTTGCGAAAGTGAGCGAATCCCAAAAAGTGCGTCGTAGTCCGGATTGGAGTCTGCAACTCGACTCCATGAAGTCGGAATCGCTAGTAATCGTGGATCAGAATGCCACGGTGAATACGTTCCCGGGCCTTGTACACACCGCCCGTCACACCATGGGAGTGGGCTGCAAAAGAAGTAGGTAGTTTAACCTTCGGGGGGACGCTTACCACTTTGTGGTTCATGACTGGGGTGAAGTCGTAACAAGGTAGCGCTAGGGGAACCTGGCGCTGGATCACCTCCTTAAACGATGATTATTGCGATGAGTGTTCACACAGATTGATACGGTTTATGAAGTTTAAGAGATAGAACATCCCCCAAGATGTTCACTTAGTGTCCCGTTCGTCTAGAGGCCTAGGACACCGCCCTTTCACGGCGGTAACAGGGGTTCGACTCCCCTACGGGATACCATTGGGTCGTTAGCTCAGTTGGTAGAGCAGTTGACTTTTAATCAATTGGTCGCAGGTTCGAATCCTGCACGACCCACCATTTCCTTCCACGGAAATCAAAACAATGTGGGCGATTAGCTCAGTTGGGAGAGCACCTGCCTTACAAGCAGGGGGTCACTGGTTCGAGCCCGGTATCGCCCACCATTCTCTAAGTATTTTTGGAATAAAACGTCCAAACCAGAACAAGCAATTGATACTGGTTGGTATTTTTGACTCTGAAAGTCTTTAGAAAATGTAACTTCCTTGTGAAGCAACATAGCTCTTTAACAATTTGGAAAGCTGACAAAACAATCTTTAAGATTGTTTGTAAAGTTCTCAATGTTTGTCTTTATGACAAACACCAAAAAACACATTCAAGTGTTCTTGGGAATATCACTTTTACAGTGATTATTCGAAATTGAGTCCGGCAAAATCGAATGTCTCTCGCTCATTCAAATAATGAGAGACAACTTTGGTGATTTGAACATCAACTCGAAACTCCTTCGGGTTGTATGGTTAAGTGACTAAGCGTACACGGTGGATGCCTTGGCAGTCAGAGGCGATGAAGGACGTATTAACTTGCGATAAGCCCAGATTAGGTAGTAAAAACCATTTGAGTCTGGGATTTCCGAATGGGGAAACCCAATACCATAAGGTATTACTGTTGAGTGAATACATAGCTCAACAGGGCGAACCGGGGGAACTGAAACATCTAAGTACCCCGAGGAAAAGAAATCAACCGAGATTCCGAAAGTAGCGGCGAGCGAAATTGGACTAGCCCTTAAGCTTTACACGCGTTAGACGAACAGTCTGGAAAGGCTGACGATACAGGGTGATAGTCCCGTAGTTGACGACGTGTGTTCAGTGAAATCGAGTAGGGCGGGACACGTGATATCCTGTCTGAATATGGGGGGACCATCCTCCAAGGCTAAATACTACTGACTGACCGATAGTGAACCAGTACCGTGAGGGAAAGGCGAAAAGAACCCCTGTGAGGGGAGTGAAATAGAACCTGAAACCGTGTACGTACAAGCAGTAGGAGCAGGCTTGTCCTGTGACTGCGTACCTTTTGTATAATGGGTCAGCGACTTATATTCAGTGGCAAGGTTAACCATCTAGGGGAGCCGTAGGGAAACCGAGTCTTAACTGGGCGTTCAGTCTCTGGATATAGACCCGAAACCAGGTGATCTAGCCATGGGCAGGTTGAAGGTTGAGTAACATCAACTGGAGGACCGAACCGACTAATGTTGAAAAATTAGCGGATGACTTGTGGCTAGGGGTGAAAGGCCAATCAAACCTGGAGATAGCTGGTTCTCCCCGAAAGCTATTTAGGTAGCGCCTCGGACGAATACTACTGGGGGTAGAGCACTGTTAAGGCTAGGGGGTCATCCCGACTTACCAACCCTTTGCAAACTCCGAATACCAGTAAGTACTATCCGGGAGACACACGGCGGGTGCTAACGTCCGTCGTGGAGAGGGAAACAACCCAGACCGCCAGCTAAGGTCCCAAATTACTACTAAGTGGGAAACGATGTGGGAAGGCTCAGACAGCCAGGATGTTGGCTTAGAAGCAGCCATCATTTAAAGAAAGCGTAATAGCTCACTGGTCGAGTCGGCCTGCGCGGAAGATGTAACGGGGCTAAGTAGTAAACCGAAGCTGCGGCAATGTACTTTAGTGCATTGGGTAGGGGAGCGTTCTGTAAGCGGTTGAAGGTGTGTGGTAACGCATGCTGGACGTATCAGAAGTGCGAATGCTGACATGAGTAACGATAAAGGGGGTGAAAAACCTCCTCGCCGGAAGACCAAGGGTTCCTGTCCAACGTTAATCGGGGCAGGGTAAGTCGACCCCTAAGGCGAGGCCGAAAGGCGTAGTCGATGGGAAACGGGTTAATATTCCCGTACTTCTTACAATTGCGATGGGGGGACGGAGAAGGCTAGGTGGGCCTGGCGACGGTTGTCCAGGTTCAAGTGCGTAGGCTGAAGAGTTAGGTAAATCCGGCTCTTTCTAAGGCTGAGACACGACGTCGAGCTACTACGGTAGTGAAGTCATTGATGCCATGCTTCCAGGAAAAGCCTCTAAGCTTCAGATTGTAAGGAATCGTACCCCAAACCGACACAGGTGGTCGGGTAGAGAATACCAAGGCGCTTGAGAGAACTCGGGTGAAGGAACTAGGCAAAATGGTACCGTAACTTCGGGAGAAGGTACGCTCTCGACGGTGAAGTCCCTCGCGGATGGAGCTATTGAGAGTCGCAGATACCAGGTGGCTGCAACTGTTTATTAAAAACACAGCACTGTGCAAAATCGCAAGATGACGTATACGGTGTGACGCCTGCCCGGTGCCGGAAGGTTAATTGATGGGGTTAGACTTCGGTCGAAGCTCTTGATCGAAGCCCCGGTAAACGGCGGCCGTAACTATAACGGTCCTAAGGTAGCGAAATTCCTTGTCGGGTAAGTTCCGACCTGCACGAATGGCGTAATGATGGCCACGCTGTCTCCACCCGAGACTCAGTGAAATTGAAATCGCTGTGAAGATGCAGTGTACCCGCGGCTAGACGGAAAGACCCCGTGAACCTTTACTACAGCTTGGCACTGAACATTGACCCTACATGTGTAGGATAGGTGGGAGGCTTTGAAGCGCAGTCGCTAGATTGCGTGGAGCCGTCCTTGAAATACCACCCTTGTAGTGTTGATGTTCTAACGTCGACCCCTTATCGGGGTTGCGGACAGTGCCTGGTGGGTAGTTTGACTGGGGCGGTCTCCTCCCAAAGCGTAACGGAGGAGCACGAAGGTGGGCTAATCACGGTTGGACATCGTGAGGTTAGTGCAATGGCATAAGCCCGCTTGACTGCGAGAATGACAATTCGAGCAGGTGCGAAAGCAGGTCATAGTGATCCGGTGGTTCTGAATGGAAGGGCCATCGCTCAACGGATAAAAGGTACTCCGGGGATAACAGGCTGATACCGCCCAAGAGTTCATATCGACGGCGGTGTTTGGCACCTCGATGTCGGCTCATCACATCCTGGGGCTGAAGTCGGTCCCAAGGGTATGGCTGTTCGCCATTTAAAGTGGTACGCGAGCTGGGTTTAGAACGTCGTGAGACAGTTCGGTCCCTATCTGCCGTGGGCGTTGGAGAATTGAAAGGGGCTGCTCCTAGTACGAGAGGACCGGAGTGGACGAACCTCTGGTGTTCGGGTTGTGTCGCCAGACGCATTGCCCGGTAGCTAAGTTCGGGATCGATAACCGCTGAAAGCATCTAAGCGGGAAGCGAGCCTTGAGATGAGTTCTCCCTGATACTTTAAGTATCCTAAAGGGTTGTCGTAGACTACGACGTTGATAGGCAGGGTGTGTAAGCGTTGTGAGGCGTTGAGCTAACCTGTACTAATTGCCCGTGAGGCTTAACCATACAACACCCAAGGGGTTTTGATGGACTCAATGAAAGAACATTGAATGTGTAAGAACGAGAATTAAAAAACAGCTTTCCGAATTAAAGAATTTGCTTGGCGACCATAGCGTTTTGGACCCACCTGATTTCCATGCCGAACTCAGAAGTGAAACGAAATAGCGTCGATGGTAGTGTGGGGCTTCCCCATGTGAGAGTAGAACATCGCCAGGCTTTAAACATCGCTTTCAAGTTCTCTTTAATTGAGATAACTGAAGGCAAAACTAAAAATTAGCATCAATAGTATAAGACTAAGTTTTAGTGACAATTTGTGGAGAGATGGCTGAGTGGTTGAAAGCACCGGTCTTGAAAACCGGCATACGTTAATAGCGTATCTAGGGTTCAAATCCCTATCTCTCCGCCACTTTTAAAAAAAACCGCTGTTCTTACAGCGGTTTTTTTGTATCTGCTGTTTTTTAACCGCTGTTATCGAAACTTCTAATTGATTTTTCTCTAGCTCTTTCTCCAAGTTTTTGCGTACCTACTTTGGGTTTAGTTTACGCAGTAATACCTTCAATCGAAGACATTTCCATACGTCTCATTTGGGCTTCAAATAGAGCTTTCTTAAGTCTCAACGTGGGATGCTTAAACGCATTTTGATAGAGTTCCAGTCTAAATACTGCGGATGCACTTGGAGAAAAAATGAAGCTACTTTACTGGTTAGATGAATGGCAAGCTCTTACTCAACAAGAACAAGAGATGGCTTTACCTATCTCTGGCTACGATTTACTTGATGATGTGTTTGTGAAGTATGAACTCGTCGATCTTAACAAGCCATTGTTGTTTACATTTTCTCCTTCCGGTACTGATGTGCAGGTACAAGATTTAACTCCGGATTTTTCTCCTTGGGGCTACGAGCTCGGAATACAACAACAAGTAAACATTATTGCCTTTCAACATTTAGGACAAAGTAATTGGTTCCGTAGTCGGAATTTGATTTTCTTTCTGGAGCAGCTATCTGAGTTGCTTCACCCCTTCCAATGTCGTTTGGGTTATGGGCAAAGTCGAGGTGGCTTTGCAATTGGCGCGTTCGCTAACTTGCTGAAATTAGAACATCTTTTGTTGTTTTATCCTGTTAGCACAAAAATAAAGCGTTAGTGCCTTGGGATGATCGGCCGAGTACTGAGCTTGCTCAGCAGTTTGCTTGGGAAAGCGGCTATCATGATAGAGATTTGGGCAA
Source organism: Vibrio alginolyticus NBRC 15630 = ATCC 17749 (assembly GCF_000354175.2). Classification (NCBI taxonomy): domain Bacteria; kingdom Pseudomonadati; phylum Pseudomonadota; class Gammaproteobacteria; order Vibrionales; family Vibrionaceae; genus Vibrio; species Vibrio alginolyticus. The sequence goes on from NC_022359.1 coordinate 541,048, forward strand.
TGCCAAAGGTTATATTATTTATGACCCATCCAATCGCATTGATCGTCTTCATGCTGAACGTTATCCCGAGCTTACTCATTTGAAAGTCGTCGGTATGGGACACGGCACTCAATCCACACAATTAGATAAATTAGAATTTTTTAATCTGGTGGCGCAGGAGTTTGTTCGCCATCAAACCTTAGATATTGACCAATTTAATAAGCAAATTCACGCTTTGTTTTAAAAGAGGACTGATATCAGAGTCCCCTGTAACCAGGGGGAGATGATCACACACTAAAAACTAGATTTTTAACACAATTGCTAGGCGCAATTTAGATGGAGGATTAATGAAGTTACTGTACTGGTTGGATGAATGGCTGGCTCTTTCTCGTGAAGAACAGCAAACCAGGCTACCGATGTCCGGGGAGGACTTACTTGATGATGTATTTGTTAAGTATGAGTTTGTCGACCGAAATAAACCACTGTTGTTCACCTTTTCCCCTGCTGGTACGAATCTACAAGTACAGGACTTACACTCAGACTTTGCGCCTTGGGGTTATCGCTTAGCCCAGAAACAAAAAGTAAATATTATTTCATTTCAGCATCTTGGGAAAAGTAACTGGTTTCGCAGCCGTAATTTGATTTTCTTTCTAGAGCAACTGTCGACTTTACTTGAGCCCTTTGAATGTCGTTTAGGCTATGGACTTAGCCGCGGTGGTTTTGCTATTGGTGCCTTTTCTAATCTATTAAAGTTGGATCAAGTATTGATGTTTCACCCGGTCAGCACAAAAAACAAAGTTTTGGTGCCATGGGATGATAGGCCAAGTACTGAACTTGCCCAACAATTTGATTGGGAAGGAAAGTATCACGACCTCGACCTTGGCGATGCAAAAGGCTATATCATTTATGATCCAACTAATGAAATCGACCGCCTTCACGCCAAACGCTACCCAGAGCTCACTCACTTAAGAGTCTTCGGGATGGGACATGGTACCCACGCGACGTATTTGAATAAATTCGGTTTTTATAAGCAAGTGGCCGTAGACTTTATACGTTATCAGAAGATAGATATAGCGCAGTTTCGTCATCAGACCAAAACGCTGCGCTTAAAAGAAGATTACTATCAGTGCCTTAACAAGGCGAATGCGAGCTCACAGCATCGTTTAAACTTACTGAGCACCGCTCATAATGTACTAATTGAAGAAAAGAAAGAACATGTGAAGGAGCATCAAGCGCAAATCGATATTCAGCCACTTGTTGATATTGCACTTAAGCATGAGTATGACAACCCGCAAGATGCAGTACAGCTTTTGGAAGTCGCTCAGCAGTTGGTTCCGAATGATCCCGTTGTGGAGCACAAGTTGCAGCAACTGTCGTAACGTTGAGATGTAATGCGGACGATATTGGTCGAAATAGGTCAGTGGCTTTTGTCGCTGGCCTTTTTAATAGCTTATGGATTGATATTTCGATGAAATCTAATGAAGCAGTACAAAATAAAAAGCCCAAGCAAATGCTTAGGCTCCATAAATGTTAATGCGAGTTTTAAAACTCTTTTGGCGCAAAGCCTGTCATCACATCAAGGCGAAGTTCTTTACCAACTTTTGTTAATGGGTGAACGATTACTAAGCCGCGTACGCGTTTTTTTAGTTTGCCTATGTCCGCTTGTTCTGCTTTGGTGATTTCACGAGAGAAAGGCATATCAAGTAAGCTTTTACGTTCTTTGTTCAGCTCATAGTTTTGCTTGTGCTTTAACTGGTTAAGCTTTTTGGTCAGCTGTTCTACTTCATCCGTGAACTTTGTAATCATTTCGTGATCACCACGAGAACGTGCCGCATCAAGTTTACGTTGGCATGTATCTAAACGGTTGTGCAGCTTTTGAATATCAGTTTTTATGCTCATGGTAATTTGGCTCAAATTTTAAATAGCCGAGGAGTATAGCATAGCTGAGGTCACACGCTCTACTATACTTCTCGATTGTCTGGCTTTAGTTAATCAGTTCATTGCCCGATACGTTACCAGAGAAAAAGGCTTCGACGTTATCAAGCGTCACAGAGGCAATATTATTAAGTGCTTCGTGAGTCAAGAATGCTTGGTGGCCAGTAAACAGCACGTTATGACAAGCCGATAAACGGCGGAAAACATCATCTACAATGACATCGTTAGATTTATCTTGGAAGAATAAGTCTTTTTCATTGTCATACACGTCTAGGCCAAGCGCACCAATCTTACCTTGTTTCAACGCTTCTATCGCCGCTAGTGAATCTAGCAACTCGCCTCGACTGGTGTTAATGATCATTACACCATCTTTCATTTGCGTGAAGGCTTTTTCGTTCAATAAGTGATAGTTTTCTTCACTCATTGGACAATGGAGAGAGATAATATCCGCATTAGCGTAGATTTCTTCAAGCGAACAGTAACGGGCTCCCATTTCTAGCGCTAATGGGTTTTCGTAGGGGTCGTAGCAAAGCAGTTCCATGCCAAGCCCTTTGAAGATACGCATCGTCGCGATACCAATCTTACCCGTACCAATAACACCAACGGTTTTTCCGAAAAAGTTAAAGCCAACAAGACCCTCTAGCGAGAAGTTGGCGTCACGTGTGCGTTGGTAGGCCTTGTGAAGACGGCGGTTTAGGCACATCATTAAACCAACCGTGTGCTCTGCCACTGCTTCTGGTGAGTAAGCAGGAACTCGAACCACTTGTAAGCCTAGTTCTTTGGCTGCTTGTTGATCAACTTTATCATATCCCGCGCAGCGCATAGCAATAAGCTTGGTCCCGCCCAGAGAAAGCTGTTTAAGGACAGGAGCTGAAAGATCATCATTAACAAACGCACATACGACATCACTGCCGTGCGCCATCTTGGCTGTTTTTTCGGTTAGTCGGAAGTCGTGATAGTGAAATTCAAAATCGCGGTTATTTTTAATTTTATTAAAAGAGGCTTCGTCGTAGGATTTTGCACTAAAAAAAGCAATGTTAATCATGGTTCCCTCTCAAAAAGTGCGGACTTTATAAATAAATATGCTTATAAAGTAATGCAACTTAGCCGCAATGAATAGAGAAATCTTCTCTTTGACTTTTGTTGTATCAAATAACGATAAGAAGTACGCCTTTCAGCGAGTCTATCTTATGGTTCCGCATTAGATACTGTTTGCTTTACGAGCATTAACTGACTAGCATTATCGCTCTTTTCTTGTTCACTTTATTAGCTTAGGCGTTACGACAATGTCAGTAAAATGGTGCTCTATGTTCTTGTGTTGTGTGTTTGCTTCTGGCACTCACGCAGCTGTTGACCTCGTTAAAGTCGACAAGTCTAAGCGTCGAATGTATTTGATGGAACAAGGAGCAGTGCTAAAAGAATACCGAATTGCTTTAGGAGCGAACCCTCAAGGACATAAACAAGAAGAGGGAGACAATCGCACACCAGAGGGCGAATACACTCTAGATTATGTTATAGAGGACTCTGCTTTTTATCGTTCTGTGCATATCAGTTACCCTGATGCGATTGATACGTTGGAAGCGAAGCGCCGAGGTGTGTCCCCTGGAGGGAACATCAAAATTCATGGCTTAAAAAACGGTGAGAGTCAGTTGCCGATTTACATCCAAAGTTTTGATTGGACTAATGGGTGTATTGCGATTACCAACGAGGAGATGGACGAATTTATCCAGCTTGTCGAGATGGGGACACCAATTCAGATTGAGTGGTAACAAAAGGTCCCCTTTAATGTTCTGGCTCTTATAGGCTATGGCATAAAGCGCTGTGGATGATCACTAAAAATACCGTCTAACTGAGGCAGGTATTTCAGTTTATTTGGATTGTTCACCGTATAGCACATCACTTTGTAACCGGCTTGTTGGAGTTTGTTTATCTGGCGAGTACGAACCCAGTTAATATTTAGGTTGCAGCTATAGGCACTAACTTCTTCCAAAAGGCGTTTATCTTTTCTCGTAAAGAATTCACTTAACACACCCAATCGGTAGCCACTGCAGTATTTGTGCATCGCTCTAATGACGTCATGACTAAAGCTCGATAGGAGTACATTCTCTTGCGGCATTGGACTTTTTGTTAACGCATTGGCGAGAGTCTGCGCCACTTCTTCCGCTGGATGGTTGTCTACTTTAACTTCGATATTCAAGTTAAGCTTATTCTCAGTAGCTAAAGTGAGCAGTTCATCTAGTGTCACGATCTTCTCGCCTGAAAAGTCTGTGCTAAACCAACTACCGAAATCTAATGCTTTTAAGTCTTCCAGGGTGAGCTCATCAACACGCCCTTGTCCATTGCTGCATCGATTGACGGTATGATCATGGCAAACCACTAAAACATTATCTTTGGTAGGCTGTATATCCACTTCCACCCACTTCAACCCCAGGTCAATGGCTGCCTGAATGCTTATTTTTGTATTCTCAGGGTATGAACCTGCCACGCCACGGTGACCAATTAATAACGTTTCCATTCGCTTTATCTTTTGCTTTGCGGTTGCCTGATTGTACTCGTTTTTTCTATGAAGATATATCTAGGTGCATATTGTTAGGAACCTTTAGTACAAGTGAACATTAAACTCTAATAGTACGTTGCTGCTTCTTGGACTGAGTCCTGTGGACTTAAAGCCTTAGAGTGTGTAGTTGTTTAATTGGTAAATGAGTAATAAAATGCGAACCATTTTTATTTGAATGGTGAGTGGTAATGTCACGAGTTTTGATAGTCGATGATGACGTTCCTTTGTGTGAGCTGTTAGAAGCGGTTTTGCAAGAGGAGGGCTACATCGTATCTTCTGTGCATTGCGGTGAAAGTGCGCTGCAATATATGGAAAAAACGCCTGTAGATCTTGTATTGCTTGATGTCATGTTACCAAACCTTAACGGCATGCAAGTTGCTCGTAGGATCTGTCAGCGCTTCGCGACACCTATTCTAATGCTTACCGCTCTCAACGATGAAAACTCGATGCTTGATGGTTACCAAGCGGGGGCCGATCAGTATATCGGAAAGCCCTTTAATGTCGCTGAGCTTCTAATGCGCATCAAAGCGATTCTTCGTCGTGTTGGCTTGGAACGTCAACGTCAGACGATGTGTAGTACCGTTCAAACGATCAGCGACCAGCTTAATAGCTTACCCCTCACAAGTACGGAAGCTGAACTATTGAGCTACTTGGTAAAAAACCAAGGAGTCGTGATTTCAAAAGCAGAGCTTCAAACTGAAGTGTTAAAGAAAGAGCTGAGTCCTTTTGATCGCAACCTTGATATGCACATCAGTAACATACGTCGCAAGTTAGTTGAAGCGGGGCTTTCCAAGCAACATATCAAAACCTTCCGTGGCAAAGGTTACAGTTATTTAGAGGCTGTAAACCGTTAATGAAGCTCCGATGTCCACCTTTTATTGCAAAACGTAAAGATAGCTTAGCGTTCAAGTTATTTAGTTGCATGACCGCAATTGTCATTAGTATTTTGGTCGTGCAATCCTTAGCGGAACAAGCTCTGGTGAAAGCCATGTTGAAAGTGCCCGATAGTGTGCGAGAAGAAATGCTAGACCTTGCACATCAAGCCAATGTATTGATTGAGCACGGAGACATGGACGAACTTGCTGACTGGGCAAATGCGCAAAACTTTTATTTATTTGTGTTGAATGAACATCAGCAACCAGTTACGCACCGTCTGATGCATCCGCACTTCGAGTTCAAACTTCAATTTAAGAGAAGCATTGATGATCAACTTGAGGGGAAAGTGAATCGCCCCATCATCAATATTCCTTTAGTTCATGGCAATACTTTAGTGATTCAATTGCCACATCGACTGCACCCTGCAAATGACTTCATTCTGTATTTCTCTATTCTCAAAGTCGTGATTGCAGTGGTTATTTTGGCGCTCTTTTCGCTGCTAATGGCACGTAACTTACAGCAACCATTGGATCGATTGAGAGAAGCAAGCAAAAAGCTATCTAATGGCGATTTTAATGTCAGTGTCGTGAAAGAGCTGAAGTCGAGCACGCGTGAGTTTAACGAGTTAGCGCAAGATTTCGATCACATGACGCAACAGATTCATTCTCTCGCTGAAAAGCAGCGACTGCTTATAAGAGATGTCTCTCACGAATTGAGAACGCCGTTAGCGAGGCAGAACTTGGTTCTGCATCTTTTGCGAAAGCGTGTTGGAGAAAGTGAGCAAAGCCTAGTGGCAAGGCTAGAAGATGAAGCAAAAGAGCTAAACCATTTGATCAGCGATATATTGGAGTTCAGTCGCTTGGAAAATGCGCGCTTCGACAAAGCCACGAAACGCTGTGATTTAGAAGTTTTGCTCTCCCCGCAAGTAGAACGTTGCAAAATAGATTTGAAGTCAGAACAGACGTTGTCTTTCCGCTCAGAAGCTGTATGTGCTAAAGCCATTTGTGAAGAAACGCTGGTCATTCGTTGTTTGAACAATCTTATTGGTAATGCCATTAAATATTCAGGACCAGCATCTCAGATAGAAGTTTCTCTGGAAAATTATGTCAAAGAAGGGCAGCAGTTCACCACCATGTCAGTATCTGATGATGGGCCTGGTATTCCAGAGAACAAGCTGGTCGATATTTTTGATCCGTTTACACGCTTAGATGCTTCTAGAGATAAAAAGCTTGGTGGCTACGGTTTAGGTCTTGCGATTGTCAAAGAATCCATGCGTATTATGGGTGGAGCAGTCACGGCGAAAAACCGTGAGCAAGGCGGTTTGAGGGTTACTTTAGTGTTCAAGCAATAAGTATGATTAAGTCGTAATTTTTGTGATTAATGTCACATTATCATGGCGCATCATCAGAGAGTACTTTACAAAAGTTTGCAAATGCAAAGAATGTAAATTTAATGCAAATGGTAATACTTATCACTTATATTCACCCGCGAAATAATTAAGAGGGAATCGCATTCAACAAGTATGTGACCCGAAAAATAATAATCGGAGTGAAAGGATATGTTTACTAAGAGCCATTTGGCGTTAGTGATCGGTGCAGTGTTAGCAACACCTGCAGTGGCGGAAGTTCAAACAGACGAACATGTAGTTGTAGAAGGTCGAGAGTTCGGCTACAAGGCAGATACAAACAGTACAGCAATGCGCATGGAAATGACGCAGCTGGAAACGCCGGGACAAGTAGCGGTTATCGATGAAGCGGTAATTGATGAGCAGCGTGCAAGTACACTTGGTGAAGTGCTACGTAACGATGCAAGTGTTAGCGCGGGTGGTACAAGCCGTAACCGCGAACGTTTCTCTCTACGTGGTTTTGAACTTAGCAGTTCAGACGGTTTTCTTCGTGATGGTCGTCAACACTGGTCACACTACCGTCAGCCAATTGAGCTTTTAGAGCGTGTTGAAGTGCTTAAAGGTCCATCAGGTCTGCTATACGGTAAATCTGAGCCGGGTGGTTTGGTAAACATGGTTTCGAAAAAACCAACAACTCAAACACAAGCAAGTTTGAGTCAAGATCTAGGTTCGAATGATCACTCACGCACTGTGCTTGATGTGAGTGGCGCGCTAAATGATGCAGAGACACTGCGAGCGCGCGCAATTTTTGCCAAAGAAAGCTACGGCTCTTGGCGCAGGTACGGTGATGGCACTGAGCCTAAAACAGATCGTACGGTAGCTGGCCTAGTGGTTGAGTACGATATCACAGACAACTTTATGGTATCGGCTCATTACGATCGCACGAAAGACGACGGTAGCGTGGACTCTGGCGCATACATTGTTGATGGCAAAGCGGTTCGCGGTGATAAGTACATTTGGGATGCGCAGTGGTCTGAAATTGATAACGAAGTAGAAAACTACGGTGTCGATATTAATGCGCAAGTCACGGATAACGTGAACGTAAAAGCAGGTTACAACCGTCAAGACTTTAAGCGTTTTGATGTGGAGTCTTACCCAGGTTTCGAAACTTATGACCAAGATACTAAGATCGACCATTCTGGTAACGAACGCAAAGATAATTGGGTGTTTGATACTGCATATATAGATGTGACGACGGACTTTTCTCTGTTTGGTACAGATAACACGTTTTTGGTAGGTGCGAACTATCTAGAGTATACCTATGACCGTTTCCAAAAGTATTACAACCCTATAAGTATAGAAGCCGGTCAGACAGTGCCTCGTCCTGGCTACTCTGGGAAAGTTAAACAGTCCACAAGCGAGCACGATACTTGGGGTATCTACGCGCAAAATATGATGACGATTAATGATTACTGGCAAGTGCTTGCAGGTGTTCGTTATGACGAAAAGCGTGATGATGACCTGACCGAAAACCAGGTTTCTCCAAAATTTGGTGTAATTTTCCACCCAGCGACGAATGGCTCGGTTTACGTTCAGTACTCTGAAAGCTTTATGCCGCAAGGTGAAGTCAGCAGTGGTCGTGGCAAAAAGTATATCAATGATGGTGAGAAGCTAGACGCAGAGCGTGGTATCTCTTACGAGATCGGAACTAAGTGGGAACTGTTTGATCAGCGCTTATTTGTATCTGGTGCAGTGTTTGATATCACGTTAGAGAACATCTCGCTGGATGTTGAAAGCGGCAAAGACGCGGGCGGCAATCTCCTACACAAGAAAACGCAAGGTGGTGAGCAAGTTCACAAAGGTGCTGAGTTAATGGCTCAAGGTTTTGTGACCCCAGAGTTGTCGCTAACCGCTTCTGCAATGTATTTGGATGCAGAGCTTAAGAAGGCAGAAAGATATGAAGGTAACCGCCCTGTAGACGTGCCAGAGTTCTCGGCAAGTCTATGGTCTAGCTACAAGGTTCAAGACAACACTAACTTAAACCTTGGTTTGATTTATGAAGGTGATCGCTACGGTGATGCAAAGAACACCTTCAAGAAAGATGGCTACGCTCGCGTTGATATGGGCGTGTCATACAAACATAAGTACGATGAAAACTTGGATATCATTGCTCGATTCAATGTCGAGAATTTATTCGATACCGACTACTTCGCAGGTGGTGGTAGCACGAATGGCGAGCAAAAAGGTGCGAGTGGGGTTGTGGTTGGAGAAAGCCGCAACTACATGGCAACAATCCAGTTCAAGTACTGATAACAATTTGATTATTAAAGGGGAAGGGTAGTCTTCCCCTTTGGTCGTTTTTGGAACACAGAAATATAACTCGTATGAATCTAATGAAATCAAGTATCGCTCTGTTGATATCATCGGTTTTGATTCCCGCTCACGCGGCGAACTTAAACGATGCACAAGCTGTGCAGAGTAAAACAAACCAGTCGTCGGCGGTAAGCCAAAAACGTATTGATGCAAGCGCAGAAAAATCACTTACTCTAGAAGCTGAAATTGAGCAGCTGCAAGAAGAAGTCGGTAACTTGAAGATTTATCGCGATCATCTTGCAAGCCTTGTTGAGAGCCAAAATCAAGAAGTTGATAGCTTGAACGAGCAAATTGAACAGATTGCTCAAACTCGTCAAGGTGTCGTGCCTTTAATGTATCACATGCTTGAGGGCTTAAAAGTGCTCGTCGCTAACGACAAGCCTATACGCAAAGCGCAACGTGAGGAGCGAATTGCAAAGCTGGATTCCATGGTGACGCGTGCAGACGTTGCGGATGCAGAGAAGTTTCGTCGTATTTTAGAAGCGTACCAAATTGAAATGGATTACGGCACCAAGCTTGGCGTTTACCAAGGCAAGATTAACCTGGGTGACAATGAAGCTGTGGAGGCGGACATTCTCTATTTAGGCCGTTTGTCTTTGGTAGCGCGTAGCTTATCTGGTGACACATTTTGGAGCTGGTCACAGCAACAACAAGCATGGCAACAAGTGGGTTCTGAGCAAAAATCAGAGCTAGACAAAGCGTTCGCTATGGCGAATAAACAGATCGCGCCGAGTATGTTAACTCTGCCAGTGTCGTTAACCGCTGCGGAGGGCAAATAAATGATGAAAAAATGGTTATCGGTTGCATTAATCTCGACAGCCGCATTAATGCCTTATACAACTTTTGCTAGTGATGCGTTGTTACAAAAGGCGCAGCAAGAAAATCGTCAACAGCAATCGCACAATGTCGCGCGTGAATCAGGTTTTAAGCAAACAGAGCAAGACCTACAGGCTATAAAGAATAAATTGGTGGCAGAGCGTGCTGCTCTTCAAGCAGAGGCGGACTCATTAAGTATTACCTTCGGTGAAAATGAAGCAGAACTGGCACAGCTAGAAGAAAAGTTGCGTCTAGAAACCGGGAGCCTAGGTGAGTTATTTGGCGTCGTTCGCCAGAACGCAAAAGAGCTAGAGTCTGAGCTAAAAAGCTCAGTAACCGGTGTAGATGCAAACTCATATCAGAAAGATATCGATGCTATTGTTGCGGCTAAATCACTGCCAACGTTGACCCAACTTCAGGCGATGTGGCGCAGCATGGAAGAACAAATCAAAGCAAGCGGTGAAATGGCAAACGTCTCTTTCACACTGCTAAATGGCGAGGGTCGTGAACAAACGGTTAGTGGTGTTCGTCTTGGTTCTATGGCGCTGCTGGATGACACTGGCTACGTTAAGTGGAATGGTCAACGCGGAGATGCGGTAAACTATCTTCGTCAGCCTGAAAGCGGTCCAACAGCGAATACTATTTCCTCTGGTGACATTGATGCGCTTGTCATAGATCCGTCACGTGGCATTCTTCTTGAGCAGCTCGCAAACTCACCGACTTTGGCTGATCGCCTAAATGCGGGTGGCGTTGTCGGCAAAATCATCCTTGGTTTATTGGCTATCGGCCTATTGATTGCGCTCGTACGTGGTGCATCTTTGATGATTTCGCGCCAGAAAATCATGAAGCAACTGAAAACCCCAGCGCAGCCAGGAAACAACCCTTTGGGTCGCGTGCTTGCGGTATACCAGAAAGACAAGCATCGCAGCGTAGAAGCGTTAGAACTACGTCTTTTGGAAGCCGTTGTTGATGAGCAAACCCACCTAGAAAAAGGGTTGTCGATGCTTAAGCTTCTTGCTGCTCTAGCTCCTATGCTTGGCCTACTAGGCACGGTAACGGGTATGATCGAAACCTTCCAAGTCATCACTCAATTTGGTAATGGTGATCCGAAAGTAATGGCGGGTGGCATTTCGATGGCACTTGTGACTACCGTACTTGGCCTTGTTTCAGCCATGCCTTTGCTATTAGCGCACAACGTATTGAGCTCTCAAGCAGAAAATATTCGCAGTATCTTAGAAAAACAAGGCATCGGTTTAGTTGCAGAACAAGCTGAGCGTGATATGCCGAATAACAAAAGTCACTCTAACACCTTAGCGGAGAACGCAGCGTAATGGAGCAGATCCTACTCAGCACATTGGGTTTGATCAGTGAGGATTGGGCCACAACCTTGATGAGCTTTATGCAGCAAGGTGGTCAAATCCTATGGTGGCTGGCCGCCGTCGTGGCGGTGTGCTGGCTGTTGGTTATGGAGCGAGTTATTTATCTCACAACGGTTTTCCCTGGGGTAAAAAAACAGCTTTGTGAGCAGTGGCACGCAAGATCAGAGCACCACTCTTGGTACGCGCATCAAATCCGTGAAGGATGGATTGCAAAAGCGCAAATCGAACTACGCCAAAACCTATCGACTATTAAGCTACTTGTGGCGGTTTGCCCAATGCTAGGGTTGTTAGGGACGGTGACAGGCATGATTACGGTGTTTGACGTAATGGCATCGCAAGGCAGCAGCAATCCGAAATTGATGGCTTCTGGTATCTCACTTGCTACGCTGCCAACCATGGCAGGTATGGTAGCAGCGCTTGCGGGCATGTTTATTCATGCTCGCCTTAGCAAAGTGTGTGAACGAAAAGCTATCCAGTTAGAACAATCTTTAAGGAGTCAAAAGTGAGACTCGGACGCAGACCTAACCAACAAGATGAAGCTCAAGTCGATTTAACCTCGATGCTTGATATCGTCTTCATCATGTTGATCTTCTTCATTGTGACCAGTTCGTTTGTACGTGAATCCGGTGTAGAAGTGAATCGCCCCCAGGCTTCTAATGTAGTAAGTCAAAAAGACGCGGGCATTTTTATCGCAGTAACGGCAGCGAATGATGTGTACATTGACAAACGAGTGGTTGATATTGAGCGTGTTGAGGCCTCTATTGAGCACCTGTTACTTGATCAACCTGATGCTTCGTTAGTTATCCAAGCTGACGAGCATGCTTACAATGGCACTGTCGTGAAAGTGATGGACGCTGCAAAGGCGGCGGGTGTGAAGAACATTGCATTGGCGGCGGAGAAACCTTAATGGGCAGGCTGTTACTTGCACTACCAGCATCACTGTTAATTTCTGTGAGCTTGTTTAGCTTTATGGCGTGGATGGTTGATAAAGGCAACCAGCGTGCACCAGAAGCTTCAGAAGCCGTTCGTTTTGATATGGTGATGGTAGAGAATGAAGCAGACGTGCAGCGTCGTCAACGTTCAGTGCCGGAGCAACCAGAACCACCTCAAGCGCCGGAGCCAATGGATCTGTCTCAATCTGACACTCAAATGGAACCAATGAGTCAGATGACGCCAGTCAGTGCTTTAGGTTTAAACACAGCCCTTGAAGGCATCGCGATTAGCGCCCCAAACTTGAAGGGAACAATGGGCAACCAGCAAGCACTGCCGTTGTATCGTGTTGATCCTCGCTATCCAAGTAAGGCGCTGAAACGTAGAGTGGAAGGTTATGTCATTATGCGTTTCACGATCGATGCAACTGGACGACCAAAAGATATTGAAGTGATCGAGGCTGAGCCCGAGCGCATGTTTGAAAGAGAAGCAATCCGTGCGCTTAAAAAATGGAAGTATCAGCCAAAAGTTGAGGATGGTGTGTCAATTGAGCAGTTCGGACAAACCGCTAAAGTGGAGTTCAAGTTAGCCAAATGATGAAAAAATTCTTAATCGGTACGGTATTAAGCCTGAGTGCACTCTCAACCATTGCCAGTGAGTTAAGCCAATACACCGCAGCGAGAGTTCAACGAGCATACAACTTGGCTCAAGAAGAGAAACTGAAAGAAGCGATTTCATCTCTTGAAGCTATGGAGCTTTCTCGTGGATATGACCAAGCTTATGTCGCTCGAATGTTGGGTATTTTTTACTGGCAGAATGAGCAAACTCAAGCGGCGATTAAGCAACTTGAGTTGGCAGTCAATAGTGGTTTGCTACAAGATGAGCAATCATGGCAAACCCGAAAAATGTTGGCTGATATACTGCTGAACGAGCAACGTTTTTCTAAGGCGTTACCTCATTACTATGCCTTGAGCAAAAACATTCCTAAAGGTCAAAAAGCGCATGAGCTATGGCTACGTATTTCCCAATCTCATTATCAACTGAGTCAGTGGCAAAAAGTGCTTTCAGCAATGGCTCGTTATGAGAAGTTTGGTCAGCCAGACAAGCTTGGCGCATTGTCGATAAAGCTTTCTGCTGAGCTAGAACTGAAAAAGTGGAAGCCGGCAATCTCGACCATCAAACGCTTAATCGTGATTGAACCTGAGCGAATTGAATGGTGGCGTCAGCTTGTTGCTCTATATCTACGGGTTGATGACAACAAACGTGCCCTAGACTCTTTGGCGTTGGCAAAACTGAAAGGGTTACAACTTAGCCAAGATGACTTAAAGCTGCTGGCACAATTGTACGCGAAACGAGGTATTCCTGAGAGAGCTGCGTTGGTGATGAACGAGCTAGAGGATGTAAACTCGAATAGTAAGCTAAAAGCTCAGCAAGCAACGTATTGGCAAATGGCAAAAGAGTGGGAAGAATCTATTGATAGCTGGCGTATTGCAGCTCAGCTAGATAGGCAGTATTACTGGAACTATTCTCAACTGTTGGTGCAAGAAGGCCATTATAAAGATGCCATTGCCGCGCTCGATAATGTCAGAGGTCGTAAAGCGGATGTTGCACTTATCAAAACTCGCGCTTACTACAAACTTAAGCGGTTTGACGATGCGCTCGCTAACGCCAAAAGAGCGAATGAGATTAAGCCGTCTAATCAGGCAAAAAGTTGGGTTAAGTATCTATCTCAGCTACGCAAAGTAGAATCGACGCAGAACTCATAGCGAACATTTTTATTAAATACCCGAGCTCAGTCTCGGGTATTTTTTGTTTAAAGTAAACAATGTAAATTAAATGCCAATACGAATGATTATCACCTAAATTATGCCCCACATTTATTGGTGATGATTGTTTCTATGTTGCTTAAAAGCAAAGGTGTTCAAACTTGGGCTCGCCGCCTACATATCTATATTTCGATGGCTCTTCTCTTAGTTACGCTGTTTTTTGCAGTAACTGGTATTACCCTCAATCGCCCCGAATTGTTTGAACGCAGTGAACCTATCATTCAACAACATACTCTGACGGTTCCGCACTCAGTTCTATTCTCACATTCAGATACCTTTCAACCTAATCGTGAAGAACTGGTGGCTTTCTTGACTAAAGAAACCGAGCTTCGCGGCACTCCTTCCGCACTAGATGTGTATACCGAAGTTGAGCAAGGTGAGTTGTTACTCGGAGAGCTTTCTATGGATTTTAAAGGCCCGGGTTATAACGCTACGGTCTTTATTGATATGACTACTGGTGCGGCTGATGTTGAAACGACGCACTACGGTATTGTTGCGCTGCTGAACGATCTACATAAAGGACGCAACAGTGGCGGGATTTGGAAGTGGTTTATCGACGTCACTGCGCTTTTGATGGTGTTTTTTGTTCTTACAGGCGTGTGCTTGTTACTGCCTAAGAAGAAGACGCTCAGAACGTCAATGCAATGGATGAGCTTTGGTACGTTACTGTCGCTCGTAATTTATTTTGTTGCTGTTCCATAACAGCTTTTTTAGAGAACACTTATGTTGAACACAGGAAGGTTTTTCCGCCGTAATCACTTTTGTAAAGCCGCTTTGATCGCGGCTTTTACTCCTTTCTCTCTTTCCGCGGCGCCTCTACCAGATAACGCGAAGGTCGACTTCGAACTCGAACTTCCAAAGATAGATACCTCAATGTATGCACGCCCTTATGTGGCGGTTTGGGTTGAAAACGATCAGCGTAAACCGGTTAAAACCATTCAGTTATGGGTAGGGAAAGACGAATGGTTAAAAGATCTACGCAGCTGGTGGAGAAAAGCGGGTCGTTATGATCGTGAACTTGTTGATGCGGTGACTTCTGCAACACGTCCTGCTGGTCAATACCGCTTTGTCTGGGATGGAACCAATGACGCAGGGGAGCGTTTGGAACAAGGAAATTACACGTTGTACGTCGAGGTCGTTCGTGAACACGGTGGGCGAAACTACTTACGTCAAAAAATAACGCTAGCGGACAGTGACGTGCGCTATGAGCTTAAACCAACACAAGAGACGGGTGTCATCACCGTCAATTATCAAGTTAAGTGATTAAAGGACACAACAATGAAAACCAAAATGAAAGCAGTGGCATTGGCGAGTGTAATGGCAATGGGATTGGCTGTAACCACCACCGCACAAGCACATCCACGTTGGGTTCTGCCCTCTCACTTTACGGTTTCTAAAGAAGGCGGTGACTGGCTGACATTTGATGTTACTGCCTCTCACGGAACGTTTGTTTTTGATAAGCCTGCGGGTAGTGATCAGGCATTTGTGGTGATGCCGGATGGCCGCTCTGAGCGTCCTAACTTTGTTGTTCGTGGCAAGCGTCGCTCTATGTTTGATTTCTTTTTTACAGAAGAAGGCACGCACAAAGTCGCGATTAATAATCAGCCGAGCTACTACACACAATACAAAGCGGGCCGTCGTGATACGGTGAAATGGGCGCGAGCAAACAAAGCTGAGCGTGGTGACGTGCTTCCTGAGCAAGCGCGTGATGTGGTTACTCAACTAAGTTACACCCGAGCAGAAAGCTACATTACGGTTGGTATGCCAACGGACAAAGCGTTGGAGATTGAAGGCAAAATGCTGGAGATGAAACCGATCACGCATCCATCGGACATCATTGAAGGTGAGCCTGTGACTTTCCAGTTTTTCTTTAACGGAGAGCCACAAGAGGGCGTTACTGCTGAGATTACACGTGAAGGTACCATGTACCGAAACCATCAAGAACAAATCGATGTGGTGAGCGATAAAGATGGCAAAGTGATCTTCACGCCAGAAGTCGCCGGGCGCTACTTAATGAAAGCGAACTACAAAGGTGAATTAAAAGATAATCCATTGGCGGATAAAGCGAGTGCCAATGTTCATCTTACGTTTGAAACTCAACTTAACTAATCGAATTAGGCTCAGCAATTGCTGGGCCATTTTGGAATTATCATGAATAACACTTCTCTTCTAAAAGCGGTTTTGCTTTTTTCTGGATTTGCGTCCTTTCACGCTGCTGCACATTTTCCTCTGATGAGCTGTCACTTGGCGCAAGATAAAGTGATTTGTGAAGCGGGCTACTCGGATGGATCGACAGCGGTCGACTACGATGTCGAAATGTACGATTACGACGACAATCTGATCGCCAAAGAAAAAACAGATAAGCGTTCCATCGCAGAATTTACTCACCCTGAAACAGATTTCTATTTGGTATTTGATGCCGGACATGAAAGCCCGGTGGAAGTGGATATCGTTGAGCTGAAAGAGAAATGAGTGTACAGAAAGTTCGCCCTGATGATGGTAACCGAGAAGGAAAGTGGGTCGCACTGACAATCGCAGCAATTCTCAGTTCAGCAGCCATACTTATGCCCTACCATCAGGTCGCGACTGAAAAGCCAGACATGCAGTCTCATCAAGTGTTAATCACGGATTTACATCAAAATGAGTTGGGGTTGATCGCTGAGCTTAAGCTCGCTCATGAAGAGATTCGTGATTTGCAGTTAGATACCGGAACTTGGCCTGAGATCTCTGATATGGAGGTGCTTTGGATTGCTCCGTTCGTGAAAGACCAAAACTGGAAGCGTAAAGGTTCTCATCAGTGGCAACGAATTGATGACGGTGTCTACATTGGCGTGAAGACCAGTGCCCAAGGCTCTGCTTCCATGCTGTTGGATAGCCGCAGTTCTCAAGCTGATATTTGGTTTAATGATTCTAGCCGTTCGTTAAATGTGGAGGGACTAAGCGATCTAGCTAAACGCCACGATTTCGGGTGGAAACAAATCGTTCTGTCAGACTCTTCCTCTCATTCTCACGCCCATTAAGACAACATAATTGATAAGTACTATGATCAAACGCTCTCTTTTACGTCGTATTCTTACAGCCACCGCGTTATTGACGGTGTCTTCTACTGGCTTTGCTGCCGATAAACTCAGTATTGGTATTACGCTTCAACCTTATTACAGCTATGTTAAAGCCGTTGTTGGTGAGAAGGCGGACATCGTTCCTTTGGTTGATGCTGGTTTTAATCCTCACAACTATTTGCCACAACCTAATGATCTTAAGCGCTTAAATGAAATGGACGTAATAGTGATCAATGGTATTGGTCATGACGATTTTGCACTGAAAGTGATCAAGGCTTCTCAGCGTGATGATCTCGTGGTTATCGAAGCGAACAAAGAAGTGCCTTTATTGCCCGCTATGGGGCAGTCTGTTGGTCAAGGAGCAGTGAACCCTCACACCTTTGTCGGTCTATCAACAACCATTCAAAAGGTTTACACCATCGCGAGTGAGCTAAGCCAATTGGACCCAGACAATGCTACGTTCTATCGCCAAAATGCTCGTAAATACGCGAAAACATTTCGCCTGATGAAGCGTGATGCAATGTTGTCTCTTGGTGAGTTGGACACGGCTGGTATGAAGGTGGCGACAACCCACAATGCTTACGGATATATCCTTCAGGAGTTTGGTGTTGACGTTGCCGCTGTCATTGAGCCTGCTCATGGTGTAGAACCAAGTGCAAGTCAGCTACAGGAAACGATAGAGAAAATTCGTGAATCGGGCATTGATGTTCTGTTTTATGAGCTCAATATGCCGAATCGCTTTGTTGATACCATCGAAGAGGCGACCGGGGTGCAGCTTTATCGCTTTTCTCACATGACTCACGGTGAGTATGAGGCTGATAAAGTCGAGGTTGAGATGCGAGATAATGTGGAAACACTAATCGAAGCCATGAAATTTGTGGCGAGTAAGCGAGCAGGGGAAAAGGCGTGATGACTGGACCTTCCGTTTCCTTAAGTAACGTGGGCCTAAAATACGCCGACAATATCATTTTGCAGAACATCAGCGCCGAATTCGAGAACGCGAAATGTCACGTTATTATGGGACCGAACGGCGGTGGTAAAACCTCTTTGCTTCGTTCGGTACTTGGACTCACGCCATTTTCGGGAAACATAGCGCTCAATTGGCCAGAACCATCAGCTGCATCGGGGAAGATAGGGTATGTGCCACAAAAAGCGATGTTTGAAGCAAGCCTCCCGTTAACCGTGATGGATTTTGTACTGCTTAACCAAACTCGTATCCCTCTATTTTGGCGACGTAAAACGAAACAAACTCAACATGCCCTGGCCCAGCTGGATCGCGTGGGTATGGCAACGCGTAGCGACCGTCGTATGGGGCAACTCTCTGGCGGTGAGCAACAGCGTGTTTTGTTTGCGCAAGCTTTACTGGATGAGCCCAATTTATTGGTTTTAGACGAACCTACAACTGGCATGGATGAGCAAGGTGTTCGATATCTTGAAGGTTTGATTCATGAAGTTGTTGGAGAAGGCAAAACGGTGGTGGCAGTACATCATGACGTGACCGCCGTGCGCCGTTTAGATGCGCAGGTCCATGTCGTAAATCGTCAAATTGTGGCGTCAGGTCACCATTCAGATGTGCTAAGCCCTGATCGTATAGAAACATTATTCAAGCACTACACAGCAAAAGTGGAGGCTGCATAATGGATTGGTTGCGAGAGTTAGCGGTTAGCGGCGTTGAAGCTGGATGGTTAAGCGATAGCTTTTCTTATGCCTTCATGGTAAACGCAATTGTGGCAGCGCTGATATTAGGACCATTACTTGGTGGTCTTGGTACATTAGTCATCGCCAAGCGACTGGCTTTTTTCTCTGAAGCGGTTGGGCATGCTGCGCTTACCGGAATCGCGATTGGTGTGTTGCTCGGTGAGCCGCCAGAGAATCCGATCATCGGATTGTTTAGCTTTTGTATGATTTTTGCGCTGTTGCTTCACTTTGTTCGTAATCGTACGAATGTACCTTACGACACACTGGTTGGGGTTTTTCTTGCATTAGCGTTAGCGGTTGGTGCTGCGCTGTTAATGTACGTTGCTCGTAAGATCAACATTCACATGTTGGAGAACGTGTTGTTTGGCTCGATCTTGACTGTGACGGACAACGATATCCTTATTTTAGCGATCAGTTGTTTGATCATATTACTGCTTCTTATTCCAACGTTTAACCGCATTTTGCTAACTTGTATCAGCCCGGATATTGCACGTGTACGCGGCTTTAATACCAGCTTTTATGATTACTTATTTGTCATGATGATCACCTTGGTCACCATCGCCGCGGTAAAGATTATTGGCGCGGTATTGGTTGGTGCATTGCTGCTGATTCCTGGTGCAACGGCTAGGTTATTGACTAAACGCATGGGCAGTTTTGTTCTCCTTTCTTCTTTATTGGCAACCATTGCGTGTTTAATAGGAACCATACTGCCGATGGAGCTTGAGCTACCAGTGCCATCAGGCGCATCCATCATCATTGTTTCTGCGGCATTTTTCCTAACAGCAACGGTTTACCGAATTATCCAAAAAGCGTAACCCTTTTTATAAAGTAATGAACATGAAGATAAAAAAATTAGCGATAACTTTTGGTTTGGTTATAGCGACAACACTTCCATCGTTGGCAAGCGCCAAAGACATTTTAACCAGCACTCCCGTCACGTACATGTTGTCTGAGCAACTCATGAAAGGTACAGGGATAGAGACTCAGTATCTGCCTCCAAAGCGTTACGGCGTTGAGCGTCTTGAGAACTGGTTCGCAAATAAAGGTACAGAGCAAGTTAAGCAAGCGGGTCAAGCCGCGACGGTTGCTATTACTCTTGGTGCGATTTGGAAACAAGACCCGACTTATGTTTACGCTCGACAGGGCAACATTCACTTGATTGAAATCGATGCATCGCAGGCCATTTCTCCTAGAGCTCAAGGAGTTGCAGTTCTGACATTGGAAAACGGGTCAACATCGAAGTACGCATGGCTGAACCCTACAAACTTAATCCGAATGGCGGGCATTGTTGGAGAGGATCTACAACGTGTATATCCTGAACACCAAAAGGCGATTCAAACGAATCAACAGGCTCTTATGCTCAATGTGCGTGAACTGATCAACCAACAACAGGCAGAGATCTTCGATAAAGGCATCGATTCAGTGGTACTGATGAGTGAGTCATTAGAGGACTTTGCCTCTGGCAACCAATTGTTTGTGGTTGGGCGCGAATTTAAGCCGGAACTTGAGTGGACAGAAGAAGACAAATTATCTTTAAAAGCTCAGTTTGAACAAGATAAAACGCTATGGTTAGTGACGGATAAACGACCGTCGAAAACCTTGACATCGCTTATTAAACCGAGCCGCATACTGCAAATTGATGTTATTGACCGCTGGGGCAGTAACGGTATCAAAACTGAGAAGCCACTCGCACGTTGGGAGATGTGACACGTAAAAAGCCACAGATTTTATGATGGGGAGTGAAAAGTTCCCTATTTTTTTGTGATTAAGCTCAAAATGTGAGCATTGATACCACTGGTTGCATAAGAAAGTGTTTGTTTCATTTCTATTTCATTACTACTTTGTTATGTGTTCGTTGCGATTGATTCGGATTTAATCTGTTTCTAAGCGAACCGGTACAAACAACTATACGGATGTTAACAATGAAAATGAAAACTCTAGCCGTTGCAGTGGCGGCACTAGCATGTGGTTCACAGGCCTTCGCAGCAGAAGTTTACAACAGCGATGGTACATCTTTATCGATCGGCGGTCACGTTTCAGTTGGCGTGGGTGAGTATTTCGAAGAAGAAGTAAAAGTTCACCAAGTGTCTCCACGTATCAATGTTGCGGGCAAGAAAGACATTGGCAACGGTATCACTATCGACGCTAAAGGCGAATGGGCACTTAACTACCTAAATGGTGGTAGCCAGTCGTTTTCAACTCGTTTGGGCTACATCGGCGCGACCCACCAGCAGTTTGGCCGTTTAGTGGGAGGTACACAGTGGTCTCCGTACTACGATGTCGCTGGCGTTGCGGATCTACCAATCGCGTTCGCGAACGACTTTTTGTACGACAATCACAACAATCTAGGTACTGGTCGTGCTGAAAAAATGATCAGCTACCGTAAAAGCTTTGAGTTTGGCGAAGGTTTTGCTTTCAACCTAGGTCTTGGTTGGCAAGGTGAAAATGATGATAGAGGCCTATCATTACAACAAAACCCTAACACAGGTCTTCCAGAATACGTTTCTAAAGGCAGCAAGTATGACCAACGTGGTCAAATCGCACTGAGCGGCTCTGTTGCGGGCTTTGGTCTAGGCTACGTATACAGCGGCGGTGATGTTGAGAATTCTGGTCTAGGTACTAAAACTGCTGAATCACACCTTGTTTCTGTAAATTACGGTGAGTATGGCTCTGGTCTGTACGCAGCTGTTGTATACGGCATGAACGAATACTTCTACGAGATGCGTGAAGAAACTACTCAGATTGAGGGCCTACTAGCGTACGGAGTCAACAATTGGACGTTCAGCGTTAACTACGAAGGTGTAGAAGACGACAAAGACAACAAGACAGTTTCAAGCGAAACTGCGCTACAAGCAGAGTACGCAGTAACTCCTGCATTCGTTACTTTCGCTGGTTACCAGTTTGACCTAGGTAACGACTACAACAATGAAGAGAACGACTACTGGACTCTAGGTGCTCGTTACTACTTCTAATAAATAGGCCAGTTTCTACTGCCTAAACACATTTATTGTGTTAACGCCTACTCGTTGTGAGTAGGCGTTTTTCTTTCTGCTATCCTTTGGCTATAAGAGACGCTAGTCATTCTGTGCTTAGGTAACCCCACTCTTTGTTTAGAGAGTGCGTCTATAAAAAATGCCCGCAACTTGCGGGCATTTTTGTTGTTAGAAGAGATGCAGTTCTATTAATACGCTTATTTTTTATCGAGTAAATCGAGGAAGAAGGCATACTCTAGCGCATCTTCTTTTAAGCGCTTAAATCGACCAGATGCGCCGCCGTGTCCGGCTTCCATATCGGTTTTGAACAACAAGACGTTATCGTCTGTCTTCATTTCACGAAGTTTGGCGACCCACTTCATTGGTTCAAAGTACTGTACTTGAGAGTCGTGCAAGCCAGTCGTTACCAACATGTTCGGGTAGTTTTGCGCCTTGATGTTGTCGTAAGGCGAGTAACTCAACATATAGTCATAGTATGTTTTGTTATTTGGGTTACCCCATTCATCATACTCATTGGTGGTCAATGGAATCGATTCATCGAGCATGGTGGTTACCACGTCCACAAACGGAACATGTGCACCGATACCGCGGTACAGTTCTGGTGCTTGGTTGATGATAGCCCCCATTAAGAGACCTCCTGCAGAGCCACCAACAGCGAAGACTTTATCTTTCGCGCCGTAGCCTTGTTCAACCAAACCTTTAGTCACATCAATAAAGTCGTTGAATGTGTTTTGCTTGGTTAGTTTTTTACCGTCTTCATACCAAGGGCGGCCAAGCATTTCAGATCCACGAATATGAGCAATGGCGTAAACAAAGCCGCGATCCAATAGACTCAAACGTGTCGAGCGGAAAGTTGGCTCAATGGTTGCGCCATAAGACCCATAACCATATTGGTAGAGTGGATTCGTACCATCTTTCTTAAATAAGTCTTTACGATACACCAAAGAAACGGGTACTTCTTTACCGTCACGGGCTGTGACCATGATGCGTTCTGATTGGTAATTGTCAGGATTAAAATCACCAAGTACAGGTGTTTGCTTCATGATTTCTGACCCGCCCGTTGTTAGATCGAAATCGTAGTAGGTTCCTGGAGTGGTTAAACTGCTGTAATAAATACGAACTTTCTCGTTATCCAGCTCTAGGTTACCTGTCAAATAGGCAGCAAACGCATCGTCATTAAATGTGAGGGGGAATTCTTTTCCTGTTGAAAGCTGACGTACAGTGACGCTTGCTAGGCCGTTAGAGCGCTGCTCATAGACGATGTGATCATCGAATAACTCGAAGTCGACAAGTTGAGTGTTGTCGTCTGCGGCAATCACATCTTGCCATTTAGAGCGGTCATGTATGTCATTTTGATGAACTTTCATCAAACGGAAGTTGACGGCTTGATAGTTAGTATAAATGTAGTACCAATCGCCTAGCTTAGAAATACTGTATTCAATGCCATCTTCGCGAGGATAGAACGGTTTCGCCTTTGCTTTAGGGTTGTTCGCATCAATGATAGAGACCCCACTGGTTTCTGTACTCGAATGCCAGATATAAATATCTTCGCCATCTTTGCTTTTGCTTAGTGAGGTGTAATAGGCGCTGTCGGTTTCCTCAAAAATCAGCTCATCGTTGCTTTGTGGTGTGCCCAATACATGACGATAAACTTGGTAGCCCAATAAGGTCTGAGGATCTTTTTTGATGTAGTAAAAGGCGTTGTTATCGTTCTGCCATGCGACAGCGCTTGAGGCCCCTTCGATTTCATCTTGTAGGTAATTGCCTGTTGTCAGGTCTTTGATCTTAAGGGTGTACACGCGGCGGCTTAATGTGTCTTCGCCATACGCCAATAAGTTTTCATTCGGACTAACGTATAGGCCGCCGATACTGAAAAATTCATGTTCTTTTGCTAGTTCATTGACATCTAAAATGATTTGTTTGTCTTTGCCTGCAAAGTCTTTAGCTCGCAAATGGACTTCGTACTCGTTATCTCCGGTCACTTCACTGGAGTAGAAGTAGTTGCCTTTACGAACCGGTACTGAGTTGTCGTCTTTTGCGATACGCCCTTTAATTTCTTCAAATAGCGTATCTTGAAATGTTTCAGTGTGCTTTAGAACGGTTTCTGCGTACTGATTTTCTTTCTCTAGGTGCTGTAAAATTTCAGGGTCTTTACGTTCGTCGTCACGCATCCAGTAGTAGTTATCAACGCGGGTATCGCCATGAATAGTCATCGCGTGAGGGACTTTTTTCGCAACCGGAGCTTGAGTTTGTTGAGCAACGATCTGTGTTTGGGAGTATTGAGTCATGCTGGGGGTTCCTTGATTGCTGCATCCGGCGACAAGCGCGACCGAGACGGTCAACGTAGTTAAAGTGAAACGCATCTGATTTTATCCTTATTGTACACCCAAGTGGCCTCATCCTGAGGGCTGGGCTTTCATTTTGTTAGTGGTTTTCAGTTGTCCATTCTTTGTTATGGGGTATGCCGAAAAAGTGAGAATCCTCAATATTTTCGAGTTGGCTACTCAATTTGAAGGAAGCTGAAAACACATTGTGTAAGCAGCTGTTATTTTTAACAAATATCAATTCGAAAGTTAAATCATTCTCATCGGGAAATCGATATAGTGTGATATGAAAAAAGGGACACACTTGTTGAGTGTGTCCCTTTTGGATTTTGAAAGTAAGCTGATAATGATCAGATAACTTGCGGTACTTCGTTTGAGTGATTGTGTGCTCGATTCACCCACATTAACCCAAGCATTGCAATTACCGACATTGCCATCATCAAAATGCCCAAAGGCATCTGGTTATGCGCTGGAAATAGTGACGCGAGCAAAGTTGCGACACCTGCCCCCAAGTTTTGCATGCCACCCAATGTCGCGCCTGCTGTTCCTGCATGGTATGGGAATGGCGCAATCGCTCCAGTTGTTGCCGCTGGGAAGAGAATACCTGCACCCAAAAAGTACACGGTTGCGCCTCCAACCAGCGTTAATGCAGTGGTTAAACCAAACAAGCCTGGGATGAGCACAATAGCAGAGCCCACAAAAATAGAGACCAAGCCTACATTTAAAGCACGACGCTCAGAGCGACGTCTTGCGATGTAGCTAGATAAGCCTGCACCCACCAAGTAACCTGGGATCGGCAATATAAACAGCAAACTTACCGTTGTTGCTGGTAATTCTAATACCCCACCTAACAACACCCCAGCTGCCGCTTCGAATACACCCACACCAGCGAATGTTGCAACCAGGCAAATCAAAAAGCCTTGAAAGCGACGGTCAGACAAAACGTGTTTGTAGCTTTTGGCTACTGGTTCGAATTTGCGTTTCTCTTTTGGTAGCGTCTCCATCATGCTTGTCATCATGGTGATCACAACCGCGATAGCAAATAGCGCTAAGAACAAGTAGCTCGACCGCCATCCGAAAGCTTCTGTTAGGTAACCGCCTAATACTGGTGCCATTAATGGTGAGAAAATCACACACATGCTAATTAAGCTGTTTGCTCTGTGTAGATCAGAGCCTTCAAAGCAATCGCGAGTCAGAGTGCGTGACATCGCACCGCCGCAGCCAATACCTAAGCCTTGGATAAAGCTACCAATCAAGAACCATTCAAATTGATGTGCAAATAATGCTACCAGTGTACCCACGATGTAGATAAGCAGCCCGACGATGATGATCGGTTTGCGTCCCAAGCGGTCCGATAGTGTGCCATACGCAAATTGCGACAAGCCATATGGGATTAGGTAACAAGCCATCACAGCTTGAAGTGATGACGCAGATACCAAAAACTCGCCCGCCATATGACCGATTGAAGGCACGTACATTGTCTGGGTCATTTGACCCACGGCAGTCAATATAGCGATTAAAAAGGTAAGTTTCGCTAATGGAAACGAAGCAGACATTTGCGTATCTCTCCAAAAAATTTAAGACGTAAAAACCCTTAGCGCTCTTTTATAGAGTGCCAACTGAATTCTTGTGTTGCGGGGGTATTTGCGCGAGATAATAGTGCTTGCTTGTATAATTAGCAATCGAAAAGTGTGAAGTTGAGCAAGATAAAAATCTATGATTTCAATTAGAAAAACTAATCCGATTTTGTTTTCAAAAAGAGATGCATTTCTTTGTCTAATTAAGTTAAATCTTTTACTTTTCGTGAATAGAATGAGCCTTATAGGTAACTGGTTTTAATGGTTAAAGTGCAAAAATAAAGCGTCTGCTCGGTTGATCTGAGTTCAAGATGAAACGAGTGAATAAAAGGTAGAGGAAGGCATCAGAAAGAAAAGGGAGCCGAAGCTCCCTTAGAAATGATTATGTCTATTCGCGCTCAGATGCGTATGCGTAAAGCATTTCTAGTGCGATGGTTGCTCCCGCTAGTGCGGTAACATCACTGTGGTCGTATGGAGGCGATACTTCGACAACATCCATACCCACGATATTCATGCCGGCTAAACCACGAATAATTTTCAGCGCTTTGTCTGAGTTCAAGCCACCACAAACTGGTGTACCAGTTCCCGGTGCGAAGGCCGGGTCTAAGCAGTCGATGTCAAAAGTGACATATACTGGCTTGTCTGCGACGGTGCGACGAATTTCTTCTAGGATCTCGTTCACCGACATGTCATTCGCTTGCATCGCATTAATCACATTGAAGCCGTGATCTTGCTGTTTGTACTCCGTACGAATGCCGATTTGTATTGAGTTCTTTGCTGAGATCAAACCTTCTTTCGGCGCATGGTAGAACATCGTACCGTGGTCGTATGAACTGCCATTTGCGTAGGTATCCGTATGAGCATCAAAGTGAATCAGAGCCATTTGACCATGATGCTTCGCGTAGGCACGCAGGATAGGCAGTGTGATGAAGTGGTCACCGCCCAATCCCAACATGGTTTTACCGCTTTTTAGAATTTCACTGGTTGCCGCCTCTAGACGGTAAGTGAAATCTTCCGCATCACCGCAATCGAACACAAGGTCGCCCGCGTCGATCACTTTCAGTTTATCCAATACGTTGAAGCTCCACGGGAACTTCTTACCTTCCCATGCCAAGTTGACTGAGGCACGGCGAATTGCATCTGGACCCATACGCGCACCTGGACGACCAGATGTTGCCATGTCCAGAGGGACTCCCAACACCACAACGTCTGCGTCTGCCGATACCGGGTTACGAATGTACGGCAGACGTAAAAACGACATAGAGTTGGAGTAAAGCGAATAATCAGTTTTAGTAAACAAATCATTCATATCAGAAGTCCTCTAAATAGGTGTATCCTGCTAGACCTTGTTCTAGTTCTGCTAGGATTTGTGCTTGTTCATTGGCTTCAACTCGCTGTGAAACCAATTGTTTATAATTGTCACGAATCGCATCCACGTCGATATGAACGTAGCGCATCATGTCTTCTACACTATCACCTTCGTTGATGTAACTGATCTCAAATTGACCGTGTTCATCAACATTGACTACAGCACTGTGGGTATCACCAAATAGGTTGTGCATGTCACCAAGGATTTCTTGGTATGCGCCTACTAGAAAAAAGCCCATTAAGTACGGTTTGTCTTTGCTCCAAGCTGGTACAGGTAGCGTGCTCTCGATGCCTTGACCATCAACGTAGTGATCGATCGCGCCATCAGAGTCACATGTGATGTCCAACATCACTGCACGACGCTCTTCCGCCTCGCCAAGACCAGAAAGTGGCAGAACAGGGAACACCTGATCAATACCCCAAGCATCTGGTAGAGATTGGAAGAGAGAGAAGTTCACGAAGAACTTATCTGCAAGACGTTCGCTCAACTCGTCCAGAATCGGACGGTGGAAGCGATTCTTAGTGCTCATCTTGCGGCTTAATTCGAAGTAAATGCGCAGTGACAATTGTTCTGCCCACGCACGTTGTTCCAAGTTAAGCACGCCTGTAGCAAATTGAGAGTGCACTTCTGCCAAATCACTTTGGGTATCATTGTAAATCTCAATTAACGCACGAGCGTCTGTACCATCTTGTAAGTTTTCCCAGTTTCGCCACATGTTTTGTAGCAAAAGCGGAGCGTCATCAT
The DNA here is from genome assembly GCF_000354175.2 of Vibrio alginolyticus NBRC 15630 = ATCC 17749. NCBI lineage: Bacteria > Pseudomonadati > Pseudomonadota > Gammaproteobacteria > Vibrionales > Vibrionaceae > Vibrio > Vibrio alginolyticus. Next base: position 568,828 of record NC_022359.1, read on the forward strand.
CACGCTCATGTACTTCTTCCGGTAGGTACGATTCGGTACCAATTACGTTAGAAATCAATACAGCGTGGTGCGCTGTTAGCGAGCGACCCGATTCCGAAATGATCACTGGCATTGGTTGTTCGTATTGCAGACACACATCGCCCACTGTGTTGACGATATTACGTGCGTATTCTGCAAGGCCGTAGTTCATCGAATTCGATGATTGGCTGCGTGTGCCGTCATAATCCACTGCCAAGCCGCCGCCCACATCGAAGTACTCGATGTTTGCACCGAGTGCGCGTAGTTCGCAGTAGAAACGTGCAGACTCGTTCACACCATTGCGTACATCACGGATGTTTGCCATCTGTGAACCAAGGTGGAAGTGAACCAGTTGCATCGCGTCTAGGTTGCCTTCGCGTTTAAGACGTTCAATAACGCTAAGCACTTGCGATGCTGATAAACCAAACTTCGATTTTTCACCGCCACTTGCTTGCCATTTCCCTGCGCCTTGAGAGGCGAGGCGAATGCGTAAACCAAGGCGCGGTTTTACGCCCAAACTTTTCGCTTCTTCTAGTACCAGATCCAGCTCAGAAAGCTTCTCTAGTACGATGAATACTTTGTGGCCTAGCTTTTCACCGATCAGTGCAAGACGCACATACTCACGGTCTTTGTAGCCATTACACACGATCACGGAGCTACCTTGTTGAGCCAATGCAAGTACCGCCAACAATTCTGGCTTGCTACCCGCTTCAAGACCAAGCTGCTTGGTTTCTAGTTGAGCTTGGCTCGCTAGAATTTCATCCACCACTTCACGTTGTTGGTTTACTTTAATTGGGTACACCAACAAGTATTTGTTTGGATATTGGTATTCTTCAATTGCTTGGTTGAATGCGTGGCAAATACCATGCACACGTTGGTGCACAATTTGCGGGAAGCGTACTAATACAGGCAGATTTAACTGCTTCGCTTCTAGCTCATTTACAATCGCACTGAAAGGGATTTGATGTGCACGATCACTACGTGGTGATACATATACTTCGCCTTGGTCATCAATGCCGTAGAAACCTTGGCTCCAGTAGTGAACGTTGTAGTCCGCGCGGATGCGGTCTAATTTAGTTGCTTTTTCCAACTCGATTCTCACAAAAATGTACTTAACTCCTTAATTAATTAGAAGGAAAAGTACAAAAAAGCAAATCATGAGGTATTTACCTCATACCCTGACACGAACTCCGTGTGCGCGCATTAACGGATAAAAGGGCCCTTGAGTCTAATGATTAAAATCTATCATCTCGATTATGATTTGTTGTCGTCGCTACGTGTGAATATTTGTTTACCGAAGCGTCCATTCTGCTGTTATAGTTGGTCTGACCAGTAAGGATTCGGTCATGAAGCATCTCACTAAAATAAGGACATATTTTGCAGCTGCACAGAATTCAGGGGTACATTCAGACCATGTATCTCGCCGAATATTCCGATAAATTATTGTTGCTTGATGGTGCCAGTCGAGCAGACATCCCTCATCTTAAAGACTTTATTGAACATCAACTCCATCGTCCTTTTTCTGACCTAAAGTTGGTTGTTGTGACCCACATGCATCCAGACCATGCTGGTGGTGCGCACAAACTACGTGATTTAACAGGATGCAAGCTATTGGCCGCAAAGCGAGAGAACCAGTGGTATAGCGGTGTAGACGGTTGGCTAATGCATTTGACCGATTTGATGTTAGCACGCTGGATGGCGAATCGGATGCGTAAACCAAAGCAAAACCTGTGGTATTCCCGCAAGCTAAAGCCAGATATTGAACTTATTGATGGACAGTTTATTCCTGGATTTGATGATTGGCAGGTGCTAGAAACGCTAGGGCATACCGACCGAGATCTGTCGGTTTATCATTCTGAACAAGATGTGTTGTATGTGGCGGATTTAATGGTGCAGGTGAAAAAGCATCTGATTGCGCCGTTTCCCATATTTCATCCGAATCAATATCGGCAATCATTAAAGCGTGTGTTTGAGATGAATCCGCAATGTTTGCTTTTGGCACATGGGGGAGAGGTGACTTTGGATGAAAAAGCGTATCAGCACATTTTGAATACAGCGCCGACTAAGCCAATGACGCACTGGCGAGTGACAAAAGTTAAAGCGAAGGGATTGTTGTTTGCGTTATTTCGTAGGAAGTAGGCGAAGATAAAGCCAGACGAGTGATGCTCAACAAAAACGTTCGATCACTCATCTGAAGCTACGGGGTTAAGATGCCAATAAGTGAGATTGGCTAGGATCAACGAGCACTTTGTCTGCCATGCCCTGACGACCTAACAACATCATGTAAGTCATTTTTTCACGGTTAGTCAACGTAATGTCGATTGGCCATTGTTGGTCGCCCATACGCAGCATCGTTGTGATCACGCAGCGGTGCTCAAAAGTACCGTTAGAAGATTTAACCTTACGGTTTGCTTTTAGTTTCGCTGTGCAGCGAACCACTTGTTCTAAATGGTATACATCTGGGTGCAGATCGAATGCAACATAAGACTGACCATCTTTTTCAAAGCAATCAATATTGTCTACATGTAATGAAGAGGTTTGAGCGCCTGTATCAATACGCGCTTCAAGGTGAGTAATCCCTAACTCTGGCAAGCAAATAGCTTCGGCATTCCCAATGATCATTTTCTGATTCATAGTGTCATCCTAGCGACGAGTAACAAGAGAGCCGGCTTTTGGCTCTCTTGTGCGTTAAACAAAAATCAACCTTTACCGCGAGTACGGTTTGAATTTGGCTTAGCGTTTTTCTCGATAAAATCGAAGATCATACCTGCAATGTTTTTACCAGTTGCTAGTTCGATGCCTTCTAGACCAGGGGAAGAGTTCACTTCCATTACCACTGGGCCATTTTTAGATTGAAGGATATCCACACCACAAAGGTTCAAGCCCATCACTTTCGCTGCATTTACAGCGGTCGCACGCTCTTCTTTGCTCAAACGCACGAGTTGTGCAGAGCCACCACGGTGAAGGTTAGAACGGAACTCGCCTTCCTTTGCTTGGCGCTTCATTGCGGCAATCACCTTATTTCCGACAACAAAACAGCGGATGTCCGCGCCTTTTGCTTCTTCGATAAATTCTTGCACCATGATGTTAGCTTTCAAACCCATGAAAGCTTCAATCACACTTTCTGCCGCTTTATTTGTTTCAGCAAGTACAACACCAATGCCTTGAGTGCCTTCTAGCAATTTAATCACTAGAGGTGCGCCACCAACGTTTTTGATCACGTCCTGAATGTTGTCAGGATGGTGAGCAAAGCCAGTGCGTGGCAAACCGATGCCTTTACGTGATAGCAATTGCAATGAGCGCAACTTGTCACGAGAGCGGCTGATCGCGACAGATTCGTTGACACAAAATGTACCCATCATTTCAAACTGACGTACAACAGCAGTGCCGTAAAACGTAATAGATGCCCCAATACGCGGAATAACAGCATCGTATTGCGGTAATTCTTCACCCTTGTAGCGGATCTTAGGGTTGTTGCTCGTAATGTCCATATAACAGTGAAGCGTGTCGATCACATCGATTTGATGCCCACGTTCTTCACCCGCCTGTTTTAGGCGCATGGTTGAATATAAATTCTCATTACGAGAGAGAATAGCAATACGCATGGCAATTCCTTAGTAAGTCAGTACCAAATTAAAATATAAGTATAGAGCATAGAATGCAGTAGGCAGGTGATCATGTTATGACATAACCTACTTACTTCAACGATTTAGAATTGTGGTTGAACAACCACGTCGTCAGAGGTGCGCACCTTAGGGCGTTTTTTTGTGAGATGAAAACGAAAAAGCATCGTCGACACGACAAAAATATTTTATCGAACGCTCACGCCTTGCGGTATGAGACTGTCAAGGGTGAGATAAATAAAATTGAGCAAAAATTTCATCGCTTTGTCACGAATTATCGCTTAAAAAAGCGGCCAATTTGACCGCTGTTTTTAGCTGTTTTGATAGTGACTTAAAAAAAGTTCCGCCGTTTGGGTAGCTAACAGCCTAGATTCTTCATTCGACAAAGAGGGGCGAATTCCCATTAACTGCGGCCAGAATGCACTGCCTTTAAGTAAGTTGTGCAATTGAGTGCTTGCTATATGTACATCATCAATTTGCAAAGCGCCACTGTTCGATTTCTCAGTAAGCCAGCGGTACAGGGCGGTTTCCTGTTTCGACATTTGTTCTGCTTGTTCTTTGAGATCTTCCGGCTTAAATAAGAAGTGCCCAAATGCCACTTTTGCCAGCTCAATATAGTTTGGTTCCGTCACCACAATGATCTCGCTGTAGAGTAATTCAATCAATTGATCTTTAAGTGGCAGAGTGGCCAAGCGTTTAATATCGCTTTCCATCATTGACGAACGCCAAAGCTCAGTCAGCAACTCCGTCACGATCGCTTCCTTAGAAGGGAAGTGATTATAGACCGTGCGCTTAGAGACTTGTGCGATTGAAGAGAGCTTATCCATGCTGGTGTTTTGCACTCCAAACTCTTGAAACGCTTGCCTTGCCGCGCACAAGATGGCTTCTCTTTTGGTTTCGCTACGACTTTTTCTTTTTACATTCATAAGCTTGCTAAGTTAAGAAGATCATTTCTTGATCTATTTTACACTAAGTAGTTTACTTTTGATAATTAGAATGTAAACTGCACCGTGTAGTTTACTTTTGTTCGGGTTAACTTTTTATGAAAAAAACTTTGCTAGCCACAGTAGGAGCGTTCGCGATGGGTACATCCATGATTTCTTGTTCTAATGTTGATACTGAAAAAGCGCCAACATACCCGGACAAATTTGCAAATACAGAGTTGGAATACAAAAGCGGTTTGGGCGACATGTTCGAAATCATGAAAGCGTATTTTACGACTGAGCGCCTTAACCCAACACCAACGATTGAAATTCCAGTGCATGCGATCACAGCGCAGCAGCTGTTAGAAGAGCACGATGACGTCATCTATCGTCTGGGTCACTCAAGCGTATTAATGAAGCTCGATGGAAAACTGGTGATGACCGACCCTGTATTCAGTGATCGCGCGTCTCCTGTGAAATGGGCTGGGCCAAAACGTTTTCACAAAACTCCCATCACGATAGAAGATTTGCCAACTATCGATGTGGTGGTGATCAGTCATGACCATTACGATCACCTAGATAAAGCTTCTATTAAAGTGCTAGGCGACAAGGTGGGCACTTTCTTGGTGCCGTTAAAAGTGGGGCAATTACTGGTTAACTGGGGGGTGCCGAAGGAGAAAGTGATCGAGCTAGATTGGTGGGAGTCACATTCTGTCGACGGCATTGAATATACATTGACTCCGACTCAGCATTTCTCCGGTCGAGGTTTGACAGACCGCGATACGACGCTGTGGGGCAGTTGGGTTATCAATGCACAACAACACAAAGTGTTCTTCAGTGGTGACTCTGGTTACTTCAATGGCTTTAAAGAGATTGGCGAAAAGTACGGTCCATTTGACTTCACCATGATTGAAACAGGTGCGTACAATGAACTCTGGTCAGACATTCACATGTTCCCAGAGCAAAGCGTTCAAGCACACATCGATGTGCAGGGCAAAGTTATGATGCCGATCCATAACAGCACGTTTGATTTATCGATGCACGATTGGAATGAACCGATGCAACGCGCGTTAGACATCAGTGAAGAGCGCGGTGTAACGTTAGTTAGCCCTGAGATTGGTCAACGCTTGGCGATTGCGGAGCCTCAGCCTGCTCGGGCATGGTGGCAATAATTGCTGAGCTAAGCAGCCAAACACCAGAATAGTTAAGTCACTTATCAGTAGTTACTATTAGTAGTTAGTAGTTAGTAGTTAGTAGTTAGTAGTTAGTAGTTACGTGGCCAGGGATAAGGATAAAGGTGCGATGAAAGCAAAGTGGACGTTGTTACTTACATTAAGCATTCTGCCTACCTTTGCACTAGCAGGGGTAGAGCAAGATATCTCGACGTTGATAAAACGAGTTGAGCAATCCTCTTGCACTTTTATCCGCAACGGCAAGTCGTACACTAATCAAGAAGCAGCAGAACACATGCGCAATAAATGGGATTACGCCAAAGATGACGTTGATTCCGTGGATGTGTTTATAAAAGAAGTTGCGTCGAAAAGTTGGTTATCTGGCAAACCATATTGGGTGGATTGCCAAGAGGAACGCATTACCAGCGAAGAGTGGCTAACATCATTGATGCGCACCACCGATCACATCCAATAACACTTCTTTGATGGTCTGATAGCGCAGAGGTAGAGCACGACTGCGCTTACGAACCAGAAATAGCTCTTCACATACAGTGTTTTTCAGTTGAGCAATGTATAACGTGTCTTTTAGTGGAAAATTGTCGACCGCACTTTGAGGCAGCACGGTGAAGCCAAGTCCTTTGCTGACAGGCAGCAAAATTTGGCTCAATTGATTTACGTAGCCGGATAATGGTAAATCGCTCATCTTAATTTCTTGGAGCTGTGGTTCTTCACATTGGTCAAAAAACAGCGTCATGTAATGCTCGGCATCAGGGTGGCTAATGACACCACAGTCATGCAAGAGTTGTGGCGTTATCTGCTTATTTTGATATTGCTTTGGCAGAACCAAGCACAACCTCTCTTTACCAATTCGCTCACTGTGAAACAGACCTTTGTTGGGAACATCAGTCACGATACCAATATCAATGTGCCCTTGCGTTATGGCGTTGAGAATAGATTGATTTGGCGCGGCTTCTAAATGTAACGATAAGCTCGGGTGCTGTTTTTGCTTCTCCAAAATGGGCCCATACAACATTAACGCCATTGCACCAGAACAAGCCAGTTTACAATGGCCTGAAAACGCATCATCAAAACTGAGCTCTTCGAGCAGCTTCTTTTCTCTATCTTCTAACTCGAGCGCATATGCGTAGACAATCCTGCCTTGCTCGGTTAATTCGAAGCTTTTGTTTTCGCGCTTGATCAAGGCATGCTGACAACTTTGCTCTAATTTTTTGATGTGTTGGCTGACGCCAGGCTGAGTCATAAAAAGTTTTTCTGCCGTTTGCGTAAAATGACCGACTTCAATCAATGTCTTAAATGTATGTAACCAAACAGGATTAAGCATAGTGTGTGATTTTCTGAGAGCTTTGTTGGGAGACGTAAAGAAAATGATAGCACGGTGTTTTATGAAAACAGAGAAGACTTAAACGATAAAAGATGAATCGTTATCAATACATTACAGACAAAATAAAACCCCGCCTGGTTTCCCAGACGGGGCTTATTCTTTTTCGCAGCAATCCAGCTACTAATAGGTGCTCCCTGCATCTATCCTTGATTGTGGCTAAGTCCTTTAACCGAGTTCCTTGTTCATCGCCTTCCTAGCGGTGTCCATTCTTGCCTATCATCCTGACGGGCGAACTCTATCCTAGAGCTTAACTACATCCTTGCTGACAACTCATCCTAAGTTATCAAATCTTCATCCTGAAGATACCCAATCCTTTAGGCTTTTTTCCTGTTCCCGCCAACATCCTGTCGACAAATTGAGTATTGATGTTTTGCTGATTTGACTCAATTAACTTTTCTAAATTATTTTTACTGATTATTTTAAGTGAATTTAAATATTACTTTTAAATCATATATTTAATGTTTTTTCTGGCATTGCTCTTAGAGGTGATTAATCTATTTGCTCACAACTCTTGTAAGAGATCTCGCACAAGTTTGGTGGTGAATGTATTAATGTGCGCTTTTTGTTCCGAGTTCTGTGGATTGAACTGGATCACAATGCGTTAAAAGGGAGACGATAAAGATGAAAGTGAATTGATCTTGAGTAGAGATTTGTTTGAAAAGAAATAAAAATTCTTGCGGTTTTTATAAACAGTATGGTAAATCTGAAATGCCCACCTTGTTAATCCTTATTAAGATTCAATGACAGTATAAGTAGGGAACTTGATTGCCATTTTTCTGTCATATCTGGTGAGTAAGTTAACTGTGTCAGATAGATAATATGCCGTTTGCCAGTAAAAACAGGCTGCAAGAAATCGGTAATTATCATTATGTTGTGAAATTGGTCACGGTTAAATGATTGATTCCCTTATAGATTGAAGGGGATACGACCTTAGACAATAAGCTCCATGAGGAGCGTTACTTATATAAGATGAGGGACTTTACTATGAAAAAGACTAGAAGAGCTCAGCTACATCGTGTGCGTATTCAATACTGGAAAGACACGAAAGACGCACCAGCTAAAAAATCATAGTTAATTATACCTAAAGGCACGAGCTGGCTGTGGAACGCAGTTTCCCGTTGATTGCCAGCTCAAAAACGCCACAATCACTCCGCGCAACTTCCCAAGCACTCTATTTTTAATATCGCATTCTTCAAAAAATAAAAAAGCCAGTCTTAAGACCAGCTTTCTCTACCATTTACTGAGCTCTGCGTATTACAGGTTGCCCTTTAGTTACAGGTAGTTGGCGTCAACTAGTTCGCCCGCTTGCGCGCTTTTCACTTCTGGGCGTGCTTCTAACCATTTGATAACTTGCGCTTTCTGTTCTTCAGTCGCACTGCCGTAACGGTCAGTAGAACATAGGAAGCCTTCAAACAGTTCTAGACCACCGCCACCGAAGCAAAGACCAAGCTCGTCAATGTAGTCGATAAAGTCATCAACGAATGCATCGTAACGGTCGAAGTCGTTAATGTCTGTTTCACAGCTGATCTCGAAACCTAGGATTGCGAACTCACCTAAGAACAGCTTTTTACGGATACGACGGCTCTTGTTACCGATCTTGTCTAATTTCATGATTATCTCTCGTAGATGATTTGATTTCGTACACCTTATACCTTCTATCACACTTTAGCCCAAGTAAAATCAGAATGAAGCGATACAGTTGGTGATTATGTGACCAGAATTTAATTGCTTCGTTAGCTGTGTTGGTTGGTTTGCAGTATTGTTGAAACACAAGTTTCATATGTTTTAAGCACTTTTGTCATTTTTCTTATCCAAACTTCTTGCCGTTCAACTAATCACTTATTTATTAATTAAACTATAAGATCGGGAAAGTAAAAATGAGCAAGGAAACCTTTGACGCGACGCGTTATAACCAAAGTGAAAACAAACCATTTGAAGAAGTATTAGAAGCGAGCCTATCTCGACGCAGCATTCTGAAAGGTGGTTTAGGTATCAGTGCGATGACAGCGTTTGGTGCTTTCGGATTGGCTGGTTGTAACTCGTCTGACTCAGGGAGTACAGTAAGCAGTGGTTCGGGCGCATCTAAAGCCGTTCTTAACTTTGAATCTATCCCTGGCTCACTCACTGACGCAGTTTCAATTCCACAAGGCTACACCGCACAAGTACTAGTACCTTGGGGAACACCACTTAATGCACAAGGCAGCGCATGGCAAAATGATGGTACCAACACCAGTACCGATCAGTTAAATGCGCTAGGCATGCACCATGACGGCATGCATTTTTTCCCATTGAACGATAGCACTACAGATGGCTTGCTATGTATTAACCACGAGTACATCGACACATCAGCACTGCATCCAAACGGTCCGACGGTTGAAAATGGCGTACGTACCATTGTAGATGAAGTGCGTAAAGAGATTAACGCGCACGGTGTATCAGTGGTTCGCATTCAACTGGAAGACAACATGTGGAAGTTGGTTGATACCGACCCACTAAACCGTCGTTATACTGGTGCGACAGTCATGGATTTGTCTGGCCCGGTAGCCCACACATCTTTAACTGTCACTCGTTTCTCACCAGATGGCAGCCAAGCGCGTGGTACGTTAAACAACTGTGGCAACGGCTACACGCCGTGGGGCACTTACTTAACGTGTGAAGAGAACTGGCCTGGTTACTTTGTTAACGCCGGGACTCGTACAGAAGAGCAAGATCGCATTGGTGTTGATGACCAAAGCACACGCTACTTGTGGGAGACATTAGCAGGTAATGCAGAAGAGCGTCTTGATGAGTTCTCTCGCTTTAATGTGGCTCCAACAGGAGCAAGTGCGATGGATGATTACCGTAATGAAGCCAATGGTCACGGTTACATTGTCGAGATTGACCCTTACACGCAAAACTCACGTGCGAAGAAACGTACTGCGCTAGGTCGTTTCCGTCACGAGGGCTGTACTTTCGGTAAGCTTGAAGAAGGCAAACCAGTGGTATTTTATTCTGGTCACGATTCTCGCTTTGAATACCTATACAAATTTGAATCTGCGGCAGCGTGGGATCCAGCAGATGCTAACCCTGATAACCGCTTGGCGATGGGTGACAAGTACATGGACGAAGGCACACTGTATGTGGCGCGCTTCAATGAAGACAGCACAGGTACTTGGTTACCATTAACGCTTGATAGCGTAACAACCGCTGGTGGTACGTTAGCGGATCACTTTGATTCACTGGCTGAAATTATCATCAATACTGCGGGTGCGGCGGATTTAGTTGGGGCAACACCAATGGATCGACCAGAGTGGTGTACGGTTGATCCATTCACGGGTTCAGTATATTTAACATTGACGAACAATACGCGCCGTACAGATGAAACCAATCCTGCGAATCCACGTTTGAATAATAAGTTTGGTCATGTTATTCGTTGGGATGAAGGTGCTTCAGCAACTGACTTTACTTGGGATATCTTTGTGTTTGGTTCGCCAGCAAATGGTGATGCAGATACCAACCGTTCTGGCTTGAATGAGTTAAACCAGTTTGCGAGCCCAGACGGATTAGCGTTTGATGGCCGTGGTATTTTGTGGATTCAGACTGATAACGGCGCAGATGAAGTCACGTCTTACACCAATGATCAAATGTTGGCTGTTGTGCCATCGAAGCTAACAGATGAGAATGGTGATCAAGCTGTGATTGGTGCGGATAATCAAGCTGAATTGAAACGCTTCTTTGTCGGACCAAATGGTTGTGAAGTAACAGGCTTTACCATCAGCCCTGATTACAAATCATTGTTTGTAAATATTCAGCACCCAGGTAACTGGCCATACAGTGAAGATGCAGCCGAAGAAACGCCTGCTGGTGTTTCTGTGCGCCCACGAGCGGCGACAGTGGTTATTCGCCGTGAAGACGGTGGAGAGATTGCAGTTTAATCTCTAAATGAATAAACACCTTAAAATTCAAGCCCTGCAATTGCAGGGCTTGATGGTTTAGGCGAATGCCTAGTTGCACTTTATACCTAGACAACAGGCTTAGCTTTTCAATGAACCGCCTGAAGTACGAATCACGTCTTGATAGCAGAAAAAGCTTTTCTTGCGTTTACGTTCTAGCGTTCCTTGCCCATCATCATGACGATCGACATAGATAAAGCCGTAACGTTTGCTCATCTCAGCGGTTGAGTTTGCGACCAAATCGATTGGCCCCCAGCTGGTAAAGCCCATCAGCTCAACGCCATCCAGAATCGCTTCGTGTGCTTGAACAAGATGTTCGTTCAAGTAAGCGATGCGGTAATCATCTTGAATCTCACCGTTTTCATCGATTTCATCACGTGCACCTAAGCCGTTTTCTACGACAAACAGTGGTTTTTGGTAGCGATCGTGAAGGAAGTTAAGCAGAATGCGCAGGCCTTTTGGATCGATCAACCAACCCCACTGGCTCTTTTCAAGGTATGGGTTTGGTACGCTATCGACAATGTTACCCACTTCTTTCTGTTTCGGATCCGCACTTGCACAGCCACTTGCGTAGTAGCTGAATGAGATGAAATCGACACTTGCCGATGCAATTTCTTCTAAGTCGCCTGCTTCCATCTGAATTTCGATACCGTTTTCACGGAAGTAACGCTTCATGTAGCCTGGGTACTGACCACGCGTTTGTACATCACCGAAGAACAACCACTTGTTGTTTTCATGCATTGCAGCAAGCACGTCATCAGGGTTACAGGTGTATGGGTAGTTGATTGCGCCAAGCAGCATGTTACCAATTTTGCCGTTTGATACGATTTGCTGACACAGTTTTACCGCTTTTGCGTTTGCGACTAGCTGGTGGTGAATCGCTTGGTAAATCTCTTGTTCATTGGCGTCTTCTTGCAAACCAACACCAGTAAATGGTGCGTGTAGAGACATGTTGATTTCGTTGAACGTTAACCACAGCTTCACTTTGTCTTTGTAGCGCTCCAGCACGGTGCGAGCATAACGTTCGAAGAATTCGATGACGCGACGATCGCCCCAACCGCCGTAATTTTCAACCAGTGCGTAAGGCATTTCGTAGTGAGATAAGGTCACGAAAGGTTGGATGTTGTGCTCGGTAAGTTCGTCAAAAATTTTATCGTAGAACGCCAAACCTTCTTCGTTCGGTTCTAACTCGTCCCCGTTCGGGAAGATGCGGCTCCAAGCTAAAGATAGGCGCAGACAGTTAAAGCCCATCTCTTTGAACAGCGCGATGTCTTCTGGGTAGCGATTGTAGAAGTCGATCGCCACGTCTTTGATACCCGGTGTACGCTCTTCACGGGTTTGATGCGGACTCAAAATACCGTTTGGCAGCATGTCTGATGTCGATAACCCTTTACCCCCAAGGTTGTACGCCCCTTCTACTTGGTTTGCAGCAATGGCACCACCCCAAAGAAAATGTTCAGGAAACTTAATCATGTTTCTCACTCTTTATATTTAGGAAATGTTTGTGGATTTATTGCTTGAGAATAGTGTAGGAGACACCTCGATACTTGTATCGAGATCGTATTTTTCTCAAACAGCGGGGATGCTTAGTTCTAATGATGATTTTGTAATCAATATCAACCTAGGCTGATTTGAACAATAGAGTGAAAGTCAGCCCATTTTGTTCATTCTTATGCACGGTAATTTGTCCGTTCATATCACGCATATTGTTGGCCGTAATCGCTAAACCCAGCCCCAATCCTTCACCAATTTTCTTTGAGGTTTGGAAGGGTTCGAACATGGATTCAAGCATCTCATTCGACACGCCACAGCCATTGTCACTGACGATCAGTTCGACCTGATTAACAGTTGGATTGACGATCAAGTTGAGCTGCGGGTTGGTGGTGTTGTTCATTGCGTCTAGCGCATTCGAGACAAGATTACCGAGCACCTGAAGCAGTCGTTGTTCTTCACCCATGATGTTAGGTAAGTCATGAGGAACCCGAACACGCACATCCACCTTATCTAATTGGGATTGATAGACGCGCAAGGTCTCTTCGAGTGCGGAGGTAAGAGAAATCGCTTGTAGGCTTTCTGGTTTGTTATAGGCGAACGTCTTTAACTGGCTGGTCATGCTTGCCATGCGATCAATCAGCTTCTGCACCAATACGTTGTTGGCTTTCATCATCTCGGTTTCGCCACGTTCTGCTAACAGTTCGTTTGTTGTGAGCAAGGTACGTAAGCCCGTCAGTGGCTGATTGAGCTCATGAGTAATCGCGCTCGACATGCGACCCAAGGCGGCCATTTTGCTTGATTCAATTAATTGGTTTTGCGCTTCTTTTAGCGCTTGAGTACGCTCTTCTACCCGTTGCGCCAGTTCTTGGTTGACCTGTTGCAGCGATTGCTCGGCTTTTTTCCGCTTACTGATGTCTATGATCGTGGCAAGGAAATACTGCTCGCCATGCCAAGGGAAACTGGTTAGCGAGAACAGGACAGGGAAGACGCTACCGTCACTGCGTCTGGCGATGGTTTCGACCGTGCTGATCTCTGCGAGCTCTTTATGTTTAGGTAAATCCTTAAGCAACTTGAGTGTGGTGGAATTGGGGTTGCCTGCATCGAATAACTCCCAAGCAAAAGCGTGTCGATTGACGCTCTCTGGTAAACAGAACAAACGCTTCGCCATTGGGTTGAGATCGAACAGTTGCCCTTGTTCATCAATCAATAGTAAACCAACGTGGGTCTTATTGATCATCTGTTTCAAGCGGCGTTGGGACTCTTCCAACAGAGCTTGAATTCGTTGTTGATTGATGTGCTTTTGTCGTCGTTGTAAGCCAATGATGACGAGCAATACAACCAATAAGAGCAGCGCTGCTACGCTCCAACCAATCACATTGATGGTTTGTTGAATCGGCTTAGAAGGGGTGAGGTAGCTGACGTACCAATTCAAATCATCTAATTTAACGGTGTGTGCAAAATAACGCTGTTGGTTGAGCGTCCACACACTGATGTTGGTGTTGTCGTATAAGCGTTGCGTTTCTAACTGAACGGTGTTGCTCGGTTCGTTAAACCAGTCTGCGTTATAGAGCGAGCTGCTCGATAGGAAAAAGCGTTGCTGACGGTTCTGCAACGTAATGATGTCTTGGCTAGTAATGGTCTGTTCGGTCAATAGGCTAAGGTTGATTTGCACCACCACAATGCCAGCGATATCCAGACCATCGTAGATAGGGGCTGCAAGATAATACAATGGGCTCGAACCTTTGGTTTTGTTCACCAAGGAAACACCGCCGCCTTGGTTGTGAATTTGTTCCACAATGGCTTTTCGGTCAGACAGGCTAAAGCGCTCTTCGATCAAACTTGAGACCAATACTTCGCCAGAGTTAGACAGGATTAGCCAACCTTCCGTATTGGCGGCTTTATCTAGTTGAGTCAGTTGGGTTTGCAACGGTTCGTAATAAGTCAGATTCCCTTTCACAAAAGCGATGGTTTCTGGGTTATTGGTGACGAGGTAAGGTAAGTGGTAGAAACGTTTGAGTGCACGGCGAACTTCACCGATATAGTCGAGCAGTTTTTGTTGAGCTTCGGTTTGAGTTTGTACGCTCAACCATTGACGAGCAACCTCTCTGCTGGCGCTATAACAAGACAACATCAGCACTGCTGCAATTACGACCACAAGCCACGTTTTGCCATTCCTTTTGCGCTGCATACTGACTCCGTTCAGCTAGTGCGTTCTCACCGAGAGTCATTAAAGAGTGCGCCTAACTGGTTGGATGTTAAAGACTTGTAAGCAAGAAGTGAGATCTAGCTCCTTTTCTCCTCAGTGGTTTTTGCTACCGTTAGCAAAGAGCGATTTCTATTCCACCTACGGTAGTAACTCATGGCTTTTGACGACACCCCTAAAATTGCACTTATCGAAGACGATGACATTGTTCGTCAGGCTACCAGTCAGTGGCTGCAACTGGCGGGGTTCGACGTGACCGCATTCAGTTTAGGAGAAGAGGGGAAAGCGGCCATTCTTAGCCAAGAATTTGATGCGATTGTCAGTGATGTTCGCCTGCCGGACACCGACGGCTTGTCGATACTAGAAAGCCTGATTGCTAATCACATCCCAACGCCAGTTATCTTGATCACCGGACATGGTGACGTCGATATGGCAGTAGGGGCGTTACAAAACGGTGCGTTCGATTTTATTGAGAAACCTTTCCAACCTGAGCGTTTATCCCAACGAGTAACCGAAGCGGTCGAGAGCTATCGCGCACAAACGTCTACTCAAGATCGCCAAGAGTACCTATCTAGCGTTAGCGGCTTAGAAGAGGTGTTGATTGGGCGAAGCCGAGTGATGCAACAGCTTAGAGAACAAGTAGCCAAGTTAGCACGCATTGATACTAACGTGATCATTTACGGCGAAACAGGTTGTGGTAAAGAGCTGGTGGCGACCAGTTTGCATAATGAAAGCCAACGCAGATCCTATCATTTTGTGCCAATCAACTGTGGCGCTATTCCTGAGAACCTGTTTGAAAGTGAGCTGTTTGGGCATGAAGCAGGGGCATTTACCGGAGCGGGTAAAAAGCGCATTGGTAAGTTGGAATACGCGGATAAAGGCACTTTATTCTTTGATGAAATCGAGAGTATGCCGCTGTCCATGCAGGTGAAAGTGTTGCGTTCATTACAGGAACATACGGTAGAGCGCGTTGGGGGCAACCAACAGATCTCAGTTGATTTGAGAGTGATCGCCGCCGCGAAAGAAGATCTCAATGATCATGACGAGTTTCGTCAGGATTTGTACTATCGTCTTAATGTGGCGCAGATCTATTTGCCACCGCTACGTGAGCGAGAAGATGATGCGTTGATCTTGTTCGAACACTTTGCTCTGAAAAGTAACCCTGAGAGCCGCCCACTGAGTGAAGCCGATAGAAAGGCCATTCTTGCTTACTCTTGGCCTGGTAACGTACGTGAGCTTAGGAATGTAGCGATGCGTTTTGCATTGGATGAAACCGTCTCCGTAATGGAAATTCTCTCTAGTCGACCATCCTCAACAACCGAAGAGACGCATGCGGGCGTGCCGTTGGCGATTCAGCTACATAACTTTGAACGTAAGGTGCTACATGATTCTTTAGTCAGGCATCATGGACGCATCAATGAGGTGATGCAGGAGTTGGATTTACCACGTCGAACCCTTAACCAAAAGATGCAGAAGTTTGGTTTGAATCGCTCCGACTATACTTAGTACGATTTCTAGCTAATGTAAAATCATTGGCATAACAAACATGTTATGCGCTTTTGGCAGGAGCTGGGACAAACTTATAATTTAGGTCTTTACCTTCTCCAAACAAGGTAACGAGGTTCCTTCCAGTATGTTTAGAGCTATATAGCGCTTCGTCTGCTTCAGCAAGCGCCTCTTGAAGTGATTGCCCCTCAGATAACTGACTGATACCAAAGCTCATGGTCACTTCAGTTTTAAATGATTGCAAAGCGGTTTCAGTTTCGACCGCAAGGCGAATTTGCTCTGCGACAATTTTGGCTTGTTGTGCTTTTTCGAGCAAAACAATCATGAACTCGTCACCACCAAATCGCACAATGCAGGCTGACTCAGGAAGATGCTTTTTAAAAATAGTGGAGATCGTTGCCATGACGGAGTCGCCAACCGTGTGACCATAGTGATCATTAATCGCTTTGAACTTGTCGACATCAGTCATAATAATGCTGATTGCTTGGCTTTTTTTATGTGCTTTACTAACCAAGTTTGGAACGATTTCTTCCATGGCTCGACGATTATATAGCCCTGTGAGTGCATCTAAATGAGAGAGATCATTTATGGATTGCACCAAGCGTCCGTTAATTAACCACAGCATACTAAAGCTCAAAGCAACGATCAGGCAGATGCTAAATAAGAAAGTCAGCTGATGGATAAGGCCTGCGACCATAAAACTTGGTAACTCACCTGAAAAAGTACTCCAAAGCGCCCTAAATCCCATAAAAAAACTAAATCCAAAGAAAGAGTAAGCCATTGCTTTAACAGGGAGCTTTAAGTCCTTTTGGGTACCTTTAAGCATGGCGACACCACTAAAGAAGGTGACGATACAAATATACATGCTCAGATAAATAATGCGGCTTTTGATAGAAGGGTCATGGAAGGTGAAATAGTAAAATGAACCACTGAAAACAGGTGTTAACAAGGTAAGACAGTGAGCCAATTTTAAAGGATATTGACGAAAAATGCTTACGCTATATAGCGTAAGCAAGAAGCCGACTAATATGAGAGTGTTGGCTATGACGATGGTCAGCCAGTCTGGCGCAGAGCCTCTAAAGCCAAGTAAAAAAGGGCCTAAACCAATAAACAGTAGTGATATCGAGAAGGTTTTTAAGCCTTTGACTCTACCCTGAGTGTATTGATAACAAAGCAGACTAATAGAGTAAATGCAAGAGAACAGAATAACGATAAAGTTCAGTGTTCTGATGTCTAGATACTGATTATCCATAGGCGACCCATATCAATCTTTCATTCAGGCAACTCCTTTGCCTGATATCAATAAGCGAGCTACATAGTAACGCACTTATTGAGCGATGTCTTATGTTAAACGGCTATTCATTCACCAGCTCGAATTGTTCGGTTTGGTTGGTTTTCGTCGTAAACAGCAGACCAACAATCATCATAAATACGCTAGGCACAATCCAGCTAGCAAAGTCATTGTACAGAGGCATGTAATTACCCATCCACTCATCAGTGGAACTTGGCATGTAACCTAGGATGTGCAGCGCATCAACACAACCAAACGTTAGAGCAGTGAACGCCGTCGCGACGACCATGATTTGCGACATCTTGTTGCGCACCGGTGCCATGATCATCAACGCAATCGCTACTGGGTGAAGCGCCACAACCGCTGGTAATGTGATAGCCAATAGTTGCTCCAGACCTACGTTGGCGATTAAACCTGCCAATACCATGGTCGTGATAACGCAGCCTTTGTAGTTCACTTTGCTGAAGGTGTTGTCGTAAAACTCACTGCCTGCGGTGGTTACGCCGATAGCAGTAGTCAAACACGCTAATACCATCACGGCACCTAGTAATAGTGAACCAAATGCGCCGAAGTGGCTGAAGGTGAATGCCGTTAAAATGTCGCCACCATTGCTGAACTCAGAACCCAAGTATGAGCTTGTCGAGCCAATGTAAGCCAATGAGATGTAAACAAACGCCATGGCAACCGCGTACATCAAAGCTGCGATTAGCGTGTATTTTGCGGTGGCTTTCGGGCAATCCACACCCATGCTGCGAATCGCGCGGAAGATAATCCAACCAAAACCGATAGAACCTAGCGCATCCATGGTCATGTAGCCTTGGGTCAAGCCTTCAGCAAATGCACCAGATAGGTATGGTCCCGTTGCGGCAGTTAGCTCACCTGCAGGAGAAACCAAAGCCGTCACAGACATGATGATCAAGATTGCCATCAAGGCAGGCGTTAAGATCTTGCCTAGGTTGTCGACCAATTTACCCGGATATAGGGCAAATAGAATGGTGATAGCACAGAAGGCAATAGTGAAAGGCACCAAAGCTGCATCACCAAACATTGGCGCAAAGCTGAATTGGTAAGCCACGGTAATTGCACGTGGAATCACGAACGCAGGGCCAATTACGATAAATACCATTACCCAAAAACTGGTCGCCAAAGGTTTAGGTAGGGCAGCGGTTAATTTGTCTGAACCGTTTACGATAGCCACCATCACTAGTGCCATCGCAGGCAGACCTACACCCGTTAAGAGGAAGCCAGACATCCCGCTCAGAAAGTTTTCACCTGCTTGGTAACCCAAAAATGGAGGGAAGATCAGGTTACCCGCGCCTAAGTACATGGCGAAAGTCATGAAGCCCAAAGCGGCGATATTGCGTGCGCTTAACATTGTTATTCCTCTTATGTTTCGCTTGGAAGAAACTGAAAGGAATGGGAGGAGTATGTGGTGTTCCCGTCAGCTTCTTCTCAAGCTGACAGAAAGTTTAGATATAGCCTGTCAGCTCTGAATCAGTTCCAGAGAGAGCAGGAGGATCGCAGCAGCAACGCCAGATGGGCGTTTTAAAGCGAATTGTAATTGCGCAGTTGCTGACATGGGTGATCCTTAAAGACGAAAAAATACCAAGGAATACGTTTGCCTTGGCGTGTTGTTACACTAACGAACATAGGGCCATTGGCACAACCCCGAAGTAGAAAATAAGTTGATACGGTCAATGTTTGTTTCTGAACTGGTGGATCGAGCTGCTTTTTAAATTAAAAATTAGAATAAATGACTTTTCATTTTTGTAACATGGCTTTCTTTGCTGTATTTTTGTGCTATTTGTAGTCGTTTAGGCTATAAACCTCAGCTGATAAATTGAGCAGTTTAGAATGATGCGCTTTTTCTTCTTATTGTTAAGACGCTCATTAGTTGCAATTCAATCCAAAATTGCATCGGCAAAATATTGCTTATTAGTGAATCGTGCATTTATTTTGTCTTGATCACATTTTATTAACCTTTTGCGATCTAGGCGTGCAACCTTCTCCTCTTCAATGAGCAAGATCTTGCTCATTACTTTGCTATCAAATCAGCATGATTTTGCTCATTTTTGATGTCTTTCAGTACTTAGTTCAATAAATACAAAGGGTTAAAAGTTGGCATTTCAATTGCTCTAGGGAATGTGTTGTTAATAAAGGTTTAACATGATGTAAATCCCCAATCGTGAAACGACTACACGGAGAGTAATAATGAAAATGAATAAGCTGGTAAAAGCTTTGGCTGTCGCTGTGACTTCTTTTGGTATTGCTGCTAACGCTGCGGCAGAAGATCGTAGCTATATTCTTGCAACGGCATCGACAGGTGGTACTTACTACCCTGTGGGCGTAGCGTTGGCGACGTTAAGCAAAGTGAAGTTGGCACCAAAGCACCACTTCTCCCTTTCTGCAATCAGCTCTGCGGGCTCTGGTGAAAACGTTAAACTGCTGAATGAAAACGAAGCACAGTTCGCGATTCTACAAGGTCTTTACGGTGCGTGGGCTTGGTCTGGTGAAGGTCCTTATGAGAAGAGCGGTCGCCAAGAACAACTGCGCTCAGTCTCTATGCTTTGGCAAAACGTTGAGCACTTTATTGTTCGCTCTGACCTAGCAAAAACGGGCACAGTGACTGATCTGAACAACCTAGATGGCAAGAAGTTCTCTATCGGTAAGAAGAACTCAGGTACTGAGAACTCTGGTCGCCAAATCATGAAAGGTCTGAAGGTCGACCCTGATAAATTCAATCTTGCTTACATGGGTTACGGCGGCAGTGCGAGCGCACTTCAAAACGGCACCATTGACGGCATGAACACGCCTGCGGGTGTACCTGTTGGTGCGGTCACTCAAGCTTTTGCTGCGTTGGGTAAAGACATTTCGATTCTTTCGTTTACTGACGAACAAATCAAAGAGGCGAACGGCAATTACAACCTATGGACGAAGTACGAGATCCCAGCGAACACGTACCCGGGTCTAGATAAGCCGATCACCACCATTGCACAGCCTAACTTCTTGGCAGTTCGTGAAGATATCTCGGAAGAAGACGTTTACCAACTAACCAAAGCGATCTACGAGAATCTGCCTTTCCTACAAGGTATCCACAAAGCAACAAAAGCAATGGCGATTGAGAAAGCGATCGCTGGCTTGCCAGTGCCTCTTCACCCAGGCGCGGCGCGTTACTACAAAGAAATGGGCATCGAAATCCCATCAGACCTAATGGCGAAATAACGCTAACTTGGCCCCGAGTTTCGGCTCGGGGCATTTTATCCCTACCGATTTCTAAGATGGAAAAAGCCGCCAGAGCTTGGAGTATGAGATGAGCGACTCAATAGAAAAGGAATTGCAGAAGTTTGAGTTGCCCACGCGCACTGATTTTCCGTGGGTAACCACCACAATCACAGTGTTTGGCGTGGTGTTGTCTGCTTTGCACATTTGGTTTAATACCTTATCGACGTTACCAGAGTTATGGATTTCCGCGACCCACTTTGCTGGCTTTGCGGTGATTTGTGCGCTTTGGTATCCGGCTCATATCTCTCTCAAGCAGAGTAAGATTGCACTCGGTATCGATGTGTTAATTGCCATGGGCGCGGTCGCGTGTTTGCTCTACATTCCCTATGCCGAAGATGCACTCTACGAACGTGGTGTGAAGTTCGTGACCAGCGATTGGGTCTTCGCCATCATGGCAATCCTGATTGTGATTGAGCTTATCCGACGCACCATGGGTTGGTTTATTCCAGTGCTGATTGTGGTGTGTTTAAGCTACGTTGTGCTTTGGGGGCAGTGGGCGACAGGCATTTTCCACTTCCCGGGTTTGAGCATGGAAACCTTGCTCTACCGCAGCTTCTATTCTTCTGAGGGCATGTTTGGTTCTATCTCGCGCATCAGTTGGACTTTTGTATTTATGTTCATTCTGTTTGGTGCGTTTCTTGTTCGCTCTGGTGTCGGTGATTATATAATCAATGTGGCACGTGCTGCGGCTGGCAAAATCATCGGTGGTCCCGGTTTTATTGCGGTGATTGGCTCCGGTTTGATGGGCTCAGTATCGGGCTCTAGTGTGGCAAATACGGTTTCCACCGGTGTTATCAGTATTCCTTTAATGCAAAAAGCAGGTTTCCCTTCGCGCTTTGCGGCGGGTGTTGAGGCTGCAGCGTCGACAGGTGGTCAGTTGATGCCACCAGTAATGGGCGCGGGTGCTTTCATCATGGCGTCTTACACACAAATTCCGTATGTTGATATCATCGCGGTGTCTTTTATTCCTGCTCTTATTTATTTCTTATCTGTTGCGTTCTTTGTGCGTATCGAAGCCAAACGCAGCGGCGTTCAAAAAATCACGACCAGCGATGAATCTCTAATGAAAGTGCTGATCAGCGGTTGGCACAACCTTATCCCACTGGCGGTGTTGGTTACTTTGTTGGTTCAAGGCTTTACGCCAACTTACGCTGCGGGCTTGTCGATCATTTCAGTAGTGGTGGCTTCTTGGTTCTCGAAAGATCACAAGATGGGACCAAAAGCGATCATCGAAGCACTTTCGCAAGGCGCGAAAAACATGGCGACAACAGCCGTATTGCTGGTGGGTATCGGTTTGGTGATCAACGTGATCAGCACAACGGGTATCGGCAATACGTTCTCACTGATGATCGACGGTTGGGCGAATGGCGACTTGTTCGTCATGATCGTTCTGATTGCGCTCGCTTCTCTTGTTTTGGGTATGGGCTTGCCTGTGACAGCGGCGTATATTGTGTTGGGCACACTGTCTGCCCCTGCGCTTTACAAGTTGATTGCGGAAAACCAATTGCTTGAATTGATGGTGTCGGGTCAATTGCCAGAACAAGCAAAAGCCATCTTCATGTTGGCGGCGCCAGAAAAGCTGGAACTGCTTAATGCTCCAATGGCGTTGGAAACCGCGAAAGAAATGGTGGCGCTAGTACCTGCGGACTTTATGGAAACTCTACTAGAGCAAAGTTTGGGTATAGAAGCAGTAGGCTTGGCGTTGCTGGCTGCTCACCTCATCATCTTCTGGTTATCGCAAGACAGCAACGTAACGCCTCCAGTGTGTTTGACCGCCTTTGCTGCGGCAACCATCGCTAAAACACCGCCAATGCGTACCGGTTTGATGGCATGGAAAATCGCTAAAGGTTTGTATCTTGTACCGCTGCTGATTGCTTACACAGGCTTAGTAAGTTGGGATGTAACGTCGGTAATTACCGTGGGCTTCTTCGCCATCATCGGAACCTATGCATTGATTGGTGCGATTGAAGGCTACTTGGAAGGTCCTCTAAACATTCTGACTCGTCTCTTGTTGGTAGTGGTGGGTACATTGCTGGTTTGGCACGACATCCCAATGTTGGTTCGTGTGGCAAGCTGCGCGGTATTTGTCGCGGTGTTCATTTACAGTGGTCGCAAGTTCAAATTGCAACAATCT
Source organism: Vibrio alginolyticus NBRC 15630 = ATCC 17749 (assembly GCF_000354175.2). Taxonomy (NCBI): domain Bacteria; kingdom Pseudomonadati; phylum Pseudomonadota; class Gammaproteobacteria; order Vibrionales; family Vibrionaceae; genus Vibrio; species Vibrio alginolyticus. Next base: position 591,808 of record NC_022359.1, read on the forward strand.
CAACTCTCGGTTTTATAAGAGGTCGTATGAAATCAGTCTATGACTACATTATTGTCGGTGGCGGTATCGTTGGTGTGTCGACGGCATGGCAACTGCAGCAACGTCACCCAGACAAATCCATTTTATTGGTTGAGAAAGAGTCCGGTTTTGCGAAGCACCAAACCGGACACAATAGCGGCGTGATTCATGCTGGGGTGTACTACGCACCGGGCAGCCTAAAAGCCGATTTTTGTAAGCGTGGGGTAGAGCGAACCATTTCGTTCTGTGCTGAGCACGATATTCCGGTGGAGAACTGTGGCAAGTTGTTGGTTGCGACAAACGAGCAAGAAGTCGAACGCATGAATGCGCTTTATGAGCGCTGCCATGTCAACGGCATTGACGTAAAGCTACTCGATGAAGTTCAGCTTAAACTCGCTGAACCAAACATCACAGGCTTGGGCGCGATTTATGTCAAAACCACCAGTATTGTCGATTATCGTTTGGTCACTGAGCAGATGGCGGAAGAATTCAAAAAACTCGGCGGTCAAATCAGCTTGAGAACCAAAGTGGTGGCTGCCGAAGAGAAGGACGAGGAAGTCCAACTGACCTGCATTTCAGACGGTCAAACGATGCAGCTTAATACTAAGTTCTTGGTTACTTGCAGCGGCTTGATGGCGGATCGCATGACTAAGATGATGGGTATTCCAACTGACTTTCAGATCATCCCTTATCGTGGTGAATACTACCGCTTAGATAGCAAACACGACCAAGTGGTGAATCATCTTATTTATCCAATTCCCGACCCTGACTTGCCATTCTTGGGCGTCCATCTGACTCGCATGATTGATGGCAGTGTGACCGTAGGTCCAAATGCGGTGCAAGGCTGGAAGCGAGAAGGGTACGACAAGGTTAACTTCAGCTTGCAAGATACCATGCAAATGCTCAGTTTCTCCGGTTTCTGGAAGGTGACACAAAAGCATCTAAAAACCGGATTGGATGAGTTTAAGAACTCGTGGTGGAAGCCGGGCTATCTCAAGCTGGTCAATAAATACTGCCCAAGCATCAAGGTAGACGATCTCAAACCATATCCAGCGGGTATTCGTGCGCAAGCGGTGTTATCCGACGGAACCTTGGTTCATGACTTCTTGTTTGCCGAAAGCGCAAGAAGCCTGCACGTTTGTAACGCACCCTCTCCCGCAGCGACATCTGCAATGCCGATTGGGGAGTACATTTGCGATAAAGTGAATGAAAAGATAGAGGCGAAAACGGTATAAAACAAAGGCGACGTAACTGTCGCCTTTATTGTATTTGAATCTGGGAATTAGGAGTTGCCATCTTTAGGGCAGAGTTCACCTTTCTTGGCGTGTCTTTCTATCATGTAATCGCCTCGGGCACTGTGCAATACAATTGCATTCCAGACTTGACCATCTTGCAACTCGAACTCAAACGCATAATGGGTGCCGCCGACCATTTTCGTTCTCACCTCATGAATTGCTTTCAATTTATCATCGGCATTCATTTGATAAAGCACCATGTTGAGTGAGCGTCTGGCGTCAGGAGTTGCTTCAGCAAGTTGCCAATGGCCCTGCTCGTCTGTTGCGGAGCAAATAGACCGCATTTTACTTTTCATGGCGGATGACATCTGCTTGTCTACGGCCAATGCATTTGGTGAAAACAGTGGAACCGTCAAAGGAATCAAAGTTACCAGAAACCGCTTTAAGGTCATAAAAACACTCCGTTGTTTTACTCTTGCTTGAGTATAGACCTCAATGGCTTCAGATGTGGTGCAGTAGACTCTGGGCCTACAATATCGCAGTTCGTATCAACGAACTGATGATAAACAAGGCGACCACGCTTGCCAGCCAAATGCCAATGAACCACAAAGTGGGTTTTAGTTTCATCAGTGATATCCTTCTCCACGTTTCATCTTGCCGCGGAAAACCCAGTACGAATAAGCCGTGTAGGCTATGATCAGAGGAAGTAATACCACCGCACCGGCAAGTAAAAATGCCAAACTCTTATCTGGCGCAGCGACGTCTTGATAAGTGAGTGCGAATGGGACCAAGTAAGGGAATGTACTGACACCGAAACCCATCGCGGACACAAGAAACAGGCCGATCGCAAGAACGTAGGCTCGGACGGCTTTGTGGTCGAGTAAGGCTTTGAATAGCTGCCAAATAAGTGCCGCTGCAATAATTGGTAAAATGAAAAACAGTAGCGAGTTTGGTAATGAGAACCAACGTTCAAATACGATATTTTGGCTCAATGGCAGCCACAAACTGGCGATGAATATACAGGCTACCATCGCTAGTCCCCATCGTCGCGCGACCACGTAATAGCGCCCCATCAGCTCTTCTGGAAGCTTGATTAATAACCAGCATGAACCGAGCAGAATATAAGCACAAACAAGCGCCAGGCCACAAAATACGCTAAATGGTGAAAGCCAATCAAACCATCCACCTGCGTATGCTCGTTCACTAACCTCTATACCTTGGAGCAGGGTTCCGAGCATAATGCCTTGCATCAATGCCGCGGTGAGTGAACCAATGAAAAAAGCGCTATCCCATAAAAACTTTCCGCGTTGTGTTCGGAAGCGATACTCAAAAGAAACCCCGCGCAGAATTAACCCGAGCAGCATTAAAATCAGGGGAGCATAGAGTGCTGGCATAATGACCGCGTAGGCGAGGGGGAACACGGCAAAAAGCCCACCACCGCCAAGAACTAGCCAAGTTTCATTCCCATCCCAAACAGGAGCGATGCTGTTCATCATCATGTCGCGCTCTTCATCGTCATTAGCGCTGAGGAATAGGATACCAATACCGAGATCAAAGCCATCTAACACGACATAAATCAGAACGGCGAGCCCAATCAAAGCGTACCAAATTAATGCGTAATCCATGAGTTAGCTCCTAGGTTAGATGGTTAGAATGTGTGATGGCATCGGTTTTCGTGCCATCAGGAAGTCGGCTATCTAGGCCTTCTTCATATCGAGTTGGAGACTTACGCATCAAACGTAGGAGATAGAAGAAGCCAGCTCCAAAAACCACAAAGTAAACCACGATGAACGCCGTCAGGGAGACGCTCACCGCGGCGGCATCAATAGGCGATGCCGAATTGGCTGTGGTTAAAAGACCGTATACGGTGTAAGGCTGTCGACCGACTTCGGTAGTTATCCAGCCTGCTAAAACTGCAATGAACCCCGCTGGGGCAAACAGGACACAAATACGTTGAAGTGCCCTTGAATCAAAAAGTTTGCGACGTTTTCTTAGCCAAAGGCTCCACAAACCAATAACAAGCATGCCAAAACCAAGCGCGACCATTACTCGGAAAGACCAGAAAACGATAGAGACAGGAGGGTGTTCCTCCTCTGGAAAAGCATCTAATCCCTTCACTTCACCGTTGAGGTCATGAGTTAAGATCAAACTACCGAGTTTGGGGATTTCCAGTGCGTATTCCATGCGTTTTTCTTCATCGTTAGGGATACCGAAGAGGATCAATGGCGCGCCTTGGTGAGACTCATAGTGCCCTTCCATCGCGGCGACTTTGGCGGGTTGATGTTCAAGGGTGTTTAAACCATGCATGTCTCCAGCAACGATTTGAATTGGTGTCACGATGGCAGCCATCCACATTGCCATCGAGAACATAATTCTGGCAAGAGGGTTATGGTTTGCTTTTAGTAAGTGATAAGCGGCAACGCCGGCTACAACAAAGGCAGTAGTAAGGTAAGCGGCGAGCAACATATGAACGAGCCGGTAAGGGAAGGAAGGGTTGAAGACAATCGCCCACCAGTCTTCTGGGATAAACTGTCCGGCTTCGTTGATACTGTAGCCCGCTGGTGTTTGCATCCAACTATTAACCGAAAGTATCCAAAACGCAGACAAAAACGTCCCGAATGCAACAATACAAGTCGCGGCGAAGTGAAGCTTCTTACCCACCTTATCCATACCGAAAAGCATCACGCCTAAAAACCCCGCTTCGAGGAAAAACGCAGTAAAAACTTCATAACCCATTAGCGGGCCCAGGATTGGGCCTGTTTTGTCGGCAAACACGCTCCAGTTAGTACCGAATTGATAGCTCAACACGATGCCACTCACCACACCCATACCAAAACTGATGGCAAAGATTTTGAGCCAGTACTTATAGATTTGCATGTACTGTTTGTTGCCCGTTTTTAAGTACAAGCCCTCTAATACAGCGAGATAACTTGCCAAACCAATCGTAAAAGCTGGAAAAATAATGTGGAAAGAGACAGTAAAGGCAAATTGGAATCTAGCTAGGTCAATGGCGAGTGTGTCCATGAGCGGTCCCTTTTTCGTTGGATAAAACTGTTCGCCGGATTTAAAGAGGAGACAGAAGAGTGGCGAACAAGGTGAAATACGAAGAAGGAAGACGAAGAGATTAAAAAACGATCGCTTTTTACACATGTGCGTACCATCTTTTAGATAAAGGAGGAGTGTTATGAGCCTTAAACATTACTTTGAGAAAGCGACACCTAAGTTTGGTCCAGGTGGGAAGTATCACAAGTTCTACCCACTTTTCGAAGCTGTCGAAACCATTTTTTACACGCCTGGTAAGGTAAACCAGGGCATGACTCACGTTCGAGATAGCATCGATTTAAAACGTATTATGATCATGGTGTGGTTGGCGGTCTTCCCTGCCATGTTCTGGGGTATGTACAACATAGGCCAGCAAGCGAGTGATGCCTTGTTGTATGGAATGGAACAAGCCTCAGCTCAGCAAGCGCTTGTTTCTTCATGGCAACTGAGTTGGGTATGGGGTTCGTTAGATGCGGTTTCACAAGCGGGGTGGGAAAGTAAAATGTGGCTTGGTGCTACTTACTTTCTCCCGGTTTATGCGACGGTGTTTATCGTTGGTGGTTTCTGGGAAGTTCTGTTTGCTATTGTGCGAAAGCATGAGGTGAATGAAGGTTTTTTTGTCAGCTCTATACTCTTTGCGCTGATCCTTCCTCCGACAATTCCACTATGGCAAGCGGCTTTAGGTATCACTTTCGGTATTGTTGTGGCGAAGGAGATTTTCGGTGGTACTGGACGAAACTTCCTAAATCCAGCTTTAGCAGGGCGAGCGTTCTTATACTTTGCCTATCCTGCCAACATGTCCGGTGGTGCTGTGTGGGTCGCGGCTGATGGTTACTCTGGCGCTACTCCACTTAGTCAATGGTATGAAGGCGGGCAAAGTGCTTTGATAAATAATATGACAGGACAAACAATTTCATGGGGAGATGCTTTTGTTGGTAATTTACCAGGCTCGATGGGTGAAGTCTCCACGTTGTTGATCGCACTAACAGGCTTGGTTCTCATCTTTATGAAGATTGCATCGTGGAGAATTGTTGCGGGCGTGTTGGTCGGTTTAATCGGAGCTTCACTACTATTGAATGCGATCGGTTCAGACTCTAACCCCATGTTCTCCATGCCGTTCTACTGGCACTTCGTGATTGGTGGGGTTGCGTTTGGTACCTTCTTTATGGCGACAGACCCTGTCTCGGCAGCTTTTACCAATAACGGGAAATGGGCATACGGACTATTAATCGGTGTGATGACGATTTTTATCCGAGTGCTGAACCCGGCTTATCCAGAAGGCATCATGTTAGCGATTCTATTTGCTAACTTATTCGCGCCACTTTTCGATTACCTAGTCAAAGAAAGTAATATCAAACGCAGAATGAAAAGGGCGAGACCTTCTTAAAATGAGGGTGACCTCACTGAAAATTGATTGAAAACTGCACTATATTGAAAAGGTCAGAGACATAGGGTTTCTGACTTTTTATTTTTATCAGGAGGACGAAGACGATGAGAATAAAGGATATTCTCGATAGCCGTTTGGTGCTGTCGTTCTGGTATAACCTAGACTACTGCTTGTCTCTTCTTAGTAAAATCTCTTCTCGTTGATTTCCTCAATGCAATCGCATTGAAAAGCATTCTATCTATTTGTTTTTTAGTCTTACGTGAAACTGCGTAGGGCAATGCGTATAAGGAAATTAACAATGAAACGTATTCCAGAACCTTTCCGTATCAAAATGGTTGAGCCAATCAAAATGACGACTTTGGCAGACCGTGAAGTCGCGTTAAAAGAAGCGGGCTATAATCCATTTCTTCTTCGTAGTGATGATGTTTATATCGATTTGCTGACTGACTCTGGCACTGGTGCCATGAGTGATAATCAGTGGGCTGGCATCATGATGGGGGATGAATCCTATGCGGGGAGTCGAAATTACTACAACCTGTGTGATGCAGTGGAGCACTTCTTCGGTTATAAGCTCACCGTGCCTGCACACCAAGGGCGTGGTGCCGAGCAAATTTTGTTCCCAGCTTTGATTGAGCGTATGCGTCAGGTGCGTGGTGGCGAAACGCCAGTATTTATCTCGAACTACCATTTTGATACCACAGCGGGTCACATTGAACTCAATGGCGGTAAAGCGATTAACGTGGTAACGGAAGAAGCATTCGACACCACTACGCCTTATGATTGGAAGGGCAATTTTGATATCGATAAGCTGGTGGCAACAATTGAAGCGTACGGTTCGCATAACATTTGTGCAATTATCACCACGATTACTTGTAATAGCTCCGGTGGTCAGCCTGTGTCGATGGAAAACATGCGCAGTGTGTACGAGATTGCAACCAAGTGCGATATTCCAGTGGTGATTGACTCGGCTCGTTACTGTGAGAACGCCTACTTTATCAAGCAGCGTGAAGCGGGTTACGAAAATAAATCGATTCTGGAAATCATCCGTGAGATGTACCAGTACGGTGATATGCTCACCATGTCAGCTAAGAAAGACCCGATGGTAAACATTGGTGGCATGTGTTGTATTCGTGATCATAAGGAGTTGTTCCAGGCGGTGCAGACACGTTGTGTACCCATGGAAGGATTTGTGACATACGGTGGTATGGCTGGGCGTGATATGGAAGCGCTCGCTCGCGGTTTGTATGAAGCGGCAGATGAAGATTTTCTTCACTACCGAATTAGCCAAGTTCAATACTTAGGTGAGCGCTTACGTGAAGGCGGTATTCCAATTCAATACCCAACGGGTGGTCACGCAGTGTTTGTGGATGCCGCTAAGATTTTGCCACATATTCCAGCGGATCAGTTTCCTGCGCAGGTATTGTGTAATGCTTTGTACTTGGAAGCGGGTATTCGAGCAGTAGAGATAGGTTCGTTGCTGCTTGGTCGAGATCCGGAAACGGGTAAACAAAAAGCGTCAGAGCTTGAGTTGATGCGTTTGACCATTCCACGTCGTGTCTACACAAACGATCATATGGATTACATTGCGGATGCGATTATCGAACTGAAAAATCGTGCACATGAGTTAAAAGGGCTCACTTTCGAGTACGAGCCACCAGTGCTGCGCCACTTTACTGCTCGATTTAAAGAGATCGATTAACTCAAGTTTAAATCTAGATAAGCAAAAGGCCGCGAGTTTCGCGGCCTTTTTCGATTCGCTTATTTCTTAGCGTTACATTTACGCCAACTCTAATGTGATGCGAACGAACTGGTCGTCTTGATACTGCACTTCATAATTGAAGGTACCACTGGCGTAAATGCTGCCAAGGAAAAGCGAACGTTGACTCATTGGTCCGCGGAACAGCATCGAAATAGGAGCGATTAGGGCGTTATTATCATCGAAGTGCTGATTTAAGTTCTCAGAAAGCACACACAGCAAACAGCCGTGTTGGTCGTGAGATAAGTCGACGTCTTCCGGTCGCGATAATAACACGGTAGTCCCCAGTTTCTTCTCAATCTCGTTGATCAGCAGCAAGTAGCTATCTAGATCGGGTTGAGGGTTGCTGGGTTTGTCTGCACCGACGCAGCGCTCGAGTAATACTTCCAGATTTCCGTTCTCACCTTTTGCCTGCTGAGTCAAAGACTTTAACGGCTTTTTAATCAGCTTATAGCGATTACTCTTCAGTTTTGGTTTCAGCCATTTCTGAAGTAAGTCATTACGTTCTTTAAGGGAGAGGCCATGCGAGGACGCGTGAATTTTAAAGTGCAGGTGTAATAAAGCGTGAACCGCAAGCTCACTCAGAAGTTGATTAGCATCTGTAGACTGTCTCGCCTGCTTAGAACTTTGCATTACACTCGAACAAAATTAGGGAAGAAGGATAATGGTGCCGAGAGAGGGACTCGAACCCTCACACCAAAGGCACTAGCACCTCATGCTAGCGTGTCTACCAATTTCACCATCTCGGCATCATGATGCTCTGAATACTCAGAGGCCTCGAAAGAAGCAACGCGAATTATAACCAAAATCCACCTGTTGGCGAGAGCAAAATGACGAATTTTGGCTCTTTCGAGTTTGATTGCATATTTATTGGTCACTTTTATGTTTTTTACCATCAACGCCTATCCTTATGCCCTTACTTTTATTAATAGTATGACGACAAAAGAGTGCTTTTGCCTAAATTTTGAACGCTTGAACGTTTGCGTAAATAAATGTGATGAATATCTCTTTTTGTTGGCTATACTTGCGTCCCGTTTAAGCGGGAATTAGGGTTTAGTTGTTCAGGACCCTTACCCATACAAGCCGTCACATGGAGCAGGCCAAGCAACATGCTCGCCAGCAGTGAATGACCCCACGGACCGGACCAGCTACGTTCAATTGCTTGTATAAGGTAAAAATAAGATGTCGAACTATTCGTTCTGTCTGCATTCTGGATCTAAAAGTGAGTTATCACTCGCTGCGTTGTCCCTTTCTTCTGCCAATTCCTTTGGCTCTTTTTTCTTTTTCAACGTTTAGTAGGTCCAGCTCATGAGTGTTCTATTTAGTCTATTTGGTATTGTTGCACTGCTAGGTTGTGCTTTCCTACTTTCTGAAGGTCGTTCTTCCATTAATTGGAAAACTGTATCTCGCGCCTTGATGCTACAAATGGGGTTTGCTGCGTTAGTGCTCTATTTCCCGTTGGGTCAAGCGGCGCTAGCGAGTTTAAGTAATGGTGTCGCGGGGCTACTCAGCTTTGCTGATGAAGGGATTAAATTCCTCTTTGGTGACCTCGCTTCTTCTGGCTTTATCTTCGCTATTCGTGTCCTTCCTATCATCATCTTCTTCAGTGCTCTTATCTCCGCCCTTTACTATTTGGGCATTATGCAAAAAGTGATTCAATTTATTGGCGGCGCTATCCAGAAGTTCTTGGGTACGAGTAAAGCAGAGTCTTTGGTTGCAACAGGGAACATTTTCTTATCTCAAGGCGAGTCACCACTTCTTATTCGTCCATTTCTTTCTAACATGACTCGCTCTGAACTGTTTGCTGTGATGGCTGGTGGTATGGCTTCAGTGGCGGGCAGTGTGCTTGGTGGTTATGCTGGTTTGGGGGTCGACCTCAAATACTTGATCGCGGCAAGCTTTATGGCAGCACCAGGTAGTTTGATGATGGCAAAAATCATCGTTCCTGAGCGTCAAACGCCAAGCGATTACAACAATATTGAGCTAGATAAATCAGAAGAAAGCAACGTAATTGATGCGCTAGCAAGCGGTGCCATGGGCGGTATGAAAGTTGCCGTTGCTGTTGGTACCATGCTTATCGCTTTCGTGAGTGTTATCGCGATGGTGAACACGGGGTTAGAAAACTTGGGTGAGATACTTGGTTTCTCTGGCGTAACGCTACAAGCGATTTTTGGTTATTTGTTTGCACCTCTAGCGTGGTTGATTGGTGTGCCAAGCCACGAAATTCTAGCTGCGGGTTCATACATTGGTCAGAAAGTGGTGATGAATGAGTTTGTTGCGTTTATCGATTTTGTGCAGCACAAAGCGACACTGTCTGAGCATACTCAAATTATTATCACTTTTGCGTTGTGTGGTTTTGCGAACATTGGCTCAATTGCGATTCAGTTGGGCTCTATCGGCGTGATGGCACCTGAGCGCCGCAAAGATGTTGCAAGTCTAGGCCTAAAAGCGGTTGCTGCTGGTACACTCGCTAACCTGATGAGTGCGTGCTTAGCGGGCATTTTTATCTCTCTCTAATTTAGATTGAAGATCCACACTAAAAACCCGCCATTTAGGCGGGTTTTGTTATTTCTAAGGCTTGGGCATTAAGCCGTAAGGTATCGATTTAAAAGCCTCTGGGTGCTCTTGATAAGTTGGCGCTTTATGTACCCCTTTCCAATCGAGCAGCATGATGGCTAGCACGTTACGGTGTTCGCCGTACTTGAGATCAAAGTTACCGTCGACCGACGGAATCATCCCTTTTTCTGCGTTGATTGCGTGACGAATGGCTTGGCGGGTTTTCTTTACGACCGGATCATGGTCCAAGCCTGCTAACAAAAACGAAATGCCGACTTCCGCAATCACGTCTTCTTTGGCGCGCAGTAGGATAGTGTCGATGTTGTTGCGAAAGTAATCATAAATCCATTGGTGTTTCTTCTCGCTTACTCGCTCCTGATAATACTTTGAATCGGCAAAGATGATGTGCGTCATACCATAGAGTTTGTTCCAATACTGCTGAGCTGAAAGCATCTTATCTTTATCGTCGGGGTAGGTGTTCCGGAAGGTTTGAGTGAATTCCTCGACCACATCTTGCTCTCCTAGCTGACGAAGCCAGTAGACTTGGTTTGCAAGCTGAGCTGCCCATGCCTCTATCATCTCTTTGTCCGTAACGTAACGCGAGAAATCGTAGCGCCTAATAATTTTTCTCAGCGTTTTGTCTTGTTTATGTTGTAGGCCATATTCGTTTGCTCTTGCCATTGCGCCAAGCAAATCCACACCAAGATAAAGGTACTCAGGATGGTGTTTAGTCACGGTATAGCGTCGCTGACCTCGTTCGGTTTCTTTCTCTTGATACGTGGTCAGCCTTTGAGATGAATAGAGAATGATGTCTTCTGGTTCAACGACTTCATTAGCAAATTGGTTTAACCGGCTGGCTACTTGTGCCATGTCGGTCCAAATGGCAGCGTGATATTTCTCATCTAATGTTTGGCGGTACATGCGTAAGCCAAAATGGCCCTCTTTAAACGCCGGGAAAGTGAACAGTTCCTGTTCGTAGGTACTACGAATCAACTGCGCTGATTGAGTATTATCGAGAAGCGGTACCTCTTCCTGTGATGCCTGAGCTGCAAAGGTAAGTGAGCAAGAGAGTAAGACCGCTAAGCTAAGAGGTTTAATACGCATAAATCCATTCCCTATGAAGTCCTGAACCTAAACCTACCATCAATATTAATTGAGAATGTAAAAGCTGAGTCAATAGTTAAAAATTTGCCTAAAAGTCAGGTTGATACGTTCATCTTTGGTTTTCGCGGTTTTTGGTACGCAGTGCTTCCAGTGATGCTGTAGCTCGCCAGCCATAATCAGTAAGGAGCCGTGAGAAAGCTCATATTCAATCTCAGTTTTACAATGTAAATTTCTAAGCAAAAATCGACGTGTTTCACCTAAGTTCAAAGATGCGATAACAGGGTTTCTACCTAACTCTGGTTCATTATCTTGGTGCCAGCCCATTGAGTCTTGACCGTGTCGATATAAGTTAGCGAGAACAGAATTAAAAGTGACATCAGCAACTGATTCACAACGCACTTTGAGCTGAGTTAACTCAGGAGTCCAAGGGTGAGGCTGCATGGTTAAGCCTGAGTAAGTATATGCTGCATCACCGTGCCACGCTTGTAAGCGAGGTTGAAGTACTGACTTGCCGAACATAGTAATGTGTTCTTGGTGCCATGGCAGTGTCTTTCGAAGTTGGTCAAAGTAATTATCCGCCTCAAGATGGCTAAGAAAATGAGGATCATAATAAAGTTTTCCTCTTTCTACTTCTTGCCATAGATCGCCGCCAAATAAATCGCCTTGTTGATGCATCATCTCACACCTAAAACATAAAAGTTGTCAATCACTGTTACCTTTCTGATTATGATTGGTTATTCTTGTGATAATAAGAATTTTAACAATAAATAAAAAATCTCGTAGTTGTATACGAGTTGTGGGGAGAAAATGCGTTATTTACCCAGAAAGCGATGCTATTTTGCATTGTTCTTCCTCACCTTTTTCGCTTTGTGTATTGGGGTTATTGAGCTGTTAAATCGAAACCAGCAAGAGCTTCACAAAGAGCGAGTTCAAGTTGAGGCCAAAGAACAACTTTCCATTCTCCGTTCCAATTTGGAAGCGGTACTTATGGCGGATATCTACAAAGCCAGTACTTTAGCGACACTCATTACGTTACTTCCTAAAAATCAAGAAGAAGAATTGAGTATCGCCGCTCACCGAATCCTAAATAAAAGTAAACATATTACAATCATCGGTATCGCGAAAAATGATGTAATTAGTCATGTATTTCCACGCCAAGGTAATGAGCGCCTAATCGGCCTTGATTACCGCGCAGTGCCACAGCAGTGGGTACAGGTGCAAAAAGCCAAGGATGTACAAGAAATTTTCATCGCAGGGCCCGTTACATTGATCCAAGGTGGCCGAGGTTTGATCGTGCGTGTGCCTGTTTTTCTTGATCCTCCAATGAATCAGGACTACTGGGGAGTGATCAGTGCGGTGATTGATTTCGATGCTCTGATGAGAGAAACCGGCGTAATTGATTTCTCGTATCGTTACCCTTTAATGATCCGTGGTTACGATAGCGGTGGCTCATTTGGTGATGCTTTCTTTGGCGCGCAAAGTGTAAATAGCATGGTATATGCAAAAGAGATGGTTCATTTTCCTTATGGTGGGTGGAGTATGGTGGTTTTCTCTGGAGGCAAAGCTGATCGCCAAATCTCTTGGCATCAGTTGCATTTAGCTAGAGTAATCGGCTATCCCATTATATTCGCACTTAGCCTCGCGCTGTTCGCCATTTATCGACTGTATACCATTGCAGATGACAGAGCTTTACACGATGAACTTACGAATTTACCAAACCGTCGCTATTTTATGAAGTTTTACAAGCAGCAGTTCGAAATAGCGAAACGTTATAAAAAGCGTTATAGCTTCGCCTTAATTAATATTGACCTAGATAGGTTTAAACACATTAACGATACCTATGGTCACGACGCAGGTGACAAAGTTTTAATCGCTACGGCTGAAAGGGTAAAAAGCTCTCTGCGTAAATCAGACATCGTGGCCAGAATGGGCGGTGATGAGTTTTTAGTTGTAGTCCATCACCCTGGAACGGAAGAAAATGTTCAGTCCCTTCTACAAAAACTTCGATTAGCGCTATGCTCGACGCCCGTCATTTACGATGAAACGCTTATCTATTTGAAAGCCAGTATTGGGTACGCGATATTTGACCCGAAAATGTCATCTCCTGAGCAAATGATGAAAATAGCCGATGAGAGAATGTATCAACAAAAGCATGGCGGATGAGCCTGAACCCAGTTTCAATAAGGGGTTAGAGGAATGGTAAAGTTGGGAGCCCGAAATCTCATCATCATTGAGGTGCAAGAATATGTGACTTCATATGTTCACAGACACTTTGCTGAGAGAGTCGTTATTAGCAGTGCATTCAGTGGCATATTTGCATGATGTTGCATTTTGCAAATGCAGTTTGCGAAATTAATGGTTAATAAAGCAACGATATGCATCTGGATCTACTAAAAAACGGCTTTTTTAAAGTTGGCACGCATCGTGCTTTACTTATAGTGACCCTTATTAAGCCGAGGGTCACCTAGCCAACTGACGTTGTTAGTGAATACAAATTGTTCACAAGTATATACCGCCAATCACGTATATTGTGATTGGCGTTTTTTCTTTCTAAAGACCGATGATATTCACGTCGTTGCGCGTCTCATCAGCTTCTCCGCACTTGCTGTAACAACTAGGTTGTCTTGGACAAACCGCCCCTCTGGAGCAGATCAACCTTGCTTGGGTTTGAATCCCGCGCTCTATCCAGTTGATGTTTAATATCTTAGCGATAGTCGTTAAGTCTTTTTTGATGTGGGGAGGAATAACACTACTTCCGCCGGAAGCGACACAAAGGGACTTAAGTTCTTCCGCTATGGAAACGGCATCGCCACCTTGTGCAGAAATGGCAGGGTTAAGATCAATACCGGCACATAGCACGCGATTATTCCCCGCAGGATCAAATACGTTAACCGATTCGCAGCAGTAGATACGTGGCTCGTCGCCAACATTTAAAATCGAAATTTGCGCTGAACTGGTATCCAAAGGCTGGGAAAGGCGTCGGAATACGGCCCAGTGCTGGCAAGGGTCGTTCACTTTGCGCATGTTGCCCCAAGGCAATGGAATACCATTTCCGCGATACACGGCTTTTAACTTGCCAGGGCCATAGGCATCAAAATAGTGCCAATGAGGGTAAGGCGAGACCACCGTCATGCGACGCATTGCAACGGAAGGAGAAACCCCCGCCTTTTTGTGAACATCAATCTCGTAACCAGAACGGTCAAGCAACTGACGAAAGGGTACTTTGGGGCAGAGTAGGGCACCGGCAAAGAAGCTGGACTCAAAATCACGCCAAGCTTGCAGGATATCTTGCGAATTGAGTTCAGAGTTCGACACAGGGCTGTCCATTTGCTCCCAATTGTTTTGATGCCCGATAGATAAAACGTTATTCATTGCATCGCTGCTATGGAGCACTCGATGGCCGATATATACCGCCAAGTCATACTTCAATCGGGTTGGATAGTCACGCATTCGTTTATTGAGATAAATAGTCCCAGGTGGCTCCATGAAAGACGTAATCAACTGTTTGGCGCTGACGCCCAGTTCATCAATCACATCTTGTGGCGCTCGGTCTACCCAGCGAATATCCAACCCCATACTCTTTGCAATGTCGATCAGATCTTCCACTGACAGATTAAGTCGCTTTAAGCCCACTTCTTCCGCTGCCCGTTCTAAGTCTGGGAAATGGTTTTGGTGGTTCTCTTGGTGTGCGCGGATCAGTAAGTGGGCGAATTGACGCCCTGTGATACCTGTTTGGGAGAGCATTTCTGGTATCGCGATTTGAAGAATATCATTGGAGAACAGGAAGCTCGGCTCCAGCGCCATGCCACTAATCCCACCACGATTCCCTTTGTTGGGTGTGATGGCTTCTAATTCGGGTTCATCATCTAAAAACCACGCAGGATCTTTTTGAAAAACTTCCGCGATCACTTCGAGCATATCGATACTCGGTACGCGTTTTCCGCGCTCAATCATCGAAAGGTAAGAAACCGAAGGAGCGTACTCTGGATTAATTCTTACACAACGGGCAGATAAATCCTCCATCGTTAAATGGTTGTTTTTTCTTAGATTACGAATTTTCGTACCAAGAAAATGAGACTGACGAATAAGGCTTTTTGACACAGACATTTTGTAAAATTCACATTGTAAAATTTTTGTTGTGAAATTGTAGTCAATATTTCGCTAGTCTACATAATGAGCAGGCAAGGAAATTAACCATCCACTTCACAGAATTGCCTGAAACTTAAATAAAGGATTTAAGTTTTTACTCTAGGACGAGTTTTTAAGTGCGAGGATATGACGATGAATATGCTGAACTTCGATAAAAAAGAGATGCAACAACAACAACGCCCATTTATCGCTGAAGCCGTATTTGCCGTCGAAGCGGTAAGTGCCGAGCAGCAGAGTGAGAAACAAGTAAAAGCGAAGCAACTGCTTGACCGCATGTTCCCATTGGAGAACGGGTCGCACCAAGACGTATCAAGTTACGTAATTGATTATCGCCATGTATTGGCTTACTTCAAAGACGGTACGCATAGCGGCCTGAAAAGTCCGAAACATTTTGTGGCGTACACTGGTGAAAAGGAAGATCCAAAGTCGATTTTGTTTAAAGATGATTCGGGCAATCATGTAGAAGTGCTGTTTGGCTGTCACAAAGGCACTGGTTGCGTGGAATTAGTGGACATTGACGATATTCAATTGGAAACTCGCACGACGTTTCATCCTGAACTAACTGGCAATGCACCAACCGCGATGCGCCATTGGATAAGCCTAATCAAAGGCGACAAAAAAGGTAAGCCGATGGCATGCAGTGAAGATAAAGAATATACCGCAAAAAATGGTGACGACTACATTCTAAGTTACTGTTACAGCGTCGATTAAGATACTCATGATTGGATACAAAAACCCCGCACTTTACAGCGCGGGGTTTTCTTTTTCATCATAAAAGTCGTTTTCGCTTAGCCAGTTTATTTAAATTGGCATCACGCGGTTACGACCGAGTTGTTTTGCTTCATAAAGCTGTTTATCGGCTTTATTGATTAAGGCTTCAGGCGTATCACCAGGCTCAAACTCTGCCACCCCAAAAGAAGCGGTAATGCTGTGAACTTGTGTGCCTGAGCGCTTATCTCTGATACGCAGTTTTTCTATCATGCGGCGTAGTGTGTCTGCATATTGGCGAGCAATTCGCAGAGATTTGTTAGGTACAATTAACGCGAATTCTTCACCACCAAAACGGTACGCACATATCCCATCTCGACAACTTTGTTGTAGCCGGCGGGCAATGGCTTTTAATACTGTATCGCCAAAAAGGTGCCCGTAATTGTCGTTAAATGATTTGAAATGATCGATATCAAGCATGATCAAGGTCATTGCCTGATTTGATGCAATAAGTGAAGAGAGATCTTTGTCAAATGCTCGGCGGTTGTATAGGTTTGACAAACCATCGAACAACGCATCTTGCTGTACTTCAGCCAGTTGGTTTTTGAGGCGAGAAATTTCTTCACTCGCGTTAGTCAATTGGCTATTCAAAAACTTTGTTGAGTGACGAATTTCGTGTGACTCTGCGACAAGTTGACGAATCACTACCATCACTTCTTCAATGCTTAGGCTATTGTCCTCAACTTTTTCCAGTTTATTAAAGCTTTTGTCTACCATCTCAGAAAAGGAGGAAGTATCTGAAATTGTATCGCTCATTGAACTGGATACTTCATGTAGCAGAACTTCTACATTGGTTCTAAGATCTTCAAGGCTGGTTTCTGCTTTGCTGGCCACATAGTTGTTGTAAAGCTGTTTATTGGTTGCTGGCGGGCAAATACCGTAGTTTTCTAACACCGTGTCTAACTCAAAGTTGAGTTCTGGAATGGTCTTGTCAACGTAGGTATACCAAAGCGCGTAGTTGGCTGGCGTGGCAGCAACATGGTTTTTGATCATCAGTGGGACCGCTTTTTTTAAATTAGCGGTTGATTTCTTAAACTCGTCGGTCATTTCTGCGATGGTACTAGCAAAATGGGATTGGGCTTAGATTAACGGATATTAACTAATGTCGCTTTAATTTTTATCACTTTTGCATGGTTTATATAGAAAATGAGTGATTAAGATCGTGATCAATACCGTTGGATTCAAATTTTATAAAATATCAGTATGAAACATGTACAGGAATTTGGTGGTATTGCGTGTTTTGAGATATCCAGCAAATGAATTCCGTGTGAACGTTAGTAACCTAATGATCGTCAAACTCTCGTTTTCGTATAAAAGCAAGTAAATCAAAAGGCTTAACGTCAGGGTCTCCGTGAAAAGAACTCGTAGACGAAGAATTAACATCTGAGGGTGCGAATTGAAAAAGAAAATAGGACTTTATTGGTTCACGAACGACTTGCGATTGCACGACAACCCACTGTTGAAAAGCGCCAGTGTAGAAATGGACGAGTTAATTTGCTTGTATTGCTACCCTTCAATGACGCCTTACTTGCATCACTTTGCGCAGGAAGCCTCTTTCGGGCGCGCGAAATTGCAGTTTCTCGACTCATCGCTTAGTGAACTCAATCAATCTTTGAATCACCTTGGTCAGCGATTATGGGCGGTTGAACTAACGCCCGATCAAGCAATCAAGTATGCTGTTAATCGCTTCGGCGTCACACATATATATGCTGACGCTTTTCCCGGTTCGGATGAGCAACAAGCGTTAGGTCGCGTAGCTGAAGGCGCTTCTCATGTAAAAATAAAACAGCAAGCAATCCGGACCCTGTTAAGGGAAGAACAACTGCCATTTGACTTGAGCAAACTGCCTACGACTTTCACGCAGTTTAGAAAGCAAGTTGAAAGTTTAGACATCTCTCGGCCCCACGAGAGTATCCGTTCGTTACCTCCAATTCCTTTAGGTGTGAATCTGCCTTCCGTTACTGCATATTACTTTGACACAAAAGCTACGTTTCATGGTGGAGAAAGCCGCGGGCTTGAACATTGTCGCCAGTATTTTGCTTCCACACTAGCCAGTGAATACAAACAAACACGCAACGGTTTAGATGGCATGGATTACTCCACCAAGTTCTCTCCTTGGTTAGCTAATGGGTGCGTTTCTCCGAAAACCATTTATGCCATGTTGAAACGCTATGAAGCCGCGAATGGTGCAAATGATTCAACCTATTGGATTTATTTCGAGCTGCTTTGGCGTGAATACTTTTATTGGTATGCCCGTCGACACAAGCGACAGCTCTTCCGATTCGGTGGCATCCAAAATCGAGCACCACTCACCAGCTTTTACGCGCACCGTTTCCAACAATGGAAGAAAGGTGAAACGCCATTTCCTATCGTCAATGCGTGTATGCACCAACTTAATGAAACCGGTTATATGTCGAATCGTGGCAGACAGTTAGTCGCCAGTTGTTTGGTGCATGAACTTGGCCTCGATTGGCGTTATGGCGCGGCGTACTTTGAGTCACAACTGGTTGATTACGATGTGGCATCAAACTGGGGAAATTGGCAATACCTAGCGGGCGTTGGTGCTGATCCGCGTGGTTCACGACAATTCAACCTCGAAAAGCAAACCGAAATGTACGATCCGCACATGGAGTTCATCGATAGGTGGCAAGGTCGTTGTCCTGGCGCGCATTTGGATAGTGTAGACATGGTCGATTGGCCGATTGTGATGGGCAGCAGTGACAAAGCTTCGTCATCGGAGAAACCGTAATGCAATTTGAAACCGTACGATTGATCTTGGGCGATCAACTTAACAGTGAGCACTCTTGGTTTCAGCAACCTGATGAGCAAGTGCTTTACCTGATTGCGGAGCTCAAGCAAGAGAATACTTACGTCACGCATCATATTCAGAAAGTGTGTGCGTTCTTTTCTGCAATGGAACAGTTTGCAAAAGAGCGTCAGAGTGAAGGTCACCAAGTTCTGCACCTCACATTGGATGACACACAATCCTTCGACGATCTTGAGCAAGTCTTGCAACACTACGCGAGTGAAGTTGGTGCAAGTAAGTTTGAATATCAACGCCCGGATGAATACCGTCTGCTAGAGCAGTTAGCCAAATTAAAGCTTGATGGGGTCGTGACGCGTTGTGTCGATTCGGAGCACTTTTTGTTACCGTTTGAGGAAATAGAATCGCAGTTTCCTCAAGGCAAACACATCATGATGGAGCACTTTTACCGCCGTATGCGCAAGCGCTTCGACATCTTGATGCAAGACGGAAAGCCTATCGGCGGAAAATGGAATTACGATGCCAATAATCGTAACAAGCTCAAAGCCAAAGACATTGAACAACTTCCACAACCTTTGATGTTCAGTACCGACGTCCACGGCATTATTGAGCGGTTGGCAGAACATGACATCAAAACCATCGGAAACCTCGAAGGAGACTTGTTGTGGCCGATCAATCGCGCGCAAAGCCTCTCTTTACTCGCGCATTTCTGCCAAGTCTGTCTGCCGTTATTCGGACGTTTTCAAGATGCCATGACAGGCCAGCACGACGCTAAGTGGAGCTTGTATCACAGCCGAATTTCATTCTCGCTTAACAGCAAATTACTGCACCCGGGAGAAGTCATTGATGCTTCACTCAAGGCATTTCATTCCAACGCGGACATCGACATTTCTCAAGTTGAAGGGTTTATTCGCCAAATCTTAGGATGGCGAGAGTACATTCGAGGGGTCTATTGGGCGAACATGCCTCATTACCCGAAAAACAACGAATTGGGCGCAGAAAGAAAGCTGCCAGATTTCTTCTGGAATGGTGAAACTAAAATGGCTTGTATGCGCAATGCGATTGGGCAGTCCCTCGATTACGCCTACGCACACCACATCCAACGTTTGATGGTCACTGGTAACTTTTGCTTGCTAACCGAGATCGACCCAGATCAAGTGGATGAGTGGTATCTCGGTATCTATGTTGATGCGATTGAATGGGTCGAAATGCCGAACACACGTGGCATGGCATTGTTTGCGGATGGCGGCATTGTTGGCACCAAACCTTACGCGGCGAGTGGTTCTTACATCAACAAAATGAGCGACTACTGTAAGGGTTGCCATTACGACAATAAGGCGAGGAGTGGGGAAGGATCGTGTCCGTTTAACAGCCTTTATTGGCGCTTTATGAACAAACACGACAAGCGCCTCGCAGCCAATCCACGAATCGGGATGATTTTCCGCTCTTGGGACAACATGGAAGAACAACAACGCCAAGCGATTCTTGATACCGCAGAGCACTACATAGAAAACGTGGAGAACTTGTGATGGAAATACTCATCGTCGGTGGCAATGGTGGAATTGGTTTGGCGATGGTGAGAGAAGCCGCAGCTCGGTTTCCTCAAGCTCGCGTGCATGCCACTTATCGTAAGCAGCAACCAGATTGGCAACACCCAAATGTCGTTTGGCATCAAGTGGATGTATCGCAAGACGAGCAGGTAAAAGCGTTCAGTGAGCAGATTGAACACGTCGATTGGTTGGTGAACTGTGTTGGTATGTTGCACACCCAAGAGAAAGGTCCTGAGAAGAATCTTAGCTCGCTCGACGCAGACTTCTTTCAGCAAACCATCACGGTTAATACTTTGCCAAGTTTGCTGTTGGCGAAATACTTCACGCCCAAGCTAAAGCGCAGTACTGCACCCAAGTTTGCGACCATTTCGGCCAAAGTTGGCAGCATTAGCGATAATCAGCTCGGTGGTTGGTACAGCTATCGAGCATCGAAAGCCGCATTAAACATGTTCCTAAAAACCATGTCGATCGAATGGCAAAGAGTGGTCAAACATGGCACGGTGCTTTCACTTCACCCTGGCACCACAGATACCGCTTTGTCGGCACCTTTTCAAACCAATGTCCCAGAGGGAAAGTTGTTCACGCCAGAGCGAGTTGCTAAGGATTTATTAGGCTTGATAGAAAAAGCAACCCCGCAAGATAGCGGGGCGTTTTGGGCTTATGATGGGACGTTATTACCTTGGTAAGAGAACGCGTACAAACGTTAATACAAATGAAATAACATACTCCAGAGAGGGTCGGAGTGACCTACGTTTTCGTTGATTTATTTCTTCGGCAACGCTCAGAACAATAAACGATTTCCTCCCAATTTCGCGCCCACTTCTTTCTCCAAGAAAATGGGCGCTGACAGACCGGACAGACTTTCATGGGAAGGTTGGATTTAAAACCTTTCATCGCGCTGATTGTTCACTCCTAATTTGGTTAAAACGGTGGTTTAGCTACTTATCAAATAGGTACAGGTAATCGCCGTAGCCTAAACTCGCCATCTTGTTCACAGGTACAAATTTCATCGCAGCAGAGTTCATACAATAGCGTAATCCCGTCGGCTTCGGACCATCTTTAAACACATGACCTAGGTGTGAATCACCAAACTTACTGCGGATCTCCGTTCTAGGGTAGAGCAGTTTATAATCGGTTTTCTCCACGATGTAACCCGGGTTAATTGGTCGAGTAAAGCTTGGCCAACCTGTGCCAGATTTGTATTTATCAGTAGAAGAAAATAGCGGTTCACCGGTCACAATATCCACATAAATTCCCGCTTCTTTGTTGTCCCAGTATTCATTATCAAACGGACGCTCCGTGCCTTCTTCTTGCGTCACGTAATACTGTAGCTCTGTTAAGTTTGATTTGATTTCAGACTGAGCAGGTTTACTGTACGCTTTCACTTTCGAAAGCAGCTTTTTTTCTTCAATCAACTGTCGAAGTGTTTTAGGACTTTCTTTTCGATCTTCACCAAATACTTCGTCGAGATATTTATCGCGACCTGATGCGTAGCGGTAGTATTTGTACTTCAAGCTACTCTTCTTGTAGTAATCCTGATGGTACGACTCCGCAGGGTAAAACTTTTCAAACTCGATCAGCTCTGTTTTCAACGGTTTTGGATAGATCATCGCCTTGTCGATTTCCATCATAAACTGCTTAGCAATCTGCTTTTGCTCCGCATTATGGTAGAAGATCGCTGGACGGTATTGAGGACCACGGTCAACAAATGAACCTTTATCGTCGGTAGGGTCGATATGACGGAAGAAGTAGTCCAGCACTTGCTCGTAGTTCACGACAGCAGGATCGTACTTCACCTCAATCACTTCAATATGACCAGATTTACCAGAAGAGACTTGGCGGTAAGTCGGGTTTTCAATATGACCACCTGAATAACCTGATACAACATCGATTACGCCGGGCAGTTGCTCTAAATCCGATTCTGTACACCAGAAACAACCGCCAGCTAGCGTTGCGATTCTTGTATTCTCTGAAGCCTTCAGCTTATCCATCGTATCGGCGGTACCTGTTTTACTCAATAGTAGAAACAAGACTGGAAGTGCGAAGGAGAAACCGGCCAATAACTTAGACATATTCTTCATAGCTACCTCATCGTTATTTTTGTAGAAAGTGTTACTTAAATAAAAAGTGTTACGTATAGAGAAAGGTAACCGAGCGAAAAAATTACAGTAATGTTGAAAATTCCGTTGCCCTTTTATGCGATAGAGCTAAAGTATCGACAAGAAACACACCGCTAGTAAGGGCAACGATGCCTTGAATAAGCGATGCTAAATGAGGTAAATCATGCAAGCTGAAGTTAAATGGATAGAAGATTTTAAATTCCTTGGGCAATCTCAGTCGGGCCACTCCGTAGTGATGGATGGCAATGGTGGTGCAACCGCACCAAGCCCAATGGAAATGGTACTAATGGCTGCTGGTGGCTGTAGCTCTGTCGATGTTGTTGATGGTTTGAAAACAGCAGGCCAAAAGGTTTCGTCAGTTAATGCCAAGCTAACCACAGAGCGTCGTGAAACCGCACCGCGTATCTTTACGCAAGTGAATATCCACTTTGAAGTGTCAGGTGACGAGCTTGACCCAGAAGTCGTAGCAAAAGTGGTGGCTGACTCGCTAGAAAAATACTGCTCGGTTTGCTTAATGCTAGGCGAAGGTGTTGAGATGACCCACAGTTGGGAAATTGTGTAAGTTGACAGACTCCACAAAATATAAAAACAGGAAAGAGAAAAGTCCGGGCTTTTCTCTTTTTTTATTTCGCAGTTCACGTACCTTGTGAAGAATCTGAAAGCAGTAATTGCAGGTTGTAGGAGTCTTCCAGTGACAGAACTAGAAAAAATGATGTCTGGCCAGGTCTTTGATGGCATGGACAAAGAAATTGACGCCATTAGAAGCCATGCTCTTCAAGCACTTAGAGCACTTAATAATAACACCGACGAAAGTCAGCGCGACGAATTGCAAAAGCAGCTATTTGGCAAGGTAGGCCGTTGTATTGTCCAGTCCCCTTTTCATTGTGAATTTGGTAAGACCATCGAAATAGGTGAAGAAACCTTTATCAACATGAACGTGGTCATGCTCGATGGTGCCAAAATTACCATCGGGAACCACGTGCTCATTGGACCGAGCGTGCAATTTTATACCGCTTCTCATTCTGTTGATTACCGAAGTCGTCGGCGTTGGGAAACGTTTTGTAAACCTATCACGATTGAAGATGATGTGTGGATTGGCGGAAATTCGGTCATTAACCAAGGTGTGACGATTGGTGCTCGCTCGGTTATTGCGGCGAACTCGGTAGTCAACCATGATGTGCCGCCAGATTGTCTATACGGAGGCACGCCAGCTAAGTTGATTCGTCGTCTCAACGAAGAAGAGTAGAGGTTAGTATGCAATAACTCTGGCGATTAGAGAGTTCAGACTGAGCTCTCTTCGTCGAGTACATCGTTATATTTTAATGTTAATTCCTCACTCAATTGCTAAAAGAACGGCACCAATTGATAAAGTCAGGGCAACGACAACAGAGTTAACAATGATAATACCCAGTAATAGAATCGACAAATAACGATACCATTTTGGTACTTCTCTAGAAATATTAGGTAATTTTCGCTTTTCACCTGAGCTAGGTTGAACGATTAAACGAACAAACATCAATGTTCGGAAAAATGCGTAAGGCCACCCTGTGAATAAAGAAAGCTCAAATTCATTAAAATATGGTTTTTTAAAATAGTTCCCAACAATCTCCTTCGGCATCAGAAAGTGCATGACACCGATAGAAATGGTTTGTAAGAAAATAATAATCACACCAGTCATTAAAGTGTAAAAAAGAAATGTGATTACTTGCTGCATATAGACTCTATTCCAGTACTAGCGACTAAGTTTGGCTTGCTTTCAATTGAATTATAAAAGCTTTTTGCCACTTTACCGGATGCATAACCTACAGCCGTTGAACCGGCAGCGAGTACAATGGCAGTCCCCCAGCCAATAGGGTTTGATACTAAAAATAGACCGACTAACGCGCTGGTACCCATTCCTACAGCTGTGCTAGTTATTGACTCAACAAAAATTTCATTCTTCTCATGTTGGTCTTGTGTATTCGCAATCTGAATGCAGGAAGCCGTCAGACCAACACCGACTAAAACATGTCCGCCCACTTTAGATGCTTGAGCTATTTTATTCAGTTTTTCGGCTTGTTTAACTATATGAGCATTCGCAGGTAACCCTCCACTTCGAGCTATGCGAATAGACTGGTGAGTCGTTTTGTTGCCAAATAGCAGCTTTTCCATAGGGCCAACATTTTTCTTTAGTAGGTCTAAATGTTTTTTACGTCGACCATCATATTGTCCTTTACTTATTACTCCGTTTTTATAGTTTGCGTAAAGGTCGTTGATGTTCTCAATGAGCTTAATATTTCCTTTACTCATCAAGTTCCCTGTAGCACCCATCAAGGTACCTCCTGGAATAGTAATCATATTGGCGTTGTTTTCCAGCCATGCCAACGCCCAAAACATGTCAGCATGTTGCGGTGGAACTTGATTTGAGATTGATTTTGGAGGTTGATTGTAGCTGAGAAGATTGGGAGGCAAAACTTTATGGGGAGGAGAGCTGGGCATTTGAGGTTTAGACGCTGGGTAGGTCCCTAGCTTCGCGATACTTTTAGGAGGTAACGCATTGTTACTTTGAGTTTTAAGTTGAGAGCTTGATTTGGGTAGAGCTGATAACCAAATGATATCGCCTGCTCTAATGCGGTTAGGATCTGAAATATGCTTGTTTAATGTCATTATATGAGTCAGTACCATCTGATAGTCCTTGCTACCATATGGAGCACCATACATGTTTAATATAATAGGTGATAAGTTATCATGACTTTTATTTTATACTTAAAAGATCCCGACACAGAGCACCTCTAGCTAATAATTTATTTGTATAGATATTAACAAGAAACTATATTTAAAAATTTTATTTTTTTGCATTCTAGACTTTCATTTTAAAAAGCCATAAATTAGCTGATGTATTTATTATTTGTGTGAAATTCTTAATGTTATTTACATTTAAAGTGTGACATTAGACTTAATTGGATAGGTAAAGGTCATACATGATCTGCTAATGATAAAAAACCTGCGATAAAAAATACAAGCGCTAACATTGTAGAGTTTATGATAATTACCCATATTAAAATGAAGGATAATAGACGGTACCACCTAGGCACCTCTTGGGATACATCGGGTAACTTTCGTTTTTTACCTGAGTTAGGTTGAACGATTAAACGAACAAACATCAATGTTCGGAAAAATGCGTAAGGCCAACCTGTAAATAGAGCTAGTTCGAAAGTGTTAAAATAAGGTTCTTTAAAGTAGCTATTGACAATGTCTTTTGGCATTAAAAGGTGCATGATACCTATAAAGAATGTTTGAAAAAAAATAACTAATACACCAGAGAACATTAAGTATCCAATAATGTTCCAGATCAATTGCATATTGCACCTATCCTTATAATAAACCGATGCTTTTTCAAAGGTTTTATCCTAATTTTTATCATGAAGAAATAAAGAGACTAACAGATAACCTATATCTTAGCTATGAATGTAAGGGCGTTTTGAAGGAGTGTCGAGAACGAAAATAAGAACTATTTTATTGATTTTTATGTAAATATAGTTGGTCGTGTATAAAATGGATAACGTGTAATGGCGAGATGTAAGCCTTGCACAACTAACAAAGGTTGGTTAAACAAGGCTAATAGTCGGTTATGGATGAATAACGATTTGTTGCTCCTCAGTCATCACAAGTGTCGCTTTGCTTTGTTCGATAAGTTGGGCAGCATAAGAAGGGGTAACGGCCTGCATATCACCTTTAGATCGAAGAGTTAAAGACTCCCACGCTTGATCTCGATATTTCCCTGCTTGGGTGTATTGAATCAGTACTTTCATAGCTTCACGCTCCGGTGTGGTTGACGTGCTACTTAAGTTAACGATCTTAGGTTGGTTGCGCATCTGTTAAAAATGAAACATTAGTTTAACCAAATGTGCCTTTCCAAATATCGCGCATTGAGCAGAGCAATTTAGAATCCTTGTGATGGAGGGATGAAAAACACTCAATCTTTCGATTCATACTGCGCAATATAATGTTTGAGAGATTTGGTTTCCGCACTCTGAAACTCTTCATCGTGCATACGCAGTGCTTGGATACGGTCGAGGCGGAACTGGCGGTAGTCATCGCGCAATTCGCACCAGGCGACCAGCGTCCAGACTTTGCCCCAAAAGAACTGGCCTAACGGTTGGATTTTTCTCTCGGTCACCTGTCCGCTTTCATCTTGGTAATCCAAACTGACCTTAAACTGATGATCAATCGCGTGGCGCAGAAGCTGCCCTCGTTTGGCAGTCTCGGATTGGGTGTGATAATCGGGCACAATCAGCGGACAATCTTCCACTTGTTGTTTGAGCTTATCGGGCAATACCGAAAGTATTTTGGTGGACGCAGAGTGAGACGCTTCGGCAAGTTCGGCATCCGACCAGGCTCGAACCATCCGCATACCCAGTTCAAGCGCCATCATCTCTTTTTCTGAGAACATCAAAGGCGGCAGATGAGAGCCAGCTTGCAGCAGGTAGCCGACACCTGCTTCACCTTGAATCGGAACACCAGAACTGAGCAACGACTGAATATCGCGATAAATCGTACGTTCGCTAACTTCCATTCTTTCTGCGAGCTCTTTCGCTGTCACGGCGTAACGCTTTGCGCGCAGAAGCGTCAGTAGCTCAAACAGTCGTTCTGATTTGCTCATGATGTTCCTTATCTAGACCTACTGGTTGTTAGTGGTAGTGTGGCTGATTACTTCTCTAGCTCACTGCACATTTTTAAGTTGTGATGTTTAAGCTCGAAGCTTTCGCAGTCAATCATTGATAACAGAGGCTGAAATTCAACGGCTTGCTTAATCTGTTTTCCCGCCTGTTTTGCATCGTCCATTGAACGCCAGTAAATGATGTCTGTCCACACATCGTGCGTCGCTTCGTGACTGAGCGATCGGTACAAAAAGCCCGGCAGATTCTTCACAAACGTTTGTGACTGTTTGGCAGCGGCGATCACGTCTTGCTCTGTTGTGCCTGCGGTTAGACGAAATTGCACAGTTTCGATAACGGTTTCCATATTGTGATTCCTTATTGGTTTTGGCGGATTGCCTGTTGAGTTCCAAATAAGGTTACGCGGATGGAATGTCAGAACATGTCAGTAGTGAAATCTCACTCACTTATCATCAATATGGTTATTTTTCTGGGCTGATGTAACGATCCCAGTAAGGTAAATCTGTACCGAGTTTTTCGCTGATAAAATCGATAAAGGCTCTTACTTTCAACGGCATGTGCTTGCGCTCAGGAAAAACCGCATAAATGGCGTGTTCTGGTAGAGAATACTCTTCCATCACCGGTTTTAGATTTCCTGCGGCAAAGTCTCTTCCTGCAATAAATGTTGGCAGTTGAGCAATGCCCGAACCTCTTAACAGCAACTGGCGAATGGCTTCGCTGTTATTGACGATAAAGTTTCCTTTTGGAAGCACCTTGTATTCGCTGCCGTTGTTGATGAACATCCATTCGACGCCGCCACGGAAATAGGAGTAGCGCAGGCAGTTGTGACTGACTAAATCACTTGGTTTTTGTGGTGTTCCAAACTCCGCTAAGTAATCTGGCGAGGCACAAAGCACACTTTTACAAGGGGCGAGACGTTTTGCGATTAGATTGGAAGAGGTGAGTTCACCAATACGGATCCCCAAATCAAAACCGTCTTTAACCAAATCGACCATTTTGTCTTCGAGGTTTAAATCCACTTCAATTTTCGGGTAACGAGCGAGAAACTCGCTGATCAAAGGCGCGATATGCAGTACACCGAAAGACATCGGCACGGTAATTTTGAGCCGACCTTGTGGAGAGCCTTGCAGTTCCGATACCGCGTCTACGCCTTGCTGGGCTAGGTTGAGCGCTTGAGAGGCGTACTCAAAATAGCGTTCTCCTGCTTCGGTCAGGCTCAGCTTACGCGTAGTTCGATTAAGGAGACGAATGCCCAAATCATCTTCTAGTTGGTTGATGCGTTTGCTGATCGCCGATTTCGTCAGATTCAGCTGTTTGGCCGCAAGGGAAAAGCTGCCGCATTCGACAACAGCAACAAAAACGGGCAGGGAGGCAATCGCGTTCACATCAATCTCCTATTATCGTGAAGCATTTATTGTTGAGCACAAGGATACAATTAATTTCCAATTATAGAGATTATCTTCAAGAAGAAAACAATCTAGACTATGCACCAGTATTACGACCTTGATTTTGGGAAGAAGAAAATGAAGTACGATTGGATCCTGTTTGACGCTGACGAAACCTTATTCCACTTTGATGCTTTCAAAGGTTTGCAGCTTATGTTTTCTCGCAAAGGCGTAGATTTTACTGAACAAGATTTTGCTCATTACCAAACCGTAAACAAACCGCTTTGGGTGGATTACCAAGACGGCAAAGTAACGGCAGATGAGCTAAAACATAAGCGTTTTACCGAGTGGGCTGAGAAGTTGAATACTACAACAGCAGATCTCAACAGCGCATTTTTAGAAGCGATGGCCGATATTTGCAGCTTGTTGCCAGGTGCAAAAGAGCTGATGGAAGCGCTGCAAGGCAAAGCTAAAATGGGCATCATCACCAACGGTTTTACAGAGTTGCAAGCAATTCGCCTTGAGCGCACAGGGATGACTGAGTACTTCGATAAAGTGGTGATCTCTGAACAAGTGGGCGTAGCAAAACCGGACTTAGGTATTTTTGAATACGCGATGCAGCAAATGGGCAACCCATGCAAAACGCGCGTACTGATGGTGGGTGACAACCTGCATTCCGATATTCTGGGTGGTAATAATTTTGGTATTGAAACTTGCTGGTTAAATACCACAGGCGCAAGCGTCGATGAGCGTATCGCACCAAATTACACCGTTGAGTCTTTGAGTGAACTAAAGAACATTTTGGTGGCGTAACCGAATCGGGTATTATTCCGCAGTAACCCTCAGAAAAATCAAGGAATAACCATGTCAGACATCAAACAGTTAGACAGCAAAGTCGTTTACCAGAATAAGTGGATGACGGTGCGTGAGGACAAAATTTTACGTCCGAGCGGCGCAGAGGGCATCTATGGTGTGGTCGACAAACCTGATTGTGCTGCGATTCTGGCTATCGATAACGGGATGATTCACTTGGTTCAGCAGTACCGTTACACCGTAGGTCAACGTTGTTGGGAGATCCCACAAGGGGCGTGGGAATCAAACCCAGATGCGGATCATCTTGAGCTTGCCAAAGGCGAGCTGCGTGAAGAAACGGGCATGCAGGCGAGCGCAATGGCGTATGTCGGCGCGCAGTTTATCGCATACGGCTTTTTGAATCAGACATGTCACGTCTACTTCGCCACTGATTTAACGGACGTGGGCAATCAACTCGACAGTGAAGAAGAGGATTTGATCACTCGCGCTTTTTCTGTTGAGGAGTTCGAACAGATGATGATCGACGGCACGATCAAAGATTGTGTCACCATCGCCGCTTATGGTTTGGCGAAGCTGAAGAAATTCATTTAGTTATCCATGACGATTTTTTAATGAAAACAGCGGCCTAGTGCCGCTGTTTTTAGTTTGGGTGAGTTCGTTGAGCCATCGCTTACTCGTCGATTTTCTTACCTAAGATTTCCACTTGCGCTTTTTTGGTCACTCCCGCGACTTGCAGCGCTGTGCTGCCAACCGATTCATAGTTCAACTCGATCTTGTCTAATTTCGCGTTATCTTTTGTTGGTAGGCTTAAACTTCTTGATGACATGCCTTTAGTCAGAACACCTAAACTGTCGAACGTCTTTTCCTGACCATCTTTCATGATTACTTTAACGCTTTTCAGATCGACCGTACCTTGCGTACATTTGATTTTGATGTGGCTAAAACGAGCGTTAGCAAATGGGGACAGTGGATTGACTGTGTCGGTTTCCGATTTAAAACTGACGGTCTTATCTGCAATCTTGTCCCAATCGTTGTCTCCAGCAACCGATTGGAAAGAGGCCACAGCCGCTAAAAGACAGAGTGCGATGGTGTTGAACAGTTTCATAGCTTTTCCTTACCTTAGGTTTAGATATTCTGTTTAATCAGTTCGATGACGTGTGTGACTTCGTCTTGAGTTAAAGCCCCTTCTTTCACGAATAAAATTTCGCCTTGTTTATTTTGTACGATAATCGCAGAACTTTCTTGCTGCAGATCCCAAGTTGTTGCTAATACGCCATTTTTGTCTAACACCATGGAAGACCAAGAGAATGTCTTTTTGCTGTCCTCTGCCGACGATTTTACAAATGTACCGGTTCCCCAAATGGCGTCTTCTTGGTTGATCACGGTTGTGGTCTGATACTGATCTTCAGGAAAGTGAGCGGCAGTGATTGCTGACATCAGCGGCGCGTTCATCTCTTTGGCTTTACTACGACCTGCAATGGCTTGTATCACACGGACTTTGCCTAACATCTGCTGAGTTGCCCAAGGTTGATAAGCCACATCGTCTCCTTGCAGCGTCATTTCGCCATAGGTATCAATGCTGACGGAAGGGGTGGTTTGACCGACAGAAAGGTTATGAGAGAAGGCGAATGTCGGGGCGAGTGCGAGTAAGAGTGACAGAACAGATGGAGTTTTCATTGGGGGTTCCTGTAACGAAGTGAGGTTAGAGCGAATCAAAATAAGGGGCAAATACGATGCCCCTTATCGGATGTGGCGTTTAGTTAGAAAGTACAACGCGCGCATTTAGCGGTTGCAGCGGACGATTGTTTTGTCCCATGACTTCCATCAGTTTCGCGGCTTGATCTTTGGATAAGGTTTGAGTGTCTTTAAGCACAAACCAGCGCACACCTTCTGAACATGGTGGTGTGGTTAAAGAGCCGTTAAATCGATAGTAGTTTGCAGTTTTTGGCAGTAAGTCGTTAATCTCAAACGTATCTTTAAAGAAGGTGGTTTGATTCTCTTGTGGGATTGCGTTGATCAGTTTAGACAGCGCTGCGTTTTGATCGCCAGCATCAAACATCACCGAAATTACCGCCAACTCGCCGTCTGCGTTGGCGTGTACAAAGTGCGCTTCAAGTGGATATTGGCGGCCTTTGATTTGGTTTTCTGAAGGTGTGTGGAAATGGAACTGTTGCAGCTCGAACGTCTCGCCATCGATGGTGAAGCTGTTACGTCCGTTCACTTGCGCTTGCAGCGTATGACCATTGTTGGTTAAACCAATGACCTGACCAGTGTACGAAAGGTTCAGTGCTTCCAGTTTTGCATCGGCTGGGTTGTCGATGTTGATTGGGCTTTGGTTTTTCGTGGTTGCGCAGTCTTTGGCGATTTCTCCCCAGTGCTCTGGCCCGTGTTTGTCATTGCCATAGCCCCATTCTGAAGCCTGAGCCGCGCCTAGAGTGAGAAGTGAGAGTGAAAAAGCAAGTAGTGTTTTGTTCATAATAATGTCTCTGTTCGGTCGCTTTGATAAGCGTTGTTACAAGGCAATGACATAGAGGTTTGATCACTGCCTGACAAATTAGAAACGGTGGCTGAGTTGGGCACCAATTAGGAACGCATTTGAATGGGTCACGCCCGTTACCATC
Source organism: Vibrio alginolyticus NBRC 15630 = ATCC 17749 (assembly GCF_000354175.2). Lineage (NCBI taxonomy): Bacteria > Pseudomonadati > Pseudomonadota > Gammaproteobacteria > Vibrionales > Vibrionaceae > Vibrio > Vibrio alginolyticus. The sequence goes on from NC_022359.1 coordinate 623,734, forward strand.
GGTGCAGGAACACCTTCATACGCGTACTCTTCTACGTTGACATCTTCACCAATCAAGTACGTCATGCCGATGTCAACCGTGGTATCTGATGACCATTGGTAAGAGGCACCCGCAGATAACCAGTGACGGTTCGAATCTGGGATAGAAAGCGAAGTCAGCTCATCGACAGGTGTTTTGTCGAACATGTAACCCGTGCGTAGTGTCCAACGTTCATTGGCGTACCAAGTCGCACCGATGGAGTAGTGCGCGGAGTCTTGCCACTGAAAATCTTTTAGCAACTGATCATCAGCTTTCAAGCTGTCAAATGCTGACCAACCAATCCACTGCACAGAATAGTGCAGGGCAAATTTAGGTAAGACGCGGTGATAACCGGAAAACTCCGCAATATCCGGTAGCGGCATAGCAAGCGAGTCGTACGATTCGCCAGCAAAGTGGATGTCGCCCTTGGCATCGATGTTAGGGCTGTGCTTGTAGCTTAAACCCAAGCGATGACGTTCGTTAAACTCGTACATCATGCCAATATTCGCACCAAGCCCAATGCCGCCAGCTTCCACATCAAGTGCGTTGCCTTTTACGGATCCACAGCGTTGTTCTAGTTCGTTTCCAAGTATGTTCCCACCAACGCAAACACCCACGTCCATATCGCGGTACAGCTCACCAGAGCCGTAAATCACATCAATACCACCACCAATACTAAAACGGTCGTTCACCTTGTATGCCAAGCTTGCGCCAAGGTTGACACTCGCTACGCTGGTGACACCGCCAAAAACAGGTGCGCCATAGTTTGGTTTAAACTCCATGTCGGTTCCGAAGTTGGAGTATGCCGATAAGCCTAGATACCAGTCGTCGTTGATAGGGTGAATAAAGTAAAAATTGGGTACAACGGCTGGTTGACCAACGCCATCGACGTCATCAATATCGGTCACGGTTTGAGAGAAGGACGGGGTAATGTCAACTTGAGGGGACGGAGGAAAACCGCCCATACCAACATTGACATCCGCATTAATGTTAGCTCGATGATATTGCGCATTTTTAACGGTAACGTCAGGTTTGACGTAAGTGACACCGAACGATAAGGCATTTTGTTTAAACAGCGTCATCGCTGCGGCGTTGCGGCTGACTACAGACGCATTATCACCAATAACAGCATCACCAGCAAAAGCACGACCAAGACCCGTCGCCGAATGTTCGTTAATTTGAAAACCACCGGCATACGCCGTCGATGAGGCTAAACCGATTAATAAATAAATCGGTGAAAGAGTGAATTGTCGCTGCATGTTTTTTCTCATGAATTAATTAGAGATTGTATTGCAACGAAAAGCAGTAAAATAAACAAATCTGACCAGTATATTTAGGAGTAAAACTAACAGTATGTTGACAATAAATAAATTTAACTTAATAAATATTTATTGATGAATTTATTAAGGGTTCATGTCGTGAATGTGGTGATTATTTTACGTGTAAATTAAACTCAGAGCCTCTACTTTTATTTTTGCGGTATTACTTCTCTATTTTTATTGTGCTGACTGTTCCCTAACAAACAGAGGTAAATCCAGCGATAAAGTGTTCGTGATGGAAACTCTGAGTCATTTGTATTTCCATTGCATCCCAACGTTGGTAGTTCGAATCAGCAAGAGAACTATCGTTTTAAACCCACATGACACACTCCTCTCGGTCTTACCTGTGTTATGTGGGTATTTTTTATTTAACTTGCCACTTAACTCCTCTTTAAATTCAATCATCAAAATGACCATAATGAAATTTAAATGGATGGCATATTGAATAAGCTTAGATTTTACTGGTTTGTTGGTATTTAAAAGTTTTGTTTATAATACTTATAACTTGAATTTCTATATTAAAAATGATCTTTGTTATATTTATTGAATGATAAAGTTTTGAAGTGACTATAATATCTCGGATTTTTCACGTTAGTGAAGTTATTCCTTCAGTATCTTGACGTTAATTTACCTATCTTTACGTCTCGTACCCTGTACGGCTAAGACAAATAGCAGTATAAAATCAAAACGATTATTTACTTCACTCCTGCTATGAAACTCAATAAAAAATGGCTCGTTTTGTGTAGCCTACTTGCTATTGGTGCTGGTGGTTATCATTATCTGCAACGTCCAGAACCCATTTTTTCTTACGCGACAGAAGTCGTTCGCAAAGGCAATATCGAAAAGGCGGTATTAGCCAACGGCATGTTGCAAGCGTCCAAATTGGTGAATGTAGGTGCGCAAGTATCTGGGCAAATTCAACGCCTCGCTGTGAACTTAGGGGATGAGATCAAACAGGGGGACTTGATTGCACAGATTGACAGCCTGACTCAGCAAAACAGCCTCAAAGAAGCCCAAGCGTCTCTTAATAGTCTCAACGCTCAGTACCAGGCTAAGCAAGCGCAGATTAAACAAGCAAACTATGAATACGTGCGCCAAAAAGGCATGTTGGCAGCGAAAGCGAGCTCACGAGCTGATTACGAGAATGCCGAAGCGACGCTCGCCATCTACAAAGCCGAGTTAGCGCAACTGGATGCCGAAATCGAGAAAGCCAAAATCAACGTCGACAATGCGCAGTTAGATCTCGGTTACACCACCATCAACGCACCGATGGATGGCACGGTGGTCTACACCGCGGTGGAAGAAGGACAAACCGTAAACGCCAATCAAACCACGCCAACTATTATCGAGTTAGCCAAGTTAGATACGATGACGGTGAAAGCCGAAATTTCGGAAGCCGATGTGATTTTTGTTCACCCAGGCCAAACGGCGCTGTTCACCATTTTAGGCAAACCGAATCAGCAGTTTAAAGGCACATTGCGCGCCATTGAGCCGGGGCCAACCATCATGGATGGCGATGACAGCGATTTGAGCATTTCAGATAGCGACGCCATTTACTACAACGCTGTATTTGATGTGAAGAACCCGCAAGGTATTTTGCGCATCGGCATGACTGCGCAAGTTTCGATTGTCCTTGAGCAATCGGAAAATACCTTGATTGTCCCTTCACAAGTCCTGCAAAAATCTGGCGGCAAAGGCAACTATACCGTGCCAGTGCTTGAACAGGGCCAAGTGGTGCAAAAGCCCGTGACAGTGGGTATCAACAACAAAGTGAACGCAGAAATTCTCTCAGGTTTGAAGGAAGGCGACCAAGTTGTTCTTGGCAATGCTATGGATGGAGAATCATCAAGCCGAGGTGATCGTCGTCGACCTCCAATGAGGTTCTAAGATGAGTGACGTGCTTTTAAAAGTTGAGGATTTAACTCGACGTTTCGTCTCTGGAGACGAGTCGCTTACCGTGTTGAACCACATTAATTTAGAGATAAAACGCGGTGAAATGGTCGCGATCGTGGGTGCATCAGGCTCAGGTAAATCGACGCTGATGAATGTGCTCGGCTGCTTGGATAAACCGTCCAGCGGTCGATACTTCATTAATGGGCAAGATGTCTCGACGTTGGAATCTGATCAACTGGCGGAACTGCGCCGCGAGTATTTTGGCTTTATATTCCAGCGTTACCATTTGCTGGGGGACTTAACCGCGGTGGCAAACGTGGAAGTACCTGCGGTTTACGCGGGAGTTCCTCATCGTCAAAGAACGGAGCGAGCGCAGTCGTTATTGGCTCGCTTAGGGCTGGAAGATCGTTTGACTCACAAGCCCAGCCAGCTGAGTGGTGGCCAGCAACAGCGCGTGAGTGTTGCTCGTGCACTGATGAACGGTGGTGAGGTGATTCTCGCTGATGAGCCCACTGGTGCATTAGACAGTCACAGCGGGCAAGAGATGATGGCACTTCTTAGAGAGTTACATCAACTTGGGCATACGATCATCATAGTGACTCATGATATGAACGTGGCGAACTTTGCGGATCGCATCATTGAAATCAAAGATGGTGAAATCATTGCAGATACGCCAAATGCACAAGTTGTAATCAATGAGCAAGCAGCAAAGACACCGAGCGCGTCTTTTCATCGCCCAGCGCAAGCCGCCAGTAAGTGGTGGAAGTGGGACAGTTTTATTGACGCGCTCAAAATGGCGCTGCTAGCGATGTCTAGCCACAGAATGCGCACGTTTTTGACCATGCTCGGCATCATTATTGGTATAGCCTCGGTGGTTTCCGTGGTGGCACTAGGTAATGGTTCACAACAGCAAATTTTGTCGAATATTTCATCCATGGGAACAAACACCATTGATGTCAGGCCGGGCAAAGGGTTTGGTGACCGCCGCTCCGGACGAGTGAAAACGCTAACCGCCGACGATGCTAAATCGTTGGAGAGTCTACCTTTTGTCGACAGTGTCACGCCGTCTTTATCCAACAGCTTAACCGTGCGTTACGCCAATCAGGATGCAACCGCGTCTGTGGAAGGGGTTGGGGAAGATTATTTCCGTGTGCGCGGTTATGAGATCGCCAAAGGTCAGTTTTGGGATGAAGAGAGCGTGAACTCACTCGCCCAAGAAGCAGTGATTGATGACAACACCAGAAAGGAAATGTTTGCGGATAGAAATCCTATTGGTGAAGTGATTTTTCTTGGTTCATTGCCAGTGCGTATTGTGGGTGTCACGCAGAAAAAAGAAGACGCGTTTGGCAACAGCGACGCGCTGAAAATTTGGGTGCCATACACCACCATGTCGGGACGAATGATGGGACAACGCTACCTCAACGGCATTACTGTACGGATTGATGAGAACGCCCCAAGCGCAGCGGTAGAACAGAGCATCATCAACTTGTTAAAAATGCGCCACGGTACAGAAGATTTCTTCACGATTAACACTGACACCATTCGTCAGAGCATCGAGAAAACCACCGCAACCATGACGTTACTGATCTCAGCGATTGCGGTGATCTCCCTAATTGTCGGGGGAATTGGCGTAATGAACATCATGTTGGTGTCGGTGACAGAGCGCACGAAAGAGATCGGTGTGCGAATGGCTGTGGGTGCGCGGCAAGCGGATATTTTGCGTCAGTTTTTGATTGAAGCGGTACTAGTGTGTTTGTGTGGTGGCATTGCTGGTATTGGCTTGGCGTTTTTGATTGGTTTTGCATTCAGTACATCTGGCAGCAGCTTCCAAATGATTTACTCGATGAACTCGATCATCTGGGCGTTTATTTGCTCAACGTTGATTGGCATCGCTTTCGGCTTTTTACCTGCTCGTAATGCCGCCAAACTCGATCCGATAGAAGCGCTAGCGAGAGACTAAAAATGAGTAACACAATGAAATTCAAAACTCGATTGGTCGCGGCTGCCTTAAGTGCAGTGTGGTTGTCAGGTTGTGGGTCGCTTATGCGTAGTGACTATCAAGCTCCTGAGGTGCAAGTGCCTGCAAATTGGCAACAGATGCATGTTGCGGGTGATGTCAGTATGGATCCTTGGTGGTTGGCGTTTAACGACCCAACGCTTAATCAATACATTACTCAGGTGTTGGCTCAAAACAACGATTTGACGCTGGCAACGCTAACGCTAAAGAAAGCGCGTTTACAGCTGGGTTTAGCGCAAGATGACCTTTTCCCTACGTTGAGTTCTTCCACATCAGGACAAGTTCAAAAATCTCTTGATAGCGGGGAATCGGCAGATAGCTACAGCACTAACTTGTCCGTCAATTACGAGTTGGATTTGTGGGGAAAAATCTCGGCAGACGTTGACCAAGCCAAGTGGACGGCGATGGCAAGTCAACAAGATCGCGAGGCGACCGCACAAAGTTTGGTGGCAACGACGGCATCGTTATATTGGCAAATCGGCTATCTGAAACAGCGCTTAAACCTCAGTCAGCGTAATGTGGCAGACGCAGCTCAAACGCTACAATTGATTGAAAAACAGTACCAACTTGGCGCTGTGGATCAGTTAGATGTGCTTGAAGCCAAACGTACGTTGGCAAGCTTACAAGCGCAGCAAAGTGAGTTTGAACAGAGTTTACTTGAGGCAAACAACGCCTTTGCGATTTTGTTCAATCAACCGCCGAAGAGCATTAGTGTAAACATCCAAATGCTGCCTGAAGGCGATATGCCATCGTTGAGTGTTGGTGCTCCGTCTGATTTATTGATCCGCAGACCCGACATTAAAGCAGCGATTTATGAAGTCAAAGCCGCGCTAGCAAATAAAGACGCAGCAGATTTGGACTACTTGCCCAAGCTGACGCTCACTGGGGCTCTGGGTGGATCATCACAAGCGCTTAAAGACCTGCTTTCCAACCCGATTGGCAGCTTAGGTGCGGATATGACGCTACCGTTTTTGCAGTGGAATGAGATGAAAAACAGCCAAGCCATTGCCGATTTAGACTATCAATCGGCCATTGTGAGCTATCGCCAAGTGTTGTACGCCGCCTTCCAAGATGTCGAAAATGCCTTGTCAGCACGAGAAAAATTGAAGTATCAAGCGGCGCGTTTACAAGAACAATATGATGCCGCAAGTGCCGCTGAGTCCATTTATGCTGCGCGGTATCAGTATGGCTCGACATCGATCATGGACTATTTGAATGCCCAAGAAGACACCAGAAACGCACAAGCTTCTTTGTTGGAGAACCGCTACAACCAGTTTCTCACTCAGGTTACGCTTTACCAGTCTTTAGGAGGAACCGACGTTGCGCCGTTGTAATTAGGGGTCAGCACACACTAGCGAAGCGCCATGCAACAAAGCTTTTTTTGAAGGTATTACTGGTCCCATGAATGGGACCAGTAATAAAAGCTTAAGTTACTTGGCGAACTTCTTGAAAGGTGCATCAACCGGGGTGTCAGCTAGGTGATTGGTGTAGTTACTCATCACTTTTTGCGCTAGACCAAGAACAATTTCAAGCAGTTGCTGCTGTCCGTAACCCGCCGCAAAGAATTTCTCTATCTGAGACTCTTCAACTACACCACGTTGGCGCACCATTTGAAGCGTTGTCTCTCGTAGTGTTTCAAGTTTTTCGTCTGCCAATGGTGTTTGGTTGACGAGAGCATCGACAATCTCCTGATCCACTTTCATTGACGCCGCGATCGCACTATGAGCAGGAACGCAGTAGTGACAACCATGTTCAACGTTGATGGTTTGCCATACGACGGTCAATTCTTCTGCGTTAAATGATGTTTGTTGAAAGAGCTCATGCACAACTTGATAACCCTCAAGCAAGGTTGGCGCTTCAGCCATAACAGCATGAAGGTTTGGTAGCATGCCAAACGCTTTGACTGAATTTTCAATCAGGTGCTTTGATCCTTCGGGTGCGTTTTCTGCGGTATACAGTTTAAATTCTGCCATGTTTAAATCTCCTGTAATTGGATATGAGCGGATTAGGCAAGAACAGGATAGTTGATTTTGAGCGGTCGCTCAATATAAAATTGAGCATATGTTCAAAATTGATAATTGCTCATGGCGAATACAAAGAAATTCCAACGTGATGAAGTGGTGAAAGCCGCCTCGGATCTATTCTGGAAGAAAGGTTTTCATGCAACATCTACACGTGATTTACAAGATAGCGTGAATCTGCGTCCTGGAAGTATTTATGCGACGTTTGGGTCAAAAGAGGGGCTATATTGTGAAGCGCTAAAAATGTACGTTGCGAACTTGCAAGCCCTGTTTGAGTTGCATTTAGCTCAGAACACAACGGTTCTAGATGCAATAGAAGCTTTCGCGATTGATGTGGTTATCAATCAGCGAGACTCCAATCCCAGTGAAGTGTGCATGTTAGTCAAATCAGCAAGTGAATTTGCTGAGGATTTTAATGCGCTGCGCAATCAAACAATCAGCTTAGCAAACCAATTTGAATCTTTTCTTGCAAAGCTGTTTGAGCGAGCAATCGAGAATGGCGAAATTGAAGCCCAGGATACATTGCTTCTTGCTCAGTTGTTCCAGGTTCAGTTTACGGGTATACGAGCCTACTCATACCGCAGTGATGATGTAACCTTAAAGACGTTGATCTCTATTATGGTGGACAGCTTCCGCGGTAACGTACCAAAAACAGAAAGCTGAATGAGGCTGCTCAAAGTCAACGTCTCTAAATCAACGGCTTGAAGTAAGTGAGCTCAAATAAAACCGTTATCGGGGTTCGATATCGATAAAAAATGACCACGAAGCATCGTGGTCATTTTTATGCAGATTAATTTGCAATGAACAACAACGGCTTATTAAAAGCGAAACTCTTCTAAGTTATTGCTGCTTTCTAACATTTTTTCAGCCACATAACGATGCGTTGCTGTGGTTGGGTGAGTCACATCCCAGAACACGAACTTATCTGCGCCAGATGCTGCACATTCAGAACGTAATGAGTGAGTGTACATGTAGTCAACAGAGGATGAACGGTTGATGTCTAAGCAAGGGTCGCTTGCATTTACGAAACCGTGTTCTTCTGGTGCCGAGGTTAACTTCTCAAACAGTGCGTGTGTATCAAACAATGCGATGTTGTAGCCTTGGGCTTTGTAGTACATCGCTTGTGCTTTGATGAACTCGTTCATCTTCAATACTTTCGCACGAATCGTTTCAATTTCTTCCTGTGTTGAGTATTTGAACTGTGGTGCTTTGGTTGCATCAGGCAGTGTCATCAACATGAAGTTCTTCGCGCCAGCGTCTGTTAAACGAATCAGAGCTTCAGCGTAATCCGCTTTTACTTCCGGCACGCTACGGTTGTAGTTCATGAAATCATTTAAACCAAACTCTAACGTAAACAATGTGTTAGCAGGGTTGTAGTTCTTCGCCAGCTTTGTGTAGGTTAAGTAAGAAGAAACTTGTTCGCCGACACCAGTTAGCGCGATGTATTGGTTTTCACCTGCTGCGCCACCAACTGCCCAGTTGTATAGCGGTAAGTTTTTGGCTTTAGCAACGTATTCCGTCCAAACAAAACCGTTTGAGAAGTGACCCAAGAACCAGCTATTCGGGTTAGGGAAGCGCCATTGGGACGCGTTAAAGATGTTGCCTGTATCAGACAAGCTATCGCCCAAAGCCACTACCTTGTTGATTTGATCTGGTTGCATTGCAGCATCATTGCTCCAGATCGTGTGGTTATAAGAATAACGATTGTCAGCAGCAAAAAATGTAATGTCTGCGTTCTCGTTCGCTAGATCTAGTGTTTCTTCACAACGCTGGCGAATTACGTTTTGTGAGGTATTGGTGTAGAACATGTTTTTAAATGAGACAGAGCTCCACCAATAACCATCGATAGTGAAGTCACTACCATCTTGGTTTTTTGCCCATTTCCAATCGGTAGCCGCATCGTCCTTAGAGTGGCTCGTACGATACCAGCATCGAACGTACGTATAAGTTTGATTTTCTTGCGCGCTAACCACTTCAGCCGCAGAAACCATTGCCGGTGATAAAGTTGGCTCCTCTGCAATGGCGGAGGCAAGCGGAAGTAATGCAGTTAATAGTGTGATTGTTTTTTTCATCATTCACTCTTCTTGTAATGGTTATTGTTCCGAATGCGTGAATACGCTCGGCTATAACAGTATTTAGATGAGAATTTTTCTCACTAAACCTTCTAATTCTGAGTAAATGCTCAAGACAGTCAACAACTAAATATTCAATATTTCAGTTTTGGCACCACGGTCAAAAAATCCATTCAGCATAGCAATCGATTAAATGGGTGATATTTAGAATAATTACTCACTAACATTAATTTAACATTCACTTTTTGTTAATTAAGTAATTGCTTTATAAGGTTTTGTTGATGATTTTTGATGTTAACTTAAAGTGTTTATTGAATGATCTTTTGTACAAATTTGTATATTCATGAAACAAATTGTTTGGCATTTTTGCTCTGTAAACTATAGCTGAAGCTCTCATGTAAACATCATGATGATGACTTTTCATGAGAATATAGTGAATAAAAATTAGCTCAAATAAGGAATAGGGCAAATGCACTACACAACAAGTAAAAAACAAGGCTTATTTTCGTTGTCTGCCGTAGCAATAGCACTGACCACTTCGATGTCAGCGTTTGCGGCTCCACCAATGGGATTTGATGAATCTAAGTTACCGACGAAGTACATCGTCAAATTCAAAGAAGATGCAGTCAGCCGTTCTTCAATGGGGGGTAACTCATTCTGGGGGCCACGAATCGCGCAGGAGTCTGCTCTAGAACAGGTGAAGGCACGTAAGGTGGAAAAACTGGGCAATCGCGCCATTTACAGCGTTGAATTGGATGGCGATGACTTAGAGCCGCTTCGCAACCGTAGTGATGTGGAATACGTGGAAGTCGATCCACCTCGCTATTTGCTCAGCGAAACGACCCCATGGGGATATGAAGCGGTTAATGCTCAACTGTTAGCTGACTTCAATGCGGGTAATCGCACTGTATGTATTATCGATTCAGGGTACGACATTTCGCACAACGACCTAAGCGGTAACCGCGTTGCTGGTACTAACGATAGTGGTACGGGATCATGGAGTGATCCGGGTAACAACAATGCCCACGGTACTCACGTCGCGGGTACGATTGCTGCGATTGCCAACACCGAAGGTGTAAAGGGTGTGATGCCAAACCAGAATGTTAATTTGCACATCGTGAAAGTATTTAACGAATCGGGTTGGGGTTACTCATCTGGGCTTGTTAAAGCAATCCAGACCTGTGCCGATAATGGTGCTAACGTTGTGAACATGAGCCTTGGTGGTAGTCAATCAAGCCGAACTGAGCAAAATGCACTGCAAAATATTTACGATCAAGGCGTTCTATTGATCGCCGCTGCGGGTAATGATGGCAATACAGCGCACAGCTATCCAGCTTCTTATGACTCAGTGATGTCTGTTGCGGCTGTTGATAATCAAAATGATCATGCGGCGTTCTCACAATCTACTAATCAAGTTGAGATCTCAGGCCCGGGTGTGGCGATCTTATCAACGGTTACGGTAGGTGAAGGTAAACTTTCTGATATTACCTTGAATGGTGTAAGCCAGTTTGATCGTGGGATTGTTCCTCACAATCGTTTGATCAATAACGGTTCTTCGTATGTTCCGGATCCAATCGCGGGTTCAGTAACGGCAACGCTAGATAGCTGTGATGTCTCTGGCGGTAACTTTAACTGTGGTGATATGTCGGGCAAAATTTGTTTGACTGAGCGTATCGGCAACCAGTCTTCAGGAAACTACCCTGAAGTAGATGCGGTTCAGGCTTGTTACAATGCGGGTGCGCGAGCTGCAATCGTATACAGCAACTCTGAACTACCTGGTTTACAAAACCCTTTCTTGGTAGACACAAACAACGCTTATCGTATGGTTTCGGTAACGGTTGATCGTGCATTTGGTCAAGAGCTATTGGGGTATGTTGGTCAGGAAATTACTGTTGCAACAACCTCTGGTGAAGATTACGAGTACTACAATGGTACATCAATGGCGACACCGCACGTAACGGGCGTAGCTGGCTTGGTGTGGAGTTACCACCCAACCTGTACAGCAGCGCAAGTACGTAATGCCCTAGTGAAAACTGCAACAGATATTGATGTTGCTGGTCGAGACAACCGTACTGGCCACGGCCTAGTTAATGCTGAAGCGGCGAAGCTGTTCTTGGACGCTGGCTGTAATGGACCTGATGGTGGTAGCTCTTCGGACTCTAGCTTCTCAAATACCAGCCCTGTTGCGATTCCAGATAATAAATCTTCTGGCGCAATCAGTGCAGTAGAAGTCGATCGCTCTGGTGATTCAGGCACAGTAAGTATTGACGTTGATATTAGCCACACTTACATCGGTGATCTACGAGTGACTTTAACGTCACCGACTGGTGGAGAAGTTGTACTTCACAATAATACTGGCGGCAGCGCTAACGATATAAAAAACACGTTCCAAGCGGATTTTTCTGGTTTTGAATCGCAAGGTACATGGGAACTAAAAGCGGTGGACAGTGCCAGAAGAGACACAGGCACCATCAACAGTTGGACTCTGACCTTTCAATAAGGAGTGACTATGAAGAAGTTGACCTTACTTTCTTTGTCTGTGGTAGGCGCTACCGCACTATTGGCAATCGGACTGAGCTCAAGCAGCTTGGCAAACAATCAAGGATTTCCTCTCGTGGATGAACGCCAAGATCAAGCCGAGCAGCAACCTGCACGTTACTTTGTTAAGTATCATGAAGGAAAAGAGAGCGAAGTGAGAGCGCTTCTTCGTCAGCACAACATTGAAGTGGTCGATGCTCTGGTGAAACAACATGTGTTGATTGTGGTGGGTGAACAGGCGGAAGTCGATAAGCTCGCGGATCACGATGCGGTCGAATACACTGAGCAAGAGCCGACAAGAAAGCTGCTATCTAACGGAAATACGCTTCAATAAGCCAAACCTCCTTAAGATAGTGCCAAAAAGAAAAACGCCCCTCACGTGAGGGGCGTTTGTTTCATTTGTTAGTGGAAGATGAAGATTACGGACGCTCACCTGCTGCTAGGCGACGTTCGATATCTGCAACCACTTCTGGGAAGTCAGCAATGGTGTCGATGAGGTAGTGCGGCGAGCTCTTGAGCAATTTTGCACGCGCTTTTTCACGAGCGGCATTAAGCGTTGCTTCGTCCGCAGCTTGGTATTCTTCAAACGTTAGACCTGCTTCGTTACCAGAAAGCAGCAAGCCAACGGTCCACATACCGGCGTTGTGACCTTCATCGATGCCTGGGGCTGCGTCATCCACTTTGATACACGCGTTAACGTCCGTTACATTCAGCTCAATCACGTTCTTCAGTGCCATAAATGGTGCTGGGCGACCACCTTGAGGCAGGTCATCCGTTGCTACTACGTAATCCGGTTTGTATCCGTAATCCGCCGCCACTGGAATCAGCACGTCCATCACTTGGCGGGGGTAACCAGAACAAGAACCGATCTTGATGCCTTTGTCTTTCAGATCGTTTACAACTTCAATCGCATTAAGGATTGGCTCTGCGTGGTCTGCCACTTTTGCTTTTTGCAGCGGCATAAATGCTGCGTAGATAGCGTCGATGTCTTCGCTGGTCATTGAGCGACCAAACTTCTCATTCCAGCGCTTATCAACGGCAGGAATACGACCCACTGCTTGGATGTGATCCCACTTGCCAAGCCCCATTGGTTCGCGCGCTTCTTCAAGGTCGATTTCGAAATCAAAGCCTTGTTTGAATGCTTCCACAAAGATGCTGGTTGGTGCAAAAGAGCCGAAATCGACGATAGTGCCAGCCCAGTCAAAGATCACTGCTTGAATTGGTGATTTGTTCATGTTCAATCCTTTTTCTTACTTGCCAGAGCGCTTGCCTACACGTTTGAACTGCACTCTGAATCAATTGGTTTTTGTTGAGGTTAGAAGTAGTTAAAGTCTTTACACACTTTGGCGATCGCTTCTTCGAAGATCGCCAACGCTTCTGTCAGTTGTTCGCGGGTGATGATCAGCGGTGGGCTGAGTTGAATCACGTTACCTTGCGATACCTTGAAGCTCACCCCATTGTTGAGGCATTGGTACAGCACAGCTTCCGCTTCGTCATACGCGCGTGCTTTGCTTTCGTGGTCAGTAACCAGTTCAATTCCCCATAACATGCCGATGCCACGCACATCACCAATCACTGGGTATTTGGCTTTCATCTCTAGCAGCTTTTCACGCATGAACTGGCTGTCGGCTTTGGCTTTATCTAGTAAGCCGCCTTGCTCAATGGCTTCCATGGTTGCCAGTGCTGCAGCACAACCGATAGGGCTTTTCTCATGAGTGTAGTGACCCATGGAGATTTGCTCGGCGGTGTTGTATTTGTCTTTGGTTACCATGGCTGCGATAGGCACTAGGCCTCCGCCTAAACCTTTACCGATGCAGAGCATATCTGGCTCGATGTCGTAGGCTTGGTAGGTAAACCATTCACCGCTGCGACCCATGCCGTTAGGGATGTCGTCGATGATCAGCATGACATTGTGTTTGTCACAGATTTCGCGGATGCGTTTCCAGTAGGCTTTACTCGGCACTTGAACATCCGTGTTGCGGACCGCTTCTGCGATAAATGCGCCCACGCCGCCTTCTTTCTCAATCACGTATTCAAGGTAGTCGGCATAATGCACATCGCTACCGTCGGCAACTGGGAAAGCACCACGGTAAGACACTGCTGGTGGAATGCGTTCAACACCTGCCATTAATGGTCCCATGCCTTGGCGGAAACACGCTTCGCCACCTACTGAAATGGCATCCAATGATGCGCCGTGGAAGGAATCCCACAGAGACACCACCTTGTAGTTGCCCGTGATGTGGCGCGCTAGTTTAAGCGCCATGCCAACCGCAGATGTGCCACCCGGAGCAAACAGCACGCGGTTCAATTCGCCGCCACAGATTTGGGTGAGTTTTTCGGCGCATTCAATCGCGGTCTCGTTGGTAAAACGACGTGGTGAAAACGGCAGTTTGGCAATTTGCTCTTGCACTCGTTTAATCACATGCGGGTGACCGTAGCCCAATTGATGGACGTTATTGCCATGGAAGTCCATGTACTTTTTGCCCGTGGCATCTTGGATGTAGATGCCTTCCGCTGCTTCCAAGTTATCTAAGCAAGGCGTCGACATGGCTTGATGAAGAAAGACCTCCGAATCACGCTTCAACAATGCTTGCGTGCGTTCGTCGTCCATCGATGCATTCCAAGCTTGGCGCGCCGGTGTCGTGTTGACATCGCCTTCACTACGAAAATGGGTCGGTTTGATGTTCTGAGTCATAACGCTCTCTCAACCAGAAGGCTGCTTTACGCAACTTGCCAGTACATTGCTTTTTCAATCGCACCGATTAAGCGCTCGATATCTGCTGGGTAAACTTCACCAATGTTGCCGATACGGAAGCAATCTGCGTTCGATACTTTACCCGGATAAATCACGAAGCCTTGCTCTTTCAAACGCGTGTAGAACGCTTTGAATTGGTAATCACTGTGTGTTGGAGAGTAGAAAGAAGTGATGATTGGCGAGTGAAGGTCATCACTCAGTAGCGGTTCGAAACCAAGAGAGCGCATACCTGCAACCAGTGTTTTCTGGTTAGTTTGGTAACGGTTATGACGAGCCTCAATGCCGCCTTCTTGTTCCAGCTCTAGTAATGCTTGGTAGAAAGCGCGAACCGTGTGCGTAGGAGACGTGAAACGCCATTTGCCGTGGTTCACTTCCATGCAGTGCCACTGGTCGTAAAGATCAAGGCTCAAAGAACGTGCCTGACCTTGGCACTTTTCGAGTTCCGTTTGTTTCGCAATCACAAAGCCAAAGCCCGGCACGCCTTGAATACATTTGTTTGCAGAGCTGATCATAAAATCGATGCCTAGTTCTGCGATATCGATAGGAATCCCGCCGAAGCTCGACATGGCATCGAGAATCACCACTTTACCGTGCGCTTTTGCCGCAGAAGCAAATGCCTCAATTGGGTTAAGCATGCCAGTGGTTGTCTCACAGTGAACAATCGCCACGTGTGTGATAGCAGGGTCCGATGCCAATGCAGTTTCCACCTCGTTCAAGTGTGGCTGTGATGTTTCGCCTGGGGAAACAACATGGCATGGAATATTTAGGTAATCAGCGATCTGGGCGATACGCGCACCGTAAGCACCGTTGTCGACAACCAACAATTTTCCATCTTTGCCAATGGCGCTGCCAATCGTGGCTTCTACCGACGCAGTGCCGCTGCCTTGCATTAGTACGCTGGTGTAGCCGTCTTGGTTGGTTGCCAGTTTTACAAGCTTAGTGCGGATCACTTCGACAATGTCTTTGTTGTATTCATCATCCCAAGTACACCAGTCTTTAAGCATGGCTTCACGAACGCTTTCAGAAGTGGATAAAGGGCCAGGAGTCAGTAGTAGGTATTCGTTTTTCATCTCGATTTCCATCAGAATAATTTAATTGGTCTACACCAAAATTGAGTTCACTCTAACAAGGATGAAAAAGGGTCGTAAATAGCCATTCAGTGAATTTCATAAAACTTTAATATCCAAAATTTCACCGATCAGTTGGTCGCCTATTTATCGATAATTTTCTCAAAACTGCCATTTTATGGTCATGATTTCGTCACAAAGGCTCAGTAGGGTGTATATCGTCAACTGGTACAGACCAAAATGAAAACTTAGCCAAATTAACTGGAGAAAATGATGAAAAACCGTTTGATGAAAGGATCGCTGGCTGCGCTTGTCTCTCTGCTTGCTACCAATGCAATGGCTGCACAGGAAGTGACGGTTTACACCGCTTTCGAAACTGACATTCTTGCTAAATACAAGTCTGCGTTTGAGAAAGACAACCCAGATATCAAGATTAAGTGGGTTCGTGATTCAACAGGTATCATGACGGCGAAATTGCTGGCAGAAAAGAATAACCCTCAAGCAGAAGTGGTTTGGGGTCTTGCTGGCTCGTCAATGGCACTGCTTAAAGATGAAGGTCTTCTTAAGCCTTACACACCAAAAGGTTTGGAAGAGCTGCACGCGAATCTAAACGACCCTCAATCAAACCAAGCTTGGTTCGGTAACGATGCGTTCTTTAACGCAGTTTGTTTCAACGAAGCGGTTGCCAAACAACTTAACCTGCCTAAGCCAACGTCTTGGGAAGACCTCACTAAGCCAGTTTATAAAGGTCACATTGCTATGCCTAACCCAGCTTCTTCAGGTACTGGTTACATGCAGGTGTCTGCTTGGTTACAAAACATGGGTGAAGATCAGGCATGGAACTACATGCGTGACTTAGACAAAAACATTGCTCACTACACACACTCTGGTTCTAAGCCATGTGTTCAGGCGGGTATGGGCGAAGTGGCTATCGGTATCTCTATGGCAAGTCGCGGCGCGAAGCTGAAAACACAAGGTGCACCACTAGCGGTTATCACACCAAAAGGCATCGGCTGGGAATCAGAAGCGGTTGGTCTAGTAAAAGAGTCTGATGCAGCGAAACGTGTTGTCGACTGGTCAATCTCTAAAGCGGCAAACGAGCTTTACGTAGAAATGTACCCAGTGGTTGCACATAAAGAAGTGAAAGCGACTGTATCTAACTTCCCGAATGTTCAAGAGAACATGGCGAAGATGGACTTCGCGCAAATGGGCAGCAAGCGTGCAGAGATTCTAGCGGCATGGTCTGAGAAGTTCGACGCGAAATCAGAGCCAAAGTCTTAATTGAATTTGCTTGAGTTGAATGTTGAAATCCACCTCGGTTGAGGTGGATTTTTTGTTTTCTCTGTTATTTCAGAGTTTGCTGCAAGTAGATTCCTAGTCTCACCTAGGTTCGCTGGAATGACGGACTTAAGAAAGTCGGGAATCTCTAATTACCACTCTCATCTCCCTTCATCTATTTGTCATCTTCTGGCTATAAATTTGTCATTGGAACGTAACACTCCAAAACTAAAGTTGGTATATACCATTTGGAGCGTGTGTTATGTCAACTAACCAACATTACCTAAATATCGAAAATGTAGTGAAGCAATTCGGACAGTTCACTGCATTAAAGAAAATCTCGCTAGCGATTGAAAAGGGCGAGTTCGTTTGTTTTCTTGGTCCTTCTGGCTGCGGTAAAACCACTCTGCTACGTGCCATTGCAGGTTTAGACTTGCCAACGTCTGGTGCGATTTTTCAAAACGGTCAAGAGACCACATTCCTACCACCAGAGAAGCGCGATTTCGGCATCGTATTCCAATCTTATGCTTTGTTTCCGAACCTAACTGTGCAAGAGAATATTGCAGTGGGTTTGAAGAACCAAGGTATGTCGACCAAAGAAGCGCTAGAGAAAGTAGATTACTGGTTAGAAACCATTGGTCTTCCAACCTCTGGCGAGAAATTCCCTAACCAACTTTCTGGTGGTCAACAGCAGCGTGTAGCACTCGCTCGCGCATTAGCGTTGTCTCCGGGTCTACTGCTACTTGATGAGCCGCTGTCAGCGCTGGATGCAAAAGTACGTGTTCACTTACGTGACGAGATTTGTAAGCTGCAACGTCAGCTTGGCATCACCACCATCATGGTTACGCACGATCAGGACGAAGCGCTGTCGATGGCGGATCGTATCGTGGTAATGAACCATGGCGTGATTGAGCAAGTCGGCACACCTCAAGAGATCTACCAACAACCAGCCACGCGCTTTGTCGCTGAGTTTGTCGGCAGCATGAACTTTATTGAAACCTCAGTCGCAACGGATTCCCAAATACGCATTGCAGAAACCTTAATGCCAGCGCCAAGCTTGACCAATCGTAAGATCGAACGTGGTGACCGCTTCGACCTTGCGGTGCGTCCTGAAAGCATCAAGTTTGTTGAAAACTACAACAACTCTTTACCAGTGCGAGTTACCGCAACCGAGTTTCTGGGGGCGTTTTTCCGCATTGATTGTGTATTGCAAAACGACAGCTCAACGAAAACCATCGTAGTGGATGTGCCCGTGGAAACGGTTCAAAAACTCAATATCAAAGCGGGCGATGTACGTTACATCCAGTTTGCTGAAGAAGGGCTGCATGGTTACGCCGTGCCCTCGGTTGATAAAGCGCTAGCGGCGTAGGTGTAAACATGGATGCGAAGACAATGACGATGAATAGCCTGACCACACAAGACAAAGCAAAATCCTTACTCGGACGTGTTAGCCGCGACAACCTTGTGTTGTTCGGTTTGCTCGCTGGTTTGTCGACCATGATGGTGCTGTTCATCTTAATGCCGCTTTGGGCAATGTTGACCAAGAGTGTGCAAAATGCCAATGGCGAATTTGTTGGATTGGCAAACTTTGCGACGTACTTTTCCTCTTCAAGCTTGTGGGTGTCGGTGGGCAACACCTTCACTTTGGGCGTGATTGTAACCTCGGTGGTGGGTGTACTTGCGTTTGGGTATGCCTACGCGCTGACTCGTTCATGCATGCCGTTTAAAGGTTTGTTCCAAATCTTAGGTACTGCGCCAATCCTTGCGCCTTCGTTGTTGCCGGCGATCAGTTTGATCTTCCTTTTCGGTAATCAAGGTATTGCCAAAGAAATGCTGTTGGGAAACTCGATTTATGGCGTAATTGGTATCTCGATGGGTTTGATCTTCTGGACCTTTCCTCATGCATTGATGATCTTAACCACGTCGCTGCGCACTTCAGATGCCCGCTTGTATGAAGCAGCCCGCGCACTGAAAACTTCACCCATCAAAACCTTCTTTATGGTGACGTTACCTGCGGCGAAATACGGTTTGATCAGTACGCTTATCGTCGTTTTTACACTGGTTATCACGGACTTTGGTGTGCCGAAAGTGATTGGTGGCAGCTATAACGTTCTGGCGACTGACATCTTCAAGCAAGTTGTGGGACAGCAAAACTTTGCCATGGGTGCGGTAACCAGCATTATGTTGTTATTCCCTGCGGTAATGGCGTTCGGTGCAGACCGCTGGGTACAGAAAAAACAAAAGAGCTTATTCGACACGCGCTCGGTGCCTTATCAGCCAGAACCCAACAAAGCGCGCGACAGCATTTGTTTGGTTTACTGCTGCATCATTTCTATCGCAGTGTTGGCTGTGCTTGGCATGGCGGTGTATGGCTCGTTAGTTACGTTCTGGCCTTGGAACAAAGCGCTGACGCTAAACAACTACAACTTTGCTGAAATGAGCACCTACGGTTGGAGCCCATTCTTCAACTCGTTAACGCTGGCAGGTTGGACGGCAGTTATTGGTACAGCCATCATCTTTGTCGGTGCTTACTGCATTGAGAAAGGACGTGCGTTTGGTCCAATTCGTCAAGTGATGCAAATGCTTAGCGTGGTGCCAATGGCGGTTCCTGGTATGGTGCTTGGCTTGGGTTACATCTTTTACTTCAATGATGCGAACAATCCTTTGAACGTGCTTTATGGCACCATGGCATTCTTGGTGATTAACACGGTAGTCCATTACTACACAGTAGGTCACATGACTGCCCTGACAGCGCTAAAGCAGTTGCCATCGGAGATTGAAGCCACGGCGGCATCGGTGAAGCTTCCTCAATACAAGTTGTTCTTTAAAGTGACATTACCTGTGTGTTTACCTGCGATTTTGGACATTGCGACTTACTTGTTTGTTAATGCATTGACCACCACTTCTGCGGTAGTATTCCTTTACTCAACCGATACGATTCCGGCTTCGGTCTCGATTCTGAATATGGACGATGCAGGTCAAACTGGCGCTGCAGCGGCAATGGCGGTGATGATCATGATTGCTGCCGCAATTGCGAAGATTGTTCAGATGACTTTGGGTAAATTGTTAGAGAATCGCACACAAGCTTGGCGCAAAAGATAAGGACACTTCGTGCAATACGTAAAAATTAAAGATTCGATTGTTGAACAGATTGAAGCGGGCATGCTATCGCCGCGTCAAAAACTGCCAGCAGAGCGTAAGTTGGCGGAGTCGTTCGATACTACACGCGTCACTCTGCGTGAAGCTTTATCACTGCTGGAAGCAGAAGGTCGAATCTATCGCGAAGATCGCCGAGGTTGGTTTATCTCACCTGAGCCATTGCGTTACGACCCAACCCAAACGCTGAACTTCCCGAACATGGCGAAAGCGCAAAATCGTGTGCCAAAAACGGAGTTGGTCGCAGCAAAAGGAACGTTGGCAAACAAACAAGCCGCGCGCTTGCTGGACTTGCAGCCTTTCTCGGACGTGTATCGAGTCGACCGAGTGCGATACCTTGAAGATAGACCTGTGGTATTCGTAACAAACTACATTCGCCCAGAGCTGTTTCCGAACCTGCTGGACTACGATTTATCAAATTCACTGACGGACATTTACCGCGATCATTATGGCGTGACGTATCAAAAGATTCGCTACCGCATTTCAACCAGTACTTTGTTGGGTGAAATGGCTCAGGCATTGCGTGCGACAGCCGGTACGCCAGCGATGGTAGTGGAGCGCATCAACTACAACCAGCATGGTGAGTTGATTGATTGCGATATCGAGTATTGGCGACACGATGCCATCAGCATTGAATCTCTGGCGGAACTCAATCGTTAAGTGGATTTTCTCATTATCTAAGGCTCCATCTCGGGGCCTTTATTTTATTCAGACAGGAACATTGAAATGGATTTGTTGGCGATTGGTCTCGTCGTTTTTTCTGCTGTTCTCCATGCGGGCTGGAATATCCTTGGTAAAAGCAACTCAGGTTCTGGACTTGCGTTTACTATGGCCGCCAGCTTTTCAGCATGTTTCATTCTTACCCCTTATTTGATTTGGTATTTGGCAACCATTGGCTGGACATCATTACCGAGTGAGTTTTGGGGATTGCTGTTCATTAGCGGCATTTCACAAATGGTCTATCTGGTCGGCTTGATTGTCGCTTATAAGCACGCAGACGTGGGCGTGGTTTATCCGATTGCTCGGGCACTGCCTGTGATGATGGTCGGCGCAATCAGTGTGGCATTAGGGCATGAATTATCCAGTCAGCAGTGGCTTGGATTCTTGCTGATAACCCTTGGTTGTATGCTGGTACCACTGACGAACTTTCGTCAGATGACGCTGAGCTCTTATTTGAATGTCGGTGTGTTCTGGGCATTAATTGCCGCAATAGGCACAACGGGTTACTCCGTGGTTGATAAAGAAGCGCTGAGTTTACTCACAGGACAAGCATCAGAGATCTTGAATGATCAGTACAGTGCAATCTTCTATTTGGGCGTGCAGTTTTGGGCAATTGGTATTCCTGCCCTTGTGTGGTGCTTGGTTACGGGCAAGCCAGATGAGATTAAGACAGCCTGGCATATCCGAAAAATAGCCAGCATGGCAGGGGTAATGATGGCATCCACCTACGGCTTGGTGCTGTTTGCGATGACCATGACCGACAACGTGAGTTTGGTCGTAGCACTAAGGCAAATCAGTATTGTGTTTGGATTGTTTATGGGGATTTGGTTTTTGTCTGAGAAATGGTATCTCACCCGAGGGCTTGGCGTTACTTCTATCGTGGCGGGGATCATTCTCGCGCTTGCGTATTGACCTATATTCACGAAAAAAGGCAGCGAATGAGCCTCTCGCTGCCTTTTGTATTAACTTGTAAGCCTTGTTTAAAAACGCAGTTGCGCACCAAACATCACGCCGCTAGAGTCAAAATCGCTGTTTTTTGAGTACACATATTCTGCATTCAAACCAAAGTGTTTATAGCTCCAGCCGATACCGCCAGCCGCTTCACCTCCGACACTTGAGTGTTCGATGTTCTTGCTCTGACCGTTCATTTTATAAGTGTATTCGAGAGTGTAGAGAGTGACACCTGCCTTGCCGTACAGTTCGAAACCTGAACCCAGAGGATAGCTAGCATAGCCACTCAAGCGAGGTCCGGAGAAGCTCGTATCGGTGACTTCTGAAATCGGACTCACGAGTATCGAGCCGATACCGTCAAACGCGCCTTTATAACCTGCTTCGATACCAAAGTTATGTGTTGGCATGTAGCGGTAATATATTTCACCTAAGAACATGTCGCCTGATTCTTTGCTTGTCGGCGCATCGTAGTTCACATCGCCATAGCCAATGTTTGTACCTATGATGTGCTCACTGGTTTCTGCATTGGCTGACAAAGAAAAAGCCGACAACACTAAAGCAGTAATGAATGAATAACGCATGAACGCTTCTCCTTAGCTTTTAGCTTGCTCGCCTTTTAATATTTGTTCGAAAGTGACCTTGGTGTTGTCTAGCCATTCATAACGGCGACGATACATCGAACGCTTAGAGCGCGACATGCCTTCGATATCTCGACGGGGTGCATTTACATCAATTGAGTAAAAATGACGATTGTATTCGGTGCCGCCCAATTCTTGCCAGAGTGCATCGTAATCCGTTTTGATTCGCCCTTTGCTGTAGCGCTTAGCTGCGTAAGTATGGGACTGCGTTTTCACTGCTAGAATCGTGTTCACTTCCCAAATTTGTGCGAGCAAAGTGAGCAAGCTCACCATCAAGCTTTTTGGTCTCTGTCCGTAAAGCTTACGAGTTAGCTTTTTAATTTTCGCGTTGTTTTCTTCACTGCTTCGCGGTCCTTGTAAGCCGCCAATCATAATGCTGCGTCCAGATTCGATGTGACCGAGCGTAAAAGAGAGCGTGTAGAAGTTGCCATCTTCAGCGCTGTGCAGCACTAGGCTCATATCGCCTTCTTTTTGATAACGTGCTTCGTATACTAATCTCACCGAGTACAGGATTTCGTCAATTTCAAAAGAGGCTAATGTTAGGCCTTTCGAGTCTGTGTAGATTTCTTCGATTGTTTGTTTAGAAAACAGTTCTGAAATAGTTTTATAGTGATCAACTACCAAGTTAGAACGATCGAACGCTGAGTTGTTTTTGATGATATACGGACGAAACGGTTTCTCTAAAAACCGATGCGTACGTGTACAAAGCAACTCTAACAATGACGATTCAATATTGTCTGAAAGGTGCTTAAATGCACGTTTGTAATAAAGCGCACGTAAGATGAACTTAGCTCTGTAGGTCCAAATTGGCTTGTAGACATCAGCATAATCATCTGAGTAAATCGATTTGCTATGGTAAAAAATGGATTTGTTCGCGGTCATTTTCACTCCAGATTAACTTGTGCTCAATAGCGACAATTAAGAACCGACGGACGAGCAGCGAAGAACCCGAAAAGGAGGAATGCAAAGCACGACTGAAAAGAGGTGGTTTTTGCTGTGTCCGACGTTTGTGTAAGGTTTTGAACACTGTTCTTTTGCTGAAATTCTAAGAGAAAATTGACCTTAGGTATTGTATGGTTTGGTAAGGAAGTGTCAGGTTGAAACCCATTGTTCAAAAGAAAGAAAATGCGAATGTCGGCTGAATATGACGTTGAGTTGCTAAGTTAATGTGAAATAAGTTGAACGAAAATTGAACATTATTTGAAATTGTTTTGACGTGTTTTAGGTCTTTATACGTACCTTATAAGTATCGAGCCAATTTTGGCCCGATGTAAAGGTAAGTAAGGAGAGGTTTATGAAACGCTTAACAACTTTAGCAAGTACGATTGCTCTGATTGCTGCACCTTCTATGGCTCTTGCTGGTGGTTATCAGTGGACAAACGATACCGAAACTATCCATGGCGACGTAATGGATAGCAAACAAGCGGCTTATGAAATGGGCCGAGACATGATCCAAAGCTACCAAAATAAATCATCTGGACAACTCCGTGATGAGTTTACGAGCCTTACAACGTATGTTGATCGCCAATCGTTTTCTATCACTGACTCAAAAGTCATGGTAAATGAGTTCTTGCAAAGTGACGGGCAAGTTGTTTACCAGCCTATTCTCAATGTTCAATACGAGTACCGCATGCGTGATACCGGTAAATACTAACCAGTAAGACGGACTTGAATTGTTTACTACTAATATTTTTTGCTGTTTGTTTTGGGGAGCCACGAGCTCCCCATTTTGTTTTTGTCGAAAGCGAAAATTTTCACACTCTCAGTGCAACATTTTCTATCGCTCAGCGTTAGATTTTCTTGCTCGTTGATTGTCATCATCGTTTGTAAAGTGTTTGCGGAAATGGATGTAACGCACTAACGAGGATACCCGATGACACATCATTCATATTGGTTCAAGCAGGCAATTGAAGCTGAGCAACCAGAAACGCCACAACCGTTACAGCAGAACATTAATACTGACGTTGCGATTGTTGGTGGCGGATACACCGGACTTTGGACCGCGATTATGATTAAGCAGCAATCTCCGGCAAAACAGGTGGTTGTTATCGAAAAGGGCTTATGTGGCAGTGGTGCATCGGGCGCAAACGGCGGTTGTATGCTGACTTGGTCTACCAAGTTCCCGACATTGAAACGGTTATTCGGTGAAGAACATGCTGCTTGGTTAGTAAAAGAGTCGGAACAAGCAGTGCTAGAGATTGACGACTTTTGTCAGCAGCACAACATCGATGCGCAATTATCGTTAAAAGGGGTTTATTACACTGCAACCAATCCGGCTCAAACTGGGGGAATGCAGCCAGTTGTGGACGAGTTAAAGCGATTAGAAGTGAACAGTTGGCGTCGTTGCTCGGTGGAGGAACTGCGTGCCAATGCGGGATCGCCGCGCAATATAGAAGGCTTTCACTCTCCAGTTGCAGCCAGCGTTCAACCTGCTTTATTGGCGAGAGGATTAAGACGCGTCGCAATGGAGTTGGGTGTTGAAATCTATGAGAATACGCCGATGACGCGTTTAGATTATGGAAAACCTGCCACTGTCTGTACACCTAAAGGAAATGTTCAAGCGCAGCAGGTGGTGTTGGCATTGAACGCATGGATGGTGGAGCAGTTTAAACAGTTTAAAAACAGTATCGTGGTGGTCTCTTCCGACATGGTGATCACCAAGCCGCTTGGTGACGCACTACCTCAATCTGGTTGGCAGGTAGGTTCTAGTGTGTTGGATTCTCGTATTTTTGTGCACTATTACCGAGATACGCCAGATGGCCGTTTGATGTTGGGGAAAGGCGGCAATCAGTTTTCTTTCAATAACCAAGTTGACGTAATGTTTAACAAGCCAACACGCTACCAAGGTCTACTGCGTAAGTCGTTCGATAAGTTGTTTCCTCGTTTGAGAGGCGAGGAGTTTGCTTATTCATGGACGGGGGGCTCTGATCGTTCTGCTACTGGTTTCCCTTTTTTCGGCGAGCTAGATAAACAGAGCAATATCTTTTACGGATTTGGTTATTCAGGCAATGGTGTAGCGCAGACTCGCATGGGCGGAAAGATCCTATCTTCATTGATATTGGGAATCGATAACGAGTGGACGAACAGTGGTTTAGCCAAAGGACCGTTGGGGTGTTTCCCACCAGAACCGCTTCGCTGGACCGGGGCTATGATAGTGCGCAACGCGGTACGTCGAAAAGAGGAAGCAGAAGATAACGAGAAAACGCCGTTTATCTGGGATAAGCGGCTAGCAAAACTTGCAGGACCAGCAGGCAAAGCGGATAAGCTTGACTAAACTGAAGACTTTAGCCACAAACGAGACAGTTTGCAGTGAAAGTCATTGGGGCGCGATGAAGCCTTGTGTTAGCCTCTGTCTTTCAAGCTCAGATTTAAAAGGTGAGTCATAAAATGAAAGTATTCAGCAACTTCGATAGCGGCAGCATTCACGTAGTGAAAGCGGACGACAAAAACGACATCCAACTCAAAATTCCTAACGACAATATGTCGGAATTCTACCAGTGGTTCCACTTCCGTCTTGAGACAGAAGCTGAGCAATCGCACACCATCAAATTGCTTGATTTGGCTAAATCGGCTTATCCAGAAGGATGGCAAGGTTACGATGTGGTTGCGTCTTACGATCGTGAAGAATGGTTCCGAGTACCGGCAGAGTTCGATGGCGACACGCTGACTTTCACTGTAATCCCTGAGCGCAGTTCAATTTACTTCGCGTACTTTGCGCCATACACGTACGATCGCCATTTAGACTTGTTACACATGGCACAAAGCGCGCACCACTGCCAACTAGAGACGCTTGGTCATACGCTAGATGGCAATGACATGAGCTTGCTTACTTTCGGTGAGCCAGAAGAAGGCAAAAAGAAAATCTGGATGATTGCACGTCAGCACCCAGGTGAGACCATGGCGGAATGGTTCATGGAAGGTATGATCCAACGTCTGTTAGATGAAAACGACACGGTTGCGCGTGCATTGCTTGAAAAAGCGGTGCTTTACGTCGTACCAAATATGAACCCAGACGGTGGTATTCGCGGTCACTTGCGTACCAACGCAGTAGGTGTAAACCTAAATCGTGAATGGCAAACGCCATCAATGGAAAAGAGCCCAGAAGTCTACCTTGTGCGTCAGCGCATGCTGGAAACGGGTGTTGACATGTTTTTAGATATTCATGGCGATGAAGCGATTCCGTATAACTTCGTCGCTGGCTCAGAAGGTATTCCTTCTTACGATGAAAATCTTGCCGCTTTAGAGACATCATTTAAGCAAGCGTTACTGACTATTACGCCAGAGTTCCAAGATGAGATTGGTTACGATAAAGATGAGCCTGGTAAAGCGAATTTGACGGTCGGTTCAAATTGGGTTGCAGAGCAGTTCAAATGCTTGTCTTACACAATCGAAATGCCATTTAAAGATAACAACAATCACCCAGATCCACTTTACGGTTGGTCTCCTGAGCGTAGTGTCTTGTTTGGACAAGATGTATTAGCTGCAACGTTAACCGTAGCGGATAAAATTTAGCGCGACGAGTTAACGCTTTTTCATTATTTCGAAAACAGCTCATTTTAAATGAGCTGTTTTTTTGTGCTCTCCATATCCACGCTCCCCTGTAAAAATTTGTTGCCATTCACAAGCTTAAATGATGATTCTTAAATTTGAGAAAGTGGCTTTTTATGGTGATTTGCGTCACAGAAAGTTGGCTTCTTTGTGATATTCTCCGCAACGAATTGACTATGGCTAAACCAACGCAACGAACTTTATTTTTCGGTTGGGTATGCGGATGAAGCTCATGAATAGATGGTCTTGAGGTTACCTTTTTCCGTTTTACGTCATTGGCGTTTGAATATCATTTTTGATTCTTTCCTACGCTATTTAGCTATTTCTATTCGAAGAAAAGAGAAAGTTACGGCTTCATATTTTACGGCAGTATGCTGCCGCGGTGTGTTGCTTTGTGTACAAGAAAAAGGAAAAGAATAATGAAAAAAATCGCTATAGCAGTGGCTACTGTACTTGCTGGTGGTGTGATCTCAAACGTTGCACTTGCTGACACTTACATGGGCGGTAAAGTAGGTTACAACTCTCTAAACGATGCGTGTTACCTGAACGAACCTTGTGACGACGACAGTTTTGCAGCATCTATGCACTTAGGCTACAGCTTCAACAAGTACGTTGCAGCAGAGTATGGTGTTGATTACCTTGGTGACTTCACTGCAAACTTCAAAAAGCCTGGCCTAAACACCGTTGATGGTGATCTTTGGGCGTTGACGCTTGCTCCTAAATTTAACCTACCGCTAACGGATTCTTGGAATCTATTCGCGAAAGTTGGTGCTGCATACATGATGGCTGGTGACGAGAAAGATTTCGTACCAACTGGCTCTCTGGGTGCTGAATACCAAATCAACTACAACTGGAGCCTACGTGCTGAATACCAACGCTACCAAGATATGTCTGATGATGTAATTGAAGACATGGATTCAGATTTCTTCGGTATCGGTTTCAACTACAAGTTTGGTTCTGAGCCAGTCGTTCAAGAAAAAGCCGTTGAAGAGGTGGTAGAAGCACGTCCTGCAACACGCATTGTAGATCACGTTTACCCTGCTCAAACAACAGCGACAGTACAATTCGACTTAGAAAGTGCAGAAGTGAAAGACGCGTCGAACCTTTCTGGTACCGTTGATTTGATGAATACTTACCCACAAGCTCAAGTTGAGATCACGGGTTACAGCGATACGACAGGTTCTGCTGCTTACAACAAGCAACTCACAGAAAAACGTGCAAAAGCCGTTGCTGACGAGTTCCAAGCAAAAGGTATTGCGGCTGAGCGTATGACAGTGAAAGGCATGGGTGAAGCTAACCCAGTGGCAAGCAACGAGACACGTCAAGGTCGTCAAATGAACCGTCGTGTTGAAGTGGTTGTTCCTGCGTTTGAATACCAAACAACTGAAAAAGCAGAATAATTCCTGCTTAAGATAAAGTTCCAAAAGCCAGCGTGTATCACGCTGGCTTTTTTGATCCCGCTTAACAAACTAAGTAGTTGTGTAGAAACATAGTTATATCGGGACGCTTTGACATATGCTCAACATACGTAAACTCAGCACCTTCATCAATTTGTCATCACCAGTTCATAGCATGACAGCCAAGTGTTTGGGAGAATGATATGCAAAGTTTACCGCCGCTCAATTTGCTCCGAGCTTTTGAAGCCACGGCGCGACTACAGAGTTTTACAAAAGCCGCAGAGGAGCTAAATGTGACTCGTGCGGCCGTCAGCCAACAGGTGAAATCGCTAGAGTCACAGCTCAATGCGACGTTATTCGAGCGTAAGGGCACTCACCTTACGCTGACCTGCTCCGCACAAGAATACTGGCCTGTGGTTAATCATGTGCTTCAAACATTATCGACCACGACGCAGCATTTATTTACTCGTCCCAAGAATACGCAAGTTAACTTACATGTCGCTCACAGCTTTTGCTCTCAGTGGTTAATGCCAAGATTGGCTGATTTTCAGCGACAATTCCCAGACATTTTCTTTAAAGTCTCGACAACTGCTAATACAGTTCCAAACGCCAGTGCGATTGCGGATATCGAAATTATTAACGGAGATGGAGATTGGCAAGAGCAAGAAGCCATACGATTAACCCAAGAAAACTGGATTGTTGTCGCAAGCCCCGGCTTTATGCATTTAAACCCGATAAATGACCTCTCGCAGTTAGCTAAAACGCCTAAAATCTGTACTAGTGGTTATCATGAATCTTGGCAAGAGTGGCTTTCACACCAAGGTTACCAAGGGAAGGTGAGCAAAGTCGTCGCCGAGTTTGAACACTCATTGCTTGCTATTCATGCTGCGATTAATCAACTTGGCGTGTTGCTGGTAAGAGACTTTCTTGTTGAGGATGAGCTGCAACAGGGCGTATTAGTCCAGGCTGGAAATTGGCATATGCCAAGTTCTGGTGCACATTATATGATGGTTCGAGCATCCAAAAAATCATACGTAAACACCTTTGCTCAATGGTTAATACAGAGTCTTTAATGTTCGTTCAGCGAGTAAGTAGAGCGCATGTGTGGTTTGGCTATTATTAGCAGTAGCAAGTCATCAGTCTAGGACTGAGCGACATGCTTAATGACATCTAATAACCACTGATTTACCGGAGCTTGCTGTTGAGAGCGACGACAGCTCATCACGTAGCGAACATCAAGCTCTAGCCCAGCAGGAAGCGCGATACTCCGGCAACCCTTAGGAACATGTCCACTCATCGTTATGCCAAAATGATTCGTTTGCAGAAGCACTTTTTGAATCATCGCTGGATGCTCAATTTCCACTTTAGGTGTGGTTCTAAAACCCATATGTTTGAGCCTTTCCAACACTGGGTATCGGTAGTCGTTCCATCCCGGCGTTTTAAAAAGTATAAAAGGGTATTCTTCTAGTTCTTGGGAGTTTTGAGCGGGATGATCTTGTCGAACAAAAAATACCGCTTTTCCTCGCCCTAGTTCGGTCTGAACAATTGACTGTGGCAGATCTTCATCAAAGTAATGAATCGCAATGGCGTTTTCACCGTCAATTAATCGTTTTTTTGCTTCGCTACCCCAGCGCAAACATGAGAATTTTGCGTTTGGGGCGTACTTTAGTAACTCCAAGTAAAACTTGTCACCAAAGTACTCCCAAAACAATGTGTTAGCATAAATAGTGATTGAACCGTCAAAATGAGCTGGTGAAAAATGCTGTGGTTTGATGGAATCAATACTGTTGATTATTTGCTCAAAATGCGCAATATTCGCTTCCACAAAAGCTGTTGGTTCAAAGCCATTTTTGGTCTGAACGAATAGCGGATCATTGAGCTGAGTTTTCATCTTTGTCAGATTTTTGCTGATTGCTCCTGACGTTTTACCGAGTGATTCTGCGACTAACCGGACGTTACGTAACTCATACATCCGTTTTAATACCAAAATATTTTGAATATCCAGATTAACGCTCATACATTGTCTCGCTTGGCTTTTGTCGACAAATCATATCGCTGAATTTCTTAAGAAAAGACAACGCTCGGTCAATTTAAGTTGCTGCCTTATCCCTGATTTATTGAAGGTAACGATAAGTTATTCTTGGTTACACCAGTTTATTAGCATGGATTTCCATTTGGTAAATAATGGCTTTCCTCGTATGAGCGCGTTTCTGTTGTTACAGTTTTTCCACCGAAAGAAAGTTAGAACGATAATAGAGGTGATGTATGAAAAAACTAATCGCACTTGTTTTGATGATTTGCTCAACAAACGTAGCATTTGCTGGCGATGGGTCATACACGGGCACGATTGATATGACGATGGCAACGAAAAATCAGGTTGACGTAGAGCGTGCAGATTCTCAATTGACGCTGAAGGGTCGCAATGAAATGGCCTATGGCGGTGTAACAATCCATTCGGATGCTGCAACTCAAAAAATTGAACTTCGTGGTCGACGTGATTAATCGAATAGTTTCTTGTTAAGAAAATGCCGCGAAGAACGCGGCATTTCTATATGTAATATCATCAGATCACAATTACCAGATAAGCGTATGGTGAGAAGCTAAGCGCAATGACCACTTGCCATTATTCGCATGGCGGTGCCATATGAATGACAGCTAAGCCCCCCAAAGAGGTTTCACGGTATTTTTTATTCATATCTTTACCAGTCTGATACATGGTTTCGATAACTTTATCTAACGAAATTAAGCATTTACTTGTGCGCTTTAATGCCATACGCGATGCATTAATCGCTTTCATTGCTCCCATGGCATTTCTTTCAATACAAGGTACTTGAACCAAGCCGCCAATCGGGTCACAAGTCATACCCAATGAATGCTCCATCGCAATTTCCGCAGCAATACAAATCTGCTCGTTACTGCCCCCTCTTAGCGCTGTTAAGCCAGCGGCAGCCATGGATGAAGAAACCCCAACTTCTCCCTGACACCCCACTTCTGCACCAGAAATTGACGCGTTAGTTTTATATAAGATGCCGATAGCGCCGGCGACTGCGAGAAAGTCTTTTAGCTGTTTAACATCGAGCTCTTTGATGAAGCGATGGTAGTACATCAATACCGCCGGAATCACCCCTGCTGCGCCATTCGTTGGAGAAGTAACGACTTGCCCTCCTGCTGCATTTTCTTCACTAACCGCAAAGGCGAAGAGATTGATCCAATCCATGATCTCCATCGGATCGTTTTCAACTGCAGCGTTGGCTTCGAGCTTTTTCAAAAGGTTTGGTGCTCGACGAGTGACATTTAGACCACCTTCCAAAATCCCTTCCGTATCGAAGCCACGTTGCATGCAGAGCGACATCACTTTCCAAATTTGCTCTGCTCTTTGGTTAATTTCTTCGTCTGAGCGAAATGCGAGTTCGTTTTGGAGGATCATGCCTCCCAAGCTGAAACCGTTCGTCTCGGCTTTTTCCAGCATCTCATCTGCGGATGTAAACGGAAATGGTACTGCGACCTCATCTTGTTGCGTGCCGTTCTCTAGTTCGTCGGCGGTGGCGATGAATCCGCCCCCAATGGAGTAATAAATTTCAAACGCTACTTGATCTCCAGCAGCGTCTAATGCCGTAATCGTCATGCCATTTTCATGCAAGGGAAGGTTGTCGCTATGAAAGACGATGTCATGGTCGTAGCTAAACTCAATTTGGTGTGTACCGGCGAGCATGAGCGTATTATTGTCTATGGTATTTTGTAGCGCACTTTTGGCACTGCTCATTTTGATGGTATCAGGTTTATTTCCCATCAAACCAAGGACCGTGGCTCGGTCTGTATGGTGCCCTCGACCTGTCAGTGACAATGAGCCATAAAGGTCCACTTGCACCCGATGCACTTTCGCCATAGAGTCGCTAACTAGCTGAGTGAAATGGAATCCGGCAAGCATAGGACCATTAGTATGGGAGCTGGATGGCCCGACACCAATTTTAAATATATCGAAAATCGACAGCATAATTGACTTCCTTTAGCAGTGAACCTTTATAAAGGTCTCTAGAACAGTGTTGTTAACTAGATGTTAAAGCTTGTGGGTCGGGAGTGAAAGAAGATTTTTGTAACACTGCCAACTAAGCGCGAGATTTTAAAATGAAGTTAGACAACATCGTCATCGTTTTAGGTAAACGCCTCGTCAATAACAGGTTGACCTCTGAGGGCATAACAAGAGTCGAAGCTTTGTCTTGTAGGACTGCATCACTACCGACAGAGCGAACGGCGATTATTTTTTGTGGCGGAGTAACGCAAGGACAAAGTGTTTCTGAAGCAGAGGCGATGTACGCGTATTTTAGAACCCTAAACGCAGACTCTGTGAATCCGTTCCCTGAACGTCATATACTCTTAGAAACGGAGTCGTTGAACACGTTTCAAAACATGCGTTATGTTTCCCAAGTTTTGTGCAAAAGTGGGTTGTTCGAGTTATCGTCGGGGCATCCGGTTGAGGTTATCTTGCTGTCTAATGACTACCACCTCGAACGAATCATTGATATCCAGAATTTGATGGATGAGCAAGGCTTATTACGAGTACTTAAATCCGATTGCGAATCCATGGGGGTGACCCTCAATATTCCACTGGATATCAGCAAACATATTAGCGTGCCATACCCACATAAAGGGCTTATGGCGGAGACATTCTTGCTACTCGATGAACTCACAACCTACCGAGTTTATTTAGAAGGGATCAAGCATGGCGCATTTTTCCGAGATTTATCAATTGTCCGAAAAAAGCCACTGATGATCGCAAGAGATGCTATTCACAAATTGCTCTCTTTACCGCTCGATAAAGAGGCTTTGCAACATATTGAAGAAATGAAAAAGGCCGTCGAAATGACGGCCTTGGATGAATCTGTAGGTGCTGCGGAAAAGGCATTAAGTATCTTCCATCCGATACTGACGGCATTGAACCGTCGCTTTGACCCAGAGTCTATTCATTAAGCTCGCGTTTTGTGCGGACGGCGCTTAATGCGATCAAACAGTAGCAAAGCAGTTCTATACCTTCTTCTGAGATATTTTTAACATCACGGATGTAATTTTCGTCCATCACTTGTTGCCAAAAACTACCCATACCATACAAACGAGAGAAGACTAATAATAGCATTACAGCACCAACTAATAGCTTCATATGTGGCACCGTTAAAATGGTCGCCATTTCGTTCATGGTACCTTTACCACCTTGGTAAGCTTTGGCGCAAGCCAGTGCGGTGACAGCAAGTGCTGGGAAAACCCAAGAGCCATGATGAATCATGTCTGTCCAATAGTCCGTTTCGCGAATAATCAGTACTGCAAAAAATCCTGCAATCAAAATAGCCGCATGCTTTAGCTGAGGCTGTTGTTTCGATAAGCTGAAAAACGACCATGATGCAATAGCAAGCATCACAAGCTGGAGCGTTTCTGTAACGGAAAGCTCGCCAAGGCTTGATCCCAACACGACATAATCAAGACGAAGACTAAGGTTAACGAGAATACTTATAGCGACAATCATCAAGGCGTTTAAACTCGATTTATAAATAATGCGCTTTGATTTTTCAGTAACAACGTTGCTTGGGGCTGACTCGGCTTCTTTTACTATTTGTGTTTTCATCTTGCTCACCTGTCCCAGAAAATGTGGAAGAAATGTGAATTAGTGTGATCTGTGTTTGGAATTTTATTGTCCAAGTGGAAAGTTATGTCAGGGGGATGTCAAGAATAGAACACTGTTCGATATAGGGTCGATGTGCGGTAAAGTCAGAGATATGTAAAAACAACGTAAGAACACTTTGATAAATCAAATAAAAAAGGAGCCCAAAGGCTCCTAAGTGATAGAGGGAAGGTGACGTATCGACAAAAATAATTAGTAGTTGTCACCCTCATTTTCTTTGTGATTCTCGCGATAGTATTCCCATTGCTCGACGCGTTCATTGTCCGACAGCACACAGTAAGTGACACGTTCGCCGTTTTCCGACACGGTATCCAGCTCACCACCTTGCTGAACACAGTATACGGCTGCGGGATTTGCAACGGAGGTATACTCAGTTGATCGGGTCGCTCCCTTGTAAGTTGAACAACCAGCCAGTACCAATGTTGCAGCCATAGCCATCATTAAATTTGTCTTTTTCATTCTTTATCTCCGCATGGGGTGGGCGAGTATTGTATTGATTATAGGCAACTTTAAGAGATTATTGTCTTATCGATGTTAAAAGTAAGAGGGACGTATAAGAATTTAGATATTCTCATTTATTGCTGATTAGCACGTCACACTTCTGTTCTTGGCGTATTGTTGTGAAGGTCATATCAATCACTTCCTGACAAGCGCTCGAACGTACCTGGCCTACAACAATGATTTAAAGTGTGAAATTCGGTAATATGCGCACAAAACATTGACCGTGGTATTTTCGATGAGACATTTAAAATCGACCGTTCATCCAGACATAGAGCATTTGGATGACAAAATTGTTTTTCAGCGCAATGCAGCGCGAGCCATTGTACTTGATGGTGAAGATGTGCTGTTGCTCTATACAGAACGTTACCATGACTACACGCTACCAGGCGGTGGTATTGATGATGGTGAAGATGTCATTGCTGGATTAGTCCGTGAATTAGAGGAAGAAACGGGCGCCCAAAATATACATGGTATTAAGCCTTTCGGAATCTTTGAGGAGTTTCGTCCGTGGTACAAGGATGACGCTGACGTGATGCACATGGTGTCGTATTGTTATACATGTAAAATCGAACGTGAGCTAGGCGAAACGGCGTATGAAGATTACGAAGTTAAAAATGGAATGCGCCCGTTATGGATGAACATTCACGAAGCAATTGCACACAATGAAAAAACGATGGCAGAAAGCCCGAAAAAAGGCATGAGCATTGAGCGCGAAACGTTTTTGCTTCAGTTGATTTCTAAAGAATTACTATAAGCAGCTAGCTTGCATTATTACGACTTAGCTTCTGTTGGCTCTATTGTGGGCAAAGATTTTAGAGCAATAAAAAAGTCCGGACTCCCCCCCGGAACCCGGACTTATTCCAGACGCGCAAGCGAAGCGCCATCTTGATATGTTAGATTTGTTTCGAACTATGAAAACAATAGCTGTTTTACATTTAGTGTGTAAATAATTATTAGGTCTGACCATTGGTTTTCATGTTTTTTGCAAACGCAATGTGACGCATATCTACCCAATTGCCAAGCGCAATTGGGGCGCTTTTTAGTAAACCACTACTCTTTCTTATCTTTGAGATACCTTACCTCAACTTTTTTGCACACGTTTGCATAGAGATCACGAGTTTTCAAATTCGCCGAACAGGATCTTGTAATTTTACGTTTCTCTGACATTGGGCTCTGTCGTAGCTTTTATCACAAATTAACTAGCGGAGGCAGTCGGCTAAAGTCGACCAGCGGTTGTGAAATCATAGGAGTGTCTGGAGCAAACAAGAGTAAAGGTTGAAATGATGAGGATTGTAACTGACCGATATCTATCAACTTTTCCAATGCATAGAAGCGGCTGACGTATTGACGAGTCTCGTTAGGCAGCGTGAGTTGTTGGAAATCTCGACTTCCTGCTTGCTGAATAGCACGTGCAACGCGTCCTTCTCCGGCATTGTATGCAGCTAAGGTCAGAGCCATATTTTGATCGAATTTGTTGTATAAAAACGCCAGGTACTTGAGCGCGGCCGTTGTGCTGGCTTCTGTGTCAAAGCGATCGTCTTGTTTTGTATTTATCGTTAATCCGAATCGTTTCGCTGTGGTTGGTATCAATTGCCAAAGTCCGGCGGCGTTAGCATGAGAAACGGCTTTGGGATTGTAAGAAGACTCTAACATTGGCACTAAGGCTAGGCTATTTGGTAATGAGTGGTTTTGAAGCTGTTTGAAAATGTGGTTAATTACCGGTTTGGATGAATCGAGACGCTTGGCAATTTGTGGCTTATATGGGGCTAATACTTGATACTGCGTTTGAATATCGACAGCATTTGGTTTTGCCTGGCATGTGAATGGAAGGTAGGACAGAAAGGCAATAAAATAAAAAGGCCTACAGTACTCAGCCGAGATGGCGACTGAATCTGTAGGCAAGACGAACATCGTTTAGAACGATTTATCTTCATAAGTGTGTTGCACAGGTTGTTTGAGTTGACTGACCAACTCATGGAACGCCGCAGAGCTGTGGCCATTGCTCTGATTGTATTGTTGGCACTGACTTACCAACGTTTCCAATAGCGCCCATTGTTTTCTAGCTTGCATACCTATTTGGGCAGGCAAAGCGTTGAAAATTCGTTTTACGCTGGCGTCATTACACGCTAACCCCAGCGCTCGCATACACTGGCTTCTGTCATTGGCGGAGCGGCTGAGTTTATTGAGTATCGGCATTTGTTTCTGAACATTGTCGTTCAGTGCCTCTCCATCAAACTTTAAGTACAATACCTTTTGCTGCTGAAGCAAAGGAAGCAGTTGTTGATAAAGCTTAATATCCTCAGATATAGAGCGAACAAATTGTTGAATTCGCTGCGATACTGCGCTTGCCATGATGTCTTCCTAGCGTTTTATTACTCGTGACCTGTATGGAACTGCATGATTGCCTTGGATAGCACTTTTGTATCTAGGCTAAGTTCACCACGCGCTAATGCGTTGCGTACTTGTTCTACTTTTTCCATATCAACATCAGGTAGTGATGCCATTTCAGCTTGAGCGCGATCTATCGCTACGGTATTCGCTTGAAATGCAGGCTCGTGTACTTTGCTCTGTTCGACGACGTCGACAGGCTGTTTGCTTGCTTGCTGTAATTTTGTTTGTGGGACATGACCGCCCGCGACTTTGTCGATTTTCATGCTGTGGTCCTCATCATCATGTTCTAAATTAAGTAGGCGGTTAGAATGTGATAAACATTAAATATTTTTTTGTACTCGAAGTTCAGTGTTACTGACGAGAGCCAAAATTAAAAAATGTTACCCCGAGTCAAAAAATCAAAATTGAGTATGAACCTGGTTTAATCCAGTTACGACTGCTCTTATGACCTTGCCCGAACTTGGGTTTTCCACGTCAATTTGTTGCCCTTTCGCTCCATCTTCTAAGGCGACTCCTTTTGTGCTGGCACTAAATCCATTTTTGCTCGCAATGACTATGACTTCATTGCCTTTCTCGATTAGAGGTGGGGCCGACAAATTGGATGGATTAACCACTTGTCCAGCCCTCAAACGACGAGAGGTTTCTAAGCCTACTGCTTGCTCGGGGCGAGTATAAAAATCGTCTTGGCGAGAGATGGTTCGGGTTTCAAGCTTTATGTGTTTAGCCGTTACGACTTCATTTCGGCCAACCGTGGTTGTCGCGACCAAAACAGGCAGAGTCAGCGAAGACTTTATCGTAACGTTAATTCGCCATGGTGATGCGATATTGTCGCAGCTGACTGAGCGCTTGAGGTTACCGACTGGCAACGTGTTGTTGTCACGACCTGTGATAACTAAAGGCGATTGACATTCTGGCAAGTGATTGGCAGAACCGGGCACCCACATGTCGAAGTCCAGTTTGTACTCCCCCCACTGATTGGAGAGCGCTACGCGATCCACCTCTTGTTCGAAATCCGTTGCTACAACGGATTTTATCTCTTCAACGCTGAGGGTTTTGTCATTGGTGTTGGCGAATGCTTGTTCTGATGTCAAAGCGAGTAACGTCAGCATTATTGTTGAGGAAGTGGACACTTTCCTCTTGTTTTTAATGCTTTCCGAGAGCCGGAAGTTTGGCTTCCATCCTTGTTTGTAAGTCATTGATATATATAGCTATTTTTTATGGCACGTATCTTGTTTGTATGTTGGCGTATTCGAGCCAACTGTAAGGAAGATGCATGGCGATCACATTTGAAAATGCTTTAGGAGTACATCCAGAGGCACTTAATTTTCGCGTTCAGCGTACCAAAGTCCTCGCCAGTAACCTAGCAAATGTTGACACCCCTGGGTATTTGGCGAAAGACCTAAGTTTCACCACCGTAATGAACCAAGTAACGGCAGGTGGTGTGAACAAACCGGTGCCAAAGTTCCAGGTTCAGGCCCAATACTCGGTGCCTTACCAGAATAGCAAAAATGGCAACACCGTAGAGCTTGGTGTTGAACAAGCAAAATTCACGCAAAACAACATGGACTTTCAAACTAGCCTGACGTTTCTCAACATGAAATTTAATGGCTTAGCGAAAGCGATTGAGGGACGTTAATTATGTCATTCACTGATATTTACTCGATCACTGGTTCCGCGATGACAGCACAAACTGTGCGTCTTAATACGGTAGCCAGTAACTTAGCAAACGCAGATGCAGTATCTGCAAATCCAGAAGATGCTTATAAAGCGCTTAAGCCAGTATTTGCGACTGTGTACCAAAAAACGCAAATGACAACAGAAAATGGAGCTTATCCCAATGCAGAAGTTCGCATTGTTGACGTTGTTAAAAATGCTGGAGATGCAGAGAAGCGTTTTGAGCCGAACAACCCACTGGCTAATGATGAAGGTTATGTGTTTTACCCAGATATTGATGTAGTTGCTGAAATGGCAGACATGATGTCCGCAACACGCAGCTTCGAAACGAATGTTGAAGTATTAGCCAATGTAAAAAGTATGCAGCAAGGTCTGCTTAGATTAGGGCAGGGTAGCTAATGAGTATTGCACAATACACCCCTTTATCGTCTGACGCTCCAGTAAATACAAAAACAAAAGACAGCAACGGTATCTCACCAAACCCTAAAGACATGAACAGCGCTTCTTCATTGGAGAATGAGTTTATTTCTTTGATGGTGGCTCAAATTCAAAACCAAGACCCACTTAATCCCCTTGATGGTACGGAATACGTTGGTCAATTGGCTCAGTTCTCGCAGGTACAAAGTACCGAGAATATGTCTAAGACAATGCAACAGAGCATGGTGTTACTGGACAACATGCAAGTGCTATCAACAGCGGGCCTTGTTGGGCAAACGGTTTACGTCAATGCGGATGAATTTCAGCTTGGTGAAGACGTACAAAACGGAAAAATCGAACTCGCTCATAGCTCAAACCAAGTCACGTTAGTTGTTAAAGATGAATTTGGTCAATCAACTAAAGTGCCACTAGGTGCTCACGGCAAAGGTGACGTCGACTTTTCAATTAATCCTGAAGAACTTGGTCTTAAACCAGGCAAATACTCAGTGGCCGTAGAAGTGCAAGAAGGGCAAGCAAGTCCAAATGTGCTGATGGCAGGCACTGTTGAGCAAGTGCGCATTCCTAATACCGGTGGCGCAGCATTAGTCAATGTCCATGGCGTTGGCAACGTTCCTTTCTATCAAATCACTCAGTTTGGTGCTTAACCAAATACGGAAATCAGAGGTCTATTTATGAGTTTTAACATCGCACTAAGTGGTCTGGACGCGACCAACACAGAGCTAAACACAATCAGTCACAACATTGCCAACGCATCAACGTATGGTTTTAAAGGTGGCCGCACAGAATTCTCCGCTGTATATAACGGCATGCAACCTGGTGGTGTGGAAGTCGCGTCAATTTCACAGAACTTCGACAAAGACGGCAGTATCACAGGAACTGGCCGTGCGATGGACCTAGCTATTAATGGCGGTGGCTTTTTTGTTACTAAAGATAATATGGGTCAAATGTTGTACACACGTTCAGGTGTGT
Source organism: Vibrio alginolyticus NBRC 15630 = ATCC 17749 (assembly GCF_000354175.2). Taxonomy (NCBI): domain Bacteria; kingdom Pseudomonadati; phylum Pseudomonadota; class Gammaproteobacteria; order Vibrionales; family Vibrionaceae; genus Vibrio; species Vibrio alginolyticus. The sequence continues at coordinate 663,766 of NC_022359.1, forward strand.
TCTCAACGGATAAGAACAACTTTGTTACGGCTAACAGCGGTGCAAAGCTTCAAGGTTACAGTGTCGATAGCAACAACAACCTAATGACAGGTTCTGTGGGTAATATTCAGGTATCGACTTCCTCACTGAATGCTAAAGCAACAGACAGCTTAGATTTTGTTGCGAACTTCGACGCAAGCGCGTCTGTTATTGATAAAGCCGTAACGCCATTCAATCCAAAAGATCCAAGCTCATTTAACTCGTCTTACACAACAAAAGTCTACGACTCACTGGGTAACTCGCACACGGTAACTCAGTACTTTACTAAGACTGCTTCTAACTCGTGGGAAGTGAACGTTCAAGTAGATGGCGGTACGACGCCAGTAGCAACTGTGCCTGTAACGTTTGGTAAAGACGGCTCGCTTTCAGCACCAACTGCGCCGTTTAATGTTTCATTCCCTGCTGCAGGCGCGAACGCGATGAGTGTAGACATTAACCTGAAAGGCAGCACGCAATTTGGTGCAGCTTTTGGCGTAAGTACTAATAGTCCTAACGGTTACACATCAGGTGAACTTGCAGGTGTACGCGTTGAAGGTAACGGCATGGTTTACGCGACTTACACTAACGGCCAATCACAGCTACAAGGTCAGGTTGTTCTTGCTGATTTTGCAAACACACAAGGCTTAGCGAAAGTGAGTGGAACATCATGGACTCAAAGCTTTAGCTCAGGTGCTCCAATTATGGGTGTTCCGGGTTCAGGTACGATGGGTGACCTAACTCCGGGTGCATTAGAAGGTTCTAACGTTGACTTAACCAGCGAGCTTGTTGCTCTAATGACTGCACAACGCAACTACCAAGCAAACGCAAAGACAATTTCTACCAGCGACAAGCTTACTCAAGCTTTGTTTAACGCGGTGTAATGGGAGTTTTGCATGGATAGTTTGTTATTTACGGCAACGTCGGGTGCCAGCCGAGTTCTTAAAGCGCAGCACGTTCGTTCAAACAACTTATCAAATGCTGATACTGCGGGTTTTCGAGCGGATATGGAGCGTGTGCGTAGTGTAGAGATGCAAGGCCCAGGTTTTGATGGTCGCACTATGGTTGTGACCAACTCTGCCTCAACACGTTTCGACGCTGGCGATATTGTGAAAACAGGACGTCCGTTGGACGTTGCGGTTATGGGGGAGGGATATCTCTCTGTAGAAACCCTAGCGGGTAACGAAGCTTACACCCGTGCAGGCAATATTCAGGTCGATACTTTTGGCGCTCTAACAATCAATGGGTTCCCTGTCCTCGGTGACAATGGTCCTTTGGTTGTGCCGGATTATCAAAAGATTGAAATCAGCGAGCGTGGTCAAGTCTCAGTGATCCCACCAGGTGGCGGCGCAGAAATTGTGGCAGGCACTTTGAAGTTGGTTAAACCGGAAATTAATCAACTGCAAAAAGAGAGTGATAGCTTGCTGCACAGCGTAGATGGCGTGCCATTCGCGGCAGATGAAACCGTGCAACTCTCTCCTGAGCACATTGAGGGCAGTAACGTATCTGCTATTGATGAATTGGTTAGTGTGATGTCGCTGACGCGCAACTTTGAAATGCAAGTTCGCATGATGAAAACGGCGGAAACTCTAGCAAAAGCTGGTAACAAATTAATGGCGGCGAGCTAAGTCTCGCCCCGCAAGGAGTAAAAAATGCATTCAGCATTATGGGTAAGTAAGACAGGCATGGCAGCGCAAGACACGAAGATGACTGCCATTTCTAACAACCTAGCAAACGTAAACACGGTTGGCTTTAAGCGTGACCGAGTCGTATTTGAAGATCTTTTCTACAGCATTCAGCGTCAACCAGGCGCACAAGTAGACCAAGTTAACGAACTACCAAGTGGTATTCAGCTAGGTAGCGGTGTTCGCGTTGTTGGCACACAAAAAGTGTTCACGCAAGGTAATACCCAAAACACAACGCAAGAGTTGGATCTTGCTGTAATGGGTCAGGGTTTCTTCCAAATAGAAAACTCGGACGGACAGATCATGTATACACGTAATGGTCAGTTCCATCGAAACTCAGAAGGCTTAATGGTGAACAGTCAGGGCCTGCCTTTAGAGCCTCAAATCCAGATCCCAGACAATGCGGTCTCTTTCTCTGTGGGTGTTGATGGCACAGTGACTACAACAACAGCAGACGATCCAACACCTCAGCAGCTTGGTCAAATTACACTTGCAAAATTCATCAATCCAGCCGGCTTAGAGGCCATGGGTGGCAACTTATTCCGTGAAACGGAAGCCAGCGGTCCAGCTGATGAGCTGATTGCAGGAGCTGATGGCGCCGGCATTATCAAGCAAGGTGCACTGGAAGGGTCAAACGTACAAGTAGTAGAAGAGATGGTCGACATGATCACCACTCAACGTGCGTATGAGATGAATGCGAAAGTGGTCTCTGCTGCAGATGACATGCTGAAGTTTGTTTCGCAATCAATGTAAGTATGAAATTGGTGATGATGAAGGAAAAAGCAATGAAATGGCTTTCTAAGAGTTGGGCAGTAGCCGCCGTGTTGCTGGTGGGATGTGCTGGCCGTCAGGAATTTATTCCGCCTGAGCCGAATGCTGAGGAATATGCACCACCAACGCTCGATTACACGCTGCCGGAAACCCAATCTGGTAGCCTTTATCGTCACCAATACACGATGACTCTGTTCCAGGATCGTCGTGCTTACCGAGTTGGCGATGTATTAACGGTTCAATTATCAGAAGAAACCTCATCGAGTAAAAATGCGGGTACTAAGTTCGGTAAAAGTTCAGCAATTAACTTTGTGGCGCCGACCATAGGCACGAAAACTATCGATGAGTTAGGGGTTAGCGTGGATGGCAAACGTAACTTCGATGGCAGTGCATCAAGTTCACAAGGCAACAAGCTTCAAGGTGCCATTACGGTAACGGTACACGAAGTATTACCTAATGGCGTATTGCGTATCAGCGGTGAAAAATGGCTTCGTCTGAATCAAGGCGACGAGTTTATTCGTCTAACCGGTATCGTCCGTGTGGATGATATTAACCGCAGTAACCAAGTTTCTTCTCAACGAATTGCTGATGCAAGAATTACCTACGCAGGTCGCGGAGCGCTAGCTGACAGCAACGCAGCCGGGTGGCTAACTCAGTTTTTCAACAGCCCATGGGTACCTTTCTAATGAAGACAATGCAATCTTTCTTTATGTCTCTCCTATTGGTGTTGACCTTGGGACTACCAGGCACTTCACGTGCTGAAGCGGAAATTCCGATCATGGACTTGGTCGATGTTCGCGGCATTCGAGAAAACCAACTGGTTGGTTATGGTTTGGTAGTTGGCTTAGCCGGCCAAGGTGACCGAAACCAAGTGAAATTTACCTCTCAATCTATTACCAACATGCTACGTCAGTTTGGGGTTCAAATTGATGACAGTATGAACCCTAAGCTACGAAATGTGGCTTCTGTGAGTGTGACAGCGTCCGTTGACCCAATGGCAGGCCCAGGACAAACGTTGGATGTGGTTGTGTCTTCAATCGGTGATGCAAAGAGCCTTCGCGGTGGTACGTTATTGCTAACGCCTTTACGTGGTATTGATGGCGAAGTGTACGCGATTGCGCAAGGTAACGTGGTTGTGGGCGGCTTATCTGCAGAGGGGCGAAGTGGCTCCAAAGTAGAAGTAAACACACCAACGGCGGGTCGCGTTCCGAATGGTGCGACTTTAGAGAGAGAAATCAAAACCGATTTCAACCAACGTGATGAAATCACCCTAAACCTGCGCAAGCCTAGCTTCACTACAGCAAAAAATATTGCGCGTGAAATTAACAACACTTTTGGACCTAACGTTGCAGTTGCGATCAATAAAGCGCGCATTGATATGCGTGCACCAAAAGATACACAGCAGCGTGTCGTCATGATGTCGATGCTTGAAGAAATGAGCGTCGTTGAAGGCCGTAAACCTGCTCGTATTGTCTTTAACTCTCGCACTGGCACCGTAGTGATCGGTAAGAGTGTCAAAGTGAGTGAAGCAGCAGTAAGTCACGGTAACTTGACCGTGCGAATTTCTGAATCACAACAAGTTAGTCAGCCTAATGCGTTTGCAAATGGCGATACGAAAGTCGTTAACCAAACGGACCTTGATGTGAATGAAGATCTCGCTCAGATGGTGATTTGGCCTCCAGGCACGGAACTTAACACCATAGTTAATGCGGTAAATAGTTTAGGTGCCACGCCTACAGACTTGATGTCTATCCTGCAAGCTTTGAGTGAAGCGGGTGCATTGAACGCTGAATTGGTCGTGATATAAGGAGTTAAGGATGAAGCTAGACAGTACCAATGAACAAACTCAGTTAAATTCGATGCTTTATCACGACAATAGTGCATTGGCTAACATCAAGCATAGTCGTGATCAAGAAGGCGCACTTGAAGTCGTCGCAGGTCAATTTGAGGCAATGTTCCTACAAATGGTGTTACGCCAAATGCGCAGCAGTAGTGATGCTCTTGCTGATAAAGACAGCCCGTTCGCCAGTCAGCAACAAGGGGTATTCCGTGATATGTATGACGGTCAGCTGGCGATGGAACTAGCAAAGAAACAGAGCTCAGGCATTGCCAATATGCTCATCCAGCAGCTGAGCCCGTCTATGCGTGAGGTTGCTTTCGATGCTGCGCGCAACATCTCATCCGCTAACGATGGTAAAGCTTCGAATTCTGAATCTATCTCACAAGTAGATTCTAAAGAGGTGGAGAAGAATTCAAGCCTATTTAATACCGCTTCTCAAGCCGTCGCCTCTGTTAAACAGGTATTCGGTGAGGCCGGTATGACTACCGCGTTTTCTCAGCCGTTGATCAGAAAAATGGAGCTGTAAATGAACCTAGTTAATATTGCCCTTTCAGGTTTAGGCGCGAACCGTGTGGCCCTAGACGTAACCGCGCAAAACGTGGCAAACGTGAATACCGTGGGTTACAGTCGTCAACAAGCGTTGATGGCGTCTGTCGATGATGGTAAAGCCAATCGCTTAAGTCCAGGTTTAGGGGTAGAAGTCACTAGCATTCGCCGCGTTACTGATCAATTTCTGATTAAGCAAACGTGGTCGACTAACAGTATGGCGGCATACGCATCTGGATACACCAGTAACATGAGTCAGCTGGAGAATACGCTTGGTGCCGATGGTTTCAGTATATCGGCTGGCTTGGACTCGCTAAACGCTGCGCTTAACGATGCGACCGTTAAGCCGGAATCCATACCTTACCGCCAGCAGATCATTAACGAATCTGAAGCTTTGGCCCGCCGCTTTAATACGCTTACCGAGTCTTTATACAATCAACATAAAGACATGAGCGACCAACGTAATGCAGCGCTTAACCACGCGAATAGCCTTATGGAAAATATCGCGAAGGTGAACAAGCAACTGGTAGAGATGCAAGGTACAGGTGGTAATCCATCACAGTTAATGGATGAACGAGATAGGTTAATCGGTGAGTTATCTCAAACCATTGAAATCAAAACAACACAGCAGCATGACGGCAGTGTTCAGGTCACACTAACCTCTGGTCAACCGCTTGTGATGGGTACGGACCATGGCAAACTGGAAGCCATTCCTGACCCGAGTGATCCTTACTTAGCGGACTTACACGTCACGTTCTCGAATCAAAGCTTTGCGATTGGTGACTCGCTTGGTGGCAAATTAGGTGCGATTAATGACTATCAAACCGAAGTGTTGAAACCAAACCAACTGGCTCTGAATGACATGGCGAAAGCTCTCGCGGATGAATACAACGCCGTGCTTGCAACTGGCAAAGACTTAAATGGCAACCCAGGTAAACCTTTGTTCAGCTATGACCCAGCAAACCCTGCAGCCAGTTTGGATATTACCAAGCTAACTCCAGATGAGCTTGCGTTCTCAAGTGATGGAACACCTGGTAACGCAGATGCGTTGCAATCATTGATCGAGTTAAGCAACAAGCCAGTGGCGGTATCAGGTTACGGCTCAGTAAGCTTGAACGATGCCTTTAGTTCAATGGTGGGTCAAACCGCAATTAAAGCACGCCAAGCTAATGCTGATTATCAAGCGAAGTTAGCCATGAACAAGCAAGCGCACGCAGCTCGCGATAATGTTAGTTCCGTAAACAGCGATGAAGAAGCGGCTAACCTAATGATGTTTGCTAATGCGCACAATGCCAACATGAAAGTGATCAGCACAGCAAATCAACTGCTCGATTCTATTCTGCAGTTATTCTAAGAGGAAAGTTTAGATGCGAATTAGTGACAATCAATTTAGTCAAATGATGTTGCACAGCTTGCAGAGCAATAGCGCGGGATTAGGCGAAGCTCTGCAACAGATGTCTACTGGCAAGCGCTTAACCAAGCTGTCTGACGATCCAATGGCTTCGATCAAGTTGCTTAACTTAGACCGAGAAACCAGTGCGATTGCTCAGTACAAAAACAACATTGAAAACGTAAAAACGACGCTATCGAGTCAAGAAACCCATTTAGATTCGATCAAAGAAAGCTTAAAAAGCATGCGAGACATCGCGCTTTGGGGTGCGAACGGCTCTCTTACTGACGAAAGTCGTGGCGGTATGATTACAGAGCTTAAGAGTTACCGTGATTCTATTGAGTCGTCTTTTAACGCGCAGGATGAAGAAGGGCACTACCTTTTCTCTGGTACTAAAACGGATACTGCGGCTGTAAGTAAAGCGAGCGGCAGCTACGTAATTGAAGGTAATAGTGACAAGCGCGTAGTAACAATTGCTAAAGGTGTCACGATGGATTCCAATATGACTGCAAAAGAAATATTGGACCTTGGGGGAGGCCATAACGTGCTTAACCAAATTGATGCGCTGATCAAAGAGTTTGAGAGCCCTACCGCCAACTTCAGAGCTGAAGTTGAGGCGAGTATCAGCGCTATCGACGATACTTTTTCAAACGTACTAGGGACCATGACTGAGATTGGTGGTCGACACAACAACTTAGATCTTGTTGGTGGCGCGCACAGTGAAAACAAGCTGTTCGTTGACAAGGTATCTGGAGACCTCTCTGCTCTGGACTATGGTGAAGCGTCGGTACGATTGAGTAATTACATGGCCGCTTTGCAAGCAACGCAAGCAAGCTATGTGAAGATCGATGGTTTGTCGCTGTTTGACCGTTTATAAGGTTAGGAAGTTCTTTTTATGGTAATGAGTACAGTAGAGGTTAGACCCCATAGCATACGCTTAGGTGGACAAGAACAAGCCTCTATCATGCCGACCCGTTCTGCAGACTCAAGTACGGCAATTAAACCGCGTCCGGCGCAAATTCAGGCTGACACTGCGTCAGCCTACTCTGTATCTGGTATTCAGCTTACGCAGGGTCAGCAGCAAGCCACGGCGGTTCAGATCGCGTCCAAATCGCTGCAGGTGATTGGCAAAGAGCTCACGCAAATTAAACGTGGTTTGACGCAAGCTATTAATCAAGGCGTACAAAATGTTCCTGGTTTGCAGGATACATTGGTTCGTTCTAAAGCCACCATCCAAAAAGTCGTTGAGCAAGCACGTTTCGATGGCCAGAAAGTCCTAAATAACGAACTGCACTTAAAACTGGATAAAGCGGACATTCGTCGCTTTTCTATTCCAGGTTTGAATGTTCATCGCTTAAGCGACAAGGCCGAGCAAATCCGTTTGGATTTTCCTCAAGGTCAAGCGGTGATGATTCAGTTTGATGGACAATCAGACGGTGAGCGAACGGTCAAAATGCTGGATCGCAGCTTGATTGCGTTAGGAATGCGAGCCTCATTAGCCGATGATGGCAGCATTTTATTTGAAGCCAGAGACAACGCTTATCAACAAATGCAGCAAAAGGTGATGGTAACGGGGGAAGGGCACCGATTCCCTGCGGGACAGCCTAACGTTTTGAACTTAAAGTCTGAGCCAGATGGTATTGCGGAGCTCGGGTTTGATCTAGGCTCACGCGACGGCATCAAGCAGACGATTGCCAAAGTAAATCAGCATCTGAAACAAGTTCAAACGAGTTTGCAAGAAGCGAAAGCTTTTCATGGTGAACTGAATACTCAAATGCGTTCTATCCAAACCAAAACCGCACAGCTTTCAGTCAATGAGGTGAATGCAAAACTGGATGGATTCATGCAAAAGTCTGGCGAGTTTACTTCGACTTTTCAGGCATTGAATGCGCAAGCAAACGTGCGTCGTCATACCGTGGTCGCTTTACTGAAGTAACGAACACTCCAATGATTCCCGGCTTTACACTGTTATCGTCCCCCAATAACGAAAACAGCGCACTGTCGGGAATCTCTCTTCGACTCGTCTAGGGCTCGAGTGCTTTTGCCACCGAACGATTCAATTTCTGGAATAGCCATCCAAGTGCTATCAAAGACGCACCTAAGCCTAAGAAGCTTATCGCTCGCCAGAACCCATCCAGAGAGCTCACATCCCATAAGAATACTTTCAGTGCGACACAGGCAAGGACCACTAGACCGACACGCTGCATCATCAGCTCCTGTTGGGTCACGCCGCGCCAAGTCAGCAATCCACCTACGAGCAAGCCAGCCACTGAATAACTGAACAACTCAGCCATGCTGGTTGGCTGATACAGCATCATCGATGTGGTTTGCCAGAATTGACGGATAGACATCCCCAACCAAATGGCTGCAAGTAAAAAGCCTAGACTAGCAATCGCAAATCGATGAACTTGCAACGTATTCCAGCGTTTAAAGGCTGCGATAAGCAGGATGCAAGCTGGTAACAGCCAGCCGATACTCAGCATGTTAAAGATGGGAAGTGCTTGTGCCGAGACGTTATCAGTCACCAACGGCGATTCTGCCGTATTAAGCAAAATAATCAATATAGCGAACGCGCACCAAAGCAAGTAACTATAGATTTCGTAGATACGGCTTAAGCGTTGCGCAAATTGGCTGCGGTAGCTGTATACCAAACCCATAACTAATGCTTGATTGGCAAAGACTGCCGCACTTGTGAAGTCGATGTGCCCCAAGTAACCATATTGCCCCGTTAACCAGTAGTTAGTTTGGGTGAACAATGCCATTAAGAATACATGTAAAAACGCCCCTTCAAACCAGTTGGTCAGTTCTCGGTCCACTTGTTTTAGTGTTGAACGAGCATAAGACAAGATGAAGAGAGAAGGCAGATAACTCACCAGAACCCAAGCCCAATGCCCAGCTTCTACCGGTTGCCATTCGGGGATGAAAGGTAGCAGCGTGAGTCGGATAACCAGTATTCCCATTGCCACTTTAATCGCCCAACTCGCAGGTCGAAATAACCCGAATTGAGCCTGTAAGGCCATTATCGCAACTTGTATTGAGATTGCTGTTGTTAACCAAGTATCACTCAACCAAACAAAAGCGATACCTACGATTAAAGCATGCATAACGGCAGAGCATTCTAATGCCAACGAACGTGCACGCTGACCAAGCACAGCATAGTAAGTGGCCATCAATGCGCAGAATGCAGTCCAATACCACAGGTAGCCTTGCATAAATTCGTCAATATAAAACAACGTAATTAAGCTCATCGCGGGAGCCAGTACCAGCAGAAGCAGCCCACTGAGTTGCGAACGGTCACTAAGTGATTGGCAATATGTTCGATAGCAGATCAGCGCAATACTCACCGCCAATGCGAATAGGATGCTAGCTTCTCGCTCTAACATATACAGCGCATCAAAAGCGATGGTAAGAACAATCAGCGCGGTTGCCGAGACGAGAATGGATGGCAAAAATACACGTAATGACCAGCCTGTACGAAGTGCTGGTAGCCAGATGATCGCAACAAGCAGCGTATAACAGTACGCCATTTGTAGAGCGTTCAGCTCCGGCATTCTGGTGACGGCAGAAAAGGTCAATAAAGCAGTTGCGAGAGCGGTAGCGGTCGGCGAGTTTGTCCACTTGCTTTGATAGTGACGAAAGCGAGGATTGAGCATCCAACCCATTCTCGGAACCGCGAAAATGAGATACAAAGTGATGGAGAGATAAATCGCGAGCCACGAGAACAACCGTTCTGTTGGTACACTCTCAATCAACAGCAACATCCAAATGACATGTGGAATCGCGATACTTGGCGTAATCCATGCCCTACGCACTTTTTGCATCAATAAGGTCGCCGCGAACGAAATCGCGCAGATGTATCCGGCTAACAAAAAGTAGTTGGGTTCACTACCTCCAATCCACAGTGGTGCTGTGTAGCCACCAATTAAGCCAAGCACGGCCATTAACGGCCCTTGTCGCAATGATAATGCTAAACTGAAAAATGCCGCTGAAGCCAAAATGATCAACGAGATACTTGGCGTTAGCATTTGATAAACCACAAAGGCAAAAATGACGGTGCAGTAAATGCCCGTTAATCCCGTACCGGTAACGGCAGCAGGAACATACGTAAAGCCTTGGGCTCGTGCTGCCCGTTGCGGATTCTGTTGTTCTTTACGGTGAAACCACTCGCCAACAAGCACCATTAGTAATGAGATCACAAAGGCAAAGGACACTCGCATAAATGGCGAAAACTGGATGTGGCTACCAATCACCTGTACGAGATAACCTCCACCGATCAGCATGGCCAATGCGCCTACCCAAACCAACCAATTTTCTTGAATGTTGCTAAGCAGGCTCTGAACTTTACTCTGAAGGAATGACTCATTTTCTTGACTAAAAACATCCAGTTGCACTTCTCTTGTCTGGGCGTATTCTTGATTCGCAGCGCTCTGGTTTAAGTCTAGGTTGGCAGCTGGATCATGTTCCCCAGAGGATGAGACATTTTTCTGTTGTGATTCTATGTGAGGTGACGTCGCTACAGATGGTGTGTCTTTTTCGATGCTGGATTGTTGGTGCACTTGTTGGTTTGAGCCCCCATGGACACTGGCTCGTAGTGATGTAACTTCCTCACGAAGTTTGGTTAGTTCTTTTTCTAAAAGTGCAGCTCGGTTGGCGGCTTTCACTCCGATGAGGATGGCGAGACACGCCATGAACAGTGCTAGTATTACGTACAATCCATTTCTCCTTGCGTACGTCGCGTGACCCACGATTCTTAACTTTGAGCACTTACGCTAAAGCTTAGTTCATGCTCTATGCCTTAGCCTCATATAGTGCTAGGTTCCGCGCTTTCTTCAGAAATCATTCTACATAATGAAACTCAATGCGTAATGATGAATTCGACAAAGTCGCACACTTGTGTGCCACTTTAAGACCTGATGAACAAAAATGAGTCGTTAAGTCATTGGGGGTCAACTATATTCATAGTTCTGATGCGATCGCCAAAGGACTTCAAACATGTGCGTTTCGTAGCGATGTCATCGAAGGTCAGTCGTTTGATTTGCACGTTCGGTTGTTTCTATTTGACCGTAAGGCTGAATGTATTCGGGTATAGCGCATTCACGCGAAAAAAGACAAAAACAGGTAATTATTGATGCAAGTGGGTAATGAAGCGCTGGTGCTGTCAGCGGTTGGGGTTATTGGTTTAGGTTGCCAATGGTTAGCTTGGCGATTGCGTTTGCCAGCGATTTTATTTTTGTTGTTGGCAGGGCTGATCGTCGGGCCATTTATGCAGTGGTTAAATCCTGATGAGATATTAGGTAATTTGCTCTTTCCGTTGGTCTCTTTGGCGGTGGCAGTGATTTTATTTGAAGGCAGTTTGACCTTAAATTTTAAAGAAATTCGTGGCGTGAGTGGTTCGGTATGGAGCATTGTTTCCATCGGGGCGATCATTTCGTGGGCGGCGACCAGTATCGCAACACACTATTTCCTCGGCTTTACTTGGGAGCTTGCCATGTTATTCGGCAGCTTAACCGTAGTAACAGGGCCGACGGTCATCGTGCCACTTCTACGAACCGTAAGACCTAACAGTACGCTTGCTAACATTTTGCGATGGGAAGGGATTTTGATTGACCCGCTCGGTGCGCTTTTTGTTGTGATGGTTTACGAGTTTATCGTATCTCACAGCGCGATAAATAGCGTCGAAGTGTTTGGGACGATCATTGCTGTCGGTGTCATGCTAGGTGCGGCCTCAGGCTATGCAGTTGCGACGATCATGCGTCGCTCTTGGCTACCGGAATATTTGCAGCCATTTGCGGTTTTGATGGTGGTTCTAGGTGTATTTTCGGTCTCTAACCACATTGAGTCTGAAGCTGGGTTACTAACCGTCACCGTAATGGGTATGTGGCTCGCAAACGCTAAAGACATCAATATTCAGCAAATTCTGCACTTTAAAGAGCATTTAACCATTTTACTGATCACCGGATTGTTCATCTTCCTTGCGGCTCGAATCAGTCTGGATGATTTTGCTGCGCTAGGTAGCGGTGCGTTATTGTTGTTTGTATTTATGCAGTTAGTGTCGCGTCCGTTATCGATTTTTCTTTCAACCTTCCGCAGCAACTTGCGTCTTAAAGATAAGCTGTTTTTGTCTTGGGTTGCACCGCGCGGTATTGTTGCTGCTTCGATTTCGTCTCTTTTCGCGATCAAATTGACCGAATACGGCATTGATGAAGCGATTTTACTGGTCCCTATGACCTTCATGGTGATTATAGGAACGGTCGTGTTACAAAGTGCGACGGCACGTCCTGTAGCGCTGACGTTGGGCGTTACAGAGCCAGCACCACGCGGCTTCTTGTTGATTGGTGCTAACCGAGTAGCAAGAGAAATAGGGCAGGCGCTGGCGCGTTATGACCGCCGCGTATTAATGACTGACTCAAACTGGGAGTACATCAGTCAGGTTCGTATGTTGGGGTTGGATTACTATTACGGCAACCCTATTTCTAGTCACGCGGACGACAACTTGAACTTGATAGGAGTTGGACAAGTGGTTGCATTAACGCCCGATCAGCATTTCAACATTATGGCTTGCATGCAATTCGTCGACGAGTTTGGGGAAGATAAAGTTCACTGCTTACAAAAAGTGAAAACCAACGGCAATGGCAGCGAGAAGCACTCCGTGGCTCAGGAGTACCATGGTAAATTGCTGATGGGCGGCAATGTAAGCTATACCCAGCTAGCCAGTATGTTAAGTCGTGGTGCAGAGGTTAAACACACGAAATTGAGCGATAACTTCACGTATCAAGATTATTTAGCGCATCACAAAGGTAGTTCAGTTGTACCGCTGTTCCATGTAGAAGAAAAAGGAAAAATTCAATTCTGTGATGATCCCGAACAGTTTGAACCAACGACGACAAGCACTGTTGTGTCGCTAATTCTGTCGGACAGCGTAAAGTAAACTACAGAGCAATGTGATCCATTTTCATCATGGGTATCGTACGCTGATTATCTCAATTTGAAGAGAAACTTGCCGGCTTGTTTAAAACGGAAAGCGAGTTTCTTTTCTTATAATGTCAGGGGCAGTCGAGATTCATTACTCGTTTCGGAAAAGTAATCCGGCAAATTCACAAAATTCGCATTGACGTTACTGATAAGGATCGCAATACTGCGCGACTGTTTTACTTTAGGGTGACATTATGGCTCCGCAAACTAACCGAAAAGATTTACACCTAGATGCTGTTTTACATCATGAAATGAGCATGAAGCATAAAACGGCGGGTTTTGAGTCTGTCGAGTTTGAACACTGTGCGCTGCCAGAATGTGACTTTCACGCGATCGATTTATCGACAGAGTTTCTTGGTCATCAATTAGCGCTACCGTTTTTGATTAGCTCGATGACTGGCGGAGCAAAAGACGCAGAAACGATCAATTGTCGTTTAGCTGAAGCAGCAAGTGAATTAGGTATTGCCATGGGTGTGGGCTCGCAACGGATTAGCTTAGAAGAAAGTCAGCATTCGGGCTTGGGTAAAACCATTCGTGAGTTGGCGAAAGAAGTACCGTTGTATTCCAATCTTGGAGCCGCTCAATTGCTCGATAAAGGTAAACTCGATAATGCGCAACGTGCGGTTGAGGCGATTCAAGCCGATGCCTTGTTTGTGCACGTTAATCCAATGCAGGAAGCGTTTCAGAAAAATGGCGACCACAATTGGGTTGGTGTTTTCCAGGCAATTGAGATGCTTAAATCTCGCGTGAAGGTTCCTATCATTATCAAAGAAGTCGGTTTTGGTATTAGCGGACACGTTGCGCAGCGATTAATTGATGCTGGTGTGGATGCAATTGACGTTGCGGGCGCGGGTGGCACAAGCTGGAGTGCGGTTGAAGGGTATTGCCAAGATAATCCGAAAATGCAGCGTGCAGCCGAGCTTTTCCGCGATTGGGGTGTCCCTACAGCAACATGTTTGGCTCAAATCCGCGCACTGCATCCTACATTACCCTTGATCGCCTCGGGAGGTGTTCATAACGGACTTGAAGCGGCGAAAGCCATTCATTTGGGTGCTAATCTCATTGGGCAAGCTGGTGCGGTATTAAAAGCTGCGACGATCAGCACGCAGTCTGTCGTCGATCACTTTGAACAAATGGCATTAGAGCTGCGTTTAGCGTGCTTTGGTACTGGCTCTTTTAAGGTTGGTGAGCTAACAAAAGCGCGCTGCCTATAGCTTTTAGAATGGCGCGCTTTACACAGAGTCGCTCAATAATTTTTCGGTGTCTTAACACGTAGACTGATAATTTCGTTATAGTTGATACAAAAGTCACTTCAGCTAGTGACGCCTTTATTCAGACACTTGAATGGGCATGTGTTGAAGAGATTGAGTTTAATTTTACTATTGTTTGCAACTGGAACCTTAAATTTATGAAAAAACTAGTCATGCTGATGTTGGCGGCTTCTGCTTTGACCGCTTGTAGTGATGAAGTGGGCACTGAAGGCTGGTGTAACGACATGCGCGATAAGCCAAAAACAGAATGGACAGCAGACAACGCGGTAGACTTTGCAAAGCATTGTGTTCTGCAAGATGGTGTCGGCAGCGAGCAATGGTGTGAAAACCTGAAAGATAAGCCGAAAGGTGACTGGACTGCAAACGAAGCGACCAGCTTTACTAAACACTGCATTTTTTAAGCACAGCGGAAAGCGCCTTTTCTGAGGCGACATTCTGTGAGGTAAACACCAAGCGTTATTGCTTGGTGTTTTTGTATCTAAAATAGCTCGATTTTTCACGTGTCGAGCGCACTTCCCTCTGAATGGAATGTTTTACATTTTCGTTTCATTTTTGAAAACCTGTATTGCCTGTCTTTAATTTTTCGTATTGCAGTGGCATGGTGTCGAGATAGCCATCTAATTCAATTAGATTCATAACAAAAAGGAATTCAAATGGAAGTACTAAAAGGCTCATGTCTGTGCGGCAAGGTAAAGTTGGAAGTGGCAGATGAATTTAAGTACATGGGAAATTGCCATTGCTCTGAATGCCGCAAGTTCACAGGTTCTGACTATTCATCTGCCGGTGGTATTGCGTTGGATAAACTGCTTATTATCCAAGGGAAAGAAGATATTCAAACTTATCAGAAAAGCGAAAATACCATGCTATGCTTTTGTCGCCACTGCGGATCAAGTCTGTATTCGAAAAAGAACAATGGGATCGTCAATATTCGCCTTGGTATCTTGGATGACACACCTTCTCACAAGCCTGATTTCCATATTTTTGTCGCGTCGAAAGCGCCGTGGCTCGAGATATCGGATAACCTGACTCAATTTGATGCTGGGCCAAAATAGAGTTGTTGTAGATAAGTATTTAGAAACAGAGCGCGTTACAATACGCTTGCGACACGCTCTGTGCTTTTACTTTGTATATTAGAACGGAGACGACTATTTGGCGTTTTGTAGTTCTTCTAAGCCACCTGCATTGTGCAGATTCGTAAAGCCTTGCGATTGTAAGTATTGATACGCTTTGCCAGAGCGGTTACCACTGCGACAGTACAACACGATAGCTTGATCTTTATCGACGTCTTGAAAATGTTTATCAAGTTCAGATAAAGGGAAGTTGACGGCATTATCCAAATGCCCTTCAGAAAACTCTTGCGGCGTACGCACATCGACAATCATCGCGCCCTCGTCAATCAATTGCCACCCTTGTTCAGCGCGTTCAGAAGCCGACACGTTGGGTGAGAGGAAGCCAACGCACAACGTTGCAAGAAATAGAGATACGGCCTTTTTCATTGTTTGATTATCCTTTTTAAGAGTACGTAACCACTCTAGATTTGATTGAGCATATTTTCCATCATAAAGAGATGCTAAGTGGTTGTGAATACGATAATTCGATAGAAAATTTTATTTAATTTAATAAAAATTTTTATCAAATTCACCTCTTGAACTCTCATTTTTCGACCTTATTATTTTCATCGAAAGCGAGCTGTCGACTCGCAAATCCATCTTGATGTTTATTTTGTCTTTTATTTTTGGTTCCAAGTAGGAGGCACTTAAAAATGAAAATTCGTCCTTTAAATGACAAGCTAATTGTTGAAAGACAAGAGGTGGAAAATAAATCTGAAGGGGGAATCGTTTTAACTTCTCAGTCGGTGAAAAAATCAAACCGCGGGAAAGTCATTGCTGTTGGTTTAGGTAAACGTCTTGAAAATGGCGAACGCGCTGCGATGGAAGTCAAAGTGGGCGACCAAATCATTTTCAATGACGGTTACGGCGTGAAAACCGAGAAAATTGACGGCGCAGAATACTTAATTCTGTCCGAATCTGATGTGTTAGCAATCGTTGAGTAATTATTTTTGTAGTAGTTTTTTGAGGAGATAACCATGGCTGCAAAAGACGTATTATTTGCTAATGACGCACGTCAAAAAATGCTGAAAGGTGTGAACTTACTGGCGGACGCAGTAAAAGTGACACTAGGCCCGAAAGGCCGCAACGTTGTGCTTGATAAATCTTACGGCGCGCCAACCATCACCAAAGATGGCGTGTCTGTAGCGAAAGAAATCGAACTGAAAGATAAGTTCGAAAACATGGGCGCACAAATGGTGAAACAAGTGGCGTCCAAAGCGAATGATGAAGCGGGGGACGGTACAACGACCGCTACCGTACTGGCGCAATCTTTCATCAATGAAGGTCTTAAAGCGGTAGCCTCTGGCATGAACCCAATGGACCTAAAACGTGGTATCGACAAAGCCACTGAAACGGCGGTTGAGAAACTACGTGAAATGTCTAAGCCATGCAGCGACAAAGAATCCATTACCCAAGTGGGTAGCATTTCTGCAAACAGCGATCGCGCGATCGGTGAAATCATTGCAGAAGCGATGGAGAAAGTGGGTCGCAATGGCGTGATTACGGTTGAAGAAGGCCAAGGTCTAAACAACGAATTGTCTGTGGTTGAAGGTATGCAATTTGACCGCGGTTACTTGTCGCCATACTTCATCACTAACCAAGAAAATGGCAGCGTAGAGCTAGACAACCCTTACATCCTATTGGTGGACAAAAAAGTCAGCAGCATCCGCGAGCTATTGCCTGTACTAGAAGAAGTGGCGAAATCTTCTCGCTCGCTATTGATCATTGCTGAAGACATCGAAGGTGAAGCGCTAGCGACATTGGTTGTGAACAACATGCGCGGCATCGTGCGTGCGACCGCGGTGAAAGCGCCTGGCTTTGGTGACAACCGTAAAGCGATGATGGAAGACATTGCGGTACTAACTGCTGGTACGGTCATCTCTGAAGAAATCGGCCTAGAGCTCGAAAAAGCAACGTTAGAGCAACTAGGTAGTGCGAAGAAAGTGACCATCACCAAAGACACAACAACCATTGTGGGTGGCGCAGCAGAAGCAAGCGCGATTACTGATCGTGTGGCTTCGATTGAAAAACAAATCGAAACAACCACCTCTCAATACGATAAAGACAAGCTTCAACAACGTGTTGCGAAGCTTTCTGGCGGCGTAGCGGTGATCAAGATCGGCGCTGCAACCGAAGTTGAGATGAAAGAGAAGAAAGACCGCGTGGACGATGCGCTACACGCTACTCGCGCAGCGGTTGAAGAAGGTATTGTTGCTGGTGGTGGTGTAGCTCTAACTAAGATCGCGAAAGAATTGGCGGATCTAAAAGGCGACAATGATGACCAAAACGTGGGTATCCGAGTTGCCCTACGTGCAATGGAAGAGCCTCTTCGTCAAATCGCAACTAACGCAGGTGACGAAGCTTCTGTTGTGGCGAACGCTGTCAAAGCGGGTGATGCCGATTACGGTTACAACGCTGCAACAGGTGAATACGGCAACATGATCGAAATGGGTATCTTGGACCCTGCGAAAGTAACACGCTCAGCGCTTCAATTCGCTGCGTCTGTTGCTGGCTTGATGATCACCACTGAAGCGATGATCACCAACCACGTTGAAGACAAAGAACTTGATATCTAACGTCATCAATCGTTAGTGATTAAGTAAGCGTTAAAATAACAATAACATTGCAAAACCTAAGCGGGCTCGCTTGAGCCCGCTAATCAGTCATTTGAGGTAAGTGTTATGACCCGTTTACCTGCGTTTTCTTTCTCAATATCTGAGCCGGGCGGTAATGAAGCTTCGTCAACGTGGCCGACTGCTATTCACTTCCCCCTCGTTCCAGCTGGGCCAGAGTTTTCGATCGAAAATGCTCTGCCTAAACGTCCGACAGTGACGATATTCACTATCGATCTGTCTCAGTTATTTAAAGGGGACGCTCGGGTCATCCATTAACTGTATCGAAACAGCCAGCGCACGTTGGCTGTTTTTTTCTAATTTAAAGTATTGATAATGTAGATTTTTATTTGATTACTGCCACTTGTTCAATGATCAATTTGAACTGGGGTAATCGGACCGCAAGCGCACTACACCTTTAAGCCCAGCATTGCGCCGAAAATGATCAATCCCGCCCCACATGCTTGATTGAGTCGATGCTTAATCTTCAACAAGAAAGCTTGTAGCTGGGATGACGTGAATAAAACAGCAACGATAGAAAACCAAATACCATGCAGCGCAATCATATAAATCCCGTAAAAAAAGGCGATGTGTTGCTGATTAGAGTCGGGAGAAATCACTTGGCTAAAAATACTCAGAAAAAACAGCATCGTCTTGGGATTGAGTAAATTACACAGAAATCCCTGCATGAAAAATCGCCACATTGAATACTCGCTCTGTTGAATGGTTTCTGAGTTTGACGCAGGCTGCGAGGAGAATATTCCTTTAATCCCAAGGTAGACAAGATAAGCGGCCCCAAGATAGCGCACGAGATTAAACAACCATTCATTTTGTGAAGTTAAGTAACTGATCCCCAGCATGGAGTATGCGATGTGGATGCTGATCGCCATGCTGATACCAATCGCACTGTACACGCCTGCTTTTCGTCCTTGATTTAAGCTATTTCTTAATACCAAAACAAAGTCTGCGCCAGGGCTAATAACAATAAGCACACCTAATAACGCAAGAGTTACAAATTCCATATCGATTTCCTGTTTGAATGATGAAGTCTGGGATGTAGCGGAATTGTAGGCGTCTTTATTACTGACTATAATCGAAAAATATTCCCATATTGGTGAGAAAAACTCACAGATGCGTCACCTGAAATCTTTTTATGTCTTCCACGTTGCGGCGAGTTCTTCAAGCTACACTGAAGCGGCTGACAAACTGAACATTACCCACGGAGCCGTGAGTAAGCAGATCAAGCAACTTGAGCAATATCTGTCTCAACCTTTGTTCTTCAAAGAGGGCAGGAAAGTCGTGTTGACGGCAGAAGGCGAATTACTCAAGACATACACAGAAACGGCATTCCAAACGCTAGAAAAAGGCGTGAATACGCTTATGCAAGAGAAGCATCAGCATCTTGAAGTGTCTTGTGAACCGACATTAACCATGCGCTGGTTGATGCCAAGGTTGGCCGCGTTTAATGATGAACACCGTGCTGATGTTCGTTTGTCGACGGCTGGTGGCCCGGTAACATTAGGATCAACTGGGCTTTCGATGGCGATTCGTCGAGACGATTTTGCGCAGCATCACGATTACGACAAAACCATTCTTGTGGAAGAGTGGGTGGGGCCGGTATTTTCTCCTGAGTATTGGCAATCCATTAAAGACAATTTGAAAGCAGCTCGATTGTTGAATAGCCAAACCAGACCGAATGCTTGGGCGGATTGGCAGCAATCAACACGTTGTGAAACTTTCAACGGCAACACTCAGCAATCATTCACGCATTTTTATTTTTGCATACAAGCAGCGGTGGATGGCTTAGGCGTCGCAATGGGATCGTATCCTTTTGTCATGGACGATATTAAGCGTGGTAATTTGGTCGCACCATTTGGGTTTTCTCCATCAAGTTGCAATTACGTTTTATTGAGTCAAGATAAAAAGCGTACAGAACTCGAACATAAATTTATCACGTGGTTACAAACGCAAATGGCAGAGTGTGTGCCACTGTCATCACAGCAGATTACGCAAGGCGAATAGAAGGCATAGAGCGAGATTACGTCAGTCAGTTTTATGGAAAAAGGCTTAGGAAATTGGAAATGGAAAACCTCAATATTGTTGAAATCAAATCATTTGTTCCGGCGAAAGATTACGCGCTATCAAAACGTTTTTATGAGGCGATTGGCTTTGAAATGGCATCGGACTTCGGTGATGTAGCATACTTCTCTCAAGGTAGCTGCGCGTTTCTTTTACAGAATTTTTATGAGCCAGAACACGGCAATAACTTCATGATGCACTTGCTCGTAGAAGACGCAGAAAGCTGGCATCAGCACTTATCCAAAGTGGGTCATGAAGAATTTGGTTCGCGTTTGACTGAGCTGGTCGAGCAACCTTGGGGCATGCGCGAATGTTGTTTGTTTGACCCTAGTGGCGTTTTATGGCGAATTGGCCAGAACACGAATACTGACTAACGCCAGTCTTATTTTCACCACATCTACGCGCAGGTATTGAGATCTCGATATCTGCGCGTTTTCTTTTTTACTTAGCCTTGCCAACGTTTGTAGCGCACTCACGCCTTTTTCGAGGTGGTGTGCGATGGGCTAACGCCAAAAAGCTCCTCAAGCAGCATGGCTTTGAGTTCTGCTCTGACTTCTGCGCCACCGATTAACGCCAAAAGTGCGAGTCCTCCTGGAATAAGGATGACCATTAATATCGGTCTTAAAATATACGAAAAGCAGAAGATGGTCGGGAAGAAAATCAATCCTTGGCCTAGTTTGTTTAATACGTACATGAGCGATTCCTTTTGTTTTTATATAAAATGAGCATGCTCAATTTTATAAATGAGCGCGCTCAATTTGTCAATCTCAACCACGCAAGGTATGATCCTTTCAGGCTCATTAAGCAGACACATCAATGACGAAGCGACAACAAACCAGAGATAAAATTCTAAAAGCCGCATGGGCATCTTTTGCTCAAAATGGCTATGACATGACGACCACAAGGCAGATAGCGAGAGAAGCAGGAGTAGCCGATGGCACAGTGTTTAGCCATTTCCCGACTAAACTGTCGATTTTGCGCGAAGGGATGCTGGCGCAACTGCAACAGATCAGCCAAGAAACGCTAGTCAGTGTGGAAGGTAAAACCGATATCGACATTGGTTTGGCGCTGACGGAGAAATACTATCGCTACTATTTTGCGAACGTTGAGCTGAGCCGAGCTTTGTTGAAAGAAGTGATTTGGGATTTGGATTATTATCAGTCGTTTAACCAAGCTTTGTTTCAATCTGTAAACGGAAGCTCCGTCCTTGAGGGAAAAATACCGCTGATTTTTGACTGCTATTTTATGACGTTAATCTCGCACTTGAGCCGTGCAGAACCGGATGTTGAAGCGGCACTTGAAGAGCTTCATGCTAAGTTTCAGCAAATCATTGCGACTGCATAACATGGCCCCAACGCAGGATCTGAAAGAATATACTGCCTGTCATCTTATTTGCTGGACTCCCATTTTCTCGTTTCAGTTGGCGTCTCACCAAATAGCCGCTTGTAGCTTTGACTGAACTGCCCGAGATGGAAAAAACCAAAGTCAAAAGCAATTTCTGCAATTGTTCGATTATCTTCAGGGCTTTGTAGCACTCTACGTACTTGATTCAGGCGCATTCGATGTATGAACTGCTTTGGGGAAGTATTACAGCAATGTTCAAAGGTGTACTGTAGTGTGCGACGACTGACGTGTACTGCGTCACACAGTTCACTGACGGTTATTGGTGTACGGTAGTCTAGATCCTGTAGCTGTTGTTTTATACGCTGCATCACGTGTTGACGATGAGAGATTGATATCGGATGGCTCGTGTGCAGTGAACTGAGTGAGAACAACTCCAGCACAATGTCTTTTAAGATTGCTTGATGTGTGGTTTCAGACCATCTTGGCTCGGCGGAACCAAGTAACGTGCCTAAGTAGTATTTAAGTTGTTGAATGTGTTTTTCCGTCAAACCCGTTAAGTGAAATATGTTGTTCTGGATACTCCCAAGCTCAAGTTGATTTTCTATGATGTGAACGAAGTTTTTGTCGAGCACTATTCCATAGATAGAAAACTGCTCCGGTGTCATTAACTCAAAATCAGCGCCACCTTGCCTAAGCAAAAGCTGGCTTGAATTAAACTGACTGTGATTTAGGTGTAGCGGCTTATTTTCCGCACTCAAACCCAACCAAATACCTCCCTCTTCAACCCTGCATTGCTGTCTTAGCGAGCGGTTACTGTCTTCACGAAACACATGGAAATTGGGAAATCGTCGTTCTCGAATTTGACCTAAAAATCGACCATCGCTGAGTTGGTCATATTCCTGTTGCCAGTTTATCAGACTCGCAGCTTGTTGGTTTGCATCCTTAGTGTGATGGATGCACAGCATTGGTGCAGTTTGGGGCATTTGGTTACTCATCCTTGTGATGCTCATTCCTTTTTTGTGAGTCATGTTGGAGCAGTATTTACATAACTCATTGTTTATTATTGGTTTATAAATGTTGCCAGTTTTTGATAACGCTACGGAACACATTTGGCAATACTTTCTTAAAGCTTATTGATAGTTCAGCAAAAAGCGAACCAAATAGTGAAGAGGAAGAGCAATGACGGCAACTTATCGTCGGCAACAAGGAAGTAAAGTCTATACCTTTAAGTCATTAGCTGACTTGATGGCGAAAGCGACACCGGAGCGCTCAGGCGATGCGTTAGCCGGGGTTTGTGCTCAGTCAGCGGCAGAACGTGTAGTCGCACAAATGGCGCTATCTGAGTTACCACTTAAAACGTTTCTTAACGAGGCGGTTATTCCATACGAAAGCGACGATATCACTCGCCTAATTATCGATACGCATGACCTTGAAGCTTTTAAACCGATTGAGCACTTGACGGTCGGAGATTTTCGAAATTGGCTGCTGAGTGAAGAAGCCGATGGTGAAACGTTGGCTAAAATTCGTCAAGGTTTAACACCAGAAATGGTGGCCGCAGTCAGTAAGATTATGCGCAACCAGGATTTGATTCTCGTTGCTAAAAAAGCCAAGTTGTCACGGCTTTTCGGAATACGATTGGTTTGCCGAGTCGCCTGTCTACTCGCTTACAGCCGAATCATCCCACTGATTCTCTCAACGGTATCGCAGCGACCATTTTTGATGGTCTGATGTACGGAAATGGCGATGCGGTTATCGGTATCAATCCGGCAACAGATAATGTACCTCAAGCTATTAAGTTAATGAACTTAATGGATGAGGTGATTCAACACTATCAAATACCGACTCAGTCTTGTGTGTTAACTCATGTCACGAACACGATCGAAGCCATTGAAATGGGTGCACCAGTCGATCTCGTTTTTCAGTCGATAGGCGGCACGCAAGGGACGAATGATACCTTCGGAATCGACTTGTCGATTTTGAAAGAGGCCCATGAAGCCGCGTTGTCTTTGAATCGAGGTAGCGTAGGAAACAATGTGATGTATTTTGAAACCGGACAAGGTACAGCGCTGTCTGCGAATGCATTTCATGGGGTCGATCAGCAGACTTGTGAAGCCCGCGCTTATGCTGTCGCGAAACAGTTCGATCCTTTGTTGGTTAATACTGTCGTTGGGTTTATTGGCCCTGAGTATCTGTTTGATGGCAAACAGATCATTCGTGCTGGGCTTGAAGATCATTTCTGTGGGAAGTTGCTTGGTTTACCTATGGGTTGCGATATCTGTTACACCAATCATGCCTATGCCGATCAGAATGACATGGATAACTTGCTGACACTATTAGGTGTGGCCGAGTGCTCGTTCATCATGGGTATTCCAGGGTCTGATGACATCATGCTCAATTATCAAACTACCTCATTTCACGATGCCCTTTACGCAAGAAAAGTACTCGGTTTGAAGCCAGCACCAGAGTTCGAACAATGGTTAATGGAGATGCAGATTTTCGAGAGCGTGCAAGACGTTCGGTTAAGTGAGCAAATCTCTCGCTCGTTTTCGGGAGCAATTAACCAACTGAATAAGGGGTATTCTCATGGGTAAAGTAATCACCATTGCTCAGTCCCCACAAGATGAGTCTGAAGTTGTCACATACAACCCGTGGGGAAAGTTACGTGACTTCACCTCTGCTCGGATCGCTCTGGGTCGTAGCGGGAACAGTGTACCAACCAACGAGTTACTCTCATTTCAGCTGGATCATGCCCAAGCTATGGATGCAGTGCATTGCAGTTTGAATATTGAGTCTCTCGTTGCTGGTTTGTCGGACTCTTACTCGATTCTTGAAAATACCTTAGAGCCTCCAGTGGTAGTGAGCAGCCGAGTAAGTGATCGGCTTATGTACCTGCAAAGGCCCGATTTAGGAAGGCTGCTTGATGAATCTTCTTGGCAAACGCTCAACTTGATAGCAAATGAGCATAACACTGACATTGATCTTGCGATTGTTATTGCTGATGGACTTTCTTCCGTCGCAATTCAAAACCATGCCGTGCCTGTTGTTACTCGATTGATTTCTCTTTTAAGCGCTGATGATGAACATCAATGGAAATTCGCACCTATCACAATCGTAAAGCAAGGAAGAGTAGCGGTAGGGGATGATGTTGGTGAATGTTTTAACGCCAAGGCCGTGCTGGTTTTAATTGGAGAGAGACCCGGTCTAACTTCTCCGGATAGCATGGGTATGTATCTCACTTGGGGGGCTAAACGAGGCTCTAAAGATTCCCAAAGAAACTGCATTTCCAATGTGCGTCCCCAGGGGCTCAACTATGACGATGCCTGTGAACGCGCATTTTACTTGCTCAAGGAGGCTCGAAAATTACAACTGTCAGGAGTGAATCTGAAAGATCGCTCAGATATCAATGAGCCAAGTGGCGCAAGCGTTGAAGATAAACACAGCGACAACTTTTTAATTTCATCAAAGTAGAAGGATTTACTATGTCTAAACATCAGGAGTACTTGGCCAAAAGGCAGCTAAAAAGAGGCACCGCAGGTTGGATTTTACTTGCGGGCTTAGGTGTCTCGTATGTTATATCTGGTGACTTCGCCGGTTGGAACTTTGGCATCGCTCAAGCAGGATGGGGAGGCTTTCTTATTGCTGCTATCGCGATGGCAGTAATGTATTTCACGCTAGTATTGTCTTTAGCTGAAATGTCTGCGGCTATTCCTGCTGCGGGTGGTGGTTACAGCTTCGCAAGACAGGCGATGGGGCCGACAGGTGGCTTTTTCACTGGCTTATCAGTTTTGATTGAATATGCGCTCGCGCCTGCTGCGATAGTGATTTTTATTGGCTCAGCAGTTAATGAATTGGTTGGTATCGATGGTCCTGTTGTTTACGCACTTTTCTACGCCGTCTTTATCGCTATTCATATGGCAGGGGTTGGCGAAGCTCTCAAAGTAATGATGGTCATCAGCGGTTTGGCTGTGCTAGCTATTCTAATTACTGCTGCTGTGCTTATTGGTCACTTTGACGTTAATAACTTATTCGATATTGCTCCGGCGACGGCTCAGGCAACAGAAATCTTGCCGTTTGGGTGGTATGGCGTATGGGCTGCGTTGCCATTTGCAATGTGGTTGTTTCTTGCGGTTGAAGGTGTGCCTTTAGCGGCAGAGGAGGCAAAAAATCCGGCAAAAGATGTTCCCAAAGGCATCATTGGTGCGATGCTGTTTTTATTGCTAACCGCAACTCTCGTAGTCGTCCTTTTGGCTGGTGCGGTTGGCTCAAAGGTCATAGGCGATAGCGCGGTGCCATTAGTTGACGCCCTAAAGCTTACGGGCAATTCAACGGTAGCAATGGCCGTGAACTTACTCGGGTTAGCTGGTCTTATCGCTTCTTTCTTTTCTATCATTTATGGTTACAGCCGCTTGGTGTTTGCGCTTTCCCGCGCGGGTTATTTACCGCAAACTTTGTCATTAACCAGTGACAAAAAAGTGCCTTCTCGTGCGCTGTTGGTTCCGGGCGTTTTTGGGTTCTTGGTTTCACTTACGGGTGAGGGGGACTTAATCTTGGCGATGGCTGTTGTCGGTGCGACTGTATCGTACGCATTAATGTCCTTGAGCCATATTTTATTGCGAATTAAACAGCCTGAATTAACTCGTCCATATAAAACGCCTGGTGGGATAATTACGTCGAGTATTTCTCTGGTGCTTTCTTTGATCGCAATGACAGGTGTTTATGCTTTTGATCCCTCGGCCTTTTTCATGACAATGGGATTGTTTCTTATCGGTGGTGTTTATTATGGGTTATACAGCCGCAACAAATTGGTGGCAGCAACCGCCGAGGAAGAGTTTGCCATGCTGTCTGTAGCAGAGCTAGAGCTTGAATCAGATGTCGTACGATAGTCACTCTGATTCTTGTTATTCAGCATATTAAGGGAGCCATAGGCTCCCTTTGTCATTTCTATCAAAAGTGCATAGCGCACAAATGCATCACTTTAACTTTATAAGTGGTTAATCATGTGAAAGTCTAGTCTGGATAACGATGGCGCAGATCCATCACAGGTAAAGGTTAAGTTTTCAAGGAAAGGTCATGATAAATAAGGTATTTAATACACTTTTGGGAACAGAGTTACCGATTATTCAAGCGCCAATGGCCGGTGTGCAAGACAGCCAAATGACCATAGCCGTCAGTAATGTTGGCGGGCTTGGCTCGTTACCTTGTGGAATGCTGAACAAAGACGCCATCGTAAAAGAACTTCAACTTATCAAGCAGGCAACTAACCGACCGTTTAACCTCAATTTCTTTTGCCATGAAATGCCGGAGTATGACGCCAACAAGCACGAAAAGTGGCAAAAAACGCTGCAACCGTATTTTTCCGAGGTTGATGCAACCGTTCAGGCTCAGCCAAACGCTCCGACAAGGATGCCTTTCAATCATGATATTGCTGACGCGATTGAACCATTTGCACCGCCAGTGATCAGTTTCCACTTTGGTTTGCCAGACGATGATCTGTTAGCTCGAATTAGAGGGTGGGGAGGGAAGATCCTTTCGTCAGCGACCACGGTGGACGAAGCACTTTGGCTAGAAGCAAAAGGCGTTGACGGTATTATCGCCCAAGGCTTGGAGGCTGGTGGACACCGAGGTATGTTTTTATCGGATGATTTAACTACTCAATTAAGTTTGATGGCGTTATTACCACAAATCGCCAAACGGGTGAATTTGCCTGTTATTGCTGCAGGCGGAATCGCTGATAGAAGTGGGGTGGAAGCCGCGTTGAGATTAGGAGCGAGTGCCGTTCAAGTTGGCAGCGCCTATTTGTTGTGTGATGAGGCGAAAACATCGTCTTTACATCGATATGCCATTGCCAGTGAACGCGCGCAACATACCGCTGTGACCAATGTTTTCTCGGGCCGACCAGCGAGAGGCATTGTGAATCGCGCGATGTCGGAGCTAGGCTACATCAGTGAGTTTGCGCCGAAATTCCCATACGCCTCCATTGAAATGGCTCAACTAAGAGCGCTTATGGAAAAGCAAAACCGAGATGAATTCACACCGTTGTGGTGCGGACAAAACTCGTCGGGTTGTAAGGAAATATCGGCGGCAGAAATGACATTGTCATTAGTGGACGGCATCGATTTAAACTGATATGCATCTTGCCTTTTAAAGCGATGCTGACTGAATGGTTACGAGTTATCCCTGTATTTATGTAGTAAATCTAATGGGATGTGGCAGTAATCATTCGGAAAGTTTGTGAGTCTGTCTTGGTGCTCATCATCACTTGGCACATAATTTGTGAGTGGCAGTACTTCTACGGCGATCTTGTCGGCGTCCGGTCGTACTGCGATAAACGCTTTCGCCATGGTGAGATGCTGTTCGTTTTGGCTATAAACACCAGTACGGTACTTCTCACCTACGTCTTCACCTTGCTTGTTAACGCTGTAAGGGTCGATTATCTCAAACAAATACCCCATTAAAGTTTCAACCGAAACTTGCTCAGGGTCGAACTGGGTTTTCACGCACTCTGCGTAGCCATCGTATTCGGATTGAGTGTTATCCGTTGTGCCATTTGCTCGCCCGGCTTCTGTGTTGATTACGCCCGGAAGGTGGCGCATAAATTCTTGCACGCCCCAAAGGCAACCGCCTGCGAAGTAAATTTCTTCCATTACTTTTATCCTAGTCTTTACCGTTGTTGGGATGTAGGGAGTTAACCCCTCTTCTTCCATCCCATTTTCGTTGCCCTATTATCTGTTGATGGGAGCGATATTCGCAAGGTAAAGCTTGGCTAATCAGACCACGCGTTTTTTCCTTTTTACTTTCAAGTTCTTTTCATATGAAACATCAGGTGAGTATACTGTAAGCTCATCAATAAGGAGCGAACCTGTGAACCCAAGACAAAATGAAATTCTGCAATTAGTGAACGACCGTAAACGCGTTCAAGTCACGGAGCTTTCTGACATCATTGGCGTGTCGGGCGTGACCATCAGACAGGATTTGAACTTTCTGGAGCAACAGGGCTACCTAAAGCGCGTTCACGGCGCAGCTACCGCGTTGCAAAGTGATGACATTGATGCCCGCCTGGAAGTACGTTTCGATATTAAACAATCGCTCGCAAACCAAGCTGCGGATTTGGTCGCACCGAATGAGACAGTGCTGATTGAAGGAGGCAGTGCCAATGCGTTGTTGGCTCGGACATTGGCTGAGCGCGGCGATGTGACCATCATTACGCCATCGGCGTATATCGCCCATCTCATCCGTAACACTTCTGCCAACATTATCTTGCTTGGTGGCGTGTATCAGCACCAAGGCGAGAGCTTGGTCGGACCGCTGACTAAGTTGTGTATTGAGAACATTCATTTCAGCACGGCCTTCTTGGGTATTGACGGCTTCCATCAAGACACTGGCTTTACTAGCCGCGACATGATGCGCGCTGAGATCGCAGAAACCATCATTGCGAAAAAAAGGCGCAATATTGTTCTAACGGATTCTAGTAAATTTGGGCAAATTTATCCCTCATCAATTGGTAAGACTGACGAAATATCAGTGCTGCTGACTGACAAAGCCGCTCCGAAAAGCGACCTTGAACAAATCAAAAAGCGAGGTGTGGAAGTTATATTAGGCTGATTAAGCCACGCTTCGTTTTCGCTTCGCGAGCATTGCTGTTGGGGAGAAACCGGTGACTAGCATAGTGCCGCTAAGCACTAGAATTGTTCCTATGATGGTGTTAGAGCCGACGGGCTCATCTAGCACCAAGTAGCCCCATAAGATACCAAAAACAGGAACAAGAAAAGTGACAGTCAGTGCTGACGCTGGGCCGATATCAGAAACTAAGCGGAAATAGAGCAAATAAGCGAACCCTGTGCATACAACGCCGAGCGTGACAACAGAGCTCCATTCGAAATGACTTGGTTCTGCACGCATTGGTAAGAATGGTAGCAGCGGCAGTACCCAAATAACCGCCGCCCACATGCTGCCGTGAGCATTGTCAAAAGCAGGTACTTGTGGCGCATTTTTAGTGTAGTTGGTAGCAATGCCATAGCTGAAAGAAGCCATCAAACTGGCGGCAATAGGGAGCATGGCTTCTTCACCTATGGTTGAAGTATCTAAGCCGACCAAGACTGCAACGCCTCCAATGCCTATTAGCATACCGAGAACAGATTTCGCTGTGAGTGGGCTGCGGTACCAAACAAAGCCAACTAGTGCTCCCCATATTGGGGCGGTTGAGTTCAATATTGCTAAAGTTGATGCATTCAGTGTCTGGGCTGCGTACGCAAAGAGTAAAAATGGAACTGCGCTATTGAATAAGCCAATAATAAAGAAGTGTTTAGTATGCGCAGTTAACGTGAGTTTCTTCTTCAAATATACGGCGATCAATAACAAAGCGACGGCGGCAAATGTAACTCGAAATTCGATTAAGTAAGCCGGCCCGAATGTGTTGGCGGCGACTCGCATAAACAGAAACGAGCCACCCCAAATAGCAGCGAGGCAGAGTAAGCGAAAAAAACTGACGGCAGTCATTTGACATCCTTGGTCGAGGTCTAGCGCCTCATCGATTAATTGTTGCGCTAACAGTGAATTAAACCAAGGATGAGGTCAACCAGAAATGTAATGCCAGTTCCGGATCTGGCTAGCTTGGGCTCACGTTGATGGTGTGTTGTTGATTTGTGATGACTTAATGGCTCTCTGACCATACTGCGAATTCATTTCCACTCGGTTCAGTGAAGTGGAATCGACAGCCGCCGGGGAATTCGAAAATAGGGCGGATAATTTTTCCACCATGCTGCTCTACTTTTGCCTGAGTGGCCTGAATGTCTGAGCTATAAAATACTAAAAGTGCGCCACCATTTGCGGTTTGGTTTATAAACTCAGATTTGAAGAATCCGCCATCCAACCCTTGTCCTGAAAATGCAGAATATTCTGGGCCATAATCGGTAAAGCTCCAGTCAAAAGCACGCTCAAAAAATTGTTTGGTCGCACTGACATTAGTGGAACCAAATTCAACGTAATTCAATTTTTCATGTTGATGCATGGTGAAATCCTTCTCGGTTACTATCGTTTCTAGGCGAACTTTTCTACGATGATGTCGTCCGCTTTTTCGACAAATAATGCGCCATTATCTCTGAGCTCTGTCAGCACATTCTCTATATTATCAGGCAGCACCGCACGAGTTGAAGCAAGATTAACTACCACACTGTAGCCAAGTTCCAACGCTTGCATGACGGATTTTTTCACGCAAAAGTCTAAGGCAAGGCCACCGATAACTAAGGTATCAATCCCGTTGAACTTTAGAAATTCATGCGCGCCTGTCGTTTTGGTGTCGGCAATATCATGGAAAAAAATACCGTAAGGGTGCGCGTCAGGATCCATACCTTTATTAACTTGAAAATCATAGTCCAACACGGGTGGTAAACCATCTAGCAGCTCAGAACCTGTTGTGCCAAGCACACAGTGACGGTTCCACTTTATATCCACATTCGGTAAACCAACGGGCTCAAGCATATTGGCTGGCGATTCTGCATCCCATTTTGCTTTCGGTGGGTGCAAGTCACGACTGACCAGTTTTAATCGGCCTTTGGCATGATTACTCAAAAGCTCCGGTACGATTTCCAACGCACCTGCAACGGGCAGTTCATTTGGACATAACTCACTAAAGCCTTTCTCTGGATCAACGTCGATCACTGCTGTAGTTTGATAGTTTACTCGAACAGTCATGGCAGACTCCTTGTCTGTCTGATTGTCTGCGTTTATCCACGCAAACAGTTTTGAAAAAAGGTTACTTCGTCGCTAGTCAGCGTATATACCATTGCGGGTTTTCCACCTTTGCCTTTGTTGGTTGAAGCGACTTTATTAGTGGGTTTTAGTACGCCTGAATCTATCAAGCGGCGCTTAATCGTCATTCGGCTGATATCAATACCAAACTCTTGATAAGCAGAAATGATGTCCGCAACCAAAAACTCTTTGTCTAATGCAAACAAAAGAACCGATGTGTATTCAATGGATGCACGAAGCTTTTGCCACGCTTTTTCAATGGTTTTTTGATGATCAAATGCGAGGGTTTCTTCTCCATTGAGAATAGCCTGTAGCGAAAACCATTTAAGTTGGCATTCCGGTACACCTGCATTATTTATTTGCTCTACATTGTTACGATCGACTAAGGCGTAGTGCGTAATGTTTAAGCTCCAGTCTTCTGGATCGCGCTTTGGATCACCGTCGATAAACGCTTCGCTAAAATGGCGAGGGTAGGTATGGATTTTCTCACGGCAAATTCGGCGACGCGCCGCTTCAAAGTTTTCATCGGCCGGGCGTCCGCCTTCACTGGTTAAGTCTTTATCAAAGACAAATCCGCCCGGTAGTGCCCAGACTCCATGGTATGGCCGATTTGGATTTGAACGTTTAATCAACAACACTTCCAATCCCTTATCGGCACAGCCAGATAGCCTGAATGGAATAATGTCGACAGATACGATCATGGTTGGGTCCTAATATTGATTTGTAAGTAATCTAGCGCATAACAAGTGGTCAATCAATGGGTAAGTAACGAGTTGTTAGAAACGTTTTCGGTAGTGTTCTTAATACGGTTTGAGCATAAATTTACGGATGACTCTGACTTATTCACAATGCTTGTTCGAATTCTAGACAAAAAAACCTTATAAAAATGAGTGGTTAGTAACAAAAGTTGACAAACTATAGATGGGTGTTTATTGTTTACGCAAATTAGTTAGTAACAAAAAGTTATATACCCAGGAAGGGCATGTAGAAGGGCACCTAATGACCACCAAACTATTTTCTTCCCGCATCATTCAAAGCGCTTTGGATTTCGATGTCTACAAAGTCAATATGATGAGTGCTGTAACAGCGCTTTACCCTGATGCGATGGTGTCATATAAGTTTATCGTGCGCAGTGAGGAAGACCTTTCTGAGCTTTTGCCTGAGGTAAAAGCCGAAGTCCTTAAACTGCAAGATATTCAATTTACGCAAGAAGAAATTGAATATATTAAGCGTGTCGCGCCTTACCTGAATCCTGACTTTGTTGATGCACTGCGCCATTTCCGTTTCAACCCACAAAGCGATGTCTCTTTCCATAACAAAGCCATGGCTGATGGCTCAAGCCAGTTAAGAATTACTATTAACGGTTTGTGGCGAGATACCATCTTGTACGAAACGATCATCATGAGCATCGTGTCTGAAGTTCGTAGCCGTCAGCGTTGGTCAGATATCCCTGTTGTGCAATTTACCACTGTTTTAGAAGAGAAAGTTCGGCACCTAAAGTCGGAACTAAAACGTCGTAACATCACTAACTTTAAATTTTCTGACATGTCGACGCGTCGACGTTTTTCCTTCCAAGCTCAGCGCACTATGCTGGAATATTTGTGCCAGGAAGTGCCGGAATGTTTGACAGGAACAAGCAACTATCACTTAGCAAAAGAGCTAAACTTGACGCCTATCGGCACCGTTGCTCATGAATGGTTTATGGGACACCAAGCTCTGGTGAATGTGCGAGATTCGCAAAAAGTGGCGTTGCAACGTTGGCAAAAAATGTTTAATGGTGCACTAGGCATTGCGTTAACCGATACGATTGGTATCGATGCTTTCCTTAAAGACTTTGATGAAGAACTAAGTAACGCGTACTTCGGTGTACGTCACGATAGTGGTTGCCCTTATAGCTGGGGTGAAAAAATGATTGCACACTACCAGTCACTGAATATAGACCCATTAACAAAAACACTGGTGTTTACCGACGGACTTAACTTCGAACAAGCGTTAGATATTTGCGAGTATTTCCAAGGACGTATTCAGGTGAGTTTTGGTATCGGTACTTTTCTTGCCAATGATATGGGTGATTATGTCAATAAAGATGGTGAAGCCTACCAGCCACTTTCTATCGTGATAAAAATGGTCACGTGCAATGGTTCACCGGTCGCCAAAATCAGTGACGAACCTGAGAAAGCCATGTGTGAAGATATCTTCTTTTTGATGAATCTCAAGCGCCGCTTTGAACAACCTCTTGATTTAAATGAGTGTCGTAAAATGATCGATCGTTTAGAAACTGAAGGTCAAAATTATCTCATTGACGCGTAGGCGTTATCCTCTCTCCTTGATAAGCACCCTCTATCGTTACGACAAATTTATATAGGTAAACGTGGAGGGTGATTTCGTTATAGTAATATACAGAAGTAACCAGATACAGCGCAGGAAAGCACTCAAAAGTTGATGTGTTATCTGCCTTTGATTAGTGTAAATCGATACGTTACAGCATCGTGGACGGTGTATCTCATCCGACACTAAACTCAGTCTAATCACGTAGTTTATTCCCACGTACCATGAGCTCACTCGGGTATAGACGTCTATCTGCTTTTATGACTTTGGGCTTCACGTAGTTGCTTGAATCAGGAGTCAAAATGAACCTAGTAGTACATTTGCAAAAGAAAGCGATCCGAAAATATGGCTATGAGATGGCCACTCGCCAAGCATGGAGGTGTGGTATCAAGGCAAATCTTGTAAAGCGCGTGATTGGCCTTTTTAAAGGACAAATTGTTTGTGTGGTTGAAGGTTGCCGAGCAGAGTTTTCTTCTCCTCTTAATAACCCCCTTCACGAAGATGACAAGCAGGGGCGATATGTGTTTGTTGGCGGTGTATGCTGGGAACCAAATAACATTATAGCGCCTGGTTTCCCTGATTTTATGTTTATGCACGTGCGTAATCTAAGCCACCGTCATAAGTATTTAACGGATGACGAACTATTTTTGAGCTTGGCTTAAAAATAAATCTCATAGACTAGTCCAGCCCAATCATAATCAGTAGTGATACAGTTTTAGCTCTGTTGACACGTTGCTGAGTGTTTCTTGACGTACCTCTTATAAAACAGTGTTTCTTTACTTGTTAATAACAGAGGGTTTGTTTTCGTCTGATGTGATTTCCCTTTTGCGATTTACCATAACGCTCATCAAAGCAAACCATACTGGGATGTAAATCATGAATATGAAATCTATCGCAATTGCAACGGCAGTTGTTGCTGTACTAGCAGGCTGTAAAGACAAAACGCCACCAGCTCCAACTCAAGCAAACATTACTTTGGTTGAAGCGGTGACTGAAACGGTGAAAAAGCCGCACCAAGTATGTAAAGACGTGGTAGTAACCGAGCAAGTTGCCCCTGCGGATGACAATAAAATTATTGGTACGGTTGGTGGCGCAGCAGCTGGAGCAGCGCTGGGCAACCAAATCGGTGGTGGCTCAGGTAAAGTGATTGCAACTGCAGCTGGTACGATTGCTGGTGCACTGACAGGTCGTAAGATCCAGGAGAATGTGCAAAAAGGTGATGTAGTAACAACGACGAAAAAACAGTGTCATACAGAATATACGACATCTGATAAAGTAGTGGGTTACGACGTCACTTACGAAGTTTCAGGTGCACCAACGACGGTTCGTTTGGCGAGCAAGCCAGCGACAAAAACGTTCCCAATTCAAGATGGTAACGTTGTTCTACCACAATAGTTAGCGACTTAACCGAAGCGATTAACAAGCCCTTTTATCTTTGAGATGAAAGGGCTTTTTCACACAAGCGGCGTTTTCATCTGTTTTCCTATTGGAATGTGCGGCCAGAAATACCCGTTAATTTCCGTGTTCGATACAATCACTTTTCTAAAAGTACGAACGGAAAAAACATGGAAGATTTTTACCTGACCGAGCACGGTTTGGCTGGTTATTTCGAAGCGCAATGGTTCGACAAGTTCATTGAGGATCAACAGATTGAGATGATAACCAGTCGCTCAAAACAAGTCCCACTTTCTTTTTTGTCATCACCTCACTGCTCCCAAGTTGCTGATTTTATTGCGCAGGCGGTAATCGAAAGCAGCGTTCAGCCGTATTCCCTACTTGAGGTTGGGGCGGCGCTGGGAAGAAATTATTATGA
This sequence comes from Vibrio alginolyticus NBRC 15630 = ATCC 17749, assembly GCF_000354175.2. Lineage (NCBI taxonomy): Bacteria > Pseudomonadati > Pseudomonadota > Gammaproteobacteria > Vibrionales > Vibrionaceae > Vibrio > Vibrio alginolyticus. The sequence goes on from NC_022359.1 coordinate 699,288, forward strand.
GTTAGTGCAACGCTTACCTAACCTTAGAGAAGCGACGCTTGTGGAGCCTTCAAATAGGTTAATGGATGGCTTGAAGCAACTATTAATAGAAGAACAACGCGTCGAGCTTACTTACCTTCACGATGTGAACACCTTAAACACTTTAGAGGTAGAGAATAGAGATATCGTACAGAAATGTGCTCATGTTGATTTGACGCTAATTAACCAGCCTTTTGAGCTTGATACTCTCCAATCTCGCTTTGATTTAGTCGTATGTTTAAATGTGATTGATCAATGTGAGTCGCCACTTAGCGTGATCAATGCTCTAAAAAAAACCACCAAGGTGGGTGGGCTGATCGTTGTCTCTTGCACTTATCAGTGGAACGCGAAACACATCAAAAATAAAGAAGAGGCGGTTGATGATATCAAAGAATACTTTGCTGAAGGCTGGCGTCTAGTGTCGGAAGCCGAGCATGAATATCGCATCCGGTTTAATGATCGCTTTGCAAGGCAGTTTTTATCTCACGTAGTCGCTTACGTAAAAAACGATTAGAGCCACATAAAAAACCGAGCACTTACGGCTCGGTTTTTTAGTCTTTGGGCTAGAGCACAACTTTAAGTAACGTGCGCTTCTTGTTGCTCTTGCAACTTTTTCTTGCGACGCTCTCGTTTAGAAAGCCAAACCAGAGGCACAACAATCATAATGGTTCCTATTGCCATAAATATATCTGGCACTTCTCCAAACCAAATCAATCCCACAAACACGGCACCAATTAAGCCACTGTATTCAGCGCTAGCAATTTTGTTGCTATCGATCGAACGGTAAGCGATGACACATGTTGCTGCATAAATCATGATGAACAAACTTGAGCCAGCAGCAACAGGGAAAGCACTCCAGTCCCAAGGTTCTGCTTCGATCAGAACAAGCAAGAAGGCTACTGGAATACCTGCCAAGTTTGTCATCAATAACGTTTGCATCACAGACTGATTTTTTGGCAGTTTTCGAATGAGCAAGTTATTGATTGCTAAAGTAATTGCAACAACTAAAGCTGAAATGGCTGCCCAATCGATTTGGTCTGGACGAATGATGACCAATACACCGGCAAAGCCCATTATCGCTGCAGCGACCGATTGCTTAGACAACTGTTCTCCAAAAAAGATTGCTGCAAGTGGCAGCATGATCAATGGCGCGGCGTAAAAGATCGCGTTCGCAGTTGCGAGCGGTAAAGATGAGATCGCCAAAACCATGAATATTGCACCAAGTAACCATACGTGAGCGCGAACAGCATGCCACTTAAACCCTTCAAGAAAAGGCGCATTTTTTGTTAGCAGGTAGACTGGCAGCAGGAAAAGCACCGCTGATATTTGTCGGAAAAAGACAAATTGAAAAATAGGCACTTCATTTCCGACACTTTTAATTAAAGAGTCCGAAAGCACCGCAATGAGATTTCCAACAATTAATAGCAGCATCGCTGCTCCGACCGATGTAACTTTCACTTTTTCCTCTCCTCTTTCTTTGCCAAAGAGTAGGTGATGTCATAGGATGAAGTGAAGTGATATTTATTAGTTTAAGTATGAGATTTTTAGATAATGAAATTGCCACCACTCAGAGCTGTTCACTGTTTTGAATCTGTTGCCAGAAACTCTAGCTTTTCGCTTGCTGCTGAAGAACTCAATGTGACGCAAAGTGCCGTTAGCCACCAGATACGATTATTAGAAGATTATTTGGGTGAATCATTATTTATCCGTCAAGGCAGAAAGCTCTCTTTGTCCGATACGGGCACCCGCTATTTAGAGGATATTAGCCCAGCAATTAGCTCAATTGCGATGGCCAGCCAAAAGGTGCGAGAAGGGGACAAAGGCAGCATACGGTTGGCGATTTATAGCTCGCTTGCCGTAAAGTGGCTTATTCCGCGTTTGTCTGATTTTAAGCGCTTACATCCAGAAATCGATCTGACACTCAATATGGTCGTTGGTGATCCTGAACAGACAGACAGCGTTGGCGATTGTTTCATCACGGTAGAAAAGCCAAAGCGAAACTACATGTCGGTAAAGTTATACGCGGAGACGCTGTATCCGGTCTGCAGCCATAAAATTTGGAAAGAGTTGCAAGATCAACCGATTCCAGAAGCGCTTTGGCGATACCCTATTTTGTCGACAGACTCAATTTATCGTGAGAGAGGAAAAGACTGGGCTGAGTGGTGCAGAGCGGGCGGTTACACCTTGCCGAAAGATGTCGATGTTCAACATTTTAGTCATATGTTGTTGGCAATAGAGGCGGCGCGTTATGACCAAGGCATCGCATTTGCGAATGATTTTATGCTCAATGAAAGAGATAAAGCGCACGATTTGGTGTACATCCCTTCTCATGGATTGGAAACCGGAGACAGCTTTTATTTTATTCATAAAAAGAGTCGAGCCAAGCAAGCGGAAATCATCAAGCTCACTAACTGGTTGAAGCAGCAATGCTTGTGAAATGACTAAATTGTCAAAATTAAGAAAGAAAGTGGCAAAGTTGTGTCTAAATATTTCATGTTTTATTGAGTTTTTATTCATTAACATCCACTTGGTTTTGAAACCAAGTGAAATGGACAGCATGGCATGCTTAAGGATGGGCAAAACACAACCTCAATAATTAACAGGCAGTGAAATACAATGTTTAAAAAAACATGGCTAATGACAGCCCTTCTAGCAACATGTTCTGTTGCAAACGCAGCTCCTTACGTTGGTGCATCTGTAGGTCAAGCATCGTTTGGTGATGTTAATGGCTCTATCAATGGTGGTGGTACTAACGCTAGCACTAAACTTAAACTTGAAGATGACTCAAGCCTTTCAGGCAAAGTATTCGGTGGTTACAAATTCAACGAATACATTTCTCTAGAAGCAGCCATTGGTGGCTACGATGCTTTAGACGGCAAAGTTGTTACTGTTGGTGACATGAAGTATCTATCGATTCAGCCAAAAGCGACTCTACCGATTGGCGATCGTTTCAACCTTTTTGCTAAAGCTGGTCTTTCTTACTTCAATGCTGAATTCAAAATTAGCAACTCTGTGATTGACGGTAGCGCAGGCCATACCACCATTTCTGACAGCACTGTAACAGGCATGTACGGTTTAGGCGCAGAGTTCGCTATTACTGAAAACTTTGCTCTACAAGTTGAATGGGAATACATGATGCCTGAGCTAGACATTGCGAAATTTGGCAATGAAAAAGTAACGGTTGATGCAGACATCAATGTGTTCTCTGTAGGTATGAGCTACCGTTTCTAAGAATACTTATTCAAGTTACCTCTTGGCTTAGTAAACGTTTTTGACTTCTGTTGGTCGAGCTGAGTCCAAGCTTTGAATTTGTTTAGATATAGCACAGGAAGTTTAGTTGCTAAGCGTCCTGTGCTATTTTTTTTGCTTTGGAATAACTCTTAGGAATCTTTGTGAACGATGTCAATCTTAGGTATCTGGATCTACTGTTAAAGCACTTTGAACCTCACCAGTATCACCTTGTTACGCTTTCTGAGCTAGAAGCGGTGATTTGCACGTCGAGGCGCAATGTTTCTATTGTGATGAAAAAGCTTGCCACTTACGATTGGGTCGATTGGCAACCTGCGATTGGCCGAAGTAACGCTAGCCGTCTCAGTATTAATATTTCCCTCCAACAAGCGATGACCGAGTTTTTGGTTGAGGAGCTTGGCAGAGGAAGAATGAACTCAATAACGAAACTTATTGATTGGTTCGGTCAAACCGCGGTTAGAGCACTAACTATCGCATCTGAAAAAGTGAATCGATTGAATGAATCAAATAACGCTATTTTGATTTCTTCTTACCCTTGGGTATCCAAAATCGACCCTGCGAATACTTACCGTCACACTGAATTACACGTCGCGAAAAGCGTTTATGACGTATTGCTGACCCAAAATTCCAATGGTGGTATCGAGCCATCGTTAGCACACGAATGGAAAATGGAAGGCAAGGTAATGACGTTATGGTTGCGGCCAGGCATATATCGCCATGATGGCGAACCCCTTAACATACAGGATGTGGTTTGGAGTATAGAAAGACTTAGGGAGATAAAAGGACCAGTTCACGAGCTCTGGCAATGCATTGATAGCGTGGTTGCAGAAACATCTAACTGCTTAAAAATCATATTGAAGCATCCGAACAAGTTGTTTCCATACATGCTAGCAACTCCTCATGCGTCTATTCTGTGTCGAGATGTCGTCTCTTTCGGTTCTAGTTATTCCTACCACATAGGGACTGGGCCATTTAAAATCAGCGGCTGGAACCAGGAGAGTATGACTCTTGAAGCGCACAAAGAGTATTTTTCAGCACGCGCATTGTTAGATCAAATAACGCTGTCTCATGGTGATGTTAAAACCTTAAATATGTTGAGCTTTAACCAAAGCTCCGATCACGTTGAAGTGGAAAAAATTAGCGCATTTTCATATGTGACCTACCGCGAACGCGCGGAATCCCAACTCACAAAAGAAACTTGGTATCAACTCGCTGATTACATCCATGTGCAAAAGCGAATTTATGATGCGCCAAGTGCCGTTGACAGCATTCAGTTAGAGACTCACGAGCAAGATTTATCAATAACAGATGGTGTTGTGATACCTAAACTGAAAGGTAAAGTGGTATTAGCTGAACCTGTCTGGACGATTCCGAGTTTAATTCGTCATTCCGAATGGTTGCACAGTGTGATTCGTGCAACGGGATTAGAGTTAGAGATCATTGTTATTGATGACATTAGTTTTCCTGAGGTAGTGTCTCACCAAGCAGATTTGCTCTTCATTGAGGAAGTCATGGAAGCACCATTTGAATATGGCATCTTCGAATGGCTGTCGATAGCAACTGGACTGCGTTTTAGTTTTGATCAAAGCCAGATGTTAAGCCATAGAGAAAAGGTTCGCAGGGCGATGGCAGATGATCACTCGCTACAGTCTTTATTAAACCTAGAGAAAGCGCTGCGCGATCAGTACCTATATTTGCCTTTGTTTGTTGGCTACGAAGAAGTGACAAAAACACAGCAAGTGCGAGGTGTGCAGGTGAAGAATACAGGCTATAGCGATTTACATAGGTTATGGATTGCTCATTCACACTAGAGTCGGTGTTCAAGATTATGCAAATGTCCAACGCATAAAGCCATCGAAATGATGGCTTTATAAGGGCGTATCGGATTAGAAGTTGTACGACACACTTGCGCCAACAACCCATTGGTTTGCGCTATCAACGATAGAAGAGTCGCTGATACCGCTGCCTAGGCGCGTGTATTGTGTCATTTGGCTTACTTGCCAGTTGTCGTTGATTGGCATAACAAGTTTGTAGCCCACACCATAGCTTACCGTTGAATCACCTTTGTATGCTTTGCGGTTTGCGTTTGCTTCGCGTTGTTTCACACCAAAGTAGTAATCTACGTAGTCTTCACTTTGATAAGTTAGGTTAGCAAAAGGAACAAAATCAACACTACCGAATTTCATGATGTGGAAGTAAGTCGCGCCCGCCAAGTAACCTTTGTAAGCACCGCTGATATCGTGCTGAAGGTATGTAGAAATGACGTTGTTTTGATCCAGTGTAAAGTCTGCGTTTAAACCTAGATCGACGGCGAAACGGCGTTTATCTGTGCCTTTCAGGCTTTTCGCTGTATCACCGTCGCGCATTACACCACTACCTACAAGGTAGGCACTCATGTTGATTAACTCATTGGTGTTACCGAAGAAGCGGTAGTTAATGCCACTTAGGTCGGCATTAAAGTCGTCACCATGGTAACCACCGTTGAGAATTGGTGCTGTATTATGCTTTTGAGCTTTGAAAAGATCGCTGCCTTGAGCCACACCAGCTTCTACGTTCCAACCGCCTTCGTTGTTGTAGATGTTACCGTTACGAATGTAAGTATCGCCAGCGAAAGCTGAGCCAGCAGCTGTCAGAGTAAGTAGTGCAATTAATGTTTTTTTCATCATTTTTCCGAGTTGTTCTGTTTTGTTTTGAACACTGTACAAAATGACGTTGTAAGCATCTATCGGCAAAGCGTATGGAAATGTAATGAACAATCAGGGTAAGAAGCAGAATGTTGCTTCAGAATAGAAAGGTTGCTGGAATAGCTTTCGTTAAAACAGCGAAAAAATCCGAGCTGGGGTGGCTCGGATTTGGGGTATTTATCAGGTATTGATACTAACTTCTTACTGTTTCGTTAAGTTGTATAGTGGTGCTAGGTCACCCGTTACTTTTTCGCCATTCATGTCTAGCTTCATAAGTACGTTTTCACCAACAAAGTATTGGTTTGGTGCATCTTCATTTGTCAACGTTACGATGCTGCCATTTGCGTCCCAAGTGAATTGACCTTCAGATTTTGATTGACCGTCTTCTTTGTCTTGGTAGCTTTCTTCAAGTACGTAAGTGCCATCTTGATTTAGTGTGATGGTCATATCGATACCAGCACAATCCGCGCAAGGTAGTGTTCCTTTGTAGGTGCCGTTCCAGTCCAGAGCACTTTGTGCGTTGTGTTCAGAGTCTACAAATGTCTCTTCAGTAATTACCTGTTCTTCTTCTACTGGTAACGTGTCAATTGTCTCAGTCGTAACGTCTGCACTGGTGGTGACTTCAGTTTCCGTTGCCTGAGGTACTTCAACTGCGCTTGTTTCGGCAGGTTTCTCATCTTGACAGCCTGCAAGAATGATTACCGCGCCTGTTAGTGCCAACATTGTCTTTTTCATTTTATCCCTCTTTAAATCAAGATTTTGTATGAGAGTAATAGTAGACATTTATCGAGGATTTGCGTCATCAAAAAGCAATAGAATGATCTAACTATGTCAATAAAACCGGATATGAGCATGAAATTGTCAGGAAAATCAGAACAATGTAAATGTTGCTTTGGGTATCAAGCTTGAGCCCACAGACAAATATCTAAAAAGGGGAGTGGGAGTGGGAGTGAGTTAATTGATAACAGCCCACATTGTTGTGAGCTGTATTATCAACATCATCTAAGAAACGTTATTGAAGCTTGAGCGTGAAGTGCCTCGTTTTGTGCTTCGTTGATCAGAAAACAGCTCCGCAATAACCTGACGATTTAATTCGCCTTTCAAATGGCCGTGCTCATCGATGACGGGCAGTGAATGTTCACACGACATGACTTCAGTCAGCACTTGCTCAATGGCTAAATGTGGAGAGATGATAGGCACCTCTTCATAGATATCATCACGCCAATCTGATATATGAGTTAACTTCGCTGCGTTTAGCAATCCTTGCTGTGTTATCACGCCTTGATAGCCTGCATTGGTCTCATGGTAGGCATAATCACGTTTAACACGTTTCATTTCACTTAGTGCATCTTCAATGGTTTCAGCGCGAACACAGTACGAAGGTGGCTGCATCAGCGTTTCGACTGTCAGTGCTCGCGCTCTATTGACGTCTTTTACAAAGGCTTCAACGTACTCATCGGCAGGATGCAGTAAAATTTCGTCTGGTGAACCTTGTTGGACAAGTTCACCGTCTTTAAGAATCGCGATGCGATCGCCAAGTCGAAGCGCTTCATCTAAATCATGAGTAATGAAAATAATGGTTTTGTGCAGCTTCTGTTGCAGCTCTACCAGCTGATCTTGCATTTCGCTCCGAATCAGAGGGTCCAATGCTGAAAAAGCCTCGTCCATCAACAGTATTTCGGCGTCGGTAGCCAGTGCCCGTGCAAGGCCCACACGCTGTTGCTGTCCACCCGATAGTTGAGCAGGATACTGGTGCTTATAACCCGTCAGTCCAACGGTTTCTAACCATTCATTTGCTTTTTCTAAGCGCGCCTCTTTATTCATTCCCTGAACTTCCAAACCATATGCGATGTTGTCGATAACAGTGCGATGAGGCAGCAAACCAAAGCGCTGGAACACCATAGACATCTTGTGACGGCGAAACTGTTCAAGCTCTTTGTTCGAAAGTTGCATGACATCCACCCCTTCTACCAAAATCTGCCCCATGGTTGGATCGATTAATCGGTTGAAGTGGCGAATCATGGTGGATTTTCCAGAACCGGATAATCCCATAATGACAAAAATTTCACCCTTTTGAATTTGCAGGTTGATGTCTTTTAGTCCGACCGTGTGGCCCGTTTCCGTTAAAACCTGCTCTTTACTATGTCCCAACTTAACGCGCTCAATCACGCTATTGGGCTTGGGGCCGAAGATTTTATACAGACCGCTGATTTCGATAAGTGGACTAGTCATGTTTTGAGTCTCCTAAATGAGCTTGAGTGCGTTTCGCATACGCTTGTGAAGCACGATCAAAAAGGATTGCTAGGGCGACAATTGCTAAACCATTGAGAAGACCAAGAGTGAAATATTGATTGGTAATAGACTTTAGAACAGGCTGACCTAAACCTTTTACCCCAATCATTGATGCGATGACCACCATTGACAGTGCCATCATGATCGTTTGGTTAATTCCCGCCATGATGGTTGGCATTGCAAGCGGAAGCTGAACCCCAAAAAGCCGTTGCCGAGTGCTGGCACCAAATGCGGTTGCGGCTTCCAATACTTCTTTATCAACTAGACGAATGCCCAAATTGGTTAAACGAATAACCGGTGGAATCGCGTAGATCACTACTGCAATAAGGCCAGGAATTTTCCCGATGCCCAATAACATCACAACTGGAATGAGATACACAAATGCCGGCATGGTCTGCATGACGTCGAGTAATGGTGTTACCACCGACTGAATGCGATTAGAGCGCGCCATAGCGATACCGATAGGGATACCGAGTGCAATGGCAAGCATGGTACACACAGTGATGATACTGAGCGTGCGCATAGTGTCTTCCCACATTCCGAAATAGCCAATCAGAATCAGCGAACCAAAACATGCAGCGGCCAGTTTCCAAGAGCGGCTGGCGGCATAAACGAGAGTGGTGCAGACACCTAAAATAATGAACCAAGGTGTAGAAATCAGAAGTTTTTCAAACCAGACAAGAAACGCAAGGAGCGGATCAAACAGAGACTCAATGAGTTCACCATACTCGCGAGAGAAATCTCTGTAGGCGCCGTCGAGTGTTTTGCGAATCGCCCTGAGATCAGAGGCATCCATTTCCGGGAATTCGCTGAGCCAATTTGAGTCAGACATATGTACTTCCTTTTTCTGATATACCTAAGCGCTTTCAAGAAACTTAATTTGGCAAGAAGAGTAGGGCACCTAGGCCAAGTAATGGTCGTTCGACAGGTTCTTTATCGAACGTATTACTCTTTAAGCTCAGGCGAATATCGTCAAACTTCTCTTTTTCGTTCCTTAGGTATACATCCTTTAAATAAAACAATCATTAGTGTTCAAACTAATGATTTGCTTGGATTATAGTTTTTCTTCTTCAATAAAATGAACACATTAGCGTGTATTTGTATGAAAAATCTGCGCAAATTAACGTTTTTATTATCCGGTTAATTAGAATTGATCTTTTTGCTCGTTTGTCATCGAAATTTCTAAATTATTAGATGTCTAATTAATGCTGATGTATTACGTATTTGTCGTGTTGATTTTTGCAAACTTAGTTTATTGGCATATGCTAAAAATGTTATTGGCATATGCCAGTTTAAGGCGTAATTTGACTCTGTGTTTTTGAGGGACAATGATGGCAAGACCAAAGATAGAAAGACGAATATGCGGACGTGCGGCTCACCACTGCTTTAAGCCCAATGGCATTCCATTTAATCAGTTGGAGCAAGTCGCCATATTACCAGAAGAGTTAGAAGCGCTACGTTTAGCCGACTTAGAGGGGCTTAGCCAGCAGCAAGCTGCGGAGCAGATGGGCGTTTCTAGACAAACTTTTGGTAACACAGTAAAAAGTGCAAGATTGAAAGTCGCAAAAAGTTTAGTTGAAGGTCATGCATTAGTTTTTCCGAATGAGGAGTCAAACTTATGATTTATGCTATTCCTAATGATGGTGAGCGGGTGGCAAACCACTTTGTAAAAGCACCATACATCGCTATTTATTCTGATACTGACGGTATGCTAAAAAACTTAGCGAACATTGCTTCTATGCCACAAGCGGGTTGTAATGCGAAGTCTCAGTTGATTCAGTCTCTACAAGGGTACAATGTGGATGCTGTTCTTGTGCGAAATATTGGTGAACGTGTATTGGCAAAGCTACTTAGCAGTGGCACGCCAGTATTTAGGCTGTCTACTCGTAGTTCATTGGAAGATGTGCTTGCGGTTCCAAGAGAGCCTTTGATTGAGCCCTCTCAAGGACGCCCATCAAACAATCATAAGAAAAGTGTTCACAAACAAAAAGGCGGCTGCGGCTCCTGTGGTTGTGGTGGCCAAAAATCAAAAACCTCCTTGTTGGCAAGACCTAAAGCGCTACTCAAAGCAACATCTAGCCCTGCTATACTTAAGCTAGAGTCGATGGCTAATAAGGCAGGTTAATATGGTTTGGTTATTTACCTTTCTTGGTTTTCTCGCAATCATTTTGTTGATGTCACTTGGCGTCATTTTTCATAACAAGCGTATTCAAGGAAGTTGCGGCGGTCTAAACAACGTCGGTGTTGATAAAGTATGCAACTGCGAAACCTCATGCGCAGAACCTGAAAGGCGTTTATATCAAATCTCAGAACCTAACTCATCACCTGAGCGCTAAGGCTTTTGGCCCATTGCGGCAAGGTTTGCCGAAACCAGTCCAAATACTTGCTGGTCTGCGGATTCTCTCTGGAGACCAGTATGTTGACTACCTCGACAACGATCCACGCTTTTGCTAGTCCGATATCGCGCGCCAATTCTGTTGTTTCACCTTTCTCTGCGCACTTTATATATTTGTCTGCTACGTTCAAGTAATCATCAAATGTGCCCATGCCCTCGATGAGCGGTGCTAAATCTATCGCGACATGCCCTGTAGAAAAGCGCTCCCAGTCGAACAGCACCAGCTCGCCATTTTCGCGCTGTCCCCAGTTTCCTGCATTGGTGTCTCCGGAGATCAAGTTCTGCCTATCAAAAAGGTGCGCCGATCGTTGTTGTAGCTGGTGGAAGAACTGTTCTGTCTCTGAGCCCAGTTTAAGTGTAGTGAGTGCTTGTTGAGTCGCTTGTGGTATCCACTGGTGGCGGTGATAAACACCATCTGATGTTGGTGGAAGTCGGTGCAGTTTGACGAGTTGTTCAATGACTCGATCATCTTCAAGTAAGAATGCTTGCTCGACTGCGTGGGGAACGTATTCAATGTACAGAACGTTTTTCTGGTCGTCGAGTTGAATCAAGCGCGGTACGTGTATTCCAAGCGCGTTAAACTGTTCGGCATAGCGTTGATAAAACGCGACTTCTATTTGAGTAGGGTTACGTTTTTCTATTACTTGGACGCCATCTTTTTCGATGAGAAAAACTTTGGCACTGCCCATTTGGTTGAGTTCTTGCTGCGACACCGGACTTCCTGTCTTCATGTAGAGAGAGCTCACCTTAATCGCTGCACTCACGTTTGCCAATAGCCACGACAAAGTGCCTCAAAAATATTAAATGCAACTGTTTAAATATGATTTTGTCGTTGGTGTCTAAATTTTACACAGTTACGCCTGTACTCCGATAAATTCGTTCTACGCTTACTATTCGTCTTAATAAAGGAGAACCAAAATGGCTGTAATGAAGCAGGATATTCCAAATCGTGTAACGGTTTACCATGACAATATCGATCAAGAACAAGAGCTGAAAAATGCGATGCTGCCAGAGAAACCGCGCTACTTTAACGGTGCTCCGACTTACAAAGCGAACAGCATCGAAGAGTTTGAAAGCAAAATCAGTCAGATAGGTTTGTCTCTCGATAAATAATTTTTCTTTTACCTAAAAGCGCCCTCAAAATGAGGGCGCTTTTTTGTTTATGTGATTGATTTGAATCTTAGGGAATTAACCTTGTTGTGTACTGCCTTGGCAGACCTGTTTTTGCACTGCTGGTGGCGCAGGCTCGTAATGGCTTAAGGTCATACTAAAGCTGCCTTCACCACCAGTGATAGAGCGTAATCGACGAGCGTAATCTTGCAGCTCGTTTACAGGTGACTTGGCTCTGAGTAAGGTGAAGCTGCTGTCGATTGGCTCGGTGCCTTCGATTAAGCCTCGGTTTCCAGATAAATCTCCAGAAACATCGCCAACGTTCGCGGTTGGGATGTGCAGTTCCATCTGGACAATGGGTTCTAGCACAATAGGATCTGCGTTGTTAATCGCATCTAAAAAGGCTTTCTTACCTGCGATGACAAACGCAATTTCTTTCGAATCGACGGAGTGATATTTACCGTCATAAACGGTGACTTCCACATCCTTAATTGGGTTGCCAGAAATCGCGCCTTCCTCTAACGCTTGCAAAATACCTTTTTCTACAGCAGGAATGAGCGCGGTTGGAATGGCGCCACCCACCACTTTGTTGATGAACTTAAATCCGGCACCACGTTCGAGTGGACGAACCTTCAATTGCACTTCACCAAACTGGCCTGCACCGCCACTTTGTTTTTTGTGTCGATAATGCCCTTCGGCAGGTTTGGTGATGGTTTCAAAGTATTCGACGCTTGGTTGGCAGGTTTCGACGTCCAGTTTGTACACGTTCGCCATCTTTTCTAATGCGACTTTGAGGTGAAACTCCCCTTGGCCGCTGATGATGGTTTCGTTGGTGCGAGCGCGATGTTCGATGCGCAGAGAAGGGTCTTCACTGGCAATTTTATTCAGCACATCTCCTAATTTTTGCTCATCTCCACGCTTAAGAGGCTTCAAGCACAAAGAATACATGGAGTCAGGAAGGTCCAACGTTTTGAGTTGAACACCATCTTCTTCGTGAGAGTCATGAACGATTGAATCGAATTCGAGATCATCCACTTTGGCTAAAACGCAGAAGTCGCCCGCAAGCGCGCGAGGGATCTCGGTTCTATCTTTGCCCTGCAGTTGATATAAGTGCCCAACTTTAAATGCCTTGTTGCTTTCGCCAATATAAAGCTGGCTGCCCGCATTGATTTCACCCTGATACACACGTAAGTAGGCAAGTTTTCCCATATATGGGTCGACGCTGACTTTGTACACGTGTGCGACGGTGTGCTCTAAGGTTTCGCAATTTACTTTGATTTTTTTGCCGTTCTTTTCCAGTAGAGGAGGGTTACCCTCGTTTGGCATGGGCATGATCTCCGCCAAGGTGCGCAGCAGCAACTCGACGCCCGCGCCGGTTTGTCCTGAGACAAAACAGACCGGAATCACATGTCCAGTTCTCAGTGCTTCTTCAAACGGATCATGCAGTTGCTCTGCGGTGAGTTCGGAGCCTTGTTCCAGATACAGTTCCATCAGTTCTTCATCGACTTCGATGACTTGGTCAATTAAGGTCTCATGAGCTTCATCTACCGTTGCAAGTAAGGTTTCTCGTCCCAATTCTGGTTCGAAATAGCAGTCAACTACAGATTCCCCGTCAGCCGAAGGTAAGTTGATCGGCAAGCAGTGGTCACCAAAATGCTCAACGATGTTCTCCATCAATCTTTCTAACTGATTACCGTGGTTATCGAGCTTATTGATAATGATCATCTGACATTTTTGCTGCTCTTTAGCAAAGGTGAATAAGCGATCGGAAGTTTGGTTAAGTGGGGTTTGAGGGTCGATGACAAGGGCAGATGTTTCAACGGCAGGAAAAACGCTGATAGTACGGCCAAGTAACTCGTTTTGTCCCGGAGTGTCGATGATATTGAGCCGGTGTTTATTCCAGCGCAGTGCTACTGGCGTTGCTTCAATACTGTGTTGATATTGGATGGATTGAGGGTCGAAGTCGGTAACGGTATCGCCTTTTTCTACGCTGCCTAAATGGTGCGTGGCATCGCAGGTGAAGAGCAGTTTTTCTATCAGCGTGGTTTTACCGGTCCCGGTTTGGCCGACAAAAGCGATATTGCGTATTTTGTTGATAGGCATAGAGCCTCCTTGCAAGATGGCGTGAAAAACCTACGAATTGCTAGGAAGTGGGTTGTTATAGAAACCCACGCACTGCATTGGAGTAGGGCGGGATTACCGCCTATTCGTTTTCCACGTCATTTTCCGGATGACTCGATGCATAAGACCACCTTCTTGGACTACTGGAATCTTAGCATGCCTCAATAACCATATAATTTATGTGACTTATTTCATGATGGGGCTGATTGTTTTTTAATCGAGATCATAAACTCAGAGGTTCTGACTTTTGGAGCAAAACCTCTGGATTTTTTAGGCTATTTGGAAAGAACGATTTCGCCGTCGCGATAAACCAAGCTTGGCGTTACATCTTGTCCGAGCAACACCGGGCCATCAAGATCGACAACGCTTGCCTGAGCAGCAATGGGTAAGGCAGCGCGCATCGCAAGCGACGTCCCCAACATACAACCGGACATGAGGCTAAAACCGAGTTTTTGGGCGTCGTCGGCTAATAATAGTGCTTCAGTGAGCCCGCCAGTTTTATCTAGCTTAATATTCACCATTTCATATTTTCCAACCAGCTGATGTAATTGCTCTCTGGTGTGACAACTTTCATCGGCGCAAAGTGGAATGGGGTGCGGAATGCTGGCGAGTACGTCATCGCAGTCTTGTGGCAACGGTTGTTCGATCATGGTGATGTCTAGCGGTTCGAGTTGAGCAAATACCGTCGCGAGGTCGAGGCTTTGCCATGCTTCATTCGCATCTAAAACAATTTGCGCGTGCGGCGCAGCATCGCGTACTGCGGCAACGCGATCAAGCACGTGTTCACCATCCAGTTTTACCTTAAGCAGTTTTGCGCCTTGGCTAAGGTAATCCTGCGCCTGTTTTGCCATCGCTTGCGGCGTGTCGATAGAAACCGTCATCGCCGTCACAATCGCCTCTGGTAACGTAAAGAGGTCGTGAACCTGTTGCTTGTGGCTCAAAAGCGCGTGAAGATGCCAAAGGGCGCAATCCAATGCATTTCTTGCCGCCCCCGTGGGCAATAACGATTGAAGCTGGCTTTTGAGAACCATGACATCAGCTTCGCCTTTGGCATACAAACTTTGCAGTTCATGTGCGGCGTGAGAAATCGCCTTAATCACCGATTCAACCGATTCACCATAACGAGGGTATGGCGTGCATTCACCTTGGGCGGTCATGCCTCGATGTTCAATTGTCACTCGGACTACGTGGCACTCTGTCCGACTGCCGCGAGAGATGCGAAATGGTGTCGCCATGGCAATCGTGACAGGTTCTACATGAATTTTCATCTCACTAGTTTTCCCTAAACCGCAGTTATTTTCTAAACCGTAAATGTTTCTTAAATCGTAAGGAGCCTATCTGCAACCGCATCAACGCCAAAACGTACAGGGTCGGTGACGGGCACTTGGTATTTGTCGCTCCAATCCTGGCATAACTGGGCAGCATCTTCTTCGCTGAGCGCCGAAGTGTTTAAGCAAATACCCACTAATTGAGCGTTTGGATTTGTTAGGCGAGCAGCGGCCAGATTCGCTTCTATCGTTTGTTCAATGGTTGGCAAGCTCGCATGTGGTAAGTTGCGGATGTGCGGGCGACCAATCTCATGGCACAGTATCAGAGCGTCAGCTTGTGCGCCGTGAAGTAAGCCCAAACTTACGCCAGCAAACGAAGGGTTAAATAACGAACCTTGCCCTTCGATGATGTCCCAATCGTGATCGGTGAACTCAGGGCTGATCGTTTCTACTGCGCCGGAGATAAAATCGGCAACTACGGCATCAATTGAAATGCCACTGCCTGCGATGAGAATTCCAGTTTGACCCGTTGCTTTGAACTCTGCGCGACAGTTTTTACGCTTTAATGTGTGCTCAATGGCGAGGGCAGAGTACATTTTGCCAACGGAGCAATCTGTTCCTACAGTAAGTACTCGCTTGCCTGCGCGAGCTTTGCCATTGCCGACCTTGAGCGGGGCATCATAATGGCGAACATCATACAGTTTGGTTAATCCGCGTTGTTCTAGATCGGCAAGAGGAGAAAGTTCCGCCAAACGTTGGTGCATGCCCGATGCAATTTCAAATCCCATCTCTGCCGCTTCAAGTAAGGTTGCTTGCCAAGCTTCGGGAATGACGCCTCCTGGATTTGCCGTGCCGAGCACCAGCGTTTTTGCTCCTTGCTGCTGCGCTTGTTGTAGTGTCATGTCGGTTAAACCAAGCGATACGGTTTCTGGCGTCAGGCGGATTTGGCCAAGACAAATCTCAGGTCGCCATTGGTATATGCCACGCGCGGTTTTTGCTGCGAGTGGATCGGTTACATCGCCAAGAAAGAGTAGGTAAGGTTGAGCAATTTGCATGATGGTTCCCTTCGTCATCGTTATTGCTCATTAATGTAGCCAGACTGATTTAGGAAACCGAATGCTTATTTGTTAGGCAGGTATAACTTCAGGTTATACCTTTAACCCATCTGTTGTTTTAGGGCGGTGATAAATTGCTTTGTCGCAATGGATTGAGGTGTGTGCTCTGCGAATAAAATAGAGACGGAGAAGGACATATTTGGCTCCAAAGCATGCACGGAAACGGCATTATCTTGGCGATATTGTTTTGCAGTCCAAGGGTCTACAATTGCGAATCCTGCTTCGTTTTTCACCAGTTCAGCCGCCGCGGAGTAGCTGCGGACGGTGATGGCATGTTGATAATGCTCGTCACGCGCTGATAAGGTTTGATGCAGCAATAGACCCAAAGGGTCTCGGCTATCTAAACCGATAATGAGTAAATCGTGACTGATGAGTTCTTCTAAAGTGACGGTTTTTTCTGTGGGTATCGCTGCGCTTTTAGGGGCAATTAGCGCCAAGTTTTCTTTTAATAACATGTGTCCCATGATCGCTGGTGGCGTTTCTTCACCGAACGCAATGGCGACATCCAATTCATGTTTCAGTAAACCTGAGCACAGCTCATCGCGATTGGCCGTTAAGAGCTCAAAGGAGATGCCGTGCTCTTTCGACAGCAACGCGACAGTCGGCGCTAACAAGTGTGCGGCCAAAACAGGCGGGGCACCGACTCGTAAATGTTGAGTTCCCTGTTTGACTTTGTTGGTCAGAGAGCGAAATTGTCCGAGTTGTTGATAGACTTTTTCAGCCTCTGGCAATAAGGCTTTGGCTTCTTGAGTGGGAACGAGACGCCCCTTTACACGCTCAAATAAAGCGAAGCTCAGTTGTTGTTCTGTATGGGCGAGAACTCGAGTTACATTGGGCTGGGAAACGTGTAGTAAGCGAGCCGCACCAGACACCGTTCCTGCTTGCATAATGGCGTAAAAGACTTCTAATTGCCTTAAATTCACTGCGAATTCCTTCTGCTCATGTTGGTCACCTCAGAATACCCAACCTTGCTGATAAGCGATAGAGGTAAAAGTGCTGGCGTAAAAAATAGGAAGACGATGTTGGTTGCCTTCCTATCTCGCTTTTTCAATTTCTCAACTTCTCAATTTCTATGCTTCACTTTGCTGCTGCATGAAGGGGCAGGTCGTTAAACGGCTCGACGTCTCGACTGAGTAATCCCATCAAAATCACTGCTAACACCATGACAGCAGCTGCGATTGCAAAACCGTATTGTGTTAGTTCGTAATGACTCAACATTGCAATCAGGACGTAACTGAGAGATTGAATGGTGGTGGCAAACATGCTGATGCCGCCATCGACGCGACCTCGTTGATGAACCGCTACGGTGTGATGCATCCAGTTGACTCTCGCAATGCGATTTAGCGCGTTAAATACGCCAAACAGCGCCGTAAACAATAAGATGGTCAGCGGGCTCATCGCAAAACTCATCCCGATAAGCGCAAAAGATACCATAACCATCGAAGCGAACATAATGTGGCTATGGGAGGCACGGCTTAGCACTTTGGTGACAATAAAGCCGGTTAGCAACGAGCCGAGGCCAAAACTGATGTTGAACCCTGCAAACCAATCGCCAGAGATGCCTTGTTCAGAAAACCAAATCGGCACCAGTTTGCTCAAATACGTCAATGCAGGATAAGAGAGGCAAGAGAGCAGAATAAAGCCATAAAATCGGGGTTCGAGACGGAATATTTGTTTGCTCTCTTTGAGTTGCGCGATGAAAGCAACGGATTTTGACGCCCTTAATTGTTGGGTATAAGGCGTCAGAATATAGAACATCGCTGCTAACGCAGAGGCGCTGGCCGCAAACAAAGCAAACTCTTTCATACCCCACATTTCAAGCAAAACAATACCCAACGCGCCAGCTCCGAGGGTTGTGGATTGCATTACAATTTCTTGCTGACCCGAAATTTTCGCATACTCATGGTGCTGATAATTTTCTTGGGTGAAGGCGTTGTTGGTCGTCCATGCAAAATTACTCGAAACCCAATACACCAATTGCGCAAAAGCCAGCAACCAGTGTGACTCAAACCCTAACCAATAAGCAATGAACACCACCAAAGCCATACCCGATTGAATCCATTGATTGAGCACGAGTAGTACTTTGCGTGAATGTCGGTCAATTAAAGTGGAAAAGAAAGGCGTAGCCAGAAAAGAAATCGCGGTGCAGCTCAGAGAAACTAAAGCGACGAATGTACCCATGTTAGGTTCGGAAAGCATGACCCATGGCAGCGCCATCATGAATAAGCCAGAGGAAATGCTGTCGAAGAAGCGGCCAGCTAAGTACGGCTGAGTTTTATTTTTCATTATGTTTGCCTCTAACTCCCGATGAGTTTCAAAAGCTTGATGTCCAACTGTCTTGTGTTTAACAACCAAGTCGTTCGCGCTGAACACATTATCTTGAGATCGCCGGGGTTTAGCGTTAATTAAGATGGTGCAACTTTAAAACCTCAAGTAAGCTTGAGGTAAAGCATTTTTTTAACAAAATTGATACACAGGGAGTCAAGGATGGAAATCAGCGTAGGAGAAGTGGCAAAACGTTCTGGAGTGAAAGTATCTGCCCTACATTTTTACGAGCAAAAAGGACTGATTTCGAGTTGGAGAAATCAAGGTAATCAGCGTCGCTACCATCGCAGTGTGTTGCGCCGTGTTGCGGTGATCAAAGCAGCGCAGCAAGTTGGGTTGTCGTTAGAAGAAATTAAACATGCGTTAGATGAACTGCCGAAACACCAAGCCCCTAACAAAGCGCAATGGGAAGAAATGGCAAGCCATTGGCATGAACAGTTAGAACAAAAGATTCAAAAACTTAAAGCGTTGCAAAACGATTTAGGCGGATGCATTGGCTGCGGGTGCTTGTCGTTAGAAACCTGCGCACTGCGAAACCCAGAAGATGTATTAGGGAAAGACCACTCGGGGTCGAACTTAACGTTAGAAGAAGAGTAGCGATTATCTCTATTCTTTGTCGAAACTGTCGACTACGATCGCGCCCATCGAAGCAGGCATTGTGATGACGATAACGCGTTTTATCGCAACCAAAGGCTCATTCATGAGTGGCAGTTTATCAAGACAGAAAAGAACTAACGCTACCACAACGGCCGCAATGAGGTACGCGATAACCACACGAAAAATAAAGATGGATACGCGATTCTTGATGTGGCTTTGAAACACGCTTTGATACGCGAAAAAACTGAGGAAAATGACAGAAAGACTTAACAGCATGAGCAAGTTTGCCATTGGTAGGCTCTCACCCAATCGCCACGCTTCCTCCGAAAATGAGATCGGGACTGCTAGGGCAAAAGCGCCAACCAATACTTGGCTAGCGTCTTCTAGATTAAAGTGGCTGCTCATGCTGTTTATTCCATTATTCGCTTGCTAGATGTAAGAGCTTTTCAAAACGCTCATTACCGTGCAGCAATTCGAGGTCTCGTTCTTCGGCAAGTAAATCACGAATGGATGGGCTGTATTCAATTGCGCGTTCCAAGTCTTCAATAGCTTGCTCTTCGATACCAAGGCGAGAGTATGCACACGCGCGTTGATACAGTGCAGGGCCGTTGGTGTAATCGACTTCAAGTACGCGGTTACAAATGCTAAGTGCCCAATGGTATTCGTTGATTTCCATCGCTGCGTCGGCTTTGTACGTCAACGCTTCTAAATCACCTGGACGAATTAACAAGATTTCATCATAGATTTCGATACGTTGCTCTGGAGTTTGAGAGCTTTGTGCACGTAGCCATAAGTTATGGATCTCGTTGATTTTCTCAATTTCTTTGTTGTTTTCACTGATAATGCGAGTTTTGCGTTTTAAATCTCGCTCAAGGGCGACAAACTTTTTCTCGTATTCTTGGGCGATCTTCTCCAATCGTTTATCAGCCATCTCTTTGGTGTTGTGTTTAAACTCACGCAGAGATTGCCATCCGACAAAGGCAATCAGAGATGCGACACCAGCAATGATGTAGAAGAAGTATGTAACGGTCACGTTGGCATAGTTCAACGATTTATCTGCGACCGTTAGCTCGCGATCGGTGATCTCTGTGATCATTCGCTTTTCTAGGCTTTGATAGTCCTGACGCAGCGCTTTTAGTTCATCTAAAATATAGCGTTCCATTAATGGTCTATCTAACAGATCCGATTCTGAATACTTTTCCTCCGATGCCATTGTTGGCAAGGCAAGTATCAGCGAGAAAAAAATACCAATAAATAAGCGCATATAACGTCCTTTCACGAGAAGAGTACAGATAGACCATGCAACAATAGCAAATAGCACAAACGTTTAGCAAAGTTATTACAAAAGAAATAACAGTCGTCTTCGTAGAAGTCATATTCTTGTTGTTTTTCAGTTTGTTCCTGGTGGTTATTTGTTGTGATATCTTTTATCCTCCTTGCGAATTTATGATTAATGGAGTGAGCATGGACGCGCGAGCTAAGGATTACTTAGAACAATTCCTAGAATTATTATCACCAGAACAAAGGGAAGCTGTACCATCAGTCAGTGCTGACTATTATTGTGCCGATGAATACAACGCGAATGTATGCGCAGACTTGGTTCGTATTGGACAGAAAACTGCATCGTGCAGTTTGGAGCTTTGGTATCGAGAACATGGTGAAACCATGCCCCAAGTCGGTCATTTACAAGTAGTGACGAATTGGGATGGGGACCCGGTTTGCGTGATACGAATTACTGACGTAAGTACATGCAAATATGAGAATGTAACCGCAGAGTTTGCCTACGCAGAAGGCGAAGGTGATAGAACCTTAAACTGGTGGCGTGATGCTCATACTGCATTTTTTAAAGCTGAATGCGATGAGTTGAACATCGATTGGCATGAGAAACGTACGCTGGTTTTAGAGCGTTTTGAAGTGGTGTATCCCGTCAATTAATCTCTGATAGCAGCACTGATTTGAAGTGCTGCTTTCTTTACTGAGAGACCATTTTTAGCGCTTTCGAGCGGTCACACTAAACATGTGCCAATGTTTTTGGCTTCCTACTACAGTGGTCCCGTCTTCATCTCTTTCATGCAATGAAATGAGGTCGTAACCTTCGAATAAGCTTTCCACTTCCTTTTTTGTTAATGCGGTAATGTTTGGGTGCATTTCGGAGGTAACCCAGGAGTCTTTCACTCCCAAGAAATCGCCGCAGAAGATACCGCCCGGTTGTAATGCGCTGTCTATTTTTGTCCAGACTTGTTTGAAGCCTGTATCAGGGCAAAAGAACAAACTGGCATTTGCGATAACCAAGCTGCACTGAGGGTAATTAAATTCAGTAAAACAGCACTGCGAAACCGAAAATCGTTTATTACCTTCAAAGCGTGTTAAACAAGTTTTTACTGCATCTTCATTGCTATCACATGCGTGAACCTTAAATCCCTGTTCGAGTAGAAAGTGGCTGTCTCGACCTATTCCGCAGCCAATATCAAGAGCGACTTTGCCTTCTATCTTAAGTTGGTTTACGGCATTTTCCACGTTTGGGCGGTGAGGTTGGCTTAAAATTTTCTGATAGTATTCATTCCATTGCGCTGGCATTGAACTTCCTTATGTTGGTTGTGTCCCCTGCCCAAAACTAGCGTCCATTTTGTTTTGCTTGACTGGGGAGGTTTGCAGTATTGGCAGCTGTTATAGCTGATCTTCAATCGGTAATATTCCGGAGAACCAAGCGCCCATTTTTCGCCATACTCCTGCTTCTGGTTCGGAGTCGTATTCTTCGCCTGTTTTTACGTCGGTCCAGACAATGTCCCCGTCGCGCAGAGTTAAGGCATAGGCGTTACTCGACAGTTGATTCGGCAGTTGTTCTAGAAACATTTGCACATATTCTGGCTGTTCGATAACAACGGCCATTTCGGTATTCAAAGCGGCCGAACGTGGGTCCCAGTTCATCGAACCAACGAAAAGTGTTTTGTTATCAATCGTCATTGCTTTAGCGTGTAAACTTGCTCTGCTACTCCCCGTGAGGCTCCACTTACTTTTGAGTTTTGCGCTCGCTTTTACTTCCCAAAGCTTGATTCCAGCTTCGAGTAGATCTTTTCGATATTTTGCGTACCAACCATGCACGGCAAACACATCGTTAGACGCGAGGCTATTGGTCACAATCGTGATATCAACGCCTCGCTTGGCCGCGTTACTTAATGCTTGAGTACCTACTTCAGTTGGAACGAAATAGGGAGAGATGAGCACAAATGAATCCTCAACACTTTTAACCAGCTCCGTTAAATTATCAATAAGTTGGCTCTCTCGGGTCGCGACTTTATCGGGCAGATCAAACCATACTTTCGCTTCTCCCCAGTAGAGCTTGAGTTTGCCTTGTTTTAGATCTTGGTACATATCCAGTTGAGTGAAGTCATAGCGGCCGGTTGAAAACTTTTCCTCTAACCGGAGTTTATTGACCTGCTTTTGAATCGCTTGGTCGGTAATTTGCTGTGAATTCGGTGTAATCCATTCCATTGGTATCGAATAGGCGCTATTCCAGTAGAGGTCGAACTGATCGGCAGTTTGTTGTACCGCCTCACCATAGAGCAGAAGATCAAAATCACCAAACTCAACTTGCGATTCAAAAGAGAAGTATTCATTGCCGATATTTCTACCTCCGACAATGGCGGAAACACTGTCTGCAATCAGAGACTTATTGTGCATACGACGATTAAGACGTTCAAAATCGCTAGCAAGAGCGAACCAACGGGAGTCGCGATACTGATGCGGGTTAAATAAGCGGATTTCTATATTAGGATGTGCATTGAGGGCAGCCATCACATCGTCGTTTCGCTTTTGCATATCGTCAAGCAACAGCCTTACTCGAACACCACGCTTTGCCGCTTCATACAAGCGCCACGTTATTAGCTGACTCGTTTCGTCACCACGGTAAATATAGTATTGAAGATCAAGGCTTTTCTGGGCGGACTCGATCAAAGAGGTTCGAGCAAGAAGGGCATCGTGTCCCTGATTTAACGGTGCAAAGCCAGTTATGGACTTAGGGTCTCTCCCGTAAGCTTCAAAGTACTGCGCAAGAACAGAATCCTTTTGATAACCGAGCTGAAAGCTGGTGGACTTTTCACTGGCGTCATTCAACGATACGGATGAGCATGCCGATAAAATAGTGAGCAGCGAGGGGAAGAGCAACTTGGCGAGCGTTTGTAACAAAGCACATTTCCTTGTCTTACAGAGTGTTACCTACTCCAAATTATAGACTTAAGCTGACGCCACATGCACCCAGAACCGTTTGATAACGAGCGATTAATCAATGAATTGCCATAGAGCCTGCACTAAGTTCAACTTTTAGAGCGCAGATAATCATTTATTTTAATTATCATTATGGCCGTATTGGTCATAATCACTAATATCTGGTGATTATGACCAATAGCACACTGGATAAAATAATGCTTTTTATATAACCATATGATTTCTAATAAATAAATGCTTGGCATGTCATTTGCTGTTTAGAATAAAAGTTAAGTCAGAGCAACTTGCGCAGTTGGTTAATTTTTTGTTAATTTTATTAACTTTAAATTGGCAATAACTATCTAGTTCGCTGCTTAAAAGACTAGGCAAGTGCCGCTTTGATGTTTATTCAAATTCAATTCTCTCACCACCATGCTTACCGGGAGCAATGGACTGAATAAAAGTGTGGTGTTGAAAACAACAATAAAAAAGGATTTTCGATGTTAGCAAAACCCATATTACGTTGGCTTTTACCCTTCGTCGTCGTTGGAGGCTCTTATGCAGGATATGCTGCAATTGCCGCAACTGCGCCGGAAAAAGAGTCAACCAAAGATGCAATTACAGAACCTACTGTTCAGGCTTCTTCTCTTTTTCCTACCGATCACAAAGTGGTGATTACCAGTCACGGTGAATTAGTCCCTTTTGAAAAAACACACCTTTCCGCGCAAGTTAGTGGTGAAGTTAAAAGTTGGCACCCGAATTTTGTGACGGGTGGCATCGTAAAACGAGGAGAGGTTCTTTTCACAATTGAAAGTGACAACTATGAAGCGTCGGTTTTACAAGCTGAAGCCGATTTAGCTAGTGCACGCGCAAACTTGATTGAGGAACAAGCGAAAGCCGAAGTGGCAAAACGTCAGGCAAAGAGACTGAGCGATAAGCAAGTGACGGATCTGTATTTACGCAAGCCTCACGTTTTGAGCGCACAAGCGCAAGTGAAGTCGGCTCAAGCGGCACTCAAACGAGCAAAAAGAGAGTTAGAAAATTGCAAAGTAGTTGCACCTTACGATGCGCTGGTTGTTGAGCGTGATATTGGTGTTGGTCAATTTGTTACATCTGGTTCTCGAGTTGCCACGTTAAACAACATCGAAGTGGCAGAGGTGCACGTACCCATTGCCGGTTTTGATAGTGCATTTTTACCCGAATCCATTGGTGAACTCACTGCGACAGTGACGCAGCAAGGTGTGTTTTCTACCACTAGAGAAGGTCGAGTAGTTCGTGATCTAGGCATGATTGATAGCGCTACCCGAATGATTAACATGGTCATTCAAATCGCGGACCCATACGGTGTCGATAACCAGCAGCCTCCAATTAAATTCGGCTCCTACGTTGAAGTGAGCTTCACTGGTAAGGAACTTAAGCACATCTACCGCTTGCCACAGGAATTAGTTAAAAACCGTACCGTGTGGGTGGTGAATGGCGATAATCAACTTCAACCCAGAACTGTCACGGTTTTGAGAGCAGAAGGTGAGTTTTTGCTGGTGGGCGAAGGCTTAGAGCAAAGTGATAAGTTGGTACTGACCTTACCAGAGTACCCTCAAAAAGGCATGGCGGTACAAATCGCAAAAAAGAGTGACGACTCCGAAACCGTCGTACAGTAAGTAGGAGTTTGTCATGGAAGATACTAAACAAAAGGGCTTAATTGCCTATTTTGCGAATAACCCCGTCGCTGCCAACCTTTTGATGGTGTTCATCATTATCATGGGTGTGGTGAGTTTTCTCTTTATTCAAAGGCAGATGTTTCCGAATATTGAGGTGAACTACATTGATGTTCGTGCGGCTTATCCTGGCGCTTCTCCTCAAGAGATAGAAGAGAGTATTCTCGTTAAGGTCGAGGAATCGATTAAAGACGTCACCGGGATTAAAAAAGCAGTCTCAACGGCCTCTAGAGGTAGCGCGTATGTTTCTATCGAGGTAGACGTTAATGCCGATATCAAGCGTGTCTTAGATGATGTAAATCAACGTATTGATACCTTGTCTAACTTACCAGCGGGTATGGAACCAATCAATGTTTACCAAGTTGAATGGCGCCAAGATGTAATCGAAATGGGATTAGTCGGGGACCGACCGCTCGAGGAGCTTAAACCGATTGCTAAGCAAATCGAAGATGAATTACTTCAGTTAGAAAACGTCATGCTGGTGTATCTGAGTGCGCCAGAAGAAGAAATAGCGATTGAAGTTGACCCACTTGTTCTTCGTAAATACGACCTGACGTTGAGCGATATCAGCAGCGCGATCAGCCGTTACTCAGCCAACTTTTCTGCGGGCGAAGTAAAAACAAACTCAGGGATGATTGCAGTAAGGATTGAAAACCAATACTACCGTGGTGATGAGTTTAGAAATATTCCTGTAAAGCTTGGCGCAAATGGTGCAAAGGTTCTGTTGCAAGATATTGCCACAATAAAAGATGGCTTTACGGAAGAAGAGCGCTACTTTGAATACTCAGGTCAAAATGCGATCTACATGTCTGTTGAAGCAACTCGTGATCAGAACATTATCCCTGTTGCACAGTCCGTTCGTAATTATATTGAAGCAAAAAACAAGACATTGCCGCAGGATGTTAAGCTCAAAGTCTTGGTTGATACGACTTATTATTTAAATGGGCGTCTCGACATGATGTTGAAAAACTTGCTGCAAGGCGCTGCATTAGTCGCGATTATGCTGACCATTTTCCTACGTTTCCGCTTGGCTATGTGGGTAATGATCGGCTTACCAGTGTGTTTCCTTGGTGCGGTGATGATGATGCCAGCTTTGGGTATTACAGTGAACATCGTCTCGCTGTTCGCTTTCATCATGGTGCTCGGTATTGTAGTTGATGACGCCATCGTGATGGGAGAGAGCGCTTACAGCGAAATTGAAGAAAAAGGCGGTGGCGTCGAAAACGTGGTTCGTGGTGTAAAACGTGTTGCCACACCAGCCACTTTCGGTGTGTTAACCACAATTGCGGTGTTTGCCCCTTTCTTGTTGTCTAGCGGTATTGATAGTGCCTTCTTTTATGGTATTGCGGGGGTCGTGATTCTTTGTTTGATCTTCAGTTTGATTGAATCAAAGTTGATCCTACCAGCGCACTTGGCGCATACCCATTTTAAGCCAGTTAAACCAGGTGGCTGGCGTGACCGATTTAACCAACGTTTTTTGGTTTTGTAAATGGTCCATATCGTAACTTTGTAACAACATGCACCCATTGGCGCTGGACAGTGTTTGCGGTGTTCTGTGGTTTACTGCTGATCAGCGCGGCTTTGATCAACGCGAATTATGTTCGGGTGATCCCTAACCCTAAAGTGCCGACTGACTATCCTGCGATCACTATTGAAATGAATGATACCGTTTCAAGTGAGCAGACAATCAGTGCACTCAAGACTATTGAACGTGTCATGCAAAAGATCGAATCTGAGACCATTGCAGAACATGGTCAAGGAATGATTCGTGATGTGCTGTCGTACAACAGAAGCCGCACCGAAGGTCGTGTATTAGTACCTCTGGTTGATGAAGAGTTACGCCCGTTCAATACATTTGAACTGGCTCGACGTTGGCGTGAAGCTATGCCTGTTATTCCAGGTATGAAGAGCATCAAAATCCGCGAGCAGAGTGCGGGTGGTGGTGACAGGGATGAGTTTGGCTACTTGTTGTTTGGTTCTAACATCAATGAGCTCAACGAGGCTGGGCGTTACTTGATAGAGCGTTTACAGCAGGAAGAAGGGTTATATGATATTTCATCTTCTATTGATTCTGGAAGCAAAGAAGTACTCCTGTCTCTTGCGCCTGTAGCGTACGATCTCGGTCTGGATCTTACCATGATCGCAGAGCAAGTTGGTGGCAGCTTTTATGGTGGCGAAGCACAGCGCATTATTCGTGATGGTGAAGAAATTAAAGTTATGGTGCGTTACCCGCAATTGACGCGTGAAGCATTCTCATCATTGCGTTACGCTGTGATTACCACACCAGCAGGTAAGAAGGTCATGCTAGGTGATGTGGTGAAGATCAACGAGCAGCCGGGCGTGAGTAGCATTCGACGTGAAGGCGGGTATCAAACCGTTTATGTCTATGGTTCGATAGACGAAGAATTGGTTGAACCTCAAGAAATCGTGAAGGTCATTGACGACAATATCTTACCGGATATGAAGCAAGCGTTCTCGAGTGTGAAAACAGAATTGGGTGGTGATATTGAAGAGCAGGCTGCGCAGCGTAATGAACAGATTTTGTTCTTTATTGCAGGCATGATCATCGTCTACATCTTGTTAGCTGTACCGTTAAAAAGTTATACCCAACCTTTGATTGTAATGTCCGTCATTCCGTTTAGTCTGACGGGGGCGATTTGGGGCCATTTCTGGCTAGGTTTAGACATCAGTATGATGTCGACATTTGGTTTGATCGCCGCTGCTGGCGTGGTTATCAACGACTCTCTGGTTATGACAGATTACGTAAACCAAGTGAGAGAAAAGGGTATGAACATCAAACAAGCGGTTGTTGAGGCGGGTTGTGCTCGTTTTCGAGCTATCACGCTCACCTCAATAACGACGTTTGCGGGTGTATTGCCGATAATGTTTGAAACGAGTTTGCAGGCGCGTTTTGTCATACCGATGGCTGTCGCTTTGGGCTTTGCGGTGTTGTACGCAACGGTTCTGACTTTAGTGTTGGTGCCTTGTTTGTATTTAATGCTTGAAGATATGAAAAATATTTTCAGATCGATTAAGAGGTTTATCCATCGTTTGATTAATCGTTTCAGAAAGTCGCCAGTGACGTCGAGCGTTGAAGCAAGCGTATCGAGTTAACAAGCTTGATGTTAACGATTAGGAGCAGCCTTCGGGCTGCTTTTTTGTTTCCGCATTTTGATTCAAAGTGATTTTTTAGTGGGCAGTTACGTAGTTATCTGATGAGAAAACTGCCTGACAAAGTATTTCTAATGTGTATGTTTCTAATGTTTTAAATTCGTATGGTTAATTTGACACTTGGTTAGCGAAATTTACCAGACGAAGATAACGTTGAACATGAGGGTTTGTTTAAGTTGTTGAAAAATAACAAAATAAAAGTTGGCATCGTATGTGCAATATATAAGTTGTAATTAAAATTAACTGCTAATCCTCAAGGAGCTTATTATGAAAAGCGTATTTCTATCTACTCTAAGTCTTATTGCTGTAATGTCATCACCGATCGCTGCTGCTAACACTTTAGACAAAGAGGAGTGGAGCTCAGATTTACGTCAGGACTTTTCTGAGATGAAACATGAAGCTATAGCAGATATTCAGCAAATGAACATGGATGCCATTCACGCACGTGATGAGCGTATCGTGAAAAACATTAAAGATGAGCAAGAACAGTTAGTAAAGGTAACGTGCCACAAAGAGAAAGCAAGCAAGTCATAAACGCCGATAAAAGAGACTAACAGACGAAAATGAATCCAATACGAGTTCGGTGTTAGTTAGCAGTAAGCACTGACCTTGTTGCTCTACTTGCCAGCCTTTTAAGGCTGGCTTTTTTGTTTCTCATTTCATGGGTAGGGATCAGATCCTCAAGCTCATTATCAATAGTTGGCGTGTTTGATGAGCTATTGCTGGATGGAGCGGATGTAACTTTTAAAAGTGTAGATTTCAGTAAAGTGGAGGTGATGTTAGATATTTAAAATTTAGAAAAGATCCGATCTCCTTTTTGACCTTCATAATACCTTAGTATGTGGCTTACCTTTACTTGAATTAGAACTCATATTGCAGGCTCTCGTTTAAAGGTATTGATGCATATTTGAAGAATAAGAGATAGACATATGAGTTTTATTAAAATGTGTAAAGATGGTTTTAGAGGGAAACCAGATTTTGCACACTTGTTACATAATGTATTCCAGATAGATGACTTAGTACTATCATTTGAATGTCCGAACAATATATATGAAGGTCATGTATACCAAGATTTTATTGAATTACAACGATTCAATATTGATTCAAAAGTAGAGCGGCATGAAAAGTTTATAAAATTGGCCACGATTTATTTCTCTTTTCAAAATAAAATAATAAATCCACTATTACCAATCAATAAACAAGGTGGCTTATATATTCGGTTAAGGATTAAATCTTCAGATAAATATATTACTAGTGTTAATCAACTATCTTCATTTATAGAGAACGAGTACGTGGGTTTTTATCATGCTGTAGAGTCACCTGACGGCTCTCGAAAAGGTGATCATACAGAGTTGATGAATGATGCCATTGCGTATGCAAATCATCGTTGGGGAATGGACCCGATAAACGAAGAAAAAAAGAGAGCGAAAGAAGAGTTCCTTGTAGGAGAGTTTCTTCGTGGTTACCCTCCAATCAAATGCCAAGATATCAAGATTGGTGAAAATACATTTTCAAAATATGTAGAAGGAAATTTGGAGTATAAAAAAGACTATCGAAGAGTGTACAATTTGCCTATCAAAAATGAGTTTTACTTTAGTATTGAATTTTTATATGAAATCGAGCCTATGTTTGCTCAAAAAAAGTTTTTAGATTGGGTAAGACACGCGGATGAAATCTTTGAAAAAAATGTTTTAGAGTTGCTAGCACTGTCTCCGCTTATTGATTCGCATACTACCTCCAAATCCGAAAGGTTGGCAAAAAAAGTTGATCCAGAGCGTTCATACTTAACTTAAAGAAAAAAGCCCGCGAAGAATGCTTTCACGGGCGAAAAAAGGGCACCAAATTGGGTGTCTATTCATTTTGGAGGTGGTCGAACGTCCATATAAAACTGACAATAGGCTTGGTGAGAGGCTTACCACCAGCGCGACCAACGAGGCTAAAGTTAACATTGTTGTAATCATTGTTAAAATGTTAATTCTTCAATCAATGTTTTCATTATCGTGAGTTTAAATTGTGAATGTGTTGCCTACGTGTATTTTTACTCTGTGAAATGCCGTTTTTGACAATAAGACATATTATAAATCTTGTGTTGGTTATTTGATTTGGTTATATAAAACTCAACATACTTAATCCTTAACTGTTCATATTCACACTTAATGAGATACAATAACCCTCTGTTTGTTAAGTGATTGTGTGTTTTTTTAACGTATTGGTATCGAACAAAAAGCGACCTAAGCCGCTCTTGTTCATTTTGATAAATGTACTTATCAGTCGTTTTAGATTTCTTCGTGTTTATGGACTAGGCCGAAGTCAGCTAAAATGGCATACGCGGCAGGGATCATAAACAACACCAGCAGAGTGGATGCGAAAATACCAAACACGATGGATATAACCAGTGGTTGGATAACCTGTGCTTGCAAACTGGTTTCAGTCAGCAACGGAAGCAAACCTGCTGCAGTGGTCATTGATGTTAGGAATACTGCTCTAAAGCGTTCCCGACTGGCTTTGACTACCGAGTCATGCACATTATCCCCTTCATCCACATGATGGCGTATGTACTGAACTAACAGAATCGAGTCATTCACCACAATCCCTGCTAATGAGACGAAGCCCATCATACTTGGCATACTTAATGAGTGACCGAGTAGGATGTGTCCCCATACCACGCCAATAAAAGCGAGGGGAATCGCAAGCATGACGACGAATGGTTCCAAATAACTGCGGAATTGGTAACTCAGAATCGCAAACACGCCAAACAAACCAAGCAAGAAGCCTTTACCCATTGATGCGCCAGTTTCAGCGGTATCTTTGGCTTCACCTTCAAAATCGAAGCGAAGACCGGGATACTTTTGCATAAGCTTTGGCGCTTCATCCTGTTGGAACTGACGAATAATGGCGGTTGAGTTGGCTTTCGTATTGTCGATATCGCCGAATACGCTCACAGTCCTCAAGCCATCAATGCGCTGGATTCTTACGTAATTACGTTGGAAATCCAAAGTCGCAATGGTTGCGAGGGGGATTTGACTGCCATCGGACAAGATAATAGGAAAGTTTGCCAATTGCTGTAAGTCACCGGCTTGTGCTTTATCGAGGCGAACTTCGATTGAAATGTTTTCTACCCCAACTTGGATCTCGTCTGCGGTTTGGCCAAAGAAAGCTGCACGCAATTGATTGGCGATGAGTTGGCCGTTAATCCCGTAAGCTTCTGCGCCCGGACGCAGTTTTACCAAGACTTCTTCTTTACCCATACGCATGTCATCCAACACGCCATGGACACCGTCAAACTCATTTAAGTATTGTTGAATGTCGATAGAGGCGGCTTTGAGCGCATCCAGTTCATCATGCTTCGCTCGAATTTCGATCGCTCGTCCACCCGGCCCCATGGTCGGTTGTTTAAATACCAGCGAGATAGGATCGGCAAGTTCACCAATGTCTTCACGCCATGCATCGATAAATTCATCGATGAGTGTGTTACGACTCTCTGCACCCAGCAAATCCAGACGTACCGTGGCAATGTGAGGGCCAGATTCATTCGCGTCGGCGTTAGCGTTGAATTGACTGGTGATGTGTAGAACCAATGGATTGCCGTCTTCCACTTTCTCTGTCCATTCTTTATCTAGCTTTTGAGCGGAAGCGACGATCTTATCGACGACAGCTTCCGTTTGAGACAGAGAAGAACCCGGAGGAAGAATAATACGCGTTTCTGCAATGTCGCCATCCAATTCAGGGAAGGGTTGGAACTTGAGTAAACCACCTACTAACGTGGCCGCGGAGATAAGAAGCAAGGCAACCACGCCACCCATAAAGGCATAGCGATACTCGACCACTTTATCTACTGCGTTGACCAAGGTGGTGTTGCGGAAGTTTTCAAAAGAAGCGAGCAGCTTTTGTTTGAACTTCGGTGTTGTTCGCTCTTGCTTTTGTTTATGTAGCGAATGAGAAAGGTGGTTAGGTAGGATCAAGAAGGCTTCCACCAAACTCAAACTCAAAACGAGGATCAGAACTTGAGGAACTGCTTTAAGTACCGCACCCATTTCACCTTGCAGGAATAACAAGCTACCAAAAATACACACCGTAGTTAGGAAGGAAGAAATTACCCCTGGCAGTACCTTTTTCACTCCTTTGATAACGGCATCATCGATCTCTTCTCCTCGGTCGAGGTGAGCGGCAATCGATTCGGCAATAACGATGGCATCATCCATCATGATACCGATGGCCATGAGTAACCCGACCAAAGACATGATGTTGATGGACAGGCCAAGTTGCGCCATCAAAAATAACCCACCTAAGAAGGCTACGGGCAAACCAGCTGCGACCCAAAAAGAGTAGCGAAAACTAAAGAACAACCACATGGTGGCGAAAACCAGAATGATACCTTGCCAACCGTTTTTGACCATCATGGTCAGGCGATCCCAAAGCACAGATGAAAGGTCATTGGTCATTTGTAGCATCACACCGTCTGGCGCGATAGCTTGTTGTTCTTCGACAAATTGAGCAACCCGTTCCTTGATACGCAGTGCGTCATCTTCTTTGTTTTTGCTGACTTTTAGTAGGGCAGAAGGGTGACCATCGAAGAGGACTTTCTGTTCGTCCAATTCAAACCGGTCGGTAATCGTCGCAATATCTCTTAGACGGATGATTGAGCCATTTGTACCAGAGCCCACGACGATAGTCTCAAGCTCTTCCGGCGTCACGCGTCGTTCGTCAAAGCGGATCAGAAAGTTCTTATCTGGCGTTTCGACATTGCCACTTGGCAACTTGACGTTTTGACGACCAATCTGGTCCGCAATATCACCAACACTCAAACCAAGTTGTCGGATAGCTTGAGTGTCTAACTCTACTCGGTATTGGTGGTCAGAGAAGCCAGCAACTTCAACCAAAGAGACATCGTAATCGATTTTTAACGTGCGTTTAAGCTGTTCGGCATACGCTTTTAGCTCTGGCCATGTGGTATCTGCGGTGATCGCGACATCCACAACTGGCTCGTTCCAATCGAGCTCTTGGACCACAGGAGATTCAATCTCTTGTGGGAAGTCGTTTATCGAGTTGATCTGGGTTTGAACATCAACCAACATGCGCCCAATGTCGGCTTCTTCATTCAGTTTTAAGATAAGACGCGCAGAGCCTTCTATCGCTTCACATTGCGTTTCTTCAATGTTAGCAAGGCCATCAACAGCATCTTCCATTCGGACACAGATACTCTCTTCGACTTCTTGCGGGGAAGCTCCTGGGTAAACCACACCAGCTAGGATGTAGGGCGGATCAAACTCAGGAAAAGTTTCACGCTTAATCGTGGAAAGTGAAGAAATCCCCAATATCAGCAGCGTTAGCATCAGCAAGTTGGCTGCTGTTGGATGCTTGGCGAAGAATCGGATCATGAATCAGACTCCTCAATAGTGGCTTCTGACTGTTCAGGTGACTCTTTCAATAGCATGCCGTTAATTGCGGGCAGCAAATCGTTGATGATCAGCTTCTGACCTTGCTCTAGTTCACCATCGATCACCACTTGGTTATTGCGGCGATATAACACTTCAACCGTGACGACTTGCAGACGGTTGTCATCTCCCATCAGGTAAATCTTATCGCCATGAAGCGCACGCTCTGGGATGACCCAACTCGGGTTCTCTTGTCCCTCAATCAAGGCACGCACAAACATGCCGTTCACCAATGGAGGCGCAGACGTTGGGTTTAATGCACGGTAGTCTTGTTCAATTTCCAGAATCACACCGGCAGTCGCTTGGCTTGGATCAACCGTTTCACTGATGCGTGCAACTTTCGCAGGCCAGCTTGCAGAGAGGTTACCGCTGCTGAGTTCAATGTTGGCATGAATCGCATTCATATCAGGTTGTGGAATACCAGATTCATCGCGGACAAACTCACCGATGCTCGCCGCCAAAGTTTGCATGTCATGAATGGATAGTTGAGCTTCCACTTCCATGACATCAATACCATGTCCTGTCACCATGGTTTGTTGGAGGTTAACCACTTGCTTTTTCTCAATTTCTACGTCAGCAATACGCAAATCGTAAGGAAGCGTGATGATGGTTTTATCAAGCGAGCGTTCGGCCTCATCCACTTTTGATGCATTAACTTTAACTAGGGCTTCCGCGACTCGTTTCTCATCCGGCATCAAACCAATTTGATTTTCAATATCCAGCACTAATTTACGTTGAGAGAGCGCGCTTTGCTCTTGCTGATCTACATCCGATTGCGAGGTTAGGCCTTTTTTACGTAGGTTTTGTTTACGGTCTAACTCTTTGTTGGCGATAACCAGACGGTTGGCTTCTATCTTGAGTGTGCTTTTGAGATTCGCTTCTTCTTGGTTCAGCTTAGCCAGAGAGGTTTGAGCAGATTTGAGATCGGCTTGAGCTTGAACCAGTTTCAGTTCGTAATCGAGTGGGTCGATTCGCAAGATTTCTGTCCCTGCTTGCAACACTTGTCCTTTTTCCAGCTGCGGATGGCGGTAGACCACTTTCCCCGTCACTTCGGCTATCGCTTTCCATTCCACTTTTGGGGCGATCTTGCCAAACCCTATGGCTACTGGAGCAATGGCTTTGAGCTCAAGTGGAATCGTCTCGACCAACCGTGCACGATCTCCAGCGGGTTTTACGGGCAAATCTGGTTTGAGGCTAATCGCCAAAAACAGAATGACGACCCCCACCGCAAGAGCAGGAAAGAACAGCAGCTTTTTATTTATCTTCATATTGGTCGCCCGAGTCTAAAAATCCATGTTTCATCAGTTGTATGTTGTGTTCGAATAATCGGTTCAAGAAGGCTTCAGAAAGTTCAATGCCATGAATGGCGAGCAGTGCTGGTGGTGCCATAAAAGGAAATACCATCAAGCTGATGTAAGAGACGCGACAAAGTTGAGGGTCGGCGTCTTTTCGTAAAACGCCACTGTCGATCAACTTATCAAAGATCACACCTTGCATTGGCTTACTGATATCTGCGAAGACTTTTTCGAGCAGTTTGCGTTGGGTTTCCGATGGGGGCATATTCATAACTTGGGCAACTAAGCGTGGGAACTGTGGTACCTTGATCATTTCGCGGTAGTAGGTGCGCATTAGATCGAGAAAGTTTTGCTCGTTACTGTTGGATACCAACGTCTGCATCTGCTTTTGCATCGGTGACAGTGTTTCGCGCAACATGGTCTCGAACAAGCCTTCTTTGTTGCCAAAGTAGTAACGAATCATCGCCACGTTCACGCCTGCTTTCTGCGCGACTAGGCGAGTAGAGACCTTGTCATAAGCCATAATGGTGAAGAGTTCGCGCGCGTGGAAAATCAGTTTTTCCCTTGCGTCGATATTATCTGTGGGTCTTCCCGCCCTTCGATGCGCTTCCGTCACAATCTTCTCTCAAAATATTAAACATTTGATTAATTATAAGACGCTGATTTCTCATGCGACATGTGAAAAATTAATCAGTATTTAATCAAGTGATTAATTTGTGAAGAAGAGAAGTAAAAAAGAGCAGAAAGAACTGCTCTTTGAACAAATAGAAAAGTATTTACTTAGGAAGAACGGTCTTGTGAGGCTATATCACCCCCAACTTAACACACTCCAATTCGGTCTGTTGGCGTGTTCTTTTAGTTGTGGGCATGGATTTACCAGATAAGCGTAGTTCGCGTATTCACAAAGTGGTAAATCGTTGATTGAATCGGTATAGAAATGGATTTCGGAATAAGGCTCAGGCTGATTTTCTAGCCACTGTTTTAATCGCGTGACTTTGCCTTCACGATAACTCGGGATACCGTCGATTTCAGCAGTATAACGGTTGTTTTTCTCGATTAAATCAATTCCGAGTGCGGTTGGAATATTAAGACGGCGACCAACGGCTTCCACCAAAAAAGTGACGCTGGCAGAGATGATAACCATATCTATACCATCACGAGACAGTTGCTCAATCAGGGTTTTGGCTTGAGGGAACTGTTTAGGCAAAATATGGCTTTCAACACATTCTTCAACCAAGGCGTTTACTTCTTCAATCGGCATGTTTTCTAGTGGCTTCATGGAGAACGCTAGGTAATCTTCCATGTCCATTTTGCCTTCAGAGTACAAGGCCATTAGACGCTGATCTTCCATAATAAATAAAGGATCAGTCGCGATGCCTCTCTCAACCATAAACTCGTTCCAAATCATTGCGCAGTCGCCGTTTATTAGGGTTTCATCCATATCAAAAACATACAAAGGTTTGGACATGTTTAGGCTCTCACTGGTTGAATTTCGTTTAGGTTAAAGAGTAGCTCTAGTTGGCTGCCATTCGCTAGTAAGCGTTCTGAAGAGCGGTTAAGCAAGTCAACAGTGAGCTCACACTCTTCAACGTTCACTTGATAGCGAATAACATTACCTAGAAGCTGGTGGTTGGTGATCGTACCTACTTGTGGCGCTGAGATGTGGCTATCATATTGACGACCTTGCTCTTTTACATATATAGACTCTGGGCGAATCGCTACTTTCCATTCGGTATCAATGTTGAAGAGTTGCTTGGCTTTATTGGCCTCTACAAGGTTGTAGTGCCCCATGAAACCGGCCACAAACTCGTTAGCAGGATGAGTATAAATTTCTTCAGGTGTTCCTGCTTGAACAATTTCCCCTTTACTCATTAGGAAGATACGATCAGACATAATCATCGCCTCTTCTTGGTCATGAGTTACGAAGATAGTGGTGAGATTCATCTCTTTCTGAATGTCTCGGATTTGCTGACGAAGGTGTTTGCGTATTTTGGCATCAAGCGCAGAAAGTGGCTCATCAAGCAATAATATGCGAGGTTTCACCACCAACGCTCGAGCGAGTGCGACACGCTGGCGCTGACCGCCAGAAAGTTGATGCGGATAGTGTTTTTCTTTACCTGCCAGATCCACCAGTTTGATGACTTTAGCCACTTCACGTCGAATATCATCATTCGCAAGCTTTTTCATTTTTAAGCCAAATGCAATGTTGCCTTCGACGGTCATATTGGGAAACAGCGCATACGATTGAAAGACCATCCCAATACCACGCTCTTGCGGGACTTGATGCGTGATATCTTCTCCGTTTACCCAAATCTCGCCTCCATCGACAGGGTTAAGCCCAGCAAGGCTGCGAAGTAGTGTCGATTTACCACAACCGCTAGGGCCCAAAAGCGTAATGAATTCACCTTGCTCGATGTTAAAGTGAATATCCTCAAATACGGTGTTATCACCAAAACGTTTAGTTAGATTTTTCGCTGTTACGTAGCTCATTGTTTGACTCCTCGGCTGAAACGACTTGCCAACCAAGTCAGTAAAAAAATAAATAGGAAGTAGGTCATCACTAAGGCAGACGTAAAGTGGCCGCTCGTCTGACGCATGTTATACAAGTAGATTTGCAGGGTTTCATAACGTGTGCCGACTAAAATATTGGCGAACACAAACTCTCCCAATAGAAATGAAAATGAAAGGAAAAGCGATGCCATCAGTCCTTTTTTGAGGTTAGGTAAAATGACCATCAAAAACGCTTTGGTTGTGCTTGCTCCTAGCAAGTGTGCAGCGTCCATTAAATCGTTAAGGTTAATTGCTTCGAAGCTATTAGAAATCGCACGATACATGAACGGTAACGCGATGGTGAAGTAAGTACCTACTAGAATCCAAGGAGTACCGATAAGGGAGATTTCACTGTCAGCATAAAGTTGAAGCAAGCCGACGGAGGACACCACTGGTGGTACAGCGAATGGTAGCAAAATCAATACGTTCATGAGCTTATCGAGCCTTGGAAAGTAGTAAAACACCACGAATATCGCTGGCAGAACTAGAATCACACTGAGGGTTAGCGAAGCAATACAAATAAACAGCGAACGCCCAAACGCTTGCAAAAAGCGTGGGTCGGTCAGCAATTTAACGTACCAATCAAAAGTGAAACCATCTGGAAGCACCGTGGCGCCCCAGCGTGATGAAAGCGAATAGACAAAGGTCGCTAAAATCGGGATGAGCATGATCCCAACAATGGAATAAACCACCGTTTTATGGAATCGAGTATTAACGTTGTTCATGACTACTTCCTACCTGCATAGCTTTTCGAAATGAGCCATTGGTTAATCACTGTGATAAAGGCAAGTAACGCCATTAGAATCACCGAAATTGCAGCGGCGAGATTAGGTTCAAGGAACAGGTCTCCCGATACCAGACTCGCAATTCTAATTGTGATGACGTTATAGTTACCGGAGGTCAGCGCATAAACACTCGCATAAGCGCCAATTGCGTTGGCTATTAAGATAATAAAGGTACCGAATAAGGCTGGTGAGAGCACTGGCAGCGCGATTTTCGCCCAATACTGTGATGTTTTGGCTCCCAGTAGCGCAGCAGCAGCTTGCCAATCATCACTCAACGCGTCGAACGCAGGGTAGAGCAACAATACCGCCAGCGGGATTTGGAAGTAGATGTAAATGGCCAGCAGGCCCCATTTACCATAAAGGTCGAAATCACCGAGTAAGCCATACTGCTTGAGCAAAAGGGTAATCGCCCCATTGGTGCCCAAAATAATAATAAAAGCGAATGACAGAGGTACGCCTGCAAAGTTGCTGCTCATGTTCGTAAACGCAATCACACCGTCGCGGACTTTAGAATCGACTCTGCGCAGAGAAGAGACCAACAGAGTCGCAATGGCTAAGCCAAAAATGCTCGACCATACAGCTAACCACAAACTGTTGCCAAACGCCTGCATCATAAAGGCGGAGTCGAGCACTTCAATGTAGTTATCGAAGGCAAACTCGCCATCGTAGATAAAGCTGTTTAACAGTACCCAAATCATCGGTGCGAGTTGAAATAGATAGAAAAACAGTGCGAAAGGCGCCAACCAAATGGCTGGCTTAAAGCGCTTTAACCAAGTACTTGCCAAATTTGAACGTGATTCGCTGGAGCTTGGGGAGAGGACTGAACTGCTCATAGTGCTAACAATTCCTGAGTGTATGGCTTCGTGTGGTCAAGGTTTAGCAATTGACAAACGGTGCCACAAATATCAGTTTGCTTAATATGACAATCTTGATGGGTAAACTTATCACCAATGACAAACAGGGGAACTTCTCGCTCTTCAGGTAAAATCCCACCGTGAGAAAGATCGTTGTTCATGCCATGATCGCTGGTCACAATGATTTGATACCCATCAGCAAGCCATTGATCGATGTAGTTGGAAAGAATAATGTCTGCACCTCGCACACAATTGCGGTATTGGCGAGAGTCTAGGCCAAACTTATGTCCTGTATCGTCGATATTCATCGGATGGATCAATAAGAAATCAGGTTGATAGTTTCGACGTAAATACTCTGCGTCCAGGAACAAGGCTTCATCAGGATAATGATCCCAATGGTAAAAGCAGCCGTGCTGGATATTCAGGGTTTCATCATGCGTGAAACGATCGCGAACAGGTTCAAATGGCGCGCGATTATAAAGCTCACTTACCCAGTGGTAGGCAGCCGCAGCGGTCACTTTTCCTTGGGCTTTTGCCAAACTGAAAATGGAATCGTGTTTGGATAGACGAACGATATTGTTGTTTACGATGCCGCTTTCTACAGGGCGAACGCCCGTTAAAATGCACTCATAAAGTGGGCGAGACATAGAGGGCAGCTCACACTGCACAGGATAAAGCGTTGCGCGAGTTTCTTGTTGGGAACGACGTTGTTCTAGAAGACCATTGAGGTAGCCCATGCAATCACGGGCTACCTGATAGTTCAGTCCATCTAGAACAACAAGGATGACCTTATTGCTCATAACGACTTACTCTTATTGCTGGTGGATTAAGACACTTTCTTGCCATTGACGTGGCAGCTTACGTGCGGACTTTTCCCAAGCTGAGAAGTCAGTCACTGGGTGAACATTGCTGTATTGGTCATTAGCAATTAGCTTGTCTTGCACTGCTTGAGGCAGTGTGATGTTGGTGCGGATTGGACGCGCATAACCTTCTGCTAAGTTGATTTGCCCTTGATCGCTGAAGATGTATTCACGAGCAAGCTTTGCTGCATTAGGGTTCTTCGCGTATTTATTGATTATGGTTGTATAACCAGAAATCACAGAGCCATCTTGAGGAATGCTCACTGTAAAGCGGTCGCGGTCAATTTTGTCGCGGTAGTTCAATGCATTGAAGTCCCACATGATCGCCACTTCAACTTCGCCTTTTTCTAGGTTGGCGATGTTCGGATCGGTAAATGAAAGACGACCTTGCTTCGCGAGTTCTGAAAAGAATTTGAGCGCAGGCTTGAGGTTGGATTCGTCCCCACCGTTGGCGAACGCTGCGGCGAGAACCGCGTTGTTTGCCTGTGCTGCTACGCCTACGTCACCTACGGTCACTTTGTAGTCGCCTTTTAATAGGTCATCCCACGTTTTTGGCGCGTCTTTTACGAGGTTATTGTTGGAGATAAAAGAAATAGTGCCAGTGTAGGCAAGTGCCCAATGACCATCTTCGTCTTTTGCCCAATCTGGGATGTCATTCCAAGTTGTTGGTTTATATGGCTGAGTGACGCCTTTTTTAACCGCTACACGTGCGAAGGCAAAGCCTACGTCACCAATGTCTGCGGTCGCGTTTTTCTTCTCAGCTTCGAATTTTGCGATTTCTTGAGCCGAGCTCATATCCGTGTCTTGGTGCTTAAGGTTGTAATTTGACTTTAAATCAGCCCAAGTGTCTTTCCAGTTTGCCCAACTGTCAGGCATACCCACACTGTAAACCGCCCCTTCTTTTTGTGCTGCTGCTACCAAAGATTCAATATCGGCTTCTTTCGCTACTGTTGGCGTAGCGAGCGTTACCGCAATGATTGCCGCTGGTGCGGTAATTGAACGACTTAGCAAAGTTTTCATTGTCTCCATCCTTCTGGACTAGGTCAGTAAGTTCGCTTTGTATGCTATGGATGGAATGTGACGATTTAGCGCAAGTAATTTGACAGTTTTGCTGATTTTATATGGCACTTATATTTCATACGTTCAGTATGTGTTCTGTTGATTAATGTCATATTTTTGTTACGTAAACGCCTTATGTTATTCGTCAAATTATCGTTGGACTAGATCAGAATGAGAGCGACAGGCACCGGACAATTTGGTACCCAATTAGGAAAAATTAGAAGCAGCTTAAAACAGCAGATTCTTTCCGGCATCATGTCGGAAGGACAAAAACTGCCGTCAGAGAGAGAGCTCAGTGAGCTGTTTTCTACAACTCGAATCACTATCAAAGATGCGTTGGTGTCTTTAGAAACTGAAGGTCTTATTTATCGAGAAGAGCGCCGGGGTTGGTATGTATCTCCTGAGCGTATCTGTTACAACCCGTTGTCTCGTTCTCACTTCCATCAGATGATTCGAGAGCAGCATCGTATTGCAGAAACTAAGTTACTCAACGTGCGAAGTGAAATGGCCGCAGGTGAGTATGCCAAATCGTTAGAGGTGGAGCTAATTACCCCAATTTATGTAATTGAACGGTTACGTTTTATTGATGGGCGAGCGGTATTGTTTGTTGAGAACGTGCTCAAAGCGGCACTGTTTGAGGGTATATTGTCTGAGAACCTCACCATGTCCCTGACGGGCATTTATCGTGAGAAGTATGGTTACGAGACAAAGCGCTCTCGTTTTGATGTGATTCCCACGTCAGCTCCTGCTCATGTCGCTAAGGCGTTGAACCTAGTTGAAGGACAACCCGTTCTGAAAATTCGGCGGGTAAACTACAAACAAGATGGGCATTTAATGGACTGCGAATTCGAGTATTGGCGTCCAGACGCAGTGATGATTCGCATTGATAGCGTAGGATAAAGCGCAGAATTAAAAAGAGCCCAATGAAGGGCTCTTTTTCGCATATTGGTTAGAGAGGCGGTTTAAACGAGGCCTTGCTCTTTCGCCATTCTGCTTGCAATGCCGGGTGCTTTCCAAATGCTTGGCAGCAAAATGAAAGACACAGGCACGGCGGTAATCACAATGAAAGACTGCAATGCAGAAATACCACCAGAGCCCATTGAGATGAGCGCAATAGCGACAATACCCATAATCAGACCCCAGAACGAGCGAATCACTGCGTTTGGTTCTGTTGAGCCCGTCATCACTACACTGATTGTGTAAGTCATCGAGTCACCCGTCGTCACGATAAATGTTGTCGTTAAGATCAGGAACAGAACCGAAATGATCATTGGGTAAGGTAATTCACCAGTAATCGCTAGCAGTGCTGCAGGCAAGTTAAAGCCTTCAAACGCAGATGAAATCAAACCAGGGTTATCAAGTTCAAACGCAAGGCCACTGCCACCAACGATACTAAACCAGAAGCAAGTAATCAGCGGTGCCGCGATGCTAATAGACATGATTAATTGGCGAATTGTACGACCACGAGAGATACGAGCAATAAAGATCGCCATCATTGGGCCATAACCGATAAACCAACCCCAGAAGAATACTGTCCACCAACTTAGCCAGCCTGTATCACCACGGTAAAGTGCCATAGGGAAGAAGTTATCCACCATACGACCAACGCCTTGCACGTAGCCATCAACGATAAAGCTTGTCGGCCCGAAGAACAGGATGTAACCAATTAATAGTACAGACAAAATGATGTTGTAACGACTGACGATTTGAATACCCTTGCTCAAACCGCTCAGTGCGGAAAGGGTATACATCAGGATCGCCGCCATAATAACCATACTTTGCGTTACGAACGTATCTGGCAGGCCAAACAATGAGTTTAGCGCGTAGCTAATTTGTAAACCTAAGAAGCCGATAGGACCGATGGTTCCTGCTGCTACTGCAATG
Organism: Vibrio alginolyticus NBRC 15630 = ATCC 17749; assembly: GCF_000354175.2. Classification (NCBI taxonomy): domain Bacteria; kingdom Pseudomonadati; phylum Pseudomonadota; class Gammaproteobacteria; order Vibrionales; family Vibrionaceae; genus Vibrio; species Vibrio alginolyticus. Next base: position 742,273 of record NC_022359.1, read on the forward strand.
ATGCTACATGCGTCAGCAACATCACCAATCCAGCCTTTAATGGCTTTATCACCAAACACAGGGTAAAGCAGAGTACGCGGCTTAAGAGGCAGGCCTTTATCGTAATGCAAGTGCATTAAGACAATGGAAGATAGACCACCAAGGATCGCCCAAGCTAAGAAGCCCCAGTGCATAAAAGACTGAGATAGGGCATTGATTGCGGCAGTTTTCGGTGAGGCTTCCCCGTATAGAGGCGGAGCAGTCACAAAGTGCGCGATAGGCTCAGCTGCGGCCCAGAACACACCACCACCTGCAAGTAGAGTACAGAGTACGATTGACAACCACTTAAAGTTATCAATATCAGGTTTCGCTAGACCACCTAGGCGCACATAACCAGTGCGACCAAACGCAAGAGCCAAACCAATTAGGAAATTCAGAAGAAGCAGTACTTGCCAGTAAGCTCCGAAATATTTAGTAGCAAAGCCGAAGCCGGTGTTAACCATTGCGGTTAGAAAGTCGGTATTCGTTAGAGCAAGTAAAACGAATAGAGTGAGGAAGCTACCACTTAACCAAAAGACAGGATTGGTGAGTTCGAGGCGCTTGAGTAAAGATGGGGGATGAATAGCAGAATAGTCAGCATCCTGAATAGGCGCTGTGTGGGAGGCGGCATTCGTCATATTTGACATAATTACTTCGCTTTTTAGGGCTATGAAGCCGTGCATTTCCCCTCACATCGTTTCAACGAAAAGTGTGAGGATGTTCAAAAAGCCGATGATGTTAACATGTCGAAGTTGCAAATATAACCTTAGATTTCGATTAATTTTTAACAGGTTAGCCAAGTTGCTGATTTTTGGGTAGAGATCAAAAGAAAGAGTTTTTACGTGAAATGCACCGCATTTCGTATGTAATTAACATTTCCCTTATTTTTGCATGGGTTTATCAGGATTACATTGAGAAACATGTTTTTCCCAAGCTAAGGTTTAACTCGATGGCTCACTTCGAACTTAACGGGCAGTGGATGCTTACCTCGCCACAGCGTCCCAATCTTGAAATTCCAATGTTTATTCCGGGCGATAATGTGTCGGCGCTTTTACAAGCAGAGCAGATTCCAGATCCTTATTTTGCCGATAATGAAAACAAAGTTCGATGGATTGAAGAGTGTGAGTGGCATATCTCACGTGAGTTTGACGTCGACGCGTTTACGTTGTCTGCCAAGCAAATTTGGATGACGCTAACTCGTGTCGATACCTTGGCAACCTTCTATGTTAATGGTGAGTTAGCACTAACTTGCAGCAACATGTTTACCCAGCAACGTGTGGATATTAAACCGCATTTAAAGCAAGGTACTAACACGATTCGGGTTGAGTTTGCTCGGGTGGATTTAGAAGGTATCGCAAGAGCAAAAAAACTGCCATTTCCTATTCCATCGGCAATGGGCAACAACCAAATTCCACACATGAACTTGATCCGCAAAACACAATGCCATTCCGGATGGGACTGGGGCATTTGCTTGATGGTATCGGGTATTTACGACCCCATTCAAATCGACATTGTGAATGAGCTTTGGCTCAAAGGCTTCTCGACAGAGCAGCAATGGCAAGCCGATGGGAGTGTGTTTCTTGATGTAGTAGTTGAAGTGGAAACGGACAGTCAACGCCATGAAATGATGGTTGAATTTAATGGTGAGCGTCAATGTATTCAAACAAAAGGAAGTGGTCACTATCATTGCCAGTTCCACATTTTGGAGCCTCAACGCTGGGGGCCATCGGGTTATGGCGAAGCGTATCTCTATCCCATTACCATTTATTGCAGAGAGCAAAAGTTAACGCACAACATTGGTTTGCGTCAGTTAACTCTAAATAATCAAGCTGATGAGCACGGCTCTGCAATGGAATTTATCGTCAATGGCGTACCGATTAATGCTAAAGGTGCCAACTGGATCCCTATTGACGCAATGCCGGGGCGAGAGTGCGAAACACGTTATCGCAACCTTTTGCAAAGTGCGGTTGATGCCAACATGAACATGATTCGCGTATGGGGCGGTGGTCAGTACGAGACTGAAACCTTTTATAACCTTTGTGATGAACTTGGCTTGTTGGTGTGGCAAGACATGATGTTCGCCTGCTCGTTGTACCCATCAAACGACGAGTTTTTAAAAGAGGTAGAAGAAGAACTTAGATTCCAAATCCCGAGGCTCAAGGAGCACCCATCAATCGCACTTTGGTGTGGTGACAATGAAGTGATTGGAGCTATTGGTTGGTATGACGAATCTAAGCGCAGCAAAGTCAAATACACGGTAAACTACGATCGCCTCAACCGCATGATTGAGAAGGAGATTACCGAGCAAGATAGCACTCGCCGTTTCTGGCCAAGTTCCCCATGTAATGGTGAACTGGATTTCGGTGATGCGTGGCATGATGATAGTAAAGGCGATATGCACTTTTGGGACGTTTGGCATTCAGGAAAATCATTCAGTGCCTACGTTGACGTGAATCCTCGTTTTTGCTCTGAGTTTGGTTTTCAATCTTGGCCATCTTTTGCTGAAGTTAAGCGGTTTGTCCCTGAGCAAGACTGGAATATTACATCCCCAACTTTCGAACAACATCAGAAGAACCCTCGTGGTAATAGTATTATTACAGAGATGTTCACGCGCTATTTTCGTTTTCCCTCTGGATTTGAGAACATGCTGTATTTAAGTCAAGTTCAGCAGGCAATCGCGATCAAAACTGCATGCGATCATTGGCGTGCCATTTCTCCAGTTTGTCGCGGCATGCTGTACTGGCAACTCAACGACAATTGGCCTGTCAGTTCTTGGTCTAGTTTGGAATACAGTGGTAGATGGAAGCAGTTGCACTACCATGCAAAACGCTTTTTTGCGCCGCAGTATTTGGTATTTTCCGAGCATACAGGCGAGTTGAGCCTACATTTGCTCAATGATGCGAAAGAGTCCGCAAGCGTCAACGCATTGCTCAAGTGGTTAGATTGGCAAGGGGAAGAAAAGCAATGTTGGAGCTTAGAACAAACAGTCATAGCAGACAGCAATACGATTTTGTGGCAGTTGGATGAATTGATCGAGAAGGATGAACTTACGTCAGGCTTCTTCTATGTTGAAGCGCAAATCGGTGAAGACAGAATAAGCAACACATGGTTTAGTACTCACGAGCTAAAAACCTTGCCGATAGCGAAAGCCAATATAGATGTCTCTATTGAAGGGAGGCGAATTACATTGATTGCGGATAAGCCTGCGTTTTTTGTTCATTTGGAGAGTGATGCTGATGGAAGGTTCAGTGACTCCAGTTTTACTCTGTTGGCCAAGGTTCCAATGACGGTTGAGTATTTAGGTGATCATGTTTCAGGTATGCAGCAGTCGTTGAGGGTATACCACCTTAATGATTAAAGCGGGCATAGAACATCTACATGCTGACAACTAAAAAGGGAGCGTTTGCTCCCTTTTTAGTTACCAAGTATCCGTTATTAAGCTCAGGTTGAGACAGAAGACTATTTAAGTTTCTGATGGACCCGATAGCTAACGACAAAGCCAATGTAGAATAGTGCAGCAAGAGTAATCACTGCCGTCGCGTACGCCAGCAGGCTGTTTAACCCTAAACCAAAAGCCAAAGTGAAGGCGATACCATGAATGGCTTCCGCAGGGATTCGGTACCAAGCAGAGTGGACGGAAGATCCGAAGAGGATAAAGGTACTAAGTAAGACAATCGTGCCGCCTATAAAGCCGACCCATCTGCTGTTGTTCATGTTGCAGTCTCAGGGGTTACCGAGGTAACGTAACAAAATATTTCAGGATCGTATTATACAACCGATCATCGCGAAAAGCGCTAGAGAAATTTCGCGGATAAAACAGAGTGTTTTAATTCGAACAAAAGAATACGACCATAGCCAACTTAATACAGGAATAACAAAACATGTTGAGATTTATACAACGTCGTCGCATTAAGAAAGTGATTAAACTAATGAGTACCAGATTGGTGGTGGGATACGGCAGTCGTGAGTATTTTTCGGTTGGTCAGGTAAAGACGAGCACCAGTGAGTTAAGCGCGTGCCAACAAAAAATTGCGTTGGCATTATATGCGGATCCGCAAGATCTTGATTTGGAAAATCAACCAGAGTTGCAAGCAATACGCTCAGACGTGGCGCATGATTTCTTTTCTGGTGCCGACTATACCGCTCAAGATGTGCTTAATTTACTCGGCTCTGGTGGCTGGAAAGGCGGCCGAATGGAAGATGGAATGTCTCATCATTTTGGTATGCACAGTCGCTATTAAAAACATGCGTTAATTTTATAAATTCGATAAATATTTTTGCTGTTAAAGATTAATTAAATTTTCTTTCAATTGGGTAACAATTACCTAATTATGCACCCGAATCCCAGCGCGTCGCTGGACTGGTTGGATTGCATACCATGAAATTAATCATCAAAGGATTGGGGCTGAGTGCTCTTGTGCTCAGCATGTTTGCTCATGCAGATAGCAAAACGTTGAACGTTTATGCATGGGGTGGCTATTTGCCGGAAGCATCGTTAAAAGCGTTTGAAAAACAAGAAGGCGTTACGATTAATTATTCGACCTTTGAGAATAATGAATCAATGTACACCAAGCTAAAATTGCTAAAAGGTTCTGGCTACGATGTGGTTTTTGCTTCTGCGTACTTCATTGAAAAAATGGGGCGAGAAGGGCTGCTTTCGAAAATAGATCACGCTCAAGTGCCAAACATGCAAGACACAATGGACGGTTTACTTGGCCAAGCGCACGATCCTAAAAATGATTACTCGCTGCCTTATATTTGGGGCATTACCGGGATCAGCTACAACGAATCCATGGTTGAGCACCCAGTGACCAAATGGGCAGACTTATGGGAGTCTCAATACGAACAACAAGTCATGCTGATTGATGACGTTCGCGATGTGTTCGGTATGGCGTTGAAGAAAAATGGTCATAGCGTGAATACAAAAGACGAAGCTGAAATCGAGCAGGCTTTTGATTCTCTAGTAGCGCTGAAAAACAACGTATTACTGTATAACTCAGATGCGCCGCAAGTCCCTTACGTGTCCGGTGAAACATCGGTCGGCATGCAATGGAACGGCAACGCATTCCAAGGACAGGTTGAAATGCCTGAGCTGAAGTTCGTGATGCCGGAAGAGGGCGCGGTATTGTGGATGGACAACTTCACTATTCCGTCTGGCAGTAAAAACAAAGCATTGGCGCATAAATTTATTAACTTCATGTACCAATCAGAGAACCAAGCGGAAATCGTGACCAGTTTGGGTTATGCGTCGGCAACGAACGCTGGGCGTGACAAATTGCCAGAAGAGTTGAAAAATAACCGTACTATTTTCCCTTCATCAGAAGACATGAAAAAAGGCGAGTTTATTAATGATGTTGGCGCAGAAACGTTAGCGATTTACGAAAAGTACTGGCAACGTTTAAGAACGCAATAAGCAACGCCTTTGCCTATTGTTAGGCTTAAAATCGTTCAAATTTGAATTCCCCTCATCACGAAAGCGGTGAGGGGAATTTTTTATGGGCTTTGTACTGCGAGTGTTACTACGCGGCACGCTTCACGAGGCAGAAGTGCTTTTTACCGCGTTGCAGTAACCAATATTGATCAAACAGTGGGAAGCTCAAACTTGGGTTATCAGCCGACACTTTTTCACCGTTTACACTGATGGCGTTGTTGCTGATGTGTTCGCGTGCAACACGCTTCGAACTTGCTAAGCCCGACTCAATCAACAGCTCAACCAAATCTTGCTGTGCGCTCTCAATGCTTGGTAAACCATCCAACTCCAATTGTTTTAATTCACCCAAACTCAGCTGTTGCACATTACCGCTGAATAAAGCTTGAGTGATGCGCTCGGCACTGGCGAGGCCGTCTTCGCCATGAACAAATCGCGTCATTTCTTCAGCGAGAATACGTTGTGCTTGTGGCTTGCTTTGGCTTGCTTGGTCTTGCGCTTCAATGCTGGCAATTTCTTCGCAGCTCAAGAATGTGTAGTAACGCAAGAAGTGGTAAACGTCGGCGTCTTCTGCGCCAAGCCAGAACTGGTAGAACGCGTAAGGAGAGGTCTTGCTAGGATCTAGCCACACTGCGCCGCCTTCGGTTTTGCCAAATTTGGTGCCATCGGATTTGGTGATCAGCGGCAGAGTTAAGCCAAATACTTGCTCACCATTTTGACGGCGAGTTAAATCGATCCCGCTGACGATGTTTCCCCATTGGTCATTGCCACCGATTTGCAAACGGCAACCGTATCGACGGTTTAGCTCGGCAAAATCGTACGATTGCAGTAGGGCGTAGCTAAATTCGGTGAAGGAGATACCTTGGTCAGGTCGTTGCAGGCGTTGTTTTACCGATTCTCGGTTGACCATAGTATTGATCGAGAAGTGCTTACCCACATCGCGAAAGAAGTCGATCACATTGATCGCTTTCATCCAGTCAGCATTGTTCACCATGATCATCGGCTTGGTCAGTTGGTGGTTCATCAACTGCTGAATTTGATTAGAAAGATCGTTAACCCAGCCTGAGACGATTTCTTCTGAGTTCAGACTGCGCTCAGTCGCTTTAAAGCTTGGGTCGCCAATCATGCCCGTTGCACCGCCAATCAAGGCAACAGCTTGGTGTCCGGCATCTTGAAAGCGCTTAAGCATAATCAAAGGCACGAGGTGGCCGATATGTAAGCTGCCAGCTGTAGGATCGAAGCCGCAGTAAACGGTTTGTGGCTGTGAGAGAAGTGTCTGAATTTCTTCCAAATCGCTGGCTTGTGCAATCAAGCCGCGATCTTGTAAATCTTGCAGTAATGGTGTCGTCATTCTTTTTGTCTGTTTTAGTGGTTGTTACATTCAGACTAAAACGCGACACCTTTTCTCGATATATCCCTTAAGGGACAGTTTTTTATCTTGAATGGAGAATGAGGTGATTGAGGAAAAGCTGGAATAACTCACTCAATGAAGACACATTTAATTGCGAGTAAATTCGCTTTCGATGATTTTTGACCGTGCCTTGAACTAAGTGTAACCGCGCGGCAATTTCTTTGGTGTCAAACCCTTGAGCGAGAAGCGAAGCCACCTCTTGTTCGCGACGGGTGAGTGATTCTACGCCAAACGTTGCTAAAGCTTGCTCAATGGCTAATCGCATACTGCCAGAATAAGCACTCTGTGCAAAAACAGGCTCAGAAAAGGTAAATTCCGTTTGTTTCCAATGCTGCTGACAAAGCGACTGAATTATCGGGAAATAGGGCTTTAGCTTATTTATTTGTTGCTGAGAAAAGTATTTTCCATCAGTCATATATCCGAAGTACAGCATGACCCAACGGCCAGATTCAACTTCGACTAGCATGCTAAGCTCGTCTTTCCACCCTGTTTGATGATAGAACTGCTCGCAGTATGAGGTGAAGTCAACGCCTTTACGCGCCACGTCTTTGAGCGTAAATACGCCTTGTTGCTTTGTCTCGTTTAGTTTGAGAAAAAAAGGGTCATTTTGAAATGAGTCAGTAAGGTAGCGTTGAAAAAGTAACTCTCGCTCGTTCTCAATTGAGTCGTAGAGATAAATAGGGTGTTTACCTTCTCGGTAACCTAAAATAACTGCGCAATCAAAATGAAAAAGAGTGCGAATGACACGCATAAGTTTAGGAGTAAAGTTAGGCGTGTTAAGAGCAGAAATTGCTTCTGCTAGCAGATTATTAAAGTTATTGTCAGGCATGGGATACCGAATTGCAGGTGGTTTTGCGCAAGCATAACCAAAAGCAATCCAACGAGAAAGGGAAGTCGCCATCTTCTGGTGACTTCCATAGAGAAAGTTGCGTAAGTGCTCAGTTTTGAGGAATCATAGCCCCGTTAACTTATTGATAAGGGTGCATAACAACGGTTTTATTTAAGCAATTAGTTGCTATGCATTACTGCGAGTTAGTGAGCTCTTCATTAACCCAATATTTAGAACCAGACACGTTAGCATCGATGAGCAAACCTTTAGCGTTCAGCTGATAGACGGCGACGCCGCTGTTAAATTGTTTTGAAAGTTGCTCTGAATCTTCGCCCGCAACAGCAGAGGCTTCACTTGTGGCCTCCCATCCTTCGTTGACGAACGTATCAAAGTCTTCTTTGCTCTCAAACAGAACCACTTGTTGGTAAAATTTGCCGCCAGCCCCAAGTGCAACGCCCAAACCAAACATATTCATATAAGTGCGTTCTTCTGTTTCCTTATTCACTGCGACTCCTGACCCTGAGTTGGTGTGAAACAGCAAAGATAATTTACGAGAATCAAAGACCGCGTAGCCGTACGCGTTGTCGTAAATAGCTTTTGCCTCCGGCTTTTCATTAAATAACTTGAGCAAAGCGCTATCTGCCATTAAGTCCACGGCTTGGCGAGCTTCTTCTGGCGTATCGCCTTCCATCAGCTCATCAATTTTTTTGTCGGCAGCATCTATCCATTCTTTGCTTTTCTCGATGCTGGCTTCTGTCCATTCGCCTGCGGTATTGATCGCTTCCTCGGACCAATTCGTGAAATCTTGCCACGCTTGTTTTGAAAACGCTTTGGTGTCGTCCCAAGCATCTTGGGCAGTATCAGAAACTGCGTCGCCAAGCTCAGACATTTTATTGGAAATTTCATCCCAATCGGCATAAGCAGGGGATGCCAGGAGCATCAATGTAGTAAGGAGTGCGATAGGCTTTTTCATCAAATTCTCTCTGGAGTTATCGATATACCATTCATTTTAGGTCATCAGACTTTGATAATGAAATTGACTAAATGACGAACTTGAGAGAGGAATCACGAACTGATTGTGAAATGACGTGTGAATAACAAAGCCCTCACAAGGGGAGTGTGAGGGCTAGAGTTTATCGTGTGTTACTTGCTGCTAACTTTACCGAGTTTTAACCAAGTATCGATAACCGTATCTGGGTTTAGTGATACAGAGCTAATACCTTGATCCATTAGCCATTCCGCTAGGTCGTCGTGGTCTGATGGGCCTTGACCACAAATACCAACGTATTTGCCTGCTTTTGTTGCCGCATCAATCGCCATCTGAAGCATCACCTTAACCGCTGGGTTGCGCTCATCAAATAGATGTGCGACATCGCCAGAGTCACGGTCAAGACCAAGCGTTAGCTGAGTCATGTCGTTTGAGCCAATCGAGAAGCCATCAAAGTACTTCAAGAACTCATCGGCAAGGACCGCGTTGGATGGCAGTTCGCACATCATGATGACTTTAAGACCCTGATCGCCACGGCGCAGATCAAACTTCGCTAGCAAATCAATCACTGATGCTGCTTCGCTTGGTGTACGCACAAATGGGATCATGATTTCAACGTTTTTCAGACCCATTTCGTTACGAACGCGTTTGATTGCTTGAGTTTCTAGCTCGAAGCAGTCTTCAAACACTGGAGAAATGTAACGAGACGCGCCACGGAAGCCCAGCATTGGGTTTTCTTCATGCGGTTCGTAGGCTTTACCGCCAACCAAGTTGCTGTATTCGTTAGACTTAAAGTCAGACATACGAACAATAACGCGTTTCGGCCAAAATGCCGCAGCAATGGTTGCGATACCTTCTGTCAGTTTGCTTACGTAGAAATCGATAGGATCTTTGTAACCACGAATACGCTGAGTGATTTCTGCTTTTAGCTCATCGCTTTGTGCATCAAAGTTAAGTAATGCTTTCGGGTGGATACCAATCATCTTATTGATGATGAATTCAAGACGAGCAAGACCAACACCTTCATTTGGAATTTGTGCGAAGTCAAACGCGCGATCAGGGTTACCCACGTTCATCATCACTTTTGTTGGTAGCAGTGGCAGTTCATCAACAGAAGAGCGTTTTACGTCAAACTCAAGTTCACCTTGGTAAACGTAGCCCGTTTCACCTTCAGAACAAGATACGGTCACGGTTGCACCATCGGTTAACTTGCTTGTCGCATCGCCACAGCCAACGATCGCAGGAATACCAAGCTCACGAGCGATGATGGCAGCGTGGCAAGTACGGCCACCACGGTTGGTTACGATTGCAGATGCTTTTTTCATCACTGGTTCCCAATCTGGGTCAGTCATGTCTGTAACTAGCACGTCACCTTCTTGGACTAGAGACATTTGGTCCAGAGAGTCAACCAAGCGAACCACGCCTTTACCGATGCGCTGACCGATTGCACGACCTTCAACCAAAACATCTGCTTTGTTTTGTAGTTCGTAGCGCTCAATCACATTTTGTTCCGTTTGCGAACATACGGTTTCAGGACGCGCTTGAACAATGTACAGCTTGCCATCAATGCCATCTTTTGCCCATTCAATGTCCATTGGACGCTGATAGTGCTTTTCGATGATCATTGCTTGCTTTGCGAGCTCTTTGATCTCGTCGTCGTTCAATGAGAACGTGTTGCGCTCTTCATCAGAAGTATCAACGATATCAACTTGTTTGCCGATTTCTTGGTTATCTGAGTAGATCATTTTGATCAACTTAGAACCAAATGTTTTCTTAACGATTGGGTGTTCGCCTGCTTCAAGCATTGGCTTGTGAACGTAGAACTCGTCAGGGTTTACTGCACCTTGAACGACCATCTCGCCTAGACCCCATGAAGAGGTGATGAAGACAACTTGGTCGAAACCCGATTCAGTGTCTAGTGTAAACATAACACCCGACGAGGCTTTATCTGAACGCACCATACGTTGGATACCCGCAGATAGCGAGATGCCACGGTGGTCGAACCCTTGGTGAACGCGGTAAGAAATCGCACGGTCGTTAAATAGAGAAGCGTAAACGTGCTTAGTTGCTTCTAGTACTGCGTCGATGCCTTTCACGTTCAAAAACGTTTCTTGCTGACCAGCAAAAGAAGCATCAGGTAGGTCTTCTGCCGTAGCAGATGAACGAACTGCGACTGAAAGCTCAGGATTGCCTTCGATCAGTTCTTGGTAATTTTCACGAATTTCTTGTTCAAGGTCCGCAGGGAAAGGGGCCTCTAATACCCATTGACGAATGTTTGCACCTGTCTTACGCAGAGCTTCTACATCTTCAACGTCTAGTTCATCGAGTAATTGGTGAATACGCTCATCCAAACCTTCGTGGTCAAGGAATTGGTTAAACGCGTATGAGGTTGTCGCAAAACCATTTGGTACAGAAACGCCTGCGTTTGCTAGGTTAGAAACCATTTCGCCAAGTGAAGCATTCTTACCGCCGACTTTGTCGACATCATCCATGGATAGGCCATTGAACCAGAGGGTGTTCTTTTGCATGTCTTTCTCCAGAAACATTGCAGCTTAGTAGGGGGACTTAAATCGATCTAAACAATCGCATGTTGGCTGTTATTACACGTTGACCATACATTGCTTCATTTAGATTGATATCAAAGGCAAACGATTACGTTCTGGCTGAAAAAAATTCAAAAGAATTTTTAAAGCTGTGGTGAACCTAACTGAAAGCCAAACTGATTTATTAATATTATGTGTACCATCCTACTCAAAAGATTTTGAAAAATTAAACAGAAATGCAAATAAATAACCAAAGTCGTGATGTATTCTATGTTTCTGACGGTACGGCGATAACATGTGAGACATTAGGGCATGTTGTTCTCGGTCAATTTCCGTTCATTCCTAACGAAAAAACCTTTCCGTTTGTAGAAAGCCAGGACAAAGCTACTGACGTAGTCAAAGAAATTGAAACTTCCTACCAGCGCAATGGCGTCAAACCTCTGGTCTTTTTCTCAATTGTCGTTCCAGAAGTACGTGAAATGCTGCTTGAAGCGCCGGCATACAGTTACGATGTGTTGGAGAGTATTGTGCAGAAAGTGCAAGACGACATTCAGATGGCACCAAAGCCTAAGTTGCAGCGTTCTCGCAGTGTGGGGAAAGATTCCGACACCTATTTTGACCGTATTGCGGCTATTGAATACACATTGGCGCATGATGATGGCATCACGCTAAAAGGGTTGGAACAAGCCGATATTATCCTGCTGGGAGTATCGCGCAGCGGAAAAACGCCGACTAGCTTGTACATGGCGATGCAATTTGGTTTACGTGTTGTGAACTATCCGTTCATTGCGGAAGATGTGAAGATGATGCGTTTGTTGCCTGAATTTGAGATCCATCGTCATAAGTTGTTCGGGCTGACTATTGATCCCGAGCGCTTGACTGAAATCCGTGAAAATCGTTTGTCTGGAAGTGATTACGCTAGCACAGAGCAGTGCAAGCTGGAGCTAGACACTGTTGAGGCGTTGTTTAGAAGAGAGGCGATCCCATATATCAATACGTCCTCTCTGTCTGTTGAGGAAATTACTACGCGTATTCTGGAAAAAGCAGGAATGAAGCGTCGCTTGTTTGGCTAACAAGAGACGCTCATGTCGCTATGTGTAAGAGGAGGTAAGGTGTGTACCTCCTCTATCGAATGAACCTTAGACAGAATTAATAGTATTGGAACATCTTTTGGATGTCTTGATAGTTTTTGGTCTGAGTCAGTGACAGCATCAGTAAGATACGTGCTTTTTGTGGGTTCAATGTACCAGCGGCAACAAAGCCGTATTTTTCGTCATCAATTTCAGCATCCAAAGTGGTTGAGCCGCTAGGCGTTCGGGAGCTTCTTACAACAACAACGCCATCTTTACTCGCTTTCTCTAGCTCATCAAACACAGTGTGGTACAAGTTACCATTACCGACACCAGCACTTACGATGCCGTCAAACTTCGCATCCACAAAGGCTTTCACTGGCAAATTGGAGGCATTTGCATAGTTATAAACAATACCGACCTTAGGCAACTTAGTAAGCTTTGATACATCGAATGGGGTTTCTGTCGTATGTTTACGCTCTGGGCTTCGTTGATATTTGGCATCGCTATTATGAATGTAGCCGATAGCACCAAAGTTGGGTGACTGGAAAGTGCTGACGGAGGTTGTATTGGTTTTTGTCACATCTCGCGCATCGAAAATCGTGTCATTCATTGCGACTAGCACGCCACGTCCTTCTGAATCTTCATCGGTGGCTGTTACGACTGCATTGTATAAGTTGACTGGTCCATCAGCACTCATTGCGGTGGAAGGACGCATTGCACCGACGATCACGACAGGCTTTTTGCTCTTGACGGTCAGATCAAGGAAGTAAGCGGTTTCCTCTAACGTATCCGTACCATGAGTAATGACGATGCCGTCAACATCATCTTGAGCGAGTAGCTCATTAACTCTTTTCGATAATTTTAGCCACACTTCATCATTCATATCTTGTGAACCGATACTGACCACTTGCTCTCCAGAAATATCGGCAATGTTGGTCATACTCGGCACCGCAGAAATCAATGATTCAACGCCGACTTTACCTGCTGTGTAGTTTGACTCTGTTGCAGATTGACCTGCGCCTGCTATGGTGCCGCCAGTGGCAAGAATTTTAATGTTCGGAAGTTCGGATTGCGCGAAAGACAAAGAACTAAGGCACAAACCAAGGGTTATCGTACTGAGGCGGAAAAGATTTTTCGTCATGGGAATCACCTGCTGTTAGGTTGGATGTTGGGGAACTCATCTATCCTAAAAACAGTGGGTTAGATTTTTTGAGTACTAGTTCAACAAATTGCAGATGAAGATCGTGATCAACTAATCACTTAAAGAATATCAAATCAACCAGTTAACCTAATTGACGTGCTTCTTTAACAAGTGAGATGTGCTAGTAACGTGCACAACGTGTTAAGCCCTATAATTTATTGATTTATAAATAAAGGAGGTAGGAGTCTCGTGATGAGGTTACTAAACATGAATTTAGCCGTGCAATTTTCCAAAGTTTACAGTGTAAAAAAAAGCGGCTTTACCCCGGAACAGATAAAAGCCGCTTGCCAATGATGTGTTAATTCACATCTTATCGCATAATCATTTGTTCACGACCAGGACCCACAGACACCATTTTTACTGGTACGCCCATGAGTTCCTCAATGCGTAGAACGTATTTCTGTGCTGCTACTGGAAGCTCTTCAAACTTACGACAACCAGTGATGTCCTCGCTCCAGCTTTCCATCTTCTCGTAGATTGGTGCAAGAGAGGCAGTTTGAGGCCAGATTGGGTTTTCGTTGTGGTCGCCTTCGTAGCCAACACAGATTTTCAGATCGTTAAGGCCAGTCAAACAGTCTACTTTAGTTAGCGCAATTTCAGTTGCTGCTTGCAGTTCAACACCATTCTTAGTAGCGACTGCGTCGAAGTAGCCCATATCGCGTGGACGACCTGTAGTTGCACCGAACTCGCCTGCAAGTTCGCGGAAAGCATCTTGCTCTTCCATTGCAGTGATCAACGTACCAGTACCTACTGATGAGCTGAATGCTTTTGCAACCGCAATAACGCGCTCAGGGCGAAGTGCCGGAAGACCACTGCCGATACCCGCGTACATTGATACAACGTTAGAAGATGTTGTCCAAGGATACTCACCGTAAACAAGGTCACGACCTGCGCCAAGCTGTGCTTCGAACAATAGAGTTTTGTCTTTCGCTTGTAGTTCTTTTAGAGGAAGCGTTACGTTGCAAATTGAATCGCGCCAAGGTGCAGAGACTTCTAGCAGCCAGTTCGCCAGTTCTTCAGCGGTTTGTTCAAACTCGAACGTCGGGTAAAGTGCACGCAGTTGCGGCAGTTTCCAATCCATCATGAATTGAAGGCGTTCAACCAATACTTCTGGTTGCTTCAACCAACCAACTAGGATGCCTTTCTTCATTACGCGGTCACCGTAAGCAGGTGCAATACCTTGACGAGTTGAACCGTATGCTTTGTCGCCTAAACGTTGTTCTTCTAGCGTATCTTCTAGTGCGTGTAGAGGTAGACACAGTGTTGCGCGATCAGAGATGCACATATTCACTTTTACGCCCGCTTCTTCAACTTCCGCAATCTCCTGAGACAGCAACGCAGGGCTGATAACCATACCCGGACCTAACACTGCCAAACAGTCTGGGTTGAATACGCCACTTGGTAGCTGGTGCAGCTTAAACGTACCTAGATCGTTAACCACGGTGTGACCCGCGTTGTTACCACCTTGGAAACGAATGCTCGCAGAAGCTTGCTCTGCCAAAAAGTCAACGATGCGGCCTTTGCCTTCATCACCCCAGTTTGCACCCACAACAACGATAGACGACATAATTTAATCTCCAAAAACAGATGCAAAAATCTTAAGGTGTTCGCCATAATAAGAGAAATTAATTATACTCATTAACTTGATAAGAATTTCATATCGGAATTGGCAATGTTAGATTTGAACTGGCTGCGAACCTTCGTAACTCTTGCAGAGGTAAAACACTTTGGTAAAACAGCGACGGAACTGCACATGACGCAGCCGAACGTAAGTTTGCATATCAAGCAGTTGGAGCAAGCCACGCGCACGAAATTGATTGAGCGAAATCCCGTGCAGTTGACGCAAGCGGGGAAGCGTTTGTTAGCTACGGCGCAGCGGATGCTTAATGAGCTGCAAATTTGTCAGTCGGATCTCAATGCCATCAACGATCTTACGCAGGGGACGCTTTCTATTGCGGCGAGCGATATTGTTTCACGTTTACTGCTTATCAAACCATTTCAGCAATTCAAAAGTGAATATCCGGGGATCGACTTGGCATTGTTCAATACCACATCTTCTCAAGCGGTGGATTTGGTGAAAAGTGCGCGTGCCGATATCGGCTTTGTTATCGCACAAAAAGAGAGTCAACCGCTGCATTTTACGCCTCTCACGCAAATTCACTGGTGTGCGTTTGGCGATAACATTTTTGAGTGGCAAGACAATCGAAAAGAGAGCCAGACGCTGATCCTGCTAGGGCACGATACTCGAACCCGAGAGCTGATTGATGCGTCTTTACCTGAACTAAATCTGCCTAAGCATCGCGTGATGGAAGTGGGCAGTGTGGAAGCACAAATCGACTGGGCGGAAGCGGGGTTTGGGACTGCTATTGTGCCGGATTTTTCGCTCGATCCGAGATTAAAGC
Organism: Vibrio alginolyticus NBRC 15630 = ATCC 17749; assembly: GCF_000354175.2. Classification (NCBI taxonomy): domain Bacteria; kingdom Pseudomonadati; phylum Pseudomonadota; class Gammaproteobacteria; order Vibrionales; family Vibrionaceae; genus Vibrio; species Vibrio alginolyticus. The sequence goes on from NC_022359.1 coordinate 758,166, forward strand.
TTTCTCGAGAAGTTACGCCTTTGCCAAGTTTTCCAAACACTGATTTCGGCTACATCGTGCGTCAAAATCAGGTGTTATCCAAAGCGGCAAAACAGTTGTTGGCTTGGGTTGGCGAGAATGTGTCGGTGGTTGAGGGCTAAGGCGATGAAAGAAAAGGCCATGAAAGAGACGAAGATTACGATTTCGCTCCCATCCTTGATTCACCGTATTGGGGGCGACCATGCCAAGCGAGCGAAAACACTCGCAGCAGAAAAACAGTGCGATCTTAAGCGAATTAGACGATCTCGTCATTGGCAAATCTCAGGCGAGGCTTTGGATGTAAAAGCGTTTTTAGAGCATCTCAAAAACGAAGAAGCAGAGACGATGCGATTTGCGATCAACAAGATCGAACAAGCTCTACTTGCTCACCAAGACAAATTGGAACCTTTGGACGTGAAGTTGATACGTTTGGTGAGACAAAACCCAAACATCACCTTAGCGGAGCTGATGGCTGAAACGAACTGCACGTTAGTTCAAGCTCGCACGGCACGATTTGATGCTGAGTTGCTTTAAGATCGGTTTGTGGTTTACTCACTTTATTAACAGATGTTAGGGTACCGATCAAAATCACTCACTAAGACCATTTTATTATGGATATTTGGCAGCTTCTCCTTTTTATCCCTGCTTGCTTTGCTCTAAATATGGCTCCAGGCCCAAACAATTTATTGGCAATGAATAATGCTCGTTGTTACGGCTTTAGGGCCGCGTTTACGGCCAGTTTAGGCAGAATTGCTGCTTTTTCAGCGATGATTGCGTTGTCTGCATCAGGTCTGGCTGTGATTTTGTATACGTCAGAAATGCTATTTTTGGCAATAAAGCTGGTAGGGGCGCTGTATCTACTGTGGATTGCGTTCAACCTTTGGCGTTCAGAGTCCAGCCCGATCTCTGACTTGGACAATTCGCGCAATTACGCAGGACTTGCGAAGCAAGAATTTACGCTTGCTGCTGGCAACCCGAAAGCGATACTTATTTTTACTGCATTCTTGCCGCAATTTGTTGATGCCAATGCCAACGTTCAAGAGCAGTTTTTTGCCCTTGGCTCCACGTTTTTGATATTAGAAATGGTCGCCATTTCAATCTATGCCATCTTTGGTTTGTACTTGAGACACTGGTTTTCAAATCCAAAAATGGCGAAACGTTTCAATCGCGGATGTTCGTTGTTTTTAGCAGCATCAGGTGCGAATTTGCTACTAAGTAAGCAATAACAACACATCATCTCTGTAGATTATTTTTCTATAAAAAGAGCCGCTGATGTTACATCAGCGGCTCTTTTCGTTGATGCATCGATTATTTATTGTTACCACATCAAATCGTCAGGCACGACGAAATCTGCGTATGGATCGTCTTCTGCTGGAATGTCAGATTCTGCTTCTTTCTGTTCGATGATGACGGACTCATCACGTTGAGCAATTTTATTCGCTACTCCATGTGGAATGACAACATAGCTTTCACCAACAATTGCGATTGCCAAAATACCTTTGATCAACTGCTCGCGGATAAGTGAATCTACATAAAGTGATTTCACTAGCGTACCGTGAGTGAAGTTGTATTTGATGTCGCCATCTTTTAAGTCGATCTTGTTCATCTCAATCAATTGATTGATCTGCGCTTTGATCTCTTTATTTAATCGCTCAGCATTTTGTTGCTCGCTCAATTGTTTATCACGCTCTAACTGTTGGCGTTTATTCTCTTCAACCGCCGCTTTTACTTCGCGTGCTTGAACGCGTGATTTTTTTGAGCCTTTCTTCGCTTTCTTTAGTTTCTTTTCATTAACTAAGCCAGCTTTCAGCATTTGTTCTTGAAGGGTAAGTTTTGCCATGTTTCATCCAGTTAGTGCGCAATTTTGGGCATTTTACCCACTATTGCCACTTGTAGTAAATAATAGTGCTTTCTATGGGTCTAAAATGTTTGGTTGGCTTGTTGTCTCTTTAATGGAAAGTGCAAAGCGGGCCTTCTCCAAAGCCCGCGAGCATTACTGAAATCTAGGTGGGTTATGGCTGCCACTGTTTAGATGTGACGAGGTTATCCATCACTTTGTTTACCGCTTGATGCGCTTTGTCGACAATGGTGTCTATATCGTTACGGTTCGCGATAAGCGGTGGAGCAAATCCGAGGATGTCACCATGTGGCATGGCGCGAGCGATTAAGCCTTGCTCTAAACAGGCCGCCGCGATTTGCGGGCCTACTTTCAAGTTTGGATCAAAGTGTGCACGGCGGAGCTTGTCTGAAGAAAACTCCAACGCATGCAACAAGCCAACGCCACGAGTATCACCGACCAATGGATGATCGTTAAACGTCTCCGCCATGCGTTGCTGCAAGTAAGCGCCGACTTCGGCTGCGTTTTGCACCAGGCCTTCACGTTCAATGATATCGAGGTTGCAGTTCGCGGCTGCCGCTCCCATTGGGTGACCAGAGTAGGTATAACCGTGTCCGATAGCACCCCATTGGTCGGTGCCGTTTTCTAGCACACTCCAAACTCGTTCACCGACGATCACGCCAGACAGCGGTTGATACGCTGAGGTTAACCCTTTCGCTACCGTGATGAGATCTGGTTTCATGTCGTAGTGGAGTGAGCCAAAATCGGAGCCGAGGCGACCAAAGCCACACACCACTTCATCCGCAATCAAGAGTACATCGTATTTGTCGAGTACTTTGCGAATCGCCTGCCAGTACCCTGCTGGTGGTGGCACAATACCGCCAGTACCGAGCACTGGTTCCGCAATCATTGCTGCTACCGTTTCTGGGCCTTCTTCCAAGATCATCGCTTCGAGTTGATCTGCGCAATATTGAGAGAATTCAAGCTCAGACATACTCTCGTCTTCACGGCGATAATAATATGGCGCGATGGTGTGTTTGATACGCTCAAGTGGTAAATCAAAATGGGCGTGGAACAACGGTAAACCTGTCAGTGAACCGGACGCGATACTTGAACCATGGTAGCCGCGGTCACGCGAAATGATTTTTTTCTTCTCTGGTAGACCACGAGCATTGTTGTAATACCACACCAACTTAAGTTGAGTTTCGTTCGCGTCGCTGCCTGACATGCCGTAGTAAACTTTGCTCATGCCTTCAGGCGCCATTTTGATGATGCGATCTGACAGTGTCACGAGCGCTTCGTTCGTATGGCCGACGTAAGTGTGGTAGTACGCCAGTTCTTTGGCTTGCTCATAAATCGCATCGGCCATTTCGGTCCTGCCATAGCCAATGTTTACACAATACAACCCGGCAAAGCCGTCTATCAGCTCGATGCCTTCTGAATCGGTGATGCGTATTCCGCTTCCGCTCGAGATAATTCTTCCCGGAAGCTCCCCGGCCGCATACTGCTTCAGGTGGGTTGAGGCATGAAATACTCTCTGACGATCGATCTCTAAAAGTTGTTGGGTTTTGTTACTCATGATCCTTCTCCTCGAATAATTGGATATCCATATTTCGTGTCTCAACTGCCACTGACGGTTGGTAAAGCGCCTAAGCAGCAGTATTTGATTTCACTGTATTCTTCAAATCCGTGACGGCTTCCTTCTCGTCCAAGACCAGACTGTTTCACGCCGCCGAATGGGATAGGGTGCCCTGTCATTTTGACGGAGTTCACGCTCACCATGCCAAACTCCAAACCGCGCATGCAGTGCCAAATTTGGTGAATATCGTGACCATAAACATAGGCAGCTAAGCCGTACTCAGTGTCGTTGCTCATTTCAATCACGGTATCTAAGTCTTGGTAAGGCAATACGCCTGCCACAGGACAAAAATTCTCTTCGCGATACACCGCCATTTCTGGGGTTACATCGGCTAGCAATGTCGGCGCGAAGAAGTTTTCGCCTGGTACGGGCTGGTGGTATCCCGCTACCAATCGCGCGCCTTTGTCGAGCGCGTCACGCACCAAATCATGCGCTTTATCCACCGCAGTGCGATTAATAAGCGGTCCCATGGTGGTTTTTTCGTCTAAGCCATTGCCCAAAACGATGTGGCTCATTTCTTTGGCAAACGCTTCCAAAAACGCTTCGTACTTATCGTCAGGGACGAATATACGGTTTGCGGCCAAGCAGTCTTGTCCTGCGGTTTGAAACTTCGCATCCACGGCGGCTTTCGCTGCTTGCTCGACATCCATATCTGGCAGCACGATGAAAGGGGCGTTACCACCGAGCTCCATACTGCACTTCTTCACGGTTTGTGCCGCGTCGCGTAGCAATAGTTTGCCTACTCGAGTTGAGCCTGTGAACGAGAGCGCTTTGACTTTATCGGAGTGACACAAGGCTTGTGACACCATCACCGCATCGCCAGTGATCACGTTAAAGACACCAGGTGGAAAGCCAGCTCGGTCTGCTAACTCTGCCAACGCTAACGCAGAAAAAGGCGTTTCACTGGCGGGCTTAATGAGCACCGGACAGCCTATTGCTAGTGCGGCAGCGGCTTTGCGTGTGATCATGGCATTAGGAAAGTTCCATGGCGTAATCAGTGCTGCGACACCAATTGGCTCGCGCACCGTTGATAGCTGCGCATTCGGAATATGACTTGGGATGGTTTCGCCATAACTGCGGCGTGCTTCTTCGGCAAACCAACGAACAAAGGATGCGCCGTAGTCAATCTCACCTACAGCATCACCTAGTGTTTTTCCTTGCTCCATCACCATCAAATGAGCAAGGTCTTGCTTTGATTCTAGAATCAGGTCGTGCCAACGCATGAGAATTTCAGCGCGCTCTTCTGCTTGCATTTTTCGCCATTGACGAAAGGCTTGGTCGGCTTCATCAATCGCTTGATAGAGTTGTTGCTGAGATAGCTTAGTGATGTAACCGATGACCGTGCCATCTGCTGGATTATCCACCGGATGAAATTGATCACCACTTACCCATTTGCCATTCACGTACGCTAAACCTCTCACCAAACGTACGTCTTTCATTATCGCCATCATGTCGTGTGAGGCTTTTAATTCTTCAGTGTGTAAGCTGTGCAGTGCTGCCATGAGTCCTTCTCCCAGCATCGTTGTCCATAATGAAACTGTAATGGAGAAGTGACCGAAATAATTTCTGATACCGAGGTTTAAAACGTCAGAACTTTCTTTTTAGTGCCGTTAAATATGGTGTTTTTTCTGTTCACGCCTGATACGCATTTTCCCTTTTATAACAAAGCGTTTTGGTTTACTTCGAATGTGCCCGCATCACGTTTGATTGTTTTTGTCACAATGTAAGTAAAGTAGCGCTCAATGCCCACATCTGAGTCTAACCAGTTGTCGATAAGCCGCTGATATTGGTCGATATCTTCTGACTGAATTTTAAGGATGTAATCGATACCACCGCCCGTGGCATAGCAATCAGTGACTTCTGGTGAATGTTGAACCAGTTGCTCGAAGCGTTTGAACGCTTGGGCGTTGTGTTCTTTGAGCGTAACTTCAACCATAACCGACGTTCGTTTGAACAAAATATCGGTATTTACTTTTGCTCCGTAACCTTCAATGATGCCTGCTTCTTCCAGTTTTTTGACGCGCTCCCAGCAAGGGCTCACGGATAGGTTGATGGCCTCGGCAAGGTGAGATTTGGTGATACGACCATTATCATGAAGTATTTGTAGAATTTTTACGTCGTAGCGATCGAGGCGCATTATGGGTCTCCCTGTTGAATACTAATCATTTCATAAAGGCTGATGACTGGTCGCTGTTATAAGGTGCTTTCCAGTTTGCTTCTGGTATGCCATTTGTTTTGATTTCTTTAGTTGGCTTTTCAATCAGCCTATCTCGCCGCAGTCTTCGGCTATAACTGCGATAGTGTCACCGATATTCACCATAGCAGGAAAACGACGTGCCGCGAAAATACCATTGCGCTGTGACTTGTACTCAACGGGGGCGGTACCTGTGCGCTCGGTCGAGAAGATTCTCACTAATACATCTCCCTTTTTGACGGTATCGCCAAGATCAAATAAGTATTCTGTGATGCCGTGGTGCTGGCTTTGCACATAACAACTTGCATCAGGCATATCTAATAACTTAGTTGGTTGGGTTGGTTGTTCGTAGTCACCGGGCAAGTTGCCTGAGAAGCGTAAGAAGTTGCGAATGCCACGGTCGGAACAAGCGATGGTTTCTGGAGTGCTGGTTCCGCCTCCTCTTAGTTCGGTGGTAACAAAGATTTTTCCCTGAGACTCCACGGCAGTGTCATACAGGCTGGTGGCGTCCATTTCGAGCAAGATCATGGTGTAAGGTGCGCCAAACAGTTTTGCACCTAATATGCAGGCTTCTTCTTGATCGAGATTGTCGAGACGATGGGCAGCGGCGAACGGCACGATATCTAACGTTTTACCACCTGAGTGAATGTCTAACGCAAAATCGCACTTAGGAACTAGGTAACGAGTAAAATAATCCGCAATTTTCTCGGTCACTGTGCCTATGGGGTTGCCGGGAAAGCTGCGATTTAAATTCCCTTTATCGATAAACGACGTACGTGAGGCATTTTGTACCGCAGGTAAGTTCATCATGGGTACAATAATGACACGACCTTGGATTTGATCTGCCTGAAGCGAGTTCGTCAATTTTAGCAGGCTGGTGATGCCTTCGTATTCGTCTCCGTGATTACCGCCAGTAAGCAGTGCGGTTGGTCCGTGACCATTTTTGATCACGGTGATAGGTATCATAATACTGCCCCAAGCGGAGTCGTCATGTGAATAGGGCAGCGTTAAAAAGCCGTGCTGTACACCTTCTCGGTCAAAGTCTATGGTGGCTGTGATCGAGCTTTTTTGCATATCAAGTCCTTTTAGTTCTCAGATCTAGCTCAACAGAGCTTGAGGTTTGAAAAATTAGTGTTTAACAAATAAGTGGCGTGGAAAGTCACACAGCGTTTTTGCTCCATCATGGGTAATGACGATACTTTCCGTTGTTTCTAACCCCCAATCTTTGAACCACAGTCCCGGCATAAAATGGAATGTCATGCCTTCTCTCAAGATGGTTTTATCGGTGTCTCGCAAACTCATGGTTCGTTCCCCCCAATCTGGCGGGTAGCTCAAACCTATTGGATAGCCACAACGGGCGCCTTCGCGTGAGAATCCCGCTTTATCGAGAACCTGGTTTAGTGCATTGGCGATGTCGGCGCAGGTATTTCCGGGCTTTGCCACTTTTAGGCCTGCTTCAAGTCCTAAAGTTAGGGCTTCGTCGGCTCGTTTGAACTTGTCGTCAGGCTCGCCAAGAAAAATAGTGCGTGAGAGTGGGCAATGGTAACGGCGGTGCGCCCCTGCGATTTCAAAAAACGTCCCTTCGCCTTTCTTGAAGGGTCTGTCATCCCAAGTCAGGTGAGGTGCGGAAGCATCAGAACCTGATGGCAAAAGCGGCACAATCGCGGTGTAATCGCCAAAGTGGTCTTCATGCCCGAGCACGGCTTGGCGGTTAATCTCGGCAACAAGGTGGTGTTTCGGTAATCCTGGTTCAATCATGTCGAACGCGACGCGGTGCATATTTTCAACAATGCGAGCGGCACGGTACATGTACGCCAGTTCTTGATCGGATTTAACGGCGCGGCACCAGTTGACTAGTCCAGTTGCATCGAGAAGTTGAGCATTCGGTAGGTGCGTAGTGAGTGATTCGTAAGCGGTGGCGCTAAAGTAATAGTTATCTTTTTCTACGCCGATGCGACCACGATCCCAAAGGCGCGAAGCCAGTACGGCTTCGACCAGGAAATCCATCGGGTGTAGCGGCGGATTCATTACATAATGGTCTGGATAGTAGGTGATGTTTTCTGCCGACATATACGCAGTCCTGTATGCTCCGTTGGCATCTTGGCAGCGTCCAAACCAAACGGGTTCATCAGATGGACCAACAACGACACATTGTGGCACGTAAAAAGACCACCCATCATAGCCTGTTAGCCACGCCATGTTAGAAGGGTCATGAATGATAAGGACATCCAATTCTCTTTCTTCCATCGATTGCCGAACTTTCGTTAACCGATCCTGGAACTCATCCAGTGTAAAATGCAAAGCAACGCCTCTCATATTTTCTCCTTGTTAGAAATCCGACGCCTTATGGGCCTTCGGAGACGCTGAGGTATTTCTACCTTCTACCAGCTAGCCAGATCTGCGTTAAAAATGATTGCAATTTACCTCTGGGGTTGTATTTGGATTGAACGATGCTGTTTAACATGTTTGTTTAACCCATACATTTCATGTCAATCATTACAATTGTGGTTTATTTTTGTGCATTTCACCTCGTTTTGTGAGTTAAAGTTCGCCAATTGTTAAATGGAAGTTACAATGAGCGTTAAAAATGAATCAATTAAAATATTGTGTCATGACAATTTCTTTGAACCCGATCATTCGGCCAGGCATCGCTAAATACATCTCCATTGGTAACTATCTTGTCGAATGTGTCCGCAGTGGTTATCTAAAACCGGGGACTCGATTACCCACACATCGTGAGTTTGCAGAACAAATTGGCGTCAGCGTACAAACGGTGAGCCATGCATATGGTTATGCAGAGAAAAAAGGGGCGATCGAGTCTTGGGTTGGGAATGGTACTTTTGTCAAATCAGGTTTTGTGGATGAAAGTACGGACACGGAGTTCATGCTGACACAAGAGATGAAAGAAACGCCGGATGAAATTGATATGTCGATTGCACATCCGGTGGTGACCGATCGCCACATTACGCTTTTTAATCAGGCGTTAATGGAGATTGCTGGGCAAACAAACAATCGTGGTTTGATCAGTAAAGCAAAGCCGGTAACAGGTCAGCCTCATCATATTGAGTCAGGAGCACGATTTCTAAGTAGCCAAGGGCTGGATGTGGGTGGCGATCAAATATTACTCACAAATGGAGCATGCCATGGTTTAACGTTGGCTTTAAGCACAGTTGTTGAACACGGTGATTTAGTTGCTTGTGGTCACTTGGTTGATCATGGCTTGATCTCTCGCTCGAGAATGCTTGGATTTAAGTTGCAACCACTTGAAATGGATGAGTTTGGTATAACGCCGGATGCATTTGAATGGGCATGTAAACACAAACCAATCAAGGTATTGTGTTGCACACCGAGCATGGCTAACCCGACTAGTGCGCATATGGATGTTGAACGCCGAGAGGCGATAGCGAATATTGCGCAGCAATACGACATCTATGTCATTGAAGATGACGTGTATGGAGCACTAGAACCTAACCGTGTCCCACCCCTTGCCACATTGTTACCCGAACAAGCTTTCTATGTCACCAGTTTAACCAAAGTTGTAGCGCCAGGCATGCGCACTGGCTATCTGACGGTCCCACGTCATTTTTTGCAGCACGCGATTGGTCGTTTAGCGGCAACGAGTTGGTCCGCGACTCCATTACCATTTGAAGTCGCCCATTTGTGGATCGAAAACGGTACGTTAAATCGACTTATTCGCTTTCAAGTCAATGAGTTTGCTAAGCGACAGCGAATAGCAAAAGCCGCTTTAGAAGGGCATGTTTATAGCTCGCACCCGAATGGACAGCACATTTGGTTGAGACTACCCGAGCAGTGGAATAGCGATGATCTGGTTGCTTCGGCTAAGCGTTCAGGGGTGCAGATCACGGGATACAAACCGTTTGTTCTCGATACTAATCAGCCAATGCCTTACGTGCGAATCAGTTTGGGAGCAGAAACAAACCGAGGCTACATCAAACACGGGTTATCTGTGATTGCTGAAATTCTCGATACCAACCCTCCCACCTCACATTTTTTGGTTTGAGCGATAGGTTATTTATGCTTTTATCTGATGGACTTAAACGTTTGTAACTGAGTTTTTTCTTGTCGCCATTGCCTCGGCGATTTCCCCGTCCAACGGCGAAAGTGGCGGCTGAAGACCGCAGTTTCTGCATAGCCCAGTTGCAACGCGATATCGGTAATACTCTGAATATTCTCATGCAATCGCTGTTCGGCGAAATCCTGACGCACTTGTTGTAAAAGCTGCCGATAATTTGTGCCCTGTTGTTTCAGCTTGTTTTGCAGCATTCTCGGATGCAGGTCCAATGCTCTTGCAACGCGCTCAACGCTGCATTCTCCGGTTGAGAGCAGACGGCCAATCATATTTGCCGCTTGGTCACTGAGATTATTAGGGTAACGGGTCTGCAGCTCTTTGAGGTGTTGCTGAAAATGGCGCTCTAGTGCGTCTTCATCTTGGTGGTTCTTAGCGTTAAGTAGACTCGCTTTAAGTAGGATACCGTCAAACTTATCACCGAAACGCAGTTTGTTCTGCTGGGCAAATGCGCTCTGTTCTGCCTCGAAGCTGGCGTGTTGGTTGAGGTGTAAAGAGAAGTGGCTCGCTTCAATATCAAGTAAGCTCGTAACAAACATGGCTAAGTGCGACACACTCAACTGCATCAACTGCGCGATACCGCGTTCGCTGTGCACATCAATATTGAGCGACAACCGTACCCAATCATCTTGTGGAGTCATGTTGAGAGTGACTCCTGACGAATGCAGATAGAGAAAATCATTCACCCGCACCAAGGCTTCACCGACCGTTTCTGCGCGGGAAACCAACATCGGCAAATCACCTAAACTTTGCAGGTTTTGGCGCTCGGCGAGCAACGCACCAAACAGCGGTTGCTTACAACGAGCAGCCGCTTCCTCCAGCAATTCCGCCAACCTTGGATAAGCGAGATACGTATCGGGATTGCGAAACTGCGCCGCAGACAGCCCGGCGGCAGCCATAATCTCAACCGGATTCTGCCCCAGTTCGGAAACCAAGCTATCAAATTTATCGGCAGCGCCACTTCGTACGATATACATGTCTCGATTTTTAAATGTTAACAGGTTGTAAATCGCAATGTATCAAATTTACTTCGTAAAAGGTCAAGTGAGTGCCAGTGAGTTGATCTAAGTTACATTTCGATAACAACAACGCATGGATGAGAAGCTGTATGGAACTTATCAATAAAACTGCCATCGTGACTGGCGCTGCGGGTGGAATTGGGCAAGCTATTATTGCAAAGCTAAGAGAGCAAGGAGCCAAAGTGCTTGCTGTCGATATTTCAGAGCAATCACTGCAAATGTACACAAGTTTTGACTCAAAGCAGTTGGGAACCTTTGTCGCGGACGTCACCGATTACCAACAAGTTGAAGCTATGGTGAAGTGCGCGGTCGAACAGTTTGGCTCGCTTGACATCATGGTCAACAACGCGGGCATCGGTGCACCGAAACCTCTGCTTGACCACGACCCAATTGCCGATTTTGAGCCGATCTCTAAGGTCAACCAAAATGGCGTTTACTACGGCATTCTTGCCTCTGGAAGACAATTCCAAGCGCAAGGCACGCCGGGCGTGATCCTCAATACTTCTTCTGTTTACGCACGAATGGCGTCTGAGATGACCTTTACCTACAGCGTCAGTAAAGCCGCAGTCGATATGATGACCAAATGCGCCGCATTAGAACTCGCACCATTGGGTATTCGTGTTTGCGCTGTCGCTCCGGGACGCGTTGATACTCCGATGTTAAGGCAATACGAAGAGATTGGCCTGTGGGACCACATCCGCAAAGAACAGATGCGTCAAAACTTCACACAACCAGAAGAGATTGCTGATGTGGTGGCGTTTCTGGTCAGCGAGAAAGCCAACTGTATCAACGGTTGTACCATCAGCGCATCTGACGGTTTCGAGAATTTTAAGTACCCACTTATGGGATAGGCGAGTACGCCACATTACAGCAATAGCGAGGATGTAAGTTATGTCATTACCAGAAGTTATTCAGCACCAAGATTTCTTATTAACTCTTAATACCAATGAGGAGTCGTTCATCAAAGACTCGTTACCGGGTGTGGATGTTTACCCGTTGTTTCTTGACCCAGAAAACGGTACTTGGGTGATTCGTGCCAAATTCAAACCGGGTATCACTCTGCCTAAGCACTTCCACACTGGCGTGGTGCATTTCTATACGCTGAGTGGCGCTTGGCACTACATTGAGTACCCAGATCAAGTCCAAACTTCTGGTAGCTACTTATATGAGCCGGGCGGTTCGATTCATACCTTTCACTGTCCAGAAGAGTCGGGTGGTGCAGATGGCTTTATGGTGATCCAAGGTGCGAACATTAACTTTGACGACGAGGGTAACTTCATCAACATCATGGATGCAGGTTGGATTGAGCAAGTTGTGGTTGCCGCTGCCAAAGCGCAAGGCTTCACTGCGCGCTATATCAAACCGGGTGCGATTGCTGGCCTAAGCGATGAGCTAGCGGAGTAACCCCATGCAACAGATGAACAGTATCATAATGCAGGATGGTAGTGTCCGCCTGCAGCAAGTCGAAATCCCCAAACCTGCAGCGGGACAAGTGTTGGTTCGCAGCCTTGCCTGTGGCATTTGTGGCTCCGACCTTCACATTACTCGACACGCGGATGAGGTATTTGATGTATTCCACCAGCTCGGGTTGATGCCTGATGAAGCCGGTGAGCACGCTCAAGTGATGTTGGGGCATGAGTTCTGTGCGGAAATTATCGAATACGGTGCCGATACGCAGCAAACGTTGTCCGTTGGTAGCCGAGTCACCTCAGTGCCGATGTTGCTCAGCCAAAATGGCGCGGGCGTTGGTGTTACTCCGGGTACTTATGGCGCTTACTCTGAGTACTTCCTGCTTGATGAAGCGTTATTGCTACCTGTCCCAGACGGAATGCCATCTGAGGCGGCGGCACTGACTGAACCACTGGCGGTCGGTTTGCACGCGGTCAATCGCAGTGAAATCGAGACGGAAGAAACCGCGCTGGTTGTCGGTTGCGGTCCTATAGGGCTGGCTGTGATTGCTGCACTGAAACAACGTGGCGTGAGCAATATTCTTGCGGTCGATCTTCAGGAAGAGAAACTGCAACTTGCTAGTGAGTTTGGCGCAAGTCGATTGATCAACCCGACCAAGGAAGACGAGATCGCCGTCGGGGCACAGTACGCGATGAACTCACGTCTGGTCATTTATGAGTGTGTGGGCAAGCATACCTTGATTGACGATTTTCTGCGCCGCGCTCCTGCCCGAGCGCGAATCGTCATCTCGGGTATCCATACTACACCCGCAATCATCAACTACGCGTACGCGACGGTAAAAGAGCTCGATTTGAGATTCTCTTACTACTACCAACCGCACGAGTTTGAGCAATGCCTACAAGCGATTGCCGAACATAAGTTGCCTTGGCAGAAAATGCTCACCGCCAAAGTGGGAATCGATGGTGTCGAAGACGCATTTACAAAGTTAATGACGCCAAATGACCACATCAAAGTGGTTATCGAACCTTGGCGCAGCGGCGCGTTAGAAGTGATTTAACTCTTAGCCAGATTAAGCTAGCTAAAACCAATTTTAGTTTGGTGACAGCCCCAACCGTAGCAGCTAGGTTGGGGCTTTTTTTGTTAGGCCTGTTCTGCGCATTCCTGTTGCAGAGCAGGGTAATCGGTGTAGCCTCGTTCGTTTCCGCCAAACAACGTTGAGCCATCGAGTTCTGCCAACGGATGGTGATGTTGCAAGCGAGAGACTAAGTCTGGGTTTGCTACGAATGGCCGTCCGAATGCGACAAGATCCGCGTAGCCTTTCTCTAATACTTCGTTTGCTCGTTGAGGATCGTAGCGACCTGCGACAATGATAGCGTTGCGAAAGCGCTTTCTAAGTTCGACTCGAAACGTCTCTGGAATGGTTGGTGCATCGGCCCAATCGGCCTCGGACAAGTGCAAGTAGGCAATGTCGCGCTCCTGTAGTTGCTTTGATGCTTCCAAGATTGTTGGCACGATATCTGGGCAGTCCATATCTTTAAACGTAATGAATGGTGCCAGTCTCACTCCAACTCGATGCGCTCCAACAGAGGCGATAACTGCCTCCACTACTTCGATAAGAAAACGGATACGATTTTCTCGTGGACCGCCGTAGTTGTCTGTTCGATGGTTTGAGTTGGTTCTTAAGAACTGATCGATCAGATACCCATTCCCGCCGTGGATTTCTACACCATCAAAACCCGATTCAATGGCGCGTTTGGCTGCGTTCGCGAAATCACCGACAACTCGGTTGATATCCGCTTGTGTCATGGCGCGTGGCTCAACACAATCGACCATATTGCCGTTGCCTTGTTCATCTGCAATCCAAACTTGCGTCTCTACCGGAGCGAGCGCAGATGGTGCGATAGGCTGTTCACCATTTTGGAATGTTGGGTGAGAGACTCTGCCCACATGCCATAGCTGACAAAACATCGCTGCGCCTTGTGATTTGACCGCTTTGGTCACACCTTGCCAGCCCGCCACTTGCGCATCGGTGTAAACGCCAGGGGTGAACGAATAGCCTTGAGAATCGTCCGAAATTTGTGTGGCTTCGGAAATGATCAGCCCGGCAGAAGCGCGCTGTTGATAATACGTTGCCATCATCTCATTCGGGATGTTGTCCGGCTGAGTGGTGCGTGCGCGAGTCATTGGTGCCATGACAATACGGTTTTGTAGTGACAACGCTTTCAGTTGAGCTGGTTCAAACAGCTTATTTGTTCTTTGTTTCATGTTGCGCTCCTCAGATAAGCACTGGCACGTTGGTCGCTTTACGAGCGCTTGCCATCCAGTGAAGTACGGCTGGATCCCATTGCACTTCGGAAGCACTGAAGAAACCGCGCAAAATGGAGAACATAATGGCTTGATCAACCAGTGATGTTTGCTTTTCTGAACTTAGGTTGAGCAAGGGTTTGGTTTGTTCTATCAAAGCGGCGACTTCTTTCGCAATCGTTGGTGTATCGTTAATCAAGGCTTCAAAATTTAACGCTTCGGTTTCTTTTTTTGCACGCCATGCTTGTTTAGCGCTTTCTGTTGCAAATTCCGGTAACGTCATGTTTGACCAACGCGGATACCCGACTTTTTGTAGCGGTAAAAACGCTTGTTTTTGCCAGTCTAAAACCGGTGCTGAGGGTTGGCTGCTTTCATTGGAAGATGCCAATTCAAGGAAGTAGTTGATGATGTCTAAGCTTTCCGCCATCGCTTCACCATCGTCTTTGATCAAAAGAGGAACTTGTTTTGCGCCGATGATGTTTGTGGTGGTGCTCTCGTCGTCATAAGCAATGTTGATGACGTCGAGCTGAATATTCAGCATGCCTGCGACAAAACGGACGCGGGCGCTAAAGGGGCAATGTTCATAAATGTACAGTTTCATTTTTTGTTTCCTATCTCTGGCTGGGCAGGGCGTGTTGTTGTGCGTTGAACAGCGTTACGGCGTTTAACTTTGCCCTGTCACATAACGTTCTGTGTCTAAACAATGTCGATAGGGTCAGTATATGGATTCGATTTAATTTGATAATTGGGTTATATCTGAATTGATTATTCAGTTTTTCCAAATAATAAGGGCGCGAAGGTGGATAAGTTTTCGGATATGACGTTGTTTGTCAGCATCGTTAAACATCAAGGTCTGGCAGCAGCGGGAAGGGAGTTAGGTTTGTCTCCGGCGACGGTAACGGCAAGGCTGCAAGCGATAGAAGAACGCTATGGCGTAAAGCTTCTCAACCGAAGCACACGCCATGTATCACTCACGGACGCAGGGGCAATGTACCATCAAGCTTGTCTGAACATCATTGATAGCGTGAAAGAGACGGAAAACTTGCTGCAAACGGGTATTTCGGAAGTGCGCGGAACGTTGAAAATTTCAGCTCCACGAGATATTGGCAAACAAATTATTTCGCCGATGGTGTCGGCTTTTTCTGAGCAATATCCGGATGTGACGCCTTATCTTTATCTTAATGACAATTTATCGAACTTGGCTGAATCGGGGCTCGATTTGGTGATTCGTTACGGCGAGTTAGCGGACAGCAATCTCATCTCGCGCAAGCTGGCGTCGAGTCAACGCGTGCTGTGCGCGTCACCTGATTACTTGGCGAAGCAAGGTGTCCCAAACTGCCCACAAGATCTCGCGGATCATCGCTGCTTAGCCATGGTGCGCAGCAATGAAGAATTAAAAACGTGGCACTTTAAAGATGAAGAGTCTCACCAAACGATCACGGTCACGCCAAAGCGCTTTTCTGATGATGGTGAAGTGATTCGACAATGGGCGTTGGACGGTGCGGGGATTGCGTTGAAATCGATTTTAGATATTCAGCAAGACCTAAAACAACAACGTTTAGTTACGGTTTTGGATAGGTATATGAAAAACTTCAGCGCCTTTTCGCAAGGCGCTGAAGCGGATCTGCATGTCATTTATCAAAGCCGCCAATATCAACCGAAAAGAGTTCGCCTTTTTTTGGACTTTCTAGTTGAGCAATTTAGCGCGCTGAGTGATACCAGCAATCAGATCTAGATGCGATTCAGAGGTTTCTCGGCGGTGGCGATAAATCCCGACGGTACCAGGGTTTGGTTCGTTTTCCATGGTTAAGCATCGTAAGCCAAAGGATTCCAAATACGGTTGCAGATGGCGGGTATAAGACATCACCGCGACGCTTTCTTTCAGTACATCAATACTGGCGAGCAGAGAATCCACTTCGTAAGTCGGTCGGTCATCCAGTTGCTGCCTTTCGCGTTCATTTTGTTTCGGGATTGGGTTATCGATGACGTGAGCGAATTTCTTAGCGTCATAAGTGACCGAAAGAGCGGGGTATTCGTGCAGCATCTCTTCGGTGACGGTTTTCCCTAGCAGTGGATGGTTTGGGGAAACAAAATAGGCATCAACCGTTTGAAATAGCGGAATAAACGTAACATCGCATTTAGACGACAAGCCGACAATCTCGTGGCCGATGAAGAATTCAATCTGTTCGTTGATTAATGAATCCATCAAGCCTAAGTGGTTGCCAAATTCGACGTGCGTAGATGCCGATGGCTGCTTGGTCAGATGGTCATTGAGTGCTTGTTTGACGAACAGCGGCCACCACGCATCGCCAGTACCCATTTTAATTTTTCCGACTTGGTACTGTTTCCGCTCATCAATGCTTTGCATCATTTGGTTGTATTCATGCTGCATCGCGTTGCTATGGCGATAGAGGATGCGCCCGTATTCGGTCAACACCATGCCATTAGGGTGACGTTCAAACAGCGTTACGCCGAGATTCTCTTCCAGCTTCTTTAAATTGCTTGTTACCGTTGGCTGGCTTAACCCTGCCATTCTTGCCGCAGCGCTGATGCTTTGGCAGCGTGCAACCAGTAAAAATTGCTGCAGAGATTTGTCCATTTTCTTTCCCCTCTAAGAACGAGGGGTATTTTGCACAATTTCATTTATAAATCACAAATCTGTAATCTCATTTGATTGAAATTATGCGCATTTCATAGATCTACATCACTGTTGGGGTCTGACGTATAGATGTTATCTATAGCTCGCTCCTGACTTCCTATTTTCCCCTCAAAAAGGTGTTCTTTAGACTGTCGCCAAAACAACAATCTAAGGGATGAACATGAAACCGAGTTTTATTGCGCTTGCTGTCGCGTCTTGTATTGGTCTTGCTGGATGTGGGTCAGATTCCTCTGATGCGCCAGTGTCAGTCGACAAACCAATTATTTCAGCCGACTTATATTTACGTGGTTTAAATGGGGATTGGGGCACGGCAGAGCATGCCAAGCTAAACTATTTGGGTAATAACGAGTACGAAACCGTACTGCGCGTCGCTCGAGGTAGCAATCAGTTCAAGATTGCTGATCCGGGTTGGCAGATCCAATACACCTACTTTGAGGAGCCCGCGGCGTTCGATAAAGCTCAGGAGTACCTGCCAAAACCAGACACGAATGAAGCGTGTATGAACGATGACTGCAACTCTGAGATCACGTTTGAAGACAAAGGGTATTACAAGTTTTCTGTGAGCTTTGCCGATGAAAGTCGCGCGACAATGACTGTGACGAAAGCAACGCAAGAAGAAGCGGAAAAATACTACTCTGATGCGATTCTCGACCCTGCAATGGTGCATCAAGGGCATCAGAGCAGAGAAGTGAAACTGTTCGCCAATTACGATGACTCGAGTGATACCGTGATTTTCTCGGTGAAAGATCCTAAAGCTGAACTGCGTGAATTTGGTATTTCAACGACGACAGAATTGCGTGATGCGCTCGACCAAGGCTTAGTGATTAATGAACAAACAGGGCCGCGAGTGGTGTCGGATGATGTCGCGTTTGATGCGTTGTTTGCGTTGACGATGAAAGAGCTAGACCAGCTTGCTGTTTCTGAAATCAAAGACGGCAATTACAACTACAACAACCCAATCAAAGCGGAAGTTTTTGAGACGGGCGCGAAGTGGCATTACGTGTGGACGCGTGATTTGGCGTACGCAGCAGACCTTTCGCTTGCATTGATGAATCCAACTCGCGTGCAGAATGGTTTGAATTTCAAATTGTCTGCTTTCCGCGACACGACCGATCAGCAATACGATGGCGAGCAGATTGTGCAAGATACGGGCACTGGCGGCAGCTGGCCAATTAGTACCGACCGCACGACTTGGGCGCTTGGTGCAGAACGCTTACTTTCGGCATTGGATGGAGAAGAGTACAACCAATTTGCCGAGCGCGCTTACAAAGCGATCAGTAATACACTTGAAGCCGATCGCCTGGCGGCTTTTGATGCGAAATCTGGTTTATACACTGGTGAGCAATCATTCCTTGATTGGCGTGAGCAAACGTATTCAACGTGGACGCCAAACGATGTCAATGCGATTGGTAGCAGCAAAGCGTTATCGACAAACGTGGTTCACTACCGCGCGATTCAGCTCGCGGCTAAGTTGGCAGAGAAGTACGATTCAACCAACGCGGTCAAATACACCGAGTGGGCTGCACAGCTAAAAACCGCTATCAACGAGCAGTTTTGGAATGCCGAACGCGGTATGTACGTAAGTTATTTGTTTGATAATGGCAAAGACATCGCGGTCGACAAATATGACATGTTGGGCGAAGCACTGGCGATCATCAGTGGTGTGGCAAGTGATGCGCAGGCGAAACAAATCATGGCCAATTACCCACACAGTGAGTTTGGCGTGCCGGTTTATTTCCCTCAACAACCAGACGTGCCTGTGTACCATAACCGCGCAATTTGGCCATTTGTTACCGCGTACAGCTTGCGCGCCGCGCATCAAACACAAAACGTGGCAGCAGCGAACAATGCCATTCAATCGTTGGTTCGTGGTACAGCGACCAATTTATCCAACATGGAAAACTTAGAGTGGCTTTCTGGTAAGTCATTCATCATCCATAGTGATCATGGCGAAGATCCGAGCTTGGATGGCCCAGTGATTAACTCTCAGCGTCAGCTTTGGTCTGTGGGTGGCTACTTGAACATGGTGGTAGAGACCCTATTTGGCATCCATACCGAAACAGGTAAGTTGGAAGTGAAGCCATTTATCACAAGTTGGGTGCGCAATAACTTGTTGGCTCAGTCTGAACAAATCACGTTGGAAAACTTTGCCTTCAAAGGAAAGAACTACTCGGTAACGATTGACTTGCCTGAAGTAAGCAAAGATGAAACAGGTTACTACCCAGTTGAAAATGTCACGATGGACGAAGAGGGGCATTTCCACGTGACACTGGGCGCGCTTGTGAATGTAGATAGCAGCATTACTTTAGTTTCTGGGGTGAAACCGTATGTGAGTGAAGATAGCCGCGTTTATTCTCCGCAAGAGCCAACATTGGTGGTAAAAAGCGTTGATAATTCGGTTTCGATTGACGTGATGAGCAAGTACAACGTGAACTTGTATCGCAATGGCGAGCTGATTCAAAAGAACGTGATTGCTCAATCTTATTCCGATACGCCAACAGGTTTTGCGTGTTATTTGGCTGAAAGCATTAACGATAAAGGTTTCCGCTCTAATCCGAGCCAACCAGTTTGTGTCGGTGAAGAGATCCGCATCAAACTTGATGGCGAATATCAGCCACTCAAAGACAATGTCTCAGTGGTTACGGTGAGCAAAGAGAGTGCCATCGTAAAAGGTGCAGAGTCGTTTACAGCTCCTGTAACGGGCACTTACCAGTTCGATGCTTGGTACAACAATAACCTGGGGCAACTTAATACTGGCATCACGAACACCGTGAAATTGTTAGAGGTATTGGATGATGCAGGTAAAGTGGTTGGTCAAGGTTACTTGCAGATGGGCCATATTGGTGAAAACCAAGGTATGCGTTACTCAACGCCAATTGAAGTGACGTTGGAGCAGGGGAAAACCTATCAGATCGCGCTGAAGGACCACTTCAATATGAGTTACCTCAAATCGAATGAAACCTACATTTACGCTGGTGGTATTGAGGGTGAAAAAAACGAAGCGCAAATCGCAGATATTCGAATCACACCTTTAATGTAGGCTGTTTTAACAAAGCTGCGTTCTAAAAACTGTGTTCTAAGAAAAACAAAGCCGCTGAGATTATCAGCGGCTTTGTTGTATTTGCTATCGGGGGCCGTTTACAGGTTAGTTTGCCGCCTGCGGACGAGGTTTACGGCGCTGACCTGACGGTTTGTTTCCTGCAGGTTTAGCATTGTTTGGCTTGCGGTTACCTGACGGTTTACCAGCGTTGCCACTCTTATTACCGTTTGGTTTATTTCCATTCGGTTTATTGCCATTTGGCTTGTTGCCGTTAGGTTTGCGGTCATCTGGTTTGCTGTTTGCACGACCTTGGCCTTCACGGTTGCCTTTAGGCTTGCCCGCACCGCCTTGGTTGGTGCTGTTTTTGTTGCCGTTGTTACCACCGTTGAAGCGACGTTTAGGTTTGTTTGCACCATTGCCTGCTTTCTTTTCGGCTGCTGGGGCGTTTTCACTTGCAGCATTTGGCGCTTTTGGTTTTTTTGGCTTCTTAGGTTTTTTCGGTTTGATTGGGCGAGTATCCAGTTTAGATTCTGGCACCACATTGGTTGGCGCAAAACCTTCCAACTCTTTACGTGGTAGCACTTCTTTAATCAAACGTTCAATCGCAAACAGCTCAGACGCTTCCAGCGCACAAACCAGTGAAATCGCTTTACCTACTTCGCCAGCACGGCCAGTACGACCAATACGGTGAACGTAGTCTTCCGCCACTTTAGGTAGCTCAAAGTTCACCACTTGCGGCAATTGAGGAATATCGATACCGCGTGCAGCAATGTCCGTCGCGACCAACACACGAATTTCACCCGATTTAAAATCCGCCAGTGCTTTGGTACGCGCGCCTTGGCTCTTGTTGCCGTGGATGGCAGCAGCCGGTAGATTTTGTTCGATCAGGAACTTCGCCAGACGGTTTGCGCCGTGTTTCGTTTTCGTAAACACCAGCACTTGCTTCCAATCGCCGTCTTTGATCAATTTAACCAACATCGGTGCTTTCTTCTTCACGTCTGCTGGGTAGATGCTTTGCTCAACCGTTCTCGCCGTCGAGTTTGCCGGGTTAACGGAAATCTCAACCGGGTTGTTCACCAAGCCTTTCGCAAGGTCGCGGATTTCATCCGAGAAAGTTGCAGAGAAAAGTAGGTTCTGACGCTGTTTTGGTAGCAGAGCTAGGATCTTACGAATGTCACGGATAAAGCCCATATCTAGCATGCGGTCTGCTTCGTCCAGTACTAGCACTTCCAGTTGGTCGAACTTCACTGCATTTTGGTTGTACAAATCCATCAGGCGGCCTGGTGTCGCGACCAACACATCCGCACCTTTGCGAAGACGCTGCATTTGCGGGTTGATCTTCACACCACCAAAAACAACCGCACTGCTTAGTGGAAGATGACGGCCGTACATAAACACGTTTTCTTGCACCTGAGCTGCAAGCTCACGTGTTGGCGTCAGGATAAGTGCACGAACTTGGTTAGCACGAACGTGAGGGCCGTTCGATAAACGCTCAAGAATCGGTAGCGTAAAGCCTGCAGTTTTACCTGTACCAGTCTGCGCTGCTGCCATTACGTCTTTCCCTTCCAAAATAGCAGGAATTGCTTTTGCCTGAATTGGCGAAGGGGTGTCGTAGCCTTTCTCTTGAATAGCTTTAAGGATTGGAGCAGATAGACCTAACGAGGTAAAACCCATATGTATGATTCTCAATTGTAGAGTTAGATAACAACGCGCCGAAAACAAATCGGTGCGAAAAGTGCGACATTCTGAGGCTTTTACGCGCAGGCTTCAACTAATTCCGTCATGGATAAATATTTGAACTGGATCTCATTTCTTTTTGGCAGGCAAAACTGATAACTGGTTTGGTCGATCGATTGAATGGTTTTACGTTGGCGATGCCCATTCTTACATCGCTATCACGGTATGCAGTTTTAGTTTATCAAATGCTGTTCGGAGTGTGGGGGAGGCTTGCTCCTTTCATTACTCCGCTTTTGCATGCGTTAAAAACGCACTCGTCAATTGCTGAAAGAGCGAATCTACCGATGGGCGGTCGGATACATGATGGAAGAGCGGTGTGTGGACATCACCACGAATATCATCGCTGTGACCGCAAAGCTGATTACACATTCGTACTGGTTCGACAATCTTCTCGACGTCGGCATCAATCAGAATGCATGCTTGTGACAATACCACTTGTCCGCCGCCTTTTTTAAGTAAAACACGCTGCGCGGTTCCCACGACTTTTTGCCCGCCAATGTTGAGGTTGTACTCGCCATCGCAGTAGGAATAAGGCGTAGCATGAACATCCACTTTCACGCCGAGCTGTTTAAAGAAAACCGTTAATATCGCACATAAATCGAGATACGCTTTTTTGATGTTGTAAGGCTCGCCTTCTGGCCAGTGGTAAATGTGGGATAGATTGATAATACCTGGCACTTGAGGGACTGGTGCACCACCGGTTTTACGGGAAAAGAGTTTCCAGCCCGACATGTTTAACGCATGTTCTAACTCATTAGACACTGGCCATTTCTTACCAGCGGGAAGCACGAGCGTTGGACTTTTTACTTGCCAAAGCAATAGCACTTGCGAGAGTTGGTTGGACTGAACTTGTTTAATGAGCTCATCTTCTTTGTCAAATGCATCAGCGACTTCCGTAGCTGTGTAGCGAATTAGCTTATTTTTAGCAACCAAACTCTATCCCTCGCGGCTATTTAATCGTTACTGTTGTATCTCAGATACAGCTTTATTGCTAGGTCTGAGTGATTAGGCTTTTGCTCGCTAGCTGCATGATCACCTTTTGGATCTTTTCCGTTGTCCATTAATTCTGCTTGAACACGCGATAAAAAGTTTTTGCTAGTCATCACATCAGCCATTCATAAAATCTGCCATCTATGAAAAATTTTGGCGATATAAGTATGAAAAAGCGAGTGATGACTCTCGCGTTAGCGGCATCATTAACGGGATGTGTGACGTCCCCAACTCAAGAATCTGAGCAAGTACAGGTGCTTTGGGACAATGTGAATGCGATTGAAAACTGTGAACTAATGGGTACCGTGATCGGCTCAGAAGGACACTTTTACGACTACTGGTTTCACGCAGATAAAGACATGGTTTGGGGGACGCTAAACCAAATGCGCATCAAGGCGGCGGATTTAGGCGCAGATACCTTGTACTTGTATCAACCGTTGAGCTTTTCTACGTCAGTGACGATGTTTGCAAATGCTTACAAGTGCAAACAGTAGCGATTTTCTTGCTCATAATTGAAAGACAGGCGCTGCTCGCCTGTCTTTGATGCGTTCTACAAATACTGGCGACTTTGCGTTAATTGACGTTTGCTGTCGCCACCGCTGATGTATCAGAAAACGACAACGTAAAGTCTCGCTCGGTATTAAGTACTTTGGCTGGAAACTCTAAGCTCAACTGTGTATGTGGCGCGACTTCTGAAGCAATGCTAGTAACGAATTTTCGGGTTTCTCCAGGAGAGATCGATATGTCACTTCCACCTTGTGATGAGAGCTCAGCGATACCCATTGTTTCAAGTGTGTTACCTGCAGTATCCGCCAGGTGTAATAAAGATTCTGACTTGTAGATTAATTCTCCACTTTCTGTGCGATATGCATTAAACGAGTTGAAATTTGGTTGCAATGATCCTTGTGAACCAATGTTAGTAACGGAAAATGTCACATTAGCGCCATCAAAGTTCTCGACTCTTACGAGTACGTTACCGTCTTGGTAACGAGCGGCTGCAGCCGCGGTTGCTTGCTGTTTCTGCCTCTGTTTCTCTTTTTCAATGTCGCTTAACTGTTTCTGCTCATTAGCGATTCGATTCTTTGCCATGTAGTACGACTGATCGACCATTGCTATTAAAGCGGGGATTGAATACAAAGTGAGGCCTTCCAAATGGTCAAAGTCGATTTTGGCATGTTGAGTACGTTTATGATTAGAAAATTGGCAGTAACCATCAATCAAACTGATGAAAGCCACTTCAAAAGTGCCCTGTAATCGGCTTACTTCCTGTGCTGCTTTCTCTAGATTTGAGCGGACTTTCCGAATCTCTTCCAAACTCTTTTGTGAAAGACGACCGTTTGGCGATACGTCGTTAGAAACCGAAACCAGTTCTTCGGTCACAAATGGATTGTTTTCGGCTGGAATCACCGTAGTGATACGGTTGGATTTGGTGATGTCTTCGCCCAATAAAACCATCATTTTTTGCGATGCGGCAGTTGTGTTGCCCGCTAATACGTCACTACAGTTTGGCGACGTATTGGCATACACGGCGAATGCGGTAAAAAGTGAAAGTGTAACGGACCAGCCGATGGTGACGAGTCCTGTCGTGGTTCGAGTATTCATCCTGATAACCCCTCTGTCATTTGGTGCGATTCACTGACGTAATTGCCAATCAAAAGATTGGCTCGCGACATTCAGAATGGTTCTGGTCAACCCTTCGTAGTGGGTATGCCCACAGATGCTTTTTTAGTCGTTTATCAACCGCTAAGCCACGATTGATAAAGTGTCTGAAATTGAGAGCATTAACGCTGCGAAGTTGATGTCTTTGACTGAAAGATAGACGTAACTTTTCTAACCATCAAATACGTGATTGAGTTCTCATTTTTATATGAGTGAGAGGTTCAAGAGAAAACAGGCACTTACTGTAGAGAGTTGATTTGAAGGAAAAATATAAATTTTTTTGGGGAACTTTTTTGATGCTGCCTTTGAGACTTTTTTTGAATCTCAAAGGCAGGTTCTTACACTCGCGTTCAATTACAACGTGTTGAGGACATCCGCGAGTCGAGAGACAGCTGTCGTCAGTTCTTCTGGTGTGGCATTGGTAAAGTTAAGACGCAGAGCGGCTTTTACCTTTGAACCTTCTGGATAAAAGACCGGGCTAGGCACTACAGCAACCCAGTTTGCGAGAAGGTTTTTCGCCAGTTCGAAGGTGTCACATTCTGGAATCTCGACCCAAACGAACATACCACCATCGACAGGTTTGAGTACGCAACTTTCTGGCAGCTGTTTTTGTAGTTCAGCAAACATGACATCGTAACGTGATTTGTAAAGCGCACAGATGGTTGAAATGTGCGTTTCGAAGTTGTCATGTTGGAGCAGGCCATGCAGCAAAGCTTGCATAGGAATACTAGAGTGCAGATCGGCACCTTGTTTAATTTTGATGAGTGGCTCAAGGTAGCTACTCTTGCCCGTAACTACACCAATACGCAAGCCTGGTGAAGCTATTTTGGAGAAAGAGCGCAATACGATGGAGTGCTGTGGGCAGAAGTCCGAAACCAGTGGAAGCGCTTCACCAGAAAAACGCAGCTCGCGGTATGGTGCGTCTTCAATGAACGCCACGTCGTATTGTATACAAAGCTCGGCAACTTTTTGGCGAGTCTCTAGCGCCCAGCATACGCCCGTTGGGTTGTGAAAATCGGGTACGGCGTAGAACATTTTTGGTTGCTGCGTGGCAAAGCACTGTTCGAGTTCTTCAAGGTTTGGGCCACACTCGGTTTGTGAAACGGTCACGATGTTGGCTTGCACTAGACCGAATACTTGCATAGCACCAAGGTAGCTCGGTGCTTCCATCACCACTTTATCGCCCGGATTTACGTACGCACGCGCAATCAAATCTAGCCCTTGCTGAGAGCCCGTTGTGATCATAGCCAAATGAGATTCCGGCAGCTGGTAATAATCGGTCAAAAAGTTAAGTAGCGGGGCGTAGCCTGCTGTTGCGCCATATTGAAACACCTCTGGCATATTAGCGAGGTTTTCGAGCGTCGGTTTCATTAAGTCGATCGGGAAGGTTTTTTCGTCCGGCAA
Organism: Vibrio alginolyticus NBRC 15630 = ATCC 17749; assembly: GCF_000354175.2. NCBI lineage: Bacteria > Pseudomonadati > Pseudomonadota > Gammaproteobacteria > Vibrionales > Vibrionaceae > Vibrio > Vibrio alginolyticus. The sequence goes on from NC_022359.1 coordinate 784,163, forward strand.
GCCACCTGCAAGAGAAATGACGTTCTTATCGCTCGCTGCTGCGAGGATCTCTCGGATGTAGGATGACTTAGTTTGTTGTAATGACTGTGCGATTTCCATGTGCTGTGCTTCTCGTAATTGTCTTTTTTTATGTCAGAAATAGTATAGGTAAATTGCCAAGCTTGGTGTGTCCATTTATGCTGTTAAATATGTCCATTTATGCTATTTAAGCGAAAGTTTACTCCGTGAGCCATCAACAAGTTTCCAGAATCAATGACGTGCTGTTTTACATTCACCAGGACATTAGCAGAGATTTATCGGCTAAAGAGCTAGCAGATGTAGCAGCCTATTCTGAACAGCACTTCCATCGTATTTTTAAAGATGTGGTAGGGGAGTCTGTCCATCAATATATCCGTCGAACAAGAATGGAATACGCCGCCAATCAACTGATGTTTGATACCAGCTCATCGGTGTTAGACATTGCTAACAAGTGCGGCTTTAGCTCGGTATCTTCTTTTAGCCGAGCGTTTAAAGCAACGTTCGCTATGTCTCCTGGTGCGTGGCGAAAGCATGATTTACAAGTCGCAGAAAAGCCGTATCTAAAAGATCCGGAAGTGGCTGCGGGTTATCATCGGGTTGCTAAACGCGAGTTGCCAGAACCTAAAATTATGGAGGTTCCACAACGCTTTGCGGCTTATGTGCGGCATGAGGGTTATAGCCGTTCCATTCGCAATGCGTGGCTGATTTTGAAGGCGTGGGCAAGCTCTGAGAATCGGGACTTTTCGGTTCAATATGGTTTGCATCACTCCAACCCCGCTTGGGTCGAGCTAGATAAGTGTCGCTATGTGGCTTGTATGGCGATTGATAAGCCGCTTAAAGTACGCGGTGTCGTGAATCAAATGACGATTCCGGGTGGTTTGCATGCTGTTTTTCGCTTAACAGGCGTATATGGAGAGCTTCTTCCTCAATTGAGTATGGTGTTAGAGAAGTGGTTGCCGAATTCAGGCTTTAAGCAGCGTTCTACACCCGCTTATGTTCACTATCAGAAAAACCATTTCCTTAGCCATGATGAGGCGTTTGAGCTGGACTTCTATCTGCCCATCAGCTTTTTCTAATTGGAGTATTTATTTACTATCCGTAAGGAAGAAAATGCTAAGCTCTATATGGTGATTTTTTACAAATAATTGAAAATTAAATGAACATCGATCATGTAAAGCTATTTGTCCGTTTGGCTTCGACACACAACATCAGCATGGCTGGTCAGGAGCTTGGACTTTCTCCTGCTGTCGCTAGCGCACACATCAATAAACTTGAGGACAGCTTAGGAGTTCGTTTAGTTCATCGCACCACACGCAAAGTTTCCTTAACTGAAGAGGGGCAGGCTTTTTTACCTCACGCGGAGGAGGTCCTTGCAACAGTGGAGGCAGCAAGGGGAGCTGTTGGCTCAGGGCAGAGTGCGCCAACGGGAGTATTACGTATAACCGCCTCTGCAACTTTTGGTCGCTTGCATATTGTGCCCGCATTAAAAGGTTTTATGGCGCGTTACCCAGGGTTAACCGTGGACTGCCGATTTTCTGATTCCATTATTGATCTGGTTGAGGGAGGTTTTGATGTCGCCATTCGTGTCGCTGAGTTGAAAGATTCTTCATTGGTTGCAAGAAAGCTTGCGCCAGATCGTCGTATTATCGTTGCATCACCAGATTATATTGAACAATTTGGGAGACCTAACAAGCCCCAAGACTTGGCGAATCATGAATGTATTAACTTAGTTGGAATGAATAATTGGTCATTCAATACAAAAGATGGAATGTTCAATGTAAGAACTTCTGGTCGTTTTAAAACCGATAATGGTGATGCGATGAGAGACGCGACGGTAAACGGGTTAGGTATTTCTATCAACTCGGTTTGGAGTGTTTATCAAGAATTACAAAGTGGTCAGCTAGTGGAAGTACTCGAAGATCACCCTTTAGCGATGGATGCTGGGATTTGGGCTGTGTACCCAAGCTCTCGTTTAATTGCGCCTAAGGTGCGTGCTTTTATTGATTACTTTGCTGAATACTATGGCACGCCACCTTATTGGGAGTTTGCGGAAAAGTGATAATAAGTTTCAATTATCGAATACATTGTTTTTAAGGTCCGAATAAAAACGAACCTCAAGATAATTCTTAATTGTTATTAATAGAGTTTGCTTAGGATTAATTCAATACTATCAATTATCTGCTGTGTTTTGCTCTGATCTAATGCATCAGGGTGTGGGGGCGCGAATGCTTCAATGTCATTATCGAAGTACATACCATGCGCTTGAGCAAACTCTTCTGATAGCGCAGCGCGAGTTAGAATATCTGCTCCTAAGCGGATATCACCACCAGCAACCCCATAAGCATCTTTAACCATCTTACTACCTAGGAATGATTTTGGGTTTACTGATACCAACATAGGGCCAGTGTTCTTAAGCTTTAGTCCGATTGCTCGTGACCACATCGTTAATGCCAATTTGCTTTGGGCATATGCTTCGCCATCTGACAATGGTTTATTACCGACTAAAGCGCTAGTGTTTACTGTTGTTTGTGCAGCTGAAGACAAATTAACCACACGACCCGTATCACCGAGCAACGGCAATAGCTCTCTAGTGAGTAAGTAGGGAGCAATGGTGTTGACTGCGAAGCGTACATCAAGACCCTCTTTAGTTCTTGGATTTGGTGTTGCGTACACACCAGCATTGTTAATGATGACGTCTAAACGATTGAACCGTTCTGTTATCTCCATCACTATCTGTTTTACCGCATTGGGAGAGGATAAATCAGCAACAAGGCTTTCAACTTTACCACTTTTCATCTCCCTCAAAATTTGCTCAACTTGTTGAATTTTCTCTATATTCCGGCCATGGATTATTACGTGTTGTTCACGGTTAATTAACATTTTCGCGGTTTCTAAACCAATACCGTCAGTAGATCCAGTAACTAGAATTGTCTTTCGCATGATCGCTCTCATTGTTGAGGGTTATTATAGAACGATCATAGTGGCATCTTTTGCATTCGACTATTGAGACTAAAAAGAAAACACTTTCTAGGAAAAATTGAAAATAACTTTGTTGTTCTTTTTGTGGACGGTGCGACGAATTAACGTCTCATTAGATGCTACGGTTATACATGTGGTGCTCAAAAATTAGGCACTGTTTTGTACTCAAATAATAGCCAAGAGGTCTCTATGTTAGGTGAAAATCACTCATTAACTCATGAATTCCCAGAACATTTGGATACCATTACTCAGCTTACCGAAAACGATGCATCATTTGCTGAAACCGTTAAAAACTACAATGCTTTAGATAAGGAAATCCGCGTACTAGAACTTCAAGGAAGCCCGATTGATGATCACGAAATGAACGTGTTAAAACATAACCGGGCTGAGCTCAAAGACTGGCTCCACTCGCGAATAATGGGTTCTTAGTGACGAAATGATCATCGGCTCGTAAATTGCGGGCCGATTTTAGTTCCAATGGACGATGCCAAGTGTGCAAACATTAGGAGTGCTGAGCAGGAGCTTGGAGCGGCAGGTGACCAGTTTTTACCCAAATGATCGTTTCTTGCTCTACAAAAGGAAAATGCTCGCTCATATGTGGGCTTCGGATCCAAGAGAGAGCGGGATAGGTACCTAGCTCGTCTCTAAACTCTCCTGACAATACGAAAATTTCTTCACCACCAAAGTGACGGGGTGGTTGAAACTTCTCACCTTTTGGCCATTTAACCAACGCGACATGTTCGTGCTCAAAATGATGCAGAGGCATGACTTGCAACCCACCGACACCACTCTGCCAGCTCGCTTGGTTTGTATTAATGCGAACTGTTTCAAGATCCTCAGATTCGAACTGATTTAGTTTAACTAAAATCACACAGCCTTCTTTGCTAAATGGTGCGTGTTGACTTCCTGGAGGGTTACGAAGGTAAGTGCCAGCAGGGTAGTCACCGTATTCGTCAGAGAATACTCCCTCGAGCACCAATATTTCTTCTCCTCGAGGGTGAGGATGAGTCGAAAACTGCGAATTTGGCTTGTACTTAACGACGCTGGTGGTATGCCCTGATTCTTTGGCTTCTCGTTCCAAAGGTTTGCGCCACACACCTTTGGAAGGGCTGGCGATCCACTCCTGTTGAGCAGTATCTATCACGATTCTTTTTGAAAAATCCATATTCAACATATTGAAATTCCGTTACTTATTTAATTACTAATTCTCATTAGTATACGTATAAAAAACATCAATTGATTCATTTGTTGATAGCCCAATTCATGGATTGAGTACGAACATGAAATCGGAGCCTAATTTAAATTTCTGCTTGTGTAATGAGAATTGTTATATTATAACATCGAAAAATTAAATGTTATAACATAACAAAAAGGAAAAAGTAGTGAATAAGAAATTGGTGTCTCTCGTGATCGGTAGCATTTTTGCATCCCCTGTTTTTGCCGACACACTATCGAACCCACAGATTGGTGTTGTTGTTGATGGCTACTACCAAGATGGCCAACGTCATAATTCTGAGCGCGAAGAAGGCTTTGGTCTAGGCCATACGGAATTAAACTTCTCATCAAATATCGACGACAAGTTTTACGGCGCATTGACCGCGGTTCTTGAAAGTCATGGTGATGAGACAGAATTAGAGCTTGAAGAGGCATTCATCGAAACTTTGGCATTGCCATATGGTGTAAACGTGCGCGCTGGCCGATTCCTATCTGACTTTGGTTACCTGAACAACCAACACATGCACACCGATAGCTTTGTTGAGCGTCCAATTGCTTATCGTACTTTCCTTGGCTCGCACTACTACGATGATGGTGTACGTGCAAACATCGTGTTGCCAACCGACCTTTATGTAAAACTTGGTGTAGAAGCGCTCAGTGGTAGCAAAATGTCTTCTGTCGAAGATGGTTCTGAAGTTGGCGTGTACACCACGACGCTGAAGCTTGGTAGTGACTTCTCCGAATCTTCAAGTTGGCAGTTTGGTTTAAGTTACCTGCGTAACGAAAACGGCAAGGTTAAAGAATTCGAAGATCACGACCACGGTCATGAAGAAGAGCATGAGCACGATCACCATCATGGCGCAGCAGTGACAGGTGCGAACCTTTACGGTGCTGATTTTGTTTGGAAATGGGCACCAGACGGTAATTACAAATACAGCAACTTCACGCTATCGGCTGAATACATGCTGTTAGACGGTGTGGTAGATAGCAAATATAAAAACGATGCAGAGTCACCAGACAACTTAAGCGCTTACTATGTTTCGGGTGTTTATCGCTTCAACCCAAGCTGGTCAGCAGGTCTACGTTACGGTGAAGCAGAAAGCTACGATGGCCACGCGCACGGCGACCACATGCACTTCACTGCACTGAATGATAAAGAAATGGATGCGATGATCGCATGGGATTCTTCTCACTTTGGTACTATCCGTGCTCAATACACTCGCATTGATAACCAAGACAGCGAGACAGACAACGTATTCACTCTGCAATACGTGATGACATTTGGAGCGCACGGTGCACATGCGTTCTAAGCTGACATTAAATAAATGCAGTTTAGCGATGATGGCGGCGGGGGCTGCCATCATCTCTTCACCTGCTTTGGCTCTGAACATCTTTGTTTGTGAGCCAGAATGGAAAGCCCTTCTCGAAAGTCACGCCCCAGACGCGACCATCTATTCCGCGACCACCGCCAAGCAAGATCCTCATTATGTACAAGCTCGCCCTTCTTTGATTGCAAAGATGCGCCAAGCCGACATGGCAATGTGTTCCGGCGCGGAGTTAGAAGTAGGATGGTTGCCTATGTTGCAAGTTCGCAGTAGCAATGGTGCGGTGAAAAACGGTTCACAAAGCATGATCTACGCGACCGATTTCGTGCGCATGTTAGACACTCATGATCATGTCGACCGCAGCATGGGGGACATTCATGCGCACGGAAACCCACATGTACAGTTTGCGGCGAATGACATGGTTGCGATTTCGCGTGCTTTGACGGAACGTTTGAAGAGCATCGATCCTGATAACGCGCAAAGCTATCAAGTGAATGGTATGAAGTTCCGCGCTCACTGGCGTAAAAAGCTCAATGAGTGGAATGAGAAAGCCGCGCCATTAAAGGGTAAACAAGTGGTGGGCTATCACGAAACCTACCGTTACCTATATGATTGGCTTGGCATGGAGCAAATCGCTGACCTCGAACCAAAGCCGGGCATTTCTCCTACCACTTCTCACCTTCAATCCTTAACTAAGTTGGACTCGGATTCTTTTGAAGCGATTGTCTACTCGTCGCATCAAGACCAGCGTCCTGCAAACTGGCTACAGAAACAAACCAATAAGCCGCTGATTCAGCTGCCTTTAACGGTTTCTGATGGCGAAAGCTTGGATGAAATGTACGACCAAGTTATCGATGATTTGTTGGATGTGCTCGTGCAACCTGTTCCGGTGAAGATCTAAACCATGGCAGATTATGCATGGCTATTACCTGCGGTGCTGTGTGGCTTGATTGCTCTGGTCGGTAACGTGGTGCTCGGGCAGCAAGTGTTAAAACGCCAAATTATCTTTATTGATTTGGCGGTGGCACAAGTTGCGGCCTTGGGGGCTGCACTAAGTCACTATTGGTTGAACCAATACGATCTCTTTTCTGGTTCTTTCTTTGGTGAGATGGTTGGCCCTTGGGTGATGTCTTTGATGCTTTGCGGTTTGATTGCCTTAATGGAGAAACGATACCAGCAACATTTAGAGCCCATGATTGGCAGCTTGTTTGTCGTGTCTGCATCGCTGGCGATCCTGCTGGTGAGTAAAGACCCACACGGCGGAGACTTTATTCAAGGCATTCTTAATGGGCAATTGTTATGGGCGACTTGGGCAGACGTTTGGCCTTTGGCACTCATTACCGCTGCGATGTTGCTATTGGTTTGGTTAAAACCTGCGTTTATGCGCGGTAGTGGTTTTTATCTGATCTTTGCAATCCTGATGCCCATTACGGTCAAGTTAACCGGCATTTATTTAGAATTTGCTTTGTTGGTTATTCCAGCTTTATGTGCGGCAGCATTGAAGGGAACTCGATTCTTTGTCGCTAGTATCAGCATTGGTATTGTTGGGATCTTATCGGGTATTGCCGCATCGGCTCGCTATGACTTACCGAGTGGTGCGAGTATTGTGATCACCCTGTTTATTGCTGGCATGTTGTTTAATCTCTTGCTTCAGCCTTTTCTGGTGAAAATAACAAAACCAGCTTTTGTAAGAGATTAAGAGACAAGTAATATTGGTCTGATGAAGTAGTATTTGATTAATCAGACCAATACTTTTCTATCCAAGTCCTCCAATCGTGTAACTTTGCGCCTTCCAACACACTTTCTTACGTTGATCTTGCCATAGTCATCAAGTTGCCTTGATTAGTTCACATTCGACTCCCAGACTGTTTCTATAGTTTTTATTAGATATAAAAGACCCTGCGTATGAGAAGCGCAGCTGTAACGCGACTAGGCATAAAAACAAAAAACGCTAGGGATACAAGCGAATTTGTAATCTCAACATTTAAGGAAGACCAAGATGAAACCGGAAAAAGTAGCAGTAGTCACTGGTGCGGCTCGTGGTATTGGCCAAGCGATTTGTGAGCAATTACTGGAGGATGGATTCCACGTAATCGGGCTAGACATATCGCCCGTGGAATGGAGCCAGTCGGCGCAGCTAAGCAGTTATCAAGTCAACTTGTGTGATGCCGAAGCTGTCAGTGAAGTGGTAGAAAGTGTTGTAGAGCAGCACGGAAGAATCGATGCTCTGGTTAACAACGCGGGCATCACTCGAGATGCACTGTTGCCAGACATGTTAGAGCAAGACTGGGACAGCGTGATCGACGTGAACCTAAAAGCGGTGTTCTTACTCACCCAACGTGTTGCTCCTGTCATGCTAGAGCAGGGCACAGGCAGTATTGTTAGCATTTCTTCTATAGTGGGAACGGATGGTAATATCGGCCAGAGCAACTACGGCGCAAGTAAAGGCGGCGTCATCTCAATGAGCAAAGGCTGGGCGAAAGAACTTTCAAGAAAGGGTGCACAGATACGCGTCAACTGTGTCGCGCCAGGCTTTATCGCCACCGACATGACCAAGAACCTGCCAGAGAAAGTCATTCAAATGATGGAAGGCAAAACCCCATTAGGGCGCATGGGCTCAGTTCAAGATATTGCCAATGGCGTCTCTTTCCTAACCTCAGACAAGAGCGCCTACATCACAGGCCAAGTGCTCAAGATTGACGGTGGGTTGGTATTATAGCTCGTTAATCAAAACCCAAAATAAAAACGCCTTTTACTTATATGAAGGGCGTTTTTGTTTGAGGAACCCGACTTATGTGAGTACTACTAATAGAAAGCTTCGATTTCGCTTCGAGTTGAGTTTTTGAAGCAAAAGGCCAATACGTTTGAATAGCGTCGGGCGTCTCCTCTTAAACACTGCATTCCCTAAAGCACAGTATTCCCAAAAGAAAAGCCCACCGAAAAGCGGGCTTTGTTCTCTTCTAATAACGAGAAGAATAACTAGTAGCTCGCTTGAATGCTGACACCGCTATAGTTTGAGTAACCTTGAATCATGACGTGATAACGTCCACTTTGTGTCGCACTGACCGTACATGTTTCATTGTTACCGTATTTGAAAGGTCGGCAGTCCCATGCATTCAGTGCTGGTTTTGCTCCAAAACGGAGATACAAATCCGCATCACCACTTCCACCATACATTTGTACGGTTAAACGCTGCCCAGCTTCTACATCAACATAGTAATACGCTACTTGACCAGTTGAACCACTTAAACCACTTATTGGCACGCCCGAGGTTAATTTGCCTTCTGGGTCCGGTGTTGGGTCTGGGCCACCGCAGTCTTGGCCACAATCTTCATCCGTTAAGCTATAAAGTAGCTTGTTCACGCTGCCTCTTGTGTCCGTCACTTTTCCGCTAGTTGCGCGGCTAACGATCAAGGCCTCTACTTGGCTTGGAGACAGTGAACTGTTTTCTTGAAGATACAATGCTGCTACACCCGCCACATGTGGCGTCGCCATCGAAGTGCCACTAATGGTTTTGTAGCCACCGTCATACCATGCAGATTTGATTTGTGAACCTGGCGCAAATACATCCACACAACTGCCCCAGTTTGAAAAACTCGAACGTGCATCCGTGCTAGTGGTCGATCCGACAGTTACTCCGGAAGCAACGCGTGCTGGAGAATAGTTACACGCATCGGCGTTGGAGTTACCTGCTGCTAGCATAAAGCTGACACCTGACTGAACCGCACTTTGCACCGCACTATCCAGAGCGACGGATTGACCGCCGCCTAAACTCATGTTGGCGACTGAAGGTCCGGAAGCGTTCGCAGCCACCCAGTCCACACCGGCAATAACACCAGAAGTAGAACCCGATCCGGTACAGCTCAATACTCTCACGCCGACAAGGTTGACGTTTTTCGCAACACCATACAAGCTGCCGCCAATGGTGCCAGCTACGTGTGTGCCGTGTCCATTACAGTCACTTGCATCTGCATCGTTATCGACAAAGTCATACCCTGAAACTGAGCGACCACCGAACTCAACATGCGCGTTATTCACACCAGTATCGATGACATAAGCCGTTACCCCAGTCCCATCAAAGTTGGCACTGTAGTTGTTATCGAGTGGCAAGTTTCGTTGGTCGATTCGGTCTAGTCCCCAAATGGCATTGGTTTGATTTGCGTCTGCCGAGACTATTGGGTCAAGCGATAGGATTCTGTCTTGCTCAATGTAGTCCACACGAGGATCAGAACGCAGATCTTTTAGTTGCTCAGGACTCAAGTTAGCGACAAATCCACTTATCGAGTGGTCAAAAACCGACTCCACTTTTACCGAATACAAACCAGACATGCGGTCTACGGATTGTTGCGTGAATTGCTCGAATTCCGTTGAGTTGCTCGCCATCATTTGCGGTTGTTGAAATACCACTATGTAGCGATCTGCAATGGCGATCTCGTCCGGTGCGAGCATTAATGTGGCTGGTAATATGTCCGGAGCTTGTTGTAACTCTGTACTGTCCACAATCTCATTGGATTGCGAAAAAGCGAGAGAAGAATGAAAACAGAGCGCGGAGGTGATACAACAACTTAGTAGTTTCTTTAACATAAAATGTTCCTTGAAATCATAGTCTTGTTGATTTTTACCTAGTACCAAACTGTCAACACGAAAACACAGACAATCAGCGTAGTACGTGCTGAAGTGACGTTACACAAGTCAAACTAGACAATGAGCAATTATATGCATAACTGATAATAATTCGCATACTCAGAAACATGATCAATAACCAAGCTTTATTGAAATTGAAATGCAAAGATTCATTTAGACTTAGAGCAAAATCCCTAAAATAGAATAATTCTACACACCTGGCATATTGCCTGTTATATGACCTCATCTTACCGATAATTTACGCAATAAAAACCTAACTATCCTTTCATTGGTCACAACTCAAATCGGTTGATAGATGTTAATATAGCCACCTGATTTCTGATGTTTTTTAACTCATGGTTACTATCCAAGTTCAATGTCGTTTCTGTAATAAAACCAGAGCCCGTTCGTGAACATGGAAAAGGGCATTCTGGCTTTCCTCGCTCCAGATGTATCGAGTGTCGAAAGAGCTTTAACTTGATTAAGTTTACGAAGCCCGCAAGCCAGATGTAAAAGAAAAAATTGTTGATATGTCAATGAATAGCTCTGGCGTTAGGGAAACAGTACAAGTGTTGAATGTCGCATACAACACGGTATTGAGCACTTTAAAAAATCTCGCGCCAAGGTAAGTAACCTCAATGCCTTTCGATAAAGCAAATATAAGACTAATTTGTAAACTTGAAAGGCTAGCTGTATTGGTTGAGGAATATGAGGAAAACACTTCCCCATTTAAGAACTGAAACACACTTTTGCCCCTTTTCGTGTTAGCACGGAAACTGTCCTGCTACCAGACTTGTGTTTCAATAGTGCCTTGTAGTATCGAAAACACTTACCACAAACTCTAGAGATTTATGTACTATACCACCTACTGGAAGCTTGATGGGTGGTATTGACGTGAACTTATCTCAAATTGATCTGAATTTGCTCTTTGTTTTAAAGCACTTGCTCGAAGAGAAGCATGTATCTAACACCGCTATGGCTTTAAATATGAGCCAGTCTGCGGTAAGTCGAGCACTGCAAAAAATGAGAGTTTTCTTTAATGACGAATTACTGGTGCGCAAGAAATACGGCTATGAACTGACTCCAAAAGCAGAGTCAGTAAGGCAAGACATCAATAATGTGATTACCAGTTTAGAAAAACTTGCCCATAGAGACTCGTTTGATCCGAGCACTGTATCAAGCACCGTTAAGGTTTACGGCCTTCTTCCTCAGATTAATACCTTAATGCCTAAGGTTATCGCTAAGATTCGGCAAGAGGCTCCAAACCTTAAGGTCAGTTTGGACTCAGCACCAAAACGTCATTTTGATGCGTTGGTGGCTGGAGATGTTCATTTCGCACTTTCCTCTCATCAACCGCCAAGCTCTGAGCAAAATATCTATCGAATGGTTGTTGCTAAGCGTACTTTCCGTTTGCTTATGAGCCGCTATCATCCACTGGCCGATTTAGAGCTAACTCCAGAGCGTTTGGCCGAATTTGACTTTGGACAAGTCTCTTTGCAGGGTGAGAAGCGATTGTCGTTTGAGCATAAATACCAAGAGCTAGGGTTAGCGAACAAAAAAAAGCGTTTATCAGCGCCAGTGCAACTGAATAACTTTAGTTCTGCTCCAAGTATCGCTGCGGAGACTGAGATTATATTTCATCTACCGACACCTTTTGCAGAGGCAGCTTGTCAAGACCCTCGCTTGATCGTTCGAGAAGTACCTGCCGAGCTACAGTTGGACTTTCAAGAAGTCTTCCTATATTGGCACAAACGCTTTAACGATGATCCTATGTGTGAATGGGTACGAGAGATCTTTAAACAGCTCTATGTTGGAACCGATACTTTAGCTTAAATGCTTATATCGGGTAATTCGTGGTTAACTATTCGTATATTGGATAGTGATATTCTCTTTTCTCGATAGTGATTAACTTGTCAGTGATTATGATAATCAGGTTTAATTGATAATAATTATTAAATGCAATTACATTTTAAGCCTATTCAATATGAAGCCTCTTTTCACATACTCTCTATTTTCTACATCAGTTGTTTCTGCTTGTATTACTGTACCTATGGTCGTTGTTGCAAATGACCAGTTACCTGAGACTGGTATCAATACAACAGCAATGGAAACCGTAGTGGTTACAGCCTCTGGTTACGAACAGAATGTCACAGAAGCGCCAGCAACAATAAGTGTTCTCACCCGAGAGCAACTTGAAAATCGCTCATATAAAGATTTGACTGATGCTTTAAGTGATATACCTGGGGTAACCGTTACAGGAGGTGGTGATGGCCAAGATATCTCAATTCGAGGTATGCCTGCTCAATATACGGCCATTCTTGTTGATGGCAGGAAGCAGTCTGGTCGAGAAACTCAAACTAATGGTAGTACGTTTACTGAACAAGACTGGCTTCCCCCGTTGAGTGCAATTGAACGTATTGAAGTTGTACGTGGCCCTATGTCAACCCTTTATGGGTCTGATTCTTTGGGGGGTGTGATTAATATTATTACGCGTAAAAATTATCAAGAGTGGCACGGAAGCTTGCGTGCAGAAACGACGCTTCAAGAAAATTCAAAATCTGGAAATAGCTATCAAGGGCAGCTTTACCTTGCTGGCCCTGTCATTGATGGTCTGTTGAGTACTTCTTTGACTGGACTGTATCAGGAAAGAAAAGAAGATGAAATTGAAGGTGGTTATGCAGGTAAGACACTCGACAACTATCGAGCTTCTTTGTACCTCACACCTACCTCGGATGACACTTTTACTCTGGAGTTCACCAATCATAACCAAGAGCGAGAGACCACTCTAGGTAAATCAGTGGAGCGAGAGTCTCAAGTTGCAGTACGAGAATATGAACGCCAATCTATTGGTTTTAGCCACGACGGAAACTACTCTTGGGGTACAAGTTCTTCATTTATCAGTAATGAAACAGTAAAAAATATCGGTGCAGATAAAGAAGTCGAGAATAGTCAAATTAATACGCAATGGGGTCTGCCTCTTAATGCTCACTACTTAACACTGGGCGCATCTTTCGAGCAAAAGGATCTGACTGACAATAAACTGTCATTGACCTCTAAAAACAAGCAATGGGCAGTATTTGCTGAGGACGAGTGGTATCTCACGGATACATTCGCTCTCACCCTTGGTTTACGTTATGACGACAATGAGATCTTTGACGGGCAATTTAGCCCAAGAGCTTACGGGGTCTGGTCTATTGACCCTAGTTGGACGCTAAAAGGTGGTGTGTCTACGGGTTATCGAGCACCTAGTTTGACACAAATGGACGAAGAGTGGGTTCAAGAGAGCTGTAGAGGGCGTTGTTCTATTTACGGTAATCCAGACTTAACAGCAGAAACCTCCATCAATACAGAGATGGGACTGTATTACGTTAATGAGCGAGACCTTTCTGCAAACATTACTTTGTTTTACAGCGACTTCAAAGACAAGATCGAAAGTGAGTTTGTCGATCCGACGTGTACTGATAGCAGAAGTTGCGACCGCACTTACGTCAACATTGATGATGCGAACAGCTATGGTGCAGAAAGTTCCGTATCTAAGGGTATTACAGAGTCAATTACACTAAGTGCAACCTACTCGTATACTCGTAGTGAAAAGAACACTAATGACGATGATGATGGCTTGCCTCTTGTACAAGCACCTGAACATATCTTCTCACTTAATGGTGATTGGGCAGTGCGTGATGATGTTGCTTCATGGGCCCGCATGAACTATCGAGGCAAAGAGAAAAACAACATCACTAGTGATAGCACAAGAACGTTGGCACCTTCTAATACTTACGTGGATCTCGGTGTGAACTGGCGTGTAACTAAGAATGTGAAGTTAATGGCAGCGGTTTATAACTTGTTCGATGAGCAAATCACAGAGGAAGAGTTTGGCTACATTGAAGATGGCCGACGCTACTGGTTAGCTGCTGAAGCGACTTTCTAATCTACTTACTTTTTTAAGCGAATAACAAAACAATGAATACGAAAATTAAGTCTGCGATGACCTCTCTGCTACTTATGCCCTTTGTCTGTTTGGCTGGGGAGTTCAATGTAGAGAAGGATATCTTGTTCAAAACTGTAGGTGAAAGAGAGATTAAACTCGATCTTTATACTCCTTCGGTTGAATCAAATACTCAGTACCCGTTATTAGTCTGGGTACATGGTGGTGCATGGAAACGTGGGAGCAAAGACGCCATCCCAGAAAAGAACCCATTATTACTTCAGTCTGTGTTGAATGAAGGTTATGCGCTAGCTTCAGTTGATTATCGTTTAAGTGGAGAAGCGATCTTTCCTCAACCAGTACAAGACATTAATGATGCACTGAACTATTTGTACGACAATGCTGAAAAGCTCGGTATTAAAGCGGACAATGTTGTGATAATGGGACGCTCTGCTGGCGGGCACCTCGCTGGCTTTATTGGTGCGACTAACTCGGCATACAACCAAGTAGATTTCTATGAGCCACCAAAGTACAAGGTCTCAGCCGTAGTAAGCTTTTTTGGCCCTACCGATTTACTTGAGTTAAGTAATAAAGGTGGCAAGAAAACCAGCAAAAAATCGTCTGTATCTCGTTTCTTAGGAGATATTCCAAACAATATTCCAAAGCTTGCCAAGAAAGCATCAACGACGAGTTATGTGAATGAAAATACTCCACCATATATACAGTTACACGGCACCTTGGATAAGCGAGTGCCTCTATCTCAAAGTGAGATACTTAAGGCTAAGCTTGATGAGCATGGAGTTACCAACCAACTTTTCATTGAAGAAGGTGTAGGACACAGTGCACCTGTCTTTGATACCGAGAAGTACGTTACTCATGTTTTGGACTTCTTAAATAAACACTTTCCGAACTAACGCTCTAGTCAATATAAGGCTTAAAAGTTCAAGGGGAAATACTGAGCCAACTGTGATTACAGTTGGCTTTTTCATGTATCTCTATTGGGCATTTTATCATTCTGATTAATGGGAGCGGCTGGCTCATTTTCAGGCAGTGGTTGAATAAATCTATGACTACTTTAGGGTATGTATTCTAACGTACTTCTGTCCAAAAAAGTGTTTCGTTAGCTTGAATTAGAACAACAAAGCGCTCTTCACAGAAAATGAAGGTCGTTTATCTCGTCTTAACAGCCTTTCAAGTTGTTTGAAATGAGGTATCGAGATCCGCTTCGCTCTTAGTTACGTTCAACCTTAGCTGCTACTTTTCATCAATAAATAGAGATGAGTTACCATCAAGTAGCATAGGGAAGCGAGGGAGTATTCTCTCAAATGAACATTAAACTCCTTCTTTGTAGCCTGTCACCTTCAAACTACTTCCTCTAGCGCTAACAATTAATTCAAATGTGCGCTGGTTAATGATTTTTCTGTAAGTAACACAATTGAACGTGATAGAAGTAACAAAATGGCCTCTTAAAGGTAACGTTCCCGAAAAGTTTATATATTATCGCCCTCATTGATATAAGTAGTAGAGACGCTCTGAGTACGAGCGCTCTGAAATTCAGGCTTTAGATGGACATTTAAAGTCACCATAAGTTTGCGATTTTTCCTTGGGAACGTTTGCAATGTGCCTAAGTATAAATTTACGTGAGACTATGGAAATGAAACTACACACTTTGACGATGGCAGTAGCGCTTGGAATGGTTACTGCACCTGCATTCGCAGCAACAGATGTTGACGCTCTTGAAAAGCGAATTAATGAATTAGAACAGAGACTTGAGCAGACAGAAAAAGCATCCACAGAAGCAAATGAGAAAGCCTCAAGCTTTGAGTTTCATGGCTACGCTCGTTCCGGGCTACTGATTAATGACGATCTGAATGGTGCAGTGGGTACTGGTCCTTACATGACGGCAGCTGGTGCTATTGGCGCTCCAGTTGGGCGATTAGGGGTAGAGGATGATCATTATGTGGAAGCAAACCTTATTCACAAACGTTTTGCAGATGATGGTTCCAGCGCATTGTTCCGAATCATGTTGGCAGATAGTACGGAAACCAATAACGAATGGACGGCGAGCGAGAGTCAATTAAACGTTCGTCAGATATATGCTGAGCTAAACAAGTTGAGTATGTTCTCTGAATCAAGAGCTTTTGCTGACGCGACGTTTTGGGCTGGTAAACGATTTGACCGTGATAACTTTGACATTCACTTCTTTGACTCGGATATTGTTTTCTTATCTGGTACTGGTGCTGGTGTGTATGACGTCCAAATGAGCGATTCGTGGAAAGCAAACTTCTCGATCTATGGTCGTGATTTTGGTGAGATTGATAGCTCATCAACAGATGTTGAAAACTATATCGCGACAATGAACAACCGCTTCGGTAATTGGCAATTGATGCTGAGCGGCATGACGTCTGCTGATAACAATGATCGCGTAGAAGGCGGAGCGGACAAAGGTTTACATGCGATGTTTGCTTACCATGGCGATAACTTCTTTGGCATGAGTGAAGGCTTCTCTAAAACCGGTATTTTGATGGGTGATGGACTGGGTGCGGAACTTAAAGGCATCGGTTCAAACGGAGATTTGTTAGAAGACGCAAAAGCCGTACGCTTGTTCAGCTATGGTGTAACACGCATCGGCGACAACTGGCGTGTAGCACCTGCGTTGCTAGCAGAACACAGCCAAGATCGCTTTGCTAAAAATGATGAATTTACGTGGGCATCGTTCAACATCCGCTTAGCGCAAGAGTTTACGCAGAACTTTGAGATGGTTTATGAAGGCTCATACCAATACATGGACCTAGACAATGCGATTGATAAAGCAAGTGGCAGTTTTTACAAAGCGACAATTGCACCAACGCTTAAGATGTCTACCGCTGCAGGTTTCTTTGACCGTCCGGAGCTACGTTTTGCAGTTAGCTACGTTGATTGGAGCGAAGACTTGAATGGCTACTCGATTAGCCAGGATGCGGGTGCTGCAACGATGGGTGATGGTGGTGAAGTTCTGTTTGCACTGCAAATGGAAACTTGGTTCTAAAGGGATCTAACCGACAAAGAGTAATAAGAAAAGCGCCAACTGATTTCAGTTGGCGCTTTTTCATTAACAGGACTGACGCTCAATTGTTTTGAATGTTAGTACCATCTTACTCATTTCAAAACTTCTGTTGGCAATTCTATCTAGTAGCAGTTTCGCACCATTTTCACCCGCTTTATCAAATGCATAGTTAAATGTTGATAAGGTTGGGGTGCACACTGATGCGAGCTCATCATCACCAACTCCTAGAACTAAAACGTCTTTACCCGGTGTTAACCCGAGCTCTTGAATCGCTCTCATCGCACCGATAGCAATACGGTCTGTCGCACAGAACAAGCCATCTAGCTTAGGGTTCTTTGTTAAGTGTTGTTTTGCCAATGAATAGCCAGAATCGATGGTAAAGTCACCACGAGCATGGAAGGCGATCTCAAAACCATGATGCTGTAGCGCTTGAACAAATCCTTCAGAGCGTTGCTTATCTACCGCGATATCGTCACCTTGCACACCAATAAAACCCATGGTTTGGCAACCTTTTGCAACCAGTCTATTTCCCGCTTCAAACCCTACTCGTGCGTCATCATGAATGATGCTTGGAATATTAAACATGGAACCATCTTGACCGACGAGCACAACTGGAACGGCTGAGTTTTGAATTGCTTTTACCAGTTTGGAATCGAGGTGGGTGGCGTAAAGAATGATCCCTTCAACCCGTTTTTGGTTAAAGATCTGAATGTACTCCAGTTCTTTTTCGTGGGCTTGGTGAGTGCTAGCAAGTAAGACATGTTTCCCGGCTTTTTCAAGGACATCGGTTAATCCATCGACACCTTGGGATGTGGCATGAGAGGAAACCCGAGGAACAATGACACCAACCAGATTGGTCTTTTGAGATTTTAGATCTTTAGCGACTTGGTTCGGCACATAGCCACACTCCGCTACTGCTTGGCGGACCTTCTGTTTTGTCGCTTCTTTTACGCCATACTCATCGTTTATAACCCGTGACACTGTTGATTTTGATACGCCAGCCAGACGGGCGACATCATGCAGACTCGCCATTGTTCCTATCCATTCTGTTTTTCGTTTTTGGGATTGTTTGCAAAGAGAAGATGAAAAGCTCTTTGATAAGTAGCGATTCTAACCTCCTATACTGCTCTTAGGGAGAGAATTTGACGATCATTCTCACATTCTCTCTGCTTTATCTTTGATCATTTGGTTTTATTGAGCAAAAATCTGTTTTGCAAACGTTCCCGAAAATTTCGCAAGCTCAGATAATAATCCAATGGGGTATGAAATGAATTATCCGGCAGTAGCAAAAGAGTTGTTAACTCTATTAGGTGGTAAAAGCAACATCACCGCACTTGCGCATTGTGCGACACGCTTACGCCTTGCCGTTGCAGATGAGCAAAAAATAGATGAACAAGCGATTGATAACCTTGAAGGGGTAAAAGGGCAGTTCAAAGTTGCGGGTCAGTACCAAATCATTTTTGGATCAGGCATCGTAAACCAAGTTTATGCAGAAATGGCGAAGTTGACGGGTATGAGTGAAATGTCCACCAACGACGTTGCGTCTGCTGGCGCAGAGAAACAAAACATTGTTCAGCGCGCGGTGAAAGGGCTGTCTGATATTTTCGTCCCAATCATTCCCGCAATCGTCGCTGGTGGTTTGTTGATGGGTATCTATAACCTATTGACTGCTCAAGGCTTGTTCATTGATGGCAAATCTTTGATTGATGCCAACCCAGGACTGACAGACTTGGCGAACATGATCAACACGTTTGCGAACGCGCCGTTTGTTTACCTGCCTATTCTGCTGGCATTTTCAGCCAGTAAGAAGTTTGGCGGTAACCCATATTTAGGGGCGGCGCTAGGTATGTTGATGGTTCACCCTGACTTGCTGAATGGTTGGGGATTCGGCGGCGCATCTGTGTCTGGCAACATTCCGGTTTGGAATATTCTTGGCTTTGAAATCCAAAAAGTGGGTTACCAAGGTTCGGTGTTACCGGTTTTGGTATCGGCATTCATTCTTGCGAAGGTTGAGCTAGGCTTACGTAAAGTCATACCTTCTGTTTTAGACAACCTTTTAACGCCATTACTGGCGATTTTCATAGCGGGTTTGCTGACGTTTACTGTCGTCGGTCCGTTCACGCGTGATATCGGTTTCCTATTGGGTGATGGTCTGAACTGGCTATACAACACTGCTGGCTTTGTTGGTGGTGCGGTATTTGGTCTTATTTATGCTCCGTTTGTTATTACTGGTATGCATCACAGCTTCATTGCGATTGAAACTCAACTTCTTGCGGATATTGCGACGACGGGCGGCACCTTTATCTTTCCTATTGCGGCGATGTCTAACGTTTCTCAAGGAGCGGCAGCGTTGGCGGTGGGCGTGATGAGCAAAGATAAGAAGATGAAAGGTATTGCGATTCCATCGGGTGTTACGGGTTTGCTGGGTATTACAGAGCCAGCCATGTTTGGTGTTAATCTAAAACTACGTTACCCATTTATTGCGGCAGTTTGCGCTGCGGCGTTATCAAGTGCGTTCATCACAATGTTTAATGTGAAAGCTCAGGCATTGGGCGCAGCTGGTCTTCCAGGCATCATTTCCATTACGCCAGAGAAGATTGGGTACTACATCGCGGGTATGGTGATCGCGTTCTTGACCGCATTTGTTCTCACCATTGTTCTTGGTATGCGTGACCGCGCTAAAGTCGGTAGAAAAGCAGCGGCTTAATCTGAACTCCTTAAGGGTGGAGTCCCCCAAAATCCACTTCTTTTCCTAAATGTTTGGGGTGCTAGCCAAGCACTAATGGCTTGGCTAGCCTTTTTCAATTTTTACTTGGTAGTGAAGGTGTTCAACACGTTGGACTATCAGGGCTTTAATTTCAAGGTAAGCAAGATGAATCAAGTGTGGGTAACTGGTGATGCTGTTGTCGATCTAATACCGGAATCTGAGACTTCTTTACTCAAATGTCCCGGTGGTGCACCAGCGAATGTCGCCGTAGCAATTGCTCGTCTATCTGGTAAGAGTGCGTTTTTTGGACGTGTAGGTGATGACCCATTTGGTCGCTTCATGCAATCAACGCTCGATCAAGAGGGCGTGAGCACGGAGTTTCTCGTTAAAGATCCTGAGCAAAGAACATCAACAGTGGTGGTGGATTTAGACGAGCAAGGTGAGCGCAGCTTTACGTTTATGGTAAAACCGAGCGCTGATCAGTTTATGTCTGTTGAAGACATCCCAAACTTTAAGCAAGGTGACTGGCTACACGTTTGCTCAATTTCACTGGCAAATGAGCCAAGTAGAAGCAGCACATTTGAGGCGATCAAAAGAGCAAAAGCCGCTGGTGGTTTCATTAGCTTTGACCCTAACTTGCGTGATGAAGTGTGGCAAGATCAATCAGAAATCCAAGCTGTCGTGATGAAGGCTGTAGCGATGGCCGATGTGGTTAAGTTCTCTGAAGAAGAGCTTTTGTTCTTGACTGACTCAACGTCGATGGCGCAAGGTTTACAACAAATAGCCTCTTTGAATATTGCTTTGGTCTTGGTGACACAAGGTGCGAAAGGTGTTTGGCGCGTCTTTGAAAGTCAGAGTGAACTGATCACAGGTCAAGTCGTTAGTCCGATTGACACCACAGGTGCGGGTGATGCTTTTGTCGGAGGGCTACTGGCATGCCTGTCTCGGCATGACGATTGGAAAAATCATCCTGTTGTTAGCTCTGCGATTCAATGGGCAAATGGCTGTGGTGCATTAGCGACGACGCAAAAAGGCGCAATGACCGCGCTTCCGACCCAGACAGAGTTGCTGCAATTTATTGGGCAATGATCTTCAGATCCAATTTCAGTTGAGAAAAATTATGAGCTTAAACAACCGTTGGACTGTAGAGCAAAGATATCGTCGACTTGAGCAAATCCCTCAGTGTGATATCGAAGAAATGACACTTTCACGTCAGCAAGATAAAGGCTTTCCTAGTTTTCATATCGCCCCTAGATTTGGGCTGTTAAATGACCCAAATGGGTTGTGCTATTTCAATGGTGAGCACCACATCTTTTACCAGTGGACGCCTGTGGGACCAGTCCATGGAATGAAGTATTGGTACCACCTTTCTACTAAAGACTTCATCCATTTTAAAGATCATGGCGTGGGTCTTCATCCTGACCAAGACTACGATTCACATGGTGTCTATTCGGGCGGTGCTTTGGTGGAAAACAACAAGGCTTTGCTGTTTTTTACTGGTAATAAGCGTGACCAAAACTGGAATCGAATTCCAACACAGTGCTTTGCCACCATGGATTCAGATGGCAACATTGAAAAGCATGGTGTGGTCATTGAGAACGAACATTACACGGAGCACTTTCGTGATCCAAAAGTTTGGAAGAAAGGCGACGACTATTTGATGGTGGTGGGTGCTCAAACCAAAACCGAGCATGGTTCAATGGCGCTCTATCAAAGCAAAGATTTGAAAACGTGGCAGCATAAAGGTCCTATCAAGACCAAGTTTTCTGACCTTGGGTACATGTTGGAGTGTCCTGATTTCTTTGAGATTAATGGTCAATCGGTGATGCTGTTTTCTCCACAGGGCGTGAGCAGTAATAATCCTTATGATTTCAAAAACATCTATTCTGTTGCGTATATCGTGGGTGATCAGTTGAACCTAGAGTCGATGATTTTAGAAAACCACCAAGATATTTTGCAGCCAGATTATGGGTTTGATTTCTACGCCCCACAAACCTATTTAGATGAGAATGGGCGTCGCATTCTTATTGCATGGATAGGGTTGCCAGAAATCGACACACCATCGGTCACACACCAGTGGGCAGGAATGTTGTCTCTTCCTAGAGAACTAACGTTGAAAGATGGTTTTCTTGTTCAAGCTCCGCTCCCTGAGCTGAAGAGTTTAAGAAAAGAAGAGGTGGTCTTTGCACAATCCCATACACTGGAAAGCACAAGTTGTTTGATCCAATTAGACCTTGAGGGCGATGGCTTTGAACTTGAGCTGAGTAACCTCAAAGGTGACAACATCGTCTTTAGTGCGACAGAGCACGAGTTTATGCTGGACCGTCGTCACATGTCTCATTTGTACGCAGAAGAATTTGGTGGTATTCGAAAAGCACCAAGATTGGACGCTAAGCAGACGATTGAGATGTATATCGACAATTCTGTCATCGAGATTTTCATTAATGGCGGCAAACACACGATGACCAGTCGTTTCTTTATTGATGACCTCAATACGGTAACGTTGAGAGGGTTGGAGCAAGCAAGGCTTTTCCCTTTGAAAGGTATTTCTGGTTTGTTTGAATCAGCTAAGTAACGGTTTCGAATACATTAAAACGCCCTTCATTGATTTAGTGAAGGGCGTTTTTCTTTCTAACTATCTAACTTAACTGCCTATCACGCACGTAAGTTGTTTGAACTAAGGTATCCAGAACAACTTCATTCTTGGTGACTTTGAAGTTTAGCGGTTGTTCTAAATCCCCAAATAGTGGCGCGCCGCCGAGTGTCGCTTACTCATCGCTGGCATCTCGAACCTAGTTCACATTATCGCGACGTTTTTACTTATAGCGTGAAAGAAAATCCCATAACCAAAGGTTCTAACTAAAAGAGATTGCAGGACTTTTATTTAGCGAATTCGACCTAATATCTTGAGTATGCCTAATCGCAGTTGGCGAAGAGGTGATGTTAATAATGCTTGCTGGCGCGTAAGACCCGTCAGTTTGAAGATGCATTCAAACACAATAAGGGAAAACAATGGCTAACGAATACATTCCACCAAAAGTTTGGACAAACGATAATGAAAACGGCGGTCAGTGGGCGAGCATCAACCGTCCGGATTCTGGCGCACGTCATGAGCAAGAGCTTCCAGTTGGTGAGCACCCATTCCAACTTTACTCAATGGGTACCCCAAATGGTCAGAAAGTGACGATCATGTTTGAAGAGCTTTTGGCGGCTGGCGTAACGGCAGCAGAATACGATGCATACCTGATTAAGATTGGCGATGGCGACCAGTTTGGCTCTGGCTTTGTGGCTGTTAACCCAAACTCTAAAATTCCGGCATTGGTTGACCGTTCGGGTTCTGAGCCAGTGAACGTGTTTGAATCTGGCAACATCTTGTTTTATCTAGCAGAGAAGTTTGATCATTTCTTACCAAAAGAAGGCGCTAAGCGTGCTGAGGTAATGAACTGGTTATTCTGGCTGCAAGGTTCTGCGCCATATCTAGGCGGTGGTTTTGGTCACTTCTACGCGTACGCACCAGAGAAGTTCGAGTACCCAATCAACCGCTTTACAATGGAAGCAAAACGTCAGTTAGATGTATTAGACAAGCGTCTTGCGAACAATGAATTCCTAGGTGGCGATGAGTACAGCATCGCTGATATCGCAACATGGCCATGGTACGGCAACCTTGTGTTGGGTCGTGCTTACGATGCGGCTGAATTCTTAGACGTAGAAAGCTACAAAAACGTTGTGCGTTGGGCAAAAGTAATTGATGAGCGTGAAGCGGTAAAACGTGGTCGAATTGTGAACCGTTCATGGGGTGAAGAATGGGAGCAGTTACCTGAGCGCCACAGCGCAGAAGATATTGATAAAGTATTGAAACTTAAACCATAAGCAATCTTGGCCTAGCTACGTCAAATGAGTTTAGTTTTATCTATGCTTATACAGTGACCTTAATCAAATCTATAGCGCACCATATACGGTGCGCTATTTTTATTCTCATTTAGTCTCGAAATGCTAATTTATATCACCTCTTGAAGAGCATTTAGTTCGTAGATGAATCTTTAATGTATTTATATATTATGATGCAAAACAAAGCTCATATTTCCATGTTAAATATGGACTGGTCATACTGCTTTGTAATAATTAAATTATTTAAAAATTATAAACTGATTTTATATCCATTATAAATAAAATTAATGATAATTAATATTTGACATAACCACTAAATTTATGTGGAATATGCGGGTTGATTTGTTTTGAAGAAATAAAATTAATTTCTAGTACTTTTATTTAAGACAAGCTTAGCTTTTAGCGATGTTTAATTATTAATGCTTATATCATGAAAGAGGATATGTATGATGTCGTCGTTTGAGTCGTACTGGGCTGGGATACGTCAAAGAATAGCCGCACAAACCGAAGGTAACCGCAGTTTAAAGTCTCTAGTCATTAAAAAGCAGCGTGTGAACTTAAATAACAGTGGGTTATCCTTTCGCGCTAAGTCCGGATGCCTTATCCCTCACTGTTATACCAAGTTCTCTGATGAGATAAACCTAAAAACATCGAAAAAATCGTCTCTTAGTTTTAAAAAAGGAAAGCTGTATTTTTCTCCAGTTTAATAATAAATGAAATTTGCATAAATTATAATATTAGGTTTTTAAATTTATCGATAATTAATTACGATTTTATGATGCGTTTTCAATATGTTTTCTTGGTAAATAATTAGCTGGGCTTATTGTTGCTTGTTTTTGTTGTTTCCTATTTAGATATGGATAAAAGCTCAACTACTTTTCCTATACCAACTTACTCCCTGAATTGGCTTGCGCGCTTTTTCTCCCCTCTAAAAAAACATAGCGTTACGGAATTAT
Source organism: Vibrio alginolyticus NBRC 15630 = ATCC 17749 (assembly GCF_000354175.2). NCBI lineage: Bacteria > Pseudomonadati > Pseudomonadota > Gammaproteobacteria > Vibrionales > Vibrionaceae > Vibrio > Vibrio alginolyticus. The sequence goes on from NC_022359.1 coordinate 808,845, forward strand.
TTTTGCTCCTGTTTCATTCTTCAAGACGAAAGCTCTACCTACCTCTCATTATTTTCGACAAACATTGAGTAAAAGTAACCAATCGTAACAAGGTGGCTGTAACTGAGCGCCGTTTCAATATACTCGTTTTTTAACTAGGTAATCCCGCGCTTTGAATTCATTCGGGTACCGTTTGTAAGCCTTAAATGCTACTAAGATAAGATGTCATGATGAGAAAAAGTACTATATTACACACAGTGTTAATTACAGGGTTCGCTGCTGTATCCTCGTTGGCTTATGCTGCGCCTTCAGTTGTGCCAAATGCGCCGGAACTCAGTTCTCGTGGTTATGTTTTGATGGACTTCCATACGGGGAAAGTACTGGTTGAACGTGATGCCCACAAACGTTTAAACCCCGCGAGTTTAACGAAGTTGATGACTGCTTATGTAGCTGGTCAAGAAATTAATACAGGCAATATTACGTTGAATGATGAGGTTGTCATCAGCCGAAATGCTTGGGCAAAAAATTTCCCAGATTCTTCAAAAATGTTTATTGAAGTCAATACTTCCGTTTCTTTGTCTGACTTATACCGTGGTCTGATTGTTCAATCTGGTAACGATGCCAGTGTCGCTATTGCTGAGCATGTTGCGGGAAGTGAATCAGGGTTTGTGAGTTTGATGAATAGTTGGGCCGCCAAGCTTGAATTGTCTAACACGGCATTCACCAACCCTCACGGCCTAGACAGTGACGGTTTATATTCGACACCTTATGATATTGCCAAGTTGGGCCAAGCGATTATTCGTGACTTACCTGATATCTATCCGCTGTATAGCGAAACCTCGTTTACTTACAATGGCATCACTCAATACAACCGTAATGGCTTGCTTCGTGATCGTAGTATGAATGTCGATGGCATGAAAACTGGTTATACAAGCGGCGCGGGTTATAGTCTAGCGACTTCTGCAACACAAGGTGATATGCGTTTGATTGCCGTAGTGATGGGAGCGAAGAGTGAGAATGTTCGTGAATCAGAAAGCAAGCAGCTGTTGAGTTATGGCTTCCGCTTTTACGATACGGTAATGCCGACTGAGGCGGGTGCGGAACTTGCGAAAGCTCGAGTTTGGATGGGCGAAAAAGACGAGCTTACTGTCGGCGTAGCTAACGATGTTTATCTCACTTTGCCAAAAGGAGATGTAAAAAATCTGCAAGCGGAAGTTGAATACAACGGTGATTTAGTTGCGCCAATTTCTGAGCAACAAGTGGTTGGTAAAGTGCTTTACAAAGTCGACGGTAAGGTCGTAAATGAAGCCGAGCTCGTTGCATTGGAGTCCGTGGAGGAAGGCAGTTTATTCAAGCGAATTTTAGACTGGTTTAAGCAATTGGTCGCTAGCTGGTTTTAAACAGTAGCGAACTTCTGTCTATATCACTCTATCTTGTTAATGTTCTATTAAATCAATTTACTAAGACGACCAACGTGGTCGCCTTACGTTTTTGGAATACTCGTTGCGTTAAAACACAGGCCCTCTTGTAAGGGTGTGTTTTTACCTGACCAAGAGCGTTTTGTGTTTTTGGGTGCGAGAGAAAAGAAACTAGAACAAGAATGGAGTGACACGTGCACAAGATTTTATCTTTGACATTGATTTTATCGCTCATGGGCTGCGCTATGCCTTACCAGCAGGAGGTCGATAGCGGCCAATGTGTTGGAGTCATGACCTCTCAGGATGCATATGGTTATTTAAACCCAAACCATTACACGATGCAGGTACTCGCGCTAAAGCAAGAAAAAGATGTGAAAGATTATATTCGCTATATCGATCCCAAGCATCCGGTTTGGGTTAACTGGAAAAACAGCCGAGGCACGCGTTGGTATACGGTAACTGTTGGTGATTTTAAAACGAAGCAGGATGCCTACAATGCGCTTTCTTCATTACCAAGCCGTGTAAAGCAGTCATCCCCGTTTGTGCTGACTTTTGCGGAAATGCAGCGTAAGCAACAAACGAGTGTTGTGAGAATGCGTTAGCCAACAAAAAACGGAAGCGATGGCTTCCGTTTTTGTATTTAGGAGTAAGCTTAAAGCGCCGCTAAAATCGTTTCTGCTTTGCTTGCTTCAAACTCTTTTGGCTCTTCAACGTTAAGCTTAGTCACTGTGCCGTTTTCAATGATCATCGCGTAACGTTGTGAGCGAATACCACCAAAGCCGCCTGTATCCATTTCAAGACCTAATGCTTTAGTAAAGCTAGCGTCGCCATCACCCAACATCAGAATCTCAGAAGCGTTTTGAGCTTCGCCCCACGCTTGCATCACAAATGCATCGTTTACAGAAACGCACGCAATTAAATCAACACCTTTTGCCTTTAGCTCATCAGCTAATACCACATAGCCTGGTAGATGAGCTTCTGAACAGGTAGGGGTGAATGCGCCAGGTACAGCAAAGAGTACGACTTTCTTGTTCGCAAACAGTTCTGTAACGTCGTGGTTAACCATACCATCGGCAGTCAACTCACTTAGAGTTGCAACTGGTAGAGCTTGGCCTTGTTGAATCATGATTATATTCCTTTTTGTGTGCTAGTTTAGCTTTCTCAGTCTAGCGTTTATAAATGCGGTTAACCACAGAGTTTTTGTAGGGTTTTAATACCTACGCGTTTGACCTAAGGCGTGGCACTGATGCCTTTATTGCAACGCTTCGTGCTGGTTTACGTATTGGCTAACAAGGTGACGATATTTCGCCTTTAACTCGTTATCGATAAAGCTGGCATCAATCGCGTTCATTGTAAATTGGGCAAGTTCACTCTTACTCATTGGATGTGCGTTGTTGACGGCCAGAAAGTTATCCGTCATGTAGCCACCAAAGTACACAGGATCGTCTGAGTTAATCGTTACAGCGACACCTTTTCGTAGCAAATCCACAATATTGTGATCTTTCATATCGTCGAATACACATAGCTTAAGATTCGATAACGGACACACTGTCAGTGGCATTTGGCTTTCGATTAAGGATTCAACTAATGCTTCATCATCAACACAGCGAACACCGTGATCCACGCGGCTCACGTAAAGCATTTCAATTGCATCGCTAATATTTTGTGCGGGGCCTTCTTCACCTGCGTGAGCAACGGTAAGTAAGCCTTCTTCTACTGCTTGTTTAAATACGCGCTTGAATTTAGCTGGCGGATGACCTTGTTCTGAAGAATCTAGTCCAACACCAATGATCTTATCACGGTGTTTCAGAATAGCCTGTAGGGTCTCTATGGCGCTCTCTTCTGAAAGGTGACGGAGAAAACACGCAATAATTTGCGAGGTAATGCCAAGTTTTTCGTGACCATCTTTTAGCGCACGAGCGATTCCATTGATAACAGTGTCAAAGTCTATGCCGCGTTCTGTGTGTGTTTGAGGGTCAAAAAAGATTTCGGTATGAATAACGTTGTCTTCTTTACAGTGCAGTAAGTATTCCCAAGTGAGATCGTAAAAATCTTGCTCCGTACGCAGAACTCCCGCTCCTTGGTAATAGAGGTCGAGAAATGATTGTAAGTCTGTAAACTGATATGCGCTGCGTAGTTCACTCGGAGAAGAGTAAGGGATCTCGATGCCGTTTCGTTTTGCTAATTTGAATAAGAGTTCCGGCTCAAGTGAACCTTCGATATGTAAGTGCAGCTCTACTTTTGGAAGACCTTGAATAAATGCGTTCATATTCCACCTTATGTGTATTGTGGATGCAGTTACTCTAAGAATAGGTATAGATAGAAATAAATCGAACGCTATCACAAAGAGTAAGACCCACGATGATCTCAACTCTTCGTAATCAGCACTTTGCGGGAACTGGTAGAGACCCCCAAACCATATCATTGGGGTTATACGAAGCAAACGAGAGGGATTATACGCAAAAATATCGCTTTGGCTATACGCAAATAACCTAACTGTCATTAGTCACGGGTTTTCCTGTGAGCGAAACGACTATTTGCAAGTCACTTGAGTATAGAGGAGCCAGTTGTTTTTGCGCGTGTGAGAGGCACGTGTAATTAGAAGAGTAGTCTAAAAGAGTGGAGATTCGTTTGAGCAAAGGTAGGTGGCGGTACCTTGCACAACGATAAAGGCAGAGAAAGCACTAGAGAGCATTTATAGATCGAATAACTTATCAAATTCTCTTTGTTCCATAATGTCTTCTATGCGGCGTCGAGTTTTCTGCTTTACCGCCGCCGCGTTTTGTTCAGACTCTTTTTTGTCTTTTTCTGACTGCTTCTTACTTTTTCTAGCCATTGGATACCTTCCAAATTAGTTGCATTATCCATTAATGCATGAAAACTGAATCAGTTAACAGTAAAACTTCCTAACTTTGAACCTGAATCACAGAGAATAGTTCCAGATTGCGTTTTCTCACAATATTCAAAATCGATCATGAAGCTATGAGAAAGAAGTTTCGGTAATACGTGCCTTCGTAAAATATCACCATTTAATTGATGTATTTTAGCGTTCCAAGAGGTTTGAGGTTGTTCTAAATTAAATTCAATTTCTAACATTTATTCTCCTGTTTTTTAGTGATTTTCTCTTTGTTAAGTAATTGATACCAATGCCTTTGACGGCCAGTTCTTTTTGAGGACATGATTTTTCCTATAAATAATAAATTAAGCAGTACTATTCAGTTTATTTTAGATAGCACAAAGCAATGCCTAAAATTAGGCTGAGTGATTGATGAAAGAATATTTTTGAAGGAGAGAGGTTTGGTGCAGCATGGGCATGCTACACCAAGAAAAGCAGTCTTATAGAGGAGTTACTTCAGTCGCTTGAGGACCTTTTTTACCTTGCTCTACATTGAAGCTTACTTTCTGACCTTCAGTCAGTGTTTTGAAACCGTCAGAAACGATAGCGTTAAAGTGTACGAATACATCTTGGCCGCCGTTGTCTTGAGATAGAAAACCGAAGCCTTTAGTTTCGTTAAACCATTTTACTGAACCAGTTACTTTAGACATAAAAATACCTTTGAATTAAACATTAAAATTATGATTTGTTTTGTGGATCTTTTCTAAGCTATTGAATGTTCAATCAAGAGGAAGTTGTACGCAGGTGTCTGAATTGGGGATTCAAGATTTTACTGAGAGGAAACTTAAACTAAATGTTGCATTAACAGCTCTCTTCTAAGAGCCAAGGCACACTATACACCTTGTTTAGAAAATAGCTACATTTATTTTAGATAAATTAAATGTGCTCATTATTAACTCGATAAATTGTATTGTTCGAAAAAGTTGAATAAGTAGAACGAATAGTATGGCTCATAATTTTAGCTCATCAACCTAAAATAGAACCTTATCGATAGCCATAGATTGAACATGCGACTTGCAAGCGGTCACAAAGATAAACTAGGAGAACTAGTATGAGTACATTCAGAGAAATTCGTCAGCTTATTCCTGCGCAACCTACTGCTGATGGTGATGGAGTGAAAATTCGCCGTGTAGCGGGTTTCAATCATGCTAGCTTTTCTCCATTTTTGATGATGGATGAACTCAAATCAGAAGACCGCGCTGACTATATCGGCGGTTTCCCTCCGCATCCGCACCGCGGTATTGAGACGCTTACTTATATGTTGAAAGGTCATTTCCAGCATCGTGATCATATGGATAATGTTGGTGAGCTTCGTTCCGGTGGTGCACAGTGGATGGCGGCAGGAAGAGGCGTCATCCATAGCGAAATGCCTATTATGAAGGAAGGCGAATTGCATGGTTTCCAAATTTGGATTAACCAGCCTGCGAAAAATAAGATGCAGCCAGCTCAATATCATGACTTTCAACCTGAAACGATCACTGAGTTTGATACTCCGAATACGGGGGTTGTACGTTTGATTGCGGGTCATATGACTATAAACAACGAACGAATTCAGGGGCCGCTAACAGAGACAGGTGTTGCTGCCACGGTAGCCGATTGGAGAGCGATGGGGGGGCAAGCTTTGAATTTGAACACGGATCAAGACAACAACATGATGCTCTATGTCTATAAAGGTCGTATTCAATTAAAAGGTCGTGAGATCAATCAAGGCGAAATGGCCATTTTATCGAAAGGTGAATGGGTTGAATTGCAGGCCGAAAAAGAGAGTGGTGCACTGATCTTTATTGGTGAGCCAATTAATGAACCCGTGGTGCATTATGGCCCTTTTGTCATGAATAGCATGGAAGAGATAGAACAAGCCATCCAAGATTACAACTCTGGGTTGTTTGAAACTTACTAGTTTGGACTGCCTACTCGCTTTTTCAGTTAGCGAGCAAATTAAAACAGTTTTGAGCCTGAATATTGGGCTCGACCAGAAGCAAATACGATAATCCACTGCCATCGAATTTGCGTTAGCCACGTTTAATCCACGTGGCTTTTTTCTACTTCTGACTCCATCGTATGATGGCTTCCTTTCCTGCTTCAATTCCTAACTCATAAGCATGACGCAGTGGTGCTGGCGATCGACTCAGCCGTTTCAACTTGAATGTTTCAGGAGGACACACTTGAATGATTTCGATACCAGGTGGTGGGTTGTTGATCAGCGCTAAGGTCTGATTGTAGCGAACTTCACGTGTCAACATCGGTTCAATTAATCCGGGCGTTTCTTTCAACATCCTCCTAGTTAGGGCGCTGAATCTTCCTCTTGGCTTTTGATAGCTTGCGGGCTGGCTGCGTAAAACCATAATCTTTTTGGCTCCTCGCTTTATTGCTTCTGCAACAGGAAGTGCGTCTGAGACGCCACCATCAACGTATCTAATTCCGTTCAGTGATACGCCATTTCGGTAAAGTACAGGCAGTGCGCTGCTGGCTTTCATTGTTTCTGCCAAGTCGTCGACATCAGGAAGGTGGTACTCCGCTTGCCCATTGTCTTGACGCGTCACGCCTAAAAAGAAAGCTCGTGAATCGGCTTTGAGCGCAGATTTATCGATGCCAAGTTCTTCGAGGGTGACATTCCACATCCAGTCTAAGTTCATCATATCACCACCACGTAGAAGTTGAGATGGAGAGATAAATTCTTTTCTTAAGCTGTAATCGAGGTAGATTTTTAAGTTACGTCCGGGCATTTTAGCTAAGTAGGCAGCCAAGTTGCTAGCACCCGCAGACACTCCCCAAAAGCTATCAAATGGAGAAAACTCGCTAGCAAGAAAATGATCGAGTATGCCGCATGAAAATATGCCTCGCATGGCTCCACCTTCGACAATCAATGCTCGAGAGCCTACTTTTTCCATCACTTCGCTCCACTCTTTATCAATCGGATAATAGCGTGCAGCTTAACGCATAATGGTTTTATACCCAAGTGGGCCAAAGGTCTAGGTTGCGTTCCTTTGAATAAAAAGGGCATCAATGGATGCCCTTGTCACTTTTAGCCTATGGAATTGCGGGTAATTGAGTCGCTAATTTAGTGAAGGAGACCGAGCCAATTAGCCCCCTTACATAGAGCCATACCTGTAGTCCCATACTGATCGTTGTTGGAATAGTTTGATGATCACTTGTTAAATAGGCATACAAACACTATCCAGAGCGTTGTAAGCAAAAGTAATGGGGTGAATACTTTCTGGATAGAGGCGCCATCAGTTAAATTGTAAATTTTGATGGATTCATTATAAAACACTCGTTTGAATTCTTTGAAGCTAATGTCGCTCTTCGCATGCGACTGTTCATAGTGCTGGTGCGCTGCGTCCGATAGTTGGTATTCCAAGTCTTGGAGCTCGTACTCCTTGTTAAAAAACGCATCCCAAGCCGAGAGGCGGGCTATTGTTTTAGGAGATGGATCCCCATTTAATTTCTCTAGACGTTTAGCATAAGCTGTTTGATATTTATCCACGGTATATTCCTGTCTGAACAGACGTTGAGTTAGAACATATGTAAAAAAGAAAAATAAGTAATAAAAGGTTTTTTACGTTCTATTCCTGTGATAAATGCTAAAAAGTTCAATGCTCTAGTGCTCCGATGTCGCAAATAATATTGATGGAATTGCTCTGCGACAAATAAAATAATTACTCTAGATAACAACGAATTTTTGTTGTTTTTTAAAAAAACTGATCATGAGATTGAGTGGGGAGTTTTACCGAGAAGAATCTCGCTACTGTAACTCTCTATATTTACTCAAAAAGAGAAAATCTTAGAAGCTTTCTTTGATTGATGTGAGATATTTTAGGTCGAAAAGTATTAATCTTGGCTATGATTATAGTTCGTCTTTTTGTTGTTGAACTCTACTTCGAGGGGGAAAGAACCCATATTTCGAGCATAGGATAGCTCGCTTTTTCGTTACGTCGTTCTTGGAGTTTGAGTCAGTGACGACGCTATGAGTCTAGCATCTTGAACTCACTTGGGTGTATTAATTATAAAAGTAAAGCAGTGCTGAGCTAGGATAAACTTCAACGTAAAGGTGACGGTATGAATATACAATCAGCCATTATTGAATATGCGATAGCGATTATAGGCTTACTTTTGACGGGCGTTACCCTCTGAGCATGACTGCCCAGAGGATAGAAAGTGCATTAGCCGATCGCTAACGATTGATGTTATATCGAGCCATTGCAGCTTCTTCAGACGATACAACCGTTTTACCAATTGGTGCGAGTGAAATAACCGCTAGTTTGAGGTGTTGGAGCGCAAACGGAATGCCGATTATGGTGACAAAGCATGCTGCTGCAGAAAGTACGTGACCGATAGCTAACCAAAGGCCTGCAAATACAAACCAAAGGACGTTACCAATAACGCCGAGCGGACTCGTGCCAATGTCCATTTCATTGGTCAATTCATCGCGTGAGATGGCCTCTTTACCGAATGGGAAAAAGGAAAAATTACCCATAACGATACACGCACGCCCCCAAGGTATTCCGATGATGCTAATAAAGGCCAAAATACCAAAAAACCACCATAGCAACCCCATAAATACGCCACCAAATACAAACCAAATGATGTTACCAAGTGTTCTCATTCTATTTCCTTTATTCTTGAATGTGATGATTCAGATACCTGAGAGCACCGTAAAACAAATCTAAACCGTCTGTTTTGTCAATGTGTGCTTTTGTGCCCTCATTCACCTGATTGATAGAATAATCGCCGTAGTCTTAACAGAGAATGAATGCCTTCCTTAATGCAAGTCTTTTTAGTATAAAGCGTAATACTCAATCAAGCATATAGCCAAGAATCGCATTATCTAGAGACAACTTTCTCGAGATATTGACAAATTTGCTCTGCCAATCGATGGCTGGCAATGTTGCGTGTTACTACTTCATCAGCAATATTTCCAGACTCAACGACGCCAAACCAATCGAGCAACATCGAATGGAAACCTTTACTCGTCAGCATTGGCGTCCAGTCTTTCAAATTGATTTTTTGCTCTTGGTTAGCTTGCCATAGTTTGCCTTCAACGAAGGAGTCGAACTCAACTGCCTTGTTTGCATAACAAGCTTGAACGCGCTCTGTAGTGATACCGAAGTGGCGATTCATCGAGGCGTGGAGCAAAGTATTTCCATGTTGCCACTGAATATCTAAACGCGCCAACTGACCACCTTCAAGTTGATGAGTTACATAAGCATCTTTTAGATCGGCTTTGGCTGTGACGTTAACGCTGTCTAATGGGTGAATAAAATCATCAAATATAAAGGTACGAACATCCCCCGGTAGTTGGTGACGGTTCTTTTCCCAGCGTAGCGACTTTAAGTCAGATATGTTGCCTTGCTGCACTTGTGGCATATGTTGGTTGTAAAGTGGAATGTGACGACGGTTAAAGCCCACATAGAGTGGCTGTCTCTCTTTTTCGGCAATGTCGTACAGCTTTTCCACGTCATCAGCACTATTCGCTAATGGTTTGTCGACAAAGGTTGGAATTCCATGCTGCAGAAAAAATGCCGCTATTTGAGGGTGTACGCTTGTTGCCGCATGAATCATGACGGCATCGACGCCAAAGTGCAGAAGTTGCTGGTAGTCTTGGCAGATCTCTGAGATTCGATACTGCCTAGCTAGGCTCTCAAGTGTGTTTGGGTTGCGGGTACAAAATACAAGTTCGATATTTGGAAGCTGAGTGATAACAGGAAGATATGCTTTCTGAGCGATATCCCCTAGACCAATAATACCAATTTTCATCCTAGTCCTTATCTCGATGTATGGATCGCGGACTGTCAGTATAACGCTTGGCTCGGCGATGAGTTTAAATACCTTGTTAGAAAAAGCCTGATTCACACTTTGAGCCAGGCTTTATTGAATGATTTAGGAAACGGCTCGGCAGGCTTTGAATATATCTAACTTGCTATCGTAGGCTTGAGTTTGTACATCCATAATGCCTAATAAAGAGTGGAACACGTTATCATGTGAGTATTGGCCTGCATTCTGTGCTTGTATATACAAACAGTCGGTATTGATCTGCTTCGCTTGTTTAAAGCCCGAAGACAGCCACATAATCAAAGGAACGCGTTTTTGGAAATCTGGTGCAAGGCCATAAGGCATACCATGTAAGAACAATCCGTTTTCGCCTAGTGACTCACCGTGATCCGATATGTAAATTAGCGCGGTATTATACTCAGACTCTAACGCTTTAAGTTTTTTGATGGTTTCTGCCAATACAAGATCGGTGTAGCGTATTGTATTGTCATATGTGTTCACTATTTGTTCGATGCTACAGTTTTCGATATCTGCACGTGGACAGTCTGGTTTAAAGAAGGCGTTGTCTCTTGGGTAACGCTGAAAGTAGGTCGGACCGTGGCTTCCTATAAGGTGCATGGCGACCACTCGGTTACCGTGCATATCCGCGACTTCCTGATCAAAATGATCTAATAGCGCCATGTCGTAACAAGTTTGGCCATTACACATAGGGCTTACTTGCTTTCGATCCACTTCGATTTTCTTGATCTTGTGGGCTACTTCTTTATCCCCACCGTCATTTTCTTTCCAAATGAGGTCAACCCCGGCGCGCTGCATTATATCGAGAGCATTGTCCTGGTTATCCGCTCTGGCGCGTTCAAACTCGTTTCGCGTGAGCTGTGAAAACATACAAGGCACAGATACAGCAGTCGCGGTGCCACAAGACGCGACGTCTTGAAATGAGATAACATCCAGTTTACTAGTATAAGGGTTTGTCTCTCGTGTATAGCCATTGAGTTGGTAGTTCTGAGTTCGAGCGGTTTCTCCTACGACAAAAACCAGTAGTGTTGGTTTGCTCTGTGCTTGCTGTACGGCGCTATTTGACTGCTTTGCATCTGTGCCGATTTCTCGATATGGCTCTGGCGTGGTGAAATATTTTTCCTTCACATACCCGGTCGCGCTGTAAACGAACTGGGTGGGTATGATGATTTTTTTTAGGTGGCTATTGTTGCGCCCTACAGATGCGTAGTCTTGATAGTACACGCTGGCAATGACGGCGATGACAGCTAGCGACGACAGCATCGATACTAATTTGGTAACAGAGAAGTACAGTAATTGGTGACGTTGAGATTGCAGCTTGACCTTAAAGACAATTATCGCTGGGATAACTCCCATAATCAGCGTCCAAATTACAGAGTGAGCACTCAGGTAAGAACTCGCCTCGCTCGAATCGGTTTCAACAATATTGGCAATCATTCCAGAATCGAAAAGTGTGCCATAGTTATAGCTTGCGTAGCTCACCATACTTGAAACAATGATTAAAATTATAAAGAACGGCTTGCCGATCCAAGGCCAACTAAATAAATTAAAAAGGAAATTGAGCGCGGCAAGAAAGAAAATTGGTATTGTGATAATAAATCCAATCTTGACATTATCTAAGTGTGTAAAGATGCCGATCAGTTCTTTATAAATAGGGATATTTACGACGAGAGCGAAATACAGCGCCAACAGGAAAGTAAAGGTAACGTAAGAGATACCTCTCTGTTGTAAATCATGTGTCTTCATAATGAGTGTCTTGAATAAAAATTAGAGCAAGAACGAAGCCCAAATAAAAAGGGCAAGAGTTAACGCAACAAATACTGCTGCTGAGCCAATATCTTTGGCTCTACCACTGAGCTCGTGCCAGTCATCGCTAACACGGTCGACAACCGCTTCTACGGCGGAATTAATGAGTTCGACGATCAATACCAAGAACAGGCTACTGATCATCAGCACTCTTTCGTATGTGGTGACAGGAAGGAAAAAAGCACAGACGGAAAGCACCAAGGCGAGAATCAATTCTTGTCTAAAAGCGGCTTCGTGTGTCCATGCGGCTTTCAATCCTTGAAATGAATAGCCGGTCGCATCCATGACACGGCGTATACCTGTTTTACCTGGCTTCAAAATATGACCTTACTATTTAAGCATTGGGATGGAACACATATCCCAGAGAGGTAACGAGATTAATCGTTACAGCGTGAAACATTTGTGAATAGAATCCATCGCGCGATAATTTAAGAAAAGTGCTTATTTAATCAAGATCGTAGACGGTATAGCCTTTGTGCTGGAGGCATTTACGCAATACGAGAGATTGAGTTTTGGTTGAATCATTTGTTCCACTCAAAGCACCAGCTCCAGCTCCTACAGCACCGCCGGCAGCAGCACCGACAGCCGCTCCACCTAATCCGTCTTCTAGCGCACCAGCAGCTGCGCCGATCAATGCGCCTGTAACTGCCCCATTAGTGGCTTCAGATTTCGCTGCCTCTGATTTGTCGACATTTTCTGCATAGCCTTGGCAGTAAAGAAAGTCTTGTTCATATGTACTAGGGTCAACATTGGTCATGTCGACGACAGGTTTTTGGTTGTAGGCGCAAGCTGTAAGCGTAGAAGTAAGCGCCATAATCAGGATAAAAGATTTATACATGAGTACTATCCATTTAGTGTGTGAATCTTATGGATTAAATGTACACTGTTTTATTGTTGGGCTCTGTCGCTTGAGTGTATTGAAGTGTCGTCTTCTGTAAATGGGGTAGGAAGGATAAGTTAACTGTCTGATTTTTTGAGGCTAAGTGTGAAGCAAGCTCCTCCAAGAGGGCTATGGCAAATCGAAACTTCTCCACGTTGAAGCTCCATTATCTGTCTGACAATCGCCAAACCGAGCCCAAACCCGCTCGTCTTTTTGTTGCGAGATTCATCCGCGCTGTAAAATGGTTCGAATAGATGAGGCCAATGCTTTTCTTCAATACCTATGCCATCATCATGAACATTGATGAAGCAGCGGTGCTGATCGTGTTTTATCTCTACTAAAATCTGCTTATCCGCGTACCGCATTGCATTGCGCAGCAAGTTATCTAAGGCTCGCTTTAACAATTTTGGGTCAGCAAACGCGAGAACGTTTTCTGAGTTTACTTCTTGAAGCGAAATACCGAGCGTAGTCTCTTTTTGCCATCTCTGTCGTAATTCTTTGACTAAGTTGAATAGGACGACTTCTTCTTGAGTTTGTAATGCTGTGTCAGGACGCTCCATCTTTGCGTAGTAAAGCAATTCTTCAACCATTTCTTCCATCTCGTCAATGTCTTCGACGATACTGTAAACATACTTTTTCTGTTGTTCAGTTAAGGTTGAATCCGATAACAAATCTGCTTGCCATTGTAAGCGGAAGATTGGGGTACGCAATTCATGTGCAACGGCGTTAGTTAGCATTTTATTGCTAGTGATCAAGCGAGATACTTTATCGGCCATCGTGTTAAAGCTTTTGTTTAACGTCCCAACAGACTTAGCGCTTGAGGTACTAGCTCGAGCCTTGAAGTTACCTGAGGCAAACTCAACGGTCACTCTCTCTAGCTCTCGAATCCGACGGCTTAAGAACCAGATCAACAATATGCAATACAGAGCAAATCCAGCTAAAAAGAACAACCAAACGATATTGTCATCAAAGTTGGCTGCTTTAACCACAGGACTATTCGGATTATCGCTCATTTTAAAGATAGGCGTGCTCGCATCTAGGCGGAACCAGATATCCCTTTCTTCATCGTAAGCGACGTTAACGGAGGTATCACTTTCAAACGCCTTTTTGATGTCTGTTGGAAGCTCTTCAAGCGTATGAGGCACCAACAAACGATGGCTTGATGTGGCAAATTGTTCCAACTGTTGTTGAGTATATTCTAATCCGTGTTCTTTATAGATAGGGTAGATCAGATCGTGAAAAGCTTGACCCTCATGCTCTTGTAATAGGTAGTCATAATCTGTGTTGATCTCATAAACTAAGAATTCGTATCCCCACAAGCTAGCCATAAACAGAATGATAAGGCCAACAAAGCTTTCCAGATAAATCCGTCTCATTATTCATTCCATGCATCAGGCATAAATAGGTAGCCTTTGCCGCGAACGGTAATGATTTTTTGTGGTGAGCAAGAAGCATCGCCTAGCTTCTTTCTCAGTGTCACTATGCGATTATCAATGGTGCGGTCTGTTCCATCGTATTCAATACCACGCAGTGTTTTGGTCAGCCACTCGCGTGATAGTGTTTTTTCAGCATGCGTTGCAAGAACCCACAACAAATCGAACTCGCCGTCTGTCAGCGCAATTTCTTCTTGATTCATTACGCACGATTTACGCAATCGGTTTAAACACAGAACACCAATTTGTAGGCCGTTTTCGGACTCGGTAGGCGCCGCCTCTTTTCTTCTTAATAGCATGCGAATACGAGCCAGCAATACGCGAGGTTTGATGGGTTTAGTAACAAAGTCATCTGCGCCTATTTCTAATGCGGCGACATGATCGAAGTCATCATCACTTGCTGTTAGCATCAACACTTTGCCTTTGTAGCATTCTCGGATTTGACGACATACACTCAGACCATCTTGCCCGGGTAGCATCAAATCTAACAGCACCACGTCTGGTTGTGTGTCAATAATCGCATTGGGTGCGTCCGTCCCATTGTCGATACATTTGACCTGAAAACCTTGTTCAACAAAATACTCACCCAACATAGTTTGTAATTTGGGATCGTCTTCCACAATGATTAGAGATGGTTTGATTTGTTGTGCGTTCATTTAAGTGATGTATACAATATTTAATATCAATGGAACTTAAACAAATTTACGAATTATTTCAAATAAAGCTTTCTCAGAATAAGGTTATCGGATGAGTTAATTGGATAAAATTGCCAATTAATGATTTAAATCTAATCACCAATCACATTTCGAGAGATGCAAAAAGGCGCAACGTTTGCGCCTAGGTATGGAATCTTAAAGCGAAATTACCGCTTATTCGGTGGTACATACGACGCTGTTGTCGCTGCCAAATGCATTTGGAACGTAAGCATCAGCTTGTGGGTCATTTTCCCACTTCGAGTCATCGAGCAAGTAACGGAACTGAACATTCCGCGCTTTAGGTAAGCGGGTTTTAAATTTAAACTGACGACTTTTCTTCACTAATTTCATCGGCTCTGGCTGCCAGTTGTTGAAGTCTCCAGCAATTTGGACAGAGTCCCACTGATCTTTATCTAGCTCGAACGTGACTTCGACTTCATCTTTTGTCTTAAAGAATCTTTTTTTAAGCATTGATCTTTCCTTGTTCGTACAAAAACCGTTCTAACTATTACTCGTGTTTCATAATGATTTCAAGTTTTATCGAATTGTTGCTGGTATCTGATGAGGGGAGTATCCGAACGGTGAATAGCTCGTTGTGCTGGTTTCGTGTACTGAGGGAGCGTTAGAGAGAAAATTCACTAGCCTAAAATAGTCAAAGAACAGAGTTTGTTAGCGAGCCGAGAGTCCGTATCTTGAAGTCAAACCGTTATCATGTATTATCTTAAATCACCATTTTCCTTGATGTAGCTATGTTGAAGTTTAACCGTACATTGTTGACTGCGATAGTTTGCTTAGTTGCTATGCTTTTGAGTAGTGTCGCTCCTGTGGCGCAGGCTTCCGCTCCGATGAAAACAATTGAAGTACGCGATCTTATTGTTCAACAGGCTGCTCTGCACAAACAACTTGGCGTCAATGACGACTGCGTAGAATCACATCACGATGAGTCAGCCATCAATAAGGCACAACAATCTCACACGAGTTGTAGCTCTTCCTGCATGGTCAAAATTCCCGCCAACTTATCTCAAAACGACTTACTGCTTCTTCCTTATAGCCTTGCATTGATTGATAGGCCTCTAGTCGAAAAAGTAGTGACTGTGATCACCAAGCTTTATCGTCCTCCGATTGTTTAATTCCTCATCTCAAATTACTTGGGGTTTACCCCTTTTTACCAAATGAAATGATTTGGCATTTGAATGCCACAAGGAAATAAACAATGAAAAAACTACTTGCCTTATGTAGTGCACTTTTACTGACTTTTACCGCTCATGCAGCGCAATTTGAAGAAGGGAAGCACTACAAAGTTCTGGATGTTAAGAAAGCATCGAAACCTGTTGTGACGGAATTCTTTTCTTTTTATTGCCCACATTGCTACAAGTTTGAGTCGCTTATTGAGCGTTTAAAACCTGCTCTGCCAAAAGAGGCAAAGTTTGAAAAGGTGCATGTGGGCTTCATGGGCGGAGATATGGCGATTCCGATGGCCAAGTCCTACGCGACGATGGTGTCGCTAGGAGTTGAAGATACAATGATTCCTGCCATGTTTGCCCAAATTCATCAAAAGCGACAAGCGCCAAAAGACGAAGCTGAGCTGAAACAGCTGTTCGTTGATAATGGCGTCGAAGGTAAGAAGTTTGATGCGGCGTACAATAGTTTCGCCGTAAACTCAATGCAGAAAGGTTTTGATAAGCAATTCTCTGCTAGCACGTTGAGAGGGGTTCCGGGTGTGGTTGTGAACAATAAATACATTGTTTTGGCCAACGAAATTCGTACTTACGACGAGTACAATCAATTAGTTAATTACTTATTGACTCTGTAACTATAAATAGCATTGAAGCTTAAAAATGGCGACGGTAGAGTCGCCATTTTTTATGCTTATCACTTTCGTATTATCTAAGAACGCTTGTACATGCTTGAGTCGGAACACTAGTCATAAATATGGCATGCGGATAAAACAAGCTAGCAGCAGTGATTGCAACATTACATGGCTGAGCAATCGTGGTTTTAATCACATTGGTAAGCACAGTGCCTGTATTATTTACTGTTTGAGCGGCGGCTTGTTGTGCCTGGTAAGACACGCAACCTGTCGTTGCGTTGATCATCGCAGTGCTAAACAAAAGTTTGCGAAAAAACATATTCATATCCTTTGTGAATGCTTTGAATTACTTATATGTGGATTGATTCATAAATGAAACAAAACAGTGTTCAAAATATGTGTGCATTCACGAAATGAACATTGTTTTATAAAAAGACGTTTTTTTGTGATCTTAGTACTGGACAGACCAGGTTATGAAACTAAAGCCAATCCGTGCATTACGATTACGCCGAAGGTCAGTTTGCTCCTCATTCCTTGATATCCCTTGGGCTCGGCGTCTTGTTCGACTTTCCTCACGAGCTTTTCTGCATACCAAACAGCAAGATACCCAATTGCTAAGAGTAGGGTAGCGACCGCGTAATGTTTGTGGCCCTGCAGTAATGCGCCCCAAGCCAGTAAGACAAAAAGGTTGCTGAGAATTAATACATTTCGGCTAAGGCGGTGGTAGTAATGCTCAATGCCATTACCCCAAAGGATGCCAGATAAAAAACTTAATATAACGGCGCTATATGCGATGAAAAATTGCTGACCACTTAAATTGAAGAGTGAGATGTCAGTGAAAATCAGCCCTAAACTAAACACAAATGGAACCAGGCCTAAGTAACCGAGTTGTAGCATGGTTGAGCGTGTTGTCATGGTCGTCACCTTACAATTGTTGCTCTATCATATTGGTAAGCGTAGTACTTGTCGGTGATGTGGAGCTTGGAAAAGTAGCAATAACTTTACCTTCAGAGCTAATCAGAAACTTGTAGAAGTTCCATTTTGGTTTTATGCCTGCTTGGTTGGTAATTTGGTTGAAGACTGGGTTCGCATCTACACCTAATACTGAAGAGCGAGCCATCATTGGAAAGGTTACCCCGTAATCGAGATAACAGACTTTCGCAGTGTTCGTTTCGCTTCCTCTATCTTGTCGAAAGTCATTGCTCGGGAAACCGATAACGGTGAAGTTTTGGTCTTTGTAAGTTTGATAGAGGGTTTCTAACTGTTCGAACTGAGGAGTGAAGCCGCACTGGCTTGCTGTATTGACGATTAGTAGTGTCTTTCCCTTAAAGCTTTCGCATAGATCGACTTCTTCCGTTGAGTTTAACAACCTTTGCTTACCTTGAAGAATATCAGGGCACTCAGATGCAAGAGCAAGCGAATTCATGGAGAGAAAGCTAACGAGAGCGGCGAAGTTCAGTAATCCTTTCATGGTGTTGTTCCCCTTGTTTTCAATAAGTATAACTACTTAAGTGCAAAGAGGATCGATCAAAAAAGCCGCACAAATGCGCGGCTTTTTCAAGAGCTGAGATCTGACTATGCCAGTTTCAACTCGAACTGGTTCAGGTACATTACCATGTCTTCAATCGTCAGTACCGGCATGTTGTGCAGGCGACCGAATGCTACGATCTCCGGTGCCTTTGCCATCGTGCCATCTGGATTGGTCACTTCACACAGTACGCCAGCGGGTTGAAGCCCTGCCATTTGCATCAGATCAATCGTACCTTCTGTGTGACCACGGCGAGTCATTACACCACCTGGACGTGCGCGCAGAGGGAATACGTGACCCGGGCGAGCAAGATCTTCCGGTTTTGCGTGCGGGTTTGCCGCCGTTTTAATGGTCGTTACGCGGTCTGCTGCTGAAACACCCGTTGTTACACCAACTTTCGCTTCAATAGAAACCGTAAATGCGGTTTGGTTTGCGCTGTTGTTGTTTACCACCATTGGAGGCAGCTCCAGTTTGTCTGCTTGAGCATCTGTTAAGCACAAACAAACGATGCCGCTACATTCGCGGATCATCAATGCCATTTGCTCGTTAGTGAGGTGCTCGACTGAATAAATGATATCGCCTTCGTTTTCGCGATCTTCATCATCAAGAAGCAGTACGCCACGGCCTTCTTTTAAAGCGATAAGTGCGTTTTCAACGCGAGTAATTGGGTCGCCGAATTCGGCAAGTAGTGATGACTGATTCATGGTTAACTCCTAAATTTCACCAGAATCAGGGCGGTATGAGAGATCGCCGTAAAATACGATCAAAAAGAAGTGCACCAGCATTCTTAGCGATCTGACTCGCTATGCTGGTGTATTCTTATTCTCTTTCATCCGGACTATAACCGTCGGCTCTGGCATCTCACCAGATCTGCTGACCTCGACGAATCGAGCGCTCGCGGGCTCACTTGAAAAAGTATACCGCCGGTGGGGAATTTCGCCCCGCCCTGAGAACAATTAAAAATGCACCACTTCATCCAAGTTGTGAAGAAGTGGAGCTAGGATAGTACTGCGAACTGAATAGCTTGGAAAGTCGATTCCATCTGTATGATGGAAAAGTGTGCTATCGACGGAAATAATCTGTGCGAATAAAGTGATCAATCTGCTGCGGCACGAAGGTGTTGTAAATCAGGCTTGTATGCGTTTGCTTCACTTCGATATGATCTTGCATACCGTCCAGTCTTGTCTCTTCTACGGTAACGGTACCGTCCGACATGGTGTTGTCATTACGGATCAACAATGGGCGAGCGCCAATCGGCATCGTTCCTGCGATACTGCCGAGTTTTTGAGGGAAATCCCAGGCGTCATCATGTTTGTTTAATCCGTGGTGTGGCGAATTGCCTAAAATTGCACCCAATCCGAGATCTTGAATTCGACCTACAATGGACGCGCCTTTAAGAGGCGAACCGATAGCGACAACATGAGAGATTAAGTTAGTACTCGGTTTTCTGTTGGCGAGATAGCGCTTAATCATCAAGCCTCCCAAGCTGTGTCCCACGAGCACGTTTGTGGTCAGTGGATTAAGCGAGTGATCAATAGAATCAAACAGTGAAGACTCATCGATAGCAACAGTGTTATAGCTGAGTACTTGCGTTTCGTATCCGAGTTTTCTCAGCTTTTGGCTAAGAGGCTGCATGACCAGCCCATGCATATAAAGACCATGTAAGATGATGATTTTCATAATACCTCCTAGATTTATGACGTCGTAGATATCCTACTCTAATTAACAAAGAACTACTTGTGCTTTGTGGTGCATATTTACGTTTTGCTGCAAAGTTTGACTGCTGTAGCAAGCGACTCAGCCCAGTAAATCCTGTACTTGTTGTTGCAATTGATGACGATTTAAAGACGCAGGACTTAACACTTCACCGATAACAACATCCACTTTTGACCAAAAACGAGTCGGTCGTTTTGTGAGAGCATGTCCGCCTTTGTGGCTGAAAAAAGAACCCCAAAGCCCTTTTAACGCCATAGGGATGACAGGAACAGGGTTACGTTCGAGGATTTTCTCTACACCAGGGCGAAACTCACCCAATTGACCGTTAGACGTTAAACGACCCTCAGGGAAGATACAGACAACCTCACCGTCGTTAAGCGCTTGTTCAATCTGTTCAAATGCTCGACGGTAAGTGTCGGCACACTTACGTGGAGAACAGATCGGGATAACACCGGCATGACGGAATACATATTTAAGAACAGGTAGCTCGCTGATGGACTTGTCCATCACAAAACGAACCGGGCGAGTAGAGGTTCCCATCAAAATCAATGCATCGACATAGCTAACATGGTTAGCCACGATTAACGCAGCGCCTTGTTCAGGAATATGTTGGCGCCCCTTTACTGACACACGATACATACAATGGCTGAGTAAATAACTGATAAAGCGTTGTGTAAATTCCGGTACTTGGCGATAGACATAGATTGCCACGAAGAAGTTACCTATTGCCATCATGGCAAACAGTTCCACAATAGAAAGCTCTAGTACGCTGAGTACAACGATCGAAACCAAAGCAGACACCACCATAAACAACGCATTCATGATGTTGTTAGCAGCAATGGCACGTGCACATTCCCCTTTGTTTGAACGCGATTGGATGAACGCATAAAGAGGAACAATAAAGACACCGCCGCTTACACCAACAAGGAAAAGGTCAATCATGACGCGCAGATGTTTTGATTCAGCAACGAAGCTTTGCACATCATAAAAGTGCACCGGAAGTGATGGATTACTTGGGACTGCCCATAGCAAGTCGACGCCAAAGACTGTCAGACCAAGGATACCGAATGGCAAAATACCAAGCTCAACGTGG
Source organism: Vibrio alginolyticus NBRC 15630 = ATCC 17749 (assembly GCF_000354175.2). NCBI lineage: Bacteria > Pseudomonadati > Pseudomonadota > Gammaproteobacteria > Vibrionales > Vibrionaceae > Vibrio > Vibrio alginolyticus. Next base: position 829,889 of record NC_022359.1, read on the forward strand.
TTGAAAGAAAGTTTTTCACACAACCAAGAGCCTGTCGCGATACCAATCGAAAACAATGCCAACAGTAAAGAAACGACAGTGCTATCTGCGAACAAATGTTCGCGTGCGAAGTTAGGGAATTGAGTTAGGTAAGTCGCACCCATGAACCAGAACCAACTGATGGCAAGAATAGACATCCAGATGCCTCTCTGTTTTTTTGCCACTTTTAACGTGTTCTTTAAACCAGAAATCGGTTCAAATTTCGCTTTGTCATTCGATTGGCTAGGCATCGTTGGAATATTCACGCTGCTCATGAACCCAAGCAAAGACAAGGCAATCACGGTACAAGAAGCAATCAAGGTACCATTAGGAATGGCTAGCAGCAGGCCTGCGCTAAGCGTACCTATAAGAATCGAAAGAAACGTGCCCATTTCAACCCAAGCATTTCCTTTAACAAGCTCATTTGGTTTGAGCGCTTGTGGTAACAAGGCGTATTTCACGGGACCAAAATAGGCCGATTGAGTGCCTGTCATAAACAGCAGAACCAGCATCAGCATGGCACTTTGGGTGGCAATAGCGGTTGCTGCGCAAGACATGATAGCCAGCTCGATGAGCTTTAGACGTCGGATTAAATTGGCTTTGTCCATGCTGTCAGCGACGGCACCAGCATGCGCTGAGAATAGAAAGAAAGGTAGGATGAATAAGCCTGCCGCCAAATTAACGAATAGATTGACGGATATTGGTAGGTTATCAATTTGGCTGTATGTCACCATCAATAACAGAACGTTTTTGTAGATGTTGTCATTGAGTGCGCCAAGGCATTGCGTCACAAAGTAAGGAAAAAAGCGTTTTGAGAAAAACATACGGGCCCCGATTAAACAAAGTCGAATGAGATGGGAGCACTTTATGCTCAATGAACGATTAAACCAGCTTTCTCTTTCAAGTGACGTTGTATGCCACCAAAAGTAACGAAATTCGTTACTTTTATTTCCATTTGTTTATTGAGTTACTAATTGCGAGACTTCTGAGCAGGTTTTCTTTCCCATGGTTCAAACAAAGGGAACGTCCAGCGACGCATCGCAATAATCAGAGAGGTGCCGTGTTTTTCGTCCATATCGAGAGAGCTATCACTTTGGCAAGCCTGATAAAACTCATCGATGACCTTTTGCAGTTTCTGTTGTAGCTTCTTGTTGCTTGGTACACTCATCAGTCCTGTTGCCATGGAGAACTTTTCATCTTCACCAGAAAAGTAGCTTTGGAAAAAGGCGTCTTGAACTTGCTGTTGGAAGAACCGTTGAATAGGGCCGCCCATCTGCCACTTAAATGTCGGAGATATACGCAAACGAATTTTGTTATTTGGCTGCAAGTCGATGATGTTCAGCCGATCCAAATGAGCAAGCTTTTGCACCAGTTCAAACTCATTGAAGGTGTATTGCTGAACGATTTGCTCAAACTGATAGCCATTTACAACACAGATCGCCACGAGCAGCAGGGCTTTATCGTCAACCAGCTGCTTTTCTTGCTCTAACGTTAGCGACTCTAGACCCTTATTGTGCGCAGCCGCGAGCTTAAATAGTTCCGCCATTTCTAAACCAATCAATTGGCAAATGCGTTCTAAGCGCTCAAGGCTAATGTGCTGACCTTCAGCGAGTAAACGTTTGACGCTTCCTTCACTTAAATTAAGGTGTTGTGCAACATCCGCATAATGCAGCCCAGCTAACTTTAGTTGGCGTTTAAGCTCTTTAATTAACGTATAGCTTTCTGACATTTACGCTGTTACCTCGTCGTGTAACTGCTCTAGGTACGTTTGCATAAAGGTTTTGCGTTTTTGCGCTTCGCGTCTCGCTGACTCCGTGTTCATGGTTTCAGCGATTTTGAATAACTTGGTTTGAAAGTGATCCAGAGTGAATTGTTTATCGTTAAGTTCACGTTCTTCGGCAAATATATCGCTGTCGTTGTAAAGTTGCGCGTTAAATTGAGTGCTGACTTGAATGCATCGCGTCACGCCAATTGCGCCTAAAGCGTCCAGACGGTCGGCATCTTGGACGATTTTGGCTTCTAACGTATTTGGCCTGATGTTGGCGCTAAAGCTGTGTGCCTCTATCGCATGAGCAATGGCATCATGATATTGCTGCGGATAATCGATACTCTCTAAAAATGCGACCGCTTTTTTGGCTGCGATGATTGAGCTCTCTTTACGATTTGGGTGATCTTTCGGGTAAGTAAAGCAATCATGCAAATAGGCAGCCGGTAATACAATCGCGATGTCTGCATTTTCTTCTTTGCAGAGCTGTTTCGCTGTTTTGACCACGCGTTTTACGTGTTTAAGATCATGAGCTGCATCTACTTGCATCTCTTGCTGCATAAATTCCAAAAATTGCGGTTCTATCTGGCTTAATGACGTCATGGTTCATATCTACAACTAAAATGAAGTCAGAAGTATGCCCAACGCTTAGAATAATTTCCAAGTGCGATGGTGTAATTGAGATTCAGCCACCAGAACCTTTTGCAACGTTTGGTACTGAGCCGTTTTATATGGCCTTTCAATGTGTTCAGTGGTTTATGAGACAAGAATAGACAGAGCGAGCAGTGATGTTTACCAGTAGAAAAAAGGCCTGACGATGTCGTCAGGCCTTTTTCGTTTCGCCGATCTTTTTAGCGTTTGAACGTTACTTGCTCTGCTTGTTCAAGATGAATATAAGTTGTCGCAGGCTGTGTTTCTGCAATCACTTTACCGTGACGAACAGAGTAACGAACCGGCACTTGGCGACGTACTGCGTCAAAACCATTTTCTGCGGGAAGAATCAGTAAACTACCTGGTTTGCCTTCTTCAATGCCGTGCTTGTCTTGAATGTTCAGTGTACGTGCTGAATTGTTGCTGATCAGATCCAGTGAGTTGTTGATTTGGTCGTAACCCATCACCTGACACACGTGCAGACCCATATGCAGCACTTGCAGCATGTTTGCAGTGCCTAGTGGGTACCAAGGGTCAAATACATCATCGTGTCCAAAGCAGACGTTGATGTTGGCATTCAGCATCTCTTTCACTCGTGTTACGCCGCGACGTTTTGGGTAATCATCAAAACGGCCTTGTAAGTGAATGTTCACCAATGGATTTGCCACGAAGTTGATACCGGACATGCGTAATAAACGGAACAGGCGAGATGCGTATGCACCGTTGTAGGAACCCATCGCTGTGGTGTGACTGGCCGTGACTTTATTCCCCATATCAAACTTGTGCGCTAATGCTGCCAGTGTTTCAACGAAGCGAGATTGTTCGTCATCGATTTCATCACAATGCACGTCGATCAGGCGGTCGTATTTTTGCGCTAACTCGAATACGTAGTGCAGCGATTCAATGCCATATTCGCGTGTGAATTCAAAGTGTGGAATCGCGCCAATCACGTCCGCACCTAATTTGACGGCTTCTTCTAGCAGCTCTTTGCCATTTGGATAAGAGAGAATTCCTTCCTGCGGGAAGGCGACGATTTGGATATCTACCCACTCTTTCATCTCTTCACGCACTTCTACCATCGCTTTTAGGGCAATTAGGGTAGGGTCTGAAACATCGACGTGGGTACGAACGTGTTGTACGCCGTTTGCTATCTGCCATTTTAAGGTTTGTTTTGCGCGCGCTTTCACGTCTTCAATCGACAGCATTTCTTTGCGCTCAGCCCAACGTTCAATACCCTCAAACAATGTGCCAGAGATGTTCCAGCTAGGCTCGCCTGCGGTTTGAGTTGTATCTAAGTGAATGTGTGGCTCGCAGAAAGGCGCAACCGCCATACCGCCTTCAGCATCGATGATGTCACCGTTATGACTAAGCTCCACATCGTTGCTTTCAATGCGCTTGAATTGACCATCTTCAATCAAAATTTGCTGCAGACCTTCTTGTCCTTTTAGCGTTATGTTTTTGATCAGTAGTGTTGTCATGATGGTTCCTTACGCTGGCTGTGTAGCCAGTGCTTTTTTGTTAAGAATAGGATTAAGAATCAGGAAGCTAATTGCGCCGCCAAGTACAGCGTTAATCGGCACTACGCCAGGCAGGAAGTGTCCCGCACCAACGCCAATCACGACAGCGATAATGCCAGCCCAGTTAACGTTTTGGAATTGGGCGGCTTCAAAGTTTGCGTAGCGTTTACGGTTCGTGAAGAAGTCAGCGATGATCACGCCGCCAATCGGTGGAATTGCCAACGATAAGAAGGTCAGCCAGCCAACAAAGTTATTGTAGAGCCAGAGAGCGCAAAGTGTGCCAACAAGACCGTTCGCCATTGAGATGTATTTACTTGGTAAGCCTGTGATGTTGGAAAATCCAAGACCCGATGCGTAGAGCGCGTTGTCGTTGGTGGTCCAGATGTTCAAGCCAAGAACGATGATAGCTGGAATAAGAAGACCTTGCGCGATCATCACTTCAGAGATGTCTGATTGACCCGTCACCGACGCACCTGCCGCGCCAAAGATAAACATTAACGAGTTACCGATGAAAAATGCCACCATGGTGATCATCACGGCGCTGCGCGGCTTTTTGCCAAAGCGTACGAAATCCGCCGTTAACGTACCTGCACTAACAAAAGAGCCGACAACCATCGCGAGTGCTATTGAAAAATCGAGTGGCTCGCTTGGTTGAACTTGTTGTAGTTCGCCAATACCGCCAACGCTCTTTACTGCCTCGATGACAGAGTAGCCGCCAAGTAGTGCAATCGCGGGAACGGCGATTGCTGACAGCACCATCAGTGCTGAGATTCCAAAGTAAACGGTCGCGGTCATGAGCAAACCGGAGACAAGGATCAAAGTATTGGTATCGATGCCCGTTGCTTTATGCACCGGAATCGCAAACATCGCGACACCAACTCCAAACCACCCAACTTGAGTTCCGCCAAGAAGAGCAGAAGGAAGCCAAGAGCCTTTAGAACCAAAAGAGAAACGAGCAAGAAGGTGGGTAGAGAGACCAGTAGAAGCGCCGATGTAACCGAGGAAAGAAGTGTAAATACCGAGGATTAGGTTACCGATGAGAACAGCGAGGAAAAAATCATTAAAGGAGAGCCCAGTACCGAGAGAACCACCTGTCCACATACTTGCGGAGAAAAAAGTGAGTCCTAACATCACCATGGTTAGTGACGCCACGCCTTTTCTGGCCGTGTTGGGAACTGGTCCAAGACTGTAGTTATTGTCTCCAGCCATTATTGCCTCCGCACATTGAAATATTAAATTATAGCACCTGATTTTCAGGCAAACGGCGCGTATTATCGTGATGTAAATTTAATAGTCAATGATAAAATTGAAATTTAAACGTTTGCTTGGTTTTTTATGTGTATTTTTTCTTTTAATAACAATTGTTTGGTTTTTAAATTCTAAAAGTGGAAAGTTTGTTTTTACGTATTTTCTATGATTTATAGACAGGTTTTCTATGTGAAATTAATGTTTTTAATTGCTATTTGTTTTTATGGATTAAATTTATCTATAACTCTGGATTGTTCAGTCGATTTCTATGAAAAGAAAACGATTTCATGATGAGGTTTTTGGTTTGGACGTTATTTGTTCTTTTCTTGGGTGTGTTTTCTTGGTTTTATTTTATGTAGGTAATTTATTTTTGTTGAAGCTGGCATTTCTAATGGTTTAGTGGGCGAATATTTGAATTTTATAAACAGTAAACAATCTGTTGTGGGTAAGAAAAGTACAACCGAGCTCGGTCAGAGGATAAGAGGGCAATAGCCACATAAAAAAATAGCCAACCGCAAAGAGTGCGATTGGCTTATATACATGTGAACAAAATCAAGTTCACTAACAACGTCAGTTGGCTAGGTGACCCTCGGCTTAAGAAGGGTCGATTTATATAATGCAGTTACTGTGCCAACTTTAATATGCCCTAAAATACGTAGTTTCTGTGACATGCGTTGCTTAAAGTTTGAGTATGTTTGCAATTTGCAACTGCGTTATGCAATTTGACTCTATTATGCTAATGATTGATTAATAAACAATGAACCTTTTAAAGCATGACTAAACTCGCCGTTCCTAAAAAGGCGAAAAAACCAACTACATCTGTCACTGTTGTTAGAATCACCGAGCCAGCCAAAGCGGGGTCCAATTTAAACTTATCCAGAATAATGGGAATCAGCACACCAAATAAAGCTGCGGTAATAATATTGACGATAATGGCCAGCGCGATGGTTCCCCCAAGAACCGGAGATTGAAACCACAATCCGGCGAGCCCGCCGATGATTAACGCCCAAGCAATGCCGTTCAGAGAGCCAATACCCAGCTCATTTTTCAATAGCTTGAAACGGTTACCTGGGGTGATCTGATTAAGCGCCATCGCACGAATCATTAGAGTGAGCGTTTGGCTGCCAGCAATGCCCCCCATGGATGCAACAATTGGCATGAGCACCGCCAAAGCCACCACCTGCGCAATTACATCTTCAAATAGTCCGATAGTGACAGACGCCAAAATCGCAGTAAGCAAATTGATGCCTAGCCAAACACCGCGCTTTTGCGAGCTTTTTAATACTGGCGCAAACAAGTCATCGCCTTCATCCATACCTGTACCGGCCATCAAACGTGCTTCGTAGATTTCACGCTGTGTACTCAATGCAAACTGCCAATCGACTTCACCGATCAGTGTTTGGTCTGCATCAGTTACAGGGAGAGCGGGCAGTGTGCTGTGTTCTAATGCCTCTACCGCTTCAGGAAGCATCATTTTACTGTCTAGCACCGTCACAGCCTCAATAACGAGTGTTTTTAAGCGAGTATCGGGGTCACCACGCAAGATATCGAAGTAGTTGACCGTTCCACGATACTGTTTATTACGATTAATCAGATACACCTGTTGAGGCGTGTCGTAGCTATAGCGCTCCATTAACTGCTTAGCTGTCCCAATCGTAATGTTGAAGGGCAGGGTGATGATCTTACGTTCAGCCCAGTGGCCGAGTTCTTCATCAGCATACTCGTTTGCTTGATCGTAAAGTTCCAACTCATCTTTTTCTATCAACGAGAGCGCTTCGTTGATGATCGACTCTGGCAACGAATCGGCCCATTCGATGAGCGACAAGTTGTCGAGTTTAGCGAGAGTGAGCTTTAGCTCGACTTCAGATAACGCATTGATGATAGAGAAACGTACGTCCGCACGCATTTCCGTTAACACGTCGATATGTAGCTCTAGTGGTAAAGCTCGCCATAAGCGAACACGATCGTCGATTGGAAATGCTTCTAGAATCAGGGCAACCGCGCCGGGCTCGAGGCCCGCTTCAATAGATTCATTGAGCGTTGCGACTTGATCCGCTTCTTCGGCTTGGCCAATTTGCTGGATTAGAGTGGAGAGATCTTGAAACTTGCTCACCGAGTACCCCGATAGTTAATTCGTTTTATGGAAGTATGGCATGTTATTGAGATGCACAACTATGCATCTTAACCTTGCTCAAGGTACTTGAAAGTAACAGAAAAACAATAGGCTATTCGCTGTTGATGGTGAGATATGGCTGTACCAATTGGCGAATGTTCACTTTTGCGCCAATACGGGCTGCCAGCAAGTACATTCCGCCGATTTTTCTGTGTAAAAATAGGGCATCTGCTGGTGGAGTATGCCAGTATTCTTGCTCCATGCTTAGAATGGTGCCAGCCTCGCGAAGCTTTTGTGCTAAGCCGCTGGCTTTGAAATCATAGGGCTCATCGACCAACATAGGTTCACATGCCATTTTCACTAGATCGAGAATCGCTTGGCGTTGGTCTGGAAGGATGGTTTGGCTGAAGAAGCCTATTTGTTCAAGCGCATTATTCAAGCCTTGTTCGTCATTGTTAACGACAGATGCGAAAGCTTGGCGATAGCCGGTACTGAACCGTTCGCTGTATTCGCGGGTCGCACCAAAGTCTAGCAAGCCGATTTGACGAGTGTTTTCGATATATAAGTAGTTGGCGAAGTTAGGATCGGTTTGCACCATCTTAAATTCGAACAGCTCCCTGAACAGTAATTCGAGTAGGCTGTGCATGACAAAATCTCGCGTACTCTGATCATAATGTTCGATTTGCTCAATCGGACTACCATCAATGAATTCCATCGCGAGAACGGAGTCTGAGCAACTTCCAGTATGAATCTTTGGTACGACAAAATGAGGGTGCTCCTTCAAAGCGTCATGATAACGAATGGCAAATTGCGCCTCTCGTGCGTAATCGGCTTCATCATGTAGCTGCTTTTTCGCTTCTTCGAGCAATCCTTTGTAGTCGACAGACTCGGGAATCAACCCAACGACCTTGAGCAGTGTACCGACATTGTCGACGTCGCTATCGATACTTTTCCGTATGCCCGGATATTGCACTTTGACGGCTAGGTTATCGCCCGCATCGCTGTAGGCTTGGTGCACTTGTCCTATTGATGCACTGGCGATTGGTTTGAAGTTAAATGACAGAAACTCAGCTTTCCAATTCGTTCCTAGCGAACTTTCCATTACTGCGTTGAGTTGTTTTGCAGGCATTGGGTCTGCGTCGGAACGAAGACGGGAAAGAATATCGGCAAGTTCAGGTTCTAAAACATCACCAGCATCCATTGAGAGCATTTGTCCAAGCTTCATTGCAGCGCCACGTAGGTGAGCAAGTTGGTCAGTTAAACGCGCGATGTTCTGTGGCGTCAGCAAGAGGTCTTTCGCTTTTGGTTTGTTGCCTTTGGCTATCTGCTTTGTGCCTTCTGCAATCACATTGCCTGCGACACGGGTAGCAAGTGAAGCGAACTTGCTGAATCTTGAGATGCGATGGGTAGGTAGGCTTCTTTCCTTTGCCGACATGAATCTTCTCCGCTATTTACTAACTAATTGTTATACGGGAAAAGGATATGTTTGGATACAAATGAAAAGAAAACCGCCAGCGTAACTGGCGGTTTGCGAGTTTAGATAGAGTAGAAGAAGTACAGTTGAGACTTCATTCGGATGATGATCCCGCGAATTACATCTAAGAAGGCCATGAAGCCTATCGGTTTTTCACCGCTGACCCATGCGAGGCCAACAGAGCCAACAGGGATGTCGTAGCCTTCTGGCTCATCAATCTTAAGACGAACAAAGTGGTGTTTGTTCTGTAAGTTCATTCCAGTGGTGACACGTACGGAATCATCGAAACCCAGCAGATTACCTTGTGACTCACCTGTTGCTTCAACAATGCCTTCGACGGTCGCTGAGAAGATCTTTCCTGGGTAAACGGACGAAGAGAATTCCGCTGGCTGACCCGGTTTAATGTTACGAATCGCCTGATGGTTGACCCGCATCAGCACATACTTCTCGTTAGTGTACATGTTGATACGCGGCATCATCGATACACGCTGACCTTCACGCAGGATAAAGTTGGTGACAAAGCCATCTGTTGGGGCATGAACTTTTGTGCTATTCAAATCCCATTGCGCTTTTGCAATTTGCTCTTCAGCTTGGCGCAGTTCGGCTTGTTTGGTTTCAACTGCAAGTTCCGCTTTATGAATCGCCAGTTTTGCACGGGAAATATCGACTTGTTTCTTCTTAATTTGAGACTCAAGGGTTAACACGTTGTGACGTGCCATATCAACCGCACTCGATTGTTTGTCGATATCGCTTTCCGTGATGGTGTTGTGCACTACTCGGTTTTGCTCAACATAACGATCTAGCATTTTTTTCTGCAATTTGTAGTCAACTTTCGCCGCTTCCAACTGGCTCTTTGATGTTTCTAGATCTTGCACTAGCGCTTCGTGGTTAGCTTCTTCAATCTCGATGTCGCCTATTGCTGTAGCTAATGCAACGCGAGCAGAATCAGCGGATACGTTCGCTTGATTTAATGCGATGTTGTATTGCGTTGGGTCAAGTTCATAAATGAGCTGACCTTCTTTAACTTGCTGATTCGGCTCAATGTAAATGTGGTCAACTTTACCTTTTACATTGGTTGAATCTGGACGCAATTGGATGTGTGGCGACTGCACGACAGAACCGCCGGATAAATCCATCGGGGTGAAGTTAATCAAACCTACCCAGACGAACATTAGCCAACCCAAGCCGCCAAGATAAGCGAACGATTTGGTTGCTTTGTTCCAAGGCATGCCAACCAAACGCAACAGATAGATGAAGAGTGCCCATACCGCTAAACCTTCTAACATTATGCTTCCTCTTTTGGCTGTGTTTCTGTTTGCGGTTTACTTTTCCATGTATCACGCAGATTGATGATGGCTTTTTCCATATCAACGAATGCAAAGATCACGGCTAGCACCCAAACCCAGTGCCAGACAAACCCTATCCAGGTCAGCGCAGTGATGAGCCCTATCTGATGATGGTCTTTGCTGTGTGCTTTATTGATAGGCAATTCATGGATTTTCCAAAAGCCGTAACACGCGCCCGCGACACTCGCAATTAAAACGACAGCAGCGACAACATGTAACGCCGTATCTGCGCCTGTACCGACAAACGGGACACTCAGTAAACTCATTAAACACTCCTCTATCAAACTGTTGGCGTATTGTGATCTGAATTTGATTTGCGGCTTTCTTTGTGACAGATTCAATCACTACAGGATTAAATTTGATGTGATTGGTTATGAAAACGGTTCGGTTTATTCGCGCGATGGGCATTCTAAACATGCATAACCTCGCGTTATCTAAATACAATTTGGACTCGGATGAGTTAGGGATCCCAGCATCGGTGTTTCGTAACCCAATGACACTGATCCCGCTAAAAGCCGTTGCGGAATGGTACCGTTGTGTTGAACAAGCCAGTGGTGACCCGGATGTGGTGTTGAGTCTCAGCCGAGGTATTGAACTGCAAAAGCTAGGGCCAGTGGGACGCTGGTTATTCTCCGGCAATGATTTAGCCAGTACCATTCGGCGAGTGAATTATGGTGTGAGCAACCTACAATCAGGGGCGTTTTTTGCTGGCGAACAGTCGGGTAAAATCATCAAATGGACTTACCACAACCCGTTTATAGAAACGTCAGTAAAGGTGCACGATAGTATCCGCTGTGCGGTATTTATGATTAAGGTGTTACGCGAATTTCTTGGCAAAGATTACCAGCCTTTACGTGTCAAGGTTTCAGGCTCGAGAAAAAATACTGAGCGATACCGGGAATATTTCGGCTGCGAGGTGGAATGGAGTCAGCCAAAAACAGAGATATGGATCCCGGGAGATGACCGACTAGCTTCTCGCCAAGTGAGCCATCGAGAAGACAGCCGTCTAGCGATGAGTTTTTCCGATTTGGATGATTTGCTTAATATGCCCGACCCAGAAGATGAGTTGAAAGTGATTTATGAAGTGGTGAATTACAGCAGCCATTATGGATTGCCAACGTTAGAGCGCGTGTCTTCTCTGCTTGATTTATCTGAACAGCAGTTTCAACGTCGTTTGCATAAATTAGGGCTCAATTTTTCGACGGTTTCTGGCTATGTATTGAGTAATATTGCAGCTGGTTTGTTGAGTAAGCGCGTGAGTATTGATGACATTGCCACGCGCCTTGGTTACACCAATGTGGCGAGCTGCAATCGTATGTTTAAGAAACATCGTGGATTAACGCCCAAGCAGTATATGGGAAGATTAGAGAAGTAGTGCTCCACTTATTTCTATGAGTACAAGCAATAAAAGCCCTCAAAAAAGTAGAGGGCTTTGTTTTTTGTGTGTTGTTGTTTTATGTAATGGCTATTTTTTAGGGCGCCAACTTAGTGCACTTGCAACAGCGCCGATGGCAACTACATCCTTTTTTTGTTCGCTAAGTTCAGGGAGCATCTGTACCGCAATGGTACCGTTCGTCTGCACAGCGGCAATTTCTTGTGTGCCTTCCTTAAAGCTATAACCCAATGGAATGTCTACCGCCATCATGGCGTCAGGACTAGTATGTACAGTTTCTACATTAAAGTGGGTGCTACCAATACGCACTATGCCTGTCTCTTTTTTCTCAAAGCTGATGTCGATGAGAGCCGATTTTGGCTCCATCGCAAACTCACCGACTTTTTTACCATCTTGAGTAATGTCACAGGTGTAAGGATCATTCCCACCAAAATCGACGCCCATGTAGTTAACCGACATACCGCCTCCGGTGCAGTTCAAAAGCCAAGTTTCCCCGCTGTCGATACGAGTCACTTCTGCGCCCATTGAACCTTCTTTGAAAGAGATACGGTTAAACCAACTTGAGTTAGAAGCACTGCGTGAATACTTGCCTTTGTACTTACCAGCAAAATCAAAATGGCCATCTGCACCGAATCCCCAAAAATCACCGTCGGTTTTGATCAGCATTTCTGGTTGTGCTTTTACGGCATCAGTACGATCCATGACGGCTAGGCCACCACAACCAACAAGGAGCAAGGGAGCGAATAGAATAAGTTTCTTCATGTTTTTCATTGTTTATAGCTTGGTTACATCTAGGGTTTGGTCGGTGAATTGGATGTTCTGAATGTCGTACAACTCGTCAGTGCCTGTACTCGGGCACTCAACAGAAACGCTCTTTGCTTTAATAACAGTACATTCCGCCAGTTTGTGTGGCACGATATAGGTGTTGATACCGCCTTCACCATAAATGCTGTTGTCTTTGCTGTTGCCTTCAAAAGTATTGTTTTGATCATTACCGATCACATTCATCGCGTCGCCGCCAATGATCTTCACTTTTGTTAGCCACTGAGATTTGTAGGTGTACGCTTCTATCAAACCGTCTTTGTTGGGAGCCATACGGAAGGTAGGTACTGTGCCTGGACTTGTCTTTTCTGTGTAGAGCTTGACGCCCGCAGAGTCGATATTCGCGGTATATTGCAAGTATCCGTGGAATAAGCCACTGATCCAATCAACGGCTTGTGGATCTTGGGTTTGCATTTCTTCACGCGTTAACGCTTGGTAGCCATCTAAACCATGTCCGTTTGCTTTTGCTACACCCATGTAAGCTTCAAAAGCGGCAGCAAAATATTCGTGGGAATATGAAGGGCCCGTTTGTTTCACACTTTCAGGATCGAAGTCGTCCGATTTCCAATCGTCCCAGTCATACTGAGTAGGGCGCCACACCGTCGGTTTGCCCGATTGAATATCGTTATAGATGCTTAACGCATGAGCTTGAATGTCATTTTGCAGTGCCGCAGTCGCCGTGTTAGGTGCAATACCTTGCGCTTGGACCAAGTGTAAAATTTCTTCAAAAGCGGCGTCTCGTTCGGCTTTTTTACCAAGATTGGCGCAGTAATCGGCAAAATTACTCATGTAATGGCAATCGCCTTCAACTGTCAGTTCTCGATACATTAAAGATTGGCTATTCCTTAGCCAGTTTGGTGTTTCTTTACTAGTTACTAATGTTGACGCGATAGATGTGACAAGTGTATCCATATCATCTTCGTTAAGTACCATCATGCTTACAACAAACTTTTCTAGAGAACTAGTATCAAAAGAGTGTGCTAAGCCCGAGCTTGTAACTGCATCGTTCAATTTGCCTTGGCGAATCAGTTCGTTGATAAAGATTTTGGTTAACATCTCATCATTCTGTTCGTCGTTTTCGGTCAGCATTAGTGTGGCATCACGCTCGGCTAATGTCTTAGCGATACGAGACTTGTCAGCACCGTACTTAGAGTCTGGTTGGTTTGTGAGAAGGTGTTGGATGATTTTGGCTGCACGAAAGATTTTTTCATTATTCGCACCGTCATCAACAGCCACAATGTGAAATGTATCGTTGTTGTTTGCTTCGGAAAGGGAGATTTTCACATAGTGGGTGAAGCCCGAATCAGCAGCCACTTTTAACTTGGCCGGAAACTCTGTAGAAACGACAGTTGGGATTGTGACAGTGCTCAATGTAGGCATTGGTGGTGTTGGAGGTGTCGTTGTCGATGGTTTCGAATTAGATTCACTGCCGCCACAAGCAGTTAGACTTATCGCGCAAAATATGGCTAAAGGTGTTAATTTGGAATATCTCATTTCATGTTACTCGTAGACTTTATTAGAGCAGGAAACTTAGAAGCAACATAAAGTCCTGTCTATATAAGCAAACTAAGTCATATATGTTGATATTGTTTTTGGTAAGACCTATTATTCGATATATTTAAAAATATAGTGGATTTTTATTCCGAATTTTATTTTCTATGTGAAGCTATATTCTGGTAATGAATAAAACCTCAGGTTATTGCATGGTTTTAGGGGTATAGAATGATTAGGATTATCGTATATGTATGGTTTGTAAGCGTATGTAAGCCTGCGTTTTATTAAAATTATCATTTAAGTAGGTTGCGCAGTATAGGACGAGCGATATACTCCCTCCATCATATTGGTGGAGTAAATGATTCATGGTGGGTAATACAATCTTACTGGTAGAAGACGACTCAGAGATTGCTCGATTAACCAAAATGTACCTCGAAGCCGAAGGATATACGGTAACTGTCATCGATAACGGTCAAAATGCATTAGAAACGATTAAGGGGCTCAAGCCGGACCTAGTGCTGTTAGATTTGATGTTACCAGGAAAAAATGGCGCAGAAATATGTCAAGAGGCGCGTAAGTTTTATCATGGTATTATCATTGTTTTGACTGCGACCGATGATGAAATGAGCGAGGTGAGCTTATTTAAGTTTGGTGCTGATGATTACCTTACCAAACCGATAAAAGGCAATATCCTTCTCGCCCGTATTGAAGCAGCGTTGCGTCGCTATTGTCGTCAAGTTGATATCGTTGAAGAAGAAAAGCTGAGCCGATATGGCATTAGTCTTTGTCTTCGTCGCTCCCAAGCATTTTATTTGCAAAAAGATATTGGTTTAACGAGTTCTGAGTTTGAAATTTTAGAGCTCCTGATGCTGAATGTCGATAAGCCAGTATCTCGTGAATCATGTTGCCGTCTTGCCCGAGGCATTGAATACTGTATTACTGATCGTTCGATTGATATGCGTATATCCTCACTAAGGAAGAAATTCTCTAAGGCTCATATCCATACGGCTACCATTAAAACCATACGTCACCACGGCTACATGCTGACAGGTAAATGACGCATGTTTTCCCTGTTTACTCGTCTATATGTGGGGTTAGTAACTGGCCTTGCGCTGACTGTTGCTTTGTTTCTCTTTATGGGGGAAGAGTACATGCGCAAAACAGAAGTCGGTGTTTTTTTGAGTGACGGTGCTTATTTTGTCGATCAATACATTGAGCAACGAGGCACTCCGGATTCTCTCTACAAGAAGTTAACCGAAAACGGCAAGCAAGATTTCTTTATCTTTGATTTAACATTGGTTGAAAACTGGGACGGATCACCGCCTTGTCGAGATTGTAATCTGCTGTACCGTATGCAAGGGATACCTGTTTATCTTATTGATGGCAGTACCTATGCTGCGGTATTCCCTTTGCCTAACACTTCGAAGAGTTTAGTTTTCAAAGAAAAAACGGATTTCTTTAGCCCACACGTTGATTGGAATGAAGATTCTGAGATTGTATTTATACTTACTCTACTTTTGGTTGTTGTATGCAGTTTAGGCATTATGGTTTACATACCTGTACGACGTCTTGACCGCCAAATTCGGCAACTAACGGCTGCGCAACAACAATTTGGTTCTGGTGAGTTGAATACGCGAGTCGAGCTAAAGCAATTTTCGCAACCCGTGAAAGAGCTCGCCCAAGGCTTCAACTGCATGTCTGAAGAGATTGAGAGACGAGTGCGCCAAACACACATCTTTACTCAAGCTATTCCTCATGAAGTGCGCACTCCGCTGAGTCGTATTCAGCTAGCGACGGATTTAGCTCGACGCACGAGTGGTGAAATGCAGGCAGAGTTACATGACGATATTGAACGATACGTTGATGTAGTGACGGATTTAACATCCGACATCGTCATGCTGTCTCGCTTGAGTGTGAAAAACCACTCATGGATCGATTCTGTTGAAACCATGGAACTGCCACTTTGGTGTAAAAGCCGCATGAATTACCTAGGCTTAGAGTCCGCCATGTTGAGAGCAGAAAATGAACTCGCGAACCAATTGATTCACTTTCAGCCTACTTTGGGTAACCTCGTCCTCGATAATTTACTGCAAAACGCCAAGCGTTACGGTGAGTCCTGCGTTGAGGTGACGATTCGAACGGTAGCGGATTGCTGGAGCATCGATATTGAGGACGATGGTCCGGGCATCCCTGAGGCGATGCGAGAAGAAGTATTTATGCCATTTTCGCGCTTAGACAAAAGCCGCAACGCCGACATGAAAGGCTTTGGTTTAGGGCTTGCCATCGCTACCAGTGCAGCGCGGCAACTGGGGTGGGAGCTTTCTGTCGGCGAGAGTCACTTAGGCGGCGCACGTTTTACGGTGCTTATTCCTGCCAACGGTTAGAGTAGGCACTGCGGTAGTCTGGCTCTGCGATACCTTCATACAAATCGTCACAAGCTTGCAGCGGACCTACGACGGTTCGGTAGGGTAGGACACCTGCCCAAACAGGGATGTCCATGTCTTCCGCATCGTCGTTGACGCCAAAATTGCTGATTTTCACTGATGCTTCTAGGAGTGGAATACGCAGCAGCATGGTGGCTTTGAGTTCTTTTTCATTACTCAAACGGACTTGTTCTGTTCTCCCCGGAGCGATCTGTTCAATAAAGTGATTCAGCAACCTGTCTTTCTCTTGGTTATCTTCCACCATCTCAAACTGGCCAAAGACCACAACACTGCGATAATGCGCACTGTGGTGAAACGCACTTCGAGCCAATACCCAACCATCAAACAAAGTAAAGGTTAAGCACGTTTGCACTCCTTGTTTGAGTGAGCGTAATAGTCGACTGTTGTTGGCACCATGGATATACACGTAATCATCGACACGCCATGCCAGCATAGGGATGACCACAGGGCCTGACTCGTTGGTTATCGCAATATGAGCGATTAGGCTTTCATCTATGATGGCGTGCAGTTTGCTAACATCAGAGGCAGCTTTATGTGCGCCTTTCTTAATTTCCGTTCTATTGGTGTTGGATAGCATTTTCTCTCCTTGCTTGCTCACGATTACGAGCGATTTATCCTCATTCTTTGATTGCAATGTAGCGTTTAACTGGTAGCTTAAAGAGAGCCAGTTTTAACTAATGGATGGATCCAGTTTGTCTTTGATTGATATCGGTGACCTGCATTTAAAAGACAGTGATGGAACGCGTCAGCAAGCGTTGTTTTTTGCTATTCGCAAGAAAATTGTTCAAGGACTGTGGATGAAGAATGGGAAGCTGCCTTCTACGCGGAAGCTTTCACAAGAGCTTAATCTAAGTAGGAATACCGTGATTTCTGCCTACGAACAGTTAGTGGCGGAAGGGTACTTGAACAGCCAAAAAGGTTCTGGTTTTTATGTTGCCGTAGAACTGCCAGAGCAGTACTTGCCTGAACCTAGTTCAGTTCAGAGAGACTCATCACCGAAAGCTCACTTTGATATCAACCGCGCATTTGCACCGGGTGTGCCGGATTTGGACGCATTTCCGATGGCGCAATGGCAAAAGTTACTCACTCGCCATATGTCTCGTACTTGCTTGTTGGGGAATCAAGATATTCAGGGTAGTTGGGCATTGCGCTGTGCTTTAGCTGACTACCTCGCATCAAGCCGTTCAGTGAATTGTTCTCCAGAGCGCATTATTATTACCTCTGGGGCGCAGCAAGCGTTGTCAATTGCGACGATGGTAGTGCTCAAACAAGGTGATAAGGTTCTGATGGAGCAACCAGGTTACGCGCAAATGCGGAAGTTGATTCAGTTCCAAAACTATCAATTTGAGCCTTTGTTCGTAAGAGAGAAATTAGGTTTTGATGTGGAAGCGGTGACCTCAAGCGATGCCGATGCTCTGTATATTACACCAAGTAATCAATATCCGATGGGCACCACACTCAATACCGAGCAAAGAGGAAAGATCATCAACTGGGCGGTCGAACAATCAAGTTGGATCATCGAGGACGATTATGACAGCGAATTTCAGTTTGCTCATCGTCCCTATACCAGTTTACAGGGGCTAGCAGCTCAAATGGGTCGAGATGATCGCGTGTTGTATGTGGGTTCCTTCAGTAAAGTGATGTTTAACGGATTGCGGCTTGGCTACCTTGTAGTTCCTGAACGTTTAGTAGAGCAATGCTTAGTGGTTAAGGATGCGTTAAGTGGTGATTCGCCGACGCATACACAAGAAGCATTGGCAGACTTTATTACTGAAGGTGGGTTATTACGTCATATTCGAAAAATGCGTCGACTCTACAAAACTAAGCATGAACAGATGCATGTATCCATTCAACAGCATTTTGGCGACCATGTTTGCGTCGTTAGCCAAGCGGCGGGGCTTCATGTTACGTTGAAATGGCAAGACGGTATGGATGAGCAGCGTTTTATAAAACTAGCAGAGCATGAAGGGATCATCTTGCGACCTTTGAGCTATTATGAACACCCAGATTTTCAAGCACGTCACTGGCATGGTGCCGTGCTTGGTTACGGCAATATCGCGTTAGAGAACATAGACGCTGGTATCCAACGTTTAGCTCACATATTTCGAAATGGGAAGCGATGACTATTCAACTACACGTGTTTGTCGCTTATGTCGCCACTGTTTCCAAGGCAGTAAAAGTAGAGTAAAAATGCCAAGTGCATAAAACATTGACCAGCCTAAACATATAAAAACACCGGTACAAAGCAGTAGGGACAGTCCCGCAAGTGTTTTACCAAATCCTCGAAGCAATTTAAAAGCGGCTAACATCGCCAACATGTAAACCAGAACGAATACACTGTTTGCGAGTTTTAGGAAAAACTCCAGATCGAGCTGTGATAGGGTTCCTATCACACAAGATATCAATAATATACCGCCAACTAATATGGTGGCTGAGAAAGGGACACCACGACGCGAAATCTTGGCTAGTGGACTAGAAGGACGATGTTCCCGAGCTTGAGCCCAGACCATTCGCGCTAGGCTCTGTGTGTATAAGTTAACGCTCGCGAAACAAGCGGAGAAACCTATCAAGCTGATTATCCATTTGGCTCCATCGCCTAGTAGTTGGGCACTAAGCCAGGGGATGGATGCGTTATCAAATTGAGCGTTACCATACGCGCCAAATTTTAAAATAACGACAGAGCATGCCCAATAGGTAGCCCCTGCTACAAAACAACCGACCACAATGGCAATAGGGAAATCTCTTTGAGGGTTTTTGAACTCTTCCCCCATATGGGCAAAAGCCTCTATGCCAACAAAACACCAGAACATCACGCCTAACGCTGCGGTA
Source organism: Vibrio alginolyticus NBRC 15630 = ATCC 17749 (assembly GCF_000354175.2). Lineage (NCBI taxonomy): Bacteria > Pseudomonadati > Pseudomonadota > Gammaproteobacteria > Vibrionales > Vibrionaceae > Vibrio > Vibrio alginolyticus. The sequence continues at coordinate 849,003 of NC_022359.1, forward strand.
ATAGGCCAAATTGACTCTTGTGTGATGGCGGGCATCACAAGATCGGCGCTGTTAACGTCGCCTTTCCATAAAAATGCGCCAACAAGTGCGAAGACACTCAAAGCAATAAGAGTTTGTAAATGACCTGATGATTTTGTGCCCATCAAGTTGACGAACACAAGTAGTACTACCGTCAGAATTTGTGCAAACAGATTGTTGCTAATAGGCTCTGGCAATATTTGTTGTAGGAAGCCTGCGGCGAGTGCAATCGCGGCCGGAACCCCTACCGGAATGACACTAACAAATAGCCAAGCGACACTACTTTCCAGTTTGGCGTTAAAGGCTTTGCGTACAAAAAAGGCTGTTCCGCCCGCGTTGGGGTATCGTTTACCCAGTTGAGCAAAAGTCAGCGCAATAGGACAAATCGCGATGAACAATAAAATCCAAGCCCATAGTGAAAAATGGCCAGCTATACCTGCTGCGATAGCCGGGATCATAAACAGCCCAGTTCCCATTAATGTGGTGGATAACTGTGCGATACCTGATGTGAGTGAAATGTCTTTTTTGAGCTCTTCCATGCGAATTGATTCATCCAATGTTATGAGGCTTATTACGAAAAAGCTTGTGGCTTCTGGTTATTTCGTTTTATGTGTTTAAGCGATGCTATTTATGTGCTGAGCACTTAAGTTGGGAATTTGATTTCAATGTGTTATCTATTTTCTGTTGAAATGGATAACAGCACTCATCTCATGCCCGCCAAATAGCATATCCAAAATGTTAATAACAAAATGATTTACTAAACCGTCAATATGACGGTTGTTTTAAATAATTCCAACAAAATGTTGGTTTCTTATGCAGTTAGAATCGGTATAGAATGAGAAAAATAAGGAAAGCTTGGTAACGGTATGGACAAGTTTGATCATAAGATTGTGGATCTGCTCAGGCACAACGCTCGGCTGTCGGTGACTGAAATTGCGGATAAAGTAAACCTTTCTCGTTCTGCGGTAACGGCCCGTATTCGTAAGCTAGAGCATGACAAAGTGATTCTAGGGTATCACGCTGAAATTGCACCTTCGGGTGGGGATTCGATTTGCGCCTATTTTGCCTTAAAGTTCGATAAATCAACCTCTACGTATTATTGCGAATCATACGCGGACGAGTTATACAAAATTGATGGCGTAAAATGGTGTCATGCGATCAGCGGTGAGACGGACATGATGGTTTTTGTCGAAGTGCCTACGATGGCTCGCTTGAACGAAATCAGAGATCAAATTCAACGATATCCAGAGCTTCGAAACCTGATGACTCATACCGTCTTAGCTGAATTCTTTAACACGACTGGGAACCTGTTTGTGAAGTGACCATGAATGGATGCCATGTTGAAAACCCTTCTGAGCGAATATGTTAAACAACATTAATTTGAATCTACTTAGATCCTTGCATGTACTTTTAGAGGAGTGTCATGTCAGCCGGACCGCAGACCGTTTGCACATTACGCAGTCTGCCGTCAGTCGACAGCTTGCACAATTGCGCGATCTGTGTGGTGACCCACTGCTTATTCGTCAAGGTAATCAACTGATACCAACGCCACGAGCAATAGCGTTAAAATCAAAGCTTGATGCATTACTGGCTGAGTTTGACCATTTACTCGATGACCAACCTTTTGAGCCGCGGCAGTGGCAAGGTGAGCTTGTTATTGCTTCTAGTGACTACGTGGCGCAATACGTATTGCCCGATATTGCCTCTCACTTGGGTGAACAAGCGCCACAGTTAGATATGGCGTACCGACTGTGGCAACCCAACTTTCTTGATAAACTTCATGAGACGGGCATCCATATCGCGTCTTCTATGTATCCAGAAAAACCACAGAGTGTGTCGAGCGTTAAAATTGGTGAGGATTCATCAGTTTGTTTGATGAAATCTTCTCATCCGTTAGCAAAGCAGGACCAGATCAGTATTGAAGACTTGATTTCATATTCACACATCAAAGTGACTGGCGGCGGAGACAAAGATTCCTACACTGATTTAGCATTGAAAGAGCTAGGGCACACCCGCCACGTTACCTTTAAGGTTCCATTCTTCTCTGCTGCGATCAATCGCTTAGTTGCAAGTGAGCACCTGATGGTGGCTCCTGAACATATTGCCGTTAACCTCGCTAAGCATTGGGACTTAACCCATAAAGCATTACCACTCGAAACACCTATTCATCAATATTGGTTAATGTGGCACCCCAAATACGACACGGATCCTGCGCATAAATGGGTGCGAGAAGAGATTCGCTCAGTAATGCAAATTTCTGAATATTCCATTCGCTAATACGTACACCGTTTAGCTATGACTTGAAGTCATGATTAGTATGAATAACTTTGATTTCTAATTATACCTCTTCCGTTGATAGAGTGAGCTTCAAAGAGGGGAGATTCTTATGACACTAACAGTTTGGTTATCACTTTTTACCGTGTGTTTATTAGGGGCTATGTCACCAGGTCCCAGCTTAGCTATTGTCGCTAAGCACTCGTTGGCTGGTGGACGTATCCATGGATTAGCTACGGCTTGGGCTCATGCGTTTGGCATTGGTATATATGCGTTTATTACCTTGATTGGTCTCGCTGTTGTTTTGCAGCAAAGCCCGATGCTGTTCAAGACGATTAGCCTTGTGGGTGCGGCATATCTTGCGTATTTAGGGTTTAATGCTTTGCGTTCAAAAGGTGGTGTGGCTGCGAAGTTGGAGTCAGGTGAGGAGACAACGGTAATCCAGTCTGCGCGAGAAGGCTTTTTTATCTCGATTTTAAGTCCCAAAATTGCTTTGTTTTTTATCGCATTATTCAGTCAGTTTGTCGCGCTCGGTAATGATTTGAGTAATCAGATGATCATTGTTGCCACGCCGTTTGTTGTGGATGGGCTTTGGTACACCTTTATTACCCTAGTGCTATCGAGCTCTAAAGTCGTTGACAGAATTCGCTCTAAGGCAGTGTTGATTGATCGTTTGTCAGGGGTAGTACTCATGCTGCTGGCTCTTAGAGTGGTCGTAACGGTATAGACAAGCTCGCAAGACAGAAATACTAAAAGCAGCCCGTGTGGCTGCTTTTTTGTCTACTCTCAGTAACCCTTACACAATTTACGTAATTCTGACGCTAAACGTTGCTAAAATTAATATTATCAATAGTGTTACTTTGGTTCATATTCTCATTTGCTGTGAAAGCTACTTTCCAACGCATTGTTATAATGAGAACGATAGCCACTTAACGTTAATACTAACAGTGTCGCATATTAAGTCGAGAGTGCTTTATTGGATAAAAACGGACTTTCCTCTTACTTACCCTATGAAAGGGGTAGAGACTCCATGACCGTTTAGAAGGTGAGAGCAATATGCAAAGAATAGTAGATTTAGCTCCAGTAGTAATTTTGACCAGTGTTTGCAGCGTTGCTTGGATATTCTTTTCAACAAAGAGCATTTGGGTGTTTTTTGAACTGTTTGTATTTACGATGCTTGGCTTTGGCCTTTTGTACGGGTTACTACAAAAGGCTGATCCTAAACACTTTGACTTTGTTTTAAACCACATCGATGAAATTAAGAAGGAAGGCAAAGATGCTTGCCTAAGCGGCGCTCCGAAAGAATCCAACCCATACTCTGGTGTCGATGGTGATTTATGGGAGGCTGGTTACACAGCCTCCTACAACAAAAAGATAAAGCAATAAACCGCTAGGTGTTTATTCAATATTGTGCTTTTCAAAAAAGCACCCTGCCATTTTAAGGACAGGGTGAAAGCAAGAAGTTTCTCAGGAGCGGTCGGGGGAGAGAAACTCATCTAAATCTTATTTACTTACCGGCGAACCTCTTCAAATTCACCTTCAATCGCATCTGCTTTACCTGTATTAAATTCATATTCTTCGTGCATTTCTCTCTGCATTTTCTTGACGCGATTTTCAATACGCTTGCCGGTAATTAATGCTGCGATGGTCAACGGAATCGCAATGATCAAGCTAAATACTAACGTAAAAAAGCCGGTAATCAGTGCTAGTGCAGTTACAATAATCCGATTCATAATCATGACCTCTCTGTAATTTATGTGCTCAGATTAATGCTGTGAACATGAACAAAACATGAATGCTGACGTTCACTTTGTCCGGAGAGTGTCAAATGAATGAAACGAAAAAACGCCTGAGGGTGATCAGGCGTATAAACGGGGAAAAATATTAGTAATGCGCATGGCGCTTATTATTTAGAACAAATATGAGATATTGTCCGCTACGCTATGTGGTTAACGTTGTGGAGCAAAGTTCACCTATCGAGGGAATGTTTGGTAACGAACACCCATCATTTGTTCCATACAGTGCACAACTTGGCAGCTGTAACCGAATTCGTTGTCGTACCAGATGTAAAGTACACAACGCTTGTCTTGTGCGATAGTCGCTTGACCATCTACGACGCCTGCATGGCGAGAGCCAACTAAGTCAGTTGATACAATTTCTGTTGAATCGGTGTAGTCAATCTGTGCCGAAAGCTCAGAGTTCAACGCCATTTCACGCAAGTAATCGTTCAGTGAATCACGGTCTACGTCTTCACCTAAGTTTAGATTAGCGACTGCCATAGAAACGTTTGGTGTCGGTACGCGAATCGCGTTGCCTGTTAGCTTGCCTGCAAGCTCTGGCAATGCTTTAGCAACTGCTTTTGCCGCACCTGTTGAAGTCAGAACCATGTTTAGTGAAGCACTACGTCCGCGACGGTCACCAGAGTGGAAGTTGTCGATCAAATTTTGGTCGTTTGTGTATGAGTGCACGGTTTCAATATGGCCAGAAAGAACACCATATTTATCGTTCAGAGCCTTAAGGACTGGCGTGATTGCATTTGTTGTACAGCTTGCCGCAGAGATGATGGTGTCATCTTCTTTAATTACCGACTCATTTACACCGAATACAACGTTTTTGATGTCACCTTTACCTGGTGCTGTTAGCAGTACTTTCTCTGCACCTTGACACGCTAAGTGTTGGCTCAGGCCTTCAGAATCACGCCAAACACCTGTGTTATCAACAACTAGCGCGTTATTGATACCGAAAGCTGAGTAATCCACTTCGCTTGGGTTATTTGCGTAGATGATTTGGATGTAGTTGCCGTTAACGATCAGTGCTTTACGCTCTTCATCGATAACAATGCTACCGTTGAACTGACCGTGAACTGAGTCACGACGCAACAAGCTAGCACGCTTACCCAAATCGCCTTTTTTACCGCCACGAACCACAATCGCACGTAGTCTTAGTGGGTAACCTGGACCACTTTTCTCAATGAGAAGGCGAGTAAGTAGTCGACCAATGCGACCGAACCCGTAAAGAACCACATCACGCGCTTTCAATGAAGAATCTGCGTCGCGAGCGCCATCAAGTGCAGTGATAAGGAAATCGTTTAGAGAGCTTGTATCGTCATGTTCATTCCAGTACATAGTTGCCAATTGGCCAACATCGACACGGCATGAAGAAATGCTCATTTCACAAAGCGCTTGAATAATAGGCATCGTGTGCTCAAGCGAAAGTGGGTTACCGGTATAACGTCTTGCAACGCGATGAGTTTTGAGAATGTCTATAGTAGTAGCATTAATAAGCGTTTTACCAAACAGAACCACTTCGATTCCTTTTTGACGATATAGCTTACCAATTAGAGGGGAAATAGATTCAGCAATCGTTTGGCTAGTTTGCCAGTCTTGGAGATATTTCTCTGGACTCATTGTTGTATTAGACCTTTCACGTTTTGGGGGCTAACCATACTCTCTGCTGTTGCCTCTTCGGCAGCGTGCAAGAGTGTGGTGGGTTATGTAATCGGGTTGTAATAGTTATGTGTGCGGATTCTAAGGTCGGAGTCCTTATTCTGCTAGGAAAATTAAATCCAGTGTAAAACACTACTTAAGGGGACGTTAGTGGTGGATTAATGTGACTAAAGCAGTGGTTTTCACGTATTGACATTTAGAAAGTAACTTACTTTTTTTGCGATGATAACGTTTGCTTTCAAATTAGTTTTGTTGACAAAAATGGATATTTTGCATTTTTGTGTGATTTGACTCGACAAGGCAACTCAATAGGTAAACATACAATAGATGATTTCCTGAAAAGTGATGCGACTCTTAGTTGTGAGTGAAACTTTATTGTTTGCATCCAACTTTAAGATCAAAAAATATGACTTAAATCACAATTTTTACTGCATTAGCCGATGATAAAACACTCACAATAACCATAGTCTAGGTAGGTGAATGTTGTTTGAAAGTAACAATGTCGTATATGCCTTTCAATGCAAGAAACTAGTCTAATATTAAATAAACGGATGAAATCAACCATTAGGCTGATGGATGTTGAGATTATCAATAAAAACACGCTTAGCACTCCTCGCACTATTACCCGCTGTGGTAATAGTGGTATTTGCAGTTCAGCAGTTTTCTGATAATGCGTTGCGCGTGAGCCGTCTCAATCAAACGGTTAGCAATATTCAAGGTTTCCAATTGATATCCAAGGCCTCCCACTTTATTTACTCCATAGAGAAAGTACGCCGACAGCCTGATCTTCAAGTCTCTGCAGCCATTAATATTGAAGAGCAAGGTGAAGTTATTTCTTCTTTGCATCAAAAGTTTGTGAGTAACCCTAATACTGCTGAGTATGCTGATGAACTGAAAGAAGCCATGCTGGGGGTATTGTCAGGTAGATTGAGTGAGATGGACGACCTGGGTGATTGGGCATTTCAACAGCTCCAAAATATGTCGCGCTCTTTGTTGCAAAATCATCAATGGTATGGCAGTGACGATGGCATTCGCATGCAAAATTTTATTGCCTACTTTGCTCAGCTCTCTTTTTGGACACAGAAAGAAGCTTGGCTGACGAACCGTTTAGTCCAAGACCCTAAGAGTTGGCTAAGTCAAAGTATGTTTTATCAGGCGATTGACCGACAGCAGCAAAATTTGGATGCGTTTTTAAACTTAGGTGGGTCATACGAGCAAGTGGATAAATTGCTTGGCTTGTTTACTTCGCCGAGATATCAGAGAAACTTGGCGTCTCGCGGACAATTAATCTCAGGAGACATGTCACAAAGTGACTACGCCGCGTATTTAAAAGAACTCGATTTTCGTGTGCAGCGCTTACAAGTGCTCATTGATGGGTTCACCAAACAAACTGAGCAGTCGCTTCTCACGCAGGTTCATGAACAAAAGGCCAATATAGCGATGATCAGTTTTGGCGTCGCCTTAGTGGTTATCCTGCTTTGTTGGCTCGGATTTAGTACTTGGTTCCGAGTTAACAGCAAACTCGATGCGATCATTCATACTTTAAACGCGTTGATCAACTCCGAAGAGAAGCAAACAAAAGTCAAAGTTGATGGAAGTGATGAACTGACCATTTTTGCTCAGCAAGTGAATCGAGTGGTTGAAGAAATGCAGAGACAAACTGAAGAAATACTGCATGCAAAAGAGTCAGCAGTATCGGCTAATCGTGCAAAATCTGTGTTTCTTGCCAACATGTCACATGAAATACGCACGCCCCTTAACGGGATCATGGGCATGACAGAAATACTCTCTCAAAGTGAGTTGTCTTCGCATCAACAAGAAGTTGTTGATGACATTGACTCCTCATCTCAAACACTGCTCACTTTACTTAACGATATATTGGATCTCTCTAAAATCGAGTCTGGACGATTGGAGCTGTCACTAGTAGAAGCGGATATCCGAGAAGTCGTGTATCAGTCGATGATTTTATTCCAATCCAAAGCAACATCTAAACAGCTAAAGTTAGGTATTAATTTAGCTGAAAATATCCCCATTCGCGTGATGGTCGATGATCATCGTGTCAAACAGGTAGTTACGAATCTGGTATCGAATGCGGTTAAGTTTACCGAAAGTGGGCATGTATGCGTTGATGTTAGTTATGAGGAGTTACTTGAGAAAGAACGTGGAGTGCTGACGTTTAAAGTAGAAGATACCGGAATAGGCATTGATCAAGATAAGTTAACCACGATTTTTGAACCCTTTACTCAGGAAGATGAAGGAGTGTCGAGGCAATTTGGCGGCACAGGGTTGGGTTTGGCAATTTGTTGTCAGCTTGTGTCGATGATGGGGGGCAAGCTCGTAGCAACATCTACAAAAGGAGTGGGCACATGCTTTGAATTCTCGATTGAGGTTGAAGCAATTCCGGTGTTTGGCTGGCGTTCGGAGATGATTAATAAAGGGCTTTTGATCTGCTCAAATTACGACTACGCCGACCAAGTATTAAAAGAGTGTCGCTTAGCGAAAATCAATCTCTTTGGTGTTAATAATGTGAATGAAGTGCAAGCGATAAATGATGACTTTGATGTCATATTTCTGTGCCACAGTAACGACGCTAATACCGATGAAATCTTGGATAATCTATCATTTAATTACGATCTTCGCCGTGTGATTATTTGCCAGCATCATTTATCCACTCCCTACGAAAATGCAGAAAAAGTACATGCCGTACTCACATTACCTTTCCTTGGCAATCGATTTAAGCATGTCATTGATGATTTAGCTAAGGTTGAAAAGACTATATCAAGTGACAATGTCACCAATAATGTTGTCAGCTCTGAATATCGAGCGTCGCGCTCTCATCGGAGGATCTTAATTGCGGAGGATAATTTGATGAACCAGAAAATAGCGAGTTTTTTTCTGGATAAAGCAGGTTATGACTATTTGATAACAAGCAACGGTCAAGAAGCGTTAGAAGCCATCACAAAGGGAGAAGAATTCGATGCAATTTTAATGGACTGCATGATGCCCGTGATGGATGGACTGACCGCGACGAAAGAAATTCGTCGTTGGGAAAAGAAAGCAGGACGCGAAAAAACGATGATTATCGCACTCACTGCGAGTGTTTTGGAAGAAGACATCCACAACTGTTTTGCGGCAGGCATGGATGCTTATTTACCTAAGCCGTATAAATCGAACCAGTTATTTGAGCTCTTTAGTGAATTAAAACTCGCCTAGCTAACATTTCAACTTAGACAAGGTGTCAAAACGATAAAGCCCCACTTCAGGGGCTTAGTTCTGATTATTCATTGTTGTGCGCTGGCTTGAGCGCCTGCGAGTTTGCGTATGGTTTGGCGATAGGTTAGGTATGCGGAAACACCAGCTAACAGGTTGCCGATACAAGCGCCTAAGAGTAAACCTCGGATTCCATCCATTTGAGCGCCAACCCACAAGCACGGTAGGAAAAAGACAAACAAGCGCAGCGCTGAAATAGTGAGCGCGGTGTAAGATTTGCCTAATGCATTACAAAGAGAAACCATTAGCATACAAACCCCTAATGAACCCAAACTGATCGGCACTATCAGTAAATGCATCTCCAAGACTTGCTCCACTTGCACATCACTTGTCATCAATAATGCGAGTGGTTTTGCGACGGCAAATGTAATGGCAGCAATCAAAAGTTGGAAACCTAGAATGAATTTTACGGCAATACTGACGAGCCTTTGGATATCTTCATAGTTCTTTGCTCCAAGTAAGCGTCCAACCATTGGAGGCATAGACATTGTCAGCGCCAAGACCGAAACGATAGCAAAGAACTCATAGCGTGAACCAAGCGCCCAAGCGGCGACTGCTGCGGTTCCAAAGCTCGCCAATAATTTTGTTGCTAGCATGGAAGACAACGGTGGCAGCAGTTGGCTAATCATCGCGGGGCCCATAATGTTACCGATAGATGCAACACTTTTGGCTACGTTAAGATCTTGCCATTGTGTCGTTGCCCAGTGATTCTTCTTCACGCGAGGAGCGACGACTAAAATACCAAACCCAAAAGCGACGATGGTTGCTATTGCCGCTCCGTTAATACCCAAGTCAAACGTGAAAATAAATAGCGGATCGAGTACAAGGTTCACGCCGCTGGTTATCATCATCATTGTGCCAGGTAACATTGTATTGCCATTAGCTCGGCAGATACTGTAATAAAAATACAAAACCGCACCAGTCCATGAGCTTAATAACCACCAAGGCCAGTAACTGTCGATTATCGGCATAACAGATTCTGGAGCGCTTAATAGAGCTAAAATGGGGGAGCGCAAAAGCCAAATTAGCCCGCCAAAAATAGCGACACCAATTGAGCCGATCATCAATACTAATCCGCCAAGTTGTTTGGCATACCGACTTTCATTCGCTCCAAGAGCTTTAGAAATGACCGCTGTCGTTGCGATTCCTAGACCGACTTGAATGCCGATAATGACCATTTGCAAAGGCAGAGTGAAACCTTGAGCGGCTAACGGTAAAACGCCGAGCTGACCGATAAACGCGCTATCCACAAGCTGAAAGCTCATTAAAGACAGAACGCCAAAAAGCATTGGCCAGGTCATCGTAAATAATTGTTTTGCAAGCGTTGGTTGTGTACTTGTCGTAGTTGAAGACATAGAAAGCTGAATGCGTTAGGAATAAGAGTTAGATTGATTGTACACGGCGGTTAGTTTAGAGACAAAAATAAACCCCGAGGAAGATATTCTTGCTCGGGGTTCGAAAATCTAGCTTACGCGTTTATTTTTTGCCGCTAGTTTGCTTGTCTTCTTCAGTCAGCTCACGAATGCGACGGCTGATGTCACGACGTGCTTTAGAGATCTCAGCGCTTTTAATGATGTGGTCATCAACACGATCTTCATAGTCTGCTTTCATATTTTTGATGATTGCGACGATTTCATCGTGAGTCATTTCTGGTTTGATGTAGTCTAGAAGGTTTTCTAGAAGATCAACACGTTTGCGGTTATCACGAACTTTCTTCTCGTTATCAAGAAGCTCACGTTTTAGTTTGTTTTTACGACGAGCTTGGTTAACGATTTCAAATACGCTACTCATAGTTCTCTTTCCTAATTTTATGAATATCTTCCTCGATTAAAGCACAACATCCAGTGGCATAACAGTCTTTAGATCAATAGCAATGCAGAGTTGAACATTTCTCAACCAATTGCGCTGTGTACATATAATCGTGCTGCTTTCTTCGAGTTTTGGCCAACATCGTAGAATCCATCGATTCATTGTCATAACGTGGCCTTCACTATATTATCAACACCATTGAATGCAAAATGATGAACTTGATATGGACTCTGGTAACACTGCGGAGCAAGTAAATAGTCAAGATAATGAGCAAGTCACTCGCTCTGTGGCTGAAAAGTTAAAAACGGCGTATATCAACGCCCGTGAGCAACTCGAAATCATCGAAGTTGAGCTTAATCGTTCAAAAATAATGATGGTCGACCAAGATGGCAATTTGACGAGAGTGCCGATTCTCTCGGAGCATTGATACCTGACCCTATTCGTAAGGGGTGTCAGGTCTTACGCTATGCTTTAGCCTGACACCAACACCTGAACCGCTAACGCTTCTTGCACTGCTGTGTGAATTTATGGCGTATGATTTCGAAGCGATTTAGGTACAAAGTCAAATGCAAAAATAATAAGGAAATGCATTATGAAAGTTGAGCTAACGGCAATTGAAGCACGAGTTATTGGTTGCTTGATCGAAAAAGAAGTCACTACCCCAGATCTTTACCCCCTCAGCCTAAACGCATTAACCAACGCGTGTAATCAAAAAAGCAACCGTGATCCCGTGATGTCACTCTCTGAGTCAGACGTTCTCGATGCCGTTGATGCTCTTATTGAGCGCAGGCTCGTCAGTGACGAAAGTGCGTTCAACAGCCGCGTCAGCAAGTATCAACACCGTTTCTGTAATACGGAATTTGGTGATTTAAAGCTGACAGAGCAGGAGAAGGGCATTGTATGCTGTATGCTTTTGCGCGGTGCTCAAACACCTGGGGAAATTCGTACTCGTACTAATCGTCTCGCGACATTTCATGATGTAAAAGAAGTGGAAACGGTCCTTGAGCATTTAGCAAGCGAAGAGAAAGGACCATTAGTGGTCAAATTACCACGTGAGGCTGGTAAGCGGGAGTCGCGTTATATGCATTTGTTCTGTGGTGATGTTGATGCGTCCGAACTTGCAGCGCCTGTGTCTGCTGCAAGCTCGAGCTCCGATCGAGTAAGTCAGCTAGAGCTCGAAGTCGCTCAGCTGAAAGAAGAGCTGGATGAATTAAAAGCTAAGGTTGAGTCACTGCTTTCATGATGGAAAATACAACGCAGCGTTGGAGTGTCTATCTGATACGAAATAACCGCAACGCGTTGTATTGTGGTGTTACCAATGATGTTGAACGAAGATTCAATCAGCACCAAACCGGAAAAGGAGCGAAAGCTTTGAAGGGAAAAGGCCCTTTGGTATTGGAATGGTCATCGGATTTTGACTCAAAGACGCTTGCCATGCGAGCAGAGTACTATATTAAGCAACTAACTAAAGCGAAAAAAGAGCTGCTCGTTATGTCAAAAGCAAATATTGTCGTCGACGAACATCAACAAATGATGTTAGAGATAGTGGCACTCTGATAAGCCCTTGCTACGCAAAGATACACGGAAACCGCCTATGTCACATTGGCGGTTTCTTTTTGTTTTTGGAGTACCATGTAGGAATAAACTGACGCATAATGGGTTGGTGTTCTGTTTAAAGGTCCTGAATATGAAAAGCGCGAAATGTCTCTACGTCATCGAGACAAAGGAAGCGACTCAATGTACTTTATTTGCATCCACTCAGACCAAGAACCAAGTTCTTAATGGGTATTGGGCATATCAAGAGTTTTTAGACCAGTTTCCACAACAGAAGCAGTTAACTAGTGCGTTGGCTGAAGTGGTAAGAGAAACCCCTGTACCCGTAGCAAAAGACAAAAAGCGTCCACTGAAAATTTCTGTTGTTTATCCAGGGCAGCAGATCTCTGATTATTGGATTCGAAACATCGATGCGTTTGAAAAACGCCTAGATAAGCTTGATATCGACTATCAACTAAATCAAGTGTTTACTCGTCCTAATGCAGATATAAAGCAGCAAAGTTTGTCTTTAATGGAGGCGCTGAAAAGCAACTCCGATTACTTGATCTTTACTCTAGATACCACAAGACATCGTAAGTTTGTTGAGCATGTCTTAGATTCAAAGAAAACCAAGTTAATTTTACAAAATATCACCACACCTGTTAGGGATTGGGAACATCATCAGCCGTTTCTTTATGTTGGTTTCGACCACGCAGAAGGAAGTCGTGAATTGGCCGTTGAGTTTGGCAAGCGTTTCCCTAAACATAGCCACTATAGTGTTCTCTACTTCTCAGAGGGCTACATTAGTGACATCAGAGGCAACACTTTTATCAACCAAGTGAACCGCGATAATCAATTTGAACTACAATCTGCTTACTACACCAAAGCAACAAAGCAATCTGGGTATGAAGCTGCAAAAGCCAGTTTGGAGAAGTATCCGGACGTTGACTTCATTTACGCGTGTTCTACCGATGTAGCATTAGGTGCTGTTGACGCTCTTAAAGAGTTAGGTCGTGATGATGTCATGATCAATGGTTGGGGCGGCGGTTCAGCAGAGTTAGAGGCGCTTTCTAAAGGGGAGTTAGACGTTACCGTTATGCGTATGAACGATGATACAGGTATTGCAATGGCTGAGGCCATTAAGTGGGATTTAGAAGGAAAGCCAGTTCCCACCGTTTACTCTGGTGATTTTGAAGTCGTTACCAAATCGGACTCTCCAGAAAGAATTGAAGCATTAAGAAAACGTGCATTTAGATACTCAGATAATTGATGACAACTACATCAAAAACAAGAAAGCGTCGCTCACTGTCGACGCTTATTACCAAAATAATTATTCTCGTACTTGCTCCGATCATTCTAGGCATCTTTGTTCAGAGTTATTACTTCTCGAAGCAGATTATTTGGCAGGAAGTCGACCGAACCAAGCAGCAGACCTCTGCCCTGATCCTGAACATTTTTGATAGCCATTTTGCAGCGATTCAGATTCATCACAACAGCAATTCGAAAAGTGATGTTGTATTGGATTTTTATACAGAACGTGATGAAGAGGCACTCAATTACTTTTTCATGAGTATTGACCAGAGTGATCCTTCCCATACACCAGAGTTTCGTTTCCTAACCGATCATCAAGGTATTATTTGGGACGATGGCAACGCGCATTTCTATGGCATCAACAACCTGATACTTAGCCGACTTGCCAGTCAAGTGACCTTTAGCAACAACTGGTATTATCTACCCTCACAGACCCCGATGGGAACTCGCCATCTTTTACTTCGTCGTGTACCCGTTTTACAACCTAAAACCGGTGAAGTGATGGGGTACTCTTACAATGTTGTTGTTTTAGATAATAACTTTGGGTTGATGGAAAGGTTAAAAAATGAAGGCAACGTCGACAATGTTGTGTTGGTCGCTAACAACACACCATTGGCAAGCTCATTAGTAGGAGATGAGGCTTATCAAATATTTGACGTACTCAAACGACGAGAGTCCCAGCACAAGCTTGACCAATTATTGATCATCAAAACCCCTATTGAGGTAAATGCCGCCGAGACTGACTTGTGCTTGCTTACTGTGCAAGACAATCAGAGCGTGGTGACATTGCAAATCCAACACCTGCTAGCAATGCTAGCCTCAGTTATCGGTATGGTCATGATTGCGCTAATGACTAAAGAATGGATCGAGAATCGAGTAGTTGAAGAGTTAGGATCCCTGATGGCATATACCCGATCGGCTCGTGAAGAAAAAGGATTTGAGCGTTTTGAGGGGTCAGATATTGAGGAATTCGATCATATTGGTTCGACACTAGAAAACACTTTTGAAGAGCTTGAAGCACAAAAGCGGTCTTTCCGCGACCTGTTTAACTTTGCGTTATCACCTATTATGGTGTGGTCTGAATCGGGTGTACTTGTCCAAATCAATCCGGCAGCACGCAAAGAGTTAGTCATGGAAAACGATGTTGAAACCATGCACCCAGTGTTCAAAGGTTTCAAAGAAAAGTTGATGCCACACCTTCGCATGGCGGCTCAGGGAGCTACGTTGACAGGCGTTAATGTGCCAATTGGAGACAAAGTATATCGCTGGAACTTATCGCCGATTCGAGTTGATGGAGATATTAGCGGTATTATTGTTCAAGGTCAGGATATAACCACGCTTATTGAGGCGGAAAAACAGAGTAACTTGGCGCGCAAAGAAGCAGAAAAATCTGCTCAAGCCCGTGCCGACTTTCTGGCTAAAATGAGCCATGAGATCCGAACGCCAATCAATGGAATTTTAGGGGTTGCTCAATTGCTAAAAGACTCTGTGGAAACAGAAGAGCAGAATAACCAAATTGACGTACTTCGGCATAGTGGTGAGCACTTACTTGCTGTTTTGAATGATATTTTGGACTTTTCGAAGATTGAGCAGGGTAAGTTTAATATCCAAAAGCACCCGTTTTCTTTCACTGATACAATTCGAACGTTAGAAAACATTTATCGTCCTATTTGTGAAAGTAAAGGCGTCAACCTTGTCATTGAAAACAAAATAGATCCCAATGTTGAAATTTTTACTGACCAAGTTCGTCTGAACCAAATTTTATTCAACCTAGTCAGTAACTCAGTAAAGTTTACGCCCTCGGGTAGCGTGCGCTTGCATGCTGAACTTGAGCAGTTCTATGGCGCTGACAATAGCGTGCTGGTCGTGGAAATTACGGATACAGGTATCGGCATCGAGTCTGACAAACTCGACCAAATGTTCGAACCTTTTGTTCAAGAAGAAGCAACAACGACTCGAGAATACGGTGGCAGTGGCTTAGGGCTGACCATTGTGAAGAGCCTTGTCGATATGCTGGAAGGTGAAGTTCAAGTCCGCAGTCAGAAAGGCTTAGGAACGACTTTTGTCATTACAATGCCAGTGAAAGATCGTGAGCGAGTACTCACCCCTCTTGATTCGAGTTTGCGAGTTAAGCCAGGTGAACTATTTGCAGAGAGTCTCAAAGTGTTGTTGGTAGAGGATAACCATACTAACGCATTCATTCTAAAAGCGTTTTGTAACAAGTACAAAATGCAGGTTGATTGGGCGAAAGATGGGTTAGAAGCAATGGAATTCTTAAAAGATCATACTTACGATTTGATACTGATGGACAACCAACTTCCGCATCTTGGTGGAATTGAAACGACCAAAGAGATCCGACAAAAGCTAAAACTAGGCACGCCAATTTATGCGTGTACTGCTGACACCGCGAAAGAAACCAGTGACGCCTTTATGGAATCGGGTGCGAATTACGTGCTTCTCAAGCCGATTAAAGAAAATGCGCTCCATGAAGCATTTGTGGATTTTAAGCAGCGGTTCTTAGTCGAGCGAACATGAATAATTGGCTCACTACGGGATAACCCAATTATTCATTATCTGAAAAGCACAACACCATGACTGTGGGTTGTGCTTTTTTGTATCTGACCCTTTTACTCTTATACAAATCAGACTTTATTGGTCTCGACGTTTGTTGTGTACATCGCTGCATTTCAAATTCAAACATAGTGTTGTGTTACTTAGATTTCTGCCCCTTCACTGACACACCCAGCGTGATTTCAATCACAAAAAGATATTTACTTAGCGTGCTAACTATTTTATATTGCTTAGCACGCTAAGTAATTGAGTAGATCTTATGATTCAAGACATCAACAGTTTGCGAGACCTTTCTCTGGCTGAAAAATTATCTCGTGTTGCTCGTTTGTGGAAAATGGTTGCAGATCGCGAGTTAGAGCCTTTAAACCTGACGTATCCGCGTTGGACTGCGTTATGGAAGCTTTATCGAATGGGTGACAACATCAGTCAGAAGCATTTGGCTGAAGCGCTTGAGATCGAGTTAGCGTCGTTGATGCGAACATTAAAATTATTAGAAGAGCAATCTCTGATCACTCGCCATTGCTGTGAACACGATAAGCGAGCACGTATTGTTAGCCTCACAGAAGAGGGGAAAACCCTACTAAAGCAAATGGAGGCTCGGATTCTTCAAGTTCGAAGCAAGCTCCTAACGGACATCAACGACCAGGAACTTCAGCAGCTTTCATTGATTCTTGATCAGATTGCTCACAATGCGCTTGATTCACTTAGCGAATAAGTCAGAAAACCGAATAAAAAGAGAAGTAAACGCCTATGACTCCAGATCAAAAATTCGCACGTTGGATCAAATATTCTTGCGTCGCGTTTGTCCTTGTCTTTGCCTATTTTCTAGTTGCAGATCTCGCCATGCCGTTGACGCCTCAGGCAATGGCAACGCGTGTGGTAACTAAAGTGGCCCCCCGTGTGAGTGGGCAGATTACGCATCTTTATGTTGCCAACAACCAAGAAATAAGCCAAGGCGATCTACTATTTCAGATTGATCCCCAGCCTTATCAGCTCGCCGTAGAAAAGGCTCAACTTAACCTTGAGCGTGTGATTCAAAACAACGAACAACTTGATGCTTCTATTGCTGCGGCAAAAGCAGACGTTGAAGCGAGCAAAATCGTGGCGGAACAAAAAGTTCGCGAAGCAAAACGTCTTAATACCCTGTTTCACCGTAATGGTACTTCGCAACAGCAGCGCGATGACGCACAGAGCAGTGCAACGGCAGCTAAAGCGAACTTACTGGCCGCACGTGCTCGTTTAAAAGAGTTGGAAGTAAACCGCGGTGATTTAGGCGCGACGAATGTGAATATCCGCGTAGCGCAAAACCAGCTAAAACAAGCGGAACTTAATCTGTCTTACACTCAAGTCTCGGCGGAACATGATGGCGTTGTCGCTAACTTGCAGCTGGAGACGGGGGCCTATGCGGCAGCTGGTACACCTCTTGTCGCTTTAGTCTCCGATGACGTGGATATCATTGCCGACTTTCGTGAAAAGAGTTTACGACACTTTAATCAGAACAGCCGTGCGTTAGTGGCTTTTGATAGCTTACCTGGTGATGTATTTGAAGCTCGTATTACGAGTGTGGATGCCGGGGTCAGCTCGGGTCAATTCGATGCGGATGGTCGCTTAGCAACACCAACTGACTCAAACCGTTGGGTGAGAGACGCGCAGCGCTTACGTTTACATTTAGCTATCGATGAACCTCAGCAGCGCGCATTTCCAGCAGGGGCACGAGCAACCGTGCAGTTGTTGCCAGAAAACTCATTATCTGGTTGGTTAGCGAGGTGCCAGATCCAATTCTTGAGTCTTCTTCATTATATTTATTAACGAGGAGGCGATATGAAGTTATGGGACCACCCCATGTCGGAAAACGACTTCCGTCAGTGTTTGCGCATTGCAACTGGTGCGACCATTGGTTTCACTTTGTGTAAAGTATTTGGTTGGAACTATGGCGTATTCTTTACTGTAACCCCGATGCTGTTACTTGGAATGGTGCCAGTCATGAGTCTACATGCCGCACGACAACTGATTTTTTCAGCGGTTGTGTGTGGATTAGAAGTTGGTGTGCTTGGTGGGTTATTTGGTGGGCACCCAGGCATGATGACAATCATTGCATTCGGGTTGTTCCTGTATAAATTCGCCTGTATGTCAAAAGGGAGCTTATTCTTATTTGGAGCGAACAGCGTACTGAGCTTAAGCATCATGCTGCACTTTGCGAGTTATCCAACCACTGACTTAAATGACCTAATATTTAGCAACCTGCAAGCGAATGTTATTTCAGTGATCGTTGCTTATGTGGTGACATTTTTGATTCCCGATGCGGAACCTCGTCAGCCACCAGCGAAACCGTCGCAGCCTAAACAGAGTCATCGAATGCGTCATGAAGCCCTTATGGGGGCGAGTATCGCTACAATGTCTTTCCTTGTATTCCAGCTATTTGACCTCAGTGACTCTATGTCTGCTCAGGCGACAACCTTGCTTTTATTGTTTCCTATGCATTGGAACGGTGCTTTAGGGTATGCGCGAAAAAGAGCAATGGGAACCTTGATGGGGGTGACCTTTGGTATCGTCGGACAACTTGTATTATACGATTGGTCGGATACTTTATTGTTTATCGTCCCATTGCTTTGGATTGGGGCTATGATGTTCAGCTATATGCACGTGAAAGAATCTAGCGGTTCGGGAGCCGGATTTGGCGGCTTAACCACATTAGGCATTTTGTTCGGCCAATATCTTACTCCGGATGGTGACTTAATGTTCAGTGCGCTGTATCGCGTGAGCAGTATTTTGTTTGCTATTGTTGCGACGCTGCTTGTGACCTATACGGTTCACAGAATACTCAACAGCTTTGAGGCGACGCGCTTTAGCGAGCAGTAATTTCAGACGTTACTGGTTAGAAAGGATTGCTCCAGTAACTCTGTTTTTAGTTCGTGAGTCATCTCAATGGAACTAGCAAACTTAATTCCAACTACCCATCCCTTCGCCAATTTCTTAATGTTGGCAATGACACATCGATTTTCTTCTCCGATATAGTGGCTTAACGGGCATTCGATGGTAACACTCTCACCCACGTTGAATTCGGGCTCAATCAAGGTTGATATACCAACACCTGCTAGAGAGAAATCGATAAGGCTACCGTCGTAGACATTCCCTGCATGAATAACGTTACAGTCCATTTGCAACTTGTAACGCTCATGTTCTCGAACTGGTTTGGTTGCAAATGTTCCTGGAATGCGGATAAACAAAAGGGGGGATGGTCGAACGGTCGTCGTCAGTACGCTGGACTTAAACGCAATGACATGGCCTAACTCCGTATCTGATACACCACGCACGATGACATCGGCGTTGGGGAGTTTTCTCATCACTTGCTCTTCAAGCAAACGCATTGGTATATCAAGAATCAAATAAGCATTTTCTTTCATCCCCAGATAGGTGGTGGAATACGTATATTGATCCTTAGGCCCAAATTCGAAATTAGTAGAAAGTTTCATTCCCGGTTTGAGAAACCTATGCAGTTCATCTTTAGTATGAGTGGCTGGCATCACATTGGCGTTTTAATTATTAGTTGAGCTGAGGCTATCAAAACGCCATTTTGTTATTCAAGATAGTAAGGCATAAGTTTTTGTAAAATCATCGCTATCTGTGAAGTGGTGGGCGATAAGTTTGGCTCATTCCACCTTTCATAAAGATTTGGCTTGCCACAATACTGCCGCATGTGACCAACATCAGCGCTAACCAAGTGAGAGAATCTGGTTGTTCACCAAAAATTGGAACGGCAAGAAGTGTCGCGACGACTGGAGTTAATGAACCAAAAGCTGCGCTGGCTTCGGCACCGATGATCCTAATTGCATAAATGAAAGTGAAAGAAGCGATTAAACCTGCGCCAACACCTTGTAGCATCGCGTGGCCAAATAACTCCTCCCATTGCCACTGGCTGAACGGTGTTACCACCAAATAACTGTCTACCCACCCGAAACCAACGGCGATGATGAGCAGAGCCAAAGACGCAATTGCAACGAATCCTGCACAGACGTGTGCATTAAGATTGGCGACACGAGCGCTGATGGTGAAAGCAGCCCACATGATGCTGCCAGTTAGAAACAGGATATGCCCTTGTAATTGAGACCAGTTGTACTCTGCGCCGCTATTAGAAAGAAGGAATACGAAAATCCCTAACAACACCGTAGAAAGCCCGATTAAGCGGTGAGCACTCAGCGACTGTTGATAACAAAGTACCGCGATAGCAGAAACAAACAATGGCAAAGTGCCAGGTACTAATGCACTGCCGTGCGCCACGGGAGCGAAATGCATAGCCGTTCCGACGACCAGAAGATAGGGAAGGCCGCTTCCAACCACAACACCAACCAGGTAGCGTTTAGGCACGACGCGCAGCGACTGTTTATGCTTAATCACAAATGGTAATAAAATTATACTTGGGATGAGAAAGCGAACTAACGCGATATCGGCTGGCTGCAAGGCAGAAATTGCGCCCCCTTTTAAAGAAATAAAGAAACCAGACCAAAGCAGTAAGGTCGTTAATATAGCTGCGTATCCCAAGATCATTATCGACATGTCCATTTGTAAATGATGTGTTAATTGTTGAATAAAACTCTTGCCAAAGGGAGGCAAAGTTTGACGTAATTAGGCTTGATGTTGGTGATAAATTGCGTATAAATGTTAATTGTTAGTGATTAAAGGCACGGAAGAATAAATGGATAAAATTGACAGGCAACTTATCAACCTAATGCAGAAGGATGCCACTCTGACAACTGCAGAACTTGCTGACCAAGTAGGGCTATCGGCATCACCTTGTGCAAGACGCATTAAGCGTTTGGAGCAGGAAGGTGTAATAAGTGGTTATCGAGCTATTGTGTCCAGAGACACTGTAGGCATCGCGATGACTGTATTTGTTGAAGTGAGTTTAAATAACCACCAAGCTTCTTCGATTGATGAGTTTGAACATGCCGTTGTTGAGATGGATGAAGTGATCTCATGCCATGTCGTATCAGGGGCCTATGATTACCTGTTAGAGGTGGTCAGTAAAGATCTCGCTGGTTATGAAACATTTACTAGAAAGTTACAGCGATTAGAAAATGTGAAAGATATTCATACCCACCTGGCGATTAGACAAGTGAAAGGAAATGGCAGTTTGCCGATTTATGCATAAGAAAGATGAAATTTTTCGATAGACTTAAGATTGCCCACTATCATCGAAAGCGATATAGACAGTTTGGTAAAGACAGAGCCCGAACTCTGGGATGGGCAGATAAGTATAGTCAGATCAGCCGTTTTGAGGCGTTGTGTCGAGGGTTAACGTTAGACGGTTCAAGTATTTTAGATATTGGGTGCGGCTACGGAGACTTGTTAGCGTTTATCGAACTTACGGGGGGGCTTCCTCAAAGCTATATTGGCATTGATCAGCAAAAACAATTTATCTCTGAAGCCAGAAAACGAGATTTTCGTACGCAAAGTAAGTTTATATGTGGCGACTTTTCAACGTTGGTATTGCCTCGTTGCGATTTTGTTTTTGCTTCCGGATCATTGAACTATCAATCCACCAACCCAAATCATGCCATTGAAATGATTGATAAAATGTTCCGAGCGACAGAGAAAGGTTGTGTGTTTAACTTGTTGGATGAATCCAAACTACCCAGCATGAAAATGTTAGCGTCGCACAATAAAGAAGGTGTCTTTCGCTATTGTCGGTTGCTGTGTCCGAATACACGATTGATTGAGGGGTACTCCGAGCACGACTTTACGATTGCCATGATCAAAAAAGCGGAGTCCGTTTCCTGACTCCGCTTTATAAATTCTTAAGCCTTATTGGTTTTTGTATTGTGAGATTTCACAGTTACCTGTGTATCTATCAACCTTGAATGAGAACGCGGCTGAATGGTATTCCCTCCCATCACTCCATATTGTTTCTCCGAAGATTTTACACAGATCCAAATCACTGATTGAACCGAACTCTTTTACGTGCCTAACTACTGACAAAAACTTGGCTTTGGTAGCATTAGGACATTCCCTGTTACTTAATCGATTGATAACCATGTTTGTAGCATCATCTCCAGCCAAATGTGACTTTTTATTAAATTTTATTAATGGCTAAACTAACCAAAAAATGTCCATAAGTAAAGCATTAATGTGACGTATGTCTCTATAAATTGATTGTCTTGGTCATGGTTTAGTCAAGTTTGTCAAAGGGAACAATCCCATTATTTACATTTGATATCATTCACGACTAAGGAAAGATAAAAAGCACGAATAACGTCCAATATTGGAGTGAAAAACCAACATCGTCTATTCAAAACTGGCTCTGTTTTTACTTCGAAACATCTTGAGCGTATTGAAGCGCTCGAGCTTCTTTATCATAGACTTGTGACAGAGTTTGATATTGTGAAGAGAGGCGCTTGTAATCTTCAGCAAGTTCCAAAGCGTTGGTGTTATACCATTCCGCAGTTATTTGATTGGCTGTTTTGTTTGACTCGCGGCACTTCTGGGCCAGTATCTCCCACCCATTTGCTGACCATTGGGATTGTGTGCTCAATTTAAGCAGCTGATTCGCTTTAGTTGTGAGCTCTTCTTTGTATTGAATCGATGCTTTTAATTGCGCTTTGAACACATTTTGGTTCGACTTGGCACGCCAAAGTAGCACGAGCTCATGCAGTGAAAAGGTTTCGGACAATAACTGACGCTGTTTATGTTCGGTCAAAAGTGTATTGAATACCTCAACATGCTGATTGTAATTGGACTCTAAACGATTGAATTGGGTAAGATTGTCATTCCACGACGATGGGTTACATTGAATATTGGCGTGCCCCGTTATCGGGAACAGAAGAAATAGTAGTATCCAATTGAGTCTGTTGATCATTATTGCTCGCGTTAGTTGACCTGCTCTTTTGAGTATATACCCAAATTTCTACGACATGCGTGCTGCTGGTGGGATAAGAATAAAGAATGAAAAGGAAAAGGGCATGAAGAAAATTCTCGTCGCATTGATTGTCATGCTGTTGCTCGGCGGAGCGGGGGCTGGATACTATTTCTTCTTTATGCAGAAAGATGAACCTGAAGCACCAAAGGCTACACAAGTCGAGCAATCGTCACTGCAAAAAGAAACATCCAAACCGATTCTGGATTTAGAAGTCGCTCCCCCGGAAGTTACCGAGTACTACGTTATTGAGCGTCGTGTCAATGTTTACAACAAGCCTAACCTTAATGCTTTAGTTGTCGATACGCTCTATAAGGGAGAAAAAGTATCGGTGTTAGAAAAAGTAGATGGGTGGTACCGAATCTCCGGTTATCTTGTCTATGAAGAGGGTGGAGAAGAAAAAGCCGAATGGTTGAATGCTGAAGGGTTATCGGATGCAGAGCCAGTTATTAAAGAGCAAGAGCGCTTAGAGATATTGGATGAATACCTACAGAAGTCGGATGATTTAAAAGTTCACTTGGATATTTTCCGTAAGAAAACACAGCAATTGTTAGACGATGAAACCTGTGATCCGAGTGATTTTGAGGAGCTCGGTGGTTGGGTGCGTTCTGTGACGTTCAAAAAGCGCAACGTTTACTTCATCTATTGTGGCGGTTTGGAGCAAGAGAATAAGATCTACTTAGATGTTGATAAGGGCGAGATTTTTTATCGATAGCTCACCACTAATTACACTCGTTCTCTAAAGACGTTTTGATAAAAGCAATAACGATGCAAACCTGAAATCAGAGATTTATAACTTTTTAGTTGTGAACCATAATCAATAGGAATACTATCATTAAGCCAAGTGACCTAACTTGGTTCTTTGTTTTTTTAGTGAGTTCCTATGCCTTGGATTTACCTTAGAAAATTGATTTTGCTGCTATTTGCAATGGTATTGCTACCAGTGCATGTATCTGCTGCGCAAATCGATCACAAGGCTCACGTACCGCACTTTTCTAAGCTACAACCTTTTGTAGCCGTAAGTGTATCGCCAAACTCTTCCGTCGATTTTTCTGAAGCTTCAGAAGAAAGCTCTCAATCTCCAGTATCTGAAGGCCATGCAAGTCTCGATTCCGTTGCTTTGTTTAACTCTCAGCGCTGGACGTCTTACTTACGGGAAGGGCTTGATGACGAGCACGTAGATTTTGTCGGCGATCTCACTACTCCGTTTTACGCTGATGCGGGTTACGCATACAGCTTGATGGACATTAACTGGCGTCACAACCAGTCCACATTTTATCATTTCACAAGCGATCATCGCATTTCTGGTTGGAAAGAGACCAATGCCATGTACGTCGCACTCAATAGTCAGTTTTCTGCCTAAACACCATTTATTTGCACCATTGTGCACTCTTAACACGACGATTGTATTCGACAGGACGTGAGCGTTCTGAGCATTTCATACCTTGAATTTATTCTGGGAGCACCTGTCGTGTGTTAAGCCTTGTTATTAAAAGCTTCACTTCATCGTGAAGGGATGATGTTTACATGAAAAAAACACCAAAGCAGCAAAAGAACAGAAAGCTGATGAATCACTACTCAGCTTGGAAATATGTAGTATTAATCACGACGGTCATTATTTTAACCCTAAGTGCTATACCAACTTGGTTTGGCGAACAGCCTTCTATCCAGTTGACGTTTTCGGAGCAAAACAACAGTGAAATGTCGGTTGTTCATCTGAATCAACTGCTAAAAACCAACCATATTTCAGCCGACAAAATCATCGAAAAAGACGGCAAAACAACCATTGTATTCGATGGTGAAGATGCGCAAAGTAAAGCTCGTGCGTTGTTAAACAAAGAGCTAAATAAAGACGACAGCATCACTTTCTCATACGTATCGGTTGCGCCAGAATGGTTAAATGAGATGGGCTTTAGCCCAATTAAGCTCGGTCTTGACCTTCGTGGTGGCGTTCAGTTCTTGTTGAATGTTGATGTGAATAAAGCGTTTGAAGAACAACGTGATGCGTTGATTGATGAAATCAAAGCGAATCTGCGTGATCAACGTGTTCGTGGTGTGCAAGTTCGAGCAGAGAACGGCAACCGAATTACGGTAAACAGTGACAGCGAGCAAGCATTGTCGGAAGTGAACAAGTTCTTGCGTCAAAATTACCCGGGCTGGATTTCAAAAAGTTCATCTCGTGGCTTTGTGCTTGAACCGAGTGAACAAAATATCCAAGAATTTCAATCGTCGACTCTTCAACAAAACCTGAAGATCATGCGTGGTCGTATTGAAGAACTTGGTATCACAGAAGCACTAGTGCAACGCCAAGGTAAAGAGAGCATTCGAATTGAGCTCCCTGGTGTACAAGATCCTGCTCAAGCGAAAAACGTTATTGGTGCAACAGCAAGCTTGGCGTTTTATGAAGTGAAAGATGCGAGCCAAGCACACAGCAGCCAAGATCTTGTTCTTCAAGATAATGATGGTCGTACTGTGATTTTGGCAAAACGACCAGTTCTAACGGGCGAGCACATCGTGAACGCTCGTGCTGGTGTCGACAAAATGGGCATGTCAGAGGTAAATATTTCTCTTGACCACGCTGGTGGTAAGAAAATGAGTGACTTCTCAGCAACTCACATCGGCAAGCCAATGGCGACCGTTTACCGAGAGTACAAAACAAACGATCGCGGTGTAACTGAGCGTAGTGAGCGCGTTATCAGCGTCGCAACTATTCAATCTCAACTTGGTAGCCAGTTCCGTATTACTGGGGCAGGTAGCATGGACGATGCGCAGCAGTTGGCGCTATTGCTTCGCGCGGGGTCACTGACCGCGCCAGTTACTATTGTGGAAGAGCGAACAATCGGTGCTTCTCTGGGTGCAGAAAACATTGAAAACGGTTTTGCAGCACTGGCTTTAGGTATGGGACTAACACTGACCTTTATGGCACTTTGGTACCGCCGCTTAGGTTGGGTAGCAAATGTGGCGCTTTGTGCCAACATGCTTTGTTTACTTGGCTTAATCGCCTTGTTACCAGGAGCGGTTCTAACGCTTCCAGGTATTGCCGGTTTAGTGTTAACCGTCGGTATGGCAGTAGACACCAACGTTATTATCTTTGAACGTATTAAGGACAAAATGCGTGAAGGCCGCAGCTTCGCTCAAGCGATTGATCTTGGCTTTGACAGCGCATTCTCGACCATCCTTGATGCCAACATTACTACCATGATCACCGCCGTGATTTTGTACGCCATCGGTAATGGCCCAATCCAAGGCTTTGCCTTAACACTCGGATTAGGTTTGTTAACCAGTATGTTTACAGGCGTATTTGCCTCTCGAGCAATGATCAATTTAATTTGGGGCCGCGATGCCCGTCGTGATGTGAGGGTTTAATCATGGTCGAAATGCTAAAACAAAATATTCGTAAAATTCGCTACTTTACTACGCTAGTTTCCATCATTTTAACGGTGATCGCGATCGTCGCTCTAGGCTTTAAAGGGTTGAACCTAGGTTTGGACTTCACTGGCGGTATGGTGACAGAAGTAAAGGTAGATAAGCAGCTAACTAACCATGATCTGCTTGACGTTCTGCAACCAAAGCTTGGTGAATCTGCGTCAGTGACACGCTCTGGTGAAGATGGCCGTTGGGTGATTCGTTACTCTGCGCCGGAAGATGGACAAACGTTGCCAAGTGTAGAAGAGGTGTTGAAGCCAATCTCTCACCAAGTTGATGTTGTCAGCAACAGTATAGTTGGCGCTCAAGTTGGCCAAGACTTGTTTGAACAAGGTGGCTTAGCATTGTTGATTTGTGTGTTGAGTATTCTCGGTTACTTGTGTTTCCGTTTTGAGTGGCGTTTGGCAAGCGGTTCACTGTTTGCTTTGGCTCATGATGTGATCTTAGTGCTTGGTTTCTTTGCAATTACTCAAATGGAGTTCAACTTAACCGTTTTTGCTGCTGTGCTGGCGATTTTAGGTTACTCATTGAATGACTCGATCATCATTGCAGACCGAATCCGTGAGCTGTTGATTGCGAAACAGAGTTGGAAAACAGAAGACATCAATGATCAAGCTGTTATCGCGACGTTTTCACGCACTATGGTGACATCTGGTACGACATTGATCACTGTTGGTGCATTATGGATTATGGGAGGAGCGCCTTTGGCTGGTTTCTCAACCGCCATGTTTATTGGCGTTCTGTCGGGTACATGGTCTTCGATTTCGATTGGTACTGTGCTGCCGGAGTGGTTGAAACTGGAGCCGAAACATTATCTTCCAGTTGAGATTGACGCAGCGCCGTAGCATTATTTTTAAGGTAAAAGTGCTTGCGCCACTCATCTTGAGTGGCGCTTTTTTGTGCTTATTTCACGCGCATCAAGCGATGTTTCACAAGTCCCAAATCGAACTCTAAGACTTGTGAGCGCTTCATTGCTTCGACTTTATTCAACATCGACTCTTGGTAGCCTTTCTTCTTCATCCACTGAAGAGGTACAGAGAAAGTATCTTCATTAACGACATAAGACTCGCCTTTATGCTCACCGCTATAGACGTTCACAACCCAAACTCGGGCTTGAAAGTCCAATACTTCACCCATGACTTTAGCGATTTTATTCAGAATATTTTTCATTGTTTCCAGTTTGCCTTAGCTTAGTAGCAACCAGACACCAACTCCCATCATTAAAGTGCCTGCGATACGGTTCATTAGGCGTACATTCTTAGACTGACCTAATACGTGTTTCAACCCTTTACCACCAGTAGCGTACAGAGACATGCAAATGAACTCAAACAGTAAAATAATGGAGACAAGTATGATCAGTTGCGGTGCAAGTGCTGCGTTTTGGTCTATAAAAGGCGGTAAAAGAGAAATCATAAATGCCCAGCCTTTTGGGTTTGCGATTGCGGTAACGAAGCCTTGCATGATAAGTGCGATATTGTCACTCTTTGGTGTTTCTAAGTTGTCGACATTAATCGCAAGTTTCCCTCGCGACCGCCACATTTCAACTCCAAGATAGAGTAAATAACCGCCACCAATGAACTTTAACGCGATAAACATCCAAGGATAATTGAGCATAATCGCAGCGATACCTAACACCGCAGAGACTGACACCAGCGCGACACCGAGAAGTTCTCCTATCATCATCCATAACGTGCGACGATAACCGATACTCATACCTAACGTTAGGGCGAGAGTCATGCACATACCAGGCGTGATTGAGACAAAAAAGAAAGTAGGGATGAACATACTGAGCAATGCAAGATTCATATCTGTTGATGATTTAGTGATTAAAGAGAAGCCACAAAGATAGTGCAAAGTGGAAAAGGATGCTACTACAAAGCGAGCGATTACTTTCACTAGTAGCTAGTTGATGTTCTTCGAATATATAAATTTAAAATGAAATTATATTTTAATCTATGCGTCATAATAGTGCGTATTGCACCAGTATGAGACAAGCTCTTATATCATTTTTAGATTAAATATATTTAATTTATTATATTTTATCGGTATTAATCATCACTGTGTTAAAATAATCGAATTGATAACTAAATTATCATTAAATGCAGTAATTAAATGATATGTTTGATAATTATTTTTACTGATAATTGAATTATTATTCTAATCTCAAGTTTGTTGTAATCATATAGGCTTAAAATTCAGATCTTAAATCATGACATAATGTAACGTCTACCATTCTGTATGTAAGTGTATGATATTTAATAATTATATTTCTATTTCTGTTGGTGTAGCTTTTGTGGAAGTGTGATTTAAAACAATGACTTATGTAAAGTTAACCATTTTATAACATTTCACGGGTAATGAGATCTAAATCAATCTTATGCAATTGGGTGAGTTTTTTATTTGAAATGTAATATTTCTAGGTTAACTTAAAATAAAGGCAGCACGGGATTGGTTGTCAAAAGAATAAATAAACACGTCAGTTGGTGAACTATTTCATCAGTGTATTAAGTTTGCTTTTTAAATGCCGTTAAGAATGGAGTCTTCAATGAAGAAAGTCGCTTTGATCACTGGATCAAAAGGCGGAATTGGTTCTGCTATTTCCTCTCAATTAGTCAATGACGGTTACCGTGTAATCGCTACTTATTTCACAGGTAACTACGAATGTGCGCTGGAGTGGTTCAACAGCAAAGGGTTTACCAAAGATCAGGTTCGCCTTTTTGAGTTGGATGTAACAAACACGACAGAGTGTGCAGAGAAATTGGCGCAATTGCTTGGGGAGGAAGGAACCATTGATGTTGTTGTCAACAACGCAGGAATCACACGTGATGGCGTGTTTAAAAAGATGACTGCGCAAGCTTGGAATGATGTCATCAATACCAACCTCAATAGTTTATTCAACGTTACGCAACCCCTCTTTGCAGCAATGTGCGAAAAAGGCGGTGGTCGTGTCATCAATATCTCTTCAGTCAATGGTCTTAAAGGGCAGTTTGGTCAAGCAAACTACTCGGCGGCGAAAGCTGGGATGATCGGTTTCTCTAAAGCCTTAGCATACGAAGGTGCTCGCTCGGGTGTGACAGTTAATGTTATCGCTCCGGGTTACACGGGTACGCCAATGGTTGAGCAAATGAAGCCAGAAGTGCTGGAATCCATCACGAACCAAATTCCAATGAAACGTCTTGCGACACCAGAAGAAATTGCAGCATCAGTGAGCTTCTTGGTCAGCGATGCGGGCGCCTACATCACCGGAGAGACTTTGTCGGTGAACGGCGGCCTATACATGCACTAAGGAGAGAAGATGATGGAAAAAGTATTTATCGTAGCGGCGAAGCGTACTCCAATTGGTGCTTTTGGTGGCAGCCTGAAAAATACTTCTGCTGGCGATCTGGCAGCAGTAGCGATTAAAGGCGCGTTGGAAGCGGCAAAGTTGCCTGGCGACAAGGTTGACGAAGTGATTGTTGGCAACGTTGTTGGTGCAGGTCAAGGAATGGGTGTTGGCCGCCAAGCGGCACTGTTTGCGGGGATTCCTGAATCTGTTCCTGCATATGGCGTAAACATGGTTTGCGGTAGTGGCATGAAAACGGTCATGGATGCCGTGTCCCATATCCGTAGTGGCGATGCTGAGATCGTTGTTGCAGCGGGTGTTGAAGTCATGTCTCAGATTCCGTTTGCCGCACCAAGCAGCATTCGTGATGGCAACAAAATGGGCAATCTGGAGCTAAAAGATCTGCTCGTAGCGGACGGTTTAACCGATGTTTACAACCAATATCACATGGGTGTGACGGCAGAAAACGTAGCAAAACAAATCGGCTTAACTCGCCAGCAGCAAGACGAATACGCGCTGTCTAGCCAACAGAAAGCGGTAGCCGCTATCGAAGCTGGCAAATTTCAAGACGAAATTGTGCCAGTGGAAGTAAAGCAACGCCGTGAAACCGTGATGTTTGATACGGATGAATACCCAAAAGCGAACGCGACAATGGAAGCCTTAAGCAAGCTACGTCCTGCTTTTGACCGCGAAGGCACTGTGACTGCGGGTAATGCATCAGGCATTAACGATGGAGCGAGTGCGATTATCGTGGCGTCTGAAAGCGCAGTTAAAGCGCATGGATTAACGCCGCTTGCTGAGATCGTAAGCTATGCGCAATCGGGTCTTGATCCGAAGATCATGGGCCTAGGTCCTGTTGAGTCGGTCAATAAAGCACTCGAAAAAGCAGAACTCACAGTAAATGATATCGACGTTTACGAGTTAAACGAAGCATTTGCAGCGCAAGCACTTGGCGTGATTCATCAGTTGGCGGAAACAAACCAAGTTCCAGTTAACGCGATTCAAGATAAAGCGAACTTTAACGGTGGTGCTATCGCGCTAGGACACCCGCTTGGTGCATCTGGAAACCGAATCTTAGTCACGCTGGTTCACGAGCTTCATAAGCAAAATGGTCAATATGGCGTTGCTTCACTTTGTGTGGGCGGCGGCATGGGCACGGCTGTGGTTGTAAAGACAGTTAAGTAATTATTTAAACGGACATTTTTTAATTCTTTCTCTAGGAGACAAACCATGTACACAGATTTCTTCAAAACATTTAGCGATCAAACTGAAAAAAATCTAGAACCTTACTTGAAGTTCAACAAGCTAGTGACAAAAAACGTAGAAGTGTTGACCGAGCTTCAATTGAACGCCATTCGCACATACAGTGAAGTGGGTCTAAACCAGATGAAAGCAGCGACAGAAATCAAAGACGTAACGTCATTGACTGCTTTCAACAGTCAGCAACTAAGCGTACTTACTAAACTTTCTCAACAAATGATGGATGACAGCAACAAGCTTCAAGCGATTGCAAAAGAGTTCAAAGAAGACGTTGAGAAAATGACTTCGGAAAATCTAAAGACTGTTACTCCAGCGTAATTTGTCCGATTCTCGCCGCCCCTAGATTTGGGCGGCGTTGTTTTTTCCGAATATAGGAGTAAGACTATGTTTCAACACTTCTTTTCGGACTATCTTGTGAAGCTTCAGGAAACCAATCATCAGTGGTGGCATGATTTCGAAGTGAACAAGGCAGTCGTGAACTCTCCTTTAAACAAGGCCATGCAAGAAGTGAACTTTGAGGATACTGCCAAACTGTTCGAACAAGCTGCGAATCAGCCTGCTGCGATTTTAAAGCTGCAAGCACAGTGGTGGGAACAGCAGCTGCAAATTTGGCAGAATGTTGCATTGGCAGGGAACCAAGCACAAATCGTCGAAGCTGAAAAAGGGGATAAGCGTTTCTCAAACGAAGCGTGGCAAAATGAAGCCATGTATAGCTTCATCAAACAATCCTACCTTTTATTTAGTAAGACCTATCTGGACACCATCGAGTCTTTGGAAGGCTTAGATGAAAAGACGAAAGAACGTATTATTTTTTTCTCTCGCCAAGCCATTAACGCCCTTTCTCCTTCCAACTTCATCGCCACTAACCCAGAGCTTTTGAAGCTGACACTTGAGCAAAACGGTCAAAACTTACTGGCAGGCTTAGAGCAGTTGAAAGAAGACGTTGAGTCGAGCGCAGACATTTTAAAAATTCGTATGACGAATAACAATGCATTCCGCGTGGGAGATGACGTTGCGACGACACAGGGCAATGTGGTTTTTCAAAACGAATTGTTTGAGTTGATTCAATATCGACCTCTAACAGAGAAAGTGAATGCGACGCCGCTGCTCATCGTCCCACCTTTCATCAATAAATACTACATCCTTGATTTAACGGCAAAGAACTCAATGGTTCGATGGTTGTTAGAGCAGGGGCACAGTGTATTTATGATGTCTTGGCGCAATCCAGGCAAGGCACAAGCGCACATAGAGTTTGGTGACTACGTGACAGAAGGCGTAGTGAAAGCCGTCGCTGCAATTGAAGATATAACAGGACAAGAGCAAATCAATGCTGCTGGTTATTGTATTGGTGGTACTGTTTTAGCAAGCACGGTTGCGTACTACGCTGCAAAACGTATGAAGAAGCGCATTAAGTCTGCCACTTTCTTCACCACGTTGCTCGACTTCTCTCAACCAGGTGAAGTCGGCGCGTATATCAATGACACCATTGTTAGTGCAATTGAAGCGCAAAATAACGCGAAAGGGTATATGGACGGCCGTTCCTTAAGCGTGACGTTTAGTTTACTGCGTGAA
The DNA here is from genome assembly GCF_000354175.2 of Vibrio alginolyticus NBRC 15630 = ATCC 17749. NCBI lineage: Bacteria > Pseudomonadati > Pseudomonadota > Gammaproteobacteria > Vibrionales > Vibrionaceae > Vibrio > Vibrio alginolyticus. The sequence continues at coordinate 881,725 of NC_022359.1, forward strand.
AACAGCTTGTACTGGAACTACTACGTAGACAACTACTTGAAAGGCAATAGCCCAGTCGATTTTGACTTGTTGTACTGGAATAGTGACAGCACCAACGTCAGCGCTGCATCTCACAATTTCTTGCTTCGCGAGCTCTATTTAGAGAACAAGCTGGTGCAAGATAAAGGCGTCAAAATTGGTGGAGTATGGATTGATCTAAATAAGATCAAAATTCCTAGCTATTTTGTGTCAACGAAAGAAGACCATATTGCGTTATGGCAGGGAACTTACCGTGGTGCGCTGAACACGGGTGGTAACAAAACATTTGTCCTCGGTGAGTCTGGTCATATTGCGGGCATCGTGAATCCTCCAGCTAAAAATAAGTATGGTTATTGGTTGAACGATAATTTGGATGACTCTGCTGATGAGTGGTTGAATAACGCGGAACACAAAGAGGGATCGTGGTGGACACACTGGAACGAGTGGTTACTCCAATTCAACCCTAAAGAGCAAGTTGAGCCTTTCCCTATTGGCTCAGAAAACCATCCGGTTATTGATGAGGCGCCAGGACAATACGTCAAACAGGTTCTGCCAGTAAAAGAATCTTAAACAACTCCCTATAGCAGTAAATCTTAGCGGCCTTTATGGTCGCTTTTTTTATGTATGATTGCTTGTTTATTGTTGGCAAGTACCATTGAGTAATAAATAAAAAGCGCCGAGCATTTGCTCGGCGCTCAGTGTCAACAAATAGGCTAGTTGACGAGTAGAGATGCGTTACGTTACACCTCTTTATCCTTACCAAATGACAGCAGCCAGAGAGAGATTGCTGCTACCGCCACAAAGCCGGAAAGAATAATCACTGGCATAGCACTGTAGCCAAGGATATGCCAAATTACAGATTCTAATGTACTCATGGTAAGTCTCCTTAGTGCCAGCCTTCAACGCCGCTCATGTCTGGTAGTTTGTGCGCAATACCTTTGTGACAGTCTACACATGTTTTCTCGCCTGAAGCGAGAGCGGTGGAGTGCTGTTCTGCCGCACGTGATCCTTGCTGAGAGTAATCCATGAAATCAAACTCATGACAGTTACGACATTCAAGAGAGTCATTCTTTTTCATACGTGCCCACTCTCGCTCTGCGAGGTGTCCACGACGCTCTTGGAACTTCTCTGGCGTATCGATCGTCTTCGTTACGAAGTGTGCAAATAGCTCTTTAGATGCCTGTACTTTACGAACGATCTTATCCGTCCATTCATGAGGAACGTGACAGTCTGAACAAATCGCACGAACACCAGAACGGTTGGAGTAGTGAATTGTTTCTTGAATTTCAGCAACGATCGGCGCGTGACAGCCAGAACAGAATTCTTCTGTGTTGGTTGCTTCCATACCTGTGTTGAATGCGCCCCAAAATAGAAGGCCACCAGCGAAGCCTAGAAATAAAACCACACCAGCGGCAGCTTTACTCGGGCTCGACAGTCTCTTCCAAAACGCTTTAAGTATTTTCATAAGTAACCTCTTAGTACTCGCGTTTCAATTACTGAAGCGAATCGACTGCCTTAAACTCGTTTTCCACTAGTGGTTTTGCATCCGTTTGTGGAACGTGACATTGCAAACAGAAGTAACGACGAGGAGACATATCTGCCAGTACCGCATCTTCTCTGTTTACATAGTGCGTTACGCTAATTTTAGTCGCACCTGACTCTTTTGCATTTTTCCAGCTATGGCATGCAAGACACTTGTTAGCATTTAACGAAATTTCGTAGTGACGAATGCTGTGTGGGATCAACGGTGGTTGATAAACATAGCTGTCTTCAACAATTTGATCTTTAGGGAAGTCTTTGAACTCGTCTGCTGGACGCGTATCTTCCAATTGAGACATTCCACGTAAAGATTCTAGACCTCCAATACCACCTGGATTATCCAACTCAGCTTGCGCAATGCCTGTCACTAACGCACCTACAGATAAAACTGCGACAAGTAATTTTTTCATCATTTCATCTCCGCCTTTATGGCTTAAATTCTTTATTAGGCCGCCATAATGACGGCCGTAGCATTCAGTATCTGAAGGTTAAGCAATCTTAGTGATTTTGACTGGGCACTTCTTAAAGTCTGTCTGTTTAGACAGTGGATCAGTCGCATCTAGGATAAGCTTGTTAATCAAAATACGTGCATCAAAGAACGGTACGAATACCAAGCCTTTTGGCGGACGGTTACGACCGCGAGTTTCAACACGAACGCGTACTTCACCGCGTTTGTTTGCCATGAGTACTTCTTCACCACGACGAACATTGCGTGCTTTTGCGTCTTCTGGGTGCATGTAACACACTGCGTCTGGTACTGCTTTGTATAATTCAGGTACACGACGAGTCATGGTGCCTGTGTGCCAATGCTCAAGAACACGACCAGTACATAACCACATATCAAATTCATCGTTCGGTACTTCTGGTGGCGCTTCGTATGGCGCGGAAATGATCTTCGCTTTGCCATCAGCATTGCCGTAGAAGTCCCAACCAGAACCTTCTTTTGCGTATGGGTCTGAACCTTCTTTAAAGCGCCACTGTGTTTCTTTACCATCAACAACAGGCCAACGTAGACCACGTACTTGATGGTAGCGGTCGTATGGAGCCAAATCATGCCCGTGACCACGGCCAAATGTTGCGTATTCCTCAAACAGACCTTTTTGAACATAGAAACCGAAGTGGTGAGCATCGTCATTCAGTTCACGAGCTTCTTCGATAGGGAATTTGTCGACGTTACCATTGCGGTAAAGTACGTCGTACATTGTTTTACCACGGTATTGAGGCGCTTTCGCTAGAAGCTCTTCAGGCCACACTTCTTCCATTTTGAAGCGTTTCGAGAACTCCATTAGCTGCCACAGGTCGGATTTTGCTTGACCGACTGTGCCCACTTGTTGGTACCAAGCTTGAGTACGACGCTCTGCGTTACCGTAAGCACCTTCTTTTTCAATCCACATTGCGGTAGGAAGAATAAGGTCTGCTGCTTGTGCTGTTGCTGTCGGGTATGGGTCAGACACAACGATGAAGTTTTCTGGGTTGCGGTAACCTGGAAGACGTTCTGTGTTGATGTTTGGACCGGCTTGCATGTTGTTGTTACATTGAACCCAGTAACAGTTCAGAACGCCGTCATTCAGCATACGGTCTTGCAATACGGCGTGGAAGCCAGGTTTTGGTGGAATCGTACCTTCTGGCAGTTTCCAGATGTCTTCTGCAATCTTACGGTGTTTAGGGTTAGCAACCACCATGTCCGCTGGTAGGCGGTGAGCAAACGTACCAACCTCACGAGCGGTACCACATGCTGATGGTTGGCCCGTTAGTGAGAATGGACTGTTCCCCGGAGTCGAGATCTTACCGGTTAGTAGGTGGATGTTGTAAACCAAGTTATTCATCCATACACCACGAGTATGCTGGTTCATGCCCATTGTCCATAGAGACATCACTTTCGTGTTTGGATCCGCGTATTGCTTCGCAAGCTCGATAAGCTTCTCTTTCTCAACACCAGAGATTTCAGATGCTTTCTCTACTGTGTATGGCGCTACTGATTTCTTGTACTCTTCGAATGAGATAGAAGTGAGTTTGCCAGAGTTCGGGTTCTTCGCTGCTTTTTGTAGCGGATCATCGTCACGTAGACCGTAGCCGATGTCAGTGTCTGCTTGAGTGAAGTTCGTGTGTTTGTTCACGAAGTCCCAGTTTACTGCATCGTTTTCGATGATGTAGTTTGCGATGAAGTTAGCAATTGCAAGGTCAGACTGAGGATTGAAAATGTAGCCGTGGTCTGCCAACTCAAATGAACGATGGTAGTAAGTAGAAAGCACGTTCACTTTAACGTGAGGGTGGCTTAGGCGGCGGTCAGTAATGCGAGTCCATAGAACCGGGTGCATCTCTGCCATGTTTGAGCCCCAAAGAACGAAAGCGTCTGCGTTCTCAAAGTCATCGTAACAACCCATTGGCTCATCGATACCGAATGCGCGCATGAAACCTACAACGGCAGAAGCCATACAGTGGCGAGCGTTTGGATCAATGTTGTTTGATCGGAAGCCTGCTTTCATTAACTTTGATGCAGCGTAGCCTTCCATTACTGTCCATTGGCCTGAGCCAAACATACCTACGCTTGTTGGGCCTTTTTTCTCGAGGGAAGCTTTCCATTTCTCAGCCATGATGTCGAAAGCGTCATCCCAAGAGATAGGTGTAAATTCACCATCTTTGTGGAATTTGCCATCTTTCATTCGTAGCATCGGTTGAGTTAGACGGTCTTGACCGTACATGATCTTAGAAAGGAAGTAACCTTTGATGCAGTTCAGACCTTTGTTTACTGGTGCTTCTGGGTCACCCTGTGTTGCTACCACTTTGCCGTTTTGAGTGCCAACAAGAACAGAACAGCCTGTACCACAGAAACGACAAGGTGCTTTGTCCCATGTGATTTTGGTTTGATCAGAGCTTGCAATCAGGTTGGCTGCAGATGCTGGTAGTGTCACACCTGCGACAGCAGCAGCTGATGCAGCCGCGTTTGCTTTCACAAACGCACGTCTTGTCATTTTCATACTTCACCCTCGATTTGGGAATGTTGTGTTCCAGTGTCTTCTTCATCCGTTTCTTCAAGCCCAGTTTCGATTTGGTGATAAACCAATACCGTGCTTAAGACGTTCGGTAAATTGTTAATGGCATCGATAGTGTCTGTGATGAAACCTTGGTTCTCAGTTTCAAGTACGACGATAATCTTGCCTTCAGGACTGTCACCATAGATTTCCGCATTTTCGTGTGCTTCTATCTTTTGTTTGATTTCGTCCAAATGTTCCGGCAGCACATGTACTACCAAACTTGAAATATGCACTTCATTTAGTGACATATAGCTCTCTCATTTATTTTTATTGCCTTTGGCCGACGACATTCGGCTTAGGCTGTTGTATTGCTCACATTGATGGATGAAGTCGGGCAAACTGAAACACAGGCGCCGCAGCCGTTACACTCATCAAGGTCTAAATTGGGTTGTGCTACTTTCCCCAGTTCTAATTTGAACTGAATTGCCATCGGGTCGCACATATCCCCACAGCTTCGGCATTCGACATTTTGTTTTGCTAAGCAGTTATCGTTGATACTTGCTTTTGCTTGCCAAGGTTGTTCTGTTTCTGGCAAGAAAAGGGGCTCAGGACAGGCGTTTGCACATTGATAGCAAAATGTGCATTCATCGATGGAAAAATCGACCGAGGGGAATCCGCCATCACTTTTGGTTATAATCTTTGTTTCACAGGCCTCAATGCATTTACCGCAGCGAGTGCAATCGTCCGTAAACTGTTGCGGTTTAGTTAACCAAGGCAAACGTACGGCGTTGTCGGGGTGCGCTTTTCTTGCAAAGAGTCTTCTTCTGGAAAGGTCTACCACTTAGTCACCTCGAAACTTGGAACCCAAACTAAGCATAGTCCACAATTTTCATTAATAAACTGTCATTTAAACTAACGAAATTGTAGTTTTTGACATATTTGTATAAATACCTCTTAGGGGGTAAATGGTATGCAATATTGTTTTGGATCAATAAATTCCGTCGCAGGTGATCACATATTGATAAAGTTGAAAGGTAATGGGTTCATTGCACGTACAAATAGGATTGTTAATGGGCGAGGAACTCAGATTGTTTAAAAATGTGAAAAAGTCAGTGACGCGCACGATTGCGTCCGCGATGCTTCTTATTTTGCTGCTCTCAGTCGCTACGACTGGTTTTGCGATTTTTACGTTAGCGTCCAGTTTGAACGATGCTGAAGCCGTCAATGTTGCTGGCTCGATGCGAATGCAAAGCTACCGTCTGGCGAATGATATTCAGGTTAAATCTGTTGACTATTCTTCACATATTGACGCATTTGAACATTCGATATATTCACCTTCAATGAAAGCGCTTCAGCATTGGTCTGTGCCTGAAGACATCACTCACGATTACTACCGTCTTATTATCAGATGGCATGAACTCAAGGCGGTGCTGAGAGGAGACAACCCGGCAGAATATCAACTCCTAGTGGCCGGTTTTGTTGAACAAATCGATGAGTTTGTATTTAAGCTGCAAAGCTTTTCGGAGCAAAAACTGATTAACTTAGCCTGGATCGGCGGGTTAGGGTTGGGTGGCATCCTTTGTGTCAGTATGTTTGTCGTTCATTTTGTGCGCCTCGAAGTTGTTCGGCCTCTGCGTGCCTTAGTTTTTGCTAGCGAGCAAATTAAAAATCGCTCATTCAATATATCGCTCAATGTATCTAGCGACAATGAAATGGGAATACTGACTCGAACCTTTAACCGGATGGCGACAGACCTTGGTAAGTTGTACCGAGGATTAGAACAAGCGGTTGATGAGAAAACACGTAAATTGCAGCATGCCAACCAGTCTTTAGAAGTGCTGTATGACTCGTCAAAAGAACTCACGGCGTCGCGTATTAATCAAGACAATTTCCAGGCGATTTTGCAGCATATCGTCAGTCTTGAGGGCATTAAAGCGGTCAAACTTGAAATCGAGCAGCTGGGAGAACCGAGCTGGATATTGATGGAAGGAGAAGAATGCTGCCAAGATTGTGATGAAGATTGCCACGGTAAAGCCCTGATGCTAGATGGTGAGCACTTGGGTTATTTATATTGGAAAGCAGGGTTACCTTGTCCGAACGAGGCTCTTATTGACAACTTCGTGCAGATTTTATCACGCGCCGTGTATTACAATCGGGCGCAGCGCCAAGCAGAACAAATTCTGCTGATGGAAGAGCGAGCCACTATTGCTCGGGAGTTGCATGATTCATTGGCTCAAGCACTCTCTTACTTAAAAATTCAGGTCGCTTTGTTGAAGAGAAGCGTAAAGAACTTGCCTGACGAAAAGGCGATCGCGCAGGCTAATCAAGTTATTGCCGAGCTAGATACGGGCTTATCTGCCGCTTATACGCAGTTACGCGAGTTACTGACGACGTTTCGTCTTACGATTAAAGAGGGCAGTTTTGGCCAAGCATTGCAAGACATGGTTGAAACGCTCAGTGAACAAACTGCTGCGGACATTACGCTAAAAAATAGACTTTCATCAACTGAACTGGATGCACATCAGCAGGTTCATTTACTACAGTTGATAAGAGAAGCGGCAATTAATGCTATCAAACATGCGCAAGCAGATAATATTCACATTCAATGTCTCGATAATGATGGAAAAGTCACAGTAACCGTTAGCGACGATGGAATAGGCTTTGAACATCAAGACGAAAAATTAAATCATTACGGTATGAGTATCATGCAAGAGCGGGCCGCTAGACTGCATGCCGATCTGCACATCGAAGCATCGATAAACAAAGGTTGTACCGTAAAATTAGAATTCCAACATAGTAAGGAAGTAAACAGTGACAGTGTGTAAAGTAATGCTGGTGGATGATCATCCACTCATGCGAAGAGGTATCCACCAGCTTTTAAGCTTTGAGCCTGAGTTTGAGGTTATTGCAGAAGCAAGTAATGGCGCGGATGCAGTAGCGAAAGCGCATGAGCTGGAACTGGATCTTGTACTTCTTGATCTTAATATGAAAGGCATGTCTGGCCTTGATACTTTGCAAGCACTGCGTGCAGATGGCTGTGAAGCCAGAATTGTCATTCTAACCGTTTCAGATAGCCCAGCAGATATCGAAGCAATAGTTCGAAGTGGTGCCGATGGCTATTTATTGAAAGACACTGAGCCCGATGAGTTGGTTGAGTTGCTAAAACAAGCGCACCAAGGGGACAAGGCATACAGCCAAGAAGTTTCTAAGTATTTGAGTGAACGTTCAGAGCAAGAGGACGTGTTTGATACACTGACCGATCGTGAATCTCAGATCTTAAGAGAGGTGGCAAGAGGTTTCCGCAACAAGCAAATTGCCGATCGTCTTTTTATCTCTGAGTCTACGGTTAAAGTACATATGAAGAGTTTACTTAAAAAGCTTCAAGTTCCTTCTCGTACTGCAGCAACCGTCCTTTATCTTGAGCGCTTTGGCGACATCAAATAACATTGTTGGATTTGAATCTGTAATAATAAATAAAATCAAACAGTTATATTTATTCTGACAAATAAAAAAACCGCCTGTTAGGCGGTTTTTTTTACTTGTCTGGGCGAATAGAGTACAAGTCACTGTTGTGCTTACCACACTCCAAATAGTACTGATAAGCCACTTTTTTGCTTTCAGCAATGACTCTCATGCAGTGCATTTTCCCCTGTTCAAAATATCGAATCTCATATTCTACACTGGTATCAAGTTGCTCAGCGGCTGCCATACTTCGCCTCCATAAACCATCCAAAAAACATCCATGCAAATTATATGCCGTTATAGGGAGCGTCGTTCGGTACGTTTTTTAGCCGATAATTGCGCTCTAACTCACTTTTTTGCGGATAGCTGTGATCAAAAAGTTAATTTCAAACTCTATATATTATTAAGGTGGCAATCAATATTTGTCACACTGGTGTAAGTTTGCCGCAATACTAAGTGATACAGGTTGAGTATAGAACTTAATCAACAGAAAAGGGAATACGAATAAGTGACTAAATTAAAGGATGTATCTAATAAGGCGCTTCGTTATGGCCTTCTATTTTGTTTCGTATTTCTGCTTGCCGGTTGTGCGAAAAAGTTTTTATACAGCAATATCGATTGGTTCGTGCTCGATTACTTAGAGGACTATGTCTCGTTGCAAGGGGAACAAGAAGTCCTGGTGGAAGAGCGCTTATTATTGTTGGCAGACTGGCACAAGAAAGAGGAGTTACCAATATATATCGAACATTTAAAAGACCTTGAGAGATTAAAAGCGAGCGATATCACCTTAAATTACTTGCAACAAAATCGAGATAGAATGCGAGCGCATTACGATAGAGTGGTCAGCAAAGCAGCACCAGATCTTTTTGCGTTAAGTTTGCAATTAACGAAAGATCAAGAACGCGAGTTTTTGAGTAATGTACAAGAACATTATCAAGAGCGAAACGCAAAATATGCCGATAAGACAGAAGACGAAGTGCGTGAAATTATTCTGGATAACACTGAAGAGTGGATGGAAGAATGGCTAGGGAATCTATCAGGAAATCAGCGTCAATTAGCTCAAACATTTTCTCAGCAAGTTATTTTAAACAGCCCTTTATGGAGAGATTATCGAGCCACGGTATATCAAGAGCTCGAATACTTGTTCGACAACAAATCTAATGTTGTGACTTATCAAGATATATTTATGCGACTCTTGTTCGAACCAGAGAGTTATTATAGTGAGCAGCTTTCTCTGAATATTGACTCTAACTTTGCATTGGTTGATCAACTGACATTAGATGTTTCTCGTTCGATGACCGATAAGCAATGGCGTCATTTTCGTGAAAAGGTTAAAGAGTGGCGAGTACTGGCTGAGGAACTTTTAGATTAAATTCATGCTTCAATGAGCGAAAGCAAAGCGCAAAAGCCTTTCTTATCAAAAAATGATTCAAAGCAAATTCTTATTGAGCTATGAGCGTAACATAGCGTGAGGTTTGATGAGGCAACGTCAGATTATCAATGCGTGATAAGGCCTCATCGTACAAAACAATGAGAATAAATATGAAACATTTAGTTGAAAGATTTCTTCGATACGTCACGTTTGATACCCAATCCAATCCACATGTGACGCTTTGCCCAAGTTCACCTGGCCAGCTTGTGTTTGCTGAGTTACTTAAAAAAGAGATGCTCGAACTTGGCTTAAGTGACGTGACTTTGGATAAAAATGGCTACTTGATGGCTAAACTGCCAGCCAATGTTGATTATGCGGTTCCTCCTATCGGCTTCATTGCCCATATGGATACCGCGCCGGATGCATCTGGCAAAAACGTAAAGCCGCAATTCATCGAAGATTACCAGGGTGGCGATATTGCATTAGGGTTGGGGGATGAAGTGTTATCTCCCGTGCAATACCCAGATTTACATCACCTACATGGCCACAATCTTATTACTACCGATGGCACTACATTACTTGGCGCGGATAACAAAGCCGGTATCGCAGAGATTCTTTCCGCGGTAGCTCTGCTACTGGAAAACCCAGACATTCCACACGGCGACATTTGTATCGGCTTTACTCCGGATGAAGAAATCGGTCGTGGTGCAGATTTGTTTGATGTTAAAAAATTTGGCGCGAAATGGGCATACACTATAGATGGTGGCCCGCAAGGTGAATTGGAATACGAAAACTTTAATGCAGCAAACGCTGATGTAATTTTTCATGGTGTTAGCGTTCATCCAGGTACTGCAAAAGGCAAAATGGTCAATGCGATGAACTTGGCTGCGAAATTTCAAGTTCAAATGCCCCAAGATCAAACTCCGGAAACAACCGAAGGTTACGAAGGGTTCTTCCATCTAAAATCGGCAGAAATGGGCGTTGCACGAAGCGAGCTAGGTTACATTATTAGAGACTTTGACCGTCAAAGACTTGAGGATCGAAAAGCCTTTATGCAGAAACTCGTCGATGAAATGAACACGGGTTTACGCCATGGTTCTGTAGAGCTAAAAATAAAAGACAGCTATTACAATATGAGAGAAATGGTTGAGCCTTACCCTCATATCATTGAGCTGGCAAAGCAAGCGATGGAAGCGTGTGATGTGGAACCGATTATAAAACCTATTCGTGGTGGTACAGATGGTGCTCGTTTATCTTTTATGGGTTTGCCGTGCCCGAATATCTTCACCGGTGGTTTTAACTTCCACGGAATTCATGAGTTTATTTCTGTTGAAATGATGGAAAAATCAGTACTCGTTATTGTCAAAATTGCTGAGCTCACAGCGAAAAAACACAGTTAAAAGACTACGTCGAGACCTCTTGCAGATTTAATAACAAAATAGCCCAGATCTTCCTGGGCTATTTAAATATTAAGATGGAATACTAGCGCACGTCTTTGTCTTCAATTTCAATGTCTTCTAGTGGTAACCAGTCGACTTTCACACCCGCTTGATCGAACATATCTTGACTGACTTGGATTTTATCTCCCCAGCGAGATAAAAAGTCTTCAGACTGCTCAGGGCAGTGTACGTGTGAGATCCCTGTTTGAATGATCTTTGCCGCGCAGTTAGGGCAAGGAAAATGCGTTACCCAAATATCACATCCGTCTAAGTCACGTTTTGAGAACAAAATTGCGTTCTCTTCCGCGTGCAGTGTTTTAAGGTATTTCAACTCGCGCTCATCGGTGTCGACACTGTCAGAAACACCATGCGGATAGCCATTAAATCCAACAGATACAATGCGATTCTGTTTAGTAATAACGGCACCGACTTGTGTTGATGGGTCCTTACTCCAAGACGCCACTAGTTCTGCCATCTGGTAAAAGCGTTTCGCCCATTTAGAAATCATAGTCATCCTCTCTGTCGAAGGCGTTGAATTAATTGAATGATAACCCATTTATATTAAAAAAATAGTCAAAATCGGGGTCTTGAGTATGAAGGCGTCACTTTTTACCTTTTTAGCCACAAAACGTTCTTATCTTGAGCACTGAATCTCACTTTACGCCCGAATACAATACTCCCGTTAGTGTTTCCAAGCACACGCTAAAATTCGCGATCTCCTAAGGCGTATATTAAATAGTTATGATTGAGTTGTATGTATATTGCTCATTGAATACCACTGTTAACTAAATTACTTTATTTTCCTTTTGTTTCTCATGTTTACATTTAGAAACACCTTGGGCGCTTTTCAGTGAAGTTTTCAGTGGCAGCAAGGAGTAAGGTTGATAGGAATTCAACAATATCCTGTTCTATAAAGACGGTAAATACATGCAAAAGAAACCACTTGTCGCACTAATGGCGGCTACAGCAATCCTCGCTGGATGCGGGGAAGCTAATAATGCCCAAACGAAAGGTCAAGCGCCTCTCGTAGTGACTCAGGATGTCACGGTTATCGACTATCAACCGAGCAAGTCTTATATCGGTCGCATTGAAGCAGTAGAAGATACCAATATTACCGCGCAGATTTCTGGCTACTTAAAAGCTCGTCACTTTGAAGAGGGGCAAATGGTAGAAAAAGGGCAGCTCCTTTACTCTATCGAGCCATCTTCTTTTGAAGCCCAAGTCGCGAGTGCTAAAGCCGCACTTGCACAAGCTAAAGCGGCGCTAAAAAAAGCCGAATTAGATCATACTCGAGGTAAAAACTTGTTGCCTCGCGGTAGTATCTCTCAATCTGAGTTTGATGCTTTAACTGCGGCACTTCTTGGTGCGAGAGCAGAGCTAGAAGCGGCAAATGCTCAACTTAAACTTGCTGAAGTTAACCTTTCCTATACTCAAATCCGAGCACCTTTTAGCGGACGTATTAGTGATACCAAAGTGAGTACGGGTGATCTGGTTTCTCCGTCATCTGGCGTGCTGACAACTCTGGTGAGTTTAGATCCAGTTCATACCTCATTTAGTGTGAGTGAGCGTGAGCGTTTAGCTATGGGTATGGATCAAGTAAAAGGTGATGGCTCGGCTGAATCAAACCGCGTTGAAGTTCAGCTTGAACTGGAAAATGGACAGTTTTTTGAGCATCTTGGTAAGCTTGATTTCTTAGGTAATCGTATTGACACCAAAACGGGTACGATTGCTATGCGCGCGCTAGTGCCAAACCCAGAGCAGAAGTTACTTCCGGGTCAACACATCAAAGTGAACTTGAGAGATAAGAACACGAAAGACGTTATTGTTATCCCACGACGTGCCGTACAGACTGACTTAGAAGGTGACTTTGTGATGGTGATGGCTGAGGGAAGTGTGGCAGAGCGTCGTAACGTCGAGCTTGGCCCTCAGGTTGAACAAGGCATTATCATTCGAGAAGGGCTCGATCAGGAAGATACGGTTATTACACAAGGCCTACAACGTGTGCGTAATGGTGTAGAAGTGCGCCTTCAAGCACCTGCTGAAGATAAGCAGTAGGGGGCACTATGTTAAGTCGTTTCTTTATTCAGAGACCTAAATTCGCGCTGGTTATTTCGATCATATTAACGCTAGCCGGCGCGATCTCACTGGCGATTTTGCCAGTGGCTGAGTATCCACAGATAAGCCCGCCATCAGTAAGCGTTTCGGCTTACTACACTGGCGCGAGTGCGGAAGTTGTCGAGCAGGCCATTGCGGACCCCATAGAGACCTCAGTCAACGGCGTTGAGGATATGATATACATGTCTTCAAAGAGCGCGAACGATGGCTCTTACAGCCTAAACGTCACGTTCGATGTTGGCACCGATCCAGATATGGCGCAAGTTAACGTGCAAAACCGCGTGTCACAGATTGAGTCAAAACTGCCTCAAGAAGTTCGCATGGTTGGTGTGACGGTGAAAAAGCGTTCACCTGACTTGCTGATGGTACTTAACTTCTATTCACCTGATGGCAAATACGATGATCAGTTCTTGATTAACTACATTAACTTGAATGTAAAAGATCAGTTGGCTCGTGCGAAAGGTATCAGTGAAGTTAACGTGATTGGTGGTGGCGAATACGCAATGCGTGTTTGGTTAGATCCTGAAAAAATGGCCAACCTTAAGCTAACCACGTCAGACGTATACGCCGCTTTGGCTGAACAGAACGTTCAAGTTGCGGCAGGGCGTGTAGGTGCAGCACCATACAACAATCCGCAAGAAGTTCAGTTTAACCTTGTGACCAAAGGTCGCTTGGAAAGCGTGAGTGAGTTTGAGAACGTAGTCCTTCGAGCTAATCCCAATGGCTCTACGGTTTATCTGAAAGATGTTGCTCGCGTTGAACTAGGCAAAAAGTTCTACGATGGTAACGGTAAGTTCCGTGGCCAGGACGCGTCAATCGTTGCGTTGTCTCTTCAATCGGATGCGAATGCGTTAGAAAGTGGTCAGGCCGTCATGGAGCTCCTTGAAGGCTTGAGCAAAAACTTCCCAGAGGGAATGGAATACGAGACCAGCTACGATACAACCGTGTTCGTATCTGAATCGATCAAAGGGGTAGTAAAAACACTGATTGAAGCGATTCTATTGGTGATTGCTGTAACTTACTTGTTCTTAGGTAGTGCGCGTGCAACGTTGATTCCTGTTGTCGCGATCCCCGTTTCTCTGATTGGTACGTTTGCCATCATGCAGGCAACGGGCTTCACCATTAATACGGTTACTTTGTTTGGCTTGATCCTTGCGATTGGTATCGTGGTGGATGATGCGATTCTGGTTATCGAAAACGTCGATACTACCATGGCGAAAGACCCAACCATCTCACCGCGTAAAGCGACGTTGCTAGCGATGAAAGAAGTAACGGGCCCAATCATCACGTCGACCTTGGTTCTACTTGCGGTATTCATACCCGTAGCCATGCTGCCAGGTATCACCGGTATCATGTATCGCCAGTTCGCTTTGACCATCTGTATTTCGGTTGTTATTTCATCCATCAATGCATTGACGCTGTCTCCAGCACTTTGTTCCCTGGTATTGAAGCAGGGTGGGGGCAATACCGCTAACTGGTTCCAGGCTTTCAACAGAGGCTTAGAGCGCATCACTACGCGTTATGGCCAGATCGCTGGTTTCTTGGTGAAGAAGTCTTTACTGCTCGTGACGTTCTTTATAGTTGCTATCGCAGCGGTCACTTTCTTTGCGAAAACCACCTCTACAGCGTTTGTTCCTCAAGAAGATAAAGGCATTTTGCTGGTTAACGTACAGCTACCAGATTCAGCCTCTTTATCACGTACTGAAGAAGTCACCAATGATTTAATGAAAATGATCGGTGAAGAACCTGGTGTGGATGGTGTGACGGTTGCGAACGGTTACTCGTTTATGACAGGCGCAGCAGCATCAAACGGTGCTTCTGTATTTATCAAATTGCATGACTGGGATACTCGTAACTCGCTGCAAGGAGAGCACTCTGCTAATGCTATCGCGGCACGTATTAACGGTCGAGCGGCGACAGAGCTACCTCAAGCGGTTGTTTTTGCGATGGGACCACCGGCGGTTCCTGGTATGGGCGCTGCGTCTGGTTTTGAGTTTGTGCTTGAAGACACGCTAGGGCGAAGTCGTACCGATTTGTCGATGGTCATGGGAGAAATGATCCAAGCGGCTAACCAAGCGCCTGAAATTGCCTACACGTTTAGCACGTTCCGCGCGAATGTTCCGCACTACTACGTTGATATCGATCGTGAGAAAGCGCAGCAATTAGGTATTTCGCTGTCGTCTATTTTCCAAACCTTGCAAGGCAACTTAGGTTCGCTTTATGTGAATGACTTCACCATGTTTGGTAAGAACTTCCGCGTAACCATGCAAGCTGATAGCCAGCACCGTAGCAGCATGGAAGATCTAGATCGTTTCCATGTTCGTTCTTCGAACGGTGATATGGTTCCGTTAAGTACGCTAGTGAGCTACGAGCAAGTGTTTGAGCCTGATGTGGCGTGGCGTTACAACATGTACCGCAGTGCTATCATTCAAGGCCAACCAGCACCGGGTTACTCTAGTGGTGATGCGATTGCCGCAATGGAACGCGTTGCTGCTGAAGTTCTTCCACAAGGGTATACGTATGAATGGACAGGTATGGCTTATCAGGAAGTGCTTGCGGGCAACCAAGCCATTTATGCGTTTGCGCTGGCTTTGATATTCATTTACTTGTTTATGGTGGCTCAGTATGAGAGTTGGAGTATTCCACTGGCTATTATTTTGGTGGTCCCAGTAGCAACGTTAGGTTCCTTCCTTGCGTTGAATCTAACTGGCACGCCGCTTAACTTGTATGCCCAAATTGGTCTTGTCTTGCTCATAGCCTTGGCGGCGAAAAACGCAATTTTGATTGTGGAGTTCGCCAAGCAAGAGCGAGAAGAAAAAGATGCTGATATCGATAGTGCAGCGGTTAAAGGAGGCACGTTACGTTTCCGCGCTGTGAATATGACATCTTGGTCATTTATTCTGGGTATCTTCCCGCTTATCTTTGCCGCTGGCGCGGGGCACGTGAGTCAAAACTCACTCGGCGTGTCGCTGATTGGTGGTCTATTGTGTGTGCTTCTAGCAGGTACATTCTTGATCCCAGGCTTCTACGCTCTGGTGCAAAGACAGCGTGAGAAAGTTCATGGTGGCAACACCAAGCTGGTTCCTCTTGATGATGAATAATCACATCCGAAGTGCGCAGTAAGCACGAAGTGACAATTGAAAAAAGCCCGAAGCAATGATTGCCTCGGGCTTTCTATTTTGAAAAAGGGTTATTTTAGCGCAGTTTTGAATTGTGCAACGGCTTCATCCATATCATGAGCTTGAGCAGAGACAGAGTTCACTTCATGCAAGCATTCCTGAGCGGATTGCATGTTATTCTCAGATATTGCGTTTAGCTCGGTGATTGAACCGCTAACTTGGTTCATAACGATACCTTGTTCTTCAATTGCTGAAGCTATGCGCTCCGAATTACCTTGAATTGAATGCATGTCAGTGATGATCTGCTGTAGGCTAGAATCCAGTTTTTCAGAAGCATTAAGTGTTTGTTGCCCTTGAGCGTTACATTGATCAATATCAGCAACAACTGTAGACATTTGAGTTTGAATATCTGCAACGACCCGCGTGATTTCCTCAGTGGATTGATGAGTTCGGCTAGCTAGGGCGCGTACTTCATCGGCGACAACTGCAAACCCGCGGCCTTGTTCGCCTGCTCGCGCGGCTTCAATTGCTGCGTTGAGAGCTAGTAGGTTGGTTTGCTCTGCAATTTCTTGGATGATGTTCACGGCACCACCAATTTTATCTACATGCTGATTCAGCGAGCCAATCGACTGCTGGCTGTTTGATAAAATCGTGGTTAGTTGACCGATGTTGGTTACCGTCGCCTCAACAACTCCTCGACCTTGTTCGGCATTATTCGCTGCCTGATGTACGCCTTCTACCGCAACTGATGTGCTTTCAGAGATTTCACCTATTGTGGCAACCATTTGCTGAACTGCCGTCGCCATTGATGCAGTGTGGTCAGTTTGAGTGTGGAATTGCTCCATAACGCCTTCTAACTCACGATGCATATTATCGGTACTTGCAGTGAGTTGCGCCGATTTTTCTTGGGTACTACTAATTAGATGCTCAAGCTTATCCAATAGGTCATTGAGGTGATGACTGATATCAAATAGCTCGTCTTGACCTTTCAAATCAGATCGAAGTCCCATATTGTTCGTTTCGCTGATACTTCGAATGGTGCCAAGTAAGCTATTCACTCGCGTATTGATTGAACGTGAAATTTGCCAAATCAATGCGAAAATAACGACTAAGATCAGAGCTGTAATGACCTGCTTGATGGTCGACATTTGTTCATCACGTTGTGCGGCAGCAGAGCTAAGGGCTGTGGAAAAGGTTTCAAATTGCTCTTCTACGGCATGAGATAATGCGCGAGTTTCACCGAGTAGGCCTTTGTCATAAGCAACCCCAACAACTTGCTTTTGGGCCGCCAATTGCTTACCTGTTTTGATAAGCTCAGGAGCATATTGCCCCTCAAGCAAGTCACTATTGAATAGTCCTGCTTTTACCGCAGAGTCAAAACGGACTAATGCCAATAACTGCTGGTGGTCTGAACGTTGTTTTGCTTCTAATAGTGCTTGTTCGTAACCAGCGAGAAGCCCACTCTTTGAATCAAGCCCGTATCGTTGGTAAGCGCTGACCAGATTCTGAAAGCCCCTTTGGTATGCGAGCAAGTCTTGCTTAAATTGTTGACTGGAAGGTAATTCATTACTCTTGAGTATATTCGCAAGCTCTTTTTCTGTGTCTGTAAACTTGTCAACATTGGCGTCAAACTTATTTAGATATTTGTCATTACTACGTAGTAGGAAATCTTTTTCATTTCTGCGTAAGTTGAGTAAGCGTATTTCTAGATCACCAACGAGTTTGATGGCGTGATTAAGGTCATTGCTCTTATTTTCAAAATGGGATGACGTACCCAAAAGGGCCACGATGCCTAAAATGGCGATAACTCCGAGGAAGTAGAGTTTTTGCCTAATAGTCATATTGTTGTTTCCTGAATAAGTAACTAAAAAGAGAAATCCAATGAGATTTCCAAGGGCTAGCAAACGTTGTTCAACTAACATGTCGAGAAAACGACATGCACTAATACAGCACTTTTTTACGTTGCTGTTTTTTCGCTCCGTGCTTGTTTTTTGTATCAAGTCGTCGGCGTTGAGAAGCGCGGGTTGGTTTCGTTTTAATACGCTTCTTCTCCTGTAAAGCGGCAGCTTTTATCAATGCTTGAAGCCGATTTAGGGCGTCTTCCTTATTTTGTTCTTGTGTCCGAAATTGTTGCGCTTTGATGATGATCACGCCATCTTTACTTATACGACTATCAGAAAGTGCAAGTAATCGCTCTTTGTAAAAGTCAGGTAAGCTGGAATTCCGGATATCAAAGCGCAGGTGTATAGCGGACGCTACCTTGTTAACGTTCTGGCCACCATTTCCTTGAGCTCTAATTGGGGATAATTGAATTTCCCACTCTTGAATTGTGACGGAGTTCGAAATTTTGAGCATGATAAGTAAATGCCGGTAAGGACGATTGAAAGAGCTGATAAATTAACATTACAGATGCACAAATAGAAGAAAAGACATGAGCACGATTGATTTTAGACCCTATGAGGGATTCATATTTGATATGGATGGTACTCTAATCGATACCATGCCAGCCCACTTGGCAGCTTGGCAAGCAACTGCTGAGCGTTTTGATTTTCCGTTTTGCCAGGAATGGTTTCACAGTTTGGGAGGGATGCCGAGCTTTAAAATTGTTGAGGAACTAAATCGTGTGCATGAGCTTTCGTTAGATCCTAAAACTGTCGCGACATTTAAAATGGAAACATTCGCTGCTATGGAGCTTCATGGTGACGTTATTCCTTGCACGAACATCGTGTTAGAGGAATATTTAGGCCATAAGAAAATTGCAGTCGGGACTGGCAGCCAACGAGAAAGTGCCATGCGCTTATTAAGTCATGCAGGTTTATTAGACAAGTTGGATGTTGTAGTAACCGCGAGTGATGTAGAGAACCATAAACCCTTTCCAGATACCTTTTTGGTGGCCGCGGAACAACTCGACTTGGAGGCGTCACAGTGTCTTGTGTTCGAGGATACTGAGTTGGGGAAGCGAGCGGCGCATGCAGCTGGTATGGATTGCGTTATGGTGCAAGATAATGAGTTGATCTTTTTCCCAAAACCATAGTGGCAATATCCCTTAATATGAGATCAAAATGGGGTGCAAATGCACCCCATTAATTTTTACCACATCATCGATCATGAATCATAGATGCTTATTCTGGTTGAACTAGCTCTTGGTATTCAAATGAAGGTACCACAACTTCTACGCGACGGTTTTTCTCACGACCTTCGCGAGTGCTGTTGTCAGCAACTGGGTTTTCTTCACCCATACCTTTAACTGTCAAACGATCTGAACCAATGCCAGCTGCGGTTAGGTAATCAGCAACAGATTGAGCACGACGCTCAGACAGTTTTTGGTTGTATGCCGCAGGGCCTGAGCTATCCGTGTAACCAGTAATCTCTACTTGAGCTTGAGGATATTCGTTCAAGAATGAAACAAAGTTGTCCAGACGTTCAGAAACGGACTCTGTTAACTTAGCACTATCGAATTCAAACGTACCTGTACCGTACTCTTCTTTGTGCACCTTGCTCATCATCACTGGTTCTGGATCTGGCTCGATCACTTCTTCCGTTACAACTGCTGCAACAACTGGAGCTGCTGCAAATTTGTAGTTAACACCGATACCAAAGAAGTTAGCATCCATGTCGTCCCACACGTCGTCAGACATGTCTTGGTAGCGTTGGTATTCAGCGCGAACACTCCAGTTTCTATCGATCGAGTATTCAGCCCCCAAAGAACCTGTTGGGACAAAGTCTGTTTCGTCATCAGACATCATGTAAGCACCACCGATCTTAGCAAACAGATTCCAAGAGTCGTTTAAGTGCCAGTTGAATTTAGGTGCAAGTGTTAAAGCCGTTAGATTGCCGTCAATCGTATTAACCGTGTTAGCCCCTGACATCGAGTTAGCTTTGTAGTCGCCTAAGAAGTCTACGCCGTACTCTAGCCCAATGATATCGGTAAAGTCATAACCGATATGTAGTCCTGCACCGAACGCTTCATCATCACAAGGGCTATTTAGATAGCAAGCGTCGTCAAGTGTAGTCATGCCCACTTTGCCCCCGATGTACATTTCAGCTTGAGCAGAGTTTAAAAGCGCGCTACTACCAGCTACCACTGCTGCTACTGCAATTGCTACTTTGTTCATAATGTTTCCTTGTATTGATTGCATATTAACTTCTACTTCGTTTTATCAAAAAATTAGAAAAAACCAGCGTTTATAAGAAATTAGTTTAATATTCTAATCATTTCATATCAAGCAACAATATATTTGAACTTGATCAACATTTACTACCCAAAAATACCTCACAAACTTCTGATATTTCTTACATTGTAGTAAAGATTTTTTGGTGCATAAGAAAATTGATGATTATTTTGAACTTTTTTTCGTAAACTTTACTTTACATTGTGCGTGGTGGTTAACAGGTGGTTTTTATTTGCATTTATTTGCAAAAACTGATTGCAAGTCTACGCCTAAGCCGATAAGTTACTTAAACGCTAGACAGAAAATGACCACAGCCCTTGATGCTGCTCGCTTTGTGAACAATGTTGCAATGAGTTCAGTTGGTAAAAATGGGGTCGGAAATAAAACCAGGAAGTAGAAGTAATGTTTCAAACTGATGATGTAAGAATAAATAGAGTAAAAGAGTTATTGCCACCTGTTGCAGTATTAGAGAAGTTCCCAGCGACTGAAACCGCTTCTTCGACCACTTTTGATTGCCGTAACGCCATTCACAATATTCTTGAAGGAAAAGACGATCGATTACTCGTGATCGTTGGCCCGTGTTCTATTCACGATCCGGCTGCCGCGGTTGAGTACGGTAAAAAGCTAAAAGTACTACGTGATGAACTGGGCGAGCAGCTTGAGGTTGTTATGCGAGTTTATTTTGAAAAGCCGCGTACAACCGTTGGTTGGAAAGGCCTTATCAATGACCCTTACTTAAATGACACCTATAAGCTAAATGATGGTCTACGTATCGGACGTAAACTTCTTCTTGATCTAACCGATATGGGCTTGCCAACGGCAAGTGAATTCTTAGATATGATCACACCTCAGTACGTGGCGGATTTGATCAGTTGGGGCGCTATCGGTGCTCGTACGACAGAATCTCAGGTTCACCGCGAGCTAGCTTCTGGTCTTTCTTGTCCTGTAGGTTTCAAAAACGGTACTGACGGGAATATTAAAATAGCGAGCGACGCGATTCGTTCTGCAAGCGCTTCCCATCACTTCCTTTCAGTAACAAAATACGGTCATTCCGCGATCGTAGAAACCGCTGGTAATCCAGACTGCCATATTATTCTACGTGGCGGTAAAGAACCAAACTACAGTGCAGCACATGTAGCTCAAATTAAAGATGAGCTGGACACTGCAGGTCTGCCGAAAAAAGTGATGATTGATTTTAGCCATGCTAACAGCTCGAAGCAGTTCAAGCGTCAAATGCTGGTGTCTGATGATGTATCCGAGCAAATCTCTGGTGGCGAAGAAGCCATTTTTGGAGTGATGATCGAGTCTCATTTAGTTGAAGGTCGCCAAGACTTAGTGGATGGTAAAGCAGCCACTTATGGTCAGTCGATCACTGATGCATGTATTGGCTGGGAAGACACGGAAACGGTACTTCGTCAGCTTTCTGATGCAGTAAAAGCGCGCCGCAACAAGTAAGCTCAACAGAAAAACTTTATAAAAGCGAAAAGTGAATAGTGAAGAGCCAGAGGTACTATGCCTCTGGCTCTTTTTGTTGAGAATTACTCTCATATCTTTCTATTGTTTCTGCTTTCCTATATGTTATCTGTATACGTTGTAACCAAAAGGAATTTGGAATTGAATCGTAATGTATGGCTTCTATCCCTCTGCCAAGCCTTATTAATGACAGGGAATATTTTACTCATATCTGTTATTGCCCTTATTGGCAAAACACTTGCGCCGTCATCAAGTTTTATCACATTACCAGTTGCACTGCAGTTTTTGGGACTGATGGCCGCGACAATTCCTGCGTCGCTAATTATGGGCAAGTTAGGGCGTCGCCTTGGTTTTAGCCTTGGTAATGTCATTGGCATTTTGGGTGCTAGTCTAGCGACGTATGCATTAAGTCAACAAAACTTCTATCTGTTCTGCATGTCTACGTTTTTGCTTGGTGTTGGTATAGGTTTCGGTACTCTATACAGGTTTGCTGCCATTGAAGTGTGTGAAGAGTCGGCAAGGCATAGGGCGATTTCGATATCTATGGCGGGTGGGGTGTTAGCGGCGATCCTTGGGCCTAATCTGGCCGTGTACTCGCAGCAGTGGTCAGATGATGGCTTATACATTAGTGCATTTGCTGTGCTTGTCGTGCTTTATATAACCGCGTTGGTTGTGCTACAAACCATTCGTTTTCCACCTGCACACACGCAGGCGCTACACGCTAAGGCGGATAAGCTGAGACTGATTATTCGTCGACCTAATTTCATGCTGGCAGTTATCGCGGCAATGGTTGCGTACGCGGTGATGAACATTTTAATGACAGCAACTCCTTTAGCGATGATTGGTTGTGGCTTTGATTTTGATAAAGCGGCGGGAGTGATCGAATGGCACGTGTTGGGTATGTTTGCACCTGCGTTTGTCACGGGCCGTCTGATAGAGCGGTTTGGCGCTAAGAATATGATTTTAGCGGGTGGATTGCTATTTGTTGCTTGTATTGGAATTAACATACATGGAGTGTCTATCTGGCATTTTAGCCTTGCTTTAATCCTGTTAGGAATAGGGTGGAACTTTATGTTTATCGCAGCAACCGGGCTGTTTAGTCAAAGCTATGAAGCGAAAAACAGAAGCAAGGCTCAAGCGTTTAATGAATTCTTCGTGTTCAGTTGTGTCACCATCACCGCATTACTATCTGGTTGGCTTGAGTCTACCGTAGGTTGGCAGAATCTTAATTTGTATGTTCTTCCATTTGTGTTACTCGTTATCGCGATGTTTGCGTTAAAAACGAATAAAAAGCCAGAATCACAAACCGCTTAATTAAGGCTTAATATATAACCCGGCCGATCGTGTCGGGTTTGTTTATTAGCTCAAATCAACAATCTCTTCTTTATCTTTTTATCGATAATGTGAATTCCCACAATAAAAATGTCGATTTGATAAGACTTTTTATCTAACTTTTTGTAATAAAAATAAAAATCCTGTATATATCTTGCCGAAAATCAATAAAAACTAAAGAAGTTTCGTCTATGTCAGCCAATATTTCTCATAAAGCTCAAGAAACTCTCGTGAGGGAGTCTGAGGAACTCGTCTCAACAACGAACTTACAAGGTGTTATTACATATTGTAATGAAGCCTTTTGCCGCGTTGCTGAATACACTCACGAAGAACTTGTCGGTCAGAACCACAATATAGTTCGTCATAATGATATGCCTAAAGCCGCTTTCGGTGACATGTGGGCACGCCTTAAACAAGGTAAAGCCTGGCGTGGAATGGTTAAGAATGCCACTAAGTCTGGCGGTTACTATTGGGTTGATGCTTATGTCACCCCTATCTACGAAGACAACCATGTTGTTGGGTATCAATCAGTGCGCGTGAAACCAAAGCGAGAGTGGGTTGATATTGCGACAAAAGCCTACAAAAGTATGCGTGCTGCAGAGAAGTCTGGCCGAACTTGGTCGTTGAAAATCAATGAAACCATTCGCTATGCGATTCTACTTGGTGCACTAACCGCACCTGCAACCGCATATGCGTTGTCTGTTGAAGGGCCGTTGGCTTGGCTTGCAAGTGCGTTACCTGCAAGTGTTCTAGCTCTGTTATTCCGCCAAGAGTTAATTGATACACCTCAGCAACTTAAAAAGTTACAAAAGCAATATGACAGCGTAAGTCGCTTGATCTATTCCGGTAACACGGCATTTTCGATTGCCGATTTCCATATCAAAATGCTATCCGCAAGAATTCGAACCGTGTTAGGAAGAATGACTGACTCCGCATTGCCTTTGCAGCATTGCGCCGAAGAGCTCAGTCAAACAACGGCAGAAGTCTCGGCTGCATTAAATCAGCAAAATACCGATATTCATCGTGTGCGAGATGCTACCCAAGAGGTGGAGTCGTCGGCAAATTCGGTTTCTTCGAGTACCAATGATGCCCATATGTTGATTGATGATACATTGAAGTCATGCTTGATGGCGAAGGAGACCATTGATCAAACGCACACCAATCTAGCGAAGTTAAGCCTTCAAGCTGAAAAAGCGACGGAAACGACGTATCAACTGAGTGATCAGGCGCAGAAGGTGAACCATTTGATGGAAGAGATTGGTGGGATCGCAGAGCAAACCAATTTACTGGCACTCAACGCGGCGATTGAAGCGGCAAGAGCAGGGGAGCAAGGTCGTGGTTTTGCTGTTGTAGCTGATGAGGTCCGCGCGCTTTCTGGGCGAACATCCAATGCAACTGAACAAATCCAAGCCTCTATCTCCACTATGTTGGCAACGATTCAAAGTTGGCAGAAAGATATTCTGGCAAACAAAGAGCAAACCGATGCCTGTTCTCAAGTAGCAGAACAAAGCGCGTTGCGTTTGTCTGAAGTTGAACAGATGATGCAAACCATGAGTGGGCTGATGGTTGATGTAGCAGAAGCGGCGAATAACCAGTTAAAGCTATCTAGTGATGTAAACCAGCACATTCATTCTATTGCTTCGACCGCAGAACAAAACTTGGCAGCAACACATTCAGTTGAGCAAAATAGCCGACAGTTGAAAGACCAAGTACAAGATTTCTATCAGCTCGCACTTCGATTTGAAGACAAATAGTCGTAACGAAAGTTGTGATGTTTATGTCCTGGCTGCGTTTATGCGAATAGGAGCCAGATAAAAGAAAGCCCCGCCATTGCTGGTGGGGCTTTTCAGTTTTCACATTCGCAATAGAGAAAACTGACTATCTTTTTACTGCAATTACGCGAGTAGCTCTTTTGCTGTGTTCACTACGTTTTCAGTCGTGAAACCAAACATTTTGAATAGTTCGCCAGCTGGTGCAGATTCACCGAATGAAGTCATACCGATGATGCGACCGTCGAAGCCTACGTACTTGTACCAGAAGTCAGCAATACCTGCTTCAATTGCGATACGTGCTGTTACGTCTGATGGCAGTACAGCTTCACGGTAAGCGGCGTCTTGTTTGTCGAATGCGTCTGTTGATGGCATTGAAACAACGCGTACTTTCTTACCTTCAGCAGTTAGCTGTGCTGCTGCTTCTACTGCTAGTTCAACTTCAGAACCTGTTGCGATAAGGATTAGCTCTGGCTTGCCTTCGCAATCTTTCAGAATGTAAGCACCTTTCGCGATGTCTGCTACTTGTTCTGCTGTGCGCGCTTGTTGCGCAAGGTTTTGACGAGAGAAGATAAGTGCTGTCGGTGCATCTTTACGTTCAATCGCTAGTTTCCAAGCTACAGCGGACTCAACTTGGTCACATGGACGCCATGTGCTCATGTTTGGTGTTAGGCGTAGCGATGCCATTTGCTCAACTGGTTGGTGAGTTGGACCATCTTCGCCAAGACCGATAGAGTCATGCGTGTACACTTGGATGTTCTGAATTTTCATCAGAGCAGCCATACGCATTGCGTTACGTGCGTACTCCATGAACATTAGGAATGTTGCGCCGTAAGGAACGAAACCACCGTGTAGCGCGATACCGTTCATGATCGCTGTCATACCGAATTCACGTACGCCGTAGTGGATGTAGTTACCAGAGAAGTCGCTTGCTTCTAGAGACTTAGAACCAGACCACATTGTTAGGTTAGAAGGTGCTAGGTCAGCAGAGCCACCCATGAACTCTGGTAGTAGAGCACCAAATGCTTCTAGAGCATTTTGAGACGCTTTACGTGATGCAATGTTTGCTGGGTTAGCTTGAAGATCAGCAATGATTTGGCTTGCTTTCTCTTCCCACTGTGCAGGAAGCTCACCGTTTACGCGGCGTTTAAATTCAGCTGCCAGCTCAGGGTACGCTGCTTCATAAGCTGCAAATTTCTCGTTCCACGCTGCTTCCTTAGCTGCGCCTGTTTCTTTCGCTGACCATTCTGCGTAGACTTCTTGCGGAATTTCAAAAGGACCGTGCTCCCAACCTAGTTCTTTGCGTGTTGCTGCAATTTCTTCAGCGCCTAGTGGCGCACCGTGACAATCGTGTGAACCAGATTTGTTTGGTGAACCAAAACCGATGATAGTCTTAGTACAGATAAGTGTAGGACGTGGATCCGCTTTCGCCGCTTCAATTGCTGCGTTGATTGCGTCAGCATCGTGACCGTCTACTGCTGGAATTACGTGCCAGCCGTAAGCTTCGAAACGTTTAGGTGTATCGTCAGAGAACCAACCTTCAACGTGACCGTCGATAGAGATGCCGTTGTCATCCCAGAATGCGATCAGCTTGCCTAGACCAAGAGTACCTGCAAGAGAACATGCCTCGTGCGAAATACCTTCCATCAGACAGCCGTCGCCCATGAACACGTAAGTGAAGTGGTCAACGATGTCGTGGCCTTCTTTGTTGAATTGCGCTGCTAGCGCTTTTTCAGCTAGAGCCATACCAACCGCGTTAGTGATGCCTTGACCTAGCGGACCCGTTGTGGTCTCGATACCTGGCGCGTAACCATACTCTGGGTGACCAGGAGTTTTAGAGTGAAGCTGACGGAAGTTTTTCAGATCGTCGATAGACAACTCGTAACCTGCAAGGTGCAGTAGAGAGTAAATCAGCATTGAGCCGTGGCCGTTAGACAGTACGAAACGGTCGCGGTCTGCCCACTCAGGGTTTGATGGGTTGTG
Source organism: Vibrio alginolyticus NBRC 15630 = ATCC 17749 (assembly GCF_000354175.2). NCBI lineage: Bacteria > Pseudomonadati > Pseudomonadota > Gammaproteobacteria > Vibrionales > Vibrionaceae > Vibrio > Vibrio alginolyticus. The sequence goes on from NC_022359.1 coordinate 908,493, forward strand.
GTTTAGATGAGAGCGCCAAAGAACTTCAGCGATGTCAGCCATACCCATAGGTGCACCTGGGTGACCAGAGTTAGCTTGTTGAACACCATCCATGCTTAGCGCACGGATTGCATTTGCTAGATGTTTACGATCCATAGTGATTACTTCTCGATATTTGATTTAAATAGAGGGAACTCGTCGAAACAAGTTCAAATAGAATTTTTTGAAAATAGCGCTGATGGTAAAAGCGAGTAGACGGGCTACTCGCTTTTGGTAAGCAATTAAAGCTTAGCTTCGATCATCGCTTCTAGTTTGCCTTGGTCAACGGCGAAGTTGCGGATACCTTCAGCCAGCTTCTCAACAGCCATTGGGTCTTGGTTATGTTCCCATAGGAACTCAGCGTGAGTCATTGGTGCTGGACGCTCAGCTGCGCCTTTAGAATCAACTAGTTTCTCAATTACTTCACCTTCAGCTGCTTCTAGTTCTGCAAGTAGAGCAGGAGCGATAGTTAGACGGTCACAACCAGCTAGTTCTAAGATCTCACCGATGTTACGGAAGCTTGCGCCCATAACTACAGTTTTGTAGCCGTATTCTTTGTAGTAGTTGTAGATCTTAGTTACAGACAGTACGCCTGGATCTTCTTGAGCTTCGAAGTCACGGCCTTCTTTCGCTTTGTACCAGTCCATGATACGACCAACGAATGGCGAGATTAGGAATACACCCGCTTCTGCACAAGCACGTGCTTGAGCGAACGAGAATAGAAGCGTTAGGTTACAGTTGATGCCTTCTTTTTCTAGGATCTCAGCTGCGCGAATGCCTTCCCAAGTTGAAGCCAGTTTGATAAGGATACGGTCGTTAGTGATGCCAGCATCGTTGTACATTTTCACTAGTTGACGAGCTTTCGCTACGCTGCCTTCCATATCGTAAGATAGACGAGCGTCTACTTCTGTAGAGATACGACCTGGGATAGTTTTTAGGATTTCTTTACCGATGTTTACTGCAAGCATGTCACAAGTATCTTGAACTTGTTGAGCTTTGTCGTTGCTCTGTGCTTTAGCGTATTCGATTGAAGCATCGATTAGAGGTGCGTACTCTGCGATTTGAGCGGCTTTAAGGATAAGAGAAGGGTTAGTTGTTGCGTCTTCTGGCTGATACTTTTTAATTGCATCAATCTCGCCAGTGTCTGCTACTACAGTCGTTAGTTTACGAAGTTGCTCTAACTTGTTGCTCATAATCGATCATCCTATTTAAATGGGCTTAAGCGTGATTTTTGTTATCACAGCTTGTGCATTTGCAAGCGAGTTAGCTAACCGTCTCATCGCATTTAATGAGACATCTGCTCAGCCAACTACGGAAAATTTCGTTACCGAACAAATGCTATGAACATTTGATCGATAGCTGAGTAAATGATGTGTCCATATTTATCCTATCTATGCTGAAAGTCAATCGCTGAAATGGACTTATAGTGAACTTCATCAACGTTTTTTTACTGTGTGTTTAGTGGTTAACCCAAATAAACGTTTGCCCTTATTGTTCAAAGCTTGAGCGTTGTCCAAGAGGGTAAAAAATTGTAGTGAGAAAATGTTATTGCGATGAGCAAATGTAGCGTTTAAATTGATAAAGAACATATGCTAAGTCAATGAGCATATGTTCACTTATTGCATACAATATCGATCCTCTTAAAGGGCGAGAGAAACCATGAGCAGTTCTAATCAAGATATTTCCATTGAAAACACGGATTTGTTGACAGAGATTTCCGTCGCGTATTATCAAGACGGTGCGACTCAGGAAGAGATATCGAGAAAATTTGCCATATCACGCGCAAAGGTCGGGCGAATGCTCAAGCAGGCGCGTGATGAAGGCATTGTTGAAATTACCGTTAAATACCATCCGGTGTTCAGCGCCAAGATTGAACAACGTTTGATCGAGCGATTCGGCGTTAAGCGCGCGCTTGTTGCTCTTGATCAACCGAATGAAGAAGCGCAACGACTACAGGTATCGGGATTGGTGTCCAATTATCTCACTAGCACGCTCAAAAACGGCATGGTGGTGACGGTCGGACAAGGGCGCAACGTGTCGTCTGTCGCTCACCATATTGGTGTTATTACGCCGCGTGACTGTAAATTTGTGTGTGGCATTGGTGGTATTCACCCGCGTGGCGGTATGTATAACGCCGACCATATTTGTCGTCAGTTGGCGAAGAAATATGGGGGAACCTCTGAAACCCTTTATGCGCCGGCATACGCAGAAAATAGAGAACAGAAGTTGGCCTTCATGCAAAATGCAACCGTGAAACAAACGCTCGACCTAGCACGTAAAGCCGATGTTGCTTTGGTTGGTATTGGTGACATGAGCGAAAACAGTTACATGGTCGACTTAGGTTGGTTTACGCCTGATGAAGTGGTTCAGTCGAGACTTCAACAAGGTGTGGTAGGGGATTTTGCAGGTTATGACTTCTTTGATATTCACGGTAATGTAGCGAACACGGTAATGAGTGACCGAGTAATTGGACTTGGTATTGAAGAGTTTCGGCCGATCTCGGAAGTCATTGCGATCGCAGCTGAGAACAGCAAGCCACTCGCTCTACTCGGAGCATTAAGAACTGGAGCGATAGACGTGATCGCCACGAGCGTTAGTAACGCATTAACCGTGCTCAACTTAGATGAGCAAATGCACGGTAACGCGACATCTGAACGCTAACGGAAATAGTCGGCTTTTGATGTAGTCAGGCTATGAGGAGGGACAAATCACTCATAGCCAGTTTCTATTTCGAAATGACAAGTTTGGTTTAGAAGCTGCGTTTAGTTTATTGGAACACATCATCTTTAGATAAACGTAAGATACTTTGTTAAACAGACACTTGTCTTAACGCTCGATAGGTAGAGAGTGGTCAGCACCCCATTCGGTCCAAGAACCGTCGTACACCGACAGATTGTCTAGACCAATTTGATACGCCGCGAGTAATAAAATGCATGCGGTTACACCGGAACCGCAACTAAAAATAATCGAATTGTCACTATCTATCGTTAGTGCGCTAAATATCTGTTGCAACTCTGAGTTTGGTTTAATGTGACCGTTGGTCAAGAGTTCTTGAAACGGTAAGCAAACCGAATTTGGAATGTGCCCACTACGTAGACCTTCTCGTGGCTCAGGCACTTCACCAAGGAATCGTGCTTTGGCTCTGGCATCGATGATGTTGGCACTTTTATTGGTTGAATGAGCAAGAACATCTTGTGCACTCAAAAAGGCATTTTGGTTGAGCTTACCTGCAAAGTTACCTTCTTCGCTTGGTTGCGATAGGGTACTTTCAACAGGGAATCCGGCTTCAACCCAAGCGGGAAGGCCGCCGTTTAAGACTCGAACATTATCATGTCCCATAGCTTTGAACATCCACCAAGCTCTTGGCGCGGCTAAAGTGCCAGAGTTGTCGTAAACCACAATCAAATCTTCGTTGTTCAAACCGAGTTGTTGCGCACTTTGGTTGAAGCCTTCTTCTGTTGGCATCATATGCGGCAGGGAAGAACCGGGTAAGCAAAAGTCATTGTCGTAATCGAAGCGTAAAGTATTTGGAATCCACTTATCTTGAATCTTTTTGCCTTCAGAAGGGATTTGAAACGCAATACTAGCGTCGAGGAGCTTGACGTTAGGTTGGCCGAGAAGGCTATTGAGTTCATCAGTACTAATCAGTGCTTGCATTGTCTTTAGTTTGCTAGGTGGATAATCTTACTGTTTTACAACAAAAAAATCGCATGTTCAAAAGAACGATGCGATTTTTAAGCTTGAGATTGAAGATTTATGATGAAAGGTCGCTTTCGCCATGCCTTCAATCTATCTAGTTACATGGTCCAAGTGTTGTCTCCAGAAGTAATCACTTTCTGAATTGGGTCACTGCCGTCATAGAACCAAATTTCAACAAGTAGGCTACCTTGGCTATCAGAAACATTAAAGTCGACGTTTGCTGTACCGTTGTTGAGTGGAACCGATGCGACTTTGCTTGGATATTTTGCATCGTAGTTACCTGAACTGTTCTCGACAAACTCTTTGTACACACTTAGGTGTGCACGTTGTGAAGAGAAACCACTGATGTCTACATTGAGCGTACCCTCCGTCACTGAGTTGTAGCTAAAGCCATCCGGTACTACTAGGTCCTGCATGGTTGCATTTTCTACAGTTACGGTAGTCTCTTCTACGGTTGTTTCTTCCTGTTGGGTTGTGTCTTCCTCTGCAACGGTGGTTTGGGTTGGTGAAGGTGGTGTACTGTTACCACCTCCGCCGCCACCGCCACAAGCCGTTAGTGCTAATCCCATGATGATTGTGATAAGTGCTTTCATAATGTTATCTCCCTATGGAATGTAGCATTTGTTAGGTGTTGGAGCGGTGTGCCAATCTGTGCTTCGTTCGCCACCAGACTCAGCCCAAGTTTGGAATTGAGGGTATGCATCGACCATGTCTACACGCTCTAGCGGCCAATCCCAATCTTCTACTATCAACAGTGCCCAAGGTAAGTTGTTTGCTGTTTTGAAGTACACACCTTGCGCAGGGGCACTTGCATCGACGCCGACACCGAAGAGGTTTTGGTCATCAAACTGTTCTGTTGGTGCTTGGTCTGCTAAGTGAACTTCCCATTTACGGCCTGGTTGGAAGGTAATCCCATCGCCATGGTAAGTCCCCGGCGTTGCGAAGATGAACGGGTCGTATGGCATGGCTTGAATGGCTGAACGGTCAGAGCCTTCGGTGAAGTACACATTCAAGGTAAAGGTGAGTGAGACGTTATCATCACAGCCAGACTCGGTACGGAAGTAGCTACAGCTGCTAGCCGCGTGTGTGCTTAAGTCTTCACTGATGATGAAAATGGCTTCATCAGAAATACTTTCCAAACCATTAGATGCTTGTTCTACACCATTGAAGGATAGCGTTGTTAATCCGTTTTCAATCGAGCTTCTCAATACACCCGGTAGTCGGATTGCGAAGCCATTTTTGTAACTTGCGCCGTAGGCCGCTAGGTCACCTGTAATCTGGATATTCTCAACATGACCAGCAAGACTGGTTTCAGTGATGCGGAATTTCACGACCACATCGTTCATGTCGTAGTCTGCGGTGTATGGCCAATTATCTTCATAAGCCACGGTGGCGTAATCTTCTGCACTCGGGAAATATTCCACTGAGTAGCCATTACCAGTGATGGTAATTGGGTAATCTTCCACCTCACCAGATGTCGAACCACCATCGTAGTTTAATCCGGTTTGTTGGCTAAAGCGGAATCGACTCCAGCTTGAACCTTCCGTTGCAGCGGTTGAAACGACAAACGGTAGGGGATTATTACCCGCAGACAGTAATTGGTCAGTAAAGACCTGTTCGCCTTCATCATCAAAGTCACCATCGCGGTTCCAGTCAAACCATGCTGATAGGTAGCCAGAAGTAGAAGCTGTCACATTCACAATTGAGCTTAAGCCAGGATCAAGTGCGGATACAAAACCAACACCATCTTCATCGGCTGTGCCCACAGAGTTATCGTTTGCCTGTCCGTCGGCATCACCATCTGGAGCGACGGAACCAAGCCAAGTTACACCGTCCACTTCGTGACGAGGACCGTTTGACGCAAGTGTTGTGTGGTAGCTGTCTGGAGCATCACCAAAATCAATTGGCTCGTCTTCGTTAATCACCGGAGCATTTGCACAACGTGCACCGTCATTTTGGCTTGAGCTTGGACCGTTGGATACAAACTCAACCGCAGGAACGATACCTGCTGCGATATTGGCTGCGTTACCTTCCGAAAGGTCAACGCGATAGATTTTGCCATCTTGGTTACGTGACACATAGTAGTTGCCGTTTACATCGAAGTAGCCAGCACCAAATGTGCCTTTCTCACCTGTGTCACCTATCGCAGTTGCGCTACCATTTGATGGGTTGAACTGATATAGCACACCAGAGTTGTTGTCGATGCCGTAAAGGGAGCCATCACCTGGATGGAATGCAAAGTCGGTTAGGTTCACTGTCGCTGTTGAGCTGATTTTCACGATGCTCAATGTCGCATTTGGATCAGAATCGAGCGGAGAAAGGTCAATGGAGAAAAGTCCTTTGCCTTTGCGGTACAAGTAGTAGACGTGGTTGTAAACGTCACCTACGTAAAACGTGTGGTCGGTAGGAAGGCCCGAAACATCAAGCGTCTCTGCTTGGAAGTCTTTACCAAGACGAACAATCTTTTTGTTTGTGGTGTCGTAGCCGTAGATATAACGGTCAGTGAAGTTAAAGCCTACACCGTTGATGCCCGAAGCCAAACCTGTGTCGTCCTCTAAAAGAGTCGTAGAGCCTGTAACCAAATTGACGCCATAGATTTGAACCGGGGTTGATTGGAACAGGTATGCTTGGCTTGGGCACGTATCAAATGGCGCCGCTTGTGCGTAAGCGCTCGCTATTAGAGACCCAAGTAGTAGTGATGTCCTTTTCATAATTCGCCCTCTCATTGGTTCGTGATATATGCAATGAAAGGAATGTGCCAAGTTTTAAGTTGTTGAATTTTATTGATTTAATATTTGTAAGAAGAAGGGTTGTAAATCTGATTGTCAAAATGAGAAAAAGCCCAACATTGAGTTGGGCTTTTTGGGAATGATTAGAGGTTTAGAACTAACTACAAACCGGACAGGTGGGCATTTTCATCAGATTCATTTCTCGCCAAGACATGCTGAGCGCATCAAGAATCAAAATTTTGCCTTTCTTTGGTTGGCCGTAATCAGCAATCACTTTGATCGCTTCCATCGCTTGTACTGCGCCAACAATACCCACAACAGGCGCCATGACTCCGGCTTCGACACAGCTTAACGCGCCATTGCCAAAAAGGGCACTCAAGCACTGGTAACATGGTTGTGTTGGGTCGTCGTAAGTAAACACACTCACTTGGCCTTCCATACGAATGGCCGCGCCTGAAATTAGCGGTGTTTTAGTCGCAAAACATAGGCGGTTAAGTTGATTGCGCGTATCGACGTTATCTGATGCATCAACAACAATTGTGTGCTGTTCGATCAAGCTTTTTAGTTCTGTATCATCAAGACGCTTTGCGATGGTATCTACAATAATGTGCGGATTAAGTTCGCGTAGTGCATCTGCCGCTGATTCTACCTTCTTACGACCAATATCTGCATCGTGGTGCAGCACTTGGCGCTGAAGGTTAGACAATTCGACGATATCATCATCAATCAGTGTGATTTTACCGACACCAGCAGTGGCCAAATATTGGCTTGATGCGCAGCCTAAACCGCCAGCACCAAGCATCAATACCGATGCTTGTTTGAGTGCTTCTTGTCCTTCAAAGTCAAACTGACGAAGAATGATTTGGCGGTTGTAACGCAGCATTTCCTGATCGGAAAGAATATCCACAACGACTTCCTAGTAAAGGGTTGAGTTGAATAGTTGAATCTGAACCGTTTCGCCCACTTCAACTCGGCCGCGTTCGCGTTCCAATACAACAAAGCAGTTCGCTAGGCTCATTGAGCGGAACGCGCCAGAGCTCTGGTTGCCGGTTGTTTCAACCACAAACTTACCATCTTCCAATGTGTAGATACCACGTTGATAATCGGTACGACCTGGCGCTTTCTTAAATGCGGTTTTGGTTGTTGCTGGAATAGACTCGGGTGCTTTCCATTCGGTATGACCTGCAAGTTTTGCCAGCATTGGTTGAACAAGCACGTACATAGTAAGAACTGCAGAAACCGGGTTACCTGGCAGACCACAGAACCAAGCAGTGCTTAGCTTGCCAAATGCGAAAGGTTTACCCGGCTTGATTGCTAGCTTCCAGAAGCCAATTTCACCAAGTTCTTCAAGAATGTCTTTGGTGTAATCTGCTTCGCCTACACTGACACCGCCTGAGGTCACGACCACATCTGCCAATGTTTGCGCTTGCTCAAAGGTCGCTTTTAGAGTCTCTGGGCAATCTGGAATGATACCAAGATCAACGGCTTCACAACCGAAGTTCTCGATAAGCGGTTTAATACCGTAACGGTTGCTGTCGTAGATCTGACCTTCGTCTAACGGTTCGCCTAGTGGTTTAAGTTCATCACCAGTAGAGAAGAACGCAACTTTGGGTTTACGCACTACTGTCACATGGCTTATACCAAGAGACGCAATCATCGGAATATCGCGAGGTGTTAAACGTGCGCCTTTTGCCAGTACGATGTCACCTTGCTTGATGTCGTCACCTGTTGGGCGGATGTTGTTTTGCGGCTTCACGTCGGTTTGGTTGAACTGAATGCCAGCATCCGTTACTTCTGTGTTTTCTTGCATGATAACGGCATCACAACCCTGTGGGATTTTTGCGCCAGTCATGATGCGAACACAGGTACCTTGAGGCCATTCACCTTCAAAAGGTTGTCCTGCAAATGATTTACCTGCCAGAGGCAAAACAGAAGATGACTCAAGATCTTGAATGCGAATAGCGTAGCCATCCATTGCTGAGTTATCGAATGGCGGTACGTGAATAGGAGAAAGGATGTCTTCTGCCAGTACAAAACCGAGTGCTTCAGCAAGTGGAAGAGAAAGCGTTGTTTGGATAGGTTTGATTCGCGATAGCATTTTGTCCATCGCTTCTTCAATTGGCATCAAGCCAGGTGCGTCGCAGCAGCCCATTGAGAAAATCCTGTGTTCTTTTGTTTTGTGGCAACTTTACCATAAAAAGGGGACTGAGTAAGAATGTCCACCTATAAAATATGGGTGTAATTATTCAAAAATCCGAGTATCCTTGTCAGCCATCCGAAAGGGGTAAAAAAGCCCGCGGAGCTCAATAAAATCAGCTCAGTACCTATATTTGATGTGACTTGGTGTAAAGACACGAAACTGAGCAACTCAAAGCGAAAAATATGAATGCAATTTTGATTGGGTTTGTATTAAAGCGGAAGTAACAAAAGAGGAAGTGGAATGTCAGGTCTTAGCGAGTCAGCGAAGTTAGTAAAAGAAGCGCTAGAGCAACGCGGTTTGGAAACGCCAATGCGTCCAAACAACGTAAGTCGTGAAGAGAAGAAAGAGAAGATCGAACACCACATGCGTGAGATCTTAGGTCTACTTCAACTTGACCTTACCGACGATAGCCTAGAAGAAACCCCTCACCGCATTGCTAAGATGTACGTTGACGAAATCTTCTCTGGTCTGGATTACTCCAACTTTCCTAAAATCACAGTGATTGAGAACAAGATGAACGTGAGCGAGATGGTTCGCGTGAAGGACATCACCGTGACCAGCACTTGTGAACACCACCTTGTGACCATCGATGGCAAAGCTGCTGTGGCTTACATTCCACGTGGCAAGATCATTGGCCTATCAAAGATCAACCGTATCGTTCGCTTCTTTGCCCAGCGTCCACAAGTTCAAGAGCGTATGACTCAGCAGATTCTTGTTGCACTTCAAACGTTGCTTGAGTCTGATGATGTAGCAGTGACAATTGACGCAACACACTACTGTGTGAAATCTCGCGGTGTGATGGATGCAACCAGCGAAACGACGACGACAGCGTTGGGTGGTATCTTCAAAAGCAACCCAGCAACACGTGCCGAATTTCTGCACGGTTTACGTTAAGTAACAAAGCACTATGCTAAGAGGATGGCAAACGCCATCCTTTTTTTATACTTGTTTAGAAAATGACTTCATGATTTCTGGCCAATACATTTTGACGTAACCTGCCGATACCCAAACAACCAATACAGTCGCGATACTGAGCTCTAGAAAACCAAAGTCGTGTAGCCAGTGCCAGTGAGGGTGCGATTCGGCAAAAAAAGAGGTTAAGCGATGCATTGCGATAGCGCTGATCACGGAAGGAAAGGTTACTGCCGCGATAGAAGGTTGAAACTTCAAGCGAAGTAAGCGGAAGTAACATAAGTAGATCAATAAAGTCATAGTGATGGCGATCCCGGCCAATGCGCCTGTCAGTATCGGATCAGGTAAGGGAAAGTTCACCAAGTATGCTGCTAATGACAAGTTTACCGGCGCGGCCATAATCGCGAGGGTCGGTCTTGCTCGCCTTGGTAGAGAGCCGAAAAACACCAAACGATACAACACGAGTGGCAGCATGAAGAAATAAATGCCGATGCACATCATCGCTAATGTTTCGGAGAATAAGTTGTGACCTAGTTGAGAACCGGCTAGTGAACTACTGATTAGCCCCACCGGATAAAGAAACCAACTCGGTACGATATTGGACATTTTGAAGTTCATTAGCTGAAAGCTAAAAAACAGCACCATCATAGTAAAATGCAGCAAAAGCGCCATAAACCAAAGTGGATAAGCGATGATAGGCGCTACAGCGGCAAGATAATCTGCAAGGATCAGTAACGCCATACTCATTGGTGCCATTAAACTACCACTCAGCGGGTGACGAATGTCGACCATGAATAATCGTGGATTAGCGGCATATTTTATGAGTACAGGGGCGAGTAAAAGTGCGCCGAGTGACGCCAAAAATGGGCGTATCGGTTCACCAATCTCAGGAACATAGAGTGCCCAAGCTTGCCCTAAACCTATCATACCTAGTGCCAACGCGGCTTGAGACGGCGGGACACTATAAAACTGCACAAGTCTTCTCCAGTTCAAATCTACTCCATTTGATTTTTGCCTGAATGAAACGAAACATGACGATTTGGATGAAATGCTCTATTTAAGTAGCAAATACTAACAAGTATGGAGAGGGGTTTCTCATGAAAGGTGGTGAGCAAATATCAGAGAATGATAATTTTGTGAGTTTGGTATCGAATATTTGGGAAAAGATGTAAAAATGCAGAGTTTATCGCTCCAAACCCTTTGATAGTCTGGAGCGAAGTGATAACAAAGAGAATGTTATGTTGATTGATTCTCCGGTAGATCCTGTTGGCGTAACTTTTCGTTTTTGATTGTGCGATGCAGCAGCTGGCTGTAAATAGGTTGTCCACCCAACAATTGAGCAATAATCACAGCGCCCAAACAAGTAATGATCAATGGCAGGATTAAGTAGTAGTTATTCGTCATTTCAATCACTAACAGAATACCTGTAATCGGTGCACGTACCGTTGCTGCAAACAGGGCACCCATGCCCGCAATCGCAAATACACCAGGCTCGATATCAAGCGCAGGGAGCAAGACATCAGCACTTGCTCCGAACGCATAACCAAATAAGGTTCCCAGAGCAAGCATAGGTGCAAAGATGCCTCCCGGCGCACCAGAACCAAAACAGAGCAGGGTTGTAATTACACGACCAAAGAAAAGCAAAACTAAAATAGATACCGAGTAGTTACCGTTAGTAATGTCAGGAATAAGGCCGATACCACCACCAGTTAGTTGGGGTACGTACAAAAGAAGCAAACCAAACACGCCTCCCAGTAGCGAACCCACAATCAAGTAGCGCTTACGATCGTTTTTGTGAATTGCGACAAAACTGTCTTGTGCCACGGTAATCAGTTTATTGAAGATCACGCCAAACACGCCAAACAATGCGCCAAGCAATAAAAACAGCCATAGGGTTTGAAGCTCTGGCGACTGGTATTGCGGCATAGTGATAACGGCGTCTTGCCCGTTGATGGCGCGAAACACTATGTTCGCCATAATGGCAGAAATGATCACTGCGCGAATTGAGATCAAAGAGTAGCGAAACTGAGGTCGCATTTCCTCCACAACGAACATAATGCCTGCGAGTGGGGCATTAAAAGCCGCAGCCAAACCGCCAGCAGCACCAGAAGCGAGCAGGGAGTGGCGGGTATCGTCATCCTTTACCCGGAATATATCGGTCACCATTCGACCAACAGCGCCCCCCATTTGAACGGTTGGGCCTTCACGACCCAGCACCATACCTGAGCCAAGTGCGCCCATGCCGCCGAAGAATTTTACTGGTAGAACTCGCCACCAGCGCACTGGACGAATATTATCCATTGCCCCTTCGATTTCAGGAATACCAGAACCTGCCGCTTCTGGCGCAAAGCGGTGCACAAGAAAATAGCCAATAAAAGCTAAAAGTGCGCTAATGAGAACCGCTGCCAGCCACAACGGTAGAACATTACCAATTTCGCTTCTTAACCATTCTGTTCGTGTTTCAGAAACGAAATGAACGGCAAGCTCGAAATACGTACCGACAAAACCAGCCAACGTACCCACAATGGCGGCCATAATGAGAACAGAAAATGGTGTTGACCCTCGAGAGACAAACTGGTTAATCGCATCTTTCGGTACGTGCGCCAACACAGATTTCACAATTCTCTCGCGTTTGGTCATTAAAAAGCTCTCCTGTTGCTGGGGGAAGGGACGAAAGAAAGTATACGCTTCGCAGAGTCTAGACCTAATCAATAAAGATGCAATTTAGCTTTTCACTATTGAGTGTTCGAAGTGTCGCGATATTATTCATTCACTCAGATTGTGCTATTGCTCTCATAATTTAGGATAAAAAACTTGTTTTTTGAGAAAAATGAACCATGCTTTAATTGTAAAGCAACATGACTGCTTCAGAAGGAGGGATGTGAGGTTTTACACACAATTTGGATGGATTCAAACCCTACGGTAAGTCCTCGTTTTATGTTCGGGATGCATCAATAGACATCGCCGATTCGCACACTCACGATTGAGTAACGAGGTAGAGGCGCACGCACATGTGCGCCTTCTTAATTTCTGCGTTATAACTTTCATCACCATAACTTTCATCGCCACCTGCCACTATTTTTCTCTTGAACATTTTCTTGTAGTTAGTAATGTCTTGGTTCGATGTCAACCAACTAGAGCAGTGCATGCGCTTTTATCTTCGACTCTTACTTTCTTTATGTTGTTGTTCGGTAACGTTTCCGGCACTTTCAACGCCGAGCTGGTGGCAAGACACGTTGTCAGCAATGCCATATTCCAATCTAAAAGAACGTATAGAAAAAAGTGGAAGCTGGTATGGTTGCGAAGTGCAGTTGCGAGACAACTCAACGTTTATCAGCGCATTTTGTTTGGATGATTTTTCGTACTACCAGCAGCACTTGTATGGTGAAGTGGTTTTGAGAAGAGAAAGTGCTCAGTTCTCGTTTCTCACTGAATACGAGTGGCAGCGTCTGAATGACTTACTTCTCAACTTAAGAAAGGATGGGTTAGTTTTACGCAGAGTTACTATCGGACAAGAACACTATGATGTCGTTGAAGCTCTGGAAAAGAAATCTTCCGAGCTTGTCGATAAAGAAGTTATTTTGTTGATGAACCGCTATCCACAAGAAACGATTCGAAGTTTGCTTTGGGTAAAACCGGACGAGTTTCTGACGCCATCACCGTCCTTAAATGTGCAATTGCGCAGTGATGGCGAAATTATCGAGGTCAAAGTGACTCGTTTTTAGATTCTTTATGGAGAGATAGGAAGGTCGCCATTGCAGACTCATCCAAAAAACCATCCGATTTTTTGTGAGCGCGCAGGTATTGATAGCCTGCGATTAGCTTGCGGTGTATCTCTTCTGCATCGTCTGACAACGGCTGATTCATAACGTGTTGAAAGGCAAGTTTGTACGCATCCATATCCACGACTTCAGCACGGCGATATAAATAACCACATCCCGTTGCTAACCATTCAAGAGAGCAATTGGCGCGCATTGCAATTTGATTTGCTTTAGTTAGGCTAGGTTCACTGCCTTTAAGGTATTTGCGTATTAAAGCTTCAGACACATCGACGCGTCGAGCGAACCCGCTGATGCTTTCTTCTCCGATCAGGGTGGCTAGGCGTTGGGCAAAAGACATATTTCGTACTCCAGTTCGAATTGCGAAAGTTTACCCGTTGAGCCGGTACGAAAACAAGACTACGATGAATGCAGATCAATTGAAGGAGAAAACCCATGGTTGCAAAAGTAGTAACTGCACCAAAAGGCCCAGAGTTCTCAGAGCTGGTTCAAGGATATTGGCGTGCAGTTGAGTGGGGAATGACGGCTCAAGAGCGTTTGTCATTTCTTAAGCAACACATTGAGTTAGGCATTACGACAGTCGATCACGCCGACATCTACGGTAATTACGAGTGTGAGGCGTTGTTTGGTGAAGCGTTAGCTTTAGACAAGAGTGTTCGTGAGCAAATTCAGATCGTGACGAAATGCGACATCAATTTGTGTGGCGATAAAACGCCAGAGCGTAAGATCAATCACTACGACACGAGCTCAGCACATATCTACCAATCGGTGAATAACTCGCTAGAACGTTTGAATGTGGATGAAATCGACGTACTTTTAATTCATCGTCCTGACGTGTTAATGGATGCGGACGAGGTTGCGGAAGCATTTTCTGAGCTTCACAAAGTCGGCAAAGTGAAGCACTTTGGCGTGTCTAACTTCACTCCACGCCAGTTTGAACTGCTGCAATCTCGCTTAGGTAAGCCGTTGGTTACTAACCAAGTGGAAATCAACCCACTTAACTTTGAGGTTGCTCACGATGGAACGCTTGACCAAATGCAAATGTTGCGTACGCGACCAATGGCTTGGTCTTGCCTCGGTGGAGGTTCAATTTTTAGTGGTGACAGTGAGCAAGCTGTTCGTGTCCGTAACGAATTAGAAGCAATTCGTGAAGAAGTGGGCGCAGCGAGTATTGACCAAGTAATTTATGCCTGGGTACGTCGTTTGCCATCTAACCCTATTCCAATCATTGGCTCTGGTAAAATCGAGCGTGTGCAAACAGCAGTTAATGCATTGAACATCGAACTTACTCGAGAGCAATGGTATCGCGTATGGGTGGCTTCTAAAGGTCATGGTGTGCCATAGAATTGATATCTTATCGATGAAATTGTTATTAAAGGCATCCTCTAGCAGGGTGCCTTTTTAGTTTTAGCGCGTTACTGTTTACCCATTATGGAAATGGAAAGAATGAAATTCGAGCAAAAATGGGCTTTGGATGTTAGCTGCAACTTTTTGCTTACTTTGGGTGGAGGAGTTTTACCCATGTTTGTTTTATGTCACTAAACAGCGAATGTGATGCTTGCTTTTTAGTCATTTTGTTCACTCATTCATTCATATTGCGTATGCTTATTGAATAATAAAGAAATAAAAAACTCGTCAGTTTTCTCGTATTACATGCTGTAACAATCTGTTAGACTCCGGCGCAGATTGTGGAATATAAAAAGGTGATTGAATGTCTTTTCCCGTACTCATCTGTGATGATTCAGCGTTAGCACGCAAACAGATGGCGAGATCACTACCAGCCACATTGAATGCCGATATTAAGTTTGCTATCCACGGAAAAAACGCGCTAGCAGAACTCGAAAAAAACGAGTTTAAATTGATGTTTCTTGATTTGACCATGCCAGAAATGGATGGCTTTGAAACACTAGAGCACATGCAACGGTTGGGGGATAAAACTCCGGTGGTTGTTGTGTCGGGGGATATCCAACCTAAAGCGAAAGAGCGCGTGTTCGCACTGGGTGCAAAAGCGTTTATTCAAAAACCGATCGCCAAAGATGAACTCAAGAGGGCGCTTAAAGAGTTGGTCGAGCCAGAACCTCGTCCTCAAATTATCACGCCTGTCTCTATTGAGTTACCGATTTTACGTCGTCGCGATATTTACATGGAAGTGGCTAACGTTTCAATTGGTCGAGCAGCCGATGCGTTGGCGCGTCACTTTGACGTGTTTGTGCAACTACCTCTGCCGAACGTCAATATCTTTGAAGTGAGCGAACTTCACATGGCGCTACGCGACTTGGCGTCGCATGACAACGTATCGGGTGTTTGTCAGGGATTTTGTGGCGAAGGTATTGCTGGCGAAGCGCTAGTGATTTTGAGTGATTCAAGCGTATCTGATCTCAAAAAGTTGATGAAAGTACCAGCAGACAGCGAAGAGCTAGAAGAGCTTGAGCTGCTAATGGATATTTCTAATATTTTGGTGGGGTCGTTCTTAAATGGTTTAGGCGAGCAGTCTGAAGTCCGATTCTTCCAAAGTCCACCAGTACTCCTTGGTCAGCATATCTCAATTGACTCGATCATTGAATCTACAACTGGAGCATTCAGCCGCACGATGACATTCGAAGTGAGCTACAACATTGAAGGAACGTCGATTCGTTGTGACTTGTTGTTTATGTTTGTGGATGAATCCTTGCCGCTGCTTGATAACAAACTGTCTTATCTAATGGAGGAGTTCTAATGTTGAATATGCCAGCAGAGTTTGAACAATTCCATTGGATGGTGGATATGGTACAAAACGTCGACATGGGCTTAGTGGTCATTGATCGAGATTACAATGTACAGGTCTGGAATGGGTTTATGACTCATCACAGTGGTTTGCAGTCTCATGATGCGATTGGTCGTTCTATATTTGATATCTTCCCTGAAATCCCACAGGAGTGGTTTAAATTAAAAACAAAACCAGTGTATGACCTAGGCTGTCGCAGCTTCATCACATGGCGACAACGACCTTACTTATTCTGCTGTCGTAATGTTCGACCAGTTACGCAGCAAGCGGAGTTTATGTACCAGAATGTTACGTTGAACCCAATGCGCACACCGACTGGAAAAATCAACTCGTTGTTTTTGTCTATACAAGACGCGACGGCTGAAGCTCTGATGTCTCAGAATCAATAGCGATAAAAAACTTTCTCAAAAGCCAAGGTCCGCCTTGGCTTTTTTGTATACTTATAATTGTGTTTCCCAATGCGTAGAACGTGAATATGGACTTTAATCTCGCCCTAAAACTCTACACCGCAGAGCAAGTAAAAAACGGTGAAACGCTGGCTGCGCAAATGGCTGGTGTTTCTATGTATAGCTTAATGCAACGCGCTGGTATGGCCGTGTATGAGCGCTTTTTACATCTGTATCCTAAATCAAAAAATATCTTAGTGATTTGCGGTAAAGGGAATAACGGTGGCGATGGTTACGTATTTGCATCTCTTGCGAAACAAGCTCAACTCAATGTACATGTTTTCCAAATTGGTGATGTATCTGTGCTAAAAGGTGATGCTTTGCGCGCATACCAAGACTGGCAGTCAATCGACGGTGTTAACAATGATTGGGATGAATGGAATACCGCATTGCTAGAAGCAGATGTGATCATCGATGCCATGTTAGGCACTGGTTTAAGCGGTGAGGTTCGTTCGGAGTATCGTCGCTATATTGACCAAATTAATCAAATTCATACCCCTGTGATTGCAGTCGACGTTCCTTCTGGTCTGTGTGCTAATACAGGTGCAGTTTTAGGTGATGCTATTCGTGCCGAGCATACTGTAACCTTCATTGGGGTTAAGCAAGGCTTATGCACTGGACAAGCGAGAGATCGAGTTGGCGAGCTCTACTTTTGTGGTTTAGGCGTCAATACTAAGTTTGATACTATCGAAGTAGAAAGTGCATTAGGTATTGATCATCAGGTTGTTTCAAGATTAATGCCCAAGCCAAATCCAACGGTCCATAAAGGTGACAACGGGAAGTTGCTTTGTGTTGGTGGCAACCAAGGGATGTCTGGAGCGATTCGTTTATGTTCCTCCGCTGCGATTAGAGCCGGAGCGGGTTTAACTGCCGCAATTACTCACACGAGTAGCCTTATTCCACTGCAGGTTGGTTGCCCAGAAGTAATGAGCCAGAGCATCACCGCTGACTTACTCAGGGATACTGAGAACGACTTAACTAAACGCATTCGCTGGGCTGATGTATTCGTGTTTGGTCCTGGCTTTGGAGATGATGAGTGGGCTTATCAAGCCTATCAATATCTGGCTCAAGAGCAGAAACCTAAAGTTGTTGATGCTGATGGCCTCAATATTCTAGCGATGCTGAGCCAGCGATGCGATAGCACTCTGGTGTGCGACAACCATCGAGTGATCACGCCGCATCCTGGAGAGGCAGCTCGACTACTAAATGTAACCATTCAACAAATAGAAAGTGACCGATACTCTGCTGCAAGACAACTGCAAGAGCGTTATGGCGGTGTAGTGGTTTTAAAAGGCGCGGGGACGCTTGTTTACGATGGAACGAGAATGTACGTCTGTCTAGCGGGTAACGCCGGAATGGCGACGGGGGGAATGGGAGATGTGTTATCTGGAGTCATTGGTGCATTACTAGCCAAAGGTTTACCAATTTCTGTTGCCGCACGTTTAGGTGTGGTACTTCACAGTCATGCTGCCGATATAAACGTGAGTCAGCATGGTCAAATTGGTCTTTTGGCAAGTGATGTCGTTAGCACTCTTCGTACCGCTATCACCCAAGAGCTCTATCGAGTTTAATTAGATTTCATGCATTTTTGAGAAAATTGGTCGATTTTTTTGAGTACTTTTTTACGAATTAGCAGGGCATCTTAGTATTAGGTGATTGAGTTTTAGGCAGATTTGAGAGGTGATGCGTTTTCATTTTAAAGGGATGACGCAAAGGTTTGCGCAAGAGGTTAACTTAAACGTTTTCTTAAGTTGTTGATAATTATAAATAATGAGAAAAAATAACGACTTGAGGAGTGTTTTTGATATGCGATTATCAAGATGGTATCACAAAAAAATTCAAATATCAGACTTGTAGGAAATAAATCACAGCCTATAATGCTGAAAACCGGAGCGTCTGCCAACGCTCCGGTTTTTTTGTGTCCGAAGAACAGTGAACTCGTCTGCCAACGAAATCACTACGCACTCTGAGATGACACATATACATATGAATCAAGGAATTACACAATGCGTATCGAACAAGAACTTAAGTTAGGTTTTAAAGATGTACTGTTTCGCCCGAAACGTTCTACCCTTAAGAGCCGTTCTCAAGTAAATTTAACCCGCGATTTTACATTCAAGCATAGTGGTCGTCAATGGTCTGGTGTGCCAGTAATCGCAGCAAACATGGATTCGGTTGGTAGCTTTGCAATGGCTAAAGCCCTGGCTGAGCATGGTGTAATGACCGCTGTTCACAAACATTACACGGTAGAAGATTGGGCTGAGTTTGCTAAATCAGCAGATAAAGTAACCATGAATAACGTTATGGTGTCTACTGGGACATCTGACGCAGACTTCCAAAAAACCAAAGACATCATGGCACTTTCAGATGAATTTATTTTCATTTGTATCGACATTGCAAATGGTTACTCAGAGCATTTGGTCGAGTATGTTGAACGCGTGCGAGCTGAGTTCCCAGACAAGGTCATTTCTGCAGGCAACGTGGTTACTGGTGATATGTGTGAAGAGCTAATCCTAGCTGGTGCAGACATCGTTAAAGTGGGTATCGGCCCAGGCTCTGTATGTACAACTCGTGTAAAAACGGGTGTTGGTTACCCGCAGCTTTCTGCAATCATCGAGTGTGGTGATGCAGCGCACGGCCTTGGTGGCATGATCGTCGGTGACGGTGGCTGTTCTTGTGCGGGTGACGTAGCGAAAGCATTCGGTGGTGGCGCGGACTTCGTAATGCTAGGTGGGATGCTAGCGGGTCACGAAGAGTCAGGCGGCGAAGTGATCGAGAAAGACGGCGAGAAGTTCATGAAATTCTATGGCATGTCGTCGAAGAGCGCGATGGATAAGCACTCAGGTGGTGTCGCTGGCTACCGTGCGGCTGAAGGTAAAACCGTATTATTGCCATACCGTGGTAGCGTTCACGGCACTATTCAAGACATCCTTGGAGGCGTTCGCTCAACATGTACATACGTAGGTGCAGCAAAGCTTAAAGAGCTAACCAAGCGTACTACATTCATCCGCGTTCAAGAACAAGAGAACAACGTGTTCGGTAAAGAGTAAATCGACTGAATGTAACAAGTGTAAAAGCAACCATACGTTATATCTATAGCAGATAAAACTATACTATATGCAGCTATGAGCCAGAGTGAGATTGATTTCTTACTCTGGCTTTTTGCTTCTCATTTGTTTGCGCTTCAAAATTAACTCTAAGCGATTTTAATAGTTGGTCGAGATTCGACTTGTTCAAACGGTAATGATGTTGTAACTGGCATGAGCTGTAAAACGCTTGAAATCTGACAGTCTCTATTTAACCCAATATAGTCTTTGACATTAGCGACTCGCCAAGTCATGTCTCCGTAAGTACGCAGATAGAACGCGGGTGATTGATGACTGTTATGTCTAATAACGCTCCATTGGGTAATATCACTAAAAAAGACTTCAGGGTTATCGGATGTCTCAAACTCATTCGCCATGATGCCCAAAGGTATATCAACGCGATTAAGTAGCTTTTGTCCGAGTGAGAAGGCTTCGTCGAAGTTAGTTGGTTGTTCGCTTAACTGCTTAATTGCATAGGTTTGTACAAATCGAGACGGCGGTGTTGGGTCGGCGGGTAGACCCATCAAGCCAGCGCCATTGATTGATTGAAGTGGGCCAGGCACTTGGACATGACGTTGCATGGTTGCTTCATTGTTCGGTTCTGGGTTGTAGTTGCGCAAATTGGAAAAATAAGAGAGGTGATTGACATGCCAATGGTAATTTGGGCAGTTAGTCATTACTCCAACGTAGGAGTGGTCCACAACCACTTTATAATCATCAAAGTCGTATTCGGTACATTGATAGCGTGCTTGCTGATTTTCCTCTTTGCTGAACATATCGCTTTCTTTGAATGCTCGATAGATATGCATATTACCGTTAAGAAACTCAATGACGGCACTGTCATTATTTGCATCGTGAATCACGAAATGCTGGTCCAAAGCCATGTTGTCACTCTCTGTTTCACCAGTTGAAATAGTCGAGTTAAACACGTAAACGGGGTGGGTGGTGAAGTAGGTCACCATCTCGTCCACAGTATTAAACGTAGACAAGATAAAAGTACCAAACAGGCCGCTGCCTAATGCAAAGGCATCATCAGGGATGTGAGAGGTCGATACATTTTGATTGAGAATGGGCAAGTACAGTGACCCAACAGAAAGGCCAGATTCATTAATGCCATCAGCTGTTAAAAGAGGGTTATTATACCGGGTAATGGCATTGCAGTGTATGAAGCTCAACTCTCCCTGCCAATTTGCTCGAAACTCACATTCTTTACTGTGACGTTTTGGCGGCTGACCATTGAAAACACGGTCGGCTTTTCCGTCGGAAGTAAAGGTCGTAATTTGGTAAGTTTGTTGGGCTCTAAACCAAATCTCGGTCTGAAGGTTAACTGCAAACTCCATGGTTCTAGCGGATAAGGTTTGGTTGTTGCAACCATAATTGATATTAACATCTGTACACATAGCCATGCTTTCCGTTGTTTATCTTGAATGATGAATATCCAAGAAACCCTCTGAATCAAATGCTTAGAGATTACGTGGATATAGATGAATTGCGCTTTAGTAATGGTTTTAGCCATTGAGATAAGCGCATGCTATTAAGTTAAGCATTCAATCAAAAAACGTCAGTAGCAGTTTAGTATCAGTTGATAGAGTTAAAATAAAAAGTGATGTATTAAGTAAAACTCTTTGATCTTAGAAATTAATAATATATTTATTTTTTCAATCTTGGTTACTCTAGATTTAAAGTTTATTTTAAAAGTGATTTGTATTTATTCGATTATCTTGCAGTGGTGATATAAAGTGAGAACATAAAGTTAACAATTTCAGATTGTGATTGAAAATGGGGAGAGTCTTCAATCCAAATACCGAGAAATGAAACTGCCCGAGAAGTTGTGCAACTGTCTCGGGCGAAGTGATGAATCAGGTGAGCAGCTATAAAGTTTTCTCACAAGAACCGCTAAGTGGTGGAGATATTTTTAAATTATCATTAAAGATTTCTACAACGACGGGGCCTTTATTTTCATCTTTTGCATAGTATGCACAGGACTTGTCCCCAGTATAGGTTTTACCTGCCTTTTTGAAACTGTAATACCAGGAGTCATGGGTAGCGGCACCGGATTCAAAACTAGCAGATTCAGATTGTTCGCCAATATTCAAGTCGAAATGAACCTCCATTTCCGGAGAGTCTTTAAATCTCACATATCCGGTGATTTTATCGTTGGAGTTATTTTTAACGTAAAATGAACCCTTAGTTGTCATAATTTTTCCTCTTTTTTAATTTCTATACGTGATAGAACGGCCAAATGACGTTCTGTTAATATATGCTTTTTAAGATGCATATTGATGTTAAATGATGGTCTTATTAGTTCTAAGGTGATTAAACTTATCCTTAGCGTATTTTTCTTTTATACCGATTAAGTCGCGGTAGCTTCGATCAAAATAAACGCTTGTCGGAATTGCCGGATCTTTAAAGCTGATGAAGGCACCATAGGTTCCCGGTATATCAGCTTCTCTGGCTTTATCAATCCAGTCCATGGCTCTGTTTACATCAACAAGTACTGGGTTATTTTGTAGTTCTAGTTTTTGCTTTATCTCTTCATTCCACCAGGTTTGGTATTGGACTGTATATTGACACTGGCGGTAGGGGAAAGATATGTCTTCAAGGTCGTCTGAGTGATGATAAAAACCGCCAGTGATCGCCCCTAAGGTTACGTAACTAAATAGCCCTTGATCGCGGTTTTCTGGCTTTATCAAAGGTGAAGTTAAGCTTTGCAAAAGTGCAGTATAGCCTTCTGGTTTAAGACCTCGCTCTGACACCAATCGCGAAGTGATTTTGTGAGGTGCTGGGGCGTCATAATCGGGAGGGAAAGGAGAACCGTTTTGACACAAAGAATCGCGCCCCCATGTGCTCATCAGGGAGTGATCGTATTTCTTCCCGTCAAAGTCAGTGCCATGTGCTTCATAGACTTGAACTAAATCAGGGAAGCAAGCGCCAAATTGAACGGCTATAAATTGGTGAAGATCTTGTTCTGTTCCTTCCCAGTAGCCATACATGGTGCAGTGATGGCTGATGGTTTCAATATCACAGTGGTTAGATGATTCAGGCAGAGCATCAATTTGCAAGTTGGTGCCAAGAAGTTTAGGCGTATCGAGGCTTTTTATAGCCTGCTCCCAATTTTTTAGCACATCTATGGTAGGGTGCGTTGGTATTGGCTGAAGCATACCGTTGATTTTTGGATAGAGGTTCCACTGAAGCTCGAAGCGGTGGATCTCTTTGGGTAAAGGGAATGTTTTTACGCGTAGCTCGGTAACAATGCCATAGCTCATGCCTCCGCCGCCTCTTAGTGCCCAAAATAGGTGAGGGTTGGACTCTGCTGAGACTTCTGTGATCGTACCATCACCCAATACCACGGTTGCACTCACTAGGTGCTCACAACACATGCCGTATTTTCGCGTCCAAGGGCCCCATCCTCCGCCTTGAATATAGCCAGTCAACCCAACTGTGGCACAGGTTCCATGTGCAATCATTCGATCATGCTCTGCAAGTTTTGGTGTCAGTTGATAGAAGCGATAGCCAGCACCAATGGTGGCAATATTGTCACACAATTGGAAGGTCTTAATTCTGCTCACGTCAATCAAAATGACGTTGTCACCACTGCATTCACCTGCGTGATCATGCCCTCCTGAGCGAACACGAATCGGGAGATTGAATTGAGTTGCTGTTAGATAGGCTTGCTGAACTTCTTGCGTACTTTCGCACATGACAATGACAAAGGGTTGGTGTTGATAGCGAGTATTGAAGATGAGTGACTCGACTTGATATTGGTTCAAACCGGGAACCGGTGAAACCGTGTTTTCAAGAGGTGTCAGTAATCGTTCTTTAGGAAAACCGCACTTATCCATTTTCTGAATAAACAGTTTGGCATTATTGCCTGAGATTGAGTACGCGCTAAGTACAGCGAGGCGTTGTATTTGAGGGTTAGGGTGCTGTTCTACCACTTGGTTTTCTTTAGTTCCCTGCATCCATTCATGTTCCATTATTTTTTCCATTTGGCTTATGTATTGAATAGTTGTTCAAATATTAAACCAAATGCATACATTCACCATATCAGTTTGGTATCAGTTGTTCTGTACAAATCGCCAAAAGCATCAGCGAGAGAGCAACAATATCTGGTTGATGAAAAGAACGATCGGCATCTGCGTGACCGTGGATAATTTATGTAGTCAAGTAGATCTGAGCCTAAATTGATACTGAACCAGAATGACGTGTTATCTACATTGAATGGGTCACTAACGACAATAAATTCAGTTGGAGAACACAATGAAAATGGACTCAAAAGAATCACAAGCAATTTTTACTGCTCATTATCAAATTGGTAACGGCTTACCTGGAGGAGTGAGCTTCGATGTTAATCTACTCGTGGCCAGCGAAGACAAATCAATAGTGGGTAAAGGACATATCTTTCAGGCCGTTAACCCACCGTTAAATGTGGTGTCTGATCTCAATGGTAGTTTCAACTATCAATGCACGATGCGTGATTGTCATATCATGGTGACGTTGCAGGGCTACCAGCCTTATCTAGGCATTGCTCCTTTAGGAGCTGATCTTCATAACGTAACGCTCAACCTCCTACTTAATGATGATTGGAAGTCAGGCGTGGCATTCTATCGATATAAAAATAGTTCAGGTAAATGGATTGAAGCAGCAAATCAACGCGTTACTCTACTTTTGCCTGAGCATGTTCCTAGCATCGAGAACTTTAAGGTGGAGCAAAATGATCTTGCGCCAGCATAAATCTCA
The DNA here is from genome assembly GCF_000354175.2 of Vibrio alginolyticus NBRC 15630 = ATCC 17749. Taxonomy (NCBI): domain Bacteria; kingdom Pseudomonadati; phylum Pseudomonadota; class Gammaproteobacteria; order Vibrionales; family Vibrionaceae; genus Vibrio; species Vibrio alginolyticus. Next base: position 932,866 of record NC_022359.1, read on the forward strand.
TCAGCGATGACACTGTGCCAAAACACAGATATTCGATGGTTTCGAATATCTGTGTTTGACGAGGTAAATCGAGTAAACACGATGACTTGACGGTGCAATTAATCGACTTTCTTCGTTTATTGAATATTTCATGGTTGAGTAGATGTGGAGAGCCAATGGTCGAGCTCATCAACACTTATTTGAGCCTGATTCAGTTGATGCTTACGCGCGGCCTGATTGAAGTTTAACAACTCAGAGACGGAGCTGGACTGGTCGAGTAAGGCAAGCATCAGATTCGCTTGTTCAATATAAAAATCACCCCATGGATGCGGATCTTCTTGGGTGAAGTTAGACAGCTTATCGCGATATTTTCGAAGTAGCGTAGGCTGCTTATACTGCCACGCTACTTGGATTCCTTGTTGGTAAAAGCGTAAATAGTTATGACCAACACAGGTAGATTCTAGCCAAGCCTCACCAGTGCGCAAAGCGGAGAGGGCCGTTGATTCATCGCCACAAATAAGTGCCTTGGTAGATACGAGCCAAGGACCAATAAAATTGTGTAGCTTATTGATATGAACAAGATCTAGAGCCGTGTCGATGTCCGAAAGGGCTTTCTCCTCTTTTCCCTGATACCAGTGCAATCTTGCACTGGACTCCAAAAGAAAAGCGACAAATCGATGAGCATTAAGCTGTTTTGAAAGTTGTAGAGCGGTCGAGATTTCGTTTTCAGCTTGCACCAAGACATTACGGTCGAGAAAGATCCATGCAGCCGTAAGCCTAGAAACAATTTCTGCTCGGCGGTTTGCCGTGAGATAGGCAAGATTCGAGGCATGCTGAGCCTGTTTTAGTGCTTCGTCAGATTGCAGTTGATAGATCATCACTGTTGCCAGCATGTAGCGATTGGCAGTTTCAATCGAAAGCAACTGATGCTCTTCACACAGTTGCAAACACTCGGTTAAGTGCTCGTATGAGCGAGCCATTTTTCCTTGTGCGTAGGCACAATCACCGAGGCCGCCAAGCGATTTTGCTTTCGCGCGAAAACAGTTTGCTCGTTGACTGTAATCTAATGCAAGTAAATGTTCTTTCTCACATTCGTCTAGCTGCCCAGTGGGGAACAGCATATTACCTCTCATCGAGTGAATTTCACACAAAGATTTATTTAACGTCAGCTTTTCGCACAGGGCTTGGGCTTGGTCTAAAATCGACATCGCTTGTACAAAGTTGTCGGTTAAACGGTAGGGGTTAATGAGGTCTAAATAGTATTGAACACGTTCAGAATCATTTTCTGTGTGATGAATCGCTTGCTCAAGAACCTCAATACTCTCTTTGATGCGTCCCATCGAATACAGGCAGTTTCCTTTCATATTTAGTGCATACGCCATCTGTGCTTTAGGTGACTCTTTAATAGCGTATTCAATAAGAGTCAGTGCTTTTTCAAATTGATAATTGCTCAGGTAATGTTTGGCGGTCTGGTCAAGAACAGTAAATACACCTTCGCCCTTGGCATGATTGATATGGACTGCATATAAGAACCGATCTCGGTTCTCATACCATTTTGCGCAGGCCATGTGTATTTTTGAACACTGTGACTTGTCTATTTGACGGAAAACAGCATTACAAATCAAATCATGATGGAAAAGGTATTGATCGCCATTGAGTTTTACTAAGCCAGCGTCGACTAACTTATCTGGTACGTAGCCGGGAATTCGAGTGATTTCACGCAGTTGCTCCAGTTGAAAGTACTGCCCCAACACAGATGCAGTACAGAGTGCTTGGCGATCTTGGGCTGGAAGTTGAGCTAATTGTATCGAAACTAAATGTTCCAATGACTCCGGAACGTCTTTATCAAACTGAGAACAAAGTAGTGTTTGGCGTAAGTATAGAGGATGGCCTTTCGCAAGCTTTATACAGTCATTGATATGTTTATTCTGTTGGCATGTGATTGAGCAAGCTAACTCGTAAGACTCTTCAGATGATAACTCCCTAAGTTCGATTAGATTCACGTTGGCAAACCAAGATTGTTTGGAACTAAGTCGTTTTTGCTGCCTAAACGTCAGAAAGAGTAAAATATTGGTGTTTGTAATATAAGGTAGCAGTGTCTCAAGAAATGCCAACATTACCTCGTCGGCCCAATGGACATCTTCAACAATAATCAAATGCGGTTTGCTGGTCTGCCGTTGTTGAATTAAGAAAGGGATAGATTGCTCTATCGTTTGTTTCAGCGTTTGGAACTCCATTAAGTTCAGCAGCTGTTTTTCTGATTCGTTGAGTGTTACCCCCATTAACCAATAAAGGCAGAGGTGGAAAGAGGAGGGAATTGATGACTCGACAGTCTGCTGACGAATAGAATCATCGGTATCTTCACGAGTAAATGAACAAATTGCCCGAGTGAATATATTTTGAGGGGACAAGAGATCAGCACTGCCATGATTCAGGATTTGAATCTCTGTGGTTAAACACGAAGAACGACTCAAAGACGAAATGACCTGGTTGAGTAGGCTGGTCTTTCCTATCCCTGCGGTACCAGTAATACAATACGTTTGGCCTGCTTCTTGTTTTTGCCATCGCTTGATTCCGCTATTCAATGTTTCTAGTTCAAGTTTACGCCCTACGAAACAGTCAGTATGGTTTTGGTGTAAGGATACAAAATGCCAGTTGTTGAAGTCTGGCTCTCCTGTTAGAAAAGGTTTTATTGGTCTGGCACAATTGGACGAGATAAAGCAAGGACAAGCAGCTATTTCTCCCCAAGGGATTTTAACTAGGATTTCATTGATTGGGGTTATCGCATTCGGATGTTCCGATAGCTCAGTGATTCGATGCATGTATTTCACATTGATAAAAGACCGAATCGAAGCCGAAAGAGCAACCTTTAATTGAAGGGCTAGTTGTCGAATTCGCTCAAAAATATATTCGTCCGATTCCTGTAAAGACCAAGTAAGAACAAACGTTCGGTTTTGTATTATGGGTGTAGTGTTTTGGCTGAGAAGTAAGGTTTGCAGAGCCTTTGCGGTCAAATCACACTTTGCTTCGATTGCAAAAATAAAAAAATATGGTGGTGATGAAGATACATTTGTAAATAATGGTTCTGAGGCCCGATCTATTAAAAGGTCCTCTACGGGGACAGAAAAGTATTCCGCGAGATTGGATGCGGTACGATACAGCACATTCGCCCCAGACTCTGCTCGCTTTATAGAAGCAATAGATACGACAAAACCCTGTTGAAAGCATTCTTCCGCCAGTTTTTCTTGGCTCAGTCCTAATTTCTTTCTCAGTTCTTTGAGTCGTAATACGTTGAGTGGAATTCTTCCATCCCTATTTGCCATATTTCACTCCGTTGTAACGTATAGCTTTTCCCAGTAAACCTGAATCGATTGGATATGTTGAGTGAATAAATTTATCTTATTTCACTACATATATAATACTAGTAGTTAAAATGTTATATACGAAAATGAAATGGGCATTTTAATCTTCAAACCACCTTAATTCATTGTTATATTAGTGGTGTTTTTTTATTAATAATTTTGATATTTATTTTTGTGAGTTCATGTTTTTCTTAATAAGTTTTTTGAAATATCTTTAAACTTATATCTTTTAAAAGATTGCACACCTTAAACTTATATTGGACTTCATTAAACTTTAAAAATTAAATTCTTTAATTTTAGAGATATAAATTGACAATCTTATTTTTAGTGTTTTTTTTGATCTCTATTCTGGCTAACTGATTTTTTCTAGTCTATAAATCAAATATCGGCAATTTCAAAATAACTGCCGAAAAAATTATTTTAATTTCAATATTATAAATAGTTGGCTTTATACTATGGATATTGGCTTTTTCTGCCTGTTAAAAGGCTTTCATATTACACCACACTTGAGTGCCGCGCTTACCTCTATTAAGGAGACTGCGTGGCTGCCATATGTAAAACGATCTTGCCATCGAGGGGATTGGCAAGCGCTTGCTTTAGAAGAATCACATCGAAAGGCCTATTACCCTAACTATTTACTACTCTCTGAATTTACAGGATTAGAACTGTTTTTATCTCAATTTTTCTGCCCAATTTTGTCAGTACGGTTTATGAAGTTAGAGCCGGGAGCTGAGATATTGTAACGTGGACCTCTGGCATATGTTTTTCTCAAGTACAGGTGTGTTACATCATTAACTACTGCTACAGCGGCAAGTGAGGTTCATGAATTATGCAAAAAGGCTCATCTATAGAATTCTACCAGCAACGTCCTCAATCTCGTGAGACGGTCGGTGTTGAAGAAGTGCAGCAACAAACTCAACAGTTTGGTTTTGCTGAACCCGAAATGGATGAGCTGCTTAAGTACTCATTACGGACTCAACTTGAGGCTATGCTCCAAAACCAACTCAGCACGGCTGAACGCCAACGGCAACTGAAAGAGAGTTTCGCTGCGGCAGTTGAGCTCGTATTGAAGGAGACGAAAGTTGAGCACCGAACACTGGTGCAAGCCTTTCAGAGCATGTATGGCAACGCTTGCCAATCTCTTTCTCTGGCTAAACTCACTCAAGAGGAACTGACTCGACAGTACATTTCCACGTCTGGGCTGGTGATGTCCCCACTTAACTGTAAACACACCATCAAAGATGTGTACCGAATTAAAGGCTTTGCGTGTGGTATAAACAAAGCTATCCAACATATGCTTGCCAACAAGTCACAGGTTAAAGTGCTTTATCCAGCTTGCGGCCCCTTTGCACCATTGCTGCTGCCTTTACTTGCTCACTACAAACAAAGTGATCGAATTAGCGCAGAGCAGCTTCAGGTGACACTAGTAGATATTCACCCCGGAGCCATTAAAGCACTCAATCAATTGATCGCGGATCTCGATATCGCAGACTACATTGAAGCCTTAGTGGAAGAAGATGCTACCCAATTTTCGCCAACTCAAACGTTTGATCTCCTGATACTTGAAGCGATGCAGCATGGCTTTAGTCGGGAAGGGTTCCTCAGCATCGCGAAACATTTGGTTCAATATTTACATATTCAAGGCGAAATGATCCCCAATCAGGTATCTGTGCGCGCCATGATGGTCATCGGGGAGACGGAATTTAATCAACAATGGGAAAAAGCAGAGTATGCACATTCCAACCATTGCCAGCCGGAAGCGATCGATGATCGAATTGATCTGGGAGAAATTCTTAACGTCAATAAAGCCATGTTGCTCAGAAGCGAGATTTTTGAGCTAGATGGTGGAATAAAAATGCTGCAAGGCAACACCATTGAGCTGCCGAAAGATGTGCCAGATATGGCAAAACGTATCCTCGCCATTTACAGCCATATCGATACTTACGGAGATGCGATGGTCGGACAATACGACTCTGGTATTACCCATCCTAAACCCGACATGACTTTTTATGTGGATGCCAAGCCCAAAGCCGTTGAACACCATTACTTTGAAGCGAAGGGAGGCGATAAGGTCTGTTTCTATTATCAGTTAACCGGATTGCCAGGTTTTGTCGCCACCCATGGATGATTTCGATATGCAGCAAAAATACGTCGTTTTTACAGGAAGTTGTTACGCCTTGCCCATCATTCAGTTGTTGGCACAACAACATAAATTGGCGGGCGTGGTAGTACCGGAAGGAGAACTAAATCCAGACTTACAGCAGCTACAGAGCTATCTGAGCGCTCAATCGATTCATATTGCTCAGTATACCGCCAATGATAGCAGTGCTTTGATAGCGCAACTCGATGCTTGGCGAGTCACGGATGGCGTCATCTATTTGTTCAGGCACATAGTTCATTCCTCGCTGTGTCAGTTTTTCAACGGAAACTTGTACAACATTCATCCGGGAAAGCTGCCCGAGTATCGAGGCCCGATGCCTCTCTATTGGCAATTAAGAGACGGTTTAGACACCTTTAGCCTCACCCTGCATCGTCTTGAGGCATCGGCTGATTCCGGCGCTATAGGAATGGAGTTAGAGGTACCATTTCACCCGTTTGAGACCTTAACCAGTGCTCAGAAAAAAGCGTCACAAATGACGGCTAAGCTGATGTATGACTTCCTCATCGCGCAACAAAAGCAAGGGCTGGTTTGGTGTGAACAAGTATCAAACCCCAACGAAGTAGCACGAGCAGTAAACCAACATGATCTGCACATTCGTTGGAACGTGCAAACGAGTCGCGAAATCGTCAACTTAGTGCGAGCAGGCAATCATGACTTCGGTGGTGCGATGTTGAGCTTGCCAAGTGGTGTCGCCAATGTTTTGCAAGCAAGCGCAATGGAGACTTCTTTAGTCGGTGTTGAGGCGGGGAGCATTCTCGAGATCAGCCCACAACATGGGTTACAAGTGAAAACGTTAGATAGCGCCATATCAATAGATGTTATTGCTACACCGCAAGGCGTGTTTTCGGGTTATCGCTATGCGCAAATGGCTGGGCTAGATGCTGGGATGTCATTGCTCCAGCACGCTTCAACTTGTGAGTAAATAAATATCTCAATACGGTGCTTTGCGGCAGTGATGAAGCCCGTAACGGTATTTAGTAATGCGAGATTGGAAAGTTTTAACCAACCACACCAATTTCGTTATGAGCTGGTTTTAACTTAAGTGTATACGTTGAAAGGAAGAACAGTATGGCTACAGAACCGTATCTTGGGGCACTAACCGCATTTGGTGGCAATTTTGCAATTAGAAATTGGGCAATGTGCTCGGGGCAAATGCAGGCAATTGAAGATAATCCAGCGCTCTTCTCTCTAGTTAGCACTCTATACGGAGGTGACGCCCGAACTACCTTTGGTTTACCTGATTTGCGTGGCCGCAGTCCAGTTGGTGTAGGCACACGACCTGGGGGGATGGATTATCATCAGGGAGAAAGATTGGGTACTGAACTGGTAACTATTGATATAACTCAAATGCCAGCACACTTACATACGGCAATTTTTACCCCTCTTGGCACTTCTGCAACTGTAACAGGCAGGATGCAGGTTGCTACCAATGCTGCAAATACACAGGTACCCGATAGTAATTCGTATATAGCGCAAAACTCTACCCCCGGGTTCTATAAACCGACGTTTCAGCAACCAGATTTGACCGAGATCGAAGGCTTAAGTGTGTCTGGTAGTGGCTCGGGCGGAGGTACTGTAACTGTGACTGAAACAGGCGGTTCAATGCCACTTAATATTTTGAGCCCGGTATTGCCGATTAATTGGTTAATTGCCACTGCGGGAGTATACCCACCGCACAGCTAATCAACCAAGAAAGAATTGGCTGAATCTTTAGCTAATCCTTTCCTATAAAAAATTAAATATTTAAGTTGATTATGATAACCCGGCCATGTTGATAAGGCCGTCATCTTCAGGAGAGGAAAATGAGATTACATCGTCAGGTTGCGATCGCAATTACAACAGCATGGGTGTTCTCAGCGTTTTTTTCCGGTGGAGCCTGGGCTGCACAGCAAACGATTAACTACTCTAATGGTTCAGGTTCCAATTTTAGTGAGGTGGAGACCGGCGTCACAGGGGGTATGCCCTCAGTCACTCTTACCAATGCAGGTACTGTATCTATGGTATTAGATGCGGGCACTAGCTCGGATGGCACTCCGTTTACTGGCCTAAATGACCTCGGATTTGTAGCTGGTGTTCTTTACTCAAATACCATGATTAATGAGTTCAACAATCGTGGCTTCCGCTTTTTTGAGAAATCAAGTACTAACTTCAGTTTCGACGAAATTACCTTTATGCAGGGGTCGGCCCGAGACTCAGATAAAACGTATCAACTTGTGTTAACTGGCTTCTCTAATGATACTCAAACAGTGACCGAAACTGTCACCTTGCCAAAAGGTGGTGAAGCAAACTCAGGGTTACAGGACTTGTTTACCCTGACCCGTGGTACAGATTTTAATGATTCGGCATGGCAGGACGTTGATACAGTGACTATGGCGTTTACCCGAAGTCCGGGTGCTGACTCTCGTTATCTTATCAGAAGTATCAAGATTGATGACGCTGCGGTTTCAGACTCTACCGCGCCTACTTTTGTCAGTGCGAGCTCAACTCCCACTGATGATGCAACCAATGTTTCTGTTAGCAACAACATCGAGATTGCCTTCGATGAAAATATTGAGCTGAAGAGCGGCAATATTACCATTCGTAATGTTACCGACAGTCGCGACTTTGAAGTATTTAATGTTGCCACTGAAAGCGATGGCACAACAACATCACCAGGCGCTGGTCGCATCAGTGTTACCAACAATAAAGTTTACTTAAACCCAACCAGTGATCTGGCAGGGAACCGGACCTACGCCATTCATATTGAATCCAGTGCCGTGGCTGACAGCGCAAATAATAGCTTCGCTGGGATCATCGATGATGCCACATTTAACTTTACGACAGTCGATACCACGCCAAATGCGCCATCTACACCCGATTTAGATGCTAGTTCGGATACCGGGCCATTAAATACTGATAATATTACCAGTGACACTACACCAACGTTTAGTGGGACTTCTGAGAGTGGATCGATCGTTACTTTATACAGTGATCAAGTCGGTGGAGGTGCAACGGTTATTGGCACAGGCACTGCTACTGGAGGAAACTGGCAGATAACAACCAATGAGTTGGCGTCTGGTATTACACATGCAATAAGTGCTAAAGCGTCTGATAGCGATGATAATGTTAGCTCGGCATCCAACGCGTTAAGTGTCACCATTGATACAATAGCACCATCCGTAGTGAGCATTACCACGCCGATTGAGGCTGACAGTATCGTCAACGCTGCAGAAGACAACGATGTGTTGATCGCTGGCTCCGGCGCGGAAGCAGGCAACAGCGTGACCGTGACTATCACGAGACAATAACAGCTCTGTCAGTCGTACGGTGACGGCCGACAACTCAGGCAACTGGACGCTGAGCGGCAGCGAGCTGGATGTCAGTGGCCTGAACAATGGCACCCTGACGGTGTCTGCAACCCAAGCAGATATAGCAGGTAATATCTCCACCGCAGCTAGCCAGAGTGTTACCCTAGACAATGCAGCCCCATCAGCAGTGACCATCACCACGCCGATTGAAACCGATGGTATTGTCAATGCGGCAGAAGACAACGACGTACTGATTGCTGGCTCCGGCGCGGAAGTAGGCAACAGCGTGACCGTGACTATCACGGACAATAACAGTTCTGTCAGTCGTACGGTGACGGCCGATAACTCAGGCAACTGGACGTTGAGCGGCAGTGAGCTTGATGTAAGTGCGTTTAACAACGGCACCCTGACTGTGTCTGCAACCCAAGCAGATATAGCAGGTAATACTTCTACCGCAGCCACCCAGAGTATTACTCTGGACAATGCAGACCCATCTGTTGTAATCATCAATACGCCGATTGAAACTGATGGGGTCGTCAATGCGGCAGAAGACAACGACGTACTGATCGCTGGCTTCAGTGCGGAAGCAGGCAATAGCGTGACCGTGACTATCACGGACAATAACAGCTCTGTCAGCCGTACGGTGACGGCCGACAACTCAGGCAGCTGGACGTTGAGCGGCAGTGAGCTTGATGTCAGTGGCTTGAACAACGGCACACTCATAGTTGCTGTGACGCAATCGGATACGGCGGGTAATACCTCCAGAGTGACCACCCAGAGCATTACCTTAGATAACGCCGCACCATCAGCTGTGACCATCACTACACCGATTGAAACCGATGGTATTGTTAATGCAGTGGAAGATAACGATGTGTTGATTGCTGGCTCCGGCGCGGAAGCAGGCAACAGCGTGACCGTGACTATCACGGATAACAACAGCTCTGTCAGTCGTACGGTGACGACCGACAACTCAGGCAACTGGACGTTGAGCGGCAGCGAGCTGGATATCAGTGGCTTGAGCAATGGCACCCTGACTGTGTCTGCAACCCAAGCAGATATAGCAGGTAATATCTCCACCGTAGCCACCCAGAGCGTAACCCTAGATAACGCAGCGCCATCCGCTGTTACCATTTCCACGCCGATTGCAATCGACGGTATCGTCAATGCGGCAGAAGACAATGATGTGCTGATTGCTGGCTCCGGCGCGGAGGCTGGCAATAGTGTGACCGTGACCATCACGGACAATAACAACTCAGTCAGTCGTACGGTGACGGCCGACAATACCGGGGCTTGGACGACTATTGGCAGTGAGTTTGATGTAAGTGCGTTTAACAACGGCACCCTGACGGTCGCGGCGAGCCAGAGCGATGCGGCGGGCAACACCTCCAGTATAGATAGCACAACAATTACGTTAGATAACGTGAGGCCAACTGTTTCTTTGAGCAGCTCAGACCTTGATTTGATCTCTGGCGAAACGGCGAGTATCACGTTCACCTTAAGTGAGTCCTCAAGTGACTTTACTGAGTCAGATGTCACCGTCACTGGCGGCAGTTTGTCTAACTTTGCGAGCAGCGGTGACAATTACACGGCCACCTTTACGCCGGATAGAGACAGTACAAGTACAGCGACGATTAACGTGGCGGCAGATTTCTTTACCGATGCTGCCGGGAATAGCAACACTGCTGCGCCTCAACTGTCTATAACCGTTGATAGTTTAGTGCCGAGTGTGACTATCTCCAGTGATAAATTGGCGCTGAAAGCGGACGAAACGGCGACCATTACCTTTACCTTAAGTGAAGCGTCGAGCGATTTTACCGAGGCGGATATCACGGTTAGTGGCGGTACTTTGTCTGGTTTTGCTGGCAGTGGTAGCAGCTACACTGCGACCTTTACACCAACGGAAGAGAGTGCGACGAGCGGTACTATTGAAGTTGCCACAGGCACATTTACCGATGCCTCTGGTAACACCAATAGTGCAGCTACACCACTTTCCATCAGCGTCGATACTGTGCTTCCAACCGTTAGTATCACTAGCTCTAGCGCTGCGTTGAAAGCGGGTGAAACGGCAACACTCACGTTTACCTTGAGTGAAGCCGCAACTGATTTTTCCGAAGCCGATGTGACCGTGGCTGGAGGAACTCTTTCTAACTTTGCGGGCAGTAGCGCCAGTTACACGGCTACCTTTACACCTGCAGAAGAAAGCACTGAGGATGCAACTATTGATGTTGCAGCCGAGAAATTTAGCGACGCAGCTGGCAACCTCAATACAGCAGCGACTCAGTTGTTGATCTCAGTGGATACGGGGATCCCGACTGGACATAGCATCAGCATTGATCAGGAGAGCATTAACAAAACCAACGAACAGGCGATGAGCTTTACCTTCGCAGCAGCTGAAGTGAACGCGATGTTCACTTATAGCGTGACCGACGGTACCACGACCATTGACGGCGCTAGTCAAACAATTTCTTCGGAGACCATGCAAGTAACGGGCATTGACGTCACTATTTTGCAAGAGGGGACGTTGACAGTAAGCGTGGTGGTAACCGATGCCGCAGGCAACGCATCTGATGCAGTGACGGATACTGTGACCAAACGCTACGATGTCGCGCCAACGGTAGTTGATGATAGCTTCTCGACTGAGGAAGATACGGCGAAACAATTTAATCTGTTAGCCAACGATTCCGATGTTAATGATGACATGGTCGCTTCTTCTACAACGATTAAAACGCAACCAATTAAAGGTCAGGTGTCGATCAGCAACGGCGTTGTTACCTATACGCCAAATAATAATGAGACAGGCACAGATAGCTTTACCTATACCGTGAAAGATGCCCTGCTGCAGGAGTCGCAAGAGGCGACAGTGACCGTCACTATCATGGCTATAAATGATGCGCCAGTCGCTAAAGCGCTGACCATCAACACCGACGAAGATACCGCAAGCGCAGCAGTCAGCGCGCGTAGTCAAGCGGAGGATGTTGAAGATGGCATCCCAACGGGTGATTTATCGTTAGTTAGTTTGCCTCAAAAAGGACAAGTAGCCATTGATCAAACTGTAGGCACTTTTGTATATACGCCGAATCCGAATGAAAATGGTAGCGATAGCTTTACTTACACGATCGCAGACAGTGAAGGCGGCGTTTCTCTTGCGGCCACGGTCAGCGTCAATATCGGTTCCGTCAATGACTCACCAGTAGCGGAGGAAGACAGTTTTACTTTTGATGAAGATATCACATCGACACTCGATATTTTAAGTAACGACAGTGATATTGAAGATGGGTCATTCACCCCGAGTAGTATTACCCTGCAAGATCTTGGTCAAGGAGAGGGGGTATACAGTTTTGCCACGATCAGTGTCAATGTCGATGGGACCTTAAAGATTGTGCCAACAGCGAACGTTAATGGTCAACATAGCTTTACCTACATGCTAACCGATAGTGGTCAAGCAGTCTCAGTGCCTGCAACCGTCACGCTCAATATTACGCCAGTGAATGATGCCCCCGTTGCTGTTGATAACAGTGCACAACTACTAGAGGGAGGCTCCTTCGAGGTCAATGTATTAGGCAATGATAGTGATGCCGATGTTGGAGACAGTTTTGAACTCACTAGTGTCACAGTCGTCGATACGCCAGCACATGGCAGTGTGAACGTGACGGCGTCAGGAGCGATTGTTTACAACCCCAATGAGAACTACTTCGGTGAAGATAGCTTCACCTATACGGTGGCAGACTTAGCAGGTGCTGTATCTAACGCCGCAACAGTGACCATGACAGTAACACCAGTCAACGACGCACCAATGGCGCAAGCACAGTCACAAACGCTTGATGAAGACAATAGTTTGGTGATCACGCTGGTTGGTTCAGATATTGATAACGATGATGACACTCTGCAGTATCTTATCACTGAGCAAGTCAGTCATGGCGTGCTAGAGCAGTTGACCAATAATAGTTGGCGCTATACACCAGAAGCGGACTTCAATGGCTCCGACTTCTTCTTGTTCAAGGTCAACGACGGTGATCTCGACTCGACAGAGGTTCGTGTCGATTTGACGGTTAATGCAGTCAACGATACACCAACCGCGACCGATATCAGTGCTACGGGAGAGGAAGAAATACCGCTGACCATTACTTTAAATGGTAACGATGCAGAAGGCTCATCTTTGAGCTATCAAATTGTAAAATCGCCAGTCAACGGTAATGTTACCGTCACAGGCAATCACGCGGTTTATACGGGTAACAGTAACTTCTTTGGTCAGGACAGTTTCACTTACAGCGTAAGTGACGGAGAACTTACCTCTGGAGTGGCGTTAGTGACCATCACGGTGAATAACGTTAATGACGCGCCAGTGATTACGGGTACCCCATCGGCGCAAGTTGATGAAGATAGTGTGTATCAGTTTGTGCCCGCGGCATTGGACAATGACCCAGCGGATACTCTGACCTACTTGATAGCTAACAAGCCACCTTGGGCTACATTTGACAAGACAACAGGAGCGCTTTCTGGCACGCCAAGTAACCGTTATGTGGGGACTTATCCAGGTATCGTGATTAGCGTATCCGATGGCACTATTTCTTCCTCATTGTCAGCTTTTTCGATTACTGTGAATAACGTTAACGATGCACCCGTTATCTCTGGTTCACCAGCAACACAAGTGAATGAAGACAGCACCTATCTGTTCACGCCACAAGTGTCAGATGTTGACAGCCAAGCCTTCACCTTCAGTATCGTGAACAAGCCATCTTGGGCTAGCTTTGATGCATCAACAGGCACGCTTAGTGGTACACCAGATAATGGTGATGTTGGCAAATATCAGGGCATTGTTATCTCGGTTTCTGATGGTCTCACGACCACAATGCTCAATAGATTCAGTATTGTGGTTAACAATGTCAATGACGCGCCAGTGATCAGTGGCACTCCTGCTCTTACCGTCAACGAAGGCAGTACGTACCGCTTTGCGCTGCAGGCATCGGATGTTGATAGTAGTAGCTTGAGCTTTTCAATCCGCAATAAACCATCATGGGCAACCTTTGATAGAGCAACTGGGTTGCTAAGTGGTACGCCGGAAAATGAGCATGTTGGCAGCACCAATAATATTGTTATTAGTGTCTCAGACGGTGAGCTAAGCACATCTTTAGCAGCGTTTAGCATCACGGTAATCAACGTTAATGATGAGCCAGTGGCGGTTAATGATACCTATGTCTTTACCGAGAGTAACGATGGTAGCTACTTATTGGATGTACTCAGCAACGACAGCGATGTTGATCTAGATACATTACAACTGGAATGGGTTAAACCTACATCTGGAACGGCAACGATTGTGGGCAGTCAAATCCAATTGGTAACGACCTCAATTGGTACAGTGGCAGTGCAATACAGTGTGAAAGATGGTAACGGTGGAAAGGCCACCGCGAAAGCAATCGTGACAATTAAAAGTGCGAAATTGGACGCACCAACAATAGCCGCACCTTCAGATATCGAAGTGAACGCAACTTCGCTCTTTACTAAAGTTGCATTAGGCTCTGCTGTGGCACGAGATAGTACAGGCAAGCTATTACCTGTTTCATTGGTCGACAGCACGACCTTTTTCCGACCTGGAACTAATACGGTCTATTGGCGCACTCAAGACTCTGATGGAAACGTCGCTGAAGCTAGTCAAACGGTAACAGTGTATCCACTGATAAGTATCTCCAAAGATGCGCAAACCACGGAAGGCACCAATCATAGCGTATCGATACACCTTAACGGTCCTTCGCCGAGCTACCCAGTAATCATACCTTATACGGTTTCAGGAAGCACGGACAGTGATGACCACACGCTCACCTCTGGTGAAGTGGTGATACCTAGTGGTACCGAAGGCAAACTTTCGTTCGAACTACTTAATGATGGACAAAATGAGGGCGTTGAAACCTTAGTGATTGATCTGGACAGCACCCTTAATCTAGGTAGTAAGCGTCGTTACACCTTGACAATCTTTGAAGAGAATGTGGCTCCGAAGGTCAAGGTAAGTGTATCTCAGGCGGGGGAGCAGCGGAGCCAAATTGAAAATGGTGTTGAACCGGTCACAATCACGAGCAGTGTTAGTGATGCCAATATGTCCGATATACACAGTTTCAGATGGAGTAGTGATAGCGATGTACTTAACCAAGCGATTGCGGGGCAGATGTACAGCGAAACATTGACTTTCTCTCCGCAATTACTGAGTTCAGCGATTTACAATTTGCAATTGACAGTTACTGACAATGGCACTCCACCATTATCAGTGACACGGAATGTCTATTTAGAAGTGGTACAAACATTGGCGGAGCTCGGGAGTGAAGACAGTGATGGCGACTTAATCCCGGATGATCAAGAAGGTCATAGTGATGGTGATGGTGATGGTATCCCTGATTATCTTGATGCAATTTCTGACTGTAACGTAATTCAACAGGTTGTGTCAGAAAAAGATCGCTTCCTCATTGAGGGGCAGCCAGGTGTCTGTTTACGCAAAGGAATAACCATTCTGACTAACGCAACAGGAGGAGCTTTATTGCTGGATGAGGAGCTTCCTAAAGATATCAACATGAAGAGCATAGGGGGAATCTTTGATTTTGTAGTAACTAATTTGCCGCTGCCCGGCCAAAGCTATCAATTAGTTTTGCCTCAGCGTTTACCTGTTCCAGCAAATGCAGTGTACCGAAAGTATAACGCTGAACAGGGGTGGATAGACTTTATTGAGGATGCTCAAAACACGGTTTCTTCTAGTGCTGGCGAGGCTGGTTATTGTCCGCCACCAGGGCACAGTTCATGGTCACAGGGCCTGACTGAAGGTGACTGGTGTGTACAACTTACCATTGAAGACGGTGGTCCGAACGATGATGACGGATTGGCTAATGGCAGTGTCGTTGACCCTGGCGTCGTTGCCGCTCGTGTAAGCAATAATACACTCCCTCAAGCGATTGACGACAATGCGTTTGTTAGTCTCAATGGTACGGTGACGATCGATGTATTGAGCAATGATGCTGATGCTGATGGTGATGGGCTGAAGGTAAGTCGCGCTTCTGTAGATATTGGTAGTGTTAGTGTGGTTGATAACAAACTAAGTTATGTCACTCAACCACAGTACTACGGGGAGGCTTTGATCACTTATAGCGTAACGGATGGTAATGGTGGAACGGGATCGGCGAAGGTGACGGTAAATGTGGTAAACAGTCAGAATCCGAATGCGGTGGACGATAATATTACCACCGATGATCGTACCCCTGTCACGGTTTATGTCCTTGCTAACGATACCGATCCGGATAACGACACATTGAAGTTGGTTTCAGTCCAAGCGCAGTATGGGCAGGCGGTCATGAATGCAGATCAGAGCGTGACCTATACCCCTACCTCAGGGTTTGAAGGCAATGATGTGTTGACATATATCATTCAGGATAGCCAAGGCCTGCAAGACGCGGGGAAAGTTATAGTGACCGTTAAGTTGGTAAGAGATGTAAAGGTTGAAAATACTTCAGCAGGATCATTGGGTGGCATGGTGTTGATGCTTTTGATTTTGTTAGGAGCCATGCAACGTTATGGAAGAAACAGTGCTCTAGCACTAATTGCTGTGTTTAGTTTTAGTAGTCAAGCGGGCTGGTATGTTGATGTTCAAATGGGGTCAAGCCATGCAGATGAGCGTGATGCTGTTAAAGGTGATAACGTAATCTCTACTGACAACACCGGGTTCTATCGCTCTGTCGGGTTGGGATATACTTTTTCTGATCAATGGTCTGGAACTATTCGTTATATTGATATGGGTGAAGGTAGTGCTACATTGCGTAGTGCTACTACTTCACCAGAAGACTATCACGCCAATGTCGCATCTATAGCCCCACTCCTTGTTAAGGGCATGGGCTTCGACATCGGTTATAAGTTCTGGCAATACAATTCATGGTCCGCAAAACTGAGTTTGGGGGGCTTGTTCTGGGATACCGATATTGAAAGTACGTATCAAGGCAGCAAGATAACGACGGAAGTGGATGGTTTTGATGGATATATTGGTGCAGAAGTTGGCTACAACCTCTCAGATAATTGGGAGATCGGTATCCAAGGCGCTCGTTATTTTTTACATGAAAATGATGTTGATATAATTGCGGTACAACTTCGTTATTTTTTTGAGCCGTTAATAGCGTATTAACCTAGGGTTTGGTATTTTTCGATAATTTGTATCCTAAGCGATCATGAAGCGATATGGTAAATTACTGGAGATTAATGTCGTGATTGTGATCTTTATTATATAGGTCAATACTCTATAACAAATCCTTAATTACCTTGAAGTCTTTTCTTCTTTAACATCTAGCGAAAGATAGTGTTTTGATAGAGTGTTAAGCAGAACTTACTGTTCGATATTAGAAAAATAAGGTTCATTGAATGCTCGATGTGAACTTAAAAGAAGATGATTTACGCAATAGGGTTGCTGGTAGTGCTGCAAATGTCAGCGTGATACGTCGCTTTACTTTGAACCTAGTACGTTTACAGTCGAAGAAATATAGTGTTGGGGCTGAAGCCAAACCAAGCGTGTCAGAGCGACACAGTTCGTATTGAACCCTTATTGGGTTGAAAAGCGTTCCACGCTGGCTGTCGCCCTGATGCTGATAACTGCGACGATAAATTGATACCGAGCAAAACGATAATTTTATATCTGTTTTAATCCAATATTGATTGAATAATATCAAATGCTTTTTCTATTTTTTGGGTAGGAATAATGCCAAATCCAAATAAGAGGGCATTAGAATGATTGTTGATAGAAAAATGCGATGATGGGTAAACCGCTACATTTGATGAAGCAAATTTATTCATCATTTGTGTCGCGCATCCCGATACTTCAGCTGCTATATGCAATCCACCTTGGCTTGGAATACGTTGTAAGCAATCTATGTTGTCAATTAATTGAGTTAGCTTATTATACCTTTCGCTGTAGATTTTATTCATATTGAGTAAATGGTGAGAGAAATGACCGTCACGCATGAATTCGTCAAGTAGGATTTGAGACACTACAGATGTACTTCTTCCCAAGTGCCATAACATATTTGAAATTGGCTCTATTAAAGACTTTGGCGGAATCATATAGCCAATGCGTATGCCGGGAAATAGTATTTTAGAGAAACTGCCTATCATAACGACGCAGTCATTTTTGTCTTGTGACTTGAGAGCTTTCTTACTGGTATTGAGATAGTGATATTCCGAATCATAATCATCTTCGATAATGATTGCGTTATTAACTTCTGCCCATCTCAGCAGTTCTAACTTCCTGTCAGCTGAGTAGCTAAAGCCTAAAGGGAACTGATGACTAGGCGTTGTATAAATAATTTTGGCATTAGAAGCGATTGATTCAACGACAACACCTTGGTCGTCCATCGGCACGGAGCCTATTTGCGCGCCAAGTAATCGAGCTTGATTTCGAAAAACAGGATATCCTGGATCTTCCGTCGACACGAGATCCCCGGGAGAGAGTAATGTAAGGAGAGTCGTCATTATTGCCTGCTGGCACCCTTGAGTAATGATGATGTCTTCAGGGTCACAGATTACGCCTCTCGAGTGTCTCACATACTCGCAGATAGACTCTCGTAAACAAGCTAACCCTTGTAAATCACCGCCATGTGCAAACTCTGGAGTTAATGCATTGAGCCTACTCAGTCTTGAGTGTCGCCAAATATGCTTTGCTATTCTCTGATGATCAGGAACGCCTAAAGTGAAGTCATAGTCTAGATTCTTTGGTGCGATGATCTCTGGCTTCTTCGATGCGTTAGTGCCAAACACCCCTAGTTGGTAGTGTTTTATTGGTCTCTTATCTTGATTCACCGTTTGTTCTAGAGCATTACTTACGTACGTGCCAGATCCTGCCTTTTTTACTATCCACCCCTCGAACTGAAGTCGCTCATACACCGAAATGACAGTGTTTCTTGCTATGCCTAACTTTTTCGACAGCATGCGGGTTGACGGTAATCTCTCATTTGATCGTAATCTGCCTTCTAATATCCCTTGGTATATCTCGGAGTAAAGTTGTTGGCTGGTGACTTTTCCAGTTTCGAAGTGTAGTGAAAATGGCATCGTTTTCTCTGTAGACGTTGAAAAGTGGTTCTAAAGCGTTGTGAGGATGTGGATCTGTATATACCAAGTATATCTACCTAGTATACCGTTATCGTGATATGGAGAAAGCGTAATTGAGTACACTATTTCCCCATTTTGGAAACGGATGTTACTTACATTCGTATCTAACCGGCCTACCTATCAACGGTGATCAGGTTTAGACCTGTTTATATCGCACTAAAAATTTGAAGACACAGTGTTATTCATCGAGGGTTAACGATTGGAGTTCTTCAAGTCAGGATTACTTTTATATAAAAAGTTAAAAGCCTTGGAATAAACTAGAAATTAATTATAAGTTAAAATTAAAAAATTGAGGGTTCAATGAAGTTAAACAATGCCTTGCTGGCCATTTTATCGCTCACTTCTTTCGTCACGTTTGCGAAAACGGAGTTAACGGTTAGCAGTCAATTAAAGAGCGTAGTTGATGAATGCGCTAAAGGATTAATCAACGAATACGACATTCCGGGGTTGGCTGTTGCAGTAACGATTGATGGTAAACGTTATTTTTATAATTACGGTTTGGCTGACGTAAGTAAGGGGAGTTTAGTCACCAACGACACAATTTTTGAACTCGGCTCTATCAGTAAAACTTTTGCTGCTACTTTGACTGGGTACGCCCAAGAAAAAGGTAAGCTAAACATGGATGACAAGGTCAAAGATTATATTCCAGAATTAGAGAATAGTGCTCTGGGTAATACCAAGCTAGTTAATGTCGCCACCTACACTGCAGGTGGTCTACCATTGCAATTCCCTAGCGAAGTAACGAACGACGCTGAAATGATGCAGTACTACAAAACGTGGAAACCGGAGTACGAAGCCGGTACTAAGAGGAAGTACTCAAACCCTAGTATTGGTCTATTTGGCTACATCGGTGCCTTGAGTATGAAGTCAGACTATACGGAAATGATGGAAACCGTCATCCTGCCTGAGCTCGGTATGACCAATACCTTTGTCGATGTACCAAAGGATAAGCTTAATAACTATGCTTTTGGTTATAGTTCTGAGGGAAACCCCGTTAGAGTTAATCCAGGTATTCTTGATGCGCAAGCCTATGGTATTAAATCAACGAGCTCAGATATGCTTCAATATATCGAAGCAAATATGGGGCAAGCGCAACTGAATAATGATATGGAGAATGCGCTAGAGCAAACTCACATTAAGTATTTTAATACCGATACATTTACGCAAGCAGTAGGGTGGGAAGGTTATGATTATCCCGTCTCACTTTCACAATTATTGAAAGGTAACTCCAGCGACGTAATTCTCAACGCTAAACCGGTTCAAGCAAGTGAATCCGGTACTCTCGGTCGAGACATTTGGTATAACAAAACGGGCTCAACAGGTGGCTTTGGGGCATATGTCGCGTATGTACCCTCTGAAAAAATAGGCATAGTGATTCTGGCGAATAAAAACTACCCTAATGCAGAAAGAGTAGAGGCTGCTTACCATATTATTAGCTCAGTGGTGAAGTAAATTTTAGTGGTAATAGGCACTACGTAATTATTAGAGCTTATTTAGATACATACTATCTACAGTGTTTTATTAGATAGTATTTATAGGAGTATTCATGAAAACTAAGCATTGGTCTAAGGTGACTTTGCTACATGAAGTTGTTACGAACCCAAATATAACGATTAAAGGTAAACATAGTTATTACAGTGATTGTTGGGACGCCGGTTTTGAAGAGTCTGTTGTAAGATATCTACAAGGCGATGAGTTCAGCCGAGATTGGGAACCAAAATGGAAGATTGATAAGTTACATATAGGTGACTTTGTCTGTATTGCAGCGGAAGTTGTCATTGTTATGGGGGGAAACAGTACACATAGAGCTGATTGGTTCTCCTTGTACCCATTTATGGACTCTATTGAAGAAGCGTACGTCGGGAAAGGAGATACTCATATTGGCGATGGCGCCTGGCTCGGTATGCGATCCATGATAATGCCGGGTGTGACTATCGGAGAAGGAGCAATCGTTGCGGCAAACAGTGTGGTGACGAAAGATGTTGAGCCTTACAGCATGGTTGCGGGGTCACCAGCTAAGCATGTCAAATATCGCTTTTCTCGAGAGACGATAGACGAACTGCTTGCTCTTAGGATATATGATTGGCCTGATAAGAAAATCGACAGCCTGAAGAGATTTTTATGTTCAGACGATTTAGAAGGGCTGAGAAAGGCAAGCGCTGAATATGATAGAAACCACTCATAATCGTGACAGCGTCACTGTTTAGAAAGTAAGAAAGAGGTATTGTTGGGCCTCTTTGTATTAGATATCTAGCCAATACAATGAGTAATCATTTTATTCTTTTATTGATCTTTTACGTGAACATGATAGGGCGCGTACCATTTGCGTTCAAGAACAAGAGGACAACGTGTTTGGTTAAGGGGAAACCGATGGAATATCGGGAAATTATAATCATTAAGAGCCGCATGTGGCGGCTCTTTTTGATCCTGAAATTGGTTAGTGGCGACAGACTACGAAGCGCTCAGAAGGTTACGAGGACTCGCTTCAGATAAATGAAGAAAGAGCGAATCGAAGTGGCTGTTGTTACCTATTTGACTGCTCATACCGTTGCCATTCCGCTGTTAACTCTGCTTTTTCTTTTCTCGCTGCAATCAGCATTTCTATATTTACGTCAGTGTTTGGGTGCCTTTGAATGTATCGCTCGTAATCAACCGGAACACCATTGATGTGCAGTTCAAGATGTAAATGCGGCCCTGTTGTTCTTCCTGTGTTACCCGTTTTCCCTATCACTTGTCCTCGGCTGATCTTCTCTCCAACATGGACGTTGCGCTGAGATAAGTGTAGGTAGCGTGATACAGAGCCATTTGTGTGGCGGATATTAATGTAGTTGCCTGCAAAACGGTTGTAGCGGGACTTTAAAACGATGCCATCAGCAATACTACGAATCGGTGTACCTACAGGTGTGGCATAATCAGTGCCTAAGTGCGGAGTCGTTATATTGGTCACTGGATGTGTTCGCTTTAAGTCATAGTCAGAGCTCACTCTGTAGTTTTTATCAAAGGGTGAAGAAAACATGAACTGATTATTTATCGACACACCATGCTCATCAAATACGTTACCGTGACCATCATTGATAATAAATAAATCAGTTTTACTGCCTAAATAGTAAAAAGAACTAATGTAAGTTTCATTTTTACTATTTAATTTAGTTCTTAAGATAAAGTTATCACCTCTTTTAATAGAGTCAATAATATTAAACTTGCTTTTGATAAGTGCTAATAGCAAGTTGATCTCTTTTTGACTCACTCCTGATTTTAATAATGAAGCGACAAAAGAGTATTCAACAACACCGGTAGTGATTTTTTGCCTACGAGTCTTCTTTTTAATTGATGGCTGCACATTCTCACTTTCGAATTCTAAAGGCTTGATGGTAGGTAGCCTATCCACAGGAGTGAGGAAGTAGTGAGAAAGCGATACGCTAATCAATATGATTAACGCAGTAGTGATAAGGGCTACGGTAGGAGCTTGCACACTCCTTTTTATTATTAAAATAGTCATTAGTTTTGTTGGTTTATCAATACTGACAGTTGTGCGTAGAGTATAATATTTTAAATAAAAACTAGCATTAAAGCATGAGTAATTCCTCTGTTTTAACTAAGTTAATAATTATAGGATGTAAAAATAATTTTAATAATTCAGTCAAAGTGACGGTTGGCTTGGTGTTTATGCCTATTTTGTTGGTGTTAATGTCACGTTGAGAAAATATTTTTCAATAATATAATCTCGGGAAAATATATTTTGCCAAATTACTATGTTCGCTAAAAATACGCTGAAATTAACATTAGGTCTTACGCTTACATCTCTTTTATTGAGTGCATGTGGTGGTGGTGATGGAGGAGACAACACACCTCCAGCTAGAAGCAAAGGAAGCATTTCCGGTATGGTGTTTGACGCCCCAGTCAATGGCGCCAAGATTGAGGTTTTCGAGTTCAAAAATGGAAACTTAGGTCGGAAGTTGGCTAACACGACGTCTGATGCCTTCGGAAACTATCTGCTAGAGTTTGAATCGTCGTCAATGCCTCTTTTTGTTGTTGCAAAAGAGGGGAGTTATACCGATCCGTTTACAAATGAAACGGTATCTGTGAGCAATGCGAAGACACTTAAATTTGAAGGTGTTGTGAACTTTAAAGAGGGGAGTGAGCAAAAGTTAATGCTTACTCCGCTGTCGAACTTGGCAGCAGGCTTGGCAAAGTACAAAATTTCTCAGGGGGCCACAGATGAAAGTGCCTTTTCAACCGCTTTGGGTAGTATCAATAGCATGTATGGTTTTGACGTAAATGAGACCAAACCTATTGATATAACCAAAGGTGGGCAAAGCAGTTTTGCTAGTGCTGGGCATCAATACGGCGCTTTATTAACTGCATACTCGTCTTACTCTTACGATCTTATAAAAAAATACGGCAACAGCGATAACGTCTACACTTCAATGCATTTCGCTGACATCCAATATCGGGATGTTATTGCAGATGGTGTTCTTGATGGTCTTGAAGTGAGCCAGACTTCAGGAGCAGTGACTCCCCTCAGCTTTGGACAGAAAAAGATAAACAGCGACGTTTACACACGTGACTTATCTCAGCACGTTTTGATCGTGGTAAACGACCCAAGTATCAATATTTCTGGTACTGATGCTGCCGACTATGTCGACTTTAGTAAGAAGCTTAATGACTTAGGTACATATGGCAGTACAGATGGCGTCATTCCACCGCGAGATGGGACGGAGATTGATACCACAGCGCCTATCGTGACACGCATTGACCGTGATGTACTTGCAGGCACCGATAAAGTTGACCTAAAAATTGTTGATGATATCGGTGTAGAAGACGTATCCGCCTTTATTCAGTATCAGATTAATGGCTCGTGGTCTGGTGAATTTCAATGTAACGACATACAAGATTTTGGAAGCACATTCTGTTCGGTTGAATTTGATGATTTTGAAGTTGGCCTTCGAGAGACCAACGTTAAAGTTAACATTAATACCAAAGAGATCGATAGTGTAGATATGAACCCTGCCACAGGGCTCTCAAACGTAACAGCAGCACGGTTAGTCTTGTATACAGCGGATGTACTGGGTAATGAGTTAATTCCAGGCAGCCATTCGGGTCTTCATATCAACTTTGAATGGGATAACGATGCGCCTGTTATCGATATTACATCGGCGAGTGCAATTAATAACCAACTTAAAGAATACGTTCTGAAAGGAGTTGTAAAAGAAAGCTCGCAAGAGATTAGTTCGGTCAGTATTTCATTTAAAGATGGCTTACATGAGGGCGTCACATGTTCTCCTGTCACTGTAGAGTCTGGAAATGCTTGTGAGTTTAGTAAGGCTTACCCAACTGATGAATTCCTATCTACGACGGTCTTTGAGGTTCGAGCGAAGGATAGCAAAGGCAATACGGGCTCTGCGCAGCATGCAGTAAGTCGTGACGATCAAGCGCCAGCACAGACGATAACCTATCCTGAAGGTACGTCAATGACGTACGTAAATGTGGGTTTAGATGGTGAACGAACCACTTACGATGGTATCTACTCTCAAGATACGTACACCCCAGACAATGTTCAAGCAAGCCGCGATTTCCTGAAGATTGACTATGCGTACGCAAGTTTAGGGATTCAGAACTCATTAAAAGGGATAGATTTTAGTAACTTCAACGCTAATTTATTGAAAGAGAATAAAATCCCTTATGTTCGTGTGAAAGTATCAGACGTAAATACCGATACGGTTTTAGGCTCCAACGCTAATAAGCTAAAGCTCGTCGTCAAGTACTACGTAAGCCAAAACAACGATAACAACTACTCACTTCAGCAAGTTATTGACACAACCGCATCAGATAACGATTACATCGCAAAAATTCCGCACGAAACGCTGTTAGATAGCAATGGGCGAGTAGAGGATGTCATCTATTACATTCCTTTTGTAAGAGATATTTTGGGTGACAGCTTTAAATCGGTATCAGAAAACAGTAGTCAAAAGTTAGTCATTCAAACCGTCGATGAGTCTGATAACGAAAGCACTCCAAGAGAAGTATATTTTAGAAGTAGCTTTGACCTACCAACCATAAAAGTGGTGACACCATTTATTGGTGCGCGAGCTCAACTTGAAGGGTTGAGCCCAAGTGGTGAATTCACTTCACTTGCAAGTTGTACCACTATCCAGCAACTGGAAAGTGACCAGTCTATGGCTCTTGACGTAGCGAGCTGTGAAACCACAACTGACGTAGTGAATTATGATTTCATGCGTGTTCGTTTAATTGGTATCGAAGGTAGTGAGCCATACTATTACCAATGGAAAAGAGATCCAGGGACCAAGAAAGTAACGGTTGACTTAAACAAGGCCAATATTGGTGTGTATTTTAAGCTCAACGGTTCTCAAACTTACTATATTACTGAACTATCGACATATCAGACTGGTTTGTTTGATTTCCAGTGGGATCAAGTGACAGCGGGAGAGAAAACTTCAGAACGTGCGATTCAAATTCTTGATGAGGTGCGCTACGCGTTATCAGGTACGAATAACAACTCATTCTTTGGGTTTGACCCAACGGTTGTGTCTTATGCAACCAATGAAATGCTTACGACTAAAGCGATTCCAGACAAGCCATCAAATGACTATCTACACCGATTCCTTGTTGAAGCAATTGATAGTATTGCCGAGAGAATGCCAAGAAATAACTCATTAGATTTTGCATCTGCTATTTACGATGATTTTAGCTACGATGGAAAAGCAAATGGTATAGGGGCCGGAGGAAGTCAAGTTACGCTCGATTCTTACACGTTTGGCGCTGAAACTTACCGAAAAGATCTGGCGCAATCCTATTATGAAATCATGGCGAGCAAATACGGTATTGAGACCAATATCGCGCAGCTCTATGCTGATGATATTTCGATGGCTAATCCTGACTTAAATGGTAAGAACATTTTTGATACAGAGGGTAGCAGTATCGATACCTTGCCTCCGCAGCCAAAATTAACCATTGAAAGCGGTAGAGAGACGATGGTTGGTAATAGGCTTTATATCGCTGGCGAGGTTGTTTCTAAAATTGTCCTAGACGATCCTTCTGGTATTGTAGGAACCGACGCTTACGGTCCGAAGTTTAGCACGATGTGGTATCAAGCCAATGAGCCAAATATTGAAATACCACTGGACATCAACATCGTAGAAAACTCAGGCAACAGCAATGCTTATCGAAAAGAGTACTTCTTCACCCTTAACTCCCAGTCTAGTGAACTAAAAGACATTATAGAGTTTGCCGTGGAGACCAGTGCTATTGACCCACATGGCAATGCGTATGGTTATAATGGTAAATCTCCGTTTATAGAATCGGTGTTTATTGATAACGATTTCCCTAAGGCCAGTTACCTTCCACCCAATGATGTCGATGGTAAACCTGTAGAAAACGGTATTTATTTAAATGCGAACAATACTCATGAATTAACCTTCAAGGTTGAGGATATTGTTGGTGATAAGCTTGCCTCGAGGGGCCTTGTTTTCTACCAGCAAACCGGTGAAAAAGTAACATACACACCAGAAAACTTTGCAAGTAACTCGAAAGACGCGTTTAAAGTCAAACTATGTACGGGAGAGATTTGTTCAAATCAAGGCTCTACGATTTATCCTGGTGATGGAGATTGGTTAGTTGTTGCCGCAGCAGAGGACAACTTAGGTAACTCCGTTTCAGAGTTAACTAGCACCGCTCCGAGATTCAATATTCGTATCGACTCTGAAGCTCCTATTGTAAAAAGTGAGCAGGTTCAAAGCCGTTTAGGTGGTAATAACCAATGGACACCTGTCATTGATTGGGGGACGTTAAGCTCTGGCAATAACGTAAAAATAGATTTGCGCCGCGGATCTGGTCAGGCTCTGACATTAGAAAGCTGTGACCCTCTAACAGAGGAGTGTGACGTACCATACCTAGTTGGTGAACAGCCTGACGTCAAAGTCCAACTGGTTTCAAAAGCATTTGATTACGATGAATGGAATGAGTTTTACGTCACTGCGACGGACAACGCTTACCCTGCCAATGTTAGTACAACAGGGAAATTTACCTTCCAAGTCGATAACAAAGGCCCTGAAATCATCCTAAACACGCCTTGGGTTGAAGACACATTGTCTAAAGAGAACTATGTCATAGGGCGTGAGTTCAATGTGCGATTTAAATCCGTAATAGACGATTCAGACCTTGAGCAAGTCTCGCTGTATCAAAGTGGTAAAGATTCGCCAATTAAGACAATTGTGCCAACGGATTCATCTAAAGAGTTTGTCATGTCTCTTATCAAGAGTGACACAGATAAAATAGACATTTCTGAAGATGAAAAAACAACGTCATTGTATGTAAAAGCAACCGATATATATGGTTTTGAGTCTAGTTCTAACACGCACAAGGTTATTCTTGATCGTGATGGGCCAACATTAGGATTAAGTGGTTTCAATGCGAATGACTACTACTTAGGTAACTATGTCTTTGACCTAACGGCGCTAGACCTAAATGCTAACGGTGATGTTTCAATTAATGGCGTAAATAGAGAAAGCCTAGAGTATTGGACGTTTAGCGATCTGGAACCATTACCTGGCTCTCCTGGTACAAAAATCAATGAGGATCTCAAAGTGAGCCTTGGTGATTTAGGTACGGGTACACACAAGATTCGTTTAAAAGGGTCTGATGTTCGTGGCAACACAACCTTAACCAGTGATGAGCAAGATTTTACCGTCAAAGTGTACAACTCAATCCCGCAGGTGACGCTGGCGATGAGTTACACGGATGGAACGCCAATTACAAACAACACCATCTATCAAGATGGGAATATCGTACTTACGCTTGATATTGTTGATGATAGTGGCGTTGATCGAATTGACTCAACGTATAGATTCTCTGGAGAGCAAAACGGGACTAACTTTACGTTCTCAGAAACCGCAGATGGCACTTGGACTGCAACGTTGCTTTCTACACAAATTGCCAAAGATGGTAATTATGAACTTGATATCAAAGTTTATAACAAAGTTCGTTACCTTGATGAAAAAGACCGAAAGGTTGGAAAAGTAAACCAAACCTTTAGCGTACAGCGTGAAGGCGTGGTTCTAACAGTTGAAAGCCCGCTGGACTTCCAAAATTACTTATCTGATGGTGTTCTTGATGTCACCTTTACTACAATGAGTGCGGTCAAAGCCAAAACGTTAGAGTGTTGGGTTCGTGAAGAATACAACTCTCTAGATGCGCCACCAACTAATGAGCAACCAACTTCTGGTGTTATCAACGTATCGCAAGAACCTTACAGTTGTAGTGTCAATGTTGGGCAAAACATGACCAAAGCACCTGTCACTTTGATCACTAAAACCTTGGGTACAAATGGGCGTGAAACGATCAACAAGTTCAATTTCTCGATGGTGGATATTGATGCACCGACAGTCGTGGATGGTAACTCATACAGTTTTAAAGGAAGTGATGTTTGGTTTGATGAAGCTTTGAAGAAGAAGATGCTCACATTTGAGCTCTCTTTTAATGATGCTTTATCAGGCGTGAATACCGAAAGTTCAGATGAATATCCAAAGTTGGTTCGTAATCTTGGCAACAAAGCTTATACACCAACGACTTGTGCCAAAGGTGTTGGAAATATCAAGTGTACGTATTCTGAATCCTATGCCGATATTATTGATGGCCTGAGTACAACTCAAGAATACAAAATCAAGAACTTATCTGATTTAGCAGGAAACTTGACGCCAGAGCACGATCTACTGCTTGAATTACCTAAAGGTTCGGTAGTCGTTGAAATTACTGATCCGGTTGGAAACACAACCATTAATGGTCAGCAGCTTGTCGCCAAGTTCAGAATTAAGCTGTATGAAAACTCTAGACTAGACAATGTGATGGCCAGATTTGGAACGGAATCCTACAACTATAAAGATAATCCGGAGAAGTTTGCACAATTA
The DNA here is from genome assembly GCF_000354175.2 of Vibrio alginolyticus NBRC 15630 = ATCC 17749. Lineage (NCBI taxonomy): Bacteria > Pseudomonadati > Pseudomonadota > Gammaproteobacteria > Vibrionales > Vibrionaceae > Vibrio > Vibrio alginolyticus. The sequence continues at coordinate 961,700 of NC_022359.1, forward strand.
GAGGTGTGTGCAGATGATCCAACCTACAAGTGTTCAACATTTACAAGTGAACTTCCTAGCGATGCGGATGGAAAAACGATCAGGACAACGATTACTGCAACGGATGTGTGGTCGAGAGTCGGTGAAGCGACCGTTGATATTAAAGTTGACAACACACCTCCAAGTGTTGGCGATGAGATTATCGTAACTGAATCGCCAACAAATCCAGATAATGTTCGTTTTCGTTTCGACATAACGGACACTGGTAGCAGCCTGGCAAAAGTAAACTATTCGGTTTTAAACCCAAGCTATCAAGAAGAAAGAGTAGAGGATGGGAACGGTTCATCTACGTACTTTGAACTACCGAAATCTCAGTTAGAGGGGCGTGGTTCAATCACGGTTGATATCAAAGCGACAGATAGCGTCGGACTGTATTCTGATATCAGAAAAGTCATTGATATTAGTGTTCCTAAAGTCACAGTTGATTTCGATGGAATTACGAGTTTGCAGGGTGGGAAACTGTTTTTAACCAAGGCAAGCCAGCCGTTTACGGTATCTACGGTGGAAGGAGAAAGAGTGAAAGCTTCACAATATTCTGTGGAGCTTATTCCAAGCCTCGGTGATTCCTTGCGTTACTCAGGTGATGTTATCTCATCTAGTGGTAATGGAATGATGAACTTTGCCGTCGATAACCAAGGGGCATATACCCTTAAGGTGACGGTGACGGACTCAGTTGGAAGAGAGAATACAAGCTTTGAATTACTAGGCAAAAGTTATGATGGACAAGTGATCGAGTCTATTGTTGATTATGACGCTCCAAGTATTTCGGGCTTAAGTGCTAATCAAACCTCTAAGGTGCCGACAAACGATAAGTATCAACTAGAAATTAGTGCATACATTACAGATAAAAATTTAAATCTCGTCACGTCAAAAGCGGTGAGTGGTGGTAGCACAGTGGCTCCTCAAGCGATTACTGAGCCGACAACCGAAGCGGGGCCTTATGTCATAAGCTATTTGTTACCGAAAGGCGATCATACGATCACGGTGGCAGCAACAGACAAGGTGGATAACAAGAGTGAAAGTTCTATTGACGCGCATGTGGAAGCGGCAACCGTTCCCGGGCTAAGTATCTCTACCGCCTCAAGCGCCCCTCTTTTTGGAGGCGAAGAGATTACGCTTGCGTTTAACTTTACAGAAGAAGTTACGAACTTTGATATCTCAGATGTCCATCTTGTCGCTAGTGATAACGGCGCAACAGGAACGTTAAAGCAAGATACGTGGTCCACTTCAGACAACGTTACGTGGACGGTTAATTACATCAGTCCAGAAAAGCAAGATAAAAACATAACAATACAGGTAGAGGACGATAGCTACCAAAGTACCAACACCATTCCTGGAAAAGGAAGCAGCTTAAGTATCGCGGTTGAAGGAACCTTACCAAAACTAACCAATGTGACATTTAACCCCGAGCATCAGAGTGCGGGTCAAAGCGTGAATGTATCGCTTGAGTTTGACAAAGAGATCCAAGAGGCGACCGCTACGCTTGGCGGCAATCGCATTAGTTCTCTGTCAGCAACGGCAGATAAAAAGGTCTGGGTTGGTGATGTACAAGTTCCGAGCACCGCGCTGTTAAGTGTCGACTTGGTTGTTAGTCAGTTTAAAGATTTGACTGGCAACATAGGTGAGGATAACACCGCTCACGAATTGCCAATCACGCCAACCTTAGCTATTACGCCAGTGGGCAGTGTGGATGAAACGCATGCCGCCACGCTACAATTCGAAGGTACGTCGACACGTTTTGACGGCCAGTCCCTGCGTCTTGAAGTGGAAGCCCAAGGCAGCGCGACGGTACTAAAAAGCAGCAGCGCGACAGTACAAGCCGGTGGCACTTGGACCAGTGACGCGATTGATATGAGTCATCAAACCAATGGCACTTATACTGTGATGGTGACGGGGATGAACTCGGCGGGGATTGAAGTGAGTGAAAGCCAGAGCTTTACACTCGCGCAGTCTCTGCCAACGCTGACTAACGCGACGTTTAAGCCTGAGCACCAAGCCATCGGCCAACGCGTGACGGTGACGCTGGAATTCGATAAAGATCTGCAATCCGCCGCAGCGGAGTTAGGTGGTGCGACGATCACTTCATTAGTGGCAACCGCGGACCCAAGTGTTTGGACTGGTGATGTGGTGGTACCAAGCACGTCAGAGCTGAGTGTGGGGTTGCTTGTTCGTGACTACCAAGACTTCTCAGGGAATACCGGTAGCCAGAACACGGCTTACTCCATGCCGATCACGCCGACCTTAGCCATCACGCCAGTGGGTAATGTGGATGAAGCGCATGCCGCCACGCTACAATTTGAAGGTACGTCGACACGTTTTGATGGTCAGTCCCTGCGTCTTGAAGTGAAAGCCCAAGGCGGCGCGACGGTATTGAAAAGCAGCAGCGCAACGGTACAAGCCGGTGGCACTTGGACCAGTGACGCGATTGATATGAGTCATCAAACCAATGGCACTTACATCGTGATGGTGACGGGGACGAACTCAGCGGGCATTGAAGTGAGTGAAAGTCAGAGCTTTACACTGGCGCAGTCTTTGCCAACGCTGACTAACGTGACGTTTACGCCTGAGCACCAAGCCATCGGCCAAAGCGTGACGGTGACGCTGGAATTCGATAAAGATCTGCAATCCGCCGCAGCGGAGTTAGGTGGCACGACGATCACTTCATTAGTGGCAACCGCGGACCCAAGTGTTTGGACTGGTGATGTGGTGGTACCAAGCACGTCGGAGATCAATGTGGCGTTGCTTGTTCGTGACTACCAAGACTTCTCAGGGAATACCGGTAGCCAGAACACGGCTTACTCCATGCCGATCACACCAACCTTAGCTATTACGCCAGTGGGCAGTGTGGATGAAACGCATGCCACCACGCTACAATTCGAAGGTACGTCGACACGTTTTGACGGTCAGTCCCTGCGTCTTGAAGTGAAAGCCCAAGGCAGCGAGACGGTACTAAAAAGCAGCAGTGCAACGGTACAAGCCGGTGGCACTTGGATCAGTGACGCAATGGATATGAGTCACCAAACCAATGGCACTTATACCGTGATTGTGACAGGGACGAACTCAGCTGGCATTGAAGTGAGTGAAAGCCAGAGCTTTACACTGGCGCAGTCTCTGCCAACGCTGACTAACGTGACGTTTACGCCTGAGCACCAAGCCATCGGCCAAAGCGTGACGGTGACGCTGGAATTCGATAAAGATCTGCAATCCGCCGCAGCGGAGTTAGGTGGTACCACGATCACTTCATTAGTGGCAACCGCGGACCCAAGCGTTTGGACTGGTGATGTGATGGTACCAAGCACGTCGGAGCTCAAATTGGGGTTGCTTGTTCGTGACTACCAAGACTTCTCAGGGAATACCGGAAGTCAGAGCACGGCTTACTCCATGCCGATCACGCCGACCTTAGCTATTACGCCAGTGGGCAATGTGGATGAAACGCATGCCGCCACACTACAATTCGAAGGCACGTCGACACGTTTTGACGGTCAGTCCCTGCGTCTTGAAGTGAAAGCCCAAGGCAGCGCGACGGTACTAAAAAGCAGCAGTGCAACGGTACAAGCTGGTGGCACTTGGGTCAGTGACGCAATGGATATGAGTCACCAAACCAATGGCACTTATACTGTGATGGTGACGGGGACGAACTCAGCGGGCATTGAAGTGAGTGAAAGCCAGAGCTTTACACTGGCGCAGTCTCTGCCAACGCTGACTAACGTGACGTTTACGCCTGAGCACCAAGCCATCGGCCAAAGCGTGACGGTAACGCTGGAATTCGATAAAGATCTGCAATCCGTCGCAGCGGAGTTAGGTGGCACGACGATCACTTCATTAGTGGCAACCGCGGACCCAAGTGTTTGGACTGGTGATGTGGTGGTACCAAGCACGTCAGAGCTCAATGTGGGGTTGCTTGTTCGTGACTACCAAGACTTATCAGGGAATACCGGTAGCCAGAACACGGCTTACTCCATGCCAATTACACCGACAATACACCTAGACGTTATCAACGATGTTACTGGAGTGGAAAGCGTGACAGTAAGTGGTAGCAGTGAACGATTTGAAGATGGTGAGTTCATAGATATCAAAGTAGTCGACGCTGATGGTACAGAAGCCACAGGCATGGCAACCGTGCTTTCAGACTCATGGACAACTGATTTAGATCTTTCAGGACTGAAGGAGGGGGTAGTGACGATTTATGTAAATGGTACCAACAAGCTTTCCGCCTCTGCCGAAGAGGCTCAAGCAACATTTAACTATGATCGTTTCGCAAGTACAGCCTCCTTAGGTGCTGTTTACAACCGATATTTTAGTGATAACAAAACTTTAAAAAATGCGGCATAAATAAAGCGAGCGTTTAGCTCGCTTTATTTCTTTGGGACTTTTTGTGATATTTATCAAAATAATTGCCTTTATTGATAAGTTACTCGAATTAATGAATCGTCTTAATACAAGGCTGAATAACTATAATAACTAGGCCAATGTTGCTTTTAGGTGTGTATGACGTGATTGTGATGGTCGCTCGGCAGGTGCTGTGGTGAATGTGTCGCGTTGAAAATCTTTTTAAATATTATATATTTACGATCGTTTCTATACTCTGAGTATAGTGTTCTGCATGAGGTCGATGGGTAATACCTCACCTCTTTAACTCGCGATGAAGCAAATTTAATCCTAGCAAGCTTCAGAGCAGTTACTTTTGTGAGTGCGTAATGCGCTCACCTTTTTATTTAAACTTCCTCAGTAACAGTCAATTTGTTGTTTGTTGCTGAGGAGGGCACCTCATAAACTTCTGAATTTCCTCGTGCTTACCTGAAGCGCACGTTACTACGATTTTTGTTAACTTCAGTCCATAAATTAAATTTTTTTAGATAGTAAGATTTTACCATTTTGACAGAGTGGGTGATGTTACTGGCTTTTGTTGTGGTCAAATCGCATGTTTTGATAGCAAAAGTCACCATTTTTTTGGTGTTTTTGATTTCGGGCGATTTTTCTATCTCGTTGAAAATAAATGGCTAAGTAAGTAGGATACGCAGACCAAATCGTACTTGTAAGCCTTATCAGCTTAATTGTCACCGCAGCCATATTTACGATGTTGGTTGTGGAGAATTCAAATGCATTTAGTTTGCAAATTTATACCTAGCTCGAAGCTATCCTCCAACGAGCTATCTTATGTTCTTACACCGGACGAGTGTATAGGGCAGCTTTCGCGTTTGCGAAATTCAGATGACATCCTTAGAAACCTCCCTAAAGAGTTGGCGCAAAAGATTTCCATCTCTGCCAAAAAAACGACCAGCGCATTGCTAGCTGCTATAAGAATCGAATTGGGAAAAGGCAATTGGGTGTCATTATCTACCGTTGCTCGTCGGTCGCCATTGACGGACTCTCAGCTGCAAAGCTTCCCTAGACTTAAATCACTCGTTGACTCTGTATCTGCTTCGAATGAAAGCAAAGCTTTTAAAGCAGGATACAAGCAGGTTACCGACGATGTTGCTTTAGTTCGTAGTTACACGCATGTCCCCTCTGAGCCAAGTCTAGATCAAAAAATCGTTGTCGAGTTTGCAGGGCAGTGGTCTAGCAACGCGGCATGTTTGATGTTGGGAAAAACCGAAGCTCAAAAAGAAAAAGTGACTGTAGGCAAGGCTGATACAGAAAACAAACACCGCAGCCTCGCGATATTTAAAGATCTCGAAGCTGAGGGCAAAACGCTCTATATCAAGATCCCTTGCACTGACCAGCCTCAGCCAATTTTGCTTAAACTCGCCGAAAACCTGCAACCCGTTGGTAAAGATACTCAGATGGATGAGTGGGATAACGTGTTGGTGCCTGTGGTTCCGCTGCACTTCCCTAGTAGCGATAAATCAGATGAAGCTGCAGAAGTGTTTAAATCAGGCTACGTGTATGTTGTTTGGAACAATAAAATTTGGCGCGAAGTGGCAATTACGGAAAATGGTTACTTTTCAGATACGGACATTAATAGTGTTCGTGAAGGCTCTAGACCCAAAAGGCACGCCGATATCTATATGACCAATCCTGAAACAGGCGGTGTTTTCGCTTATGAGCCTTTCCAAATCGTGCAGAACGGCAAGGTGGTAAGTGAAGGCTCTTTGAATGGCTCTGGAGAGGCTCGAGTGTTCAACTTAGTTGAGGAAGAAGTTGAGATAGTCATGACAGGCTATGAACCACAAATCAAAGAAAAGATTGAAACAAATTTGAGCCCTATTAATGCTTCTAGCCCAGTGGAGCGGAGCGCGCAAGGTTACCCTCTCCCGCATATATGGCTTCCTTACAAGATTAAAGGTGAGCCTCAAGAAGTATATTTGGCTTATAACAGTAAACGATTGAGCGAGAGTGAACTATCTGAACTAGAAAGTGATCCCGGAACCAAGGCCATAAAAGTCACTGATCTTAACCATTATAGCAGTGAGAAAAGCTTTAAAATTGGAGACGGTTCTGTTCGTCTGCTCTCAGTATTACCAAGTGCTGCGACCTCAAAACCTGAAAAATACGCAATGTTACGAAGCCAGCTAAATAAAAATGTAGCGGTCGTGTATTTACTTAAATCTGTCGAGATAGTTTTCGAATATCCGGGCTATACGACGCTGGACGAGTCAGATGATTACTTTGAGTTAAGGCAAAGCGATGGTGATTGGTCGCAGCGAGTGTGCTTGCGCCAATGTATAAAAAAAGAGAATGGTTCTAGGTTGATTCGTTTTACTGGTTGGCCTGCAGAGGTTAAAGAAGTGGATCTTCTCCGTGGTTATCAGGGCAATAGTCATCACGGAAGAGATAATAAAACGGTCATTTTTGCTCAAACACCCATTGCGGATTTACTGGCTTACAAGAAAAAAGATCAGCCAAGTTAACAAAACAACTTATTCGGGTTGCGTTGTCACATTATTAAACGCGATCGAGAAAGATAACGAAGAGAATATAAGATGAACCTACGTCATACATTATGCTTGATTACCTTAGCGGTCTTATCTGGTTGTAATCAAGAATCAGCCAAGGAACCAGAACAACACGCGCCAAAACCTCAGACGGTTCAAGACCGAATCGCAGAAAAAAATGCTCAACAGTGGGAAGATGGTCGTGTTTATATTACAGAAAACAATTACGTTATTTATGACAAAGAGACGGGTAAACCTAAACACTTTATTTTTAAAGCTAAAGAATGGCCACGTGAAGATCTCACCAATGAAAGCTCTTATGATTTACCACGTGTAGTGTTTCGTTGGGATAACGCCCGAAATGAAGCGAAAGACCACTATGATCAAAGGGATAAAGTGTGGAGTATCAAAACGGATGGGACGGACTTGCGTCTGGTCGCAGATGAGTTTGTTGGCAAAGTTCGTCTAATGCGTGTCTCTCCAAATAATCGCTACTTGGCTTTGGCCTATTCGGCCTCAGAAGGGATGTTTAAAGTAATTAAAGATCTTAAGACGGGTGAGTATATTGAACTAGGTCGTTCACGTGGCTACCCAGAGTTTCTATGGGCAGAAGACAGCAGCTATCTTTACTACGTAGACAAGTTTAAAGACTGGAAGTACACCTTAGCGACAGGCGACAAACAGCAAGTAGACACAGAGTTTAATGAGTATTCCGTGATTCAAAAAGGAAAAAGATACGTACTAAACGACTTTGGCGTTGCAGTTTATGATGAGGCAAAAGACGAATTTCTCTTTAGCACGGGAATTAATCCTGATGAACAAAATCTGGGTGATTATAAGTTTAACAAACGTAGTATTAGTCCAGACGGTAAGTACGCTTGGGGTGAAAGTAGGAAGTTTCGTTATCTAATTGATATCGAGCAGGATTCATTTCAACAAGAAGAAATTGTACCGCGAGCGGTAGGTAAACTGCGCTATTTTGAAATTTTGAGTAAAGATGCGAATTATGCTCGGGATGGAGCGGCGCGGGCCATCCTCAGTAAACTAAAAGAAAATAAAGAATTTGGTTCTTATTTAAAATGGGAGCAAATAGGGACGGGCCATAGTGCCAGTAACTCTTCTCTTTACAACGCCTTTGCCAACAATGGTGGTTTTGTTAAAGGGGATGAACTGTGAGCACTCATGATACCAGTAACGCGATACCTTTGTGTGCAAATTACTATTTGTTTGGTGTTTATTATGAGGGGGAATTTAACTCTCAAACTAAAACAACTGAATTCCCATCTTGGCATTCAGAGGAAAGCTTGGTAAGAAAACAAATCGCTAATATTCGCCCTTTAGCGAAAGTGCCGATGCTTAACGTCACTGATAGCGATAGCCCTAAGCTTTGGGCTACCGACCATAAATTTAAGTTATGTTCACTGGGTAACGGAAAGCCCGATCAATATGGGGCTTTTGAGGTCCTGACACCAGAGCACACAATTCATGCGTTAGGTAGGGATCTACCCAAAGAGGGTGAGCAGACCTTCACTTTCCGCTTTCCGCCCTTGCCTTTAATAGCTTCACTTTCTGAGTTAAACCCCAAAGAGTTAGCTACAAAAGTTGCAGAGTTGAGTAGCCAGTTGGAAAACAGCGAAGCAAAACTCACCTTGACAGAGGTCAGCATTGAACAATTGGCTAAGCCTTACGAACCAGCTGCGAACGGGGGGCTCAGCGAAGAACAGGCAGAATATAATAAGTGGTATGAAGATGTAAGTGAATCGGGAGAGACACTAAAAGGCTTCGTTTTACCTGTTGTGGCGAGTTGCGCGGTGGTTTTTTCTGATCAAGGCTATGAAAGTGCGACGGTTACTTTGCAAAAGTTTGACTCAACCAAAGAAGGTGGGGAATACAAAACGATAGGCTCTTCAGTACAAGCGGCATTACCTGAAGATGAGCTTTCAGAAGAAAATGCTAAGCAATATCCATGCGCGATGTTTCACGTTGATCCTGCTGATTTTAAAGAAGGCTTATATAGTATCCGTGTCGAATTTATTCCAAGCCAGATGAAAAATGGTGTTCCACAGTTCATTAAAGACGCTCATATTCAGCAATTTTCTGAAGGCTTAGATACAGTCTATACTTACGAGCTACGTGAACAGATTACCTTTTCTTCAAGCACTCCGTTAGGGAAATTTGCCATTGTCAGTGGCGATATGATCTCCCTTGAGGAATCCTTGATTTATCAATACCCTCAGTACTTTGGAAATATGAAACATTACCTTCACGGTAATGTACAAGGTGTAACAGCCGATACGCCAGCTTCAAGGAGTATTGCGTTACTCAAGAATATCCGAGATGTGTCTGCTCAGCTAGGAGCAGGGCTGCTGAGCGGTAGCTTGCAAGACACTTTAGACCGTGATGGCCGCCAAGCGGTGTTTAATAACGTCTCGAAACTGTATTGGGATGCAGTTAAGTCCGAGATGCCGCCTGCGATGAAAGCGGCGGGCGAATTGTATTACGGTATTTACAGTACGAAAGAAGCGCTTGATAAGTTGCAGGAACTCCACACTCCAACTATCGCGGGTGTTGGTTGGAAGGCGCTATTTCACGATAAGGTTTTTAACACCAATGAAGCTCGGTCAAGCGCACTTGCACTTTCTTTAGAATCACGTCTGGGTAACCGACGTGTGGTTGCCGGGCGAGTTGCGGAAGCTTGGCTTTCTGGTGGTAAAACCGTTGGTTTTAATGGCTTCGGAACGGGATTGACAGCACTTAGTTTGTATAAAAAAGCTAAACAGCTGGTTAATCAAAATAAAAAGGTTGATAAAGCAGAGCAAGGAACAGAAGAAGTTACAAAAGACTACCTTGCTCAAATTCCAGTTTGGAAGACAGCTAACCATATCCAGGAAGAAAAACTAGAACAGGCTTTAAAAGATGCGCGTGATCAATCTGGCAATCAGATTGACGCCATTCTCGTAAATAGCTCTAGAGGCGCAGGAATAAAAATAGAATTTGCCTTTAACTCGCGTGAAAAAGAGTTAAAGGAGCATGCACCTATATTTAAACAGCTTGCTGCTTCTCTTGCCAACGTTTTAGAGAATGAGCCAAACCTTAGAGTAGAGATAGAAGGGCATGCTTGCCAAGTCGGTACCGAGAAAGCAAATATGCAGGTCTCGGCAGAGCGCGCAGAATATGCGAAAAAACTGCTCATGAAGGAGTTCCCTGTTTTTGAAGGTCGTGTTTCGGTAGCCGCTTTTGGTGAAAGTAAACCTGTCTATGTTCCCAAACAAGGTGAAAAAGTCGACCGCAATAACCTTAATCTAAGACAAAACCGTCGGGTTGTAATCCGTATTTACCTGCAATCCCTGAACATATTCTTTCATCCCAGTCGCTATGGCTCGCATGCAATGGAACGCTCTAGGCTTGCTCTAGAAGCTGAGATGGTTGCGCAAGATAAAGCAGAAGTCGCACTGCGAATGGCGATTTTTGACAGTGTCGTTGACGTCGCTTCCTATATTCCTGCTATAGCTCCTGCGGCAAGAGGGTTTATGCTTGCCATAGAGGGGTCAAAGACAGCAATATCTGCGGTGAAAGTGATTGATAGTTTAATGTTGGACTCCTTCCTAGAAGAGTTAAAGCAAAGCCATGAGGTTGTCAGTGAGCTTGAAAGGCTGGCAAAAATACATATCGAGTTACTTAACGATTTGCGACGCAGTAAGGTAGATGTAGGTATTGAATGTAGGTCTTATCAGGAACTCATTACTCACCTTGAGAGCGAAGAAGTTCGTAAGGAGGTGTTAAAACGCTACCAACTACGAGCGCTTGCTATTAATGGCTTAGTGTTATTACTCGCTGACCTAGGATCTCAAACCAAACGGAATTCTAATATCTCGTTTAGGTTTTTGGTTGAGCGTTACAAGGTGAAGGAATACATTGAGAACTACATTTTGAGCGATGATTGGTCTGTACATACGATCAAAGGAAACACCTTAGCGGCTAACTGGAAGAACCGTTGTGATAACGAGTACTACACCGAATTATCGACAAAGATGCCACAAGGTGCGCAGCATTGGCCTGCTCCAATAACAACTAATAGCAAAGTTTCTCATCTCTCTATAACCGAAAACAGGGATAGCTTTAAAGCGTCAGGTGCATTTAATCAAATCTTCCCGATACAAACCATGTTGTTTGAACACCCAAATGAAACGATGTTTGATAACTTTACCGAGTCATTTAACCCGCAGGGAAGTGAGTTAAAGAAAGATGAAATCGGCTATTGTCGAATACTTGTTCAGTCAGCTCGTTATACTGAAAGTGATGAACCAGAATGGATGTCATATGATAGTTGGATTCAGCAATCTAGCAACAGTCGCCTAGGTCCATACGATAAAGTGAAAGTGCAGTTGATACTTAAAAAAGAACACAAGTATGCGAAGCCAGTTACGATTGGCTACGATCGCGTTGACGGGCTCGAAAATATTAAAGGCCCAGCTTTCAGTGACTGGATGCTGCCAATGAAGGTTAGTGACTTCAAAACTGATCCTGATGGGCGAATAAGTGCTTTTTACAAGCAACAGGGGATTGATGACGGCGCTACGTTGATTGCTATTGAGCATATTCCCTCATTCCGCTTCGGTGATGTGATGATCGACGGTATGAAACCAATGACCTCTAAAGCAAAGCTAATGTTCTCTGATGCAATGTTCAGTATGGCAGTTTCCGGAGCAGCGATATCGGGTCAGCCAAGCGACTATTTTGCAGAAGCGGATTCCTTTAAGCGCTATGTAAAAGGCGGAGGCTTCCAAAATATGCGTTACTGCTTGGGAATTAGAACGAATCAAGGGCAACATAGTTTTTACTTACCACAAGAGTACAGTCTGGGGCAGAAGTTTGATGATGCTGAAGATGAGTTGCAGATTGGCGCTTTAAGTACAGAAACTAGACTGGTTTTGCTTGATACCTACTTGGGAGAGCAGCAACTGCGTCTACGTGAACAGGACCTTATGGTAGAGAGCTTTACCTTAATGGCAGGTGAGGGAGACAAAAATACCATCCCTATACTTCATGGCATTAAACAGCAATTGGTGGCTATAGACACCAAAGCGTCTGGTTTGAACTTTTTCAGTGAAAGAAAGTGGTACCAATCGGCTGATAATATCTGGCGTGATGGTTTCTCATGGGGAAACAAAAAGAAAGACGATCCTGCCAGTATTTATGTACTGATTTTGGGTGAAAGTCATGAAAAAGCACTTTATGAACGTTTGGGTATGCCGTGGGAAGCAGTGAATATGTGCATTCAACTGGCGCTCGACGGAAATGATGGCAAGCCAGTTAAAGGTCCTCTTTACTTCACCGATATGTATCATATTGGTGAGTTTGCCTATAAAAACGAAGAATGGATGTTTACTGAATCTATTTCCGAAAACCATCGAGAACAAGTTGATGCCATGAGTGAGTTTATAGGTGAAGCTGTAGGTAGTCTCACTAAAGAGAATGAACTATCTAAGAGCAAAAACTATACGATGTACTGCATGAGGTTTAACTTGGAATATGTTGCACCAACGGGAGTTAGGTTAAAAGGTCTAAGACCGTTTGGTGGTGTAATTGGTGGTAAAGCGAACTTGGAGCTTTCGGTTGCTCATCTAAAACAAGTCGGATTAAATGGAGCTGATGACTATGATATTGGTCGTGATGCTGTAATTTCTATTCCTTCTTTAAATGCGGATAGTGCTTTGGCTGGTAATTTCTTTAGTGATATGCCTTGGTTAATTGAGAAAGAGTCGACAGAGGAAGGCGTAGACAAGTCTGCGGCTGAAACTTGGAAGCAGTATAACGAATCTCAACGCAAGAAATGGTTGAAAGATTGGATTGAGAAACAACCTGCGGTAACTCAAGCACCCAAGCCCTTGGAAAAGTCACTTGATAACCCTTCCTAGGTGCAAAAAAACCGCCTTCGGGCGGTTTTCTTTTCTTATCACTTCATACTGAATTTAGAAGTTTCTTTTTAACCCCCATCAACCAGCTGCAGAAATGTCGTATTTCTTCATCTTGTGGTTGAGTGTGCTCATTGGCAGCGCCAATTGCTCAGCGGCCTTCTTGGTGTGCCAATTACACGCATTTAAGCAATCGATGATCACTGTACGCTCGTATTGGCTGACAACGTCCTTAAGGCTCTTTGAAACGTCTTCTAAATCCGCTTGTGCTTGCTGCTCGTAAGCAGGTTGCTCTGGGGTAGGTGAAGCTGCTTTCATGTCGATACTTGGTACATCTTCTGGGATTTGTTCGCCAAACTCAATGTGAGTAATGGTTTCAAAATCGGACAGTAGCACCGAGCGCTCGATGATGTTCTTAAGCTCACGCACGTTCCCTGGGTATTGGTAGGCAAGCAGCTGTTTACGTACGTTGGCACTTAACCCTGGCGCTTGCGGCAGACCTAGCGTGTTGGTTGTGTGTTGCACGAAATGTTCGGCAAGGGGAATAATGTCTGACTTGCGAGCTCTCAATGGTGGTAATGTAATAGGGAACACATTCAAACGATAGAACAAATCGGCACGGAATCCGCCATCTTTGATTTGCTGCATAAGATTACAGTGGGTTGCGGCGATAACGCGAACGTCCACCTCAATCTCTTTGCTGGTACCGATAGGGCGAACTTTGCGTTCTTGTAGTACACGCAGTAACTTTGCCTGCAGTAGCATTGGCATATCGCCAATTTCATCTAGGAAAAGCGTGCCGCCGTTGGCTGCTTCAAACAAACCGACTTTGTCTTTGTCTGCGCCCGTAAATGAACCTTTCTTATGCCCAAAAAGCTCAGATTCCAATAACTGCTCTGGAATAGCCGCACAGTTCTGAACGATCAAAGGCTGTTCTGAACGATTAGAGTTTTCGTGAATGTATTTCGCGATCACTTCTTTACCAGCGCCCGTTTCACCACGCAACAGAACGTCGACAGGAAGAGATAGCACCTTATCAAGACGATTCAAGACATTGAGCATTTCTTCGCTCTCTGCAATAGGACCTTGATAGGCTTTCTGGGTACGTTTTTTGAGCTGAGTGTTCTCGCGCACTAGGGCTTGATTGTCGGCATTGAGATTTTTTATTACTTGCCCGTATTGCTCTAACCACACAGCTTGGCGAATATTACTCGCGGCCATACGACAAAACTCAGTCAATGCAGCTTCATTGTCGATAACATTTAAATCGAGTAAGACTAACAGTCCAATGGTTTTGCTTTCGCTATCAATCAAAGGCCAAGCCAATAAGTTCTCGCTTTTTAATCCCAGTGTCTGCTCAGTTTGATAGATGCTTTCGCAGTCATAGCCGTTGTACTTATACAACTCGTTAATCAACACCACTTCACCATTACGAATGGCAAAGTTAAATGGGTCGTTCTCACTGGCTGAGTCTAACTGTAATGCTTCCCAAGGGTGGGAAACGATAGTTTTATCGTTATGGTGAGCGGTACTTGGAATCAACGCCTGCCCAGTCTGGTCCAAAACGTAAATGATGCCGTGCTTTGCGAGGGTCATTTGTCTCGCAGCGGTCAACACAGCATCCAACGTTTGGGTAAGCTGGCTGCGATCAGCCAAAGACTGACTGATCGCAAGTAGGGCGTTACTAAGTTCGCTATGGTTAGCTGAACGCATAGGTTAGTGTTCCTTGCTCATCGACAGACACTTCGATTTGCGTATGTGAATCATCCTTGTCATGCACTAATAGCTGAGTCGATAGTTGCGGCAGCAACTGACGGTTGATGACCGCGTCGATGTTACGCGCGCCCGTTTCAGCAAGGCGACAGTTACCTAGTACGAACTCAACCAAGCTTTCTTCGTAGCTCAGAGACAACTTGTGATGACTCTGTAGACGCTGAGAAACTTTGTTCAGCTTGTGGTGAATAATTTCTGTCATTGCTTCATCAGACAGCGGAACAAATGGTAGTACTGACATACGTGCCAACAGCGCCGGCTTGAAGTGTTGGTTCAAAGTAGGGCGAATAGCTTCTGCGATGATGTTTGCATCGATGTCTTTGGATTGATGAACCAAAGATTCGATCTCATGCGTCGCAAGGTTACTGGTCATGATGATCAGCGTGTTCTTGAAGTCGATTGTGCGGCCTTCGCCGTCGTTCAGCGTGCCTTTGTCGAACACTTGGTAGAACAGGTTCAACACTTCAGGGTCGGCTTTTTCCACTTCATCAAGAAGAACAACAGAATATGGACGTTGACGAACCGCTTCTGTCAGCATGCCGCCTTCACCGTAACCTACGTAACCCGGAGGAGAACCGATTAGGCGAGATACCGTGTGCTTCTCTTGGAACTCAGACATGTTAATGGTCGTCATAAAGCGCTCACCACCAAACATTTGATCAGCGATCGCACGAGCCGTTTCGGTTTTACCCACGCCACTTGGGCCAACCAGCAGGAATACGCCTGTTGGTGCGTCTGGGTTACCTAGACCAGCTTTCGCAGTTTGAATGCCTTCAGACAGTGCATCGATAGCGTATTCTTGGCCTTTGATGCTTTGTGTTAGGCTTTCTTTCAGTTTTAGCGTGGTTTCTGCTTCGTCTTGAAGCATCTTACCCATTGGAATACCAGTCCAGTCCGAGATGACGTGGCTAACTTCATCTGGGCCCACTTCAAAGTGAACCAGTGGGTTGCCATTGCGGATTACATCTAGCTGTTCTTGGCAGGCCGAAATGGCAATGCGAACGGCTTCTTCATCCATTTCTGCATATGGAGAAACGTCTTGCTCTTGTTCTGAATCTTCGTCTGCAACAAGCTCTTCTTCATTTGTTTCTCCAAAGACCAGTTCATGTAAGCGAGAGCGTAGAGCAATCATCTCTTGGATCTGCTCTTTTTCTTTGTGCCATTGCGCTTCTTGTTCTGCTAGCTCTTCTTTCGTTGTTTCCATTGCCAGTTTTAGGTCTGGAATGTTAGCAAGGCTGTGCTTGTCGCCAGTTTGCTGCAGAGCATCACGCTCAAGTGCTTCAAGCTCGCGCTGTTGAGCTGCAAGTTCTTGTTGCAGAGTCTCAACAGAAGCAGGAATGGCATTAAGGCTGATGTTCACTCGTGCACACGCCGTATCTAGTACATCGATCGCTTTGTCTGGCAGTTGACGACCAGAGATGTAACGAGCAGAAAGTGCTGCCGCAGCAGTGATAGCATCGTCACGCACGTAAACGTTATGTGACTTCTCGTATGCTGGGCGCAGACCACGAATGATCAATGCTGCTTGCTCAGGAGACGGTTCGTCGAGTTTCACCAATTGGAAACGACGCGCAAGAGCAGGATCTTTCTCGAAGTACTTCTTGTATTCCGACCATGTTGTCGCAGCGATGGTTTTCACTTCACCACGCGCTAGGGCTGGTTTTAGCAAGTTTGCCGCGTCGCTGCCGCCCGCTTGGTTACCACCGCCAACAAGGGTGTGTGCTTCATCGATGAAAAGAATGATAGGGGTTGGCGAGTTTTTCACTTCATCCAATACTGCGTTTAGGCGTTTTTCGAATTCGCCTTTTACGCTTGCACCAGCTTGCAGAAGACCCATGTCCAGGCCGTAAAGCTCAACACCTTTGAGGTTGTCTGGTACGTCACCTTGTACAATCTTAAGTGCCAAGCCTTCTACTACTGCGGTTTTACCAACGCCCGGTTCACCAACAGCAATAGGGTTGTTTTTACGGCGACGAGCAAGAATGTCCACGATTTGGCGGATTTCTTGGTCACGGCAGAAAACAGGATCGATTTCGCCTTTGCGTGCTTTACCAGTGAAGTCTGTCGTGAACTTGCTCAGTGCTGAGCCATCCTCACGAGCTTGTGTTTTCTCTGAATTAGCAACTTGCGCCTCAATAGAGTGGCTTGTTAGTTCTGCAAAGTTACGCTTAAGGCTGTCAGGATTTACCGCCTCAAGGATAGAGGCATAACCATGTTGGCCGTAACGGAGAGGATTGCTAACAAGAGTAAGGAGCAGGGCGCCAGAGCGGATTTGTGTTTCGGATAGATCTAAAGAAGAAACCAGCCAGCTTTCTTGCAACCATTCGATTAATAAAGCAGAAAAAACAGGTTTGCTGCCATTTCCTTTGGCGTTGGTGTCGAGTGTGGATCGAACCGATTGTCTTAATAAGTTCTCAGAACAATCAAAATGACTTAATAAGACGTCAAAATCACTATTTGGCCTTTCTAATAGACTCAGTAAATAATGCTCAATTTGAACTTCGTTTGCTTTTTCAGAGACTGCAAGTGCAGCGGCGTCTTCTAATGCTACTTTTGCAATCGGGTGTAGACGCTGAATTAATGAAGAAAGGTTTATATTTATCATAGCCATTTTATTCTTTAGAGGAAAAGAGGTAGCGGCTATTATACTAAAAGTGATTGCGTTCTTTTTTTATCAAGATATTTTGACTATCGTTTGTTGGTTATTTTTAATGATTATTGTGACATTAATGTTTGTGGTTATTTTAATGGCGTTGTTATTCTAAATTAATTGATAGTAAAAGTGTCGGATTTATTAGTTTTAATGACTTTATTTACACGGTTTTATATGGTTATTTTCACTTTTTAAAGTTAGAACAATTTATTATTATCTTAATCCAACTTTTTGGTTTTTTATCCAATAAATTGTACTCAAGATATTAGTGAATAATGTCTTTATTTGTTTAAATTGTTGTTTTTATTGCATTTTTAAAGTTGGCACGGACTTTGATTATACCAAGTAGTCGCGGTGATAAGCGATTTGGTGATTTAAACAAAACAGATTTTAGAAAAGGAAATAGCGATGCCAACTCCAGCATATATGTCTATCCAAGGTGAGACTCAAGGCCATATTACTAAAGATACTTACTCTGCAGATTCAGTAGGTAACACATGGCAAGAAGCTCACGTTGATGAGTTCCTAGTACAAGAACTTGATCACGTGCTAACTGTTCCACGTGATCCACAAAGTGGTCAGCCAACTGGTCAACGTGTACACCGTCCACTTGTTGTAACTAAAGTTCAAGATCGCTCATCTCCACTACTATTCAACGCACTAGTATCTGGCGAAAAACTTCCTGAGTGTGTGATCCGCTTCTACCGTACTTCAGTTCAAGGTAAACAAGAGCACTACTACTCAATCAAATTGATTGATGCGCTACTTGTCGATATCCAAACTCGTATGAACCACTGTCAAGACGCAGCAACAGCTGACCGCGTGACAGAAGAAGTGCTTAAGTTCACTTACCGTGCGATCGAAGTAACTCACGAAAACTGTGGTACTGCGGGTAACGACGACTGGCGTGCTCCACGCGAAGCTTAATTGCTCGTCGCGTAAAGATTCAGGGCCAACGATTGTTGGCCCTAATTCGATTATTTGTATCAGGTAAAAGATATGGTGAATGACGTAGAATTTAAATTTGAAGTGCCTGGATGTGGGCATGAATTTCGGGTTGAGAGCTTTCATGTTCATGAAGAGTTATCTAAGCCTTTCCACATCAATCTCTCATTACTTTCACTTGATCCAGATATCTCGTTCGATGAGTTAATACGTAAAGCAGGAACATTGACACTTTACGGACAAGGTGTTGGGGCTGCGCGTGTGTTCAACGGCGTGGTGAATGAAGTTCGTTACTTAGGGACTGGACGTCGTTTTTCTCGTTATCAATTAGTCTTGGTTCCTCAAGCTTGGTTCTTATCTCAGCGCCAAGATTGTCGTATTTTCCAGCAAAAGTCAGCGCAAGACATCATCACAGAAGTACTCGATGATGGGACAGTCACCGATTACCGATTTGAAGTGTCGGGTACTTATCCTCCAAAAGAATACGTTCTGCAATACCGTGAGTCTGACTTGCACTTCGTGCAGCGTATGATGGCTGAACACGGTATGTGGTATTACTTTGACCATAGCGATTCAAATCATACGATGGTCATTGTCGACAGTAATGACGCGATTGCACCTTTGATAAGCTCGCCACTAAATGCTTCTTACATTGGGCCGATTGTTTATCATGCCGATGGTGGCGGTGTTGCCGATCGCGAACATATCTCTGATCTCGAGTTAGTTAACCGCGTTAGAACGGGACAGGTTACGTACACAGATTACAACTACGAACACCCTAAAATTCCACAAGAGATGACACAGGCTGGCGAGCTAGACCAAGATCTCAAGCAGTTTGATTATCCTGGACGATACGTCGACCCGCTGATGGGTCAGGTGAGAACCACGGAGTGGATGTCGGAACACATAGTCGATAATCAACAAGTGGAAGCAACGAGTGACGTAATGCGCTTAGCATCTGGTTACAGCTTTAACGTCAGTGACCACCCGCGTTCTGAGATTAACCGCGATTACCTTATGTTGTCTGTAATGCACACAGGTCAAGATCCGCAAGTGCATGAAGATGAAGCGAGTGGTATGCCAACCACTTACTACAACCAGTTCTCGTGTATTCCACGTGATGTGGTGTTTAAAGCGCCTAAACTAGCGGCACCAGTAGTGGATGGCCCTCAAACGGCGGTCGTTGTAGGACCAGAAGGTGAAGAGATTTACACCGACAAGCTTGGTCGAGTGAAAGTACAGTTCCATTGGGATCGCTACGGTGATAACAACGAGCATTCAAGCTGTTGGATTCGTGTAAGCCAATCCATGGCGGCGCCAACATGGGGCGCAGTTTATTTGCCGCGTATTGGCCATGAAGTCGTAGTGACTTTCCTTGAGGGGGACCCAGATCGTCCGTTAGTTACGGGCGCAGTTTACAACGGTTTGCATTTCCCACCGTACTCTTTGCCAGAAAACAAAACTCGTACCACGTTCCGCACGCAAACGCACAAAGGAACAGGTTACAACGAGTTGAGTTTTGAAGACGAAGCGAACCAAGAAGAAGTCTATATTCACGCTCAAAAAGACATGTCGACCAAGGTGCTCAACAACCGTTACCGTGATATCGGTCAAGATGAATTCTTGAAAGTTGCACGTCACCAAACGAATGAAGTTCATGGTGACCATAAAGAAACCATTCATGGACATAAAACGACACAAGTAAACAGTACGTTTACCGAGACAGTCGAGCAAGACGTTACCGTCACATACAACGCGAACGAAGCCCAGTATGTGAAAAACAATTCTGACTTAGAAATTGGTGATAACCGTACGACTAAGATCGGTAAAAATGATGACTTAGATATTGGCGAAAACAGTAACCTTACTATCGGTGCGTCTAAGAGTTCAGATATTGGTGCGGATGATAACCAGACGGTTGGTGGCAACTTAACGGTATCAGTGAAAGGGAACACCGCTTATAAAGCTGATGGTGCAACGCAAATTATCAGTGGCGACAAGATTGTATTGAAAACGGGTGGTTCCTCTTTAGTGATGAACAGTGATGGTTCAATAAAGTTATCAGGCTCGGCTATTACGATCGAAGGCAGTGACAAAGTCGTCGTGAAAGGTGGCAACGTAGTGGTTAACTAACAATGGAAAAACAACCTCTTACAACAGAAGTAATATCAGAGCAGCAAGCCGAATCAACGGCTTGCTTTTCGCGTTTTGGAAGAATAGTGGCTATCAATGAGTCTACGGGCAGTGTGCGAGTTGATTTTGATGGTAACCCATTTAATCAGCCACTCACTGCGAGACTAGGACGTGGCTTTCGTCGTTCTGAGCTGCAAATGGCTATCGATAATCGATTAAGTTGTCGAGTTGAATTTTTGAACGACGACTTAAGCTTGCCTCTTGTGACGGACATTTTCTTCTCCATTCTGGATGACTCTGACGAGTTTGTATTGCGAGCGAAGAAGATGGTTATCGAGACAGAACAAGAGTTGGTAGTCAAAAGTGGTGAGACAGAAACTCGCTATAGCGGGCGCGATGGACGAATTACCACTAAAGCGAAGTACGTCACCTCTCAAGCAGAAAAAGCACAAAAAATTCAAGGCGGAACGATCGCAATTAACTAATTACCTAGCATTAGCTAATTTACGTCGAGTTAGCTAATTACTTTGTATTAACTAATTGCAATCGCGTTATGGCACGCTAATAACGGATAACTAGATGCGACAAAGAATCGGTGTCGAGCACCTAAAGGCACCCATAACCAATCAAGAAGTCGAAGGCGCGTTAGCAAAAGCTGAGCGCGCTGTGAACGACCTTTCCCAATTGCCAGTAACATGGCTGGATTTCTGTAATGAAAAGCTGTCCATTGCTTCTGAAAGTATCGGTTTTTTAATCAGGCAGCGAGTTCAAATTCACAAAAGGGGTTATCCAAGTCGTGAGTTGGCGTATCTCAAGCTGATTGAACGCCAAATTGAAGAACTGAAGCAGGTGTACTTGTCGTTTTATCGCTTAGCACCGGGGTTGATTCATCAATTAAGAGACCAGGAGCCAGAAATCTACAGCTGGCTGATGCTACAGGGCGAGTTGGGCTCAGAGTTGGATAACCTTTTGTGCGGATTGAGTTTACTCGAAGATATTGACACTAAAACTGCAATGGTCGTTGCCGTGCAATCTTCGGTTGAATCTATGGATAGCACGCTTTCGGAGCTTATTGAGGGTAATGCGACATCCAGTGCGTTTTACTTTGAATGCTTACGTGTACGTCAAACATTAAGTGTTTCTCTCATCAAGCGCTGGCACAATGTCAGCATCATCAGCTCTCAAGTTGCTTTGCCACTGCTCGCTTTACAAGACGTAAAAGAGGGGATTGATTGGCTTAATGACAATGCAGGCAGCGAACAATACCTATTTGAACGTTTGATTACCAAACGTGACAGAGGCACTTGGTTCCGTCAGAGCTTTGGCATCGAACCAAATAGATTACCATCAGCGCAAGTGCTTACTTATGCCAAGTTGCTTGAGTTAAAAGAGTTTGAGGCGTTTGATATCTCTTCTTCATTAGCACCTGTTGATTTTGCGCTGAGTGGCGATTGGAAACTGGTGCCCCAAATCATCGAGCACTTGGAAAGTCTGGAGGAAGCTGAAGGTGAAGTTTGGCTTCAAGCCTTGTATGTCGTCTACGGAAAGCTTCTTCCTCTGAATCCGCAAGATGTTGGTGTCGAGTATGAATGGGAAGAGATCGTCGATCTGCTCAATGAGTGGGTGGAAGATGAAAAATATATGCAAAATCTACCAAGCCGCTTGGGTTACGCATTGAGCTTCGAGTCTACGTTAGCTGCGATGCAAGATTCTAACGTTGATGTGCTGTTCCGCGACTGGCTATGGCGCCAAATCTGCATTCAATCCAGAGCCTACGTGCCTTGGGATATGGCGATGCCGATTCATCAACAAGACTGGAACTTCAACAATTTAAAGGCCGCACCTTCTGCGAGCGAACGATTCAACTTAAGGAATAGCAATGCAGTTATGGGATATTGAAGCGCACCCTGAGCTATCACTTAAAGGTCGTTTTCAACGTGACGAAAACGGCGATGAAGTGTGGGTTGTTGTCGCCAAACGCACATGGCAATTCGATGGTGTGGTTTGGCACGAATTAGGTGAAAGTGAAATCTTCGATGATCCCCAATATTTGGGCGAAGAAGGCTTCTCTGCGATGAAAGTTGACCACGAATTCGCGTATACCAAAGACAACACAGATGTACTTGTTTACGGCAAAGCGCGCAGCTACGCGAAAAAGCCAGTGACATACCAAGAATGTCGTGTGTTGATTGATGGTCATATCGATAAGACTCTCGCTATTCACGGGGAGCGCGTATGGGTTGAGCATGCTGGCAGTATCACGCTGAGCAATCCAGTCCCATTTATTGAAAAAGACATTGATTACACTTGCGCGGTAGGCGGTGATTTACGTAACCGAATAGGTGGTGGGGTTGCCTACTCCAACAAAGAATTGCTTGAACAGAAAGTACCCTCGATTTTTTATCCCCGAGAGGACTGGAGTGCCGCCGCGAAAAAACTACGCGTTGCGGGGTTCGGGCCAGTGCCTCCGTTCTTTGAGTCGCGCCAGAAGCTGGCCGGCACGTTCGATGACGATTGGATTGAGAATCGCAAGCCAATGTTGCCACTCGATTTTGATAAGCGGTTCTTCCAAAGCGCGCCTATTGATCAACAGTGCAAAGGCTTCCTTCATGGAGGGGAGCGTTTGATGATGAGTGGCTTTTGTCATGATGACACGCTTTCATTTCGAATTCCTAAAGAAAAATACCGTGCGATCGCGACGTTCAAAGATCAAAGTTATCAAGCTGATATGGCGATGTACACCTTATTCGTTGATGCGGAAAAGAAAACTATATCAATCAGTTACACCGCTGCGTTTCCTTGTCAGGGCAAGGAGCATTTGTTGGTGTCGACATCCATCACTAAGTTGGAAGAGGTAAGCGAGCATGCATAATTCAACAGGCCGTTACGTGCTAGGGATGGAAGTGATGACGCCAACCGGTATGAATTTAGATATTGCTAGTGCAGTTTCGTATGCTGACTTAGGAAGATTCGACCAATGTGTAGGGGATGATGGTATCGAGCGTTTTACTTACGCCAAAATCGAATACACCAAAGAAAGTGAGCAGTTTGAGAAAACGTGTGAGTTAATCACCCACTTGCTTGATTCATTGTTAGCACAGTTACCACGTTCATTGAGACCAATACCTTTGCTTATAGCGGTGCCTGCGTCTGTTTCACTAGTAAAGGTGCAAGAATGGCTTGGTGAAAGTAACTATGCTGAATTTCTCTCTGTGGTGAATGCTGTTCATGCCAGTGGGCCCAGTTTCGTTCTCCAGGCCATGAAATCATTGGATAAATATGATGCTATGATGTGTATCAGTGTCGATTCCTTGGTGAGTTCGATGCAAACACTCATCGACGATGCGATGGTAATGAGTACCAATAATCCATGGGGCGTTATTCCGAGTGAGGGTGGGGCGGGTTTAATTCTTTGTCGAAGAAATACCGTAGAAACATTGAAACTTAAGCCTCAAGCGCAGCTTGGCTACATTGATACGGAATTAAACACTTCAGACCGAAGAGGCATGTTTCGACTTGTTCAACGTGCGAGTAAAAAGCTCGATTCATTTGGTGAAGTGTATTCCGATATGACGAACCTGCGCATGCATTCGGAAGATTACGGCTTTGCTCTGGGGGCGAAAGCAGAACGATTCACGAACCCAGAACAACCGCAGCTTATCAATGAGTTGTGGGGCACAATGGGCAGTTGTTCTTCTCTCGCTTTAATTGCCTTTGCGGTCAGAGAGCACCACTTTAAGCAACCAACTACGTTGTTAATGTTCGACTTTCATGGTGACAAAGGAGTTCTCCAATTACTGCAATGTTAGTGGGCGCTCATCGATCAAATGGCAATGAAAATATACTCATATTATTAGGTTGAAGTTTGTAACACGAAAAAGCGTATAACTCATGCAGTGAAAGCGTAAGTAAAAAGGTCTAATAAGTTAGTAATAATAACTAAAATAATAGGCTTACTGTTTGTTTTAAATACCAACCTTGATACAAGTACGTTCAAGAAAATATTATTCAACTCTAATAATATTTATTCTATGAAAGAGTACTAAGTGTCTAATAATCAGAGTACAGCCAAAGGATATATCGATCAGTTGGTTGTTAAAGCTATTGAGAAAAAGAAACTGAATGAGCAAAGGCTAGCAGAAAAAAATAAGCCGAAGCTTGAGTACGTGCTTTTTTCACAGTTTGATGTATTAGACAAGCTTCCTTCTAAAAATGGTAAGACAACGGTTTACCATCTTGCAAAAAAAGGGCAGCCAGAGAAGCAAATCTGTTGCAAAGTTATCAATGATGACTCGCCAGAATTTGCGAGCAAAATGTTGATTAACGAAGCGAGCAGGCTGGAGCTTTCTCAACACCCTAGCGTGGCTAACTTTGTAAAAATCGGCAACGAATTCGAACGCCCATATTTGATGTACGAGTGGATCCAAGGTGAATCACTGGCAGAAAAAATGGAGCGTCATTCTTCTAAAGGCTTCCGCCACGACCACATCGCTTGGTTGGTGTATCAACTCGCTGGCGCTCTAGAGTTTATGCATACAAGAGGTATCTGCCATCTTGATATCAAACCATCAAATGTTTTGGTTAGCGAAGGCGATTACGTTAAGCTCATTGATTTCGGCGCTGCTCGTTACATTGGAGAGACAGAACCTTACGCAGAAGCAAGCTTGAGCTACGCTTCCCCTCTTTATATAGAAACTGGCATCGCGGAACCGCAAGATGATGTTTACTCTCTCGCTTTGCTCGCTGGACATCTATTTTTAGGATCAATATTTGGTGATGCTTGGAATAAGCAGTTAGAAGACCGAAAGCGTCCGGCTTTGATCCCGGTTCATATTTGGAAATTGCTGAAAGAAGTCATCAACAAACCAAGAGGGCATGGCTATACCGCTATTTCTTTTGCTCAACAGTTAGCGCGAATCGATACGCAATCAATTAGCTCAAATTCTAACGCACCAATTTTCAGTAGCTTGCGTAACGCGGACTTGCTGCTTACACACTGTAAGCCAAATGATAAAACGGCGTATGGTCGCTTTAAAATATTAGAGGCGAGCTTAGTGTTGAGTGTGCTGGCAACAGCAGGAAGTTATTTATATCAACAGAATAAAGATCAATTGGATGCTATTTTTTCCCAAGGTGTCACTACTATAACTCACGTTATTACGCCCTCTGAAACGGCTTCTTTTTTGGCTCAGCCTCCATGGAAAATCAAAGAAGAATTGTCTCAAGCTACTCAGAGTATTGATATGACAGAAGCTTATCGAACAGCATATCAAGCTCAGCAGTTAAGCCTCTCGAATTTATATGAAGAAAAACAGGCTCAGTTAACGTCGTATCAATCGTTAGCGGATGGCTTACCAATGGCATTAGTCGAATTACGTAAGGAGCTTGTCACCTTGCGAGAAACCCTTGTTCGTGACGGTGCTCTGTTTCCATATGCGGATGAGGCGTTGACTAAAGTGATGTCTGGGTTAAATGTCGCGTCTATCGATTCCATGAAAGTATCTGCCATAGCTGGCAGTCGAGATAAGCAGATTGCTCGTTTAATTTTAGATGGTGAAGCTAAGCTCGCAGAAAATGAAATGAAAGAGGCATGGTTATTAAACCAGTCACAAGCCTATTTCTACAACCAAATCTTACCAAAGGCTGTGATGGAAAATATTAATGACTCCATCGATAAACATGCAGAGGCGCACTTTTACACCAAAGCAATTGAAGAAGCTGAATTAGCCAAAGCCTACTTCGGTAATACGCCAGAACTAGACAAAAAAATAAAGGATTTAATCGTCGCAAGAAGCGAATTTATTTTGTTTAGCACCGTGATGGAGCAATCCGTTTACGACAAACAAAAGCTACATGAATCCCTTGCCGATTTAGAACGGAATGCACCAAGCAAATTTACAGAAATCACGAAAATTCTAGATAGCATGGCGTCGGATGCGATAGAGCAGAGCCATCGGTTATCTAAGCCAGCAAATGGCGCAATTGCGGTAGCGCGTGCGTTGAGAGATTACTTGACTGAAGGAGACGTGAATTTTGTCCAACATTGATATCGATCGTCTGCTTAATCCTATTTCTGATGAATCTCCAGTGGGAAACGATGCCCGTTACGAGTTTTGCTACGAGATGATGGAATCTGAAGTAAAGAAATTCGGTTCCTTGTTTGGCGAAACAGTAGATTGGAGCGTGGTAAAAACGCACGCGACTGAAGTTCTAGAGCACCACAGTAAAGACTTAAAAGCCATTTGTTACCTCGTTCGCGCGCTAACAGAAGAGTTTGGTCTGCAAGGCTTTGAACAAGGTCTAAAGCTGCTTAGTGAGGCGTTAAGTCGCTTTGGCGTTGAATTGTATCCTTCGCGAAAGCGGGGTCGAGATGGCGCGGTTGAATGGTTGAACCATCAGTTTAAACTGGTCAGTAGCAAGTTAGCGGAAAGCGCTCAGTCATGGGATTTGGTATCAAACTGCATTTCGACTATTGAAGAAGTGCAGCGCCAGTACGACGAGGTTTACCAAGACTCAGAAGCGGATTTCTTTGAGATTCGCACTCAACTCAATGTCTTATCTCAACAAGCGGTGGCTGATGAGCAGAGCTATGATGCAGTCGTTAACGTCGAACAAGCGGCGCCTGCACCAGCTACGCAGCCTGCTGCCGCAGAAACGCCAGCGCAGAGTGAAGTGCAAACCGCACCGGTGAAGGCGGTTCCGCCGGCCCCTAAACCTGCGCCAGTTAAGAAAGCGGTAGCAAAAGAAGTCGATGTCGATACGGACTTCTCTTCGCCTACGGCTTCTAAGCGCACCTTGAAGAAGGTGGCGGAAGTCATGCTTCATGCGAACCCAAGTGATCCGCTGGCTTACCGGATTTATCGTCATCTGACTTGGGATGACATTGATGGTCTACCCGACCACCAAAACAATCAAACGCCTTTGAGCTTGGCAGTGTCGTCCGATCAACAAGCGGAATACCGAGATAAAGCTGACCAAGAAAGCGACATCGACACGATTAAGCGTTTGGAGCGCACATTAACGGATGCGCCGTTTTGGCTGACGGGCCATTACTTCGTGTATTCGATGCTTAATAACTTGGGCTTTGATGATGCAGCGCTTGCTGTGAAACAAGAAGTGACGCGTTTTGTTGAATCGCTAGAGGGCATCGAGCACCTCTCATTTAAGAATTCTATACCATTTGCAGATGAAGCGACCTTGAGCTGGTTATCGACTCAAGATACTACTTCTTCGACTTCTCAACCCGTTGTTCAAACGGTTGTGATTTCGCAGGAAGACTCGCTGCCAATGGAGGATATCACTCTAGAAAATCTAGGGGAATGTGCCGCAGAGCTTGCCCACAAACTTGAGCTGGATAGCTCGGGACGTGGGCAGTTCATGCTGTATTTACAATTGATAGCAGCTTACCAGTCTGTTGGATTATACCCGTTGTGTTTGCCGTATCTTGAGAAGGGGTGGGAAGTACAAAAAGCGTTTAATCTCGCGAACTGGGAACCCCACTTATCGTCACAGTTAGAAGACCTAATTCGAAAAACACTCCATCGGTTATTTGGAAGCAAGGATCTTCTACCTGAGAAGTATGAAGAGTGGAAAGCAATTTACGACTAATTAAAGAGTTAGATAAGGAACGAATTATGTCACGTGACGGCTCGGTGGCTCCTAAAGAGCGAATTAATATCCGTTATGTTCCAGCAACTGGCGATACGCAAGAAGACGTAGAGCTGCCGCTAAGCATGATGGTAGTTGGCGACTTTACTGCGCGTGCAGATGAGACACCAATTGAAGAACGTACTCCAATTAACATCGACAAAGACAACTTTAACGAAGTGCTAGAGGGCATGTCTCCAAACGTTAAAGTCAACGTTGAAAACCGTCTTTCTGATGAAGAAGGCGGCCAGATAGGTGTTGATCTGACCTTCCAAAACATGAAGGACTTCTCTCCTGAAGCGATCGCGAAAAGTGTACCTGAACTAAACAGCCTACTTGAGCTTCGCGAAGCCTTGGTTGCACTGAAAGGTCCTCTAGGAAACGTTCCTGCGTTCCGTAAGAAGATCGCATCGGTTCTTCAAGATGAAGAAGCGAGAAAGAAACTGTTGGATGAACTAAGCATTGGCAACGACCAAGACGCGAAAGAAGAGTAAGGGATATCATGTCTGCAGAAGCACAAGCGCCAGAACAAGAAGCAGCCTTAGTTGAATCAGGTTCACTTCTGGATAGCATTCTTAACGAAACACGTTTAAAGCCAAGTGATGAAGGTTTTGACGTTGCAAAGCGCGGCGTAGAAGCATTCATCAGTGAGCTACTAAGCAGTTCGAACACAGAGAAAGTCGACCAATCTCTGGTTGATCTGATGATCTCTGAAATCGACCAAAAATTGTCTAAGCAAGTTGATGCAATTCTTCACAACGAAGAAGTTCAAGCGATTGAATCAACGTGGCGTG
The DNA here is from genome assembly GCF_000354175.2 of Vibrio alginolyticus NBRC 15630 = ATCC 17749. Taxonomy (NCBI): domain Bacteria; kingdom Pseudomonadati; phylum Pseudomonadota; class Gammaproteobacteria; order Vibrionales; family Vibrionaceae; genus Vibrio; species Vibrio alginolyticus. Next base: position 990,474 of record NC_022359.1, read on the forward strand.
GCCTTAAGTACCTGGTTGATCACACTGACTTCCGCGAGAACATTCAAATCGAACTGATCTCTGCGAAGAAAGACGAAGTTCTTGATGACTTCGAAGACGCGCCAGAGGTGGTGAAGTCTGGCCTGTACAAGCAGATCTACACACGTGAATACGGCCAGTTCGGTGGTAAACCTGTTGGCGCCGTCATTTGTGATTACGCTATGTCAGCTTCGTCGCCTGACATCAAATTGATGGAATACATGGCTAACGTAGGTGCAATGTCTCACGCACCATTCATCACGTCGGCATCGGCTAAATTCTTTGGTCTAGACAGCTACGAAGAGCTGCCAAACCTAAAAGATCTGAAGTCTGTATTCGAAGGTCCACAGTACGCGAAATGGCGTGGTCTGCGTGAGCACGAAGATGCGCGCTACCTAGGTCTATGTACGTCTCGCTTTATGCTACGTACGCCTTACTCTGTTGAAGATAACCCAATCAAGGCGTTTGACTACGATGAGCAAGTCACAGACAGCCATGATAACTACCTATGGGGCAACTCAGCGTACGCGATGGCGTCTAAGATCAGTGAATCATTTGCTAAGTACCGTTGGTGTCCGAACATTATTGGTCCTCAAAGCGGTGGTACTGTACAAGATCTACCGGTTTACAACTTTGAAGCTATGGGTCAAATCGAGACTAAGATCCCAACCGAGATCCTGGTTTCTGACCGTCGTGAGTACGAGCTAGCGGAAGAAGGCTTCATTGCGCTAACCATGCGTAAAGGTTCTGACAATGCGGCGTTCTTCTCTGCAAACTCTGTTCAAAAACCAAAAGTGTTTGCGAACACGCCTGAAGGCAAACAAGCCGAGATGAACTACAAGCTAGGTACGCAGCTTCCTTACATGTTCATTATCAACCGTTTAGCGCACTACATAAAAGTGCTACAGCGTGAGCAAATTGGTTCTTGGAAAGAGCGTTCTGACCTAGAAATCGAATTGAACAAGTGGATCCGTCAATACGTTTCTGACCAGGAGAACCCGCCAGCGGAAGTCCGTGGTCGTCGTCCACTTCGCGCTGCGAAGGTAGAGGTATCAGACGTAGAAGGCGATCCAGGTTGGTACAAAGTATCGATGTCTGTACGTCCTCACTTCAAGTACATGGGCGCAAGCTTCGACTTGTCTCTAGTTGGTAAGCTAGACCAATAACCCATTACTGAAACCATCAAGCAGCCAGTGAAGACTGGCTGCTTTTTTCGTAGGACCGCATATGGAAAAAGGTTACCGTCTTTTAGAGCGGATCGAGCTAGGAGAACCAAAAAACTGCTACGAGAAAGTGGTGTCTCATAAGCATTTGATTGAATCCATTCACTCGCATCTCGCTGACTTGTTGAATACGCATTCCGGCAACGCAATGATCGACAATGAGTATGGTCTGCCAGATTTTAACGACGTACTTTCTAACAACACAAACCTCGTTCGCCATATTCAAAAAAACATTACGTCAACCATAGAACGCTTTGAGCCCCGACTGCTTAATGTCGAGGTTCATTACCGTGAAGATCACCATAATCCATTACAACTCGGCTTTGGTATTCGCGGCGAAGTTTCCCATAACGGCGGTAAAGTCCCAATGTCGATCGATGTCTACATGGGAACCGACGGCCAATTTAACGTTTAGTAGGTGCCACTTGAGTAACAGTAAATACTTTCAAGATGAACTCACGTATTTACGCGAGTCGGGTAGTGAGTTTGCCAAATATCATCCGAAGTTAACTCACTTTCTCTCTGAAGGAACTTTTGATCCAGATGTCGAACGATTGCTGGAGGGTTTTGCTTTTTTGACCGGACGCATCCGCGAAAAGATTGACGATGAACTTCCTGAGCTAACGCAATCTCTGATGACTTTGCTGTGGCCACATTACATGCGTTCGATTCCGTCTTTGTGTATTAGCGAACTAAAACCGCATACCGGAAGTGTTACTGAGAAAACCGTGGTGAAACGTGGTGCGGAAATGGCCAGCGAGCAGGTAGAAGGCACGCAGTGTTTGTTCCGTACTTGTTATGACGTCAATCTATACCCAATTACGATTACTAACATCGAACAAACTAACAGCCGCACCAGCTCGATGATTGATGTGACGTTATCGACGGAGCATGGCCTTGAGCTGTCTCGGATAGGTTTAGACACGCTGCGATTGCACCTGCATGGTGAGATTCATATTACTCGCACTGTCTTCTTATGGCTGTTCCGTTATCTAGATCACGTCGAGTTGGATGTTGGTGGCGGCTACAAACATCGTTTAGGGCCAGAATACGTTAAGCCAGTCGGGCATGAAGAGGACGAGGCGCTGTTGCCTTACAGCAAAAATTCCTTTGCAGGCTACCGTTTGCTGCAAGAATTCTTCTCTTTGCCAGATAAGTTCATGTTCTTCGACATTAAAGGCTTAGAGTGGCTAAAAGGCATTCCACAGCGCAGTACGGTCAAAATCAAATTCCACTTTAAGCGTGCTTTGCCTTCAGAGGTGGTGCTTAAAGATAAACACTTAAGGTTGCACTGCACACCTGCCGTCAACTTGTTTGAAAAAGACGGCGATCCAATCCGTTTAGAGCATCGACGAAACGAGTACAAGGTGCGTCCACAAAGTAACACTCAGGAGCATTACGAGGTTTATTCCATTGAGCAAGTGGAGAGCTGGAGTAAAGACGAGCGTCGCCGAAAACCACTGATTGAATTTGAATCGTTTGAGCACCAAATCAACCAGCGTGATAAGCGAGAGTTCTACAAATCCAAAGTGGGTGAGCGAGTAAGCGGAAGAGGGTTAGAGCGCTATATCTCATTCCATACTCACAATGGCGACATTGCGGATTTAGGGACTGAAACAGTATTGATGAAACTGCAATGCAGTAACGCAGACTTAGCGGAGCGCCTGTCAGTAGGAGATATCACGTACGCGACGCACAAATCGCCAACGTATGCGACGTTTAAAAACATTACTAAGCCAACACAGTCAGTAAGTCCTCAGGTTAATGGTGAACTTCAATGGCAGTTGATTGCCAACATGTCGCTCAACTACTTGTCTTTGGCCAATATCGATGTGTTGAAAGTGTTGCTCTCGACTTACGACTTCCACTCTCGAGTCGATAGACAAGCCCACCGCGCGTCGATTCATCGACTTGATGGCATTATTTCGTCAGAGATGAAACCAATCGATCGCGTATTTCGTGGTGTATCTGTGCGTGGTAACCAATTCAAGCTCGTGACGGACTCTAAGTTCTTCGTAAATGAAGGCGATATGTTCCTTATGGCCACGGTATTGAATGAATTTATCCGTTTGTATTCGAGTGTGAACTCCTTTACCGAACTAGAGGTGTTCGATGAAGCGACGGGCGAGGTTTACAACTGGGCAAGCCTAATCGGGCAGCAGACGATACTATGATTAACACACTTTCTGATAAGTCGAATGAGTTTAGTTTCTACCAAGCGGTGTTGCTGTTAGAGAAACACTACCAGCTGGAGCCAAACTCAAACTTTGTTGCCGTGGGCGAGAACAAATACTTCCACCAAGAACGAATTGAGTTCAGCGTGTCGCCAAACTTGTGCTTTCCAAAGAGTGATATGGATTTTATTACTCATATGGAAAGAAACGGACAGCAATATTCACGTATTGAGACGAACTTTCTTGGCTTGCATGGTTCAAGCTCGCCCCTACCTGCGTCTTACACTGAGAAACTCGTCGGTCGTGATCCCGATGATAACCCAGTGAAGGACTTCTTCGACTTTTTCCACAACCGCTATACAAGCTTACTGTATCGTGTTTGGAAGAAATACCGATATCACGTGCAGTACAAAAGCGGGGCGAGCGATGCGTTTTCTGGGCGCATACTGCATTTGGCTGGTCTGTCTAGCGTTATGCAAGATTGTGAAGTAGCGGAGTTAGATCGAGCGAAAGTTCTGTCTTACGTGAACCAGTTATCTACGCGTACACGCTCACCCAAGCTTATTTCCGGTATTGTTTCGCACTACTTTTCACTGCCGAATGTGCGAATCGAAGAATGGGTTTATCGGCGGGTCGAGATTGCAGAAAGCCAACGTAACAAACTCAACCGCTCCAATTGTATATTGGGGCAAAGCTTACACTTGGGACAAAGCATTGCGGATTTGAACGGCAAGTTTAACTTGTGTATCGACAACATTGATTTTGAAACGTTTAAGCAGTTTTCCTACGATGGTGAGTTACATAAGACGCTGGTGGGCTTGATGCGCTTTATTCTGCGTGACCCAATGTCGTGGGACCTAAAGTTGACAGTTAACCTAGACAGTATTCCAGAAAACAAACTGGGTAATGGAGAAGGGAACCAACTAGGTCAAACGTTCTGGCTTGGCAACCCAGGTGATAAAGACGCCAAAATTCGACTTATCGGAAGCATATAAGAAAGCCGCTCAACGAGCGGCCCTTTATGTTTTCCTCAAAGAGGTCAGAAAAGCTTAACGACTGATCGGCTGATGCAGTACAACGGTAGTATCAAGCCTTTGAATGCCGTTAAATGATTCAATTTCATTACAAAGATGATGAATAGACTGCAGGTCGGGCGCTTCAATTAGGGCAATAATATCAAAGTTGCCACCAACAACGCTCGTTAAGCGAACCTCAGGAATTTCTTTAAGTGCATTCGTTACATCATTCTTCTTACCCTTTTCACAAGAAATCAGTAGATAACTAGCGGCTTTTCGCCCTTCATTTTCTACACGAATCTGTGCGGTATAGCCTTTGATAATACCGGTCTTTTCTAAACGATTAATTCTTTCTGCTACTGCTGTTCGAGACAAACCAATGTTTCGGGATAGATTCGCAATCGACTCTCGCCCATTCGACAATAGACTTGAAAGTATTTTTCGATCTAATTTATCTAAACCTTGTAAAGTCATGTTTGAAATCATGTGTTCTGCCTATTTTGTTTTTATATTGTTATTAAATCGACTCAGGGAGCGTAAAGTTATACAGCTCAGCAAGAGTGAATGGGTTTTTCTGTGTCAACGGAGTGATGCGTAAGCTCAAGTCCCTCCCTGACACTTTTATGTCACTGACAAAGCTGCCGTTATGAGTGTTTGTCAAGGTCGAGTCACCTAGCAATCTGTATATCGCCCATTGACCACTCTTATTTAAAACGTGCTGTCTGCCTTCATCGGTTACATCCTGGAGTGTGATACTAATATTGAAGTCACCATTTTGCGGTGGCCATGCCATTTCACGAATGCGGCTTGGACCGTGGTAGTAACTTATATTGGTATCTGCAATTTTTAAGCTCGCTCTAATCGCACTAGAATCAAGATCGAGTACTCTTGCACTAAACGGAATATGAACGCGGTTAGTGCTTTTATTAATTAATGTGTCTCGAATAACGTTATAGTTACGCAGTTGCACTAACAGAGCCGGAGAGATTGGCATCGTCTCGCCATCCACCTGTTTTGGCGTCCACAAATTGGTATCGTAGAACGGTGCAAAATTTTTCTGAATAAATGTGTCTAACAAGCCACCTGAAGCAAACAGTAATTCAAAATCTTCAATTGAGATTTCCTCGGTCGCTGTTAGATCAAATGGGTATCGTCCCAGCCCTATCTCTTTAAACTTGGTGTAAATCTCGCTGTACCATTGGGTTTGAATGCCTTTAGCGGACTCTTTAATCATGACTGACCAGCTTTGTTGAACCACATCTAACAACCAGCTACGAACGGGTTCCGGTGATTTTTGGGCAATCTGTTTAAGTTTTATTAATGGGTCAGCTTCACTGCTGTTCATTCGATGCTGAGCTGCCGCTAGCGCCGCCATTTGCGGGTCAGGTGCATCAGCTATGTCTTTCATATATGTGCGAACACGGCTTAACGCAGCTACGGTCTCATCCCAAGGAGTAGGGGAGTTTGGTGTTTCACTGACCTGAAGTTGGTTTAATAAGTGAAAAGCTTGTTCAACACGTTTCATCAACAAGTAATCAGGCTTAACTACTTCCTCTACTGCGTCTGATGCGGAGTCTGCCGCTGCCACGAGTTTCGGGTCTAGCTTTGAAATCAGAGCATTTTTTTCACCAACGGGTGAAAATTGTGTGTTGGCATAGACCTGCTTCAGTACGGTTGTCATTGGTGAAGAAGGGCCCGAGATTAAGTCTATCGCGTTCGTTAGATCGCCGACATTGTCATAGTTCTGGACTTTTAGTTCACTCAGCGCATTGCGCCAATTACTGATGTAGTCGTCAGTATATTTTTTACGTACTTCCTCTTTGAAGGCTTCTTGTTCTTCACTAGTAGGAATAACGTGTTGTGACAGACCTAAAACCCAGTTGTCACTGATGACTTGTTGTGACATTAGGTCCACGCGTGGTCGATAAAAAGTGCTAAAGCCAGTGGAGGTATAGATCTTATCTACGATCAAGCGTTCACTATCGATTGGTGTGTTGAATACATTGCTAAACTCAAAACCCACAGCTCGTTGCAGATCTAGGGTTCCTAAATCAATCGAATTTGCTTCGTTTAAAATGCCTGCATAAACGAGATCAACATTCGAATTTGCTAGCAATGAGCGACGTGTTGCGCGAACAAGATCCATATTGATATCAATTGGATCAAACTGCGTGCGAAAGTAAGCGTCCAAATAGCGCATCGCCTGATTGACGACGTCACTTTGGTTGCTCAAATCGTTCATCATTTGGAGAGTTTGATGACGCAAAAAACGGATATCACGCTTTGTTGGATCGTTTAGCATTAGATACCCCTTCAATAGAGGTAAAGCGCGTGTAAAAGTGTTTTGATTTTGTGTCAGTTGTAGACGGTAACCTTTCTCAATGAGAGGTATCAACTGTTGAGCAACGTCCTTAAGTAATGCTTCGTAAGCGATGCGAGTGCTTTGACCCAAACGGCTAATGTTGAGTGGTAATATCTCTTCATCCAAAGCCTTAGAACCTTTAAGCCACGCCCCATAAGAAGGCTCTATTGCTTTCGTCGCCTTCGCTAAAAGCTCATTGAATTTTGCATCTTGCTCTACTTGTGATTTGTCATCGATACTCAAGAGTTGATTCATCACATGTAAGTTACTGTCTAATGTCGTGAAAAAGAAGTAACTGCCCCCAGTAAGCAGGATAATAGAGCCGAGTATTGCCAAACGGCTTTGCCTCTGAATTAGACGAAGATACGTCTTGTTTTCGCCCGCAAAGTCGCTTTCCGGCAATATTTGTGAATCAATCAGAAAACGAGAGAAATAAGGCGTTTCTGTTAACTGAGTATGCTCTGACGCGATAATAGGTAAGTTGAAGTAATTACTACAACTTTTTGCAAGTAAATTGTACTTGCGACCGCCTTGCAGACTCGAACTAAAGAAAATCTCACGGATGTCTAGTGAATAGACACCGTTGTTAACATCACATAGACGCTCAAGCACATAGCAGACTTCAGACTGACATAGCTCAAACTGCTTAGGGAAAGCGAGTATTGCTTGTTTCTCATCAATGTCCGTTGAATTAGCGGATGCATCTAGCGCATTACTTTCAAGCACTCTCACTAGATTTCGATAGCTATCGCGGTAGTACTCTGCAAATACACCTTTGGCTTCTTTTAGTGGGATAGAGAGGAACTCAACACGTGTCTTGAGAGAGCTAAAGTGCATGTATTCTTTAAAGCCATCTAACTTGTCTAGCTTTGACATAATCAAATAGATTGGCAATGCTGAAGACGTTTTAGAGTTGATGGTACTCAAGCGCGCCAATAACGACGAAATGGTGTACTCTTTTTGCTCTGGCTCAGAGACGATCATGAACTCGAAATCGGTGAAGAATAGACACCCAGAAAATGGCTTTCGAGGTCGATGATGAATAACTTCTTCAATGAACGTATTCCATAAAGAAGCATCACTGCTTGATACTTCCTGGAACACTAAGCGTTGGTCTGGTTTGATGTATACAGCGCTGTCAGATTCGTACCATTCAAAAAAGTCATTCTTAGCGGTTCTAGTGCGATCCATCGGTTTGATTGCACTAGAATTAAATAAAAATTGACGTCGCCCTGACCCTTTATTACCAAGCATCAGGTAAATTGGTTTCTTGCCTGAGTTAGCAAGAAGAGGCTGGATAACCATAGAAAGTGCTTCTTCCTCGGTTTCCAAATGTTGAGCTTTAGCGTTGTTCTTTTTCTTCAACCATAATGTGAATTGAAAAGTGACGTAAACAATGGCGATAGCACCAAGGGTCAGCCAAAGATAAAGTTGATCGATTTCGTCAAGAAAAAGCAGATAAATAGTGGTGATAATTACAGCCACTAAAAACATCAATATAGTAGAAATCACCACTGGATTTCTAAACAGTTTTTGTTTGAACATAAGCCTAAAACTTCTTTAATTGTATTGTTATTTATTGTCAGTTTTTTCAGCTTGTAGCTGACTCAATTTATATAGGTAGATGTTCAGTAAAAGGGTTGCGCGGTCAATTTCCTTTTGCTGTGAATACTTTTCAGCGTATTCAATACGACCTAAAAGCGGGAATAACGAGTTACTGTATTCGTACGCCTTTTCAGAGTTCTTATCTACATTCTGTCTAGCTACGTTGGCAAACACCGTTCTTGCGTCTGAGAATCGCTTATAAACATCCATAAACTGGTCTTCTAAATGGGCGCTCTGTGTCAAAAAGTTTTGACGTAGTTGCTGTGCAGAAGACGAATCCGGATAGATCGCGATTAATTCATTGGTCAAGCTATCGAGCTCGCTGACGTTACTTACTTTTGCCGAGTCTAAAAACCAGTTATTCATCATAATATCGACACGATTAATGGCCTGCGTTTTCAATGACTGAGCATATTTTTTATTTTCGTAATCTAACGAGGCGACCAAATTTACAAGTTCATTAAGTGAAGCTTGATTAATTTTTTGTTCCAATGTTCGATAACGTTGTTGCTCGTACATGAAATGTGAACATATCGCAGTAACAATCAAACCAATAACGAAGTAGATCATAAATCGACCAGACTTTGCCGGTGATGCTTTCTCTTGGCTATTTAGGTTGGGTGATGACACCGGTGCTGGAGAGGGAGACACATTCACTTTAATTTCAGGTGCCTTCTGCGTTGCTGCAGGAGCGCTAGTGTTGGCTTGTTTTTTCTCGCGTAACTCAGCCGCAATCTGTTGTTCTTTTATCTGCTCAATCCATTGATTCAAAATACGGCGAATGCGACCTAATGACGGCGCTTCAATACCGTAATGAAGACGAAGCTCTTCCTCAATCCTCAAGCATAATTGATGTGCTGCCTCTATCAATGGAAGCTCTTCTGGTAACGCCCGATGCTTATTAATTCGTTTTTCAGTATGCTCTACCATCCATTCAATAGCGCTCATTCGTGCCTTTGACTTTGAATGCTCTGGATACGCGTTGAACCAATATACGACACACACATCAAGTATTGAGTTTAACCCTTCAACAAGGCCTCTTAAGCCGTCGTTATAGGTTGATGCAACGGTAAAGTAACAGCAACAACGTAGGTCTTTCGCTTGGGTACTCAAGATCTTTTTTGAGAGTGTTTGAACCGTTTTCCACGAGACTCTCCCTGTGACTTTATTCAGGTTGTTTATTTGACGTTTAATTTCGTCAAAATCCTCAGAACCATTAGGATTAGAGCCGCTTGGGTTATTTTCATCGATTGGTCTTCGAGCGAAGTCGGTAAAAAACATAAGGAAAGTTCCAACTGATCATATAGAAGTATTAAGTTATATAGGATTTCACTACTGTTATATTAAATTATAAGCAGTGCACATCTGCCGCAATTCTATAGACAAAATAAGCGGATTAGATAATAAAAATTCATTAAAAGAAATTAAATTACTTTTAGTGTGATCTTTGTTCATAATATTAATATCAATAGTTAAGTCTATTTATAAGAAGAAACTTATATATGAAGATGAGAACGTTGATTAAAAAGTAACTAAATTGTTATCGGAGATTACGTTTTGTTCAATTAGCAATCAAATTCTGTTACTTCTATTTAAATAGAAAGATTTACTGTCTCGTCACTTAATCTGTAGTCGGTTCTTTAGTTTTTGTTTGTAGGTAAAACAACCAACCTGATAGTTGAAATGTATTAAATTATAGGTGTTTTTTTAGGCTTATTGAAAAAGAGAATATAATTGATATCTTTCGCCTCTAAGTAGAATATCGGTTTTCCTAGAGGGACGAAATGCTAAAACCAAGTCAAATTGGGCTGATTTCAGCCATGTGTCTATTTTCTTCTGTTGCAATGGCAAAAGGGGAGCGATATGGACTCTCTACCAGTATGTTGACTATCGATAGCATTAAATACGATGAAGGTAAAAGTGGTGAGCAGGATACGCTTAGGTTCGGCTTGGTTCATACTCGTCCTATTGATGAAAACAATAACCGTTGGCGTTGGTGGTTAGGGCTAAACTATCTAGCAGAAGATATTGAAGCGCCAGCAAACGGCTTATATCAAGAAGCGACGAACTATGAACTTCGTGTTGTTCCTCAATATGCGTTGACTTCTTGGAGTGTTTTCACGCCATATGTTGGTGCGGGCTTGTCTGTCGGTTACTCGCAATATTCTAATCGTTGGCAAGTAGACCAAGAGGGCTATCGTTATGAGAGTGTTGAAGATATCGACCAGTTTGAGTTAGGTGCGGTTGTGACCCTTGGTAGTGCTATAAAGTTAGGCAGTAATCCTGACGCCCATATACAAATTATCCCGCAGGCCTCTTATATCCTTCCGGTTGTAAATGATGGAATTGGTGGGCTTGAACTATCAGTTTCTTTGCTCTTTTGAGGTTCGTAAATGTACTCAAATCAGCTAGTTTTATTTATCTCAAAGTGTCCAGAGGAATACACCGGTGCAAAGCATATTGAAATGCCTGAAAGTGGTGGTTCGATAGGTCGTTCCCCAAGCTGTAGCGTGTCTTTAGCCGATCACAACCGCTTTATATCGGGCACTCATTGTTTGCTCAGCGTGTATGGAGATACCTACTATATAAGTGACGTATCAACTAACGGCACAATGGTAAATGGGAATAAAATACTAAAAAATCAACCCGTTGCGATAGTTGATGGCGACATCATTTCTTTAGGGCAATATGAGATTGGTGTTTCTCTTGAGCACGTTACCTCAACACTAGACATCGCCGCTGATATTGCTCCTGAGCGAGTATCTAGCGATCCTCTGGTTAGTCTAGGAGATGCGGTTGTCGAAGAGGAAGAAAAAGTCGGTGCCTTAGAAGATTTGTTTATGGAGACTAAACAGGATGACATTGATTGTCATGATCCTGTTGCTCACCTTAACTTTTCGATGCAGCGAGATGACGATTACTTAATTCGTGATAATGAGCGTACAGATTCTGAACAACCTAGAACCGTGGAAAGCACGCGTCAGGTGGTCGATGACAGTTTCAGCATATATTCCGAATTCGATCAGCCAAGCCTAATCCCTGAAGACTGGATGGCTGCGGAAACCAAGAGTAACGCATCAGTCAATGATGCATTAGCGCCAGAAAGCGGTAAGGCACATAGAGCCGATATTGCCTCAGCTGAGGTGATGCAACCTGGCACGGTAGCCCCAGATAGCACGATTCAAAGACAACATCGTACGCATAATGTTACTGAGATGGTCGTAGAACAGGCTAACACAGGGTCAAAATGGGAAGAGATGACCCAATCTTTTACGCCTTCTCCTAACACTAATCAGCAACTTCAAATACCTACGGCAGAGCACGCGATAAACAGTACGACGAAAGCACAAGTCGATACTGATGCGGCCGTTTGCTCTCAAGATATAGCGCAAGCGTTTTTTGATGGCTTGGGTATTCGAAACCCAGAGTTGATGACAAACGAGGCGCAGTTATTCAAGCAAATGGGCACTTGCTTGCGTTTATGTATTGATAACCTACAGAAAGAGTTGCACGAAGTGGAATCGTTAAAAGATGAGCAGAGTGCGAGTGAGGCTAACTCGAACATTGCAGAGCTAATGCTTACTTTGAATAGTCAGCAATTACTGGCTCCAAATGAACTGGTTGAACAAATGCTCGATGAGCTGAACGACCACCAAGTTATGTTTAACAAAGCACTGAATGAGCTCATTTTAGAACAGTCAGAAACGAACGATCCCGTAGCATTTGCTAACAGGGTCGCTAGCCAGTCTTTGTTCTCAACTAAGTCAAAGCTGTGGGCCGAATACCTAGATTTCTACACTAATAATCGTCGCCTGCTTAATGAAACATCCTTAAAAGGGCTGATTAAGAAAAACTATAACAAAGTGATTAAGGGAAACCATGCGTAGTATCGCCGTATTACTCGGATTTGCCATGTTGTCCGGTTGTTCCATGTGGGATCAATTTAAAGAGTCCACTGGTATCACACCAGAAACTTCGTCGATTGAATTGGTTATTGAGGCATCACCTGTACTCAATGTGAGAAATGGGGGCCAGTCATCTCCAGTTATTCTCCGTCTTCACGAATTAAGTTCGCCAGTATTGTTCCGAAGCTTAGATTTCTTTGCCTTGTTTGAGAGCGATAAAGCGTCGTTGGGTGATGAGTACATCAAACGTTACGAATATCAAATACAGCCAGGTGGAAAAGTTCATGAAATGCTAACTCTAGACCCTGACACTCGTGCCGTCGGTTTTTCAGTGGCTTTTCGTGATATTGATGGTTCGTCTTGGCGAAAAGTGGAAGTTATTGAAGAGAAGAGCGAGTACTACATCAAGCTCAAGTTAGAGGGCAGTGAGTTAATTTCTGATAACACTCGCGGCATTGAACAGGTTTACTTTTAAGGGATAGAAACATGTCTTTATACAATCCAGTTGTTTGGCAAGATGGAATGTTCATGAAGCCGCAGCATTTTCAACAACTCGATCGTTCGCAAAGTAAACTATCGAGCCTACTGAGTGCCAATGCATCGCCTTTGCATTGGGGAATTAAACGTTTAGAAATCAACTCTCAGTTACTAGCACTGGGTAAAATCGGTATTACTCGTGCTGAAGGTATTTTACAAGACCGGACACCATTTGAGCTTCCGTTGCTTGCCGAGTTGCCTGAAGTGAAAGATGTAGATCCTTCGATTGCCGATAAAGTCGTTTATTTGTGCTGTCCGTTACCATCGGAACGCTCTGAGTTATTTGGTACCAAAAAAGACGGTGCGCGCTATACGATGGAATCTCAAGAAGCGGTTGACGCTTGTTATGATTCGGAAGACATGGCAAATATCGTCGTCGGTAAGCTTAACTTTTGCTTAATGTACGATCATGAAGATAAGAGTGCTTACACGTCTATTCCGATCTTAAAGATCTCAGAAGTGAAGCCTGATGGCAGCGTGATCTTAGATGATAGTTTCATTCCTACCTGCATCGATATTCATGCGTCGACAGTACTGAGTAAATTTGCGACCGAGTTTGCTTCTATGTTGAAGCATCGCGCGGAATCGATAGTTCAGCGATTAGGGGTGGTGGATCAACAAGGCGTATCATCGGTTTCTGACTTTATGCTATTGCAAGCGCTCAACCGATACGAACCCTTGTTTTGGCATTTCGCAAGCACAGAAGCTGTGCATCCTGAGTCTTTGTATCGAATTCTTCTTCAGGCAGAGGGTGAGCTTTCGACGCTGTGCTCAACGACACGCCGACCTATTGAGTTTACGAAGTACAATCATGGTGATCTTACTAGCTGTCTTTCTCGCGTCCTAGACAGTGCGAAAATGACATTGAGCGTGATGTCTGAGCAAAGAGCAATTCCACTGACCTTAAAAGATCAGAACTATGGCATCAGAACGGCAGCAATCCCTGACAATAAGATCATTGATACGACAACCTTTATCCTCGCAGTTAAAGCCGACGTGACCTTGGATGTTCTGCATACCCAGTTTGTCAGCCAAACGAAGATCGGTTCTATCGATAACATACGTGACTTGATTAACCTTCAACTGCCTGGGATTGAGATCAAACCAATGCCAGTTGTGCCACGCGCGCTGCCGTATCATGCTGGCTACACCTATTTCGAGCTCGATAAAACGGGCGAAGAGTGGATGGCGTTGAAGAACACTGCTGCGATTGCGATTCACGTTGCGGGCGATTTCGCTAACTTATCATTGCAACTTTGGGCCGTTCGTCTATGAGTTACGCAGAAACCGACGTCACCGTAGTCTTATTCCAACCAGAGCCTGGCAAACCAATGGAGGTAATGCCAGCGCCTGACTTGTCGAGAAACATCGCAGTACAAGATCTATCTATCGACAACATGGGTATTAACCCGCTAGTGGACCAGTTCTCATGGTTGATCGCCAGTCTGTCTTGTATGTCTTCGATCCCTTGGCTTGATGACCCGATGCCATTTCGTGAACAAGTGGCACGTGAGATTCGAAAAGGTGAACGAAAACTTAATGAAATGGAGCTCGATCGTGCTTCGGTTCTTGTTATTCGTTACTGCTTGTGTGCGGCGATTGATGAATCTGTTTGTCGACAAGAGTGGGGGGCAAATAGTCACTGGAGCCAGAACAGCTTACTGTCTGAATTCCACAACGAGACATCTGGTGGTGACAAGTTTTTCGTTATTCTCGACCGCTTAAAAGCCGACCCTCGCAAATACCGTCACGTTATAGAGTTTCTCTATTTATTGCTTCAACTTGGTTTCCAAGGCAAGTACGGCCGTGAAGAGCGTGGCAACGAAAAGCTAGCGGAAATTGGCAGCACCATTTATCGATTAGTGCGAGATGACCGCCTAGCAGAACAAGAAAAAGTTTCTTTAATCAACCTTAAAGCTAAATATCTAAAGAAGCCGTTAAAAAGGGTAATTTCACCCAAGCTGATCTTAAGTCTTAGTGCGATGACGTTTGCGCTTATGTATGCGGCAACCTACATCGTCATAGACTTAAAATTTCAGCAACTGCTTGAAATGTATAGATAACCAGAGATCTAAAATGAGATCTTCTGCCAGTTTTAGGGTTTATTGTGAATATCACTGGTCTTTTAGTGAAATTCACTAGTTATTTAGAGAGATTGCAGTTTGCGATCTCTTTTATCATTCAATCAATAAAATTCAAATGGATTGGTTATGGGCGTAACAGTTGGTGCGAATGGACTTTCGATAGTTCATAAAGGCTCAGGTGGTGAAGCGAATGCAACGCTCCCAGATGTTTGTTTAACTAAGGTCGGCAAGCCAGTCGTCCCTATCCCTTATGGCAACAATGCTAAATCAGCAGACCTTGCTGGTGGGACTACGACAGTCTCTATGGATGGCGGTAACAGTGTCGCTATCAAGGGCAGTACGTTCTCAAAAAGTACCGGCGATGCGGGCGGTGACAGAAAAGGCGTTTCCTCAGGCACGATAGAAGCCGAAGCAAAATTCATTTCAGCCTCACCAACAGTCAAGTTTGAAGGCAAGGGCGTATGTCGCCTGTCCGATCAAATGACCATGAACAAAGCCAACACTATGTGTTTGGGTGGCGCACAAAACCCATCGGTTTCTGTGACTGAAGAGCAGGAAGGGACGTATACGCTGGATATAGAATGCAAATATCCAAATGGGCTCCCTTACTCTAATGCAAAATTTTCTTTAGTCGAACCTTCAGGTGCTGTCATTGGGAGTGGAGTGCTGGACTCTAGCGGAAAAGCATCTGTTAATGGTCTCGCTCTAAAAGAATGCAGGTTAGTGCTCAGCGAAACTCAAGACTCTTACACCCCGAACCAATCTTTAGCTGAAAATATTGTGACGGAAACTTACCCTGATCCGAATGATTTTTGTACGTTTGTCGCAGGTCGCCGCTCACCATTTTGGGAAGATCGTGTTGGGGTTGCTAATGACTGGGGGATATTGATGTCCCCATCCTTCAGTGATGATGACTTTAAAGACATTGTGTTAGAGCAAAGCCGTATATCGTCTCCTTATGCGATTAGTCAAAATCACTCTAAAGACTTTTCTGATGCTTATGTTTCGGCACTTTATCACATCCAAACTGATACTACTGCGCTAGAGAAATATGAACCTTTAGTTGAACTGCTCTTGGAGCAAGTGCACGAAAATGGCGATATATTGAGAGTCTTATATCAAGCTGATGTGTTTGAGCCTCCCTATGAATTATTAGCGAAGCTTCGCTTTTTAGGGACTGGGAATACTGTGAAGTATTTGCAGTTTGTTTTATGGACGTTGATAAACAATCAAATCTGTTCATACATCGATGAGCTAAACAGTGAAATCATCGGTCGTTTAGATTTCATACAAAGCCAAGCTTCTGCAAGATCGTTGAGTTCTGTTGAAGAGGGTATAAACGGTTATAAAAAAGCACTTAACCACTTCAAACAAGCACTTCCTGACGTCATTAGCCAAATTTTCGAAACCAAAAATGACACCCTAATTTCTATATCGGCAATGGCCCTTGGGAGTACCGTTAACATAGCGAGCCAATCTAGCTTTGCTACTAATTTAGGTAGGGTTAATGCGGTGGTGTACACGAAGTCAAACAACTTGAACCGCCCATCATTTGTCACTTTTGACGATAACTTTTCTGACTAGGACATTTAAATCATGGATGCAGTTTTTCCGATAGCGCAACGAGAAGGTGACGCTTACTACACGCTCAGTGATTTTACGAAATTGTTTGATCAAGCTAAGAGCGGTCGTTATTTAATAGGACAAGGGTACGGTTGGCATAGTGGCATTCACTTAACATCAAAAATGTTACCGTGGGGGAAAGGGCTCAGACCTATTCAAGCGATGCTTGATGGAAAAATAGTGGCATTTCGCATAAATCCTGATTACCTAACATCAACGTACCAAGAGCAAGAGTTTAAGTATAGTAATAACTTTGTGCTTATCGAGCATGAGGCTGTAAACCCCGAAGATAATGAAGATGTATTTAAGTTCTATACACTTTATATGCACCTTGCGCCACCTTCAGATATTGGCGCCAATTCATCTATAACCACGCGTTACCGTTTACAAGAAGCGAGAAATGTACGCACTTTCAAACATAGTGATGTGCCTACTAATTCTGGTGAAAAAAAACAGTCGATGTCTAAAGGAACATTACTTGAATACCTGTATGCAGAAGAGAAGGAGACCCATCCATACCAGATCGACAAAAATACCTACAAAATGATAAAGTGCCGTGTGGTAGAGAATGGTAAATCGGCAAGTGGTAGCGAAAAAGCACTGTTAAACAAGATTGTTTGGTTTGCTTCGGGTCTCAATAGTGACTTTGACATTTTAGAAGATTCCTCTGCTGTCCTATCAGAACCAGTTTCAGAACCTAAATGGATGTCGGACAAGGCGGCAATGATTAGGGACGGTAGTGTGGTTTCTTTACTCCCACTCCTATTTAGAGAGGGGATAAAGGTTTCAGCTGGGGAAGATATCGGTTACATGGGACTGCATGAGTACAGTAACGATGCAATTGGAACTAAGAAAGAAGATAATCGTGTGCATATCGAGATGTTCTCTTTTGAGGAGCCGCCCGAATTTTTCAAAAAACAGATTTCTCCCAAAAATGCGGAAGAAAATCCACTTGTTGTTCTCGATGGGGCCGATAGTAGCGGTGCCGTTGATATGAGTAATTCGTTTATTCAGCAATTACTTGAATCTGTGACAGAAGATCAAGTAACGGACTTCTCCTCGTTCACTGCTCGCGATGCCAAAGTATACTTAGACGGTAAGCGTAAACACTTTGAGCGATTTATTGTGAAACATCCTACAGATTGGCATACAGAGTCGTCACAAAGTCTTTATGAATCAATCCATCAGACCGCAAAGGAAGCTCTAGATATTAAGTGCTCCGCTGGTTTTGTGACTATAGAGGACTACCGTAACTCCCCATGGCGCGATCAAGTGATGGATAGCTTTGATCTTTTCTCACAATTCGAACTGGAAAGAGCAGATAAGTTCTCATGGATGCAAGATTTACATGGTGATTTGCAACTAAGCGATGATAAGAGCCTTTGGCATTATTGGCCTTTTACATTGAATGTTACGAAATTAAGTGAATGTAAATTATCAATTGACCACGAGTTTATAGGTGAACTTGAAGGTAGCAGAAAAAAAGGATATGTTCCTGACCCTAAGAATAGTAAGAGTGGGGTAACTATTGCTACTGGCTTCGATTTAGGAGCAAGAAACATAGTTGATTTGAGAAAACTCGAACTACCGAGTGACCTTATAACAAAGCTCACCCCATATCTAGGTATGAAGAAATTTGAAGCAGAATCTTTTTTGAAAAAAAATCCGTTAACTATTAATGAAGATGAGTTGCTTTTAATTAATCACGTAGTTAAAAAGCATGAAACTGAAAAAATCATAGCGTTGTATAATAAAAATTCTCAGATTGAATTTGCCTGCTTACCAAGTCAAGCTCAAACTGTAATTGCTTCCGTTGCCTATCAATATGGTTATCTACCTCGTGAAACTAGAAAGTTCTGGTTTCAAGCTGTAAACCAGAAGTGGGAAGAAATGTATGATAATCTAATGGACTTTAGGGATCTATATCCAACACGCAGAAAAAAAGAAGCGTTATTACTTAAGGAAATTATTGAATGAATTATAATAGACTATTAATTACTTTGGCTGTGATTTGGTCAGGTTTGACTAGTGCAGCTTCAATGACGGATATTTATGAATTGTTAGACTTTACATCATTCCCTAACTCACTGAACCCCAAAAGCATCGAAGAAAGGCATTTTTCTGATTTTCAAGGTGAATTCAAACTTGCAGTACCAAAAATAACAAAAGATGAGATTGTAATAGATGATGACCATTGGTATTACAAGATTGAGTTAATGGAAATTAAAGGTGATAATGTGTACCTTTGCTTTCATGATAAATCTAAGGTCGGCACTTATGACTCTGTGCAACCTATTGTTGTTAGAAGATATGGGAATGATTTTGTTGCTTTAGCATTGGACCCAACTTCTTCAAACCAAGAGTGTAAGTAATTATACCGATTTAGACTTTGGGTTTTAATGTAGAAGAAATAAAATAGCTGTTTATTTAGTAATTAGTTTTATACAGTGATTACGGGCAGATATATTCCTATAAGGAATAGTCACTATTAATAAATGTAATTAGAGTTGGAGTCAATTTGGTTAATGTTTCATATGTTCCTTAACTTTACTCAGATTACATCCTTACTATTTTTCTTCTCTTCCGTTCTAAGTAAATGCTGCGTGTGAGCAAAGCTCAGTTGTATTCACATGTAATTTGGAAAATAAAGACAGTGGCTTGAAAGCTTGTTTTAATCAAGCCGAGAATTCGATGTACTTCGTTGTTGACGAAAATGGATTGAAAACAGTTTATGCCCCACGAAAGGGGAAGAGTTTAGATAATTATAAATGGATAGATATTTCTCTTGAAGAACCTGAATTCATTCCTTTGAAATTTGAAGTAAATGAAAACAAGAATGCGTACTTTTCATTGACTAGAGGTGGTGGACGGTTGAGTGTCGTTGCTAGCTTCGTTGACATGATTGAAGATGAAAATGCTGTTGAGTACTACTGTGAATGGGAAACTGAAACAGCTCTGGATCCCAACGTTAGATTAAAAATAAAACACGTAAAGCCCAATGGGTTTGAAGCTTGGGATTAAATAGCAATAGATTCCAGTGAGAGCCTAAATAAAATTCATTGTAATAAAGAGTTAGCTTTTCTAGAAAATTTACTCGAGACGTTTGGATAAGAAACGTTCAGATAAAAAGCGCCGAAAGGCGCTTTTTATTTTCTTTAAAATAAAGTATGGTCTCCCTCCTTTTAAAATGGTAAGTGTTGAATAATTCAACAGTGGTTAGGTAAATGAATAAAATAACTAAACTCGCTTTGACTTTGTCCGTATTGACATCTGTTGTTGGGTGTCAACTGGTCTCAAATACGCCGATGCAATCGACAGCAACGAAGGAAATAATTGAAAAAGCAAAGGCAGAGTTTGATGGACAACGTTTTTATAAGTTGAATGAATATGATGAAGAAATCAACGTTTCAGATGACGGTGTCATTACCTTCAAGTCTTACTTACCACGCAGCGGCGGCTATGAATGGGTACCAATTGTGATACGCGATACTAGTTTTCGTGTTTCTTGCGATTATTTCAGTGAATATGTTGAAGCTGGAATGGTTGTTCAGGTTCAGTTTGTAGGTAAACGCGGGCGCATTGAAAATTACGACAAGCAACGTTGTGAAGAGTTTGGCGAGCCAACATGGCAATAAGATCTATGGATAATTAAAGCGCCGACAGGCGCTTTTTATTTACGTTTTAGTTAACCGTTAGAAAAGATGTAGACCAATCTTCGGAAGATTAGGCAAGCAATGCGTAGTATCTGGTCACAAGTTGGTATGAACTTGCCTTTTAGAAAACGCTAATAAAATCGCTAAACAGCTACATGATAATAGAACGACACCTAAGTTTTGTACTGTTCCAGCCATCGCTAATCCCGTCCCGATCATGATGTAGTACATGAGCCCAAATAAAGCGCCTGCGCTACCTACCTGTTGTTTATAATCAACGAGTGCGTCACTGAGTATATTGGGTATCGCAATCCCATAAGACATGACGACTAACACCATTGGAGCAACAAACCAGATTGATTGGCTCAGAATCAACACACCGACTGATCCCAAACTAAGCAATACTGCTGAGAGCCAAAGTAGTTGGCTTTTTCGAACATTTTTAGACACTAGGGATTTGTTTAAACAACTCCCAAGCAGAGTGCCTAACCCCAGTACCATGCCACTGTATCCAAATTGTTCGGAGTTATACCCAAGTACCGAGAAAGTAAATGCGCCAAGCTGGTAATAAGAAAATAGAGCAATGTTATACAAAGCAACCAGTAATCCTGAGCGCCAAATTCGCGCGTCTCTTACCATTTTCCAGCTAAGTTGATGCAACCGTACTGGTGTCTGTTCCTTCTGTGTTTCAGGAAGCTTAATGACGTTATAAGCGAACAATACTAACGCGATTAAAAACAAGGCAAAAAATACATAACGGTATCCACCAAGCGCTGTAAGCTGCCCGCCTAATAGCATGCCAACTACCGGGCTGATTGATATACCCATCCCCATTAAGCTGAAGACTTTACTCAGTTCTTGACCGTCAAACGCGTCACGAAGCATGGTCTGTGTGACAACGGATCCTACCGCGATACCAAATGCGCTTAGGGCTCGCGCGGCCATGACAACAGCAAAGCTTTCGGTTTGAGTTGCGAGTAAAGATGCGCAACCATAGATAAAGAGCCCAATAAGCATGGTGGGCCTTCTTCCCAGTTTATCTGCGAGAACTCCCCAAACTACAACGCCAATGGCAAAAGCTAGGAAGTAAATCGACAATGTTTGGGCTGCTTGTGCGTGGTTTACATCAAATGATAGAGCGATTGAGCTCAACGCTGGGCTATAGATGGTTTCTACAATTTGCGGAAACATCAACATAACCAGCATGAGCCATAAAGAGGGCTTAGTATTCATATTGTTACCCATCGTTAATGAAGTTGGCGGGCAGTATAAATGAGGCTATGATTGATCTAATAACAACATAAAAACCAAATACATCAATATTCGGACAAAATGGCGCTTATTAACGAAAAAACACAATTTGATGCAGACAAGATTACTAATTATGTAGTGGGAATTGCTGCGGATATTGGCAAGCACGACTCAGGTATGCATATGCACAAGAAAGGGCAGTTATTGTACGCACCTCAAGGTTGTATGAGTTTTGCTCTGGAAGACTCGATTTGTATTTTGCCACCGACAAAGGCGGTTTGGATCCCACCTAATACGCCGCATCGTGCACTAATGACGAATGTGGTGGCGTATCGATCTTTGTATTTTGATTGTGAGGAGTTTGCCTGTCCGAGTAAGATCGCGATGATAGAAGTGAATAATTTACTCCAAGCTCTTATTGATAAAATGTCATTTTGGGAGTGGGATAAGCCTAGCAGCGAGATGGTAAATACGACGGCGCTTTTTTGGGAGGAGTTTTATGCTGCGAAACGTTATTCGTTTCAGTTGCCTTTGCCATCGCATCGGCGCTTAACAACGTTTCGTCGAGAGTTGGTTGAACCTTCATTTCTAGCTCCTTCGCTTACTACTCTTGCAAGCAAAGTTGGGGCAAGCACCAAGACGGTAACACGATTATTTAAGTCGGAAACGGGCATGAATTATCAAGATTGGCGGCAACAGTGGAGGCTTTTAAAAGCAGTTGAATTGTTATCAACGGGCATGCCAGTCAGCGCAGTTGCCGATTGGCTGGAGTTTTCGTCAGACAGTGCATTTATTGCATTTTTCAAAAAGCAAACTGGACAAACACCTCTGACGTTTATGAAAACCAAGCCTTAAGAGTCAAAATGCTCACACTCTTTCTAGAACAACCCCCAGGTTCACAGGCTCAGCCTATAAAGCATACATAGACAGGTACCAACGTGCAGGTTACTTGTCTTTACTCTGCAGTTTGCGAAAGTATTGCGTGGTAAAATCAACAAAGGCTCGGATGCGTTTTGGTTGATGTCGGTCGTGATGATAAAGGAGTGAAAATTCCACACTCGGAATGCTCCAATTGGTAAACACTTCTTTTAGCTTGCCTGTCTGGAGTTCTTGTTGACAATAAAGTGCTGGCACACGGATGATGCCATTTCCCGCCAAGGCTGCTTTTATCATTACTCTGCCACTCTTACATCGTAACTGTCCACGTATCTGGTGTTCCGTTGACTGCTTTGTATTCGTGTTCTCAAATGCCCACCGTGTCACACTACCTGTCAAACAAACGTGTTTTTCTAAGTCCTTTGGATGCGAAGGATAGCCATATGTTTCTAAATAGTTTGGGCTTGCGTATGTCCCCATTTCCACATCGATCAGTTTGCGAGCGATAAAGTTGGAGTCGTCTAACTTTCCCATTCGAAAAGCGATATCGAATTCATCCGCGATTAAATCGACACGATGGCTACTAAAATCTAAGTTAATGCTCACTTGTGGGTGTTGGATTAGAAACTGAGCAACGATATCTGCGACAACGTCTTCTCCTAAATAGCCCCCCACACAGTTGATACGAATGTCACCTCTTAAGTCTTCTACATCATCAACCACTGCCATAACAGCTTGATCAATATTGTGAAGGGCAGTTTCACACTGTTTATACAGAACCTTGCCTGCTTCGGTGAGGTTCAGTGTTCGAGTGGTCCTTTGTAGCAAAGTGACACCAATCTGTTGCTCCAGATTTGTTATTTGACGTGAAACGTGTGAGCGAGAAACGCCAAGTTGCTCTGCTGCTTTCGTGAAGTTTCCTAGTTGAGCGATTAGGACGAAAGAGCGAATATCCGCAAGGTTGATGTGTGTTTGCATGATGACTTCTTCATAATTAAAAAAGTATTGTTGCAGTATAACAACAGTGTTTCAACTAGGTCGGTATATATCAACAAACAAAGTTTTCTTAAACTTACCGCCACTGATGTAAACCGTTCGATTAAGGATTCAAAATGAAAAAGTTAATTGTTATTACAGGCGCCAGTTCAGGCATTGGTGAAGCGATTGCACGTCACTTCAGTGAACAGGGCCATGCTCTTCTTTTGTTAGCAAGACGTGTAGAACGTTTGGAAGCATTAAACTTACCAAATACGCTTTGTGAAAAGGTAGATGTGACCGACAAAGCTTCTTTTGAGGCTGCAATTGAGAAAGCTGAAGCGTTGTATGGTCCGGTAGATGCACTTGTAAATAACGCAGGCGTTATGCTTCTAGGTCAGATAGATACTCAGGAAGCATCGGAGTGGAAGCGCATGTTTGATGTGAACGTAATTGGCTTACTCAATGGCATGCAGTCCGTCCTAGCACCGATGAAAGCACGTAACAGTGGTACGATCATTAACATCAGCTCTATCGCGGGCAAGAAAACATTCCCTGATCATGCTGCTTATTGCGGTACCAAATTTGCGGTTCATGCTATTTCTGAAAACGTACGTGAAGAAGTTGCGTCATCGAATGTTCGCGTTACGACGATTGCACCTGGTGCAGTGGAAACGGAATTACTTTCACATACAACGTCTCAAGATATTAAAGATGGCTATGACGCTTGGAAGGTGGATATGGGCGGCGTGTTGGCAGCAGACGACATTGCACGAGCAGTGCTGTTTGCTTATCAGCAACCGCAAGGTGTATGTGTTCGTGAAATTGCTTTGGCACCGACAAAACAACAACCTTAACATTGAGTTACGGCGATTTTAGGTCACTAAAGCCGTAAAACTTTGCATATCGATTCGTGATTGAGATGGCATCTTTAAACTAAGTTGCGTGAAAATTTAGGTCATCCATTTAAATCCGGACACTAAGTGTGTTATTGCTTATACCCAAGTTACTCAAGGTGAGAAAAAACTTTGAGTAATTTGGGTTTTTATTTGGTCTCAATTTTAGGTAGCGGAATTTATTTAGGTCGAAGGCGATAGTTGTGAAGAAAGGAGAGTGTGACGTAAAACAAAATGAAGCAATATCCGTCTCTTAATGAGAATTGATTTCATCAACGTCACAAGCCGTTACAATTATCCGTTAGGTATTATACTTTGTGGATGGTTAATATTTAACCAAACAAGGAGGTGTGTATGAAACGATTCGCAAACATACTTTTTGCAACACAAGGATTGCCAGGCCATAGTGACGCCCTCGAACAAGCGATGAGGATTGCATCTAGCAACAAAGTGCCTGTCTCAGGGCTAATAGCGTGTCCTGATTTCCCAACAGACATGATCCAGTATCAGCAAAGTTATGAGCAATCGCTGCAAGACTCCCTCAAACAAAGTATTCACGAATACAGACAGAAGCTGGGACTCTCTGAAGAGGATCTCGCATTTCCTCTTACTGTGAAAAGCAGTGAAAAGCCCGCTGTCTGTATTATTCAAGAAGCATTAGCTGATAACAAAGATCTCATCATCAAAGAAGCTGAACCGCTCGGTGAAGGTGCTGAGGGTTTCAAAGCTATTGATATGACTCTGTTACGAAAATGCCCTTGTCCGCTTTGGTTGCACCGACCAATTGATAAGCCAAGAGATAAGCGCCGTGTTGCTGTGGCTATCGACCCATTAACGGCAAGCGATGAACAGCACTCATTAGCCGTGCGTTTACTCGAATTATCGCGTTCGATAGCCGACACCTGCGATAGTCGTTTACACGTGATTTCTTGCTGGGAGTATTACTTAGAAAACTACCTTAATGGTAACGCTTGGATTCAAGTCGATGATGCTGAGTTGAAACATGAACTCGACAAAGCAAAAGCCGATCATAAACAAGCTCTGCAACAGCTGTTGGAGGAGTCTGGGATTACAGGTGAAATTGTGATTCACCACCTGCATGGAAAACCCGACGAAAAGATTCCAGATTACGTAGAGAGTATTGAGGTAGACGTGCTGGTAATGGGAACCTTAGCGAGAACTGGTATATCTGGCTATGTCATTGGTAATACGGCTGAAAATATTTTGCAATCGATTAACTGTAGTTTGGTCGCTCTTAAGCCCGATGGCTTTGTCTCACCGATTCAGTAATTGGGGTGTAACAAAGTTGGGTTTAAGTGATGTTTTAGGTAAAGGAGGGAGATGGATCTCTAGAACATGGAATTATCAATGTATCAATAAGTTATCAGAGGAGAGTGACATGAAAAACCTATGCCCGAAATGCCACACAGAAATGATAGAACGTTCGAATGTTTATGTTTGTCCGAGAAATGATATCGGTGACTGCACCTACGATGCATTCGAGTTAGCTGATGACGATAATCCATATACATTCAGCCAAGAACACGTAAGTAGTGACCTACGTTCTTATGCCGTAGCAGACAGCAAATAGCGGTTTGTATCGGCGTTCCTCTAAGTAGCACTCAGTGATTACTGTTTGCTACTTTTCCCTTGGTTTCATGATCGTTTTTGAAGCGCTTGGGTTAAAACAATACAGTGGAGTTTGTCATTTGCGCCGAATAGGGCGTACCTTCTTATAATAACGAATGGGCTGCGATGTTGAATAACATAACGGGTAAAGAAAACCTGCCGAAAAACCTAGATAATCAGTTGGTCTTACTGATTTTCCCTGCGCTGCCAGTTTTAATCTTCTCTTTTCTCTTCTATATCTATACTCCTGCAGGCGTGAGCTGGAATGCGGAATGGATACCAAGCCTCGATATCAACCTTAGCTTTAGATTAGATGGTCTTTCATTTCTTTTTGCGGGACTGATCAGTGGGATTGGCGCACTGATTCAAATCTACGCTTTGGCTTATTTACGAGAAAGTGATAGCCGGTTTTCCTTTCATTTGTATCTAACCCTATTCATGCTTGCCATGCTAGGGATTGTGATGAGCGATAACATTCTGTTGTTATTTGTTTTCTGGGAACTCACCACCATCACTTCTTATTTACTGATCGGGTTTAATCACGAAAATAAAACGTCTCGGAAAAACGCCTTGCAGTCGCTGATTGTTACTGGTGCTGGTGGACTAGCGTTGCTAGCTGGTCTTATCTTGCTGGGAGCAATGGCAGGGAGTTATGAGCTAAATACCATTATCGAGCAGGCAGACACTATTGCGCAGCATGAATGGTTTATCCCATCTCTAGTGCTCATACTACTCGGTGCATTTACTAAATCTGCGCAATTCCCGTTTCATTTTTGGCTACCTAACGCGATGGCAGCTCCCACTCCGGTCAGTGCGTATTTACACTCGGCAACAATGGTAAAGGCAGGCATTTACCTATTAGCACGTTTATCGCCAGTTTATGCCCACAGCGAGATCTGGTTTTATGCTTTAGTCATCACTGGGAGTATCACGGCCATTTGGTGCACATTTGTCGCATTAAAACAAACTGACTTGAAGCTGATGCTAGCCTACAGCACGAATGTTGCTTTGGGTAAATTAACATTATTACTAGGTATGGGCACAGATTTGGCCGTTAGTGCAGTATTGATGTTTATTCTCGCTCACTCTTTCTATAAAGCTGCGCTGTTTATGGTGGTGGGTAATATCGACAAAGCGACAGGAACACGAGATATTGATCAATTGTACGGCCTGAAGTCAGTTCTCGTCATCAGCATGGTTGCGGGGAGTTTGGCTGCATTGTCTAAAGCGGGGTTCCCGCCGTTGTTAGGCTTTTTGAGCAAAGAATACATGTACAAGTCCGCAGTAGAGCTCAATAACTGGATCGCCTTTGTACTTTTAATCGTGAATATACTGATGGTCGCGCTAACCATTATGCTTATTGCGAGACCATTCTTTGCTCGCCGTGATCTCGTGCCGATTGAAACTAAGCCAGTTGAGACAAAAAAAGCCATGTGGATCTCGCCTTTGCTCTTGGCAGTTGGCAGCCTCCTAGTTCCGTTATTCGGTTTGAATTGGTTAGATCGCAATATTATTTTTCCGGGCTCTGCTGACATTCTGCCCACAGCAACTCTTAAAGAGACATCACTATGGCATGGCGTGAATGTACCGTTAGTGTTAAGCGTTATTACGCTAGCGTTGGGGTATGTGGTGTACCGTGTTTATCCTACTGTGTCTGCATTTTTTCAGCGGCTACATCTATTCGTCCCCAAAGCGGAGAATATTTTTGAACGACTATTAGATGGCATGATGACAGTGGCGAAGTGGCAAACGGCGCGGTTACAGCAAAAGAAATTGAGTCGCTATGTCCTATTATTTTTCACGGTACTTGCCGTTGCGTTACTGAGTCAGGTAGCGCTTATTCCTCTGCCTTTGGTTGGCGAACTTTCAAGTGTCACTTTCTATGAGATTGGTATTGCCTTATTGTTGATTGGTGCTGCGCTCGTATGTACGTTGTCCCACGCAAGACTTCTTGCGATTTCTGCGCTTGGTATGATTGGTTTCATGACCACGCTTGTTTTTATGATTTATAGCGCCCCGGACGTTGCGAAGACTTTACTGTTAGTGGAAACATTAATGGTGGTCTTTCTTGCATTGTTAATGCGTCATATGCCACGTCTAACCACCGTGCCCAAGCATTCAATAAAACGTAAAGTAGCGAATATTTGCATAGCAGGTGTGATAGGTGTTTCGGTTACTTTACTTTTGTTAGGAATCACGTCTCAGCCGATGGACTCTTCGGTGTCAGATTTCTTTGCAGAAAACAGTGTCCCGGGTGGACATGGGCGAAACATTGTTAACGTTATTCTGGTCGACTTTCGCGCATTTGATACATTGGGAGAAGTTGTTGTCGTTGTTATTGCAGGGATTGCTGCAGTGAGTTTGCTTAAGACAAGAGCGAAAAAGCAAAATCGTATCCAATCATTAATTTTTGCAACCACGGCACACATTGTTTCGGCACTCATGCTCGTATTTTCAGTGTATCTGTTGTTACGTGGTCATAACGAACCGGGTGGTGGCTTTATTGGTGCGTTGATTGCCGTTATTGGTTTATCACTTCTCATGTTCGCGGAATCACCGAAATACGTTCGTTCTAGGTTGTATTTCAAACCGTTTCTCATTGCGTTATCTGGCATCGCATTGAGCTTAGTTTCTGGTGCTTTGAGCTTTGCGTTTGATAAACCGTTTTTGACCGGACTGTGGTGGAAAGACGTGATACCACTAGGGACGCCATTGGTTTTTGATGTTGGTGTTTACCTTGCCGTTATAGGTGGCGTGATGGGTATGCTGCTTCGTATTAATGAGGAGCTAGAGTGATGGAAATAGTCTGGAGTGTTGTCGTTGGAGTATTTGTCGCAGCAGGTGTTTATTTAATGCTTGAAAAGCATATCTTGCGCCTTTTGTTCGGCATCATGTTACTCAGTAGTGCGGTTAACCTTGCTATTTTTACCGCTGGAAGGCTGACGCCTGGAGAGCCGCCATTGATTGGCGATAATGCTCTTTTACCACCAGATAGCGCGGCAAATCCTTTACCTCAAGCGCTTATCTTAACTGCGATAGTCATCGGTTTTGGACTACTTATTTTTTCTTTAATGCTGTTCTATCGAGCTTATAAAGACACTGGAACTGCAAACGTCGATGAAATGCAACGTTCTGAGGAGGGTCAATGAGTTCGATTTTGCTTACGTTACCGGTAGTTCTCTCGCTGAGTACGGCGTTGATTATCTTCTTCGTCCGTCGCTCAACAAAAAGTGTTGAGTGGTTGAGCGGTGTAAGTGCGATTTCGAACCTTTTCGTTGCGGGCTTTCTCACAGAAAACATCATAAATAATGGTATTCAAGCCGTTGCTTTTGGTCAGTGGAGTGCGCCATTTGGTATCGTGTTTGTCGCAGATTACCTCAGCGTTGCTATGGTGATGATCACGGCGGTGATTGGTGCGATATGTGTTTTCTACGCGATGGCGGACCTTCACCGAAAGCCCTCCTATAGCAATTACCATGCGTTAATGCACATGTTGCTTGCTGGCGTTTATGGCGCTTTCCTGACTGGAGATATTTTTAATCTGTATGTTTGGTTTGAGGTCATGCTCATTTCATCATTTGGTTTAATGGTGTTAGATGCAACGAAAACTCAAGTTGATGGTGCAGTAAAGTACGTGATGTTGAACCTGATTTCGACGCTGGTATTTTTGCTTGCTATCGGTTTATTGTATGGAGCAACGGGCACCTTGAACTTGGCCGATCTCTACACCAAAGTAGGGGAAAATGAATTGAGCATCAACATGATGCTGTCCGCGCTATTTTTGTTTGCCTTTTCTATTAAAGCGGCACTCTTTCCTTTATTTGCTTGGTTGCCAGCTTCTTATCACACGTTACCAAGCGGTGTGGTGGCACTGTTTGCCGCGTTGCTTACTAAAGTCGGTGTATACGCGTTGATAAGAGTCTTTACCTTGGTATTTCCGCTCGCCGAGAGTGGTTGGCAACCGACGTTAATTTGGGTCGCAGGGCTAACCATGTTAACGGGCGTTTTAGGAGCGGCTAGCCAATTCGACATTAAGAAAATTCTTTCTTTTCATATTATTAGCCAAATAGGCTATATGATCATGGGGTTGGCTATTTACACTCCCTTAGCTTTAGCCGGTGCCATTTTCTACATTGTTCATCACATCATTGTAAAAGCGAATTTGTTCTTAATAGGTGGATTCATCGAGCGCAAATATGGCTCTAGTCAACTTGAACATTTGGGTGGGGTATACAAAGCTATGCCTTGGTTAGCGTTCTTGTTTCTTGTCCCTGCGTTTTCTCTGGCCGGTTTCCCACCGCTATCGGGTTTCTGGGGAAAGCTATTGGTCATCAAGTCGAGCATACAGGCTGAGTATTACTGGTTAGCAGGTACCGCGTTATTGGTGGGGTTGCTTACTGTCTACTCGATGACGAAAATTTGGAGTGAGGCATTTTGGAAAAAGCCATTTAGAGAGAAGCCAGAACAGACTCTGCAGGCCAAAGTACATTGGTTGTACTGCGTTCCAATTATTGTATTGACAACGTTGACGCTAATCATTGGCTTAGTGGCGGAGCCTTTTTATCAATTTTCCGTTCAAGCTGCAGAACAACTGTTAAATCCGACTGAATACATCAGAGTGGTGTTAGGAGGAAATGCATGATCTATCTATTCCTCAATTTTTTCTTAGCGTTAGCGTGGATGATGCTTAATGGCAGCTATTCGAGTCTGAATTTTGTTGTCGGATTTACGGTCGGCTTTTTTGCTTTAAGGTTGAGTCAACCATTTGGATTGAAAACGAGCTATTTTCAACGTTTTGCATCTGCATTGAAGTTATTGGTGTACTTCGCTTATGAAATGGTTATATCGGTTGCGAAAGTGGTGTGGGACGTCGTGACACCTACTCATTTGAGTCAGCCTGATATCGTTTATGTCCCTCTGGAGGTCGATTCTGATCTAGAAATCACATTACTGGCGAACATGGTTTCTTTAACACCGGGTACGCTTAGTTTGGATGTTACGGCTGATAAAAAGTATCTTATCGTTCATGCCATGTTTGCACCTGAACATGAAGAGGTTATTCGCGGAATTAAAGATGGGTTAGAGCATCGAATTTTGGAGGTGACGCGTGGATAGTTGGCTGCAAATAACGGTCACTTTTGCCTATTCTGGGCTACTACTCAGCTTTGTTATGGCTTTTGCTCGTTTAATTCTAGGACCAACGCTAGCTGATCGAGTTGTGGCGTTAGATCTGATTTCATTTATCACTATCGGATTTATTACGGTTTACACCTTAGACAGCGGTGAGGACGCTCTGTTAGACATCGCCATTACATTAGGTTTGGTCGCATTTCTCGGCACGATCGCATTTGCACGTTTGATCGTTAAAAGAAAGGAGAAAGAATAATGGACGTGTTGATTGGACTATTTTTATGCTTAGGAACATTGTTGACCTTGGTTGCAAGTCTAGGTGTCCTGAGGCTTCCTGATTTGTATACCCGAATGCATGCAGCGACCAAAGCTGGAACTGTCGGAGTGAGCTGCTTGTTATTAGCGGTCGCTTTCTCACTCCCTGAAGTTACCGTGATCTCTCGGGTTATCGGTACGATGTTGTTTATCGTTCTCACTGCGCCAGTCGCCTCCCACCTGCTCGGCAGAGCAATGCGAGAGGTCGGATATAAGATTTGGCGCAATGATTAACCATTAGCGTCGAATAGTACTACGTCCTAGTTGAAATAAACTCGAAGCTGTATTGATGAAGTCGGAAGTAATTGACGGTATATTCAAATGCACGACCATCTTCTAGGTAACCAGTGGACTCAACTTTTAGAATAGGGGAAGCTTCTGATTCATTCAGGTATGAGGCCGTCTCTGCATCTAACAAATACGGTTTGACAGACTGACTGCTTTTCGCAATTTTCAATCCTTTGCTATTTTCAATGTACTCATATTTAGAACCATTCATTATGGCTATGCTCAAGTCTGGAAATAACACTGCTGGCATATGAGTGACTTCGTAAATTTCAGGCTCATCATTAATACATCTGAGTCTATGTATTTCATATGTATCATCATTGGGCGAGAGATTTAACTGCTTAGCAACCTGTTCATTCGGTTTTTTAAGTTCGAACTTTATGACTTGAGAGCTAGGCGTTTTCCCCTGTTTACTGACTTCCTCGATAAAACCCAGCAAATGTAAGGCATCATGTTGGGCTTTTAGATCGTTTACATAAGTTCCACTACCTCTTGTCCGACTAATTAAATTATTGTCGACCAGAATTTGTAAGCTTTTTCTGATGGTTACGCGGCTTACGGAAAACTCTTCTTGCAAATCACTCTCTTTTGGAAGCATCGATTTAGGTTGTAGTTCCCCATCTTTGATCTTTTTTTCTAATCGTTCCGCAATGTCTATGTATTTGGGTTTCATAATACCTCGCTAAGTCTTGGATCATGATAGCAAGAATGTGATCTGAGATGTAGTTAATACTTTTCCTTAGGATCTTTGTGTGATTTTTATCTCGTATCTTTGTGCTTACACTTTAAATGTATCATAAAAGTATTAATACTTATTTTATACATTTTCAGGATAAACATTTGAGGTAGCGAAATGAAACATCAAAAATTAACGATTGTTGGTGCTGGCAGTACATACACACTTGGTATGATGAACAGCCTTATTGCCGAAAAAGATAACTTTCCACTCGCAAAAGTCGTGTTTTACGACATAGATGAGAAACGCCAAGAATCGAATGCATTAGCTACTGAAATTCTATTGCGAGAACACTATCCAGAAGTTGAAGAGTTTGTTTATACAACGGATAAATCTGTCGCATTCGCAGATTCGGACTTTTTCTTTATCCAGATCCGCACTGGTGGGTTGGCCATGCGCGAGCGCGATGAACAAATCTCGCTATCCAACTCTTGTGTTGGGCAAGAGACATGTGGCGCGGGAGGAATGGCATATGGACTTCGCTCTATCGGCGACATGATCCAGCTAGTGAACGAGATCCGACAAACGTGTCCAGATGCGTGGATTCTTAATTACACCAACCCGGCGGCAATTGTCGCTGAAGCTTTAAATCGTGAATTTCCGCATGATAAGCGAATTCTAAATATCTGTGATATGCCAGCAGCGATTATGGTCAGCTATGCGCAATTGTTAGGATGTGAAATTTGGGACTTCGTTCCTGAATATTTTGGGCTTAATCACTATGGCTGGTTTACCAAAATTCGTAACAAACAGGGTGAAGACTTAACGGACAAAATTAAAAATATCATCCTAAAAGAAGGGATCAGTGCGGTTGATGCGGAAATAGCGGATGACCCATCGTGGCAAGCCACATTCAAAAACATGAGAACAATGCTTGCTGATAATCCAGAGTTTTTGCCGAATACGTATCTTCAGTACTATTTGTACCCTGAAAAAATGGTGGCGAAAGAGGATATCAACAATACCCGCGCAAGGCAGGTAATTAACGGCCGTGAGAAACGAGTGTTCGAATTGAACGCAAGAATAATTGAAGCGGGCACCACGAAGCACGAAACACTGCATGCCGATATCCATGGTCGATACATGGTGAGAGTTGCGGCTTCGCTTGCCTACAACTTGAGCGATGTGTATCTCGTCATCGTACCGAATAATGGTGCTATTACAAATTTACAAAATGACGCCATGGTAGAAGTTCCAGCTGCGCTAACTAGTGATGGACCGAAAGCTTTTACTGTAGGAAAAATCCCAACCTTCCAAAAAGCCATGATTGAGAGCCAACTTGGTTACGAGAAATTAGTTGTGGATGCTTGGTACGAAGGAAGTCAGCAAAAGCTGATTAATGCACTCACACTTAACCGTACCGTGGTTAATGTGCCAAAAGCTAAAGAAATAACAAAACAATTACTAGAAGAAAATAAAGCCTACCTTCCTCAATTTTTTCAATAACAACTGGACGTTCGGGGCCTACTTGTAGGCTCCGTGAATGAAACAAGAGGTTTATATGAAAGACATTATTCAAAGGTTCGGAGCCGCGATGTTTGTTCCCGTTCTATTATTTCCAGCAGCGGGCATGTTATTGGGTTTCTCTGTTGTGCTGTTAAATCAAGAAGTGTTTCCTTGGGCACTAGAGGGGAGTGCTTGGGTTAAAGTCTCGACGATCATTTTACAGGCATCTCTCGCTGTATTTAAAAATATGGCACTTATTTTTGCCGTTGGGTTACCTATCGCTTTAGCTAAAAAAGCATCTGGTCGCGCTGTACTTGCAACACTCGTTTCCTACATTACGTTTAACTACGTTATTGGTGGAATCCTTCAATTTTGGGGACCAGAACTGGGCGTGAACTATACGGAAGGTGAGCGAGGTTTGACTGAAGTTGGTGGCATTCTAACGCTTGATACCAACTTACTAGGTGCCATTTTAATTGCAAGTCTCTCTGTTTGGGTTCACAACCGATTCTTTGATAAAAAGCTACCGGATTGGGCGGCTGTATTTGGCGGAACGCCATTGGTTGTGATCATTAGTTTCCCCATTATGGTCGTGATGGCAATTCTAACTTGTTTGACTTGGCCAAGTATTCAGCATGGTATTAACAATCTGCAATCATTTTTGGTTTCTGCTGGATCGTTAGGGGTATGGCTATTTACGTTTTTAGAGCGAATCATGATACCAACGGGGTTGCATCATTTCGTATATGGTCCCGTTTTTTATGGGCCAGTTGCAGTCGATGGCGGAACGGTTGCCTATTGGATTCAAAATATACAGACATTCGCCCAGAGCTCGGAAAGTTTAACGACACAATTTCCTCAGGGTGGTTTGATGTTGACGGGAATGGGTAAAGTGTTTGGTTGTACGGGTATCGCACTAGCACTCTATTCAGTTGCGAAAAAAGAAAATAAAAAGATGGTGATGGGGTTAGTGCTCGGAGCCGCAATCACAGCAATTCTTACAGGGATAACCGAACCAATAGAGTTTACATTCTTATTTATCGCACCTGCGCTGTTTGCTTTGCATGCGTTGTTATCTGCGACAATGGCAACGATCGCCTTTATGTTTGGTGTTTCCGGTAACTTTCAGACTGGCTTGATAGACTTCATTTTCCAAAACTGGTTGCCTTTGGCTGGTAACCATGCAGGAACATACGTGATTCAGATTATTATTGGTCTCATGTTTACTGGTGTTTACTTTGTTACGTTTCGCGCGCTTATTTTAAAATACAACATACTTACTCCGGGACGTGAAGGTGCAGATAGTAAGTTGTATTCCAAAGCTGACTACAAAGAAGCGAAAGCGGTCCATAACAGTAGCGCAAGTCCGTCACAAGCTAGTGCCTTTATTGAAGGTCTGGGTGGAAAAGAAAACATTGAATTGTTAACTAATTGCGCGACGCGTTTGCGTGTTAAAGTTAAAGATGTCTCTCTTGTAAAGGAGAACGCATTTTTCACACAGTACGGAGCGGTGAATATTGTTAGAAATCAAGAGAGCCTTCAAATCATCGTTGGTTTAACGGTGCCACAAGTTCGCGAAGATATGAGCCAACTGATAAAAGCTTAACCCCCAAACTAATGCTCCCGCTCATATGGCTCAAAGGTGAGATAGAATTATCTCACCTTTTTTGTGTACATGAAGCATATTTCGCGCAGTTTCCACGAAAGTGGGGAGGAGTTATCGAGCGAGCTAAAAATACAGTTAGGTTATACCCGTCTGTATTGTTGGAAGACTTGTTGAGTCTCTAATTGACAGTGGCGCCACTTTCTATGTTGAAAAGCGTTTTAATTTCTTCCAGCACTTCTGGGTTAGCAATAGCACCAATGTTTTTTACAGCTTGTCCGTTTACCAATTGTTTCACTGCTAGCTCAACCAATTTGCCTGAGCGCGTTTTAGGAATATCACTGATGGCAAAAATTTGTCGTGGGACATGGCGCGGTGAACATTTTGTTTTCAATGTTTGGCGAATTGAATCGGTGAGTTGTTGGGTTAACTCGACGTTGTGAGCGAGTTTTACTAGTAACCAGATTTCTTCAGACTGCTGGTTTAACTTGCCGACAGCGATGGAGTCTTCAACCTCGGGTAACGCGTTCACTTGCTGATAGATTTCAGCGGTACCGATGCGTACGCCGCCTGGATTTAAGGTTGCGTCACTACGGCCATAAAAAATGAAGCCGCCATGTTCGGTTTGCATCACATCGTCGCCATGGTGCCAGATATCGGTAAACTTGCTCCAATAAGCGTTGTGATAGCGTTCGCCGTTGTCGTTCCAGAAGCCAATAGGGAAGTTAGGTAGCGAGTTATTACAAGTCAGTTCGCCGCGTTTTTGCGTAATAGTATGTCCACCATCCTCTAGAACACGTGCGTCGATTCCCAGCCCTGCGCCTTGGCATTCACCTTTGTAAACTGGTGAAATAGGGTTTCCAAGTACAAAGCATCCGCAAATATCTGTGCCGCCAGCGATAGAAGCGAGATGCAAGTCCTGCTTGATGTGCTGATAGACATAATTAAATTGTTCTGGGTAAAGCACCGAACCAGTTGAGCAAAGAGTTTTGAGTGACTTCAGGTTATGTTCTAGTTTTGGAGAGCAGTTTGCCTGTTCCAGTGCTTCTAAGTATTTCGCTGAAGTACCAAACAGCGACACGCTATGTTCTTCTGCTAATTGCCATAAGACGGAGTGATCAGGGTAAACCGGACTACCGTCGTAAATCACTAAGGCTGCACCACTCGCAAGAGCGGAAACATGCCAGTTCCACATCATCCAACCACATGTTGTGTAGTAGAAAACCTTGTCTTGCGATTTGATGTCGCAATGCAGTTGATGTTCTTTGAGGTGATTGAGCAAGGTACCGCCTGCGGAATGGACAATACACTTAGGTTGACCTGTTGTACCAGAAGAATACAAAATGAACAACGGGTCATTAAACAGCGTTGGTTGATATTGAATTGATTGTGGAGAAAAGTGGTGAGTAATATCGGACCAAGAAACAAACTCAGAAGTGCTAGCACTCTCAGCGTTTTGTAAATATTCGATTTGGCATACGCTAATAGTAGTCTCTTCGGAGGCACTGCTTAACTTACTACTAAGAGTGGTGTTCTTGTTCGTCATATCGAAAGCTTTGCCTCCGAACTGGTAGCCATCACAGCAAAAAAGAACTTTCGGTTTGACCTGACCAAAACGCTCTACGACGCTATCGATACCAAAATCAGGAGAGGTTGAAGTCCAAATGGCACCAAGACTGGTGGTGGCCAGCATGGCAATAACGGTTTCAGGAAGGTAGGGCAAATAACCCGCAACGACATCGCCTTTACCGACACCACAATTGAGTAGCCATTGTTGAATGGCAGAAACTTGTTCAAGCAACTGTTTACCGGTGAGTTGTCGGTGTTCACCGCTTTCATTGCTAAAAACAATAAACTCACGCTCTGGTGATTGTTCAGCCTGAGATAGGAGGTTCTCTGCGTAGTTCAGCGTGGCGTCAGCAAACCATACTGTGTCTCTATTTACATGATGATGATTAGAACCTGTTGGTGTCCATTTGGGACTGCCAAGGCTCTTGACTTGCGAACCTATATCTCCGATTACGTTGCAAAACTGCCAAGTATGTCGCCAAAATTCATCATTGTGCTCAATGGACCACTGGTGTAGAGACGTGTAATTGTTGATTACGGTACCTTCGGCTTTGTCTTTATTAACCTTTTCGATGAACCGTAATAAGTTGCTATTGCTGACGCGCTCAGCAGATGGTGACCAAATAGGTGCAGAATTTGGCATAGGTCCCTCTAATTTCAATTCTTTTGAATATGACCAAAAACAAAATAAAGGGGCGAACATAGCAGTGTTCGCCCCTTATCTGATCGTTTAAAGTTGTTCGGCAAGCTGAGGTAGTACCTCAAATAAATCACCAACCAATCCATAGTCGGCAACTTCAAAGATAGGAGATTCTGGATCTTTGTTGATCGCGACAATCACTTTGGATTCCTTCATTCCTGCAAGATGCTGGATGGCACCGGAAATCCCAACCGCTATATAAAGCTTAGGTGCAACGATTTTACCGGTTTGACCCACTTGTAAGTCGTTGGCAACAAACCCGGCATCAACCGCCGCGCGAGAAGCGCCAATGGCAGCACCTAGTTTATCGGCTACTTGTTCGATCAACGCGAAGTTCTCTTTGCTACCGACCCCGCGTCCACCTGACACAACCACCTCTGCCGCGCTTAATTCAGGACGTTCTGACACGGTTTTATCGACAGAAACCAATTCAACCATTGGAGCTGAGATAGTGACCTGCTGATGCTTAATATCAGCTTGGTTGTGACAAGTAACCGGCTCAAACGCAGACGCGCGCACGGTGATGACGCGAACCTTGTCGCTGGTGGTCACTTTGGCAAATGCGTTTCCTGCGTAAATAGGGCGGATAAAAGTGTTTTCATCGATAACTTGGACAATATCGGAAATTTGCCCAACGCCGAACTTCGCTGCTACTCGAGGTGCAAGGTCTTTCCCTTTTGATGATGAGCTAGCCCAGATTGCGTCAAAACCTTCAGCAATACTCACTACAATAGGTGCGATACTCTCGGCAAATTGATGCTTAAGTTGCTCATCATCGACACAAATTACGTTTGATATACCATCAACGCGACAAGCTTGCTGAGCGACTTCTTCACACTGGTGGCCCACTACGATCAAAACATTGTCTTGGCTGACTTGTTTTGCTGCATTAACCACTTTGAGTGTGTCCGCATGCAATTGGTTATTGTCATGCTCTGCTATGATTAAGTTCTTCATGAAATCACCTTCGCTTCGTTACGCAGCTTATCGAGAAGCTCTGAGACAGATTCAACCTTGATGCCACCTTTTCTTTGCGCTGGCGGTGTGATTTCTTGAATGGTTTGGCTAAATACCACTTCAACACCCAGACTGTCAGGTGTGATGGTATCTAACGGCTTGCGCTTAGCTTTCATGATATTAGGCAAAGAGGCAAAACGCGGTTCATTCAGGCGTAAGTCAGTACTGATCACCGCAGGTAAGTTCATCGCGACCGTCATCAAGCCGCCGTCCACTTCTCTCACGACCTGAACTTTTTGATCTTCAATCTTCACGTCGGAAGCGAAAGTTGCTTGAGGCCAGTCAAGTAGGGCGGCCAGCATCTGAGCCACTTGGTTGTTGTCAGTATCAATGGATTGTTTACCCGTAATCACAAGCTGTGCTTGTTCTTGCTCAACCAGAGCTTTGAGCAGCTTAGCGACGACCAATGGCTCTATTTTGTCTTCAGTATCGATATGAATAGCGCGATCGGCACCTAACGCAAGCGCAGTACGTAGTTGCTCCTGACACTGGCTACCGCCGGCACTGACAACGATGACTTCATCTGCAATACCTTGCTCCTTTAGTCGTACGGCTTCTTCAACGGCTATTTCGCAAAATGGATTAATCGTCATCTTGACGTTATTGGTTTCAACATCGCTATGGTCCGCTTTCACGCGAACTTTAACGTAGGGATCAATGACCCTTTTGATTGGCACTAGTATTTTCACGTTAGATTCCTTTTACAGTGAAGACTATGTGTTTACAGTGAAGACGATGTGATGACGTCTTTAAAATGATGTTAATTTACCTTTACGTTTGCGTCAACTTTAAATATATTGTTGATTAACAAGTTGGCAACATGCAAAGAAAAAGGAATGCAATCATGGAAAGAGACTGCATGGAATTTGATGTTCTGATTGTAGGCGCTGGTCCCGCAGGTTTGTCTGCGGCATGCCGAATCAAACAATTAGCAGCAGAAAAAAAACAAGACCTCTCTGTTTGCGTGGTAGAAAAAGGTTCTGAAGTTGGAGCGCATATTTTATCGGGTGCGGTGTTTGAAACGCGGAGTTTGGATGAGCTTTTTCCCGACTGGGAAGAGAAAGGCGCGCCGCTCAATACCAAAGTAAACCAAGATAAAACCTACTATCTAGGCAATGACATCAATGGTCATGAACTGCCTTCTTGGGCGGTGCCTAATACGTTACATAACAAAGGTAATTACATCATAAGTTTGGGCAGTCTATGCCGATGGATGGCGTTGCAGGCTGAGAACTTGGGGGTGGAGGTCTACCCAGGTTTTACCGCCAGTCAAGCGATCATCGATGAAGATAGTCGTGTTTGTGGCGTGATCACGGGCGATATGGGATTAGATAAAAATGGTGAACAAAAAGGAAATTTCGAACCTGGTATTGAACTACGAGCGAAGTTTACTTTATTTGCTGAAGGCGCACGGGGGCATATTGGTAAGCAGTTGATTAACCGATTTAATCTTGCTGAAGAGAAAACGCCTCAACACTACGCTATCGGTTTTAAAGAGCTGTGGGAAATCCCATCAGAGCAGCATCAGCAAGGTTTAGTAGTGCACGGATTAGGTTGGCCGTTATCAAATGAAGCTACAGGTGGCAGTTATCTCTACCATTTAGAGGGAAACCAAGTTGCCGTCGGGTTGATTGTTGACTTGAATTATAAGAATCCGCACTTGAGTCCATTTGATGAGTTTCAACGTTTTAAACACCACCCGTTGATTGAGCAATACCTCAAAAATGGGAAGCGTATTAGCTATGGCGCGAGAGCGATCACCAAGGGCGGCTTTCATTCGCTTCCCACGCAACAGTTTGCTGGTGGCTTGTTAATTGGCTGTGATGCAGGAACACTTAACGGCGCTAAAATCAAAGGCACACACACCGCAATGAAATCTGGCATGCTTGCCGCTGAAGCAGTATGTGAAGCCCTTGAGAGTCAGTCAGTTACTGCTGATTATCAAAAGCATTTCAAACAGTCTTGGCTGTATGAAGAGCTTTATCAAGCACGTAACTTCTCAAGTGGTATTCACCGCTTTGGATCGTGGCTGGGCGGTGGTTTAGCGCTGCTGGAACATAACGTATTAAAAGGCAAAGCTAAGTGGCATATCCGCTGTGATAAGCCTGATCATCAGTCTCTGTTATTGGCGGAAAACAGCAATGAAATTGTCTATCCGAAGCCTGATGGCGTGTTAAGTTTCGATCGCCTCTCTTCTGTTTATCTATCCAATATCTTCCATGAGGAAGATCAACCATGCCACTTACGACTGGAGAACCAGCGGATCCCTATTGAGCAGAACCTTGAATTATATGCAGAGCCAGCACAGCGCTATTGTCCGGCTGGCGTGTATGAAATCGTACAGGGGGAGCAGCAGCCAGAGCTGCAAATAAATGCGGCCAACTGTATCCACTGTAAGACCTGCGACATCAAAGATCCAAGTCAAAATATTACCTGGATTCCGCCAGAAGGTGGTGGTGGTCCGAACTATCCAAATATGTAAGCGTTTGAGAATAATTTTTATTAACAATTTATTTACTTAAAGTTTGCGTTAGTTCAAATCTTTCTCGATGAACTCGATTGCAACTTAATCTTTCAGGCACTATTCTGATTTTAAATTGACGTTTACGTAAACTGAATACAAAGTTGATGCATAGGTGTAAAAGCGGTTACCAGTATCAAAGTTAGGTTTGATCAAATAGTGCTCAATGGAACGCACTTAAAATAACGAAAGGGAGATCAACTATGGTATCGGAATCGCCTCTGTTGCAGGTAAACGATATTTCATTGGCTTTTGGTGGGGTGAAAGCTTTAACTGACGTGAGCTTCCATGTGAATGAAAAGGAAATTTTTTCAATCATTGGTCCAAACGGTGCAGGTAAAACCTCAATGCTCAATTGCATCTCTGGTCGATACACACCAAACAAAGGCTCTGTAATCTTCGCTGGAGATGACGTAACTAAACGTACACCAAGCCAACGAGCTGAGTTAGGGCTGGGAAGAACCTTCCAAAACTTAGCGCTCTTTTCTCATATGTCGGTACTGGACAACATCATGGTTGGCCGACACCACCTACTGAAAAATAACTTCGTCACGGGGCCACTCTATTGGTTCTCCAATGCGCAGAAAGAAGAGATGGCGCACCGCAAATATGTGGAAGACGTGATCGATTTTCTAGAAATCCAGCACATCCGAAAAGCGACTGCAGGCACCCTATCTTACGGCTTACGTAAGCGTGTAGAGCTTGCTCGTGCCATTGCCTTAAAACCTAAGTTACTGCTGCTTGATGAACCAATGGCAGGTATGAACTTGGAAGAAAAGGAAGACATGGCACGTTACATCATGGATCTGAATGAAGAATTAGATATCACGATCATCATGATTGAGCACGACATGGGCGTGGTCATGGACATCTCTAATCGCGTTTTGGTTTTGGATTTCGGTAAACACATTGCTACGGGTGAGCCTGAAGAAGTGATGGCCAACCCACATGTGAAACAAGCGTACTTAGGCGAAGAGTTACCGACATTAGAGGAGAGTGCATAATGGCACAGCAACATAATGATTGGGCAGATATAACCCGCTTAGATACCTTTCCAAAAGTGTTGCAACACAATGCCAAGAACTGGCCCGAACAAGTCGCAATGCGTGAAAAGGAGTTTGGTATATGGCGAGAGTTCACTTGGAAGGATTATGAAAACCGCGTCAAGTGGATGGCACTGGCACTACGAGATTTGGGTATTGGTGAGCAAGATGTCGTTGGTTTGCTAGGTGATAACCGCCCTGAATGGGTATGGGGCGAGTTAGCGGCACATGCGATCAAAGGTTTCTCGCTGGGCATCTATCAAGATTCTATGCACGAAGAGGTGGCGTACCTTATCAACTATGCAAAAGCAAAAGTCGTGATTGCCGAAGATGAAGAGCAATGCGACAAGCTGCTTGAGCTTGGTGATGAAATTCCTAGCGTTGAATACATTATTTACTGCGATCCTCGTGGAATGCGTAAATACGATGATCCAAGATTAATTGATGTTGAACAGGTCTACAAAAAAGGTCAGCTGATTGATAAAGCGGACCCAGACAAATATCTCAATATGGTTGTTGAAACCAAAGGCAGCGATCTTTCAATTCTTTGTACTACGTCCGGTACGACTTCTAAACCAAAATTGGCTCAGCTACACAGTGGCACGTTCTTGGATCACTGTGCGGCTTACTTGCGTGCAGACCCTCGTTCCCCAGGCGACAACTACGTTTCTGTTCTGCCTTTGCCTTGGATTATGGAGCAGGTTTACGTGGTTGGTCAGGCGTTGATTTCTCGTCAAATCGTTAACTTTGTGGAAGAACAAGAAACCATGATGTCCGACTTGCGTGAAATCGGTCCAAACTTTGTGCTGTTAGCGCCACGTGTGTGGGAAAACATTGTGGCAGACGTGTCTGCACGAATGATGGATTCGACACCGTTTAAGCAAAAGATGTACAAACTGGGCATGAGCTTAGCCAACAAAGCGCTGGAGCAGGGTAAACGCTCTAAGTTGGCTGAATGGATTCTTCTGCGTGCTCTGCGTGACCGTTTAGGGTTTTCGAACCTGACATCTGCGGCAACCGGCGGTGCGGCGATGGGACCGGATACTTTCCGTTACCTACAAGCTATTGGTGTGCCACTTAAGCAGCTTTATGGTCAGACCGAAATGTGTGGCGCATACACCGTGCACCAAGCGGATGATGTGGATTACGATTCCGTTGGTGTTGCGTTTGATAATGCAGAAGTGAAAGTCATCAACCCGGACAGCAATGGCGTTGGTGAAATCATCGCGAAAAGTACAGGCATGTTTACTGGCTACTTAAACAACCAAGCAGCATATGATGAAGATGTTCAAGATGGTTGGATGCACACAGGCGATGCGGGCTATTTTAAAGATTCCGGTCACTTGGTGGTGATTGATCGTCTGAAAGATATGTCGGAAACCAGCCATGGCGACCGTTATTCGCCACAGTTTATCGAAAACAAACTCAAGTTCTCGCCGTTTATTGCAGAAGCCGTGGTGGTAGGTAAAGGTCGACCTTGGCTGTCTGCCATCATCTGTATTCGCTATGCGATCGTCGCGAAGTGGGCAGAGCAACGCGGCTTGGCATTTACCAACTACACCAACTTATCTGCTCAACCAGAAGTGTACCAAGCGATTCGTGAAGAAGTTCAAAAAGTGAACGAATCCCTACCGGATGCACAGAAGATCAGCAAATTCATTCTACTTTACAAAGAGCTGGATGCCGACGATGGAGAGCTAACTCGCACACGTAAAGTACGCCGTGGTGTGGTTGCAGAGAAATACGGAGACATCATCGAAACCATCTACAGCGACGATCCAAAAGTCGATGTCGATACAGTGATCACTTATCAAGATGGCACCAAAACACGCATTCAAACGTCGCTAGTTATTGAAACGCTTATTGAGCATGAGCCAACACTAGTGGATAGCGAACAACGGAGGATCGCATAGTGAATACGGATTTATTACTGCAACTCGTCATTAATGGCGTGATCGTTGGCATGTTGTATGGCGTTGTCGCCATGTGCTTTGTATTGATTTACAAATCGACCCAGGTGGTCAACTTTGCTCAGGGTGAGTTCCTGTTGATTGGCGCATGGGTATGTTGGGCGGCATTGGTACACCTACAGTTACCGTTTTTTATAGGCTTTTTACTCACGCTCGCGTTCATGATGATTTTTGGTATCGCCGTGCAAACCATTGTGCTCAGACCGTTGATTGGTGAACCGATTATCTCTGTGATCATGGTGACCATTGGTCTATCGATGTTTTTCCAAGCGCTGATGAAGTGGATATTCGGTGTCTCTGCTGTGTCGTACCCGCAAGTGTTCGAAACCAACGTGGTGAATATCGGAGGTTTGAATGTTGAGTTTGCTTACATTCTGAGCTTGATCTTCTCAATGCTCATCATGGGCGCGTTCTACTGGTTCTTCAAATTCAGCAAAATGGGTCTGGCAATGCGCGCAACGGCATTCAACCAGCAAGTAGCCCAGAGTCTTGGCATTTCCATCAAGAAAGTGTTCGCCATCAGTTGGGCCATTTCGGCAATGGTATCTGCAACAGCAGGGATTGTTATCGGTATCGTTAACGGCGTATCTGACGCGCTATCCATTATTGGTATCAAAGTTTTCCCAGCCGTTATTTTAGGTGGCTTAGATTCGGTAGTCGGCGCAATTGTCGGTGGTATCACCATCGGGGTGCTAGAAAACTTGGCTGAGTTTTTTGATAGCCAATACCTGCAAGTGGGTAACTTATACAACATCGCACCATTCTAT
This sequence comes from Vibrio alginolyticus NBRC 15630 = ATCC 17749, assembly GCF_000354175.2. Classification (NCBI taxonomy): domain Bacteria; kingdom Pseudomonadati; phylum Pseudomonadota; class Gammaproteobacteria; order Vibrionales; family Vibrionaceae; genus Vibrio; species Vibrio alginolyticus. Next base: position 1,035,406 of record NC_022359.1, read on the forward strand.
GTGCTGTTAATCATTCTTGCCTTCAAGCCATATGGCCTGTTTGGTACCAAAGATATTGAGCGTATTTAAGGAGAAATAACATGGCTCAACTTAGCATGCGCCCATGTGGGGATTTTCGAACCACATACAAAAGCGATACGCCAATTTTTGAAACCAAAACCATCAGAAGCCTTGCGATTGCAGGTGTCATCGCCATGCTGGCAGCACCGCTGGTCTTGGATATTTACTTCCTAAACCTGTTTATTCAGATTGCATACCTCGGTATCGCGGCATTGGGCTTAAACATTTTGGTTGGTTTTACCGGACAAATCTCGCTAGGTCACGGTGCGTTCTTTGGTTTTGGCGCCTTTGCATCGGCTTGGTTAAATAACCAGTTTAACATTCCAGTCGTGTTTGCGATTCCGCTTGCGGGTTACTTAACCATGATTGTGGGGATGCTGTTTGGTCTGCCAGCGGCTCGAATTAAAGGTTTATATCTAGCTATCGCAACGTTGGCGGCGCAGTTTATTTTAGAGGACTTCTTTGCTCGCGCAGATTGGTTCAGTGGCGGCTCATACGGTGCAAGCGCGAACCCAATTAATTTGTTTGGTTTTGAGTTTACGACTGACGAAAGCTTCTTCTACATCGCTCTGTTTGCGCTGATCTTCATGTATATGTGGGCATCAAACTTAATCCGTTCTCGTGACGGTCGCGCGTTTGTCTCAGTACGAGATCACTATCTGTCAGCAGAGATCATGGGCATCAACCTAACCAAGTATCGTCTGCTCTCATTTGGAGTGTGTGCATTCTATGCGGGCATCGGGGGTGCACTCTACGGACATTATCTAGGGTTTGTATCAGCAGAAGGCTTCACCATCATGATGTCTATCCAGTTCTTGGCAATGATCATCATTGGTGGCTTAGGCTCAGTCAAAGGTACGCTGATGGGGACGATATTTATCGTATTGCTGCCTGAAGTTTTAGAGTTTGGCGTAACGGGGCTTTCAGCGTTTGGTGATACCACCGCTTTCACTGATGGTCTGGCTTACTTCAAAGAGATGGCGATTGGTTTAGTCATCATGCTGTTCCTCATTTTCGAACCTCAAGGATTATCGCATCGCTGGCAACAGATTCGAGCATATTGGAAACATTATCCGTTCTCATATTAACGTGGAATTAAGTGGAATATACCTCAATAACAAGGACAACGAGTTATGAACAAAGGACATTTAGCGACAACGTTGGTGCTGTCATCTGCACTGTTTACTACCGCAACTTGGGCAAAAGATTCTGTGTTTGTCGGGCAATTAGTCGACTTTTCTGGACCAACGGCTTATGTGAGCAAGCCTTATGGTTCTGGCGTGCGAGACGCATTGCGTTGGATTAACCAAAACGGTGGCATTAACGGTACCGAGCTCGAATTTGAAACAGTAGACATGGCGTACAAAGTACCAGTGGCGATTTCTAACTATAAACGTTGGGTGGCGCGTAAAGACATGGTTGCGCTGCAAGGTTGGGGTACGGCGGATACCGAAGCACTTATTTCGTTTGTTACCAAAGACAAAGTGCCGGTGTTCTCTGCTTCTTACTCTGGTCACTTAACTGACCCAACTGGCAAAAACCCAAAAACCGCGAAACCAGCGCCTTATAACTTCTTTTATGGTGCGTCGTACTCAGATGCGTGTCGTGCGCTAGTTAAGTGGGCGAAAGAAGATTGGGAATCTAAGGGCAATCAAGGTGCGCCGAAATTTACGCACATTGGCGATAACCATCCATTCCCGAATGCGCCAAAAGAAGCGTGTGCAGAGTACGCCAAAGAACTTGGTTTTGATGTGCAAAACCCAGTCGTTGTGTCACTAAAACCAGGGGACTTCAAAGCGCAATGTTTGTCGCTGAAAGAGTCAGGCACCAACTACGGTTACATTGCTAATATCGGTAGCTCGGTTATCTCACTAGTGAAGTCTTGTAACACGGTTGGGACAGAGTTCCAGTACATGGCAAACATTTGGGGCGGCGATAAGCCAGTGCTTGAAGCAGCAGGCGATGGCCTTAAAGATTACGTTTTCCCAGGTATGACAGCGTTTTGGGGAGATGATAATGAAGGCATGAAACTGGTCCGTGAGATTTCTAAGCAGTCTGAATCAGAGCCGGGCGAATTCAGAACTCACCATTACATTCGCGGTATTTGTTCTGCGTTCTATATGAAAGAAGCAATGGAGTGGGCGAAAGACAACGGTGGTATCACAGGTGAAAACATCAAGAAGGGCATGTATGTCCATGACAACTGGGTACCACAAGGCTTAGAAGGTGTTTGTGTCCCTGCGAACTGGAAACCGGAAGATCACCGAGGCACAACAACCGTGAACGTCTTTATGGGCAACAACGATGGCGGCGCAGTTGATATCAAGAAAGTATCACAGGTGACATTGTCACGTCGTGACGATTGGCTAGGTTACTAATCTACGACTTATTAATAACAAAGCTTACTGAAAATAAGGATGGGTGAGAGAACACTCTCACCCTAGCAAGGAGTAGCTTGATGGCTGAATTAGCAACGAATATCGAACCGGCAGAAATACTGCTTTCAGTGAACAACATTGAAGTCGTCTACGACGAAGTAATACTAGTACTTCGCGGTGTGAGTTTAGAAGTTCCAAAAGGGCAGATTGTGACCTTACTGGGGGCCAACGGTGCGGGTAAATCCACAACGTTGAAAGCCATTTCTGGTTTATTGAAAACCGAAGATGGTGAAGTGACGCGCGGCGAAATCAACTTCATGGGCGAGCGTATAGACAACAAAAGCCCGGAAGAGATCGTCCGTTCGGGCATCTTCCAAGTTATGGAAGGGCGCCGAATTGTTGAAGATATGACGGTAATAGAAAATCTTCGCTTAGGCGCTTATACACGCACTGACAACGAAGTTGAACAAGACATCGAAATGGTGTTTGACTATTTCCCGCGACTCAAAGAGCGCACTGGCCTGGCGGGCTATTTGTCTGGCGGTGAGCAACAAATGTTAGCGATTGGCCGAGCGTTAATGGCTCGACCGAAGATGATTTTGTTGGACGAACCGTCTATGGGGCTTTCTCCACTGCTAGTTAAAGAAGTATTCAGCATTATTAACAAGATCAACAAAGAGCAAGGTATTACCATGCTTTTGGTTGAACAGAATGCCAACTTCGCTCTTCAAGCGGCCGATTACGGTTACATCATGGAATCAGGCAAAATCGTACTAGATGGCAGCAAGCACGAATTGCTAAACAATGAAGACGTAAAAGAATTCTACCTTGGCGGCGGCGATGAAGATCGCAAGAGCTTTAAGAATCTGAAATCTTACAAACGTCGTAAGCGTTGGTTGTAAGGAGCAAGGATGAACGAACTATTTGATGCGAAAGAATCGTTGTCTCTACAGGCGCGAGAAGAGTCGTTGTTTCAACGTCTGCCAACGTTGATTGAAAATTCGAAAGTCAATAGCGAACATTACGCGGCGCATTTTTCTGGGTTAGAGCCTACATTGGCAAACAATCGTGAAGGGCTTGCTCAGTTCCCGATTACACGTAAGTTCAATGTACCTAATCAGCAGCAACTTAAACCGCCGTTTGGTGGCTTAAATAGCGTTGCCATTGGTCAAATGGCGCGTGTTTTTCAGTCTCCTGGGCCTTTATATGAGGCTCAAACGGATGAGGCCGATTTCTGGCGTATGGGGCGCGCGTTTCACGCTGCTGGGTTCTGTGCGGGTGATTTAGTGCATAACACGCTCTCTTACCATTTCTCTCCTGGCGGATTTATTATGGATGGTGGCGCAAGGGCTTGTGGCTGTGCGGTATTTCCGGCTGGAGTAGGCAATACCGAAGCGCAAATAGAGGCAATTAAACAGCTTCAACCTAATGGTTACACTGGCACACCTTCTTATTTGCTGACGTTGCTACAAAAGTACCAAGAGAAATACAATGAGCTGCCTAGCTTTGAGAAAGCTCTGGTCTCTGGTGAAGCGGTTACAGCAGGCATGCAACAGATGTTTGAGGAAAAAGGCATTGCAGTCTTTCAAGCCTACGCAAGTGCAGAGCTTGGTTTGATTGCTTATCAAGTGTCTGGTGAACAAGGATTAGTGATTGCCGAAGATATTATTGTTGAAATCGTTGATCCTGATGGTGTTCCTGTACAACCGGGAGAAGTCGGTGAAGTCGTTGTAACGTCGTTCGATGAGAAGTTCCCGCTGATTCGCTACGCAACGGGAGATTTATCGGCATATCTAGAGACAAGTTCTGATTCTTCACGCACGAATGCACGAATTAAGGGCTGGATGGGACGAGCAGACTCCGCGGTGAAAGTAAAAGGGCTGTTTGTTTATCCGCATCAAATCCAAGAAGTCTGTCGTCGCCACGATATTAAAGGCTCCTTGAAAATTGAGCGCGATGGCTTCAACGATGCCATTACTTTTTGTTGTCATGATGTGCATGTATCAGCAGAGGACATTCAAGCAACACTACAGTCAGTCACTAAACTGAAAGGCAATGTCCAGTTTGTACCGAACCAAGTGGAGCAGCCGTTAATCAATGATCTTCGCAGTTAACTCATTGGTGGCATAAGTGCAGTAGAAAGTGGTTGTCATAAAAAACTAACAACGTCAGACAAAAGGCTAGAAAAGGGATACCACATTGCGCTGCGTATCCCTTTATTTTTTACTACCGCAATCAGGGAGCGGGTAAATGAAACAGGCACCAATGATTAACACACAATTCTGGGATGATTTGTTTATCCGAGGCACTATGCCTTGGGATGCCCAATCGACACCTCAAGAACTCAAGGACTATCTCGACAATTCACTTCATGTAGGCCAGTCAGTGTTTATTCCTGGGTGTGGTGCCGCTTATGAACTGAGCACTTTTATTCAATATGGGCATGACGTGATCGCGATGGATTACAGCCAAGAAGCGGTAAAAATGGCGCAATCAGCGTTAGGTAACTACAAAGATAAAGTCGTATTGGGTGATGTATTTAATGCCGATTTTTCTCACTCGTTTGATGTCATTTACGAGCGGGCCTTTCTCGCAGCACTACCAAGAGACATGTGGTCAGAATACTTTGCTATGGTGGATAAATTATTGCCAAGCGGAGGTTTTCTAATTGGTTTTTTCGTCATTGATGATAATTACCTATCACGCTTCCCTCCATTTTGTTTGAGAAGTGGGGAACTGGCATCTTTTCTAGAGCCCACGTTTGAACTTGTGGAATCCTCAGTGGTGGTAAACAGTGTTGAGGTTTTTAAAGGCAGAGAGCAATGGATGGTGTGGCAGAAACGTTAGTCGTCACTGAGACTTCTTTAGAAAGTATTCGCGGAAACTGTCTGGTTCTTTGTGAATCGCTGATACATAAGTCTTCACTCTATACCTGATGGAATGCTCACATAGTTTGTCGGTTTGTGTGAAACATTAATTTCTCGTTGCTGGTTTAAGTTGTTGAGATATCTCTAACAGCGGTTGAGTGGTTGAGTTTATTGCTGGCATGGGTTGTGTGCTCAGAGCGTAAAGCGACAGATCAGCATCGATCCGAAAGGTAGTAGAACGTCTCTTACTGATCTGTCTATTTCATGCTTATACTATTTTAGGTTGACCATCTGATGCGGTGGCACCGCCGTCTACAGGTAGGTTTACGCCATTAATGAAAGATGCGTCATCACTTGCCAAGAAAGTCACGACAGACGCAATTTCTTCAGGTTCGGCTGCTCGGCCAAGCGCAATGCGCTCATTGAATTTATCGCGGATGTCCTGCGGCCAGCCGTTTGTCATGTTGGTTTTTACTAAACTTGGGCATACGGCGTTAATTCTTACCCCATCCGCACCATGGTCCAATGCCATCGCTCGGGTAAGGTTCACCACTGCACCTTTACTCGCGCAATAGAATGCGGCACCCCAGTCACCACCCAAACCGGAAACGGACGCGGTATTTACCATACAACCTTTCGTTTTTAAGAGTTCAGGCAAAGCAAACTTCGCGCAATAAACGACGCCGTCAATGTTTACACCAGAGATCTTCTTCCAGTCTTCCACACTACCTTCAATCACGGAACCAGGGACATGTACGCCAGCATTGTTTACTAAAATATCCAGTTTACCGAAACGGGTAACAACATCAGAAATCAGTGCTGCGACTTTTTCTGGGTCAGAAACATCAATAGAATGCGCAGACACACGCTGTTTATCAAAGCCCTCAACGGCGTTTGCCAACTGCTCTTCATTCCAATCGGCAAGAGCGACGTTTGCGCCTTCTTCATACAAACGTTTTGCGATGGCCAAACCAATGCCATTGGCAGAACCAGTGACGAGTGCGACTTTATTTTTTAATCCTCTCATGCGATTTCTCCTTCGAAACTTACAAAAACGGGATCTTGATTTTTCTCTGTGCGCGGCAACATCAGTTTGTCGTTGTCGCTGTAATCTACGGGGATAGCCACCACTGCTGGTCCTTCAACGTCCATGGCTTTATTCAATGTCGGTAGCAATTCGTGTTGACTAGTCACTGCGAAGCCTTTCGCGCCAAATGACTCGGCGTAGGCCTTGAAATCAATTGGTCCAAATTTCACACCAGAGCAGCGCTGATATTTGTTGATCTCTTGCATTTCTACCATGTTGTAGGCGTTATCAACCCACACAATATGGACGATATTGCAGTTCAGTCTAACCGCGGTTTCTAACTCCATGCTCGATTGCATAAAACCGCCGTCTCCTGATATCGATACCACTTTGCTACCAGGTTTTAGTAGGCTGGCACCAATGGCCCATGGCAGTGCAACGCCCATCGTTTGTTGGCCGTTAGACACCAGCATTTGGCGAGCTCGAAAACAGCTTAAGTAACGAGCGATCCAGATGTGGAAGCTCCCCATATCAAGGCATAGCGTGGTATCTGGTGTGATGATAGATTGCATGGCTTTAATTAGCGCCAGTGGATGAAACCCTTGCTTGTTATAGACTTTGGGATAAGCCTTGATCACTTGCCGTTGCAGTGCTACCTCTTCCAGTATTGAAAGTGCCGTTGGGGAAAGGCGAGCATATTCAGAGATATAGCTGCCCATTTTATCTAATGACTGCGCAATGTTTCCGACGATTTCAACACAAGGTTGATAATTAAGTTGGTATTCTGCTGGTTCAATATCGAGGTGAATCACTGGGTTGCGGTGGCTGTTCCAAAGCTCAGGGTCATACTCTATTGGGCTAAAGCCGATGGTGAGAATTAAATCGGCGTCCCGCAGTAAAACATCGCCAGGTTGGTTATTAAACAAACCGACACGCCCAGCAAAGTGATGATAGTAATTGATGTCTACCGTGCCGGCGGCCTGGTAAGTGCCGACAACGGGTAGCTGCGTATTTTGAAGAAATCGGGCGATAGCAGCAGCGTTTTGACTGCGGCTCGCGTGAAGGCCAAGTAAAACCACACAGCGCTTTGCTTTACTGATTCGACTGACCGCTTCTTCGATTGCTACGATGTCTGCGCAACCAGGCTGTGTGTAAGGCGAGGGGACAATAATGTCCGTTTGGGTTTGCTCGGATAAAACATCTTGGGGGAGACTCAAAAAGCAAGCCCCAGGACGACCTGACTCTGCGATACGAAATGCGTTCGCCATGATCTCGCTTGCGGCGTCCACATGCTGCACTTCAGCACTGAACTTAGTTATAGAGCGAAAAATACTGACGGTATCCATGCTCTGGTGTGTTTGTTTTTGCTGGTCAGTTCGTTTCACCGCACCACCGATAGCAATCAGCGGATCGCCTTCGGAGTTTGCTGTTGCCACCCCCGTAACTAGATTTCCACAGCCAGGGCCTGACGTAACCATTGTGACGCCTGCTTTGCCGGTTAGTCTTCCCATAACGCCCGCCATAAATGCGCCGTTAGCCTCGTGGCGTACCGGAATCATTTGGATGTTAGTGTCTTCAATCGCATCGAACAGTCGATCGATTTTTGCACCGGGAATACCGAAAATGTACTTAATGCCGAGAGACTCTAGCTGTTGAGCGATCAACTGAGCTCCATTTTTATTTGAAGGTTTGGATTGCATTTGTTGTCCTTATTATTTGCCTGACTTTGTTACTTTTCCGCCTTTTCTATGGCGGTATTTATATCTTCCGGAGCCAAATTGGCGTTGAGGAAGTCTGTCGATACTGGGGTATCAATCACTAGCCGTGAGACTTTGCCAATCTGGAGAAATCCTGACGAAATGCTGTAATCCTGGATATGACCACCTCCTTGGCGGTCATCGGTAATAAAATGTTCGTGATAGCCGGGTACATTGATGCCAGTCGTATATTTAGGACTGCGAAAGCCGGCGACCACGCCTTGCTTATGCGTGAAGCGGAATGTTGGTTGTTCTTTGACCACTTCAAGCATTGGTCGATAAGGGCGTGTTTGTTTAGGTACGGTACGAGTACGAACTGAATCGAAAACACCATCAATGCGCACTGCGCAAAATAGGTTATCGCTTGGAACCAGGTCGTCTATGAGGCTATGGACTTCATGACGTGACATGCGCGATGTCAATGGCAGCTCGATATCAGGCTTAAAAAAAGTCATGACAGCAAAGGGCGTTTTTTGCTCTAGGTCTGCCGGGTTTGCGGAGCCATCCGACTTGAGTTGAAAAACTTCCTTATCAAAAGCAATCAACTCACCATCCAATTCATTGAACGTACCTAAACCAAAATCCCCATGTTTCAGCAGTTCTTCTATGGTTGTCGAGCCTTCGTAAACACCAGCGATCAAAGCACTCATTAACGAAGTCTGATAAATCTCACCATCTCCGGTAACGTGATGGTATTCAGAAAATTCTTTCGCTACTTCAAGCGAACAAGCGCATAGAGGGTTATAAAATCCACGCATGAGTAAGACCAGTTATGCAATGAAGAGTATATTTAGATTGACTTCTACACGGTGCTAAATCCAATATAAAAAAGATTTATTTTGATATGGAAAATATATGGAATTTCGCTACCTGAAGTATTTTGTCGCGGTCGCCGAGACTCGTCACTTTACCCGAGCAGCTGAACGGTTAGGGATTGCGCAACCTCCTTTGAGTCAACAAATCAAAAAGCTAGAGCACGAGCTTGGCGTGGACTTATTTAAGCGCTTGTCTAGAGGAGTAGAACTGACCCATGCAGGGCAAGTCTTTTATACGGATGCGGTAAATATTCTTGCTGATGTGGAACGCGCTAAAGCAAAAGCCCGACAGATTGCCCGTGGTGAAAATACGCAGGTTAAAATTGGGTTCGCGACGTCAACATCAACCTGCATTAAGGTATTGGAGAGGATTGGGCGTATTCAAGAGAATGGGGTTCATTTACAGACGGCGGAACTGTCAATGCCAGAGCTTGCCACTCAGTTAAAAAGCAAACAACTTGATCTCGCAATCATGCGGCTACCCTGTTACGCCAGTGAGCCTTTTGAGCACAAGGTGTTGTTTAACGACCCGTTTGTCGCGGTGATTCCGGCGGGCCACGAACTGGCAAAGTATCCCTGTATCCAGATGAAACAGTTGAGAGGCCATAAAATTTTACTGTTTCCACGAGAGACTGGACCCGCATTGTTTGATGGCATGAGTACACTTTTTGCCGACGCAGGAGTAAGGCTCGAACCACAGTTCGCAGCACCGCAACTTCGTACGACGATTGCCATGGCGCAGGCCGGGTTAGGTATTGCTCTCGTTCCGCGCTCACTGGCTGAACATCTCGATGATTCCGCGACAGTCGCCGAGATTGAGGATATCCCTCTCACTAGTCGTGTTGTTGTTGCTTGGGAGGCATCTAATCTCAATAAACAAGCGCTAAAAGTAGCCATGCACATCGGTCATGTTGAGGCTTAAAGATGAGTCATCGAACTGGCTCTGATAGCCACAGGCAAATGTGATACTCTCACTCGTTATATGCAAAGCTATGCTTTGGTTGAATAGACAAATCTTACTCAACGAATAGAACTTACTGAGGATGTACCAATGATATACGCTGCGGTCTTTGATATGGACGGGTTGCTGATTGATTCAGAACCTTTGTGGAAGGAAGCGGAAAAGCAGGTGTTTTCATCAGTTGGTGTCCAAGTGACCGAAGTGCTGTCAAAGCAGACTGCAACTATGACGACAGGTGAAGTAACAAGGTTTTGGTATGAACGTAATCCTTGGCAAGAAAAGAGCCTAGAGGAAGTAGAGAATGCTGTTGTGGATAAAGTGGAGGCATTAATAATTGAAAAAGGATGCGAATTAGAGGGTGTTACAGAAACACTCAAATTGCTTAAGGAAAAAGGGTTTAAGATAGGGTTGTCTACTAATTCACCTTATCAACTCATTCCCATCATTTTGAACAAACTCGGTATTGCCAGTTACTTTGACGCGATATCATCGTCAGACGATGTAGAGCAGGGTAAGCCAGAGCCAGATGTCTACCTTTTAACAATCAATAAACTAGGTGTAAATTCAAGTAACTGTATTGCCTTTGAAGACTCTTATTCGGGTATGCTTGCGGCAACACGAGCAAACATAAAAACAGTCGTGATACCTCAACCTGATAAGTTCTACCAAGAGTTTAATGAAGCCAGTCTAAAGCTGCAAAAGCTATCAGAGTTTAATGAAAGCCATTTGGCGAGTTTAATGGACTTGAATTTGAAAGAAACAATTGCACCAACACCGCATGAAAGTTTTTTAGAAGAAGGACTTGATTGTGAATAGTCGGTCGCTGAAAAAATACCTACTGCCAATGTTCTTATTGGTTTTACCTATAGAATCATTCGCAAAAGATACGACTATGTTGGACGAGCTCAATAATCGATTTGTTACATTTGAAAGGCGATTTGATGATTGTATCAACTCTGCTTCTCAAAATGATATGAGTGAAAACATTGTCGGTCAGATTCAAGCGCTTAATATTGATTTTGAAATTTCGGTTGGCTATTTATACAAACAATCACTTTATTTATGCTCTGATGATGAATTCAGTGATTTAGCAAGAATTATCATGATAATTGAAACCTCCGATAATGATGGATTGCAATTATCAAAGGCAAAAGCTAGTCAAATTAGAAAGCTACTTTTTAGCAAAGTGGATTTACGTTTAGAGTCGAAGTTTCAAAGTTTACCGCAAGATAAAAAGGAAGCATTACTGAGCATTGCGAAAAAGCTTGAACCTTTTGATCTCGTAAGCATGCATGAACGACTTCAGGCAATGTAGACTTATGAAAGAATGTTTTGAGTAGATTCTTAACGCTTGGCTTTTTCATTAAGATTGAGTATTAGGTTCAACGCCTCTAGCTCTTACACAAGATCTAGAGGCATCCATTTTTTATTGACTTAAACGTGTCGAGCTAAGATTTTAACCCTGCAGCGGTCATCATGACGCGAAATAACATAGACACTAACCCTAATGCAGCGACGCTAACGACCCAAATTCCAACCATCCAAGCCCACTGGCGGCACCAATTTTTGATTTTCATACTCACTCCTTATCAACTCGTTAATGGTACGCTTCGTCTTCTTTCACTTTTCCGGAGAAGACGTAGTAACTCCAAAAGGTGTAAGCCAGAATGATCGGGATGATGATCACCGCTCCAACGAGCATAAAGCGCTGACTGCTTGCAGGAGCCGCTGCTTCCCATATCGATATGCTAGGAGGAATGATATTTGGCCAGATACTGATGCCAAGCCCAGCGAACCCGAGAATCACGATCACCAATGCCATCACGAAAGGGCTGCGCTCTTTACGCTTTTTAACGGAGTCGGCAATCTTCAAACAGACCAGCCCAGTAATGACAGGTACGGGCAGTAAGTAGAACAAATTAGGCAGAGAAAACCATCTTTCCGCAATGGCAGGGTAAGCAAGTGGAGTCCAAGCGCTCACAATGACTAATGCGGAGATCATTGCCAGTAGTGTTTTGTTAGTGAAGCGGTACATCGTGTTTTGCAGTTCACCTTCCGTCTTCATGATGAGCCATGTGCTACCAAGCAGCGCGTACGTTGCGACTAAACCCAAACCACAAAAGATGGGAAAAGGGCTGAGCCAGTCGAGTTGGCTACCTACGAAGACGCGGTTTTCCACCGCAAAGCCTTGAATTACCGCGCCAACAACGATGCCTTGGAAAAACGTGGTTAAAATCGAGCCGACCATAAAAGAGCGATCCCAGAACTTTAAGTGGCTTTCCAATGCTTTAAAGCGAAACTCAAACGCGACGCCACGAAAGATCAAAGCAATCAACATCAACGTTAAAGGGATGGTTAGCGCTTCAATAATCACCGCGTAAGCCATCGGAAAAGCGCCAAATAGAGATGCGCCTCCAAGCACAATCCAAGTTTCGTTGCCGTCCCAAACTGGCGCGACACTGTTGACCATGACGTCTTTTTGTTTTTCATCCTTGATGAAGGGCATCAGTATTCCAATACCCAAATCGAAGCCGTCCATGATGATGTACATCAAAGTGGCAAAAACGATGATCGCGAACCAAATCACGGATAAATCAAAATGCATATTCTCTACCTTCACTTTGTGACAAATTCTAAATGCGACCTGAAACGGTCGTCATGTCGTGCTCATCGTGTTCGATTGCATCGGGGCCTTTCTTGATTTGGTGGATCATATAGTAATAACCAAAACCAAATACCAAGCTGTATACAACAAGGAAACACAGCAGGCTGATGCTCATTTGTAGGTCTCCGTGTGCAGAAACCGCATCACGCGTTTTTTGTACGCCATACACGACCCAAGGTTGCCGACCAACCTCTGTCGTAAACCAGCCAGCGAGTATTGCGATAAGACCAGATGGCCCCATAAACAATGAAAACTTGAGGAACCAACGCGAAGTATAAAGCGTGTTCTTTTTTCGTAACCATATGCTGTAGAAGCTTTGAAAAATCATCAGAAGTCCTAGCCCGACCATGATTCGAAATGACCAAAAGACGATAGGTGAGTTCGGTCGTTCCTCTTTCGGGAAGTCTTTCAGCGCCGGGATTGGCTCAGTTAAACTGTGGCGTAGGATCAAACTTCCTAAAACAGGAATTTCTAAGGCATAGTCTGTGCGTTCTTGTTCCATGTTTGGCATGCCGAACAATATCAATGGGGTTGGTTTGCCATCGCTGTTATCCCAATGTCCTTCGATGGCAGCGATTTTGGCGGGCTGGTGTTCCAGAGTGTTTAGCCCGTGCACATCGCCAATCACGGCTTGGAGTGGCGCAAGGAACACTAAGATCCCGAGCGACATCGAAAACATGGTTTTTACCGCAGTCGATTGATTGCCTCTCAATAAATGCCAAGCGGCTGACGCGCCTACAAAGAGTGCTGAACTGACGAAAGCCGCGACGCTCATGTGCGCCAAACGATAAGGAAATGAAGGATTGAAAACGATAGCAAACCAGTCGGTTGGCACCACACGTCCGTCGACAATTTCATAGCCTTGTGGCGTTTGCATCCAACTGTTGGAGGCGAGAATCCAGAACGTCGAAATGATCGTGCCTAACGCCACCATCGAGGTTGCAAAAAAGTGCAGCTTTTCGCCGACGCGACGCCACCCAAACAGCATTACGCCAAGAAATCCGGCTTCGAGAAAGAAAGCCGTTAACACTTCATAAGTCAGTAATGGGCCAGTGATAGAACCAGCGAAGTCGGAGAAACCACTCCAGTTGGTGCCGAATTGATAGGCCATGACAAGACCAGATACAACACCCATTCCAAAGTTAACCGCAAAAATTTTCGACCAGAAGTGATAGAGCTTTTGGTAATCGGGATTGCGTGTTTTTAGCCATAAGCCTTCCAGCACGGCGAGATAGGTGGCCAAACCTATGGTGATAGCGGGGAAAATAATATGAAAGGATACCGTAAAGGCGAACTGTATCCGTGCAAGCATAAATGCGTCGAGGCCAAACATTAAACTTCCTTTGATCTTTTAAGTTTTATGAGAGAGCTATTTTAAGAGGAGCGGAATGAGGGAAGTAGGTACAGACAGTGACTATAAACCTATAACAGATTAAATATTGAAGTGTTATTATTTTGAATTCGGCTTTATGGAAGGGGATTTGCGTTTGGCGAAGTATCAAGAGTTAGTGGAACAGCTTAAAAGGCAGATAAAATCGGGGATATGGCATCCGGGTGACAAGCTGCCTTCGCTGCGTCGCCAATCTGAACACTCGGGTTTGAGCTTGATGACGGTGTTGCACGCGTATCAAATTCTGGAATCTCAAGGCTGGGTCACGTCACAGCCGCGATCTGGTTATCGAGTAGCGCCCAATATTAAGAGCTCAAATGAACCCCAAGCGCCAGCCGCGGTTTCGTGGACTGAGCAGGTAGACATCAATGAGTTTATCTTTGATGTTCTGCAGGCGAGTAAAAATCCATCCATGATCAATTTTGGCTTTGCCTATCCAGACCCAAGTTTGTACCCACGATATCACGTGAATCGGGCGATGAGCGCAGCCGCTCGCAATATGCCGATTTCCACCACCTTTGATAACTTACCGCCGGGAAACGAGCAATTACGCACCATCATCGCGAAGCGTTATGCTGCGAAAGGCATTGAAATTTCACCCGATGAAATTGTCATTACGGCAGGCGCGCTGGAGGCGTTAACGCTCAGTTTGCAAGCCTGCACAAGACCGGGAGATTGGGTGGTTGTGGAGTCGCCTGCATTTTATGGTGCATTGCAATCCTTAGAGCGGTTAGGTTTGAAAGCGCTCTCAGTAAGAACAGACCCAGTCACGGGCATTGACCTAGACTCATTGGAACGAGCGCTGCAAACACACGATGTGAAAGCGTGCTGGCTGATGTCGAACTTCCAGAATCCTCTGGGTTTTACGCTTTCTAACGAGAAAAAACAAAAGCTGATTGAACTGACACAGCGATATAACGTGCCAGTGATTGAAGATGACGTGTACAGCGAACTGCATGCAGGGAATGACTCGGTTTATCCACTAAGAATGTTTGATGACACGGGCAATACCATGTTGTGCTCCTCGTTTTCAAAATCATTAATCGCAGGGCTACGTATTGGTTGGGTTGCGGCGGGAAAGCGGGCGCTAGAGGTACAAAAGTTACAGTTAATGAGTACATTAGCGACGAGTGCACCAGTGCAAATGACATTGGTACACTATTTAACAAGCCGCAATTATGAATCTCATTTGAAGCAGTTACGGAAAAAGCTGTTTGAACGTAAAAGTAAGATGACGGTTCTGCTTAGTGAGCTGTTACCTGAAGCAGTCAAAGTGTTAAGCCAAAGCGGTGGGTACTTTATTTGGTTAGAGCTTCCCAAGCATATTGATGCCTTGCCGATATATCGAGAAGCGCTAAAAGGTAATATCAGCATCGCACCGGGAAAGATGTTCAGCCTGACAGAACAATACGATCACTGTATTCGTCTTAACGCTTCTTTTGAGCTCAATGACAAATATGTTCATGCTCTCAATCTGCTCGCTAATATTATTCGCGAGCATTTGGCGAAATAGCGACTTTCTTCAGTTTTTTGGTTTAATGGAGCGCGCCGGATTTCCAACAACTCGATCGCCCGGCGCAACGTCTTTGGTTACGACAGAGCCAGCGCCGACGACGGCCTCATCGCCAATGGTCACGCCCGGCAGTATGATTGCGCCCCCACCAATCCAAACGTTATTGCCAATTGTTACCGGTTTGGCGATCTCATCTCCGGCTAAGCGTCTTTGTGTATCGAGTGAATGAGCGGCTGTGTAAATTTGCACTCTAGGCCCAATCATGACGTTCGCGCCAACCTCAACCTGCCCATTGTCCAGAATAATGGCATCCCAGTTGATGTAGGTGTTTTCTCCGATGGACAAGTGACAACCGTAGGTAAGTTGTAGCGGTGGCTCTATACAGGCGCTGTTTTTTAATTGGACGCCCATTTCCGCCAATAGTTGTCTACGGATATCTGGGTTTGGCTCGTGGTTAAATTGGAAGACAAGCTGCGCAGTTTTGGCGCGCATTAGCTTTAGTTCTTCATCCAGACAATTATAGGCTTCTCCAGAGCGCATCCGAGTCAGTTCTGACATAACAATCATTCCATCAATGTTATTTGCAATAAGGTGCATAATAGGTGAGAGTGATTCGAAGTGAAAATTTGATGCTTAAAAATCAGAAAGTTATCACTGATTTACCTTGCGTATCCAGTTGGTTGATTGGCTCGTTTAGTTCACAAAGACGTATTCCCTAAATGGCTTAATCGGTTGAAAAAGTGGGAAACCACTCGAAGCGTTTTACGTAGATTACAATATAGTTAATAGGAAGAACTTAATTGAGCCGCTGCGCTATCGATTGGGCTAAAAATATAAGACTTATGCGCTCTGGCTTGCTGATAACGATGAATCAAGAGTGAGCACTTTATGTTCGAACGGGTCATTTCATTTTTAGAAACAACACTGTTTACCTTTAACGAACAACCTATCACGTTGTGGGCGATATTGATGGTGCCGACATGGGTCATTGTCGCTTTATGGTTATCCAAAATTTTGATCAAAACCGTTACGTCAAGAATGTCTTCATCGGGGAAAGACCCAAACGTGATTCATTTGGTTAAACGGATATTATTTGTCATCGCTCTCGCCATTATTTTTATGACCACACTTTCGATGATAAATGTGCCAATTACCGCGTTTGCCTTTCTGTCTGGTGCCATCGCTATCGGCTTCGGTTTTGGTGCGCAAAACATCATTAACAACTTCATAAGTGGCTGGATTTTGATTGGTGAAAAGCCAATCCGAATTGGGGACTTTTTAGAGGTTGAGGGCGCCAAAGGCACTGTCGAGCAAATAAATACACGCTCAACGAGAATCAGACGAACCGATGGTGTTCATATGCTCATACCCAACAGTCAGTTGATTGAGAACGTGGTGATCAACTGGACGTTATGCGACAGATTAGTTCGTGGCTCTGTCGTCGTCGGTGTCGCGTATGGGAGCGATGTCAAACAGGTTGCTGCCTTAATGGCGGAAGTGACTTCGCAGCAAGCGCAAGTTCTGAGTTCGCCAGCGCCAGATGTGTTTTTTCAAGACTTTGGTGACAATGCTTTGATCTTCGAATCTTATTTTTGGATTAACTCAACGGTTGAGGGCGGTATTCGCTCGGTCGCAAGTGCCATGCGTTTTGAAATCTACGAAGCTTTCGAAAAGCACGGCATTGAAATCGCGTTTCCACAACGAGATGTGCACATTGATGGGCAAATCAAGTTGTCTAGGGAGAGAAACGGATAGGGCGATAAGCGGTATTGGTGTTCTTATCTTGGTGTCGAGTAACCATAGCGAGGCGGTCACAACACGGATTCACCTCGCTAGAAACCAGTTTGAAGGCGTTATTGGTTGTCCCACATGACTTCGCATTCTTCTTTGATTGCTGATTTTAGCAACTCAATCAGTGGAAAAGCTCTGCGTCCTAGGCTTACCGCGGGCTCTGCTTGTTCTTCCTCTTCGTCTACATCAGTAGGGAGGTTTTCTTCAGCTGCATTTTTCGCAGATAGAGCAGAAGTTAACCTTGATAGCGCGTTAGGAACATCTTGAGCGGAAATTGATCCCGGCACAGTGCCGCTGTGACCCATCATTTTGAGCATATCTAATGCAATATCACCAAACATTGTGACGTTTGAGTGGCTTCGACAACGAAATGTTATGAGCATTTACCTGATCCTGTTTTATACGTTCGCTTTGAAACTAAATTGTAGCTGAAATCAGGCACTAATTAATGTGATGAAGACCGTTGAGCGTTAAGGTTTTTATGAGTAACAATAAAAAACGGGCACGTACGTCTGCATGCCCGTTTAAATACATTATTTGATTATGATAGTTGATGATTTACAAGCTATACGGATCGCCTAGAGCCAATGCGACCCTAGAAGCAGGAGACTTTCCTAACGCACGGCAAATTTGCCAACCCGCTTCATTGATGACGCCAAGGTCAACGCCTGTTTCAATCCCAAGTTGCTCACACAGATAAAGTACATCTTCCGTTGCAACATTGCCACTGGCTCCTTTCGCGTAAGGGCAGCCGCCGAGCCCCGCTACTGCGCTATCAATGGTGTTGATGCCCATTAACAAGGCTTGATAGATATTGGCTAATGCTTGTCCATAAGTGTCATGAAAATGTACTGCGAGCGCGTCTTTTGGCAGTAGCGTTAACAACGAATCCAGCATGGCGATAACGCGATTAGGTGTTGCCTTACCGACAGTATCACCGAGCGAAATCTCATAACATCCCATATCAAACAACGTATTGGCGACCTTGGTAGTTTGCTCTGGCTTGATTACTCCCTCATATGGACACACCATGGTACAAGACAAGTACCCGCGTACAGGAATGTTGTGCTGGTTCGCCAATTCGATAACGGGCTCAAATCGAGCGAGACTTTCGGTAATGCTGCAGTTGATGTTCTTCTGGCTGAACGTTTCTGAAGCGGAGCCAAATACCGCAATTTGCTTTACACCGCTTTCCAGCGCACGTTCTAACCCTGCGAGATTTGGTGTGAGAGCGCTATAAACCACGTCAGGCTTTTTTGAGATACCAGCAAACACCTGATCGGAATCGGCCATTTGAGGCACCCACCTTGGAGAGACGAAAGATCCCGCCTCAATATGCTTTAAGCCACTGCTGCTTAGTTGGTTAATCAAACGGATTTTATCAACCAGCGTCACTGACGTTTCATTTTGCAGACCATCACGAGCGCCGACTTCGACGATATTAACCTTCGCTGGTAGCATATTCGCGCTCCTTATCTTCACTGACGTTATCCGATATCAAAGCCAAATTCAGCAGGATGGAACCGTGCTGTACTTGGTCCCCGTGCTGATAAAACAATTCGTCGACTTTTGCTGCTACCGGAGCCGTGATGGTGTATTCCATTTTCATTGCTTCGAGTACCAAAAGCGGATCGCCCGCCGCCACTTCGTCACCTTTAGCCACCATAACTGCTGAAATTATGCCGTTGAGTGGTGCGGTTGGACTTAGTTCATCGTCAATATCTTTTGCAGAGTCAAAGTTAGGTTGATGAGCAAACGTGCGTTGCTGGCCAAGATAAAACAGTGTTGTCTGTTGCTCATCGCTAAGTGCATTCAAGGTGTAACGCACATTATCAATATCGACGATAAACTGGTTGCCACTTTCAAGCAGGATGACTTGATGCAGCTCCTCACCACATCGGACAGTGAAGTGAGATCCTGTATCTTGCGATGATTGTTGCAAACGTGCCTGATGGTTGGCTTTGGCATCCGTGAAGTTAAATCGGTAAACGTTGTCAACTGACAGTCTAAAACCTCGTTTGGTTGGCGCGGGTAACGTTGAGCTGTCTGATTTTGAAATGAGATCATTCCAACGAGCAACCGCCGCCAATGTAAGCCAGATTGAATCCGACACGTCTTGCTGCTCATTTATGCCTTGTTGATGTGTTACGAGGAAACCTGTATCGAGCTCAATCTCGGCAAAGGTTGGCTGCGAAATAATGCTGTGCAGATAACCAATGTTTGTCGTTACTCCACGTACGTGATATTGAGTTAACGCCTGCTTAAGCTGCTTTAGCGCGATATCACGAGTTTGCCCCCAGACGATCAGTTTGCTGATCATTGGATCGTAATATTCGCTGATGCTATCGCCTTGGGTAACACCACTATCAACGCGTACGCACGCTAGGCGCACATTACTGTCTGATACGGGTTCTTTTAAGTAGTCAATGCGGCCAGTCGACGGCATAAAGTCATTGTCTGTATCTTCTGCGTAAATTCGCAGCTCAATTGAATGACCGTTGTGGGTGATTTCAGATTGCGAAATAGGTAAATGCTCGCCAGCTGCGACTTTGAATTGCCACTCCACCAAATCAACGCCGGTGATCAATTCAGTGACAGGGTGTTCAACTTGCAGACGGGTATTCATCTCCATGAAGTAGAATTGACCTCGGCTATCGAGTAAGAACTCCACCGTGCCAGCGCCAACATAGTCGATCGCTTGAGCGGCCTGAACCGCAGCTTCACCCATTTGTTTACGCAGTGCATCACTAAGACCGGGAGCTGGTGCTTCTTCGACTACTTTTTGGTGACGGCGTTGAATGGAGCAATCGCGATCAGAAAGATAGACACAGTTGCCATATTGGTCAGCAAATACCTGAACTTCAACGTGGCGAGGCTGCAATATGCATTTTTCGATTAGAAGCTGCTTATCGCCAAAGCTTGAAAGTGCTTCACGCTGCGCACCGTCGATGGCCAGAGGCATTTCGGCTGCGCTATTGACCACTCGCATGCCTTTACCGCCACCCCCTTGGGTTGCTTTAAGCATCACTGGGTAACCGATTTTTTCAGCTTCCGCTAATAAGTGCTCTACGTTGTTGTCTGTGCCGTGATAGCCCGGAACCAAGGGCACGTTCGCCTCAGACATGATGGCTTTGGCTTGCGACTTCGAACCCATTGCTTCAATTGCGCTGGTGGAAGGGCCAATAAAAACAATGCCATTTTCGCTGCACGCTTTCGCCAGTTTCGGGTTCTCGGAAAGAAAACCATACCCAGGGTGGATAGCATCGGCTTGCCATTTTTTCGCAGCGCCGATAATCGCATCGATATCGAGATACGATTCACTCGCCGGAGCGGGGCCAATGAATTCAGCGAAATCCGCTTGTTTAACATGTAAGCTGCTGCGATCCGCTTCGGAATAGACGGCTACCGTCTCTATAGCCATGCTTTTTGCGGTTTTAATGATTCGGCAGGCAATTTCACCGCGGTTTGCGATCAGTATTCTTTTAAACATGATTCCTCCAATTGGCGGCGCGCTTTTCAAAAAATGCAGCTAGTCCTTCTTGTCCTTCACTGGACACGCGAGCGGTTGCAATAGCTTGGCTGGTGTATTCAATTAATGAATGATCGATAGGTTGGTTATCACAGCGTAAACAAAGTGCTTTTGCAGCCTGCATGGCTTGTGGACCGTTGTTGAGCAGGTGATCAATGGTGCGATTGACGGCTTCACGTGGTTGAGCGTCTATCTGATGAAGAATACTCATCGATAGCGCGGTTTCGGCATCAATCAGTTCCGCGGTTAAAAAGTAGCGTCGGCTTTGTCGTTGTCCAATCGCTCGGATTACGTAAGGTCCGATGGTGGCGGGTAACAAACCGAGCTTCACTTCACTCAAACAGAAGCGGCTTTCAGGTGTACCAATAGCGATATCGCAGCAGCAGATAAGCCCAAGTGCGCCGCCAAATGCAGCGCCATGCACCATAGCAATAGTCGGTTTGCTAAAGGTATCCAGCGTATGCAAAAGTTTTGCTAGTTGCTGTGCATCTTGCAGGTTTTCACCCTCGGTTTTGGTTGCCATTGACTGCATCCAGCCCAGATCTGCTCCCGCAGAAAAGTGTTTCCCTTGCGCCGTTAGTACCAATGCACGTAGAGAGTCGTCTCTCTCAAGTTTTTCCAAGGTTTCGATAAGTGAAGCAATTAATTCATCATTAAACGCGTTGTGTTTTTCTGGCCGATTCAGGCTCAACCAGGCAACGCCATTGCTGTCTTTTTCAAGCAGTAGTCCGGTCATGTGACTTCCTTTGTCTGATATTCCAATACTCGCTAACCATATACTTTACGAACATCGGTATTTGCGAGGAGTTAAGATTTGCCTTGCATCCGACTACATACGGAAGATGCCAAATTTGCTGTCTGGTATCGACGCATTAAGCGCAGCAGACAGACCAATGCCGACAACATCACGGGTTTTCGCAGGGTCAATAATGCCGTCGTCCCACAAACGAGCACTGGCGTAGTATGCATGGCTTTGAGTCTGATATTGCTCCGCAATTGGACGTTTGAACGCTTCTTCTTCCTCTACGCTCCAGCTTTCACCTTTGCGAGTTTTGATATCGCGGGTCACTTGCGCCATCACGCCAGCCGCTTGCTCTCCACCCATGACGGAGATGCGCGCGTTTGGCCACATCCACATCATGGTTGGATCATAAGCGCGGCCACACATGCCGTAGTTCCCTGCGCCATACGATCCACCAATCACTACGGTAAACTTCGGCACGTCTGCACACGCAACAGCAGTTACCATTTTCGCACCATGTTTGGCGATGCCTTCGGCTTCGTACTTCTGACCGACCATAAAGCCCGTTATATTCTGCAAGAAAAGCAGAGGAATTTTGCGTTGTGCGCACAGCTCAATAAAATGCGCGCCTTTTTGTGCTGATTCCGAAAATAGAATGCCGTTGTTAGCGACAATGCCAATCGGCATACCGTGAATATGGGCAAAGCCACAGACCAAGGTTTCGCCGAACAAGGCTTTAAATTCATCGAACTGGGAATCATCAACAATTCGGGCAATGACCTCTTTAACATCAAACGGCTTTTTAAGATCAGTACCGACGATACCGTACAGCTCTTGGGCAGGAAAACGTGGATCCTGTGGCGTTTTTTGCTTGAGTTGAACGGGTTTTAAGTGGTTGATTTGAGATACGGCTTGTCTTGCCAGTTCTAATGCGTGGTGATCGTTTTCTGCATAATAATCGGCCACGCCAGAAGTGCGACAGTGAACGTCTGCGCCACCAAGATCTTCCGCGCTGACTTCTTCACCAGTCGCTGCTTTTACAAGAGGTGGACCTGCCAAGAAAATCGTGCCTTGTTCTTTGACTATGATGGATACGTCACACATGGCAGGAACATAAGCGCCGCCAGCGGTACATAGCCCCATGACCACCGCAATTTGTGGAATGCCTTTGGCCGACATACGGGCTTGGTTGTAGAAAATACGGCCAAAATGGTCTTTATCTGGGAATACCTCATCTTGGCGGGGTAGGTTAGCGCCGCCAGAGTCGACTAAGTAAACACACGGCAGTTGGCATTTTTCTGCAATTTCTTGTGCTCTTAAGTGCTTTTTCACGGTGAGTGGGTAGTAACTGCCGCCTTTTACCGTCACGTCGTTCGCGACGATCATGCACTCAGTGCCGTCAATCACACCCACACCTGCAACCACTCCAGCACATGGAACGTAATCTGGATACACATCCCAGCCAGCAAATTGACCAATTTCTAGAAAGGACGAACCAGGGTCGAGTAGGGCAAGAATGCGCTCACGTACCGGAAGTTTGCCTTTCTTCTGCTGATGCTCGCGGGCTTTCTCACCGCCACCATCTTCTATTTGGGCAGTCACGGTATAAAGTTGATCTACAAGTGACGCCATAGAGCGGTAGTTTTCCTGATACTGCTCTGAATGGGTATTAATATTGGTCGTCAAACAAGCCATAAATAGCCGATCTCCATTCGGTAGACGGGTGACACCACCCGCCTTTATCTATGTTGAATAAGATTTAGGTTGAATAAGGAATTTATTTAGATTCAGAACGCCTAGGTATGTTGATTAGGCGCTTTCGTTAAACAATTCGCGACCAATAAGCATGCGGCGAATTTCTGAAGTGCCCGCACCGATTTCATACAGCTTGGCATCTCGCAACAAACGGCCCGTATCAAACTCGTTGATGTAGCCGTTACCGCCAAGTAGTTGAATCGCATCCAGTGCCATCTTGGTTGCCAGCTCTGCGCTGTAGAGGATCGCGCCAGCAGAATCTTTACGTGTGGTTTCACCGCGATCACAAGCGGCAGCGACGGCGTAAACATACGCTTTAGCGGCATTCATTTGTGTGTACATATCCGCGATTTTTGCTTGAACTAGCTGGAATTCACCGATGGATTTACCGAACTGTTTACGGTCGTGAATGTAAGGCACAACGATATCCATACACGCCTGCATGATGCCAAGTGGGCCGCCTGCAAGCACCACACGTTCGTAGTCGAGGCCGCTCATCAATACTTTCACGCCTTGGTTTTCTTCGCCGAGAATATTTTCCGCAGGGACTTCGCAGTTTTGGAAGACCAGCTCACACGTATTCGAGCCGCGCATGCCCAACTTGTCGAGTTTTTGGGCTTGAGTAAATCCAGGGAATCCGCGTTCCACAATAAATGCCGTGATGCCTTTGGAGTGCTGGCTTGGGTCGGTTTTTGCGTAGACAACATAGGTGTGTGCATCAGGGCCGTTGGTGATCCACATTTTGTTGCCATTTAATAGGAAAATATCGCCTTTACGTTCGGCTTTAAGCTGCATAGAGACCACATCAGAGCCGGCGCCGGGTTCACTCATAGCAAGGGCGCCGATATGTTCACCGGAGATGAGCTTAGGTAGGTATTTCTCTTTTTGCGCTTGTGTACCGTTACGGTGGATTTGGTTGACGCAAAGGTTGGAGTGAGCGCCGTAACTTAACGCAACCGAAGCGGATGCTCGGCTGATTTCTTCCATAGCGATAACGTGGGCGAGATAGCCCATGCCTGCACCACCAAACTCTTCGCTGGTGGTCACACCTAAAAGACCCATGTCACCTAATTTGGACCAAAGATGGTTTGGAAAGTCGTTAGTTTGGTCGATAGATTGCGCTAGCGGCGCAATTTCTCTTGCAGCAAAACTATTGATTTGCTCGCGAAGCAAATCGGTATTTTCGTCATAAACAAAGTTCAGGGAAGAGTAGGTAGATTTCATTGCGTGTCCTTGCCTTTACGTCACCTACATCCCAGAGTTGAGGTGTTAGGTGACTTTTTCGCCTTTCATGGATCTCAGTGTGTTTTGGCATCGCAACTGCGCAGCATTTAACTCCATCATTACCGCTTGAATGTCGTTTGCTTGCTGTTGCAATGCTGCCTTCTTCTCTTCGATCAACCGAATCATATAGTTCAACTGCTCAGTACTTTGATCGGTATCGTAGAGTTCAAATAACTCTTTGATATCTGCAAGAGAAAAGCCCAATCGCTTACCTCGCAAAATCAGTTTTAGTCGAATTCGATCACGACCATTGTAGATTCGAGTGTTGCCTTTACGTTCTGGAGTTAGGAGACCTAAATCTTCGTAGAAGCGAATGCTTCGAGTAGTAATGTCGAACTCTTTCGCGAGCTCGCTGATCTTAAATGTGTTCATTCCTTAACCTTACGACTTTCGTATAACATTTACATGAATATACAATTCGTTAACGTTAAAGTAAACAAACAACATCCACTCTTGAGCCTTGATATCACTCGCATTTACTCGAAATCAAAGAATCACTCGAACAAACAATAACCTCAAACTTGACGTTAACGTAAATGTTAGTATAGTTATGACGTAAACGTCAACAAAAGGTTAATGGAATGAAAAATGAAACATGGATTGTTGCCGCTAAGCGAACGCCTATCGGCTCTTTTCAAGGTGCATTAGCTTCAACAGATGTCACGGAACTCGGTGCGAAAGCCATTCAAGGGGCGCTAGCCGAAAGCCAACTCGATGTGCACAAAATAGACGAAGTGTTGATGGGGTGCGTTTTACCCGCTGGTGTGGGGCAAGCGCCTGCAAGACAAGCAAGCCTTAAAGCTGAAATGCCACAATCGATTGGTTGTACGACACTGAACAAAGTTTGTGGATCGGGTATGAAAACCGTGATGCTGGCATATAACCTTATTCAATCTGGTAATGCGCATGCTGTCATCGCTGGTGGCATGGAAAACATGTCGTCTTCTCCTTATCTATTAAAGAAAGCGCGTGATGGTTTCCGTTTAGGTCACGAGCAAGTGCTTGATCATATGTTTTATGACGGTTTGCAGGATGCCTACCAAGGCGAGCTGATGGGTGTCTTTGCAGAACAGACGGCGCAAAAGTATCAGTTCAGCCGTGAAAGTATGGATGCCTGGGCGCAGCAGTCGGTGACTCGTGCGCAGCAAGCAATCGAACAAGGTTTGTTCAAAGAAGAGATCGTGCCCGTTAACGTAAAAAGTCGACGCGGCGAAACCTTGGTTGTAGATGATGAGCAACCGAGCAAACTCGACGTCACTAAAATTCCTACCTTACGCCCTGCGTTTGCCAAAGATGGCGGGGTAACCGCAGCAAACTCTAGTTCCATTTCGGATGGTGCGTCGGCAATGATCTTAGTCGATAGTGAGTTTGGTCGTCAGGAAAACCTTCAGCCTCTAGCCAAAATTGTCGCGTACAGCACGCATGCAAGACAGCCTGATGAGTTCACCATCGCACCAGTCTTCGCGATTGAATCGCTGCTGGAAAAAACGGGCTGGGACAAATCAGACGTGGACCTTTGGGAAATCAATGAAGCTTTTGCTGTCGTGACTCAATACGCGGTGAAAGCTCTCGAACTGGACGAGAGCAAAGTGAACCCTCGCGGAGGGGCTTGTGCGCTGGGGCATCCAATAGGCGCAAGTGGCAATCGAATCCTTGTCACTTTGATTCATGCGCTAAAACAAACTGGTGGTAAGCGTGGCGTTGCATCGCTTTGTATTGGCGGCGGCGAAGCTACCGCTATCGCGATTGAAATCTGCTAAATCACTCTCAACAAAGTTTCACTTACATAACAGTAGTCAGTAACAAGCTGAAAAATACAAGGATGTCATCATGACAGAACAAGTAAAGCAGTATATCGGTGGTGAATTTGCCATCTCCGATTCAAAACAATGGCTAGATGTAACCAACCCGGCAACCAACGAAGTGATTGCACAAGTACCTTGTGCCACGGAATCGGAAATGAATGCGGCGATTGCCAGCGCAACAGAAACGTTCAAACGCTGGAAAGAAGTTGCAGCGCCGGAGCGTGCTAGATTGATGTTGCGTTACCAACATTTGCTAAAAGAGCAACACGATGAGTTGGCGATACTGCTTTCAAGTGAGACAGGCAAAACCCTCGCGGATGCAAAGGGTGACATTTGGCGCGGAATTGAAGTGGTAGAGCAAGCTGCAAACATTTGTAGCTCAATGATGGGCGAAACGGTGGAAAACGTCGCGACCAATATTGATGGTTACTCTTACATTCAACCGCTCGGTGTTTGTGCTGGCATCACACCGTTTAACTTCCCTGCGATGATCCCATTGTGGATGTTCCCGATGGCGATCGCTTGTGGCAACACCTTTATTTTGAAGCCGTCAGAGCAAGTGCCACTAACGGCAATGAAACTGGCGGAGCTGTTTGAACAAGCTGGCGCACCAAAAGGCGTATTGCAAGTTGTTCACGGTACCAAAGAGCAAGTCGACCGCATTCTGACTGATCCAGTTGTTCGTGCGATCTCTTTTGTTGGCTCTGTGCCCGTTGGTGAGTACATCTACAAAACAGGTACAGACAACCTGAAACGCGTGCAGTCATTTGCAGGTGCTAAGAACCACATGGTCATCATGCCGGATGGAAACAAACAGCAAGTCATCAATAACCTAGTTGGCGCGTCAGTTGGTGCTGCAGGCCAACGCTGTATGGCGATTTCGGTTGCCGTATTTGTCGGCGAAACCAAAGAATGGATTCCAGAGCTTAAAGAGGCGTTAGCTCAGGTTCAGCCTGGCGCGTGGGATGATGAAACCGCCGGTTATGGTCCACTGATTAGCCCTCAAGCGAAGCAGCGAGTGGTGAATCTGATTAATGAAGGCAAAGCGTCAGGCGCGAATTGTGTTCTGGACGGGACAGACTGCCAAGTACCTGGCTTCCCGAACGGTAACTGGGTGGGGCCAACACTGTTTACCAACGTGACCACAGACATGTCGATTTATCAGGAAGAAATTTTCGGGCCTGTACTGTTAACTATGGAAGTGGATGACCTAGATGAAGCGATTGAACTGGTAAATGCAAACCGCTTTGGTAATGGTACGTCTATTTTCACGGCGAACGGCGCTGCCGCGAGAAAGTATCAACACAATATCGAAGTAGGTAACGTAGGAATCAACGTACCGATTCCGGTGCCATTGCCGTTCTTTTCGTTTACTGGGTGGAAAGGCAGCTTCTACGGCGACCTGCATGCTTACGGTAAACAAGCGGTTCGCTTCTACACCGAGACGAAAACTGTCACCGCGCGTTGGTTTGAAGATGACATTCCAAGCGGTCCAAACATGACTATTCAACTTAGCTAATTACTGGATTAGCGACACCTCTAGCCAAGCCCTTCATCCTTTTAGAGGGCTTGGCTCGGATACAAATGCAACGAATTAGACCTTAGGACTTCAAGATGGATTTTGAATTAAACGAAGATCAACTCGCGTTTGCCGAAGTAGCAAAGCAGTTTGCAGACCAAATGTTAGCGCCGCACGCGGCCGAGTGGGATGAAAACCATCACTTCCCTAAAGATGTACTGCGTCAGGCGGGTGAGCTGGGCTTTTTGAGTATCTACACGCCACCAGAGCACGGTGGCTTGGGGTTATCTCGTTTGGATGCGGCGATCATTTTCGAGCAGTTGGCTATGGGTTGTACCGCGACTACTGCGTTTATGACCATTCACAACATGGCGACGTGGATGATCACCAGCTTTGCCAAAGCCGAAGTGGCGCAGCAGTTTAGCGCGGATCTAATTTCGGGTGAAAAGCTCGCTTCCTACTGTTTAACCGAACCTAATGCCGGCTCTGACGCCGCTTCTCTAACGACTAGCGCAGTGCGTGATGGTGATGAGTTTGTCCTCAATGGCGCAAAAGTGTTTATCTCGGGTGCGGGTGATACAGATGTTCTCGTCGTGATGGCGCGTTCCTGTGGTGAAGGAGCGAGTGGCGTTTCTGCATTCGTTGTTCCTGCTGATTGCGAAGGCATTAGCTACGGTAAAAAAGAAGCCAAAATGGGTTGGAACTGCCAGCCAACTCGCATGATTACCTTCGAAAATGTCCGCATTCCGGCTGACTATCTGTTGGGTGAAGAGGGAGAAGGCTTTAAGTTCGCCATGCTTGGTCTGGATGGCGGCCGAATCAATATCGCCACTTGTTCCGTCGGTACTGCGCAACAAGCACTGAACGAAGCCAAACAATACATGACCGAACGCAAACAGTTCGGCCGTTCACTGGCGCAATTTCAAGCGTTGCAGTTCAAGCTTGCTGATATGGCGACTGAGCTGGTCGCTGCGCGTCAAATGGTGCGACTCGCTGCCGCTAAACTCGATGCCCAGCACGCAGAAAAAAGTGCGTACTGTGCCATGGCAAAACGCTTTGCTACTGATGTGGGCTTTAAAGTCTGCGATCAGGCGCTGCAAATTCACGGTGGCTATGGCTACATAAAAGAATATCCAGTCGAGCGCCATTTCCGAGACGTTCGTGTTCACCAAATTCTTGAAGGTACCAACGAAATCATGCGTCTGATCGTCGCAAGACGATTACTAACGGAAGGCGTTGAGCTGCTTTAGTCAGCGAGACACAGCCTTACCTAAAGAAATTAAAAAGGACTGAAAGATTATGACGGCACAAATCAAATTAGAGCGCGAAGCGCATATTGCCAAGCTCACGATTAGTAATCCGCCAGCGAACACTTGGACACTTGAGTCTTTGAATCAGCTAAAAGAGTTGGCGATTGAACTTAGCAATGATCGCTCTATTTATGCGTTGGTTTTAACAGGCGAAGGCGAGAAGTTCTTCTCTGCTGGAGCAGATCTTAATAACTTTGCATCGGGTGATAAATCACAAGCAGCAGACATGGCGTTCGCATTTGGTGAAGCGTTTGAAGCGCTTTCTGCATTCGATGGGGTTTCTATCGCAGCGATTAATGGCTATGCGATGGGCGGCGGTCTGGAAGTGGCGATGGCGTGTGACATTCGTATCGCAGAAGAACAAGTACAAATGGCACTTCCTGAAGCATCGGTAGGTTTGTTGCCGTGTGCGGGTGGGACACAAAACCTGACCGCGTTGGTAGGTGAAGGCTGGGCGAAGCGTATGATTCTATGTGGCGAACGAGTGACGGCCGAGCGAGCGGAAAAAATTGGTTTAGTCGAAGAGGTGGTGGCGAAAGGTCAAGCACTCGAAGCGGCTATGGAACTAGCGCAGCGTGTTGCGGGCCAATCACCGAAATCCATTTCTGCGTGCAAAACGCTCATTCAAGGTCGACGCAGCCAAACTCACGCAGCTGGATTGGTTTTAGAGCGTGAACTGTTTTTACAGCTGTTCAATACACACGATCAGACTGAGGGTGTGAATGCGTTCTTGCAAAAGCGCAAGCCACAATGGACAAACAGCTAGCGGAGGCCAAATGACAGGTACAGTAAATGTTTCAAAACTTAAGTGCGCTGATGGCTCTATTATTGGTGTGCTAGAGCTTGATAATCCAGCTGCTCTCAACGCGTTGAGTTACGTGATGATTGAGAAGTTGTACAAACAGCTTAGTGAATGGCAAACGGACGACAGCGTCGTCGCGGTATTCTTGCATGCTCAAGGTGAAAAAGCGTTTTGTGCTGGCGGAGATATTCAAGCGATCTATCGTGCACTTGAAAACAAAGAGCAAGATTTTGATTCTGCGTTTTCAGCGATGGAAACCTTCTTTGACCTCGAATATCGCTGTGATCATCTTATTCATACTTATCCAAAACCGATCATCGCGTGGGGACATGGTTATTTGATGGGCGGGGGAGTTGGCCTGTTTATGGGTGCCAGCCATCGCGTAGCAGATACCACCACACGCTTTGCAATGCCAGAGATTAAAATTGGCCTTTACCCAGATGTAGGCGCGACGTACTTCCTAAACCAGTTGCCAAAACATTTGGCACTTTTCCTGAGTTTGACAGCTTGCCAAATTAACGCAACAGATATGAAAGCGTTGGGGTTAAGCCAATGGATTGCACAGCCAGAAAACAAGCAAGTGCTGCTGGATCTGCTTGCATCGGTAAGTTGGAAAGGTGAAGCGAACATCAACGAAAAAATCGCCACTACGCTGCGTTCGGTACACGTGGACGAGCCAACCGAAGGGATGTTGATGCCCTATGCGGAATTGATTGAGCAGTTATGTTCGGGTGACTTAGCGTCAATTGTTGATGCAATCAGCCGTGCTAACGTTGATAGCAAGTGGTTCGTCAATGCGCAAAAAGCACTGAACTATGGCAGTCCGTTGTCGCTCAGTATCACTTATCAGCAGTTAACGCAGTATCAAAACCTCTCTTTGAAAGCGTGTTTTGATATGGAATTTAACCTAACACTACGTTGTGGCTTAGAAGGTGATTTTAGAGAAGGGGTTCGTGCGCTGATTATTGATAAAACCAATCAACCGACTTGGCAACATCGCACGGTTTCTGACGTAACGCCACAAGTTTTGGAGCGCTTCTTCTCGCCAATTGACTCAGCAGAATACCCACTGACCGCATCGTCGGTAGCTATAGCGGCACTTTAGTACAAGGAAGAAATACGATATGGACAAAATTGCATTTATTGGCCTTGGTAACATGGGTGCGCCTATGGCTAAGAATCTACTCAAAGCGGGCTTGAATGTCGAAGTATTTGATTTGAACCCAAGCGCAGTTGAGGAGTTGACCGCATTGGGCGCTTCAAGTGCCGATTCCGTTCACCAGGCAGTACAAGGTGTGGAGGTGGTTGTCACTATGCTGCCAGCGAGCCAACACGTTCAAAGCGTTTATCTTGGTCAAGATGGCATCTTAGATAGCGTCGAATCAGGCACCTTGCTGATTGATTCATCCACCATCGATCCTACGACTGCTCGTTTGGTTGGCGAAAAAGCATCGCAACTTGGTATCAGTTTTGTTGATGCACCAGTATCTGGTGGCGTTGCGGGCGCAGCAGCAGGTACGTTAACTTTCATTGTTGGCGGCTCACAAGAGAACTTTGTTCAAGCCAAAGCGGTGCTTAGCCACATGGGTAAAAACATCTTCCATGCTGGTGATGCTGGAGCTGGTCAGGTGGCGAAGATCTGCAATAACATGATGTTGGGCATTTTGATGAGCGGCACCTGTGAAGCACTCAATTTAGGGATGGAAAACGGACTCGATCCCAAAGTGCTTTCCGACATCATGTTGCAAAGTTCAGGACGTAACTGGGCGCTAGAGCTTTATAACCCTTGTCCAGGTGTGATGGAAAATACGCCTGCAAGCAATGGTTATCAAGGCGGCTTTATGAGCCAGTTAATGGCTAAAGATCTGGGTCTTGCGATGGAAGCGGCAGTTGCCAGTCAAACATCGACGCCAATGGGCAGCTTGGCTCGTAACCTGTTTAATTTTCACAACGGTCAGGGCAACGGGCAAAAAGATTTCTCAAGCTTGTTTGAGTTCTACCAAAAGCAAAATCAGGCCTAAGGAGTGCGTATGGATCTAGCAAATAAGGTTATTGCGATCACGGGGGCTGGTCAGGGGCTGGGTAAACAAATGGCACTGTCACTGGCGGAACATGGCGTTCATCTTGCGCTTATCGACCTCAATTCAGAGCAACTGGCTGAAACGAAAGCGGAATGTGAATCTCTCGGCGTTACCGCTCGTTTTTATGTGACGAACGTGACTGACGAACAGCAGGTATGCACTGCTTTTGAGCAAATTGAGGCAGATTTCAAGCAGCTCAATGGCGTTATCAATAACGCAGGTATTATGCGTGATGGTATGTTCATTAAAGTCAAAGATGGTCAGGTTAACACGATGTCGCTGGAACAATTTCAGTCTGTTCTAGATGTGAATGTAACAGGCACTTTCCTGTGTGGCCGTGAAGCGAGCAAGGTAATGCTGAACACCGATAGCAAAGGGGTTCTGATCAACATATCCAGCGTTGCGCGTGCCGGGAATATTGGTCAAACCAACTATTCAGCATCTAAAGCGGCGGTAGCCACCATGGCAACGGTGTGGGCGAAAGAGTTAGGGCGTTTCGGAATTCGCTCAGTGGCGATTGCTCCGGGTGTCATCAAAACTGCCATGACAGACCAAATAAAACCTGAAGCGATGGAACGTTTAATCGGAATGATTCCGGTTGGACGTTTAGGTTTGGCGGATGAAATTTCATCGACCATAAAATACGTGTTAACCAACGAATTCGTGACCGGACGAGTGTTCGAAGTCGATGGCGGAATGCGAATGTAACCCCCTCTGCAACATAAAAAAGGGGAGCGAGTTTGATTGTCCGCTTCCTTCCACTTTCTCCTTTCTTTTATTGCTTCTATCTGAAAAATGTATTGGATGCATGGTCGACTGTTATCTCATCGAACGGTATAGAAATTTATTCTATTTCTAATGTGAATGGTTAGTTCTATATTGCTTGTCATGTAAATGTATCAACTCACAACTAAGACGATCTTTTGTCTCACTAACGAGATCATTATTCTTGGTGTGTAAAAAATACTCTCATTGGTTATATTGTGACCGAAAACTATTTCGGCATCTAAAGATGGTGATTTATTATTCAGCGCAAAATACATGGGAATATGAGGCTGACTGAATAACCTTCAGTTGTCTTAATAATAAATAATCAGAATTCTCAATTACACTGAAGTAACTACCCATTAGGGAAGAGCAATAATGTCACTATTTCATTCGCTTAGGACGATGCCGCTATTATTGGGGTGTCTGTGTTTTTCTGTTCAGGCATCCACAGAAAAGGTGGAACAGGAAGGTAAGTTTTTACAGTCGTTAGAAGGCATCGAAAATCAAATTTACGCATTACCTCAGAGTTCTTTAGCTTTGATTGAAGCGTTAGAAGAAGAGTCTTTACTACAAAACCAACCAACAGCGCTGTTGGTGCGTTACTGGCTTGCCAAGGCCACGGTTTTAGAGCTGCTAGGGCGCTTAGAAGAGAGTCAGAGTGTCGTTCGAAAAGGATTGGAGCTTGTGCGTCCACAGAGCCATGAGTATCTCCTGTTTAAGCTGATTCAGATGCGAACTATGGTTGGAAAGAGCGATATCGATACCGCGCTTTCTGCGTTGGATAGCTTGTTGGAAACATCGCGTGAGAATGGTGATAAGCAACTTGAATCAGAAATCCTGTTGCTAAAAGGACGCTATTACGATGAGCAAGGTGAGTTTAAAAAATCCTATGCTGCACTTATGTCGTCCATGGATGCGGCTGAATCTTCAGGTGTTCACGGGCTGGTCGAACGTGCAGCACTAGAGCTAGGTGACGTACTTGTCAAAATTCAGGGTTACGACCGATCTGAGGCGCTTTTGGAACAAGCATATCGCTATTTTAGGGATAGGCGTATGTCGTTCAATGAGTTGTTGAGCGTTTTGACGATAGCGAAACTTCATAAAGCACAGTTCCAATACGAAGAGGCGATAGCGTCATATCAGCGAGCGTTAAAGCTGGCTCAAATTATCGGTGATGGACGCTTTAGATTTCGAGTTAACCTTGAACTTGCAGCTTTATATCGCGAGACGAATCAAGAAAAGAAGATGGTTAACCACTTGAAGCTGGCGGAGAATTTACAGTACAGAGAAACGTCTAGCGCGTATTTGGCAACATTTAAGTTGTTACAAGCCGAATATATGTTAGAGCAGCAGCAATTTGAAATACTTTTAGCGATGATCGCACCAATGCTGCCGGAGATTATAGATAGTCGATACGTCAAGCAACAGCAAATGGAGCTACTAAAAGTCGCCGCTATGGCCTATGCGGGAAGCAATGACTTTAAACTAGCATTCGAAACTTACGGTAACTATCACGATAAATTTATCCAATTTAGCAATCAAAGAGAAGTTGAAAATCTTGAGCGCCAGCAGACGTTATTTGAGTTGGAACGACTTGAATATGAAAACGAAGATCTCAATTGGAACAATGTGTTGCAGCGTATGGAGCTAGAAAATAACCGTCGTACTTTTTACTTATTGGGTGAAGCGCTACTTGCGCTCATCGGTGTTCTATTTTTGATGGCGGTAGTATTTCTCGTCGTCAATCGCTCGCGTTTGAGAATGCGTCGCCTCGCAAAGACAGACACATTGACAGGGTTGTTCAATCGCCGTTTTTTAGAGGACTGGTTCACTATGCCAGTAGAAGTGAGGCGTGAGCGAAAAGAGAAACCGGTACCTCAATCTAAGCAAGAAAAAATACAACACTTTGTTTTTGAGCAAGTCGAGCAAGTTAAGTACGGTTATCTAGCTTTAAATAAATGGGTAGATAGCAAACTCGATAAA
The DNA here is from genome assembly GCF_000354175.2 of Vibrio alginolyticus NBRC 15630 = ATCC 17749. Taxonomy (NCBI): domain Bacteria; kingdom Pseudomonadati; phylum Pseudomonadota; class Gammaproteobacteria; order Vibrionales; family Vibrionaceae; genus Vibrio; species Vibrio alginolyticus. The sequence continues at coordinate 1,070,208 of NC_022359.1, forward strand.
CAGAAAATGGTGCCAAATAAACCACAATCGGGGCCAGTAACTTTAGCGTTAATCGATGTGGATTATTTCAAGCAGGTAAATGATACCTATGGGCATGTGTTTGGAGATACCGTACTAACGGGCGTTGCCAAAGTGTTGGAGGAAACTGTACGTGAAAACGACATTGTTGCTCGCTTTGGTGGTGAAGAGTTTGTTGTTGTTATGCCCAATACAGACCATGAAAACGCCCTTATTACTGCCGAACGTTTACGTAGCGCTTTATCCCTACATGGCTTTGTTACGGAACAGAAAGAAGAAGTGAGAGTGACCTGTAGTTTTGGAGTCGTTACCACTGAAGATAATGAGATGAGCTTTAAATCACTTTGCGATCAGGCCGATAAATTGCTTTATCAAGCGAAAGCGAACGGACGCAACTGCGTGAAAGGTCGCTCGCTAGCGTAACAGAAATCAAGAGTTCAGGCTCATCGCACGATGAATCTGAACTTATCCCTCCCATTTACTTTGATAGCCAAGTGACTTTGAGATCCTTGCTTCGAATATAAAACGCTGAATCTAACATCTTAAAGTCACTTGGCGATATTACTTAAAAATGGCTTAAGGATATCGAATCGCATATTCATGGCGTTCAACATAACCTCTCTTTTTGCCTCCTTCACCTTCAAAGTGCGAATGCCACTTGTGTCTACAAAACTATAACAAACTAGTGTGTCTATTCTTTGTACAAATAAACCGTGTACAGGTGAAATGATTAGTGGTCGATATAAATTTTTTGTGGCACAGATTTTTGTTGTTCAAAAATCAACTCGTTCATCATCGTTTTAAAAATAGAGAAAGATTTAAGTGTTTGATTTTGTTTTTCTTGTTTGTTTGTTCTTAAACTGAAATCTAGTTATCCCGACAAGTTCTTACCGAGCGATTTTTCGTACACCCTCAACTTTTCATCCTTTTTTACTAACATTTTTCTTTAAAAATAATTTGAGTTCGAATTAATTTTCAGGCATTTTATATTTAACTAACCGTTCAATTAAAAATAACAGGGACGCAAAATGCCAAAGGTGGGGATGCCTGAAATCAGAAAACCGCAGCTTGTGAAAGCGACAATGTCAGTGATTGATAGAGTCGGTTTACACGCGGCGAGTATTTCGTTAATCAGCAAAGAAGCCGGTGTATCAACGGGGATTATCAACCACTATTTCGGTGGTAAGCACGGATTGCTGGAGGAAACGATGCGAGAAATCTTGCGTCAGCTTTCGTCCACTATCACACAGAAGTTACGTGAGCTGCCAAGTGATGCTCATCACCAAAGAATTAATGCAATCATTGACGGTAACTTTGTCGGCTATCAGGCAGAAAACCAAGTTGCTAAGACTTGGCTGGCGTTTTGGTCGTACTCAATGCATGACGAGCAGCTCAAGCGTTTACAGCGTGTCAACGAACGACGTCTATTGTCCCACCTAAGAAAAGAACTCAAAGCATTATTAAATGCAGAGCAGGCTGAATTGGTTGCTCATGGTATTGCATCACTTATTGATGGAATTTGGCTGCGCGGAACGCTCAACCCGCAAGGCATTGATGCAGAAAGAGCGAGAATCATCATCAACGATTATCTCGAAAAACAACTTACGTTTTATTCTGAAAAAATATAAAAGTTACAGGTCTTCAAAATGGAAATGAAAGCACACTATATCAATGGTGCGATGTACGACGGGTGTTCAGATGAACACTTCACCACTTACAATCCGGCGAATGGTGAGCCATTGGCCAACATTAAACAAGCGAACCAAGACGATCTTCAAGCAGCGATTGAATCGGCAAAAAAAGGTTTTGCTGCATGGTCGGCGATGACTGCGATTGAGCGCAGCCGTATTTTACACAAAGCCGTTGCCATTTTACGTGAGCGTAATGACGAGTTGGCTGCATTGGAAGTGGCAGATACTGGTAAGCCCATTCAAGAAGCTATCGCGGTTGATGTCACAACAGGTGCCGATGTTCTTGAGTACTACGCTGGCCTTGCTCCAAGTCTACAAGGTGAACAGCAGCCGCTCAGCGACGATCAGTTTTTCTATACACGTCGTGAGCCATTGGGCATTTGCGCGGGTATTGGCGCTTGGAATTATCCAATTCAAATTGCGATGTGGAAATCGGCGCCAGCACTGGCTGCGGGCAACGCAATGATCTTCAAGCCATCAGAAGAAACACCATTAACGGCGCTTAAGCTCGCCGAAATTTATTCAGAAGCGGGCATGCCAGATGGCGTATTTAATGTCGTGCAAGGGGATTACCGAGTAGGACAGATGCTAACGGCGCATCCTGATATCGCAAAAGTTTCATTCACGGGTGAGTCAGGCACCGGTAAAGTCGTCATGAGTGACAGCGCTAAGACACTAAAACAAGTAACGATGGAGCTTGGTGGTAAGTCTCCACTGATTATTTTTGATGATGCGAAGTTAAACGATGCCGTTTCTGCGGCCATGGTGGCGAACTTCTACACCCAAGGTGAGGTTTGTACGCACGGTACACGTGTATTTGTCCATGAAGGTATTTATGACGACTTTATCGCACAGCTTAAAGCCCGAACCGACCTGTTAGTCGTCGGCGATCCGCTTGATGAGAACACGCAAATTGGCGCGCTAATCTCTAAAGATCATGAATCGAAAGTTCTAGGAGCGATTGAAGCCGCGAAAGCGAGTGGCGCGACGTTACTCACTGGCGGCTACAAAGTAACAGACAATGGCCTAGCTAATGGTAACTTTGTTGCTCCAACCGTATTTGTCGATTGCGATGATGACATGAGCCACGTTCAACAAGAAATCTTTGGCCCGGTAATGTCAGTCCTAAAATTCCGCGATGAGTCGGAAGTGATTGCGCGTGCAAATGGCACAGATTATGGCTTAGCGGCAGGTGTATTTACTCAAAACCTATCTCGTGCGCACCGTGTGATCCATCAAATTCAAGCGGGTATTTGTTGGGTGAACACATGGGGTGACTCACCTGCAGAAATGCCAGTTGGCGGCTACAAGCAATCAGGTGTTGGCCGTGAAAACGGAGTTGAGACCCTTAAGCATTACACACAAACGAAGAGTGTTCTGGTTCAGCTAAGCGACTTCGAAAGCCCTTACAAATGATACTACTCATAGTAGATAACTGACCACTTTAGCTTGTTAAAATGCTCGATAACTACGTTGTCAATTTTGATTGTAGGTTAACTACTTATCGAAAATTTCCGCCTTGTTCTCAAGCATTTTTCCTACGCTAATTTCGTTCACTTATCTAGGGTGATTAGTATTAACTCCTAGGAGAATAAAAATGCAACAACACTACGATTACATCATCGTCGGTGCGGGTTCGGCCGGCTGTGTGTTAGCGGATCGCTTAAGTGAAAGTGGTCAAAATTCGGTCCTATTACTCGAAGCGGGTGGGTCGGATAAAAGTATTTTTATCCAAATGCCAACAGCGCTTTCTTACCCGATGAACACTGAAAAATACGCGTGGCAGTTTGAGACGGTTGAAGAGCAAGGGTTGGATGGTCGCCAACTTCATTGTCCTCGCGGAAAAGTTCTGGGCGGTAGCTCATCTATCAACGGCATGGTTTACGTTCGCGGACACGCTTGTGACTTTGACCAGTGGGAAGAGGAAGGCGCGAAAGGCTGGAATTATCAGTCGTGTTTGCCTTATTTCCGTAAAGCAGAGTCTTGGATTGGTGGTGCTGATGAATATCGGGGCGATCACGGTCCAGTCGGCACATGTAACGGCAACGATATGAAGCTCAATCCACTGTACCAAGCTTTTATTGATGCAGGCAAAGAAGCGGGCTACCCAGAAACAAAAGATTACAACGGTTATCAGCAAGAGGGCTTTGGCCCAATGCATATGACCGTCGACAAAGGCGTACGCGCTTCGACCTCTAATGCATACTTAAGCCGCGCTAAAAAACGCAAAAACTTCACCCTAATGAAGAGGGTGACGGTTCATCGAGTTTTATTAGAAGAAACTGGTTCAGAAGGAAAGAAAGCGGTAGGCGTTGAATTTGAAAAGTCAGGTTCAATTCAGCAATGTTTTGCGAATAATGAAGTGATTTCGAGTGCGGGTTCGGTTGGCTCCGTTCAGCTGTTGCAGCTTTCAGGCATTGGCCCTAAGGCAGTATTAGAAAAAGCGGGCATTGAGGTGAAACACTCGTTGGAGGGGGTAGGTAAAAACCTGCAAGATCACTTAGAAGTGTACTTCCAATATCACTGTAAGCAACCTATCACGCTCAACAGCAAATTAGGTTTGGTGAGCAAGGGCTTGATTGGTACTGAGTGGATATTAACTCGCAAAGGCCTTGGTGCTACTAACCACTTTGAATCGTGTGCGTTTATCCGCTCTCGAGAAGGGCTAAAGTGGCCAAATATTCAATATCACTTCTTGCCAGCGGCAATGCGTTATGACGGGCAAGCTGCTTTTGATGGTCATGGTTTCCAAGTGCACGTTGGACCTAACAAGCCAGAAAGTCGCGGGTCGGTCGAAGTTGTCTCTGCGAATCCGAATGATAAGCCGAAGATTGAGTTTAACTACATTTCCACTGAACAAGATAAGCAGGATTGGCGTGATTGTATTCGCCTTACTCGCGAGATCCTCAATCAGCCAGCCATGGATGAGTTTCGTGGGGATGAGATCCAACCCGGTCTGAACATCACAACGGATGAACAGATTGATGAATGGGTGAAGCAAAACGTCGAGAGTGCTTACCATCCATCTTGTACCTGCAAAATGGGCGCAGATAATGACCCATTAGCCGTCTTAAATGAGCGATGCCAAGTACGCGGTATTCAAGGCTTGCGTGTGGTGGACTCTTCTATTTTCCCAACCATTCCGAACGGTAATTTAAATGCGCCAACGATTATGGTGGCAGAACGCGCCGCGGATATGATTTTGGATAACGCCCTAGAAACGTCGAACAACGTACCAGTTTGGATTGCACCGGACTGGCAAGAGATGCAACGAATGCATCCGCCAAAAAGAGATCTCGATTCGATCTCATAAAATGAAAAAGTCAGTAATCATTACAAGGAATTCAACATGTCTAAGATGACAAAAATCTTCTCAACAATTGCACTAAGTACTTTAGCAACAGGCGCTTACGCCAACCAATGTGAAACGGTTCGTTTCGCAGATGTAGGTTGGACTGACATCACAGCGACCACTGCCGTTACATCAGAGTTACTTAAAGGGTTGGGGTACAAAACGAAGACCGATCTTCTGTCTGTGCCTGTAACTTACTCCTCTATGGCTAATGGCGATATCGACATTTTCCTAGGTAACTGGATGCCAACGATGGAAGGTGATATCGCGAAATACCGTGATGCAGGTACTGTTGAAACCGTACGCGCGAACCTCGTTGGCGCAAAGTACACGCTAGCGGTTCCAAAATACGTTTATGACGCAGGCGTAACCAACTTCGCTGACCTAGTAAAACATGCCGACAAATTTAAAGACCGCATTTACGGCATTGAACCAGGAAACGATGGCAACCGCTTAATTCAGTCAATGATTGATAGCAACGCATTCGGCCTAAAAGATTTCAGCCTAGTTGAGTCCAGTGAAGCTGGCATGGTGTCTCAAGTATCACGTGCCGCACGCCGCAATCAATGGATTGTGTACCTAGGTTGGGCGCCGCACCCAATGAATAGTAACGTTGAAATGGAATATCTAGCGGGTGGTGATGACTTCTTCGGTCCTAACTACGGCGGCGCGAACGTCTACACAAACGTACGTAAAAATTACCTCGCTGAGTGTCCAAATGTAGGTCAGCTAGTGAAAAATCTAGAGTTTAACCTAGAAATGGAAAATGAACTGATGGAAGCGATTCTTAACCAGAAACAGAAGCCATCAAAAGCAGCGCAAGCATGGTTGAATGCAAACCAAGAGCAAATTGCAGCGTGGCTAGAAGGCGTGAAAACGGTGGATGGCCAAGATGCGCTAACAGCTATTACAAACTACTTAAAAACAAACGCTTAATAAGCAGTATTTGAGCTCGTTTTTTTAAAAGAAAGTGGGCAGTTTTGCCCGCTTCATTAACACAAAGGTTTTATTTTGAATTTTATTACGGACAACAAACTACCGTTGGGCCAATGGATGGAAACTGGCGTCGATTGGTTAACCATCAATGCATCGGGTTTTTTCGATGCAATCTCTATTACACTTGAAACGATCATTCTTTTCGTGGTGGACATTTTTAAATGGATGCCACCTGCAGCGCCAATCATTATGACGGCGGCAATTGCTTGGTTCTTACATCGCAGCATTCCTCTTGTCGTATTTATCGTGTTGGCCTTACTCGCAATTCTCAACCTTGGTTACTGGCAAGAAATGCTGGAAACCTTTGTCCTTGTGTTTGCAGCGACAACGATTTCCGTATTAATTGGCGTGCCGTTGGGCATTATGGCGGCGCACCGTCCTTGGTTATACACCTTGTTGCGGCCAATACTCGATTTAATGCAGACCGTACCGACATTCGTTTACCTAATTCCAACCTTGGTTCTGTTTGGCTTAGGTATTGTCCCTGGTCTAATCTCGACCATCATTTTCGCTATCGCTGCACCCATTCGATTGACGTACCTCGGCATTATTAAAGTGCCGGAGGAGCTACTTGAAGCGGGTAAAGCATTTGGTGCCAGCCGCATGAAGCTACTGTTTAAGGTGGAGTTACCTGCGGCATTGCCAAGTATTATGGCTGGCGTTACGCAGTGCATTATGTTGTCTCTGTCTATGGTAGTCATTGCGGCGCTTGTTGGTGCTGATGGACTTGGTAAACCAGTCGTACGCGCACTGAATACGGTAAACATCTCGCAAGGTTTTGAAGCTGGTTTAGCGATTGTACTCGTTGCCATCATTCTTGATCGCTTGTGTAAAGCACCAAACCAGAAGGAGGCATAATCATGGACGCTATTACTATTAAAAATCTTGATGTCGTTTTTGGTCAGCAACAAGCACAGGCGCTAGCACTACTAGATCAAGGGAAGTCTCGACAAGAAATCATTGATGAAACTGGCCAAGTGGTTGGGGTTGATAATGTTTCGCTGAACGTGAAACAGGGTGAGATCTGTGTCTTGATGGGGCTTTCGGGCTCGGGTAAATCAAGTTTGCTGCGAACGGTTAACGGATTGAACGATATCTCTCGTGGCTCTCTGAAAATCAAAGATGGCGACGATATGGTTGAGCTCTCTAACTGTGACGAACAGAAGCTGCGCCACCTTCGTACGCACCGCGTGTCCATGGTGTTTCAGAAGTTTGCATTGATGCCATGGTTAACGGTGTTAGACAATGTAGCGTTTGGTCTAGAGATGCAAGGCATTGGTAAAGCTGAGCGCCGTAAAAAAGCGCGTGAACAGCTCGAAATGGTCGGTTTGTCTGAGTGGGAAACGAAATTCCCGCACGAGCTCTCTGGTGGTATGCAGCAGCGTGTTGGCCTAGCGCGAGCGTTCGCGATGGACACAGATATCTTGTTAATGGATGAGCCGTTTTCAGCGCTTGACCCATTGATTCGTGCTCAGCTTCAAGATGAATTGATTCTGCTGCAAGAAAAGCTAAACAAAACCATTCTTTTTGTGAGTCACGACTTGGATGAGGCGCTTAAAATCGGCAACAACATCGCCATTATGGAATCAGGAAAGCTGATTCAACATGGCAAGCCAGAACAGATCATTCTTGCTCCAGAAAACGATTATGTGGCGGACTTTGTTGCTCACACTAATCCATTAAATGTGCTGAAGGGACGTTCCTTAATGCGTGACGATTTGGTTCGCGAAGATACGCGTGTTCTGATTTGCCCTGATAAAGATATTTGGGTGATACAAGAGAGCAAGGGGTTAAGTTTAGCGGATAAAGGTAAATCGTTGATTCAATGGAAGAGCGATTCTTCGAACCTTGATGAAGTTAATGAAAACTCTCTGGTTCAGGTTAGCCCAGAAATCAGTATGCGAGAAGCGATTGAACTTAAACAGCGCAGCAATCAGCCTCTGCTTATGGTTGAAGATAATAAGCTGGTTGGTGTGTTAAGCGACAATGAGCTTTACGATGCATTGCTTGGTAATTTTAAGTCAGAGCAAGTTGCGTAACGTTGACGCAGAACCAAGTAAAAAAGAGCCGCACATTAATGCGGCTCTTTTTAGTTTAAACAATGAGTTAAGTCGCTAAGCTAAGACAATGGTCGACTATAGAGTCGTAATTACCTCATCCATTGCAAGGCGTGCTTTTGGAAGACCATGATTGTAATCTTCCCCATCTTTATGGTAGCCAATCGCCAGCGCAACTTCACAAATATGGCCCTCGAGCTCTTCTTTAAACTCTTCTCCAATCAGAGCCGGATCGACACCTTCCATCGGTGTTGAATCAATGCCTAGTCGTGCCAATGTGTGTAGTAGGTTGCCTAGTGCCAAATAGACTTGTGCTTTTGTCCAGTTTCCGTTGAAGCCATTTTCGTCCGTATTTGCATCGGCAAAAGCGTAAGCACCCATAAAGTTGTTGTACATCTCCGCTGGCAAGTGGCCAGATGTTACTTCTGCATCCACACGTTTCGCAAATTTCTCTTTAGTAAATTTAGGATCGTAAGCAAACAGAATCGTATGTGATGCGGCTTTCGCGTGTGGTTGGTTAAACTGGTGCATATTTGCAAACGTATTGTGGAAACGTTGCTTCGCTTCATCACTTTCAATAACGATGAATTTCCATGGTTGTGAGTTGATAGAAGACGCCGACAAACGCAGTGCTTCTTTGATTATCGCCATGTCTTCTTGAGAAACGCGCTTGGTTTCATCATATTTTTTTGCAGTGTAACGGTTATTTAGATCGGTAATGATTTGATGGGACACGTTTATATCCTCTTTATGTGATGACAGATGAGGATGCACTAGCATCGAAAACCATGCGTACCTCGAATATGGGTTCATGATAATGGATATTTTTTCATTGATAAGAGGGTGTTTATTTAAATCACTTTTTACTTTTTGTTGAAAATCGATGTGAGTTGATCGATTTGAAACTTAAAAGTCCTTATTTGGAAGCTTTTATTTGATATTAAATTAAACTCATATTGAGGCGTAGGGGAAAGCAACATGAACGTGATTGAAGTTTTTAATGATAGCTATGAACGTTGTACTTCAGATCAGGAGTTTTTCGACTTGTTCTACAAAAATTTATGGTCGAAAAGCGCCAACTTTAGACAGAAGTTTGACGGTATAGACATGCACCAACAAGTGAGAATGCTTAGAGGGTCTATCGTGTTTTTTATGATGGCAGATACCTCGACCGAAGCGCACAAAATGGTGGAAAAGTATGGGAAAAAGCATGCAAGTGCAGATATTGGTATAGAGCCGCAGGATTTTGATGTTTGGCTTGAGAGTTTGTTAGAAACGGTTCGGCAGTGTGATTCTGGGTACGATGCCGATGTTGAAACCGCTTGGCGAACATGCTTTAAAACGGGCTTAGAAGTAATGAAACAAGAATGTGATAAAGAAGATGGGCACATCCTTAAAGCGAGTACCAAATAAGGAAGTAACGTGAGTGGTCGTTACTTCCTAGGGGCAGAATCTTACTTATCTTGTGTCTCTTTATTCTTTTTCACCGCTTCGGCGATATCACTGACAGCTTCGACAAGATTGATCGGCATTGGAAAAATAATAGTGGATGTTTTGTCTGTAGTGATTTCAGTGAGTGTCTGCATGTAACGTAATTGCAGTGCATTCGGTGCTTCGTTGAGCATTTGCGCTGCTTCTTTTAATTTATTTGAAGCCTCTAACTCACCAGTAGCGTGAATGATCTTCGCCCTACGGTTACGTTCTGCTTCTGCCTGACGGGCTAGGGCTCTGACCATGCTGTCATTTAAATCAACATGTTTGACTTCAACCGTAGCAATCTTGATTCCCCAGTCATCAGTCTGTTGATCGAGAATGGATTGTAAATCCTTATTGAGGCGTTCTCGCTCTGATAGCAATTCATCGAGTTCATGCTGACCCAATACCGAGCGCAGCGTGGTTTGTGCTAACTGACTGGTGGCATCGCTGTAGCTTTCAATATTGTTAATCGCCATTTGAGGATCGACTACGCGAAAATAAACGACCGCGTTGACGCGCACAGAAACGTTATCTTTGGTAATTAAATCTTGTGTCGGCACATCCAAAACGACAGTACGTAAATCAACCCTCACCATTTGCTGAATAAATGGGATAAGGATGATCAAACCAGGTCCTTTGACTTCTTGAAATCGACCAAGAAAGAACACAACCCCACGTTCGTATTCTCTCAAAACTTTGAACATTTGGGTCGCTAGTGCGAACAGCAGCACCACGATCACCGCAACGGTATAGAGCATCATAAAGCGCCTCCTATTTATTTTGGCGGTCATCAGGCATCACAGTTAAGGTCAGCCCTTTAACATTAACAATGGTGACGTGATCACCTTGTTTGAATTGTTGATGGTCTTTGGCTTTAGCTCGCCATAAAGCACCGTTGAGTTGAACGCGTCCTTCGCCATCGATAAAGTCATCGCTTACCACAGCGACCTTCCCAGGGTAAGTCTCTAAACCCGTCGTTACACGCCGGCGGCGAATTTTGAGCAGCAGGCCGACGGTCAGCACGATTAGAGCTACGGAAAATATGGCAATACCAAAAATCAAAGGAAGGGCGATCTGGAACCCTGGTAACTCACTGTCCATGAGAAATATCGAACCGAGTACAAAGGCGACAACACCGCCTAAGCCCAAAATACCAAAGCTCGGGCTGAATGCTTCCGCTATCATTAGTGCAATACCGAGTAACAGCAGACCAAGACCTGCGTAGTTGACGGGCATCATTTGTAATGCGTACATGGCAAGAAGCAGACAAATCCCACCTAGCACACCGGGTAAGCCAATTCCTGGGTTGTAAAATTCAAGAAGTAAACCGTAGATGCCGATGAGCATTAGAATGTAGGCAACGTTTGGATTGGTGATAACGGCTAACATTTCTGCTCGCCAATCTGGCGTTCTTTCAACCCATGTTGGATTTTCAAGTGACAATGTCACAGTGCGATTGTTTACTTTAACTGTTTGCCCATCTATGGCTTTGACTAAGTCCTCTGGAGAATTGGCGACGTAATCGATCACGTTTAATTCTAATGCTTCTGTTGCATCCAAGCTCGCCGCTTCGCTTACTGCTTTCTCTGCCCATTCTGCATTTCGTCCATGAAGTTTTGCTAAGCCTTTAATGTAGGCTTTGGCGTCGTTAATTACCTTTTTCTCCATTGCGGTTTTAGCGGGAACTTTCTCTGAGCTTTCGTTGGTTCCTTCTGGCGTTTCTTCCGCGTTTTGATCTTTGCCATCATCCGATGAAGGAGGTTGAGGCGTACCACCTAACGCGACGGGCGTTGCAGCTCCGAGGTTTGTCGCTTCAGCCATGGCGGCTACGTGACTAGCGAGCAAGATGTATGTTCCTGCACTGGCAGCTCTAGAACCAGATGGGCCGACCCAAGTTGCAATGGGAGTCGAGGAGGTGGTAATCGCGTGAATAATATCTCGCATTGCGCTATCTAAGCCGCCTGGTGTGTCCATCTCTAAGATCACTAAACTGACACCGTTTAGTTGAGCTTCTTCTATTTCACGAGATAAATAGTCGCTAGTAGCAGGCCCTATAGCGCCTTTGACAGGAACAATCCAAACGGTATTCGCCAGTGCTTGACTGGCAATCAAGAGTAAAGGTAAGAACCATATCCATAGTCGTTTCATGCAGTCCTCCTTGTGTGGTCACAGGGACTTTTTGAAATCCTAATTCAAGTATATCCAAATAACTTAGAGATGCTTGAGTATAGGTTCTAATGAATAAGTTGCCGAGGCTAATTAGGAGACTACTTTTTTATATATAAACGCTGTGTGAGATAGTAAACTAAAGCAAATTATTGGTAATTGTGATGTTTATGTTTATTGTTCAGCGTTTGATTAAGTTGGCCGTTATCTGTGCCGTTTTCTTTACTATTTTCGATCTGATCTCCTATGGAGAGGTGACTTGGTTTCAACGGTTTTTGGCTTTTCTACACTAAACTCAGATTTCAATACGTTAGCTACTCATAAGGCGATAGGTTTCTTCCTATTCGCCTTATTACTCCCTCTTCAACCAAAGCCTTAAACAAAGCAATACTTAACTCGTTTTTTCAACTTCCTGTCGGTGGAAAAAACGCCAAAATGCAACTAAATTCATATCAATGACAAGTTTAAGGTATGTAGTTGATGAGGCAATTCAGCGCAATCGCACTAGCTGTTGTAACACTCATTTTGAGCCAAACAACAACCGCAAGAAACGCGAAGATGTTAGGTGATATCTCCCTAGTTCAGCCCATACAGGGTGATCCTAATGTGGATATTAAGCTAGCGAGAATTGGCTGGCATCTCTTCCGCGATCCTCAATTATCGTCAAATGGTAATGTCAGCTGTGCGACATGCCACAATCTGCAAACCAATGGCGCTGAAAATACACCTGTCTCTACGGGGGTGAAAGGTGATGGAATTAGAAATTCTATAACAGTGTTTAATGCAGCGTTAAATTATCGTTTTTTATGGGATGGTACGGAAAACACCTTGATGGCTCAGATTGATGGTCCAATCCATAATCCAATGGAAATGGACTCAAACTGGCAAACAATAGAGCAATATGTAAAAGAGAGTGAACATTATCAAGCTCTATTTAATCGTGACGGTGAATTGCCGATTAACGTTCATAATATCAAGTCCGCTATTGTGGAGTTTGTTGAAGGGCTGCAGACGCCTGGCGCACCATTCGATGCTTACTTATTGGGTTACACGCATGTACTGAGTGAACAGCAAATCAGAGGTTGGAAAACATTTCAGACTTCAGGTTGTGTGCAGTGTCATCAGGGCAAAAATATCGGCGGAGCGATGATCCAAAGGTTCGCCTATTTCAAGGATAAGCCAGTAGTAGAGGACTCGGGCAGGCAACTCGTTACGATAGAAGATGAAGAGCGATTCTATTTTAGAGTAGCCAGTTTACGCAATGTCGCGCTAACGAGTCCTTATTTTCATAATGGGCAAGTCGATAAGTTATCCGACGCGATACAAATCATGGCTAAAACCCAGCTCGGTATAACGATGAACGATGAGAATGTCGCGGACATTGAAGCATTCTTGCAGTCGTTGACAGCACCTAGACCCATAATTTTAGAGGTGTTGGAAAATGAATAAATTCAAACTGATCAACTTTTGCTTTTTTATTGGGATACTGACGTGCTGCACACTGGCGTATATGTCGTATATGAATTCAAAAAACGCTCAAGAATTTCATGCAGGGCTAATGAATATCGGACATGAGTTGATTGAAGAGCGTGATGTTATCGTGAACCGATATGCCGTTGAAGATAGGAAAAACTATGAGTTAACAACATCTTTAGTAGAGATAGAAATCGCAGCACAGGCACTGTTGGAATCATCAAAGGCATCAGTTTGGTTTCCCGTGACACCCAATCGTATAAAAGTTAGGGATACGCTTGAACAGTTTAAGGAGCGAGTGCTTCAAACAACGTTGAAGCTTGATATGTTAATTGGTGTTCAGGTAGAAAATCGGTATGCATTACTCATGTTGTTCAATTTATATCAGCAAGAGGTTTCTACCGAGAGCGGTCAATCATTGGGTGGCAGTCGTTATTTTGAATTTCTCAACCAGTTGCTTCTAACACAAACTGAAGTTGAGAGTGAAAAAGAAGCGAACTTCCTTAAACGGCTTCAAACGAGTGATAAAAGAATTGAATTGCTGACGAATGAACTGCTTGATCACACTTATATTGAGTTTGTCGAAAGCTCAGAGCATCGGTTACTCAATATTGCTCAAAGTGAGGCGCGTTTTACGTGGTTGTTTGTATTTATCGCGGTGATGTTTCTAGTTAGCGCGTTTGTTTATCAGTCACATCACCGAATGCATAACTTAAAACAGTTGAATCTTGAAATTGAAGAGGCGAGAAACAAAGCCGAGCGAGCGGCAAAAGCGAAATCAAATTTTCTTGCTGCAATGAGTCACGAACTAAGAACGCCGATGAATGGCGTACTAGGGCTTTCTCAAATGATTGCAGAAGAGACCAAAGAGCCGACGACGAAAGAGCACATTAGGGTTATTCTTGACTCTGGCCAGCATCTGATGACTATCCTCAACGATATTTTGGATTTTTCTAAAGTTGAAGAAAACAAACTGGAATTTGAGCAAGCTAAGTTTAAGCTCGATCAAGTGCTTTCTCCGGTGTGTAGCGCAATAAAACCACTTGTTGATGAAAAAAATATCGAGCTAATCTTGGAAAACGAGGTTTCTGAATATACTGAATTTACTGGGGATTGTGCGCGTTTACGACAGATCTTATTTAATCTCGCCGGTAACGCGGTGAAGTTTACCAATGAAGGGCATGTGCTGGTTAGAACCGAGTTAGATGAATCGAATCAGTTGTTGGTCATGTGCGTGAGCGACACCGGTATTGGTATTGCGCCAGACAAGCACGAGCATATTTTTAACTCGTTTGAGCAAGCAGACTCATCAACGACTCGAAGGTTCGGCGGAACAGGGCTTGGGTTAGCCATCGTCAAAAAACTAACCGATTTGATGGGTGGCCATATTACTCTGAAGAGTATAGAAGGCGTTGGAAGTCAATTTATCGTTGAGTTGCCGATTCCTTGGGTAGAATCTGCTCCGAAAAAGCAGCAAGAAGCACCGAAACCTCGCGCAAAATCACACCATTTAAAGATACTACTTGCTGATGATAATCGTGTGAATGCCATTGTGGCAAAAGGGTTTTGCGAAAAGCTCGGGCATGAAGTGGATGTTGCAGAAAATGGATTAATCGCGGTTAAAAAGGCGAAAGAGAACGAGTACGACCTGATCTTGATGGACAACCATATGCCCGAGATGAATGGCGTTGAGGCGACACGCGTTATCCGACAAGAGTTAGGTATTAAGACATTACTCTTTGCGTACACGGCAGACGTATTTCGTGAAGCTCACGATAGCTTTATTGAAGCAGGAGCAGACCATGTGCTGACAAAACCGCTACAGCATGAGAGCTTTTCAGACGCTCTCAAACAGTTTGCCGCCAGACTCGAACCGAAACAGAATCCGCCACTAACGAGTGACAGCAATGTGCTTCAATTGCAACGTAAGCCAATCGAGAACTTAAGGTTAACAGAGGAAGAACTCTCCCGTTCAGGCATGTTTACTTCTTTACGAGATGAGCCAGAAGCGCTCGACGAGTTGCTAAAAAGCATTATTGTCGATTTTGAGACTTCTGTTGATGAACTTATTGAATACTTTATGGCTGAAGACTTTGCTTCATTAGAGCTGACGTTGCACAAAACGAAAGGGATGGCACTGAACCTAAGTTTACCTATTTTGGCGAGCCAAACGGAGGCCCTGGAAACTCAACTTAAAGCCAACCAAAGTCCCGAGATTGAGCAGTTGCAGATGCTGATCAATCGGTTACAGGTCAACATCCATCAGTCTCATAGACTTTTGGATGATATCCAGAAGAACAATGCCGATCCTCAACAGATTTTATAGTCCCTGTGAGTGCGATGCTTTCCTTAACTCATTTTGTTGTGGTTTACTGTGGCAAGGACGGATAGTGTTGATTCGTCGTCGGAAAATCAGGGAGTTAGAATGAGTAAGCATTCCGCTTTAATCAA
Organism: Vibrio alginolyticus NBRC 15630 = ATCC 17749; assembly: GCF_000354175.2. Lineage (NCBI taxonomy): Bacteria > Pseudomonadati > Pseudomonadota > Gammaproteobacteria > Vibrionales > Vibrionaceae > Vibrio > Vibrio alginolyticus. Next base: position 1,085,888 of record NC_022359.1, read on the forward strand.
ATGGCATCGTAAAGCTGGCGAAGAGTTTAGTGATAATAAGTATAGTCGGGCACACATTTGGCAATTTGATGGAGGGTTGCAAGTCCCAGCATCTCCATCTCCCCACGTAGTACCATTACCACTATCCGTAGAAGAAAACGTTGATCCAGAAGAAGCGTTTGTCGCGGCACTTTCTAGTTGTCATATGCTCGTTTTCCTGTCTATTGCAGCAAAGCGACGTTATGTTGTGGACAGTTACTTCGATGAAGCGGTAGGGGAGCTTGAAAAAGGCGAAAACGGAAAAGAGTGGGTATCAAAGGTAACGTTAAACCCTAAGATAACATTTTCAGGTGAAAAACAACCGACACCATCTCAATTAGAAAAACTGCACCACATGGCCCATGAGAATTGCTTTATCGCCAACTCCGTTAAAACAGAAGTGACAACGCTTATTGCGAATTAAGTGAAGCTCTTTATCAAAAGCGCGGCCTATTGCGGAGTTATATTAAGCCAGCAGTCATCCTGCTGGCTCGTTCATCTAGACGACACCTTGCTCAATCATTGCATCAGCGACTTTTCTAAAGCCTGCAATGTTGGCGCCTAAAACTAAATTTCCAGGTTGGCCAAACTCTTTACTGGTTTCGTTTGCATTGATGAAAATATTTTTCATGATGGTTTGCAACTGACTATCCACTTGTTCAAACGTCCAGTTTTGCATGCTGGCGTTTTGCGCCATTTCAAGTTGACTGGTTGCAACGCCGCCTGCATTGGCTGCTTTGGCAGGCCCATAAGCTATGTCTGAGTCCACGATAATATTGGCAGCATCACGGGTGGTTGGCATGTTCGCCCCTTCACTAATCAAAATACATCCGTTTTCGATAAGAGCCAGTGCGTCGTCTGACGTTAGTTCATTTTGAGTCGCACAAGGGAAGGCAGCATCAGCCTGATATCGCCAAACAGCATGTCCTTCATTAGGATAGTCGCCCTCTGGTGTGTATTCTGCTTCAGGGTAAGTTTCTAAATATTCTTCTAAGCTTGCTCTTTTCACTTCTTTCAGTTGTTTTAGGAGCTTAAGATCAATACCGTGCTCATGATAGATCGTACCTCGAGAGTCGCTGCATGTAACTGGCGTTGCTCCCATATGGTACAGTTTTTCAATGGCGTAGATAGCCACGTTGCCAGCACCAGAAACGAGACAAGTTTTCCCTTTCAATGAATCGTTGCGGTCGTTGAGCATGCATTCTGCAAAATAGACGGCGCCATATCCTGTCGCTTCTTTTCTGGCGAGTGAGCCACCCCAAAGAAGACTCTTGCCTGTAAGCACACCTTCGTAGCGGCCCGTCAATCGTTTGTATTGACCAAACATATAGCCAATTTCGCGCGCCCCGACACCGATATCGCCTGCGGGCACATCGGTGGTAGGACCGATGTGACGGTACAACTCGTTCATAAATGATTGGCAAAATCGCATGATCTCGCCGTCGGATTTTCCTTTAGGATCGAAGTTTGAACCGCCTTTGCCGCCACCGATAGGAAGGCCAGTCAGTGCGTTTTTAAAGATTTGCTCAAAGCCGAGAAATTTTATGATGCTCGCATTGACTGAGTGATGGAATCTCAATCCTCCTTTGTACGGCCCCAAAGCAGAGTTGAATTCAACTCGATAACCTTTGTTTACTTGTACATTTCCAGCATCATCAACCCAAGGAACTCGAAACATGATTTGACGTTCTGGCTCGACGATCCTCTGGATAATCGCTTGTTCCTTATATTTATTATTGCCTTCTATTACCGGCGCGAGAGAAGTTAATACTTCTTCTACCGCTTGGTAAAATTCTTTTTGCGCAGGGCTACTGTGTTGCAACGCAACAATAGTATCGTGTATGTATGACATAGATTTCTTCCTTGATGTGAATAAGCAATCAGTTTATATGAATGTATTTCCATTAAATAGTGATTTTGACCAAGATTCAATGGTTGTAGTGGTCTTTCCTGCGGATGAGAATGTGCAGCTTCTAACCCAGGCAGTGTTGGTTGAGATAGGTAGGGCGAGCTAAGTAAGCGGGTGGTTGAGTGATCAGTTTCACATATAACAAGCAGAAATCACTTTAGTCGATGTTGTTGTGCAGTTACGCAAATTGTTTATGTTAACGTCATGTTAAAGTTTGTGTGTGTGATAACTTGTGAAAAGACAACTATATGGATGAGCTTAAGGTTCTGAACTCGTTTATTCAGCAGAATGGTCTACCAGCGTTTGGCCACCTTGATGGAATTCCAACATCGTTACAGCTAGATAAATTTACTTACCTCGATGAGATGGATAAGCCAGTGTCTAAGTGGCGCCGTTACCGCGATTATAAGCAGTTTCAGTTCGTCAATTTGGTCACACCTGATTACGTCATTGGAGTAGCGATTGCTGATATACGGTATTTAGCATCCGGCTTTTGCTACCTATTTGATATTAAAAAGAATAAGTTGATTGAGCAACAATGGTTGAAATCTTTTAATATAGGTTATCAAACTCAGCCTTCCAGTTGGTGCAGTCTTGCCCATCTTGCTAACAAAAGAGTTCAGTTTTCTATTAAGGATGGTATTTGGCACGTCCACTTTGTGACAGAGTCAGTCAATGCGGATCTCTATTTACGTCCAGAAAACATGAGTTTGCCATTAATGTTGTGTACGCCAACAGGTTATGCGGGTTGGACATATACTCAGAAGCACAATGCGTTAGCAGTAGACGGTAACTTGTTCATATTAGGAAAAGAGCAAGATCTTTCAGAGGTGGCTGCTGGTTACGATTTTTCCGCTGGGTACATGCGGCGAGAAACAAGTTGGCGCTGGGCGAGTATCAATTGCTTTGAGGATGACAGGCGTCTGGGGTTGAACTTGGCAGCTGGCGTTAATGAAACTGGCTATTGCGAAAATGTATTGTGGATTAATGGTCAGCGTCACTTTTTGCAACCTGTGCAGTTTCAGTTTTCACGAAGTGATGAAGGACAAAAGTGGCATATTACGTCGGAAGATAAACGAGTTAACTTACAGTTCACGCCTTTGAATCGACGCTCAGAGAAGAAAAATTTTTGGCTTCTCAAAAGTAACTTTCGTCAGTACATCGGTTATTTCTCTGGCTATATTATCGATGGAAATGGCATCAAACATCAGTTAGAAGAAGTTATGGGTCTTACTGAAGATCACTATGCAAAATGGTAGAAACACAATGGATTGGACGCAGTTGATGGACCGCCCAGAATTACTTCTGATGATTCTGGCTCCAGTTTTCTTTTTCTGCATGCTTGCCGAATATTGGTTCGGACAAAGAAGGGGACGCTTGCCTGAAAGCGCGACGTATTACTTCCCTGAAGTAGCGTGTAATTTTGTTCTTGCGGGCTTACACCAAGCGACAGACATACTCACGGGTTTACTGATTGCTCAGTTGTATTTGTGGTGGCTCGATTGGCGTTTGTTTGATATCGAAATGAGCGTCTCAGCTTTTCTTTTACTTGTTGTCCTGCAAGATTTTTTCTATTACTGGTTTCATCGGGCTAGCCATCGTATTCGTTGGATGTGGGCCGCGCACGTTGTTCATCACAGTTCGGAAAGAATGAACTTCAGTACCGCCTTTCGTCAAAGTTTAATGTATCCGCTAGCGGGGATGTGGATTTTTTGGTTGCCCTTGGTGATTATTGGTTTTGAGCCAAAATGGGTTGTCTTCGTTGTGTTGTTTAATCTGGGCTTACAGTTTTTTGTTCACACCCAATCAATTCGTTCGCTCGGGCCACTAGAGTGGGTATTTAACACGCCGTCTCACCATCGCGTTCATCATGGTGTGAACCGTCAGTACATCGACAAAAATTATGCGGGTGTATTAATTATTTGGGATCGAATGTTCGGAACGTTTGAACCAGAGGTGGAAACGGTTCGGTATGGGGTTTCTAAACCTGTAAACAGCTTTAATCCCATCCGCGTGACGTTTGCAGAATGGAAAGACATGTTTTATGACGTAACTCGACCAAACTTATCATGGAAACAACGCTGCCGCCGTTTGTTCGCTCCGCCATCGGATTTTTATGAGTAAATTGAGATAAAGAGATTGGAGCGGGCAGCGGGAATCGAACCCGCATCATCAGCTTGGAAGGCTGAGGTAATAGCCATTATACGATGCCCGCGCATCGATAGGACTCGGTTAATATGCCACACTGGACGAAAAAGAAAAGTCTTTTCTCATCAAATGTTTGTCAGTTGCCTAAAAAAGTAGCGGACTGATGTTAAAGTGTTCATTGTCTCTGGTTTTTTGTGGCACTCGCGATTTCGTTACTAAGCCTAGAGGCTTCCAATTAGGTCGTAAACACCGAATTCTTAGGTGTTTAGATGTTGATGATATTCAAGATTTTCTGTGTAAAGGTTAATCTCGTTTATTGAACAGTCACGTTTCATGGTCAAGACTAGATATTGAAATGATTACTTTTTACTGTTGATGCGTATGTATAACACAGGGTAATTCTGCTGAAACAGTCAGCTTAACCAAAGGAGATTTAACATGATGAGAGGTTTGATATTAGGGCTGGTGGTGATGCTGGTATCTGCTTGTACTACCGTTACAACCGATGTAGATAAACAAGCCGACTTTTCAGCTTACAGAACGTTTGACTTCGGTGCTCAGGCGGAAGCTCCTACCAGTATTGATGGTCGACGTATTGAGCAAGGGCTTGCTGAACAGCTTGAGGGTAAGGGTTTAATTAAGGTAAATAGTGGCGGTGACCTTTACGTACATCATGATATCGTAGAAGAATCCGAGCTTGTTTCTTCAGGATCGTCGGTGAGCTTTGGCTATGGCTGGAATAGCTTTGGTGTGATCACTTCAAGCCCAGAAAGATATAAAGAACGTAAGTATGGGAAGTTGGTGGTTGAACTGGTTGATGCAAAGGCTAATCAAGTCGTTTGGAAAGGCGTTTCAAGTCGTAAACTGTCTGAGTCAATGAGCTCTGAGAAAAGAGAATCTCTCATCCAAGAAGAAATCGCGAAGATGTTTGAAAGCTACCCTTACGGTGAAAAATAATTAGTATTCTTAACGATCAAGAATACTAATTGCCAATAGTTACGCACAGGGTTAAAAGAACTTATTATTTTGGTTTTGGTTACCTTTGTGCGTACGACCCTGATTGCTTTACTCGGACTACTTTTCTGCTTGTTGGCTCCGAGCATGAGCCTGGCGCACTCACACCCAAATTTTCTTTCCTTTCATAACCAGAATATTGCTGTTGACGCTAAGTCGAAGCACTTTTCAGAACATCCTATCTCTCCAATACAACTAGACTACCCGAGTTTAAACAGCCGGAATGTATTGAGGGTTAGCCATGCTAAGGAAATGAGCTCGAACGACGATGTAGAACCCGAATGGTTTGAAATGCTTGATGTAGCATGGTGGGCGCATCGTTCGGCAATTTACTCGATGAAGCGGCTAAAACGCATCGGCAATGAGGCTTTAGGTTGTTGTATTGAAAGTATTTTTACTCACTTTAAATACAGAATCGGCGTGAGAAAAGAATCGAATTTGATATACCGCTTTATACATGCTCGCTAACACATTCCATGTTTTTGCAACTTTTGGTTAATTATGCTTAGGAGCGGTTTATGTTTGATTCGATCATTCAGGTCTTGAGTGCTTTTTGGCATCAAGATTTCACGGCGTTAATGGCGCCAGGCAGTGCAGGTTTGGTTTATTTTGTTGTTGCAGTGATTATCTTTTTGGAAAGTGGTTTTATTCCTGCTGCACCTTTCCCATGCGACAGTGTCGTCGTATTATCCGGTACGCTGGCGGCGGTTGGCGTCCTTGACCCAATTATGATCATGTTGGTGATAGCTGTTAGTGCGGGGTTGGGAAGTTGGGCGGCTTATTTACAAGGCAAGTGGCTAAATCGCTTACCTAAGGTCCAAGGCTGGGTGAGTGCGGTTCCTCAAAAGCGTTTGGAACAAGTCGACGTATTACTCAGTAAACATGGATTGATTGCGCTTTTGTGCGCGCGGTTTATTCCGGTTGTTCGTTCCCTATTGCCATTAATGATGGGGTTGCGAGTGAAACGTATTAGTAAATTCCATTACTTTGCGTGGCTGAGTGCGATTTTATGGACGCTGATATTATGCGGTTTTGGTTCATTACTTCCTTTGCTACCGGAAAATATGAGCAAAGCAATCACAATGCTATTAATGGCGGCACCAATAATTACTCTTGTGATAGGAGTGCTTAGTTTCTTGTTTGTTAAAGCACGTCGAGCGTTCTGTAAACCCAAGGATGTGTCAGAGTTTTCCCAGTAAGTTTACTTTGATTTGCACTTTTAAGCTTGTATGCAGATTAGACATCTAATCGACAGGTTTTTGTCAGTAAAAAGAAAGGCGCAATGTATGCGCCTTTCTTTTTGAGTGTCGTTAGGGTTTCGAATTTAATAGCCAATGCTATATAGGTATTCGCCAACTTCTTTGCACTGAGACTTGTAGATGTTCTCTACTTCAGACTTATTCTTATCTGCTGCTTTAAATTCAAGTTCGGCAGACGATAGCTGGTCAAAGCTGTAGTCTCTCTCAGACATTAAGTAGTGTCTGAACATCGCTCTGTGTTCCGGAACTGCAATACGTGCGTTAGAAACGTTGGCACACTCTAACAGAGTGTCGTTACTCATTTCTTCTGGCTTAGTTTCTGTGTTTGCTAAGGTTGAGCCCGCTGAAAATAGTAATGCTAGTGCGATGGTTGTAGCGATTCTTGTCATTATATGGACCTCAAATTGGTTCTAGTAACAATGAGCATATTGGCTCTTATCGTTACATTTTCGTGTTCTCTGTATGTCATAAAAAGTTAAACAACAGAGAAGGCGTTGCGACCATGAGTAAAGACGAACATTAAGTTCGCTTCCTTTCTTCCTGAGAGGCGATAAAGAGAGCGTTGACTCATGAGTCCGCCATAACTGTCTAGAGGTAAGCGAGATGCTTGTTTTGCCAACTCCAGTAGTGGTGGAGAAGAGAAAGCAATAAGTAAAAAATAATCAGGAGTAAAATCTGATGATAAAACGCCATCAGTAGCTGATGTTCGGCGACAGGAAACAAGCCCGAACAACTCGCGCTTTATATGTAGGTAGTAACTTTCTGAACCCCAAGAGCTCAGAGAAGCTGAGGCATGAAAATCAGTGTGTGCTAGCTCAAAATCGTCTTGTTGAGAGAGTTTAAGTAGACGCTCGGAAGTGTAATGTTTGGTGTGGTGCCACTCATGCGCATATGAAGCTGTGATGAGCCCTGAAAGCAGGGACAAAGAAAGCATCAATAATATACGGTGTAGATAACGCAAGAAGTAACCCTAAACATATAAAGCCACAGTTACCCACCATGATTAAGGAATCTTAGTGGAACTATGATAACGATGAAAGCCAGTGTCTGATGAACTCAGCGTATACTAACGAGATGGAAGGGGGATGAACAGAGTTTTCTGATCGCACTTAGGCATATGAGCGAATAACACAATAATTTTTCGCTTTCGAGTAAGCGAAAATGGAAAGAGAGTCGTTGCACAAGGACGATTAAGCTAACAGGATTATTACTGGGGAAGAAATAGAATCTTCTTTTTCTTCCCCATATTCGTCGCATCGATATTATGCGCTTGCGTAAATAACGCTGCCGCCTTTTATGGTGTCAATGATCTCGCGAGACAACTTCTCTGGCAAAGCAGGGCAACCCCAACTGCGTCCGAGGTATCCATTCTTCTTGATGAAGGAAGGGTTTGCGTAATCGGCACCGTGCACGACAATGTAACGCTCGCGAGCTTTGTCGTTTAATCCAGAGCTTAGCCCATCTAATCGAAGTGAATAGCCATTTGAGCCGTAGTAAGTGGTATCAGTCAAAAAAGTGCCCAATGATGTTTTTCGCGAGTTCACGACATTTGAAAACTGTGTCGCTGTTTTCTTTCCGCTGTTCACGCCGTGAGAAACATACGTATTGTAAATTAGCTTCTTTTTATCTAAATCAACCACATAAAAACGCTTTTCAGTTGATGGTTTACTATAGTCGATGATCGTTAGTACCGACTTCTTTCTATCGGGTGTCTTCTGATAAGCGATGTAAGCGTCACTGAACAACTTAAAGTCTACTATGCCATCTAGCTTGGCTTGTTTAAACACATGTTCAACTTGCTTTGGTCGTAAATGATCCCTGGGTTCGTTATCTGATTGTTTTGCAAAAGCAAAAGGTGAGACAGACAACAGCGCACATGTAAATAATATAATTAACTTTTTCATCTTGGCTAAATAAAACTCTATGGTGTTACAAATTTACCGATTGCTTCATGCACTCGTTAAAACAACATGCACATCAATATAATTCTATTCCCAATGTTTCTTATTGCACGCTTAGGTGCTTGATATTGGGTTGACGATAATTTCTCGAGTTAAAAACTAACTGTTTGAAACTTATATAAAATATGAAGTTTAACGATGGTTTCTATAAACTTCGGCGTAAATAATATCTGATATATGTAATTAATAAAACTGTGTTTAAGGATATTTGTGAAGTTGCCAATTTATAAAAACGGCGTTTTATTTTTCGTACTTTAGAAACTCTTTTTATTTCAATGTGTTTTCTTTTTCTACGCTTTATCCAATACCTCAAAAGTTTGTGATTTAACTCGTAACAAATCGTAACGCCGAATCGTTATGTGTATAAGTGCATTTATAATGTATGAATAAACAACAGGGTGGTAAGAAAAGGCAGTAAAACAGCGGTGAATCGGTTGTTTTTAATTCACGATTGACAAAGCTAAGTCTAAGTCGTACAAAAATTGAACTTGTGAATGTATCGTTTAAGTGAGAGTGATGAGCTCGACAAAAGTGAAGTGATGCGTGCTATTGTTTATTCTCTAATTTATTCGATTACATAAGGAAGGGTACATAGTAAAAATTGAAAAAATAATTCTATCGTGTGGATTAAAATATATAAATAATAAAACTTAGAAATTAAAAGATAAGAACGCCAGATATTGATTCATTAAATTTTTGAACATGAAAGTAAACTCTATCTATTATGTTTGGTTTGGTTTGGTTTGGTTTGGTGTGAAAGCGATCGTCTCATTAAGAAAAGCGCTCAAATTTATTTAAGGACGGTTATGACAGCATTTAATAAAGTGTTTATTGTCACTCCCAATGTTAATGATTTTGCAATGTTGCAAGAGTCGCCATTGGAAATGTCTCTTCAAGTAACGGCAAGCAAACCTATCCAACTCTATGGAGAGTCTGTTAAAGCCAGTTGGAAAAGTATTGATATTGAATGGTTAGACGTTATGGGTGAAAAGCCATTGCCCAGGCCTGATATTGCAGCATGGGGATCTTTTACTCTTGCTGTATCCGCTTCTATTGCGGATAAGCTCGATGTGTTGAGCGAGAATGTCGAATTTTTACCATTAAATCTACAAGGAAAGCCTTGGCGAGCATTAAACATTGTCACTCAAATTGATGCCATTGATACCTCTGCTACCGAGTATAATCTTCGTCATGATAAGCTAAGTCGTGCTAGACCGTTTAAGAAACTCGTTTTGAATAGAGAAGTCGTTAATGAATCTGACTTGTTCAGAGTAAAAGGTGCTGGGCTCAGAACGTTTTGCACGGACAAAAAAGGTGGCTTGTACGATAGCGTCAAAGCGCTGAATTTGACCGGTTTGGATTTCAAGGAAGTGCTGGTTTAAAAACGAATAAATAGTGATTTACTCAACTAAAGTCATAGATATAGGTATGGGGGAACAAAAGCTGAGCATCTATCAATGAAGCTCATATACAGCTAAATACAGCCGCCCACAGTTGTGACTGTTGTACTTCTCCCCTTAACTTATGTTCTTGAAACCCTAATTGAGCTGACCATGGACGCATCAAATCGACGGTCGTCATTTGCCGATTGCCACCACAAGCTCAATTGTTCTTTAGTCATTGGTTTGCCAAATAAATAGCCTTGCATATAGTCGCAGCGGTATGCGGATAGCCATTCATGCATCATATTGTGTTCAATACCTTCTGCTGTAACCGTTTTATTTTGGGCATGGCATAGCTCAATGATAGGTTTGATCACATGGCCGTTGTTGGTGTTCATCAATGTAACGAGGAACTCTCGATCAAATTTGATTTTTTGAACCGGATACTGAACGAGCTGAGTTAACGATGTGTAACCAGAACCAAAGTCATCAATTGCAAGACGGTAGCCACGTTTTGATAGCTCATCAAGTAGAGCCGTGCCTTGTTGTTCTGCGGCAAAGGTTTCGGTTATTTCTATCTCAATACATTCTGGTTTAACACTGTGCAGTGTCGCTTGTTCATGGATGTAGTTTGCCATTTCTATCGAGTTTAGCTCTGCTGATGAAAGATTGACCGAAAGAACAATATCCTTACCGAAAATATTCCTTAATTGATGGTATTCCGCCGTTGCATTGGCGAAAACCCAGCGGTCAATTTTATCAAATAATCCGGCTTGCTCTGCAATTGGAATAAACTCCTTTGGAGGGATAGGGCCGATACCTTCGGCTTCCCAGCGCAACAAGACTTCTAACCCCTCAATTTCGTTGCTTCGATTGTTCATATAGGGTTGAAAAACAAGGTGAAATTCTTCCTCTACATTGCTTTTTCGGAGCGCACGTTCAAGCTGACTTCGTCTTTGAGACTCAATATTGAGAGCGGCTGAATAATAGGCGTATTGATTTTTCCCTGCCCGTTTTGCTTGATACATAGCCGCATCGGCACTGGAGAGTAACTTCGCGATGTCAGTACCGTCTTGAGGATATTGTGCAATACCTACGCTTGCCGTAACGGGAAATGAATTACTCCAAGATGAACTGAGATTACTAATCGGTTTTAGTAACTCTGATGCAAGCAAATCAGGCAAGCGTTTTACCTCTTGATTTGAGCTCAGCAAAATTGCAAATTCGTCACCAGATAACCTGGCGGCAAAGCAGGGGCTGTTGTAATCGTGCGAGAACTTTTGACAAGCATTCTTGATGTGTGATGAGAACACTTTTAATAAGTTATCTCCCAATTCATGCCCGTATTTATCATTCACGTATTTAAAGTTATCAAGATCGACGTAAACAACCCACAGAAACTGCGAAGGGGAGATAAGTTCACGAGTGGCAAGCTCATGAAAACGATGGCGATTGGCGAGTTGCGTCAGGTGATCCGTTTCAGCTAGGCGTTTTGTCTTTTTATAGATGACATTAAGTTCCTCATACATATCAAAAAAGCGTGCAGAGAGGCGCCCTATTTCATCGTTTGTTTCTAGCTTTTCAATATTGTCACGTTGATTAGATTCAAGTTCGTTCAGCTGCTTATCAAGGCGAGAAACAGGGCGCAACACATAGCGGTACAACACCAAAATGATTAATGTGATGGTGAAAAACGCCGCTACGCCAAAGGAGAAAGCAAGTTCTAGCCACACTTTATCGACTTTATTCCACATTAAATATTCGGCAGGAGAAAGCACGGCATAAAAGTGCGGCAGCAGCTCAATGGTTTGAGCGAGAGGAATATCAAGATAAATGGGTTTGTCGGCGAAAGTAATCACGCTGTGTGTGTCAAACTCGATGTCATGCTTAATCTCGTTAAAGGCTTCAAGTGATACGGAAACTACCACAAAAAACACATTTTTCGAGTCAAAGCTCAAAGGGTGAGTCCCCGTTCTTTTGTCGACGACCTCATATTGAAGAAGAATGCTTTGTCCACTGGAGTTATAAATAAAGCCAGTGTGACTGAAAGCCTCTCTGTCATTGAAACTTCGTGATATGTACTCTAATACCTTTGGGTCGACCACGCCCGATGATTCGTAATATTTGTTTTCTGTGTAGTAGAGAAGGTTTTGTTTGCCGTCGAGGATCGCCATGCTCGCATCGCCTTTGTAACCATGGCTTAATACTTCAGCGGTCTCGTCTAATCGATTAAACAAGACTCGCTCACGATAGGGGTTGTTATGATTAACCAAATAGTCTTGTAATACATCACTTTTACTGAGCGTATAGGCATAGCTATTAAGAAAAATATTCGCTTGTCGAAACTGCCCGGCCAGCTTTTCCATCTGCAACTGAATATAGCTGTCTTCCCGCTTGATGAGCGTCACTTTTTGAATGCTATAAATAATATAGCTAGATACTAACGCGCTTAATAAGATCACTGGCGCGACAAGCAAAATGACTCTATTGCTTAACTTCATTATGGTTCTTAGTTTCCGTTTGTGTCCCTACAAACGTCGCGTACCAGGTAAGGTACTGAACGGATGATGTGTTTTGGCAAATTGTAACCAGATTGTAAGGTGAGCGTTCTCCAAAATCAGGCAGCTATCTAAGAATTGTGATGACGTGAAAGGTTTCGAGCTTATTAACTAGAGGTTTTCTCAGTAGTTGGACGTCTCTTTTCCTTCCTCCCTGTATAAAACCTAACCGTAATGACAGGGAAATACCATCATCGAAACGTTTCGATGGTAAAGTGTGACTCAAGTGCACTTTTCCTATTCAATGACAATTGAATTACAGATCATTCTCACACCTTATCGATCTCACACTGGTCAAATTGCGATGACGAATTATTATTTCATCGAAACGTTTCGATGAGTTTTCTGTTAATAACGAAAACACTTTAAGACAGGCGCTCATGGTTGTATGAACGTGTAACCGAAAGGTCGATGAGATGAAAAAAAGTACCCTAATTAACTCAGATATTTCTTACTTGGTGGCGACGCTAGGCCACACCGACGAGATCACGATATGTGATGCTGGTCTACCAATCCCAGAGCATGTTCAGCGAATCGATTTGGCGCTAACGCATGGGGTACCAAGTTTTCTTGATACTGTTCGCGTAATTCTATCTGAGTCCCAAATCGAAGGGGTCATCATTGCGGAAGAGTTCTCTGATGCAAGCCCAGTTTTGCATGAAGCGTTGCTCAACGAACTGAGCAAAGAGAGTGAAGAGACGGGCAAATCTATTGAGGTGAGCTACGTGTCACATGAAGCGTTTAAAGCACGCACGGCCCAAAGTCGCGCTATCGTAAGAACCGGCGAATGCTCGCCATATGCGAACGTTATTTTCCAAGCGGGCGTGGTTTTTTAAGCCAGAGATATTGAGGACAGATTATGACTCAAGCCATTCTACAACTAAGCGAAATTGAGAAGGCGTTTCCGGGCGTAAAAGCACTCGACAAAGCAAGCCTGAATGTTTATCCAGGCCGTGTTATGGCGCTGATGGGTGAAAATGGAGCAGGCAAGTCAACGTTAATGAAGGTGTTGACAGGCATTTACCACATGGATGCGGGGAGCATTCAATATCAAGGTCAGCCGGCGGCCTTTAAAGGTCCACGCGATTCACAGGAAGCTGGTATTAGCATTATTCACCAAGAGCTGAACCTGATTCCTGAACTGACGATTGCCGAAAATATTTACTTGGGACGAGAGTTCACTGGCTCCTTAGGGCGTATCCAGTGGGGCAAAATGTATGACGAAGCTGACAAGCTTTTAAAACGTCTGAATGTAAAGCACTCATCAAAAACATTGCTTGGCGATTTAAGCCTTGGTGAACAACAAATGGTGGAAATTGCAAAGGCACTTTCGTTTGAGTCGAAAGTCATCATTATGGATGAGCCAACGGACGCATTGACCGATACCGAAACGGAATCACTATTTAAAGTGATTAATGAGCTTCGCGAGCAAGGATGCGGCATCGTATACATTTCGCATCGTCTTAAAGAAATCTTTGAAATCTGTGACGACATTACCGTGCTTCGTGATGGTAAGTTTATCGGTGAGTGCAAGGTGTCCGACACTGATGAAGATGGCCTAATTGAAATGATGGTTGGCCGAAAATTAGAAGAGCAATATCCACGTATTGATGTCCAACATGGCGAAACTTGTCTTGAAGTCATTGGTTTGACTGGGTCTGGCGTTCAGGATGTGAGCTTTACTCTCAAGCGTGGTGAGATTCTTGGAATTTCTGGCTTGATGGGCGCAGGCCGCACTGAACTCATGAAAGTCATTTACGGCGCATTACCTAGTGAGCATGGTGTTATCAATCTTGATAACAAAACTATTAACCCGGTTAGCCCGCAAGATGGCTTGGCAAATGGTATCGCTTACATCTCTGAAGATCGCAAAGGCGATGGTTTGGTTTTAGGTCTTTCAGTTAAGGATAACATGTCACTTTGTTCGCTAAACCAGCTGACCAAAGGCTTCCAGATTCAACACAGCGACGAAGTGATTGCAGTGGAAGATTTTATTAAGTTATTCAACATTAAAACCCCAACGCGAGATCAAATCATCGGCAACTTATCTGGTGGTAACCAGCAAAAAGTTGCGATAGCGAAAGGGTTAATGACGAAACCTAAAGTTCTGATTCTGGATGAGCCGACACGTGGTGTTGATGTCGGAGCAAAAAAAGAGATTTATCAGCTCATCAACAAGTTTAAGGCCGAAGGCATGAGCATCATCTTGGTTTCTTCCGAGATGCCTGAAGTGCTCGGCATGAGCGACCGTATTTTAGTGATGCATGAAGGTCGTATCACCGGCGAATTTGATGCGAAAGACGCCGATCAAGAAAAATTACTCGCCTGTGCCGTAGGCAAAGAGATCAATGAGGAAGCAGCATGAGTACGAATACCATGAGCAAACCAACCGAAACTGGCAACAAGAAGTTGTTCACAAAAGAGTGGCTGATTGAGCAAAAATCACTGATAGCTTTGATCTTTCTGATCGTTGTTGTGTCATTTTTGAACCCGAACTTTTTTACGGTCGACAACATTCTCAACATTCTTCGTCAAACCTCCGTGAATGCCATTATCGCAGTGGGTATGACATTAGTTATTTTAACAGCAGGCATCGACTTAAGTGTTGGTTCGGTATTGGCATTGTGTGGTGCCTTTGCGGCAAGCATGATTGCGCTTGAGGTTCCGGTGCTGGTGGCGGTTCCAACTGCTTTAGTCGCAGGTGCAGCGTTAGGTGCGATCAGCGGTATCATTATTGCGAAGGGTAAGGTGCAGGCATTTATCGCTACGCTGGTTACCATGACGTTACTACGCGGTGTGACCATGGTGTACACCGAAGGTCGACCAATCTCGACAGGCTTTACTGACACCGCGGATGCGTTCGCATGGTTTGGTACTGGCTACGCGCTAGGCATTCCAGTTCCTGTTTGGTTAATGGTGGTTGTGTTCGCTGCGGCTTGGTATTTACTTAACCACACGCGCTTTGGTCGCTATGTTTACGCACTAGGCGGCAATGAGTCTGCGACTCGCCTATCAGGTATCAATGTAGACCGAGTGAAGATTGGTGTCTACGCCATCTGCGGTATGTTAGCAGCGCTTGCAGGCATTATTGTAACGTCTCGTCTTTCTTCGGCGCAGCCAACAGCAGGTATGGGCTACGAGCTAGACGCTATCGCAGCGGTTGTTCTTGGCGGTACCAGCTTGATGGGCGGTAAAGGCCGTATCATGGGTACCTTGATTGGTGCGCTGATCATCGGTTTCTTGAACAATGCACTTAACCTACTTGATGTTTCTTCCTACTACCAAATGATTGCAAAAGCAGTGGTTATCTTGCTGGCGGTATTGGTAGACAACAAAAACAAGTAATTCATAACAATCTGTATATATAAAACAGTGAATACAAACCGAGTCAGGGGACGTGTACTGGCTCACCCTACACAAAGGACTAGAACGATGAAAAAACTTGCAACTCTTATCTCTGCTGCACTTCTTTCTTCAACCGTATCGGTAGCGGCGCAAGCTCAAGATACCATGGCGATTGTGGTTTCGACGCTAAACAACCCGTTCTTCGTAACGATGAAAGACGGTGCGGAAGCAAAAGCGAAAGAATTGGGGTACGACTTAATTGTACTGGACTCGCAAAATGACCCGAGTAAAGAACTGTCGAACATCGAGGATTTAAGTATTCGCGGCGTAAAAGCAATTCTTATCAACCCAACGGATTCTGATGCAGTGTCTAATGCAATTCGTATGGCGAACCGTTCTAAGATCCCTGTGTTGACATTAGACCGTGGTGCAAGCCGTGGTGAAGTTGTGAGTCACATCGCGTCGGACAACGTAATTGGTGGTGAAATGGCAGGCCACTACATCATGGAAAAAGTCGGCGAAAAAGCAAAAGTCATTCAACTTGAAGGTATTGCGGGCACATCGGCAGCGCGTGAGCGCGGTGAAGGCTTTATGAATGCCGTGAAGGGCAGCGATATGGATCTTCTTGCTAGCCAACCAGCTGACTTTGACCGCACAAAAGGTCTAAACGTAATGGAAAACCTGCTAGCGGCTAACCCGGATGTACAAGCGGTATTTGCACAGAATGATGAAATGGCGCTAGGTGCACTTCGCGCAGTTCAAGCTTCTGGCAAAGATGTCGTTATCGTTGGTTTTGATGGTACGGAAGACGGCATTGCAGCAGTTAACCGTGGCAAACTAGCGGCAACTATTGCTCAGCAACCAGACCTTATCGGTGCTTTAGGTGTTGAAACGGCTGACAAAGTTTTGAAAGGTGAAGAAGTAGAAGAGTACATCCCAGTACCACTAAAAGTAGTCACTAAGTAAGTTTCAAGTTCCAATAAATCATCCTAAATTTTGCTCTCTCCTCCGTTTATATCTGTCGTTTAGGAGGTGAGGGCAAATTTACCCAAAATACTGCAAAGTGTGGGGTATAGATGCCTTTGGCTTTTTATCGAGACTCCTTCGTCAGGAAGAGAAGTTAAAGTCATCTAATGTATTTTCCTAAACAGTTTTTAAAAAGGGTTCATTCAGAACCGAGGATAACCGTATGAATAAGTTAGTGGTGTTAGGTAGTGTAAACGCTGACCATGTTCTTCAAGTGCCTTCTTTCCCTCGCCCAGGCGAGACGCTGCATGGTCGCAACTATCAAGTTATCCCAGGTGGCAAAGGTGCCAACCAAGCCGTCGCGGCGGCGCGATTAAATGCAGACATCGGTTTTATCGCTTGTGTGGGCGACGACTCATTCGGCATTAACATTCGCGAAAACTTCAAAATGGACGGCATCGATATCACTGGTGTGAAGATGCAGCCAAATTGCCCGACAGGTATCGCGATGATTCAAGTGTCGGACAGTGGGGAGAACAGCATTTGCATTTCAGCTGAAGCGAACGCCAAACTGACAGCAGAAGCGATTGAGCCAGATTTAGAGCGTATTCGCCAAGCAGATTACTTGCTAATGCAATTGGAAACGCCGATGTGCGGCATTGAGAAAGCTGCGCGTGTAGCGAAAGATGCCAAAACCAATGTCATTCTGAACCCAGCGCCAGCTCGTGAATTGTCAGATGAATTACTGTCTTACATTGACGTGATTACGCCAAATGAAACGGAAGCTGAAGTTCTGACAGGTATTACTGTAACAGACAACGAAAGCGCGCAAGAAGCGGCGAATGTGCTACATGGTAAAGGTATAGAAATTGTCATGATCACACTCGGTGCAAAAGGCGTTTGGCTAAGCCAAAACGGTCGAGGCGAAATCATCTCGGGTTTCCGCGTTGAAGCGACGGATACTACCGCAGCGGGCGATACATTTAATGGGGCATTCGTCACTGGTCTCCTAGAAGGTTTACCTTTAGAATCAGCGATTAAGTTTGCACATGCGGCGGCTGCAATTTCTGTGACCCGCTTTGGCGCGCAAACGTCGATTCCAACCCGCGAAGAGGTGGACGCGTTTCTCGCTGAACAATAAGGCGCACAACGCCTCATTAAAATAGGAGTAGTAACATGGCGACGATGAAAGACATCGCAAAACTGGCAGGGGTTTCCACTTCAACAGTGAGCCATGTTATTAACAAGACGCGTTTTGTGAGCGAAGAGATCTCTGAACGCGTTAACAATGCCGCAAAAGAGCTTAACTACTACGCGCCCTCTGCGTTGGCGCGTAGCCTCAAAGTCAATCGTACCAAAACCATTGGTATGCTCGTGACAACCTCAACCAACCCATTCTTTGGCGAAGTCGTAAAAGGCGTCGAACGCAGCTGCTACCAAAAAGGCTACAGCCTCATTTTATGTAACACCGAGGGTGATAACGAACGTATGCGTCAATCCATTAATACGCTATTGCAAAAGCGTGTCGATGGTTTGATCTTGATGTGCTCGTCGCTAGAAGGAGAGCGTATCGATGTATTTGAGCGTTACCCAGATATCCCAGTTGTGGTAATGGACTGGGGGCCGATGCTATTTACAAGCGATAAAATCCAAGACAACTCACTTCGTGGCGGTTACTTAGCGGCGAAATACTTAATTGATTGCGGCCATACCGAAATTGGGTGCATCACTGGCCCTTTGATTAAACACCAAGCGCAAATGCGATACGAAGGTTATAAGCGAGCAATGAACGAAGCTGGCTTGGAATTTAATGCCAATTGGATCATTGAGTCTGACTTCGAATGTGAGGGTGGGTATCAAGCGTTCAAAAAAATGGCTCAGCGTGGCGCATTACCCAGCTCGATTTTCGTCTCTAACGATATGATGGCGATGGGTGTGATTAACGCCGCAAATGAGCTCGGTATTAAAGTGCCGGACGACCTATCCATTATTGGTTACGATGACATCCATATCGCGAAATTTATGTCGCCATCGCTAACTACCATTCATCAGCCTAAGTACCGTTTGGGGCAGGCTGCCGTTGAGACTCTTGTCCGAAAGTTGGATGAAAAATCAACAGAGGCACAGGTCGTACAATTAGAGCCGACTCTAGTGGAACGAAAAAGCGTCAAGAGGTTAAAGTCAAACCTCACTAAATGACGTGTGATGTTGAGCTAAAAAATTAAAAAAGTCGTTTCTCTTTATACGATAAAGCCTTACTATCGTCGTTGATTATAAATAAAACTATTAATTGTTGTCTGGCGGATTAGTCGAATGTTATCAAAAGGTTACGCTAAGTTATCTGTAAAACACCCTTGGTTTCACCGAGTTAATGTTATTACAGTTGTATTGATTTTTTTTGTGAGCTGCTATCAGCTACTGGTTAATGAAGCATTTGAGTACGCAATTGGCTTTATTATTACACTTTTGGCGTCAGCTTTATTTGCATCAGCTTCTGCATTCAAAAAACGCTATCTAGGCTTGGACTCATAGGCACGTCTATTTCCAACACCGTTCAATAGCATCATTTATTGCTTTCAAGTAAACATTGAACTGAATTATGATCGAGTGCATCAAGAGGAGGACAAATGTCCTCCTTTTTGTTGGGGATCACGCTCTAATATAAGCGTATTCCAAACAAAATAATAAAGGACATGTTATGGACCTCTTTGCCTTACTCGATATTAATAATACTCTCGTTAACATTCCGATTGGCGACGGCTACGCAATGAGCTGGATCGAAGCTTTCGGTACCGTTTTTGGACTGCTTTGCATTTGGTTTGCCAGCCAAGAAAAAACCATCAACTACTTATTCGGTTTGCTGAATGTCACGCTTTTTGCCGTTATCTTTTTTCAAATTCAGTTATACGGATTATTGCTTCTTCAATTGTTTTTCTTCTGTGCGAACATTTACGGCTGGTATGCGTGGACTCGTCCAAACGCACAAGGTGAAACGCTGGAGGTTCGCTGGTTAAATAAACAGAAACTTATTACTACTGCCTCTATTAGCGTTGCATGTATCGCATTATTAACGATCTATATCGACCCATTTTTCTTTGCGCTAGCAAACATTGCTGTTGATAGCTTGAATCTCTTTGGTGCTGACTTGGCTGAACCGGTGCTTGAACCTGACGCGTTCCCGTTCTGGGATGCAACCATGACAGTACTTTCTGTTGTTGCACAAATTCTGATGACACGTAAATACGTCGAAAACTGGATTCTATGGGTTGTGATTAATATTATCAGTGTGGGTATCTACGCGACGCAAGGTGTTTACGCAATGTCTGTTCAGTACGCGATTCTTATGTTCATCGCTGCCAATGGCACGCGTGAGTGGGCTCGTAGCGCTAAGCGCAATGGCGATAAAACCTTAGCGCACGCTGCTGCGTAAGGAACGAAAAATGGCCAAACAACCTCATATCGGAGTGGATGAAACACAAATCGCTCCCCTCGTTATTGTATGCGGCGAGCCAGATCGAGCGAATCGTATCGCGGTATTATTTGATGATGCAGAAATGGTGTCGGAAAACCGCGAGTACCGTGTGTTTACCGGCAACTACAAAGGCAAGCCTGTTTCAGTATGTAGTACAGGTATAGGTGCGCCATCGATGATCATCGCAGTGGAAGAGCTAAAACAGTGCGGTGTGACTCATGTGGTACGCGTTGGATCGGCGGGGGCAATGCAATCAGGCATTCATCTTGGCGAGTTGATCATTGCCGAAGGCGCGGTAAGAGATGAGGGCGGCTCTAAAGCGTATGTCGATTCGTCTTATCCAGCCTACGCAAGCTTTTCACTGTTAAAGGAAGTTGAGCGTTACTTGTCGATGCAAAAAGTGTATTATCATTTTGGTGTGGTGCGTTCTCACGACAGTTTCTATACCGATGACGAGGATGCAATATGCCAACATTGGAACAAGAAAGGCATCTTAGGTGCCGATATGGAAACCTCTGCGCTGTTTACGGTCGGTCGACTACGAGGCCTTCATGTGGCTTCGATATTAAACAACGTGGTGCTGTATCAACAAGATGTGAAAGAAGGTGTTGGTCAGTACGTTGATGAGGCCAAAGTAATGATGCAAGGTGAGAAGAGTGCCGCGATTACGGCATTAGAAGCCTTGGTTGCTCAGCGTTAGCCAGTCTCTATCTCAGTAAGTCACATAAACAGAATAGATGTAAAGCGACAGGTCACTGTCGCTTTTTTATTTGGAGTTACGGGGTACAATCCACCTTAAATAGTTGTCCGTAACTTTTTCTGAGAGAGCAGAAAATGAAAATCAGCCCTTATCCGACTGGTCGCTTCAAAACATACCTTGAAGAAAAGAGTGCCACCTTTCGCGATTTGATTTATCAATGCCAAATAAATTCGCGTTACTTTGATGCTGGGGAAGCAATTCTCCGCCAAGGTGAGCAACTTCAGTACTTGTATGTTGTGCCAGTAGGTCGAGTCTCGATGAACATATTGGCCGCAAATGGACGACGTTTTCAATTAGGGGAAGCTAACTGCGACTATCATATTTATGGTGAAATGGAGTTCTTCACTCAGACTCCTTGTCAATGGAATGTGATAGCAGATGAACATATGCAGGTTGATGTTATCTGTATCCAAAAACTAACCGAAGCACTGCAAAATCATCCCCAAATGATGGTGTTCTTCGCTTCAGCATTGGCTGAGGATTATCAAGACTCCATGGATATCTACACTAACCGTTTGTTGCATCCCATTACTTACAACATTGCCTATGATCTTCTCGTCCGTAATCAGACGGATAAGTTGCTTGGTGGTTTTGATAAAGTGAACCAAGAGGCTGAGCGGTTTGGTACCTCAGGCCGAGTCTATCGACGTGCAGTTAAGGACTTGATTGAAAAGGGATTGATTACAAAAACGGACAACGGTTTGGAGATTATTGATGAGCTGGCACTCAAAGCGTTTATTGAAGCGCATGAATGATACGCCCAGGTATTGGAACTGATGGGTTTTATAAGTCTTTGATATATCTAAGTCTTGAGTAAACGTAACTAATGTAAAGTACCTTAAATTTTGTTGAATGCATTAAAGAGTAGCGTTATATTGCGAACGCGTATGATAATAGATCTCATTAAGGCTTAACAAAATGAAAAAATTCGTTGGTGCGGCTATGCTGTCGTTATTTACTGTTTCTCCTTCTTTCGCTGCTAAAGTTGTGATTGACCACTACATGGGTCAAACAGAGCTAGAACAATCCCCAGAGCGTGTGGTTGTGATTGGCTTTGGCCCGCTAGATGCGTTGGACAACTTTGGTATCGATCCTGTTGCAGTATCTAACTCTTCTAATCTTCCTAGTTACCTTTCAAAATACAGCAAAGATAACTACACCTCTGCGGGTAGTTTGTTTGAACCTGATTTTGAAACCATCTACATGCAAAAACCGGATTTGATTTTGGTTGGTCCGCGAGCGTCTGCGAAATATGAAGAGCTGAGTGAAATTGCCCCTACAGTTGTTTTTGCGGCGAAAGAGAACCAAGGCTATTGGGAAGGCACGCAAGCGCAATGGCGCAATATTGGTAAGATCTTCAATATCGAAGAAAAAGTAGAGCAGAAAATTGAAGCGCTAGATGCTCAATTTAAAGCAATCCGTGACTACAACCAATCGAACAAAAATGATGCATTAACGATTTTGAGCATGGGTGACAACATCAGCGCGTTTGGTGCCCAGTCGCGATTTGGCGTCATTTATAACGACTTTGGCTTCTTGGAAACGGTTGAGCACGTGAAAACGGGCACTCACGGAGATGTCATTTCTTATGAGTTTATTCGTGAAGCTAACCCGAAAAATAT
This sequence comes from Vibrio alginolyticus NBRC 15630 = ATCC 17749, assembly GCF_000354175.2. Taxonomy (NCBI): domain Bacteria; kingdom Pseudomonadati; phylum Pseudomonadota; class Gammaproteobacteria; order Vibrionales; family Vibrionaceae; genus Vibrio; species Vibrio alginolyticus. The sequence continues at coordinate 1,108,302 of NC_022359.1, forward strand.
TCTCGTGGTTGACCGAAATTCTCTGACAGGTACGCCGGATAACGATATTCGTAAATCCATGGATAACGACTTAGTCAAAGCGACTGCGGCATATAAAAATCATAAAATCACTTATTTAGATGTGGACGCGTGGTACTTGTCGATGTCTGGTGTGACAGCAACAGAAAAAATGGTCAGTGAGATAAAGCAAACCGTTGAACTGTAATCCAAGATAGCAGAGGTTAACTTTGAAGAAGTTATTGCTAACCCTTGTGGTTTTAAGCACGGTTTCGTTATTTGTTGGGGTGGCAAACATGACGCCCCAACAACTCTTTTCAGGTGATGAGAAAGCATTAGAACTTTTCTTTACCAGCCGTATACCACGTTTATTTGCCATATTGCTTGCTGGTGCTGGCTTGAGTATTGCGGGTCTTGTCATGCAGCAAATCAGCCAGAACCGATTTGCGGCACCTTCTACAACTGGTACGATCGAATGTGCCATGCTGGGCTATGTACTGAGCGTGGTTTTCTTTGGTAATGATAATCACCTTTGGCTCGTGTTCGGCATCTCGGTATTTGGGACGCTAGCGTTTGTTTTCTTTATTCAGCGCATTCAATTTAAGAGCGTGGTTTTTGTGCCACTTGTCGGGATTATTTTCGGCAATGTCATCCAATCCATGACTACGTTTATCGCTTACAAATATGATGCACTTCAAAGTCTGAATGCTTGGACAGTCGCAAACTTCGCCAACATCTTGCGTGGTGATTTTGAACTGCTGTACATCGCGGTACCAATGGTTATCCTCAGCTATCTTTTTGCCGCAAGGATCTCTGCCGTAGGTATCGGAAAAGATTTCGCGATTAACTTGGGTTTGAATTATCAGCAGGTTGTGACGATTGGCGTGCTATTGGTGTCCATCATGTCAGCAAGTGTCGTGATGATTGTTGGCCAGTTGCCATTCTTAGGGCTGATTGTACCGAATCTCGTGAGTCACTTTTATGGCGATAACCTCAAAAAGAACATTCCGCTTACGGCCATGTATGGGGCCATTTTAGTGTTGTGTTGCGATTTGGTGAGTCGTTTAATTATTTTCCCTCATGAAATGCCAATCTCTATCGTGATTAGCATATTGGGTGGCGTGGTATTCATCGCAATGTTGTTGCGAGGTAAGCAACATGCGTGATTCAACGAAAATCCTGCTGCTAGGTGGCATTGCGATTCTTTTCGCGTGTCTGTTTATTGGTATTGGGCTAACGGCTGACAACTACCAATATTTTTTGTCTCGTAGAGTTCCTAAAGTATTGGCGATAGTGCTAGCGGGTGTGGCCATTGCTCAGTCTTCACTTGTATTTCAAACCATTACGCACAACCGAATTTTAACGCCAAGTATCATGGGTTTTGATGCGCTGTATGTGTTAACCCAAATTTTGATCGTGTTGATTTTTGGTGGGTTGAGTACCTTAGTTCTTAATTTGTACGTAAATTTCGCGATTGCAGTAATTGTAATGGTGTCGTTTTCGCTACTGCTGTTTGGGTTTTACTTTTCAAAAGGCAGCAAGAACTTGATTACGTTGCTATTGGTCGGCTTGATCTTTGGTCAGCTATTTTCCAATGCGGCGTCATTCTTTTCTTTGCTGATGGACCCAAACACATATGCAATTGTTCAGTCGAAACTGTACGCCAGTTTCAATAATGTCAAAGTGAACTTGGTTTATTTTAGTGCTCCGGCTTTGATGTTTGCATGTTGGTTGTTGTTTAGGATGCATCGCACTTTAGATGTGTTTTGGCTCGACCAAGACAATGCGAAAAGTTTGGGTGTTGATGTACCTAAAGTGACGAGAAATGTGTTTATTATCTCGGCGGTTTTGATTGCTATTTCTACGGCTTTGGTAGGGCCAATCATGTTCTTTGGTTTACTAGTGACCAACTTAAGCCGAGAAATGTTCCGAAGTTACCAACATAAAACGCTATTGGTCGGATGTTCGTTTCTATCCATCAGTTCATTACTTGCTGGGCAATGGATAATCGAAAACGTGTTCAGTTTTGAGACGACGTTGAGTGTCGTAATTAACTTTATCGGCGGTGCGTATTTCTTATACCTGCTGCTGAAAAACAAAGTTGTATAAATATGATAGTAATAGACAAATTAACGAAGGCTTTCGGTTCAAACAAAGTCGTAGACGAGGCCAATACTCAGTTTGAAAAGGGCAAGGTAACATCGATTATCGGTCCAAATGGCGCGGGAAAGAGCACGCTGTTATCTATGGCCTCGCGCTTAACGGAGCGAGATGGCGGTAGTGTTATCATTGATTGCAAGGAAATCGCGGAATGGGACACAAAAGAGCTAGCGAAAAAACTGGCAGTACTTCGCCAAGCTAACTCGATTACAATGCGGTTTACCGTAAAAGAGTTAGTCTCTTTTGGTCGTTTCCCATACTCTAAAGGAAATCTGACTAAAGAAGATCATGAGGTCATAGAACAAGCGATCGACTACTTAGATTTGCAAGATATTCAAGACAAATACTTGGATGAATTAAGTGGTGGTCAGCGACAGCTTGCATTTATTGCTATGGTGATTGCACAAGATACAGATTATGTCTTTCTTGATGAACCTCTTAATAACTTAGATATCAAACACTCTCTTCAGATCATGAAAGTTGTACAGCAGTTAGCCCATGACATGAATAAAGCCATGGTGGTCGTGATTCATGATATTAATTTCGCGGCGTGTTACTCAGATGTCATATTGGCGCTTAAGAAAGGCAAGGTTGTGGCGAGTGGTGCGGTTGAAGAGGTTATTCAAGCGTCTACGCTAGAGGACATCTATGAAACGCCATTTAACATCATAGAGTTAAACGGTAAGCGCATGTGTACCTATCATTAAGCGAGCTAGTTCGTTTTTAACGAGATCAATAGATAGGCGGGCTTACTTGGTGAGCTCGTCTATGATCGGGCATCGGCTCTCTGCATCTCCAGGACAAGAAGAAACCCAACCTTCAAGTTGTGTTTTGATCTCCATGAGGTGTGCAATTTTTTCTTCAACCTCTCTCAGTTTGTCCATGGTTCTTGCTTTTACTTCGCTACTTTTGCGGTTGGGGTTATGAGCAAGTTGTACGAACTCTTTGCATTCTTGCAATGAAAAGCCTGCGCTTTTTGCGCGTGATACCAAGTTAAGCTCTTGAATATGATTATCTGAATATTCGCGATAGTCAGAGTCGCTACGCGCTGGTGGAGATATGATCCCTTTGTCTTCATATAATCGAATCGACTTAGATGAAAGCCCTGTGAGCTTCGCGACAGCACCAATATTCATGTTTAACCTCCATAACGTTTAAGGCGAGTATATACCGATGTTGTGGATAAGACACTCCTAAATAACAGTCAGTTACCTAGAGTCCCCTTACTCTTTAATCACTTCATGTGGTGGCACACCAAATGCCTTTTTGAAGGCATAAGTGAAGTTAGAAGGGTGGTGGTATCCGGCTTCATAGGCGGCTTCTGTTATCGTCACTAGGCCACGTTCCAAATGTTGCCTAGCAATCTCAAGACGTCGAAAACGAATGTAGCCGTTTATGGTCATATTAAGTGATTGTTTAAATCGGCGCTGCAGGTTTGAAACACTCATTGAGAATTGGCTCGCCAACTTTTCCAAGCGTAGTTCTTGATCAAGGTGAGTTTCAATATAGCTGACAATATCCTCAATCCGACCATCAATGTGTCGTTCAATACTGCTGTTTTTAGCACTGAAATTCTTAGGAATTTGCTTGGTGGCTTGATGTAAAATTTGATAGATCAAGCTTTCGACCTCTAGCTTCTCTTGGAACTCTTGCGGTGTTTCTCTATTTGTTAACGTGTCAGCCAGCTCGCATAGCGTCTGGTTAAGCTCCAACTGTTGAAACGCCTGATGAGAGTTAAAAAAGGCTCGATGGCTACAATTTTGCTCAAGGCGGGCCTCTAGCCATTGGGGCTTAACCAATATGTTGATCTTATTAATGAGGTTATCTTTGAGCAGTGAACGACGAAAATTTGCAGGTTTGAGTAAGTTCACCACTACACCCTTAGGGCCGTCGCTCGCGTCTAAATCAAATTGCAAATCGTCGTAGCCAAACGAGAGTCTACCTTCTAAAAGAATAGTGACCAGCAGTGAGGCGTGTGCAGTAGAAACAATATTCGAATCAATAAGTTCTAGACAACGCCCGCCATGAACAAAAATTTGATCATTGTACTGATATGATAGGAACTTACCTTCGGCCAGTTGAGTTTGATAAGGTTGGCCTTGCGTGACAATCCATTGTTTCTCTGTCGCCTCTAGTCTTTGGGTTAAAGCTATCTTGGCAATTTTAGTTCGTTTTGTTGTGACTTCCTGCATTTGACACTTCCTCATAACACTTGTGCGATTTCGCATAACCAAATCGCCTTTGTATTTATAAAACTCATGCTTATTATACCTGAGAATTATTATCATTAATATTTAGGAATTAAGTTATGGAAAGCCCTGCTTGTTCACCTATCAAGCTTTCAAGCCTTTGCCTTGCAGTGGGAATGGCGCTATCAACCCCTGTTTTAGCTCAAGATACTGAGTCACATTTTGAAGAGGTCGTTGTATGGGGAACGAAAGTTTCCAGCAACACTGAGTCGATGTTTGCGGACGACATGTCACTGAAGCAAGCGGATCACATGTCTGATTTACTGCGCGATATTCCCGGTGTGGATGTTGGTGGCACACACTCTGTGAATCAACGTATTACGATTCGTGGTTTGAGCGAAACCGATTTGGACATTCGTCTTGACGGTGCTTCTCAGCATGCGAGCATGTTCCATCATATTGGTAACTTGACGTTGAACCCTGACATTCTCAAATCTGCGGACATTAAGGTAGGTAATAACTCTGTGACTCAAAACGGGTTAGGCGGTTCGGTCTACTTTGAAACGAAAGACGCTCGTGACTTACTTCGTTACGATGAAAAGTTTGGTGCGCGTGTTTATGGCGGCTATGCATCCAACGACAACCAACAAGGTTCGTTGACACTGTACGGACTTTTGTCCGAAAACATTGATGCGATGGTCTATGGCCATTACGTTACGCGTGATGATTTTGAAGATAGTGATGGCAATAAAACCTATGGTGCTGCAGGTGATGTTTACAACATTCTGGCTAAGCTGGGGTATGAACTAAATGACATCCATCGTTTTGAGCTCTCTTATGACATGTACCGAGACAGTGGAGATTACAGTCCGCGTCCTGATATGTCTGGTAGTGCAAATAATAGCCTGTCGAGCAAGTTACTTATCCCTACGGATTATGACCGCGATACCGTTACTTTGAGTTACGAGTTGCGAGGCGAACAACACCAAGGAAACGTCACTCTTTATAATACCGAGACAGAAATTAAACGTGACGAAACGGTGATGGCCCCTCGTTGGCCCTCGAACCGTTTATCAAAGAACACCGCCAAAAACCAAAACTTTGGTTTGAATGGCAAATTCCAGTCAGATGTTATGTTAGGTGAGTTTGATAATCGAGTCACTTATGGCTTCGACTACATGGATAAAACGTCTTCGAGTTACTACGGTAGTCGTAAGTTTATGGACGAATCGGCGATTTCAACCGCACTGTTTGTAGAAGATCAGTTCTTCTTCTCTGATGCCTTCTTTATTACCGCAGGTATGCGCTTTGATGATTACAAACGCAAAGCTGAGACAGGAACCAGTAATTATGATGATGTGACTTGGGCTCTAGCAGCAGAGTGGGCGGTGACTCAAGATTGGACGTTGTTTGCGAGTGCACGTTCTCTATTTAAAGGTCCAGAGCTAATGGAAACCTTTATTGCTTACCAAGACGTTGCATTTTTAGAGGATGGGTTAAAGCCAGAAACGGGATTGAACACGCAGGGTGGTGTTCGTTTTGATAAAACCTTTGATAAGCATTTCTTTGGGGCGAATATTACGGTATTCCAAACGGAAATTGATGATTACATTGCAGATCAGTACCAAAACGCGACTCAAACTTACCTGATTTACAACTTAGGTGATGTTGAGATTAAAGGCTTTGAGGCAAGTGCTTCTTATGGTTACGACAAGTTTAACAGCAAACTTTCTTACTCTAAGTCGGACACCAAAAACAAGAATACTGGTGGTCCTGTTGCTGGGGGCAATGGGCGTAGCATTGATATGGGTGATAGCATTGCTTTAACTTTGGATTACCAGTCAGACGCTTTAGAAACGATCTTCGGGTGGAACTCAATGTTTGTTCTAGAGGAAGACAACGTCTTTGATGGTCAGCCAAAGAAAGCAAGTTATGATGTGCATAATCTATACGCTCAATGGGTGCCGTCTGATATTGATGGACTGTCGGTGACCTTTGGTATTGATAATGTATTTGACGAGTTGTACAGCTCTCATGCGTCTCGTTCGGGTACTGCACGTGGCTTCACGCTTGATGACTACGAGCCGGGTCGCAACTTCAAGCTCTCTGCAGCTTATCAATTCTAACAAGGTTCTTCATAGGACGTTTCAAAGTAACGAGTAAGTTCATGATTAAAGAAAGCACCCGAATAGATAGCGAACACGCTGACAAATACTTAGTGACGCTTTGTCGGCATTTTGGACGAAAAGTTCCTGCTACTTGGAATGAAAATAGCGGTTTGGTGACATTTCCGACGGGAAAAGCGGAGTTTAACCTTTGTGCATCTAGCTTAACTATAACCTGTGAGGCGGATTCAGAAGAGAAACTGAATACGGTTAAGGCGATCATTTCATCGCATGTGGACATGTTTTCTCGTCGAGAAACATTAGCACTTAGCTGGGTTCGTTAGCGCTCGTTTAAGGATGCTGTGATAGAAAGGGAATGTTAAAAGCAAAAGCCCGCAATCTTATGATTTGCGGGCTTTTATTGTTTGAATGCTATTGCGCTTTCTCAGGCTCTAGGCTTTTTTTTTCCTGCTGCATTTTTGCTAGGAAGTAGATGTTAACGCAAGCTATAAAACCGTTAGTTAGTACTACAGGCCAAGAATCAATCATTAGTCCGTAAGCAGTAAATAGCGCACAACCAATAAAGTTAAGGATACGAAGCTTAACAATATCTTTCATAGTTAGCGAAATAGCGACCATGATTGAAGCTGCATAACCTAAAATCTCAACCATATTCATGTCCATTTTTTGACCCTCTTAAAATCTGCCGAATTTTGTCGGTACCAATTCTTCTCATCTTGAGATTAATGAGGAAGCTCCATGCCTCGAATGGTCTTTTTTGTTGTATGGACGCACTATATCAATGGAAAAACCGTGATAAAAGCCTCAAATCAAGGTTAAGAGAAGGTTAGCGATTACGCAAACGTTTAGGACTGGAATTACTGATAATTTTACTTATTGTGTTGATTGATAATAACGATGACATTAATAGCTCAAACACCATTGAAAGTAAGGGAATATTTACATATGATTGAAAATGATAATTATTTTCAAGTGCTGTGTTTATGTATTTTATTATTAGCTTGCTCGTGTTTTTTTTGCTGTATATCAGAACAAAACCGAACTCGTGGTGTGCGGGGATTCATATCGTAAGCCACATTTTTATCGTTGCATTTTGTCCTGCAATTTATGTTGTTCAATATTTAATCGTTACGTTTTTTTCGTCACCGATATTGATTAAGCTGTCATCACGCTCCGGTGTATACAACATTCTCATTGCTTTTCTTCCATTATTGATCGCAACCGGCAGTCTGGCGTTTAGCTGAATGATTTCATCTCTCTTCTTTTCTTAAAACAACTACACTTAATCAGAATAAGGTATCAATTTCATATAATTATTCGATATCTACGCGTCAGCACATGTGTCACATTTCTGTGACTACGAGTAAGTTTTACTTATGTTGCTTGGTAGTAGGGTATTTATCGATTGTTTAATGATTCAATACTTAGTTTAATCGTATAAAGGTGTGCAGTATGCCGCACTAAATTAATAAGAAATTATCTAAAAAGGTTAATGGGAAACGTAAGCCATTAGCGGAGGTCAGATGAGTACGCACACGGTACCGCAGAGCGCGATTGTAAATGCTGTCAAAGGTGAAGTTTTGGTTTTGGGCCTGGATGGAAACGTTAAGGTCATAAAAGCGGGGGATGAGTTAAGACCTGGCGAGATTATTATCACAGAAAATAATGCTTCTCTCGACGTACAGATAAATAATGAGCTTTATCTGGTCGATGCAAATTGTGTTGCTTGTCTTCCTGTGCCTTCTTCTGAACCGTTAGAACCAGTATTGGTACAATCTCCAGTTAATGGCTTAGTGACTTTTGACCCAACGGCTATTGGAAGTGCTGACTTCGACGCCAACGATATTGCCGCTATCCAGCAAGCTATTTTAGACGGAGCTGACCCTACCGCTATCTTAGAAGCAACAGCTGCTGGCGCAGGTGCTGAAGGCTCGGCTAATGCTGGCTACGTGACGGTTGAATATAATAACCCGGAAGTACTCGCTTCTACTTTTTTTGAAACGTCTGCGACTCGCAGCGGAGAAGATGATCGCGACGAAGATGACGGTTTGAATGTCACGATTTTTGCTGATGGTGGGCAGTCACTGCAATCTAGCGTAACAGAAGGCTCAATTTCTCTATCTAGCTACCCGCAAACCATTTCTTCTAGTGTGCTGGTTGAAGCAGGGGATCTCGCACTTGATACTGCTTCATTTGTACCCGAAACGTCTTCTTTAGAGTCTTTGTTGACTGAGCTTAACAGTGATATTACCTCTGGTGGTCAGCCAGTGGCGTTCGTTTATGACGAAGCGCAAAATGCCATTATCGGCACCCAAGAAGGTAACGAAGTACTTCGTATCGAGATCGAAGCGACATCTTTAGGCCGTGATTTAGAGTTAGAGGTCGTTACCACGATTAGCCAGGGTATTGACCATGTTGCGTCTGTTGCTGATGGCCAAGTATCGATCGTCGGTGATCAAATCAATATTACTTTTGACATTACAGGCGCAGATATTGGTGGTAATAGCATTCAAGCGCCTATCGATTTTACGACAACCGTTATTGATGGCGATGATCCTGCGCCGCAGAACGTTACTTTTGAAAACGTTGAATCTTCTTCTACACCAATTACTGGCACTTTTGTTGATATTGGTAGTGATCAATTGGCAACGGTCACGTTTAATCAAGAAGGACTTAGTCAGTTCGATGGCCTACTGAGTGATAATCAGGCGACAGAAGCGGTACTCTCTGAAGACGGCAGTACTATCACCTTGTCCATTGCGGGCTCGAATGAAACCGTCTTAACCATCAGTTTGAATACTGATGGTACCTACCAATTTGAGCAATTTAAGCCGTTAGAACAAACAAACGGTGAAGATACGATTGAGCTCTCTTTGCCAACCACAATCGTCGATTTCGACCAAGATACGGCAAGCAACACCTTTACGATGACCATCCTCGATGGCGATAATCCAGTGATTGAGAACGTGACGGGCTTGTCTTTAGACGAGGCGGGGGTTGACCAAGGTTCACAGGAAGGCGCGGCAGTAACAAGTGGTACTGGGTCGATCACGACAGCGGTCGGAAGTGACATCATTGATCACTATGAGTTGGAACCTACAGAGTTCAATGTTGGTGGAGAACTCCAATCTCAAGGGCAGGTTGTTCAACTAGAACTAGCGTCCGAGAGTAACGGCGTACGTACTTACGAAGGCTTCATCGAGCTGGATGGTGTGCGTATTACCGTATTTGATGTGGCGATTGATGCACCTGCATTGGGCGAATACCAATTCAACTTGTATGAACAACTTGACCATACGGGGGCTAACGACGACTCGCTTACTTTCTCATTGCCAGTTTACGCGGTAGATGCGGATGGTGACCGCTCCTCTATTACCGAAGGTTCGAACACACCAGAAGCTGCGCAAATTGTCATTCAAGTTCAAGATGACGTTCCTACGATTGATGGCGTTGATGCACTCGCCGTCGATGAAGACGATTTATCAAGCATCGGCTCCGATCAAAGCGACTCTGTGCTCGCGCAAGGCAACTTCACGACGACTCAGGGCTCAGACCGTGTCGTAAGTTATCAATTAGAGAGCGGCACTGATCCACTCAATGGGTTGGAATCACAGGGTCGATCTATCTCTCTGACGGAAACAACCAACTCAGATGGCAGCTTTACCTATTCTGCGACGGCAGAAGGGGATGCTATCTTCACCTTACAAGTGAACCCTGACGGCTCTTATTCATTTACCCTTGAAGGTCCAATCGATCATGCTGTGGGTAGTGATAGCTTAACGCTAGACTTCACTATTGTCGCAACTGACTTTGACGGTGACACCAGTTCACTTGTTCTGCCGGTTACCATTACTGATGATGTGCCAACCATTAACGATGTTGTTGCTCTTACCGTCGATGAAGATGATTTAAGTTCGGTAGGCTCTGACCAATCACAGTCAACGCTGGTCGAAGGTCAGTTTACGACAACTCAGGGCTCTGATGGCGTCGTACAGTATCAGTTGGATGTAAATGCTGATCCTTTAAATGGCCTGCAATCTCAAGGGCAAACCGTCTCCATTGCCGAAACGCAAAATGCAAACGGTAGTTACACCTACAGCGCAACGGCAAATGGTAGTGCAGTCTTCACATTGATTTTGAATACTGATGGCTCGTACAGTTTTGAGCTGCAAGGTCCAATCGACCATGCGGCAAATACCGACAGCTTAACCCTTGATTTTAGCGTTATTGCTACCGATTTCGATGGTGACACAAGCCAAATCGTACTGCCTGTTACCATCGTGGATGATAAGCCGACCATTACCGATGTCGATGCAATTACCGTTGATGAAGATGATTTAGGTACGATTGGCTCAGATCAGACTGACCCGATTTCAATCGATGGCAACTTCACTACTACACAAGGCTCTGATCGAGTGGTGAGCTATCAGCTCGATGCTTCTTCAACACCAGTTGATGGCCTTACATCACAAGGCGTGGCCGTCACGCTGACTGAAACCGCAAACGCTGATGGCAGCTTTACTTACGAGGCGACGGCGGGGAGTGAAGCGGTCTTTACGCTGACAGTGAATACTGATGGCTCTTATAACTTCACGCTTGAAGGGCCAATTGATCATGCTGTTGATAGCGACGAGTTGACGCTCAACTTCCCAATCATCGCGACCGACTTTGATGGCGACACCACAAATGCCACGATCCCTGTGACGATTGTGGACGATAAGCCAGTGATTACCGACGTCGACGCAATTACCGTTGATGAAGATGATCTAGCTTCAATTGGCTCAGACCAAAGCAATCCAATTTCTATTGATGGTAACTTCACCACCACACAAGGTTCAGACCGAGTGGTGAGCTACCAACTCGATGACACATCAACACCAGTTGACGGTTTAACATCGCAAGGTGTAGCGGTAACGCTGACTGAAACGGCAAACGGTGACGGCAGTTTCACTTATGAAGCGACAGCTGGTGGCAACCCTGTATTTACTTTGATAGTGAATACTGATGGCTCTTATAACTTCACGCTAGAAGGGCCAATTGATCACGCTGTTGATAGTGATGAGCTGACACTGAACTTCCCAATTATCGCAACCGACTTTGATGGCGACACCGTTACTGAAACCATTCCAGTCACGATTGTTGATGATGAACCTACCATCACAGCGGTGGATGCGTTGAGTGTTGATGAAGACGATCTTAGTGGTGTGGGTTCCGACCCTGGCGGCGATCTGTTCGTTGAAGGCGCGTTTACGACCACTCAAGGCTCTGACCGAGTGGTGAGCTATCAACTAGATTCAACCGCTGATCCTGTTGCGGGTCTGACATCTCAAGGTGAGGCGATTACCTTGGTGGAAACCGCGAATGGTGACGGCAGCTTTACCTATGTGGCGACCGCAGACGGCAATCCTGTCTTCACGTTGAATGTCGCAACAGATGGTACGTACGACTTTACGCTGCAAGGCCCGATTGACCATGCCGCTAACAGCGACAGCCTGACGATTGATTTCCCAATTATTGCCATCGATTTTGATGGTGATACGACTTCGGCAACCATTCCAGTCACGATTACGGATGATGCACCAATCATCGATAATGTTGTGCCTCTGACTGTAGACGAAGATGATTTATCAGGTATTGGCTCAGACCAAACTGACGCTGTGTTTGTGGAAGGCGCGTTCACGACCACTCAAGGCTCAGACCGTGTGGTGAGCTACCAACTTGATTCAACTTCGGATCCTGTCGCAGGTTTAACTTCTCAAGGTGAGCCTGTTACTTTGGTAGAGACTGCGAATGCTGATGGCAGCTTTACTTACGTGGCTACCGCGGATGGCAATCCTGTCTTCACCATGAATGTGAATGCTGACGGTACATACAACTTCCGTCTGGAAGGGCCGGTCGATCACGCGTTAAACAGCGATGAATTAGTACTGAACTTCCCAATCATTGCAACAGACTTTGACGGCGATACGACGACCGCGACCATTCCCGTCACGATTACTGATGACGTTCCAACTATCGACAACGTTGTTCCACTCACGGTGGACGAAGATGATCTCGCCTCAATTGGCTCAGACCAAAACGATGATGCGTTTATGTCGGGTTCTTTCACCACAACTGAAGGCTCAGACAGCGTTGTTAAATACCAGCTTGATGCAACAGCAGATCCAGTATCTGGGTTGACCTCTCATGGTGAGCCTGTCGTGCTTGCTGAAACTGCTAACGGCGACGGTAGTTTTACTTACACAGCCACGGCAGATGGCAATGCCGTATTTGAATTGATTGTGAAGCCAGATGGCAGCTACAACTTTACACTGCAAGGTCCACTAGACCATGCGGTGAATAGCGACAGTCTGCAAATCGACTTCCCGATTATCGCAACAGACTTTGATGGCGACACCTCATCGGAGACGTTACCTGTCACTATCGTTGATGATAAACCAACCATCACTGACGTAGACGCAATCCGTGTGGATGAAGATGACCTAGCGACGATTGGCTCTGACGGCTCAGATCCAATTTCAATCGATGGCAACTTCACTACAACGCAAGGTTCTGATGGGGTAGTAAGCTACCAATTGGATGCTGCTGCAACGCCTGTTGACGGTCTAACATCACAAGGTGTGGCCGTCACGCTGACTGAAACCGCAAACGGCGACGGTAGCTACACTTATGAAGCGACAGCAGGAACTGAAGCCGTATTTACGCTAACAGTAAACACGGATGGCTCATACAACTTCACGCTGCAAGGGCCAATCGACCATGCGGTAGACAGTGATGAGCTGACGCTGAACTTCCCAATCATCGCAACGGATTTTGATGGTGATACCACCACAGAAACGATCCCAGTCACCATCGTGGATGATAAACCGACCATTACTGATGTCGATGCGATTACCGTTGATGAAGATGACTTAAGTACGATTGGCTCAGACCAAACTGACCCGATTTCAATCGATGGTAACTTTACCACCACACAAGGCTCGGACCGAGTGGTGAGCTATCAGCTTGATGCTTCAGCAACACCAGTGGCTGGACTCACATCACAAGGCGTGGCAGTCACATTGGCTGAAACCGCAAATGGCGACGGCAGCTTTACCTATCAAGCAACAGCAGGCACCGAGTCGGTCTTTACACTGACAGTGCACACTGATGGCTCTTATAACTTCACGCTTGAAGGCCCAATCGATCATGCTGTTGATAGTGATGAGTTAACGCTCAACTTCCCAATCATCGCAACAGACTTTGATGGCGATACCTCTGCTGAGACAATTCCTGTCAAGATCGTTGATGACAAGCCGACACTTGGTGGAATCGAAGCAACAAGTGTGCAAACGGTTGATGAGGACGATATCCCAACAATCGGATCTGATGGTACACAGTCGAACAGCATTGCCGGTAACTTCATCGCGACTGATGGTTCTGATGGCATTGTCGAGTACAGCGTTTCTGACCTAACGACGCCAGTACAAGGCCTGACCTCTGGTGGTCAATCTCTGGTTATGGTTGAAGTATCAAACGCAGGTGGCGTTTCAGTTTACGAAGCTCGTATTGATGGCACGACGACACCAGTATTCCGTGTAACCCTCGATGCCTCTGATGACAGCTACACGTTCGATTTGCTCGCTCGTCTCGATCATCCAAATGCTGATGGCCAGAATGAACTGATCATAAATTTACCGATAAACGCGACTGACTTTGATGGAGACGTGTCGAACAACATCACCTTACCAATTACGGTTGTGGATGATGTTCCGACCATTGATGGTTTGCTAGCAGGCAGCGAACAAACCGTTGATGAAGATGACCTACCAGCAGGTACGGATGCTGCAAGTGCAGAAGATACTGTTATTTCAGGTACTTTTGATATCACCGAAGGTGCTGACCAAGTTGCTTCTATTCAGCTGAGTGACCTGACCACGCCAGTTGCGTCACTGACTTCAGATGGTGACGCTATCACCTTAGTTCTGTCTTCTAGCGCAAACGGCGTGAACGTATACCAAGGTGTCGCTGGCAATCCTGCTGAAGTGGTTTTCGAACTGACGTTGGATGCAACGAACAACACCTACGAGTTCGATTTACAGAAGCCGCTTGATCATCCAGATGGTAATCAGCAAAACGAGATTGTTATTAACCTCCCTGTGACGGCGACAGATAATGATGGTGATACTTCACCAGCCTTCACATTGCCAATTACCGTTGTGGACGATGTTCCAGTTGTTACCAATATTGAAAGTCTACGTGTCGACGAAGATGACTTACCTCTTGGTTCTGATGGCACTAAAGAGCCGTTAACGGTATCAGGTGAATTCGAAGTCACTAGCGCAGATGGTATTGATGCTTTCGAATTGGATCTGAGCTCAAATCCTATTCCGAACCTGAAATCGGGTGGAGAAGAGGTAACACTTTCTCAAGACGTTGGCGCTTCAACTGCTGACGCGCTTGTTTACGTGGGACAAACTCCGGGTGGAGTGACGGTCTTCACGTTGACACTTCATCAAGATGGTAAATACGACTTTGAGTTATCTGGTCAGTTAGATCACGCGGTTAACTCTGATGAGATTTTGTTGAATCTACCTGTGAAGATCACGGATGGCGACAACGATACCATCACTGCGACCTTGCCAGTTACGATCGTAGATGACAAACCAACCATTGATGCTATTAGCTCTGGTAGTACCTTGTCTGTGGATGAGGATGATATTCCAAGCCAAGGTTCGGACGACACGCCAGAATCCAATATCATTGGTGGCAACTTTGACGTTACTGATGGTGCCGACTCTATCGTTAGCTTCCAGTTGGATAGTTTAACATCGCCTGTTTCTGGCCTTACCTCAGGTGGTCAACCGCTTGAGTTGGTTGAGTTTTCAAATTCAAACGGTGTGATTGAGTACCGAGCTTATGTACAAGGTACGACGGACACCGTCTTTAAACTGACGCTAAATGGTTCAGCAGACAGTTATGAATTTGAACTGTTGGGTGCACTTGATCATCCTGCGGGTAACGATGAAAACTCGTTGGTCATTAACTTCCCAGTCAACGCGACTGATTTTGATGGCGATGTGTCCAATAACATCACCTTGCCGATCACCGTGGTGGACGATGTCCCAGCTATTGTGAAAGTGACAGACTCTAGCCAACAAACCGTTGATGAAGATGATCTTTCCGGTGGCTCTGACACGACAAGTAGTGATTCAACGGTATTGAACGGCGGATTTGAGGTCGTTGCTGGTGCAGACAAGATTGTCAGCTACCAAGTTTCAGACCTCGATGCAGTCGTGTCTGGTTTAACGTCGAACGGCAGCAGCATCGAGTTGAATCTAGTAAGCACGAATGGTGGAGTAACCAGTTACGAAGCGGTTATTACTGGCACATCAACTAAGATCTTCACGCTGTCTCTTGATGCGAATAATGACAGCTACCAATTTGAGCTGTTGGGACCAATCGACCATGACGCTGTTCAAGGTGAAAACAACCTTGTCATTGATATTCCAATTACAGTAACAGACTTTGATGGTGACACGTCATCATCACTGAATCTTCCAATTACCGTAGTTGATGACATTCCCGAAATTAAATCAGCAGATGCTTTGGCTGTTGATGAGGATGACCTTGCCAACGGCTCTCAGGCAACCAACAAAGACAGCCTAGAAGCAACGGGCAATTTCGATACGGTGGAAGGGGCAGATACCGTTGTCTCTTATCAGCTGGATCTTACTTCTAACCCGATACCAGGAGTAACTTCAGGTGGTTTTGCGGTGACTTTAGTTCAAACCGCGGTAAGCAACAACAACTTTACTTATCAAGGTCAAACACCTGATGGTAACTCAGTGTTCACACTAGTTTTGAACGCTGACGGCTCTTACAAGTTTACGCTTGAGGGTGCGCTAGATCACTCAACTCAAGGCGAAGATACACTCATACTTGATCTCCCAGTCTTTGCGACCGATGTCGATGGTGATACGGCAGGTATTAACTTACCAGTGACGATTACCGATGATGTTCCAACCTTGCACGATGCATCTATTTCGCGTGTTGAGGGGCAAGGCAGCCGCACGGTTCGTTTATTCCGAGACCCTGTAGAGGGGGATGATGACCTTGGTGCTGACGGCGCACAAGTGACTTCATTCTCGGCTGATGATTCAGGCATTTACTTTAAGCAAAATGGTGTTGATTCTGATTCTGTCGATTTGAACGGCAGCGACCAAGTCGTATTTGTTCACAAGGTTCTTGACGGAGTGGATACTGAAATCGGTCGTTTGGTTGTTCGAACCGATGGCAGTGTGTCATTCCGTCCGAATGACGACCTTGACCATACCGAAACCGACTCGATTGATTTCACCATCAACGTTGTTGCAACCGATGGTGATGGCGATATCGCAGATGCCGATGTGGATATCTCGATAAGAGACCGCAATGCGCAAATTGACACGTCTACCGTTACTGCGTTCGAAGACCAAGGGCGTGATGGTGTCGTTGTGGGCGTTGACTCTGCAAATACTCAGGACAACTTGTCGACGCTGGATGTTAGCCCTGCGAAAGTCGACTTGGTTATCAATTTACACGATATCGACCGTAACGAGAGCTTAGGTGACATCACTATTCGAGATGCTGATACTCACAACGGTACGTTCTACTACAGAGACGGCAGTGGCAACTACATTGAATTAACATCTGTGGGCAATACGGTTGTTCTCGACGCATCAAATGTTGAGCAGTCATTCAATGGTGAGCTTGTCTCGTTAGATAACTTGTACTTCGTACCAGATCGTCATACATCAACCGATGCTTCTGGTATCGATCCTCGTATCCGCGTGGAAATTCTTAACAATGGTACGCCAGATCATACGATTAATGGTCGTTTAGACATTGAAGTTGCTGCTGTCGCAGATATTGCAACGTGGACGGCAAGCAGCGAATTTAACTACTCGGTTGATGAAGATGGAAACAATGTCGCACTTAACATCGCGGCTGAAACCCAAGACACTAGTAACCCAGAAGGCATTGTGTACGAGCTTGTCTTTACACAAGGAGAAGGTAACGCAGAGTTAGTCTATTCAGATGGTAGTGCGATACCAAAATCCGGTGGTGTTTATCTGGTGGATGCAAGCCGAATTGATGAAGTTCAAGTTGATCCGATAGATAACTTCTCGGGCGAAATCAGAATTGATGTCACCGCTATTACGACGGAAAACAACAATCCACTGCTTGGGAAAGATACCGCTCGCTCAGAAACCGAAACCATCATTATTGATGTAAACCCAGTTGCGGATAAAGGTAGTTTTACTGTAAACCGAATTAATGTGTTTGAGGATAATGCTCGAACTCAAAATACGGTAGACCCTGTCACTGATCACGATCCACTCCAATTAAGTGAAGTGATCACCATGAAACCATCAGCGGACTTAGATGGTTCTGAAGCGTTATTTGTGCGCATTTCTAACTTCTCAATTGATGGGGTTACTTTGGTGTGGCTGGACTCAGCAAACCCAAGTCAGATAGTAGAAGTGACCGATTCAGGCGGCAATGTACTTTATTACGAAGTGCCAGAGTCTGAATTAGCGAACGTCGAAGTTCTTCCTCCGTTGCACAGCAATGATGACTTTACTTTCAATGTCGAAGGCATTGTGAAAGACACAGCATCATTGTCTACCGGTACGACAGAAGATGTGTTGTCACTGGGCAGTAAGACCGTCATCGTTGGTGTAAAAGGTGTTGCTGACATACCAGACACGGTATTAATTGACGCGGGGAACGTTTGGAACCGATTCGTAGACGGAGATGTGGCCGGAATAGAGACGACTATTGAAGAGAATGGTGTTGTAAACCTCAACTTCTCGGTTGTATCTGGTGAAGTTGCCGATAGACCACAGGATGATTCAGAAGCCATTACTGTTATCCTGTCCAACATCCCCGACGGTGTTCGTGTCGTAGATTCAGACGGTTCAAGCGTTGACCTCACCTTTGTTGGCTATGATGGTAACGGTCAACCGATTTACGAAGCAAACATCACTGGGCTGAATTTTAATTCCGGTATTCAAATTATTCCAGAAGCCTCTTCAACCGAAAACATTGCGATTACAGGGACGATCATTGTTACCGAGAATGATGGTCATAGTCGTGTGATTGAAAGAGAGGTAAGGATCAAGGTCGAACCCGTTATTGATGCTCAAGATAACTACGTTGTTCGATCGGAGGGAGATGAAGATACGCGCTTTGACATCGATTGGAAACCGACGCTCGTACAAAGCCCTGATACCGATGAATTCTTTAGTGATGTAACCATCTCTGGATTTCCTCCAGGCAGCACGGTCTATGTAGATGGTGTGGCACAAGCGCTTGTTTCTGGAACACTAACGCTTTCACCGCAAGCCGGTGAATCAGAGCAAGATTTTTCCGCTAAAATCTCTCAAAGTGGCTATGTTCAAGTCCAGTTGGAGCAGGATTCAAGTACTGACTTTGACTTGACCACGACCGTCACTGTGAAAGAGATTGACCATGAATATGTTGACGCTTCGAATCCCGGTGAAGGTATCGCTGAGAAAACCATCAATGGTACGGTGAATGTCCAAGTTAATCCAATCGTTGAGCCAGAGGATAAGACGGGGGCAATAGATGACCAAACCCGTCTGCTTGTCACTGAAAGTGGTGGTGGTGCTACCGATATCGTGAAGTCAGATGATCAAGGTAACATTGACTTTACGATCAACACTTCTATGGGGGGCGAATCTGGCGCTCATATCATTAAATACCAAGAGTTTGATGCGTCTTCAGATGAAGTGGTGACTCAACTTGTTGTTCAATTTCACAATGTGGACCCTGAGATCCTCAACCAATTGGTTATCGTCGGTGCACTAAATGAAGGTGGAGGTCGTTGGACAGTAACTAATGAAGACAACTTCTCAATTAAAGCGCCGTCTGGACTTGATTTAACACCAAACGATGACAGTGACGATGGCGATAACGGTGGTCTCTCTCAAATTGGCTTAACCATTTACGCAGAAGTGAATGATTTGGGCGAAGATTTGGGCAACGAAAAAGATGCGACGGTCGTGCGTCAAACGGATGTGACACTAGAGTTTCCAACCGTCCTCACACCGAAAATGAGTGTAGCGGCAGAGATTCAGGTGGCTGATGATGTCCAAATTCAAGCGTTGGAAGACAATTCTATTAACCTTGGTGCTCAGTTGACGTCGAAAGTCGATGCGATTAATGCAGATGGTGTGGAAGATGTCTTAACTATTATCGTCGATCCTTCAGCTCCTGGCATTCCTCCTGATTTGGTGATCACGGGGACGGATGTTGATTTTGTCAATGGTAAATACGTGTTCCAAGCCCATATCGATGCGAGTGGAAATATTACTGGCCTTGATGGCTTGACGATGCACTTGGCAGAAGATTACGCAGGTGATTTCGAATTACCAATTCGGTTTGTCACTAAAGACACTGAGTCCGGTGATGAAAAAGAAAATAATGTCCAGTTTCCAGTTCAGGTTTTACCGGTTGCAGACGTTCCGAGTTCAGCCGGGGATCAGCCGTTGGATAGCGATGTCACACCGAATGTAAAAGTAGATATCGTTGGTACTTTCGGCTTGGATGCAAACAAACAACCTGTAACTGATCTAAATAACGACGTTCCCACGGCGGATGGTGTTGGTTACGAAGATGGCTTAATCCAACTTAACTTGAGTGTTGATTTTGCCGATCAATTTAACAACACTCAAGGTGGTCGAGAAACACTAACGAACATCAAGTTAGAGCTTGATGACACAACATTAGGTGAGTTTGTTGATGCCAATGGTAACAGCTTAGGAACCAGTATTGAGTTTAATGAAGCTGAGATTTTAGCTGGTGCGCTTGACAATGTTCTGTTTAAGCCAAAAGAAAATTACCCCGTAGGTGGTGGCCAAAATACCGTCAAGATTAATATCGAGGGAGAAATTACTGATGAAGCTGTGTTTGATCAGTCTATCTTGAATAACTCTGGCGATAATATAGATGTGAGAACCTTCACTGACGATGTCACATTTGAAGTTACGCCAGTCGTTGATGACATTACCATTACAGGTGCCGATCCGACGCAGCCAATCACGGTGATTGGTGACGAAGATACTTTAATTTCGCTGAATCAATCGGGCTCTGGTGTTTCGATCAGCCTGAACGATAATGACGGTTCTGAGAGTTTCGTTTCACTCAAGTTAACGGGGCTTCCTGATGACTTTATCGTTAAATCCAATTCCTCTGATTATGTTGTTAAGAATAACGGTGGGGGCGAATGGAGTATTCAACTAAAAGATCTCACTCAGACGTCCATTGACCTGAGTGACATCCAAATTAAACCGCCAAAACACTTTAGTGGCGAGGCTGAGATAGGTATTACGGTCTTCATTCAAGAGGAGTTGCTACAAGTACCAACGGAACGAAACAATAACTTTACGCTTATTGTCAATCCTATTGGTGATGATGTTGATGTGAACCCCGACACTTCGGCTGCAGGTAATGAGGGCGAAGACATTGTTATTAATGTAAATGCGTTAGTGGTTGATAACAAAGAGTCCATCGGAGATGGTGCAAACTACCAGGAAAATGATCCAGAGACGCTGAGAGTTGAGGTCTCAAATGTCCCTGATGGGGCGAGCGTTTCATTACCTGATGGGACAGTATTTACTGACCAAGGCGGCGGCATTTTTGTCTTAGAAATCAATGCTCAAGATTTGGATCAAGTGGTGTTTAATTCAGGGGATCGCAATGATAACTCATGGGATGGTTCGCTGCATTTCAAAGTGCAAGCCGTTGATACTGGGCTCGATGGCAGTCAAAGCTTGGGCTCCGCAGAGGAGTTTGATGTCACTGTTGATGTTGAAGCAGTGAACGATCGTCCAGAGTTCGTCAATACCGTGGATGTGGAAACACCAGAAGATACGCCAATGCTGCTTGATGGTTTCAGCATTACCGATATTGATGCCGTACTCGATGATCCGAATGCTGAATATGTACTCAATGTGAACGTCGACAGCGGTATCTTGGAGCTTAATCCAACGCTCATCGCTACTTACAACCTAACCGTGAGCGGTGATGGTACGGACTCCGTTGAACTGAAAGGTACAGTGGCCGATCTAAACAATGCCATTGCAGACGGTCTGATTGAGTTTAATCCAGAGCTGAACTTCTTTGGTGACGTTCAGGTGGACGTGACAGTCGATGACCAAGGTAATGAAGGTATCGTAATTGGTGGGGTAGATGACACCCTAAATACCAACAGCAGCAGCTTCAATATTGAAGTAACAGCGGTGAATGATACCCCAGAAACTACGCCAGTGACGCTACCGGATATTGAAGAAGACAGTGGTGTGTTCTCCATCTCTGAAGCGGATCTTATTGCGAATGCGACAGACGTAGAGAACGATAATCTCACGGTTAGCAATGTTCAGTTAACGGATCCGAATTCGGGCAGCATTACTTTCAACAGTGGCACGGGAGAGTGGGAATTTACCCCAGCACCAGATTACAACGGTCCAGTTGAAATCACGTACACCATTACAGATGATGGCACGACAAATGGTGCATCCGATCCTAAATCGGTTAACGGCAGCGCATCGTTCAACGTAACGGAAGTCAATGATGCTCCAACGACGTCTGAAGTGACACTTTCTGATATCGCAGAAGACAGTACGGCGGTTGATATTACCCAAGCTGATTTGTTGGCGAATGCGTCTGATATTGAAAACGACACCTTGATGGTGAGCAATGTCCAGTTGGTTGATCCAAGCAGCGGCACATTGGATTTCGACAACGTAACAGGTACATGGTCATTTACTCCTGCGCCTGGCTACAACGGCAAGGTCGATCTGACCTACGACATTACCGACAACGGTACAACGAACGGTGTTTCAGATCCTCAAACGGTGTCAGGAACGGCGACCTTCGAAGTCACTGAGGTGAACGATGCACCGGTAACATCAGAGGTAACGTTGAGTAGTACCGAAGAAGATGGTGGTTCGGTAACTATTACGGCTACTGAGTTGCTGAGCAACGCAAGTGATCCTGAGTCAGACAACTTGACCGTCGATAATGTTGCGTTAGTGGACCCAACTTCCGGCACGTTGACTCAAGTGAGTGCGACAGAGTGGACGTTTGAACCCGCAGCAGATTTCTTTGGTGACGTTGATTTCACTTATGAAATCACAGATGACGGAACCACTAACGGCGCTCCAGACCCAATTACAATCGCGGGCACAGCAGTGTTGAATGTTGAAGCGACCAATGACGCACCTGAAATCACTGCAACGTCGGTAACGGATACGATCAACGAAGCCGATGGCCAGAAAATAACGGGTATTAGTGTAAGTGACATCGACTTCACTGGTGCACAGGCGAATGAAATCATGACCGTGACTCTTACAGTTACCGAGGGCGACCTTCGTGTCGAGCCGCCAACAGGTAGTGGTGTGACTGTTGGGGCGGGGATGGCTGGTGAAATAACCCTAATGGGCACACCAGATAATATTAACTCCGTTCTTGGAGCAACAGACGCTTCTGAGGGTGTATTTGTGGATGCAGGAGATGTCAACGCAGCTTCAATCACTTTATCGGTGAAAGTCGAAGACAACGGTGTGTACTTCGAAAATGCATCGGGTTCCGCATTGGAGGCGAATCAAGACTTCACTATCAATGTGACACCTGTAGCTGATGCACCTACATTGAATATCAATCCTCAGTTTAATTACATTCGTCAAATTACGGCTAGCCAAACCGCGAGCAGTCAAGGTTTAGCGATTGTCGGAATCATGGCGGCGCTTACTGATATTGACGAGGTGCTGTCTTTGGAGCTAACGGGCGTACCAGCTAGTGCTGAGGTAACAAGTGGCGTTTCTCCATCAGGCATTAGCTTCGATGGTACCACTTGGACAGTACCAAGCGATGAAATTGATACGCTAGAAATTGTCGCAACAGATACTAACAGTGGTATTGATGTCGGTTCTTACGATATTTCGCTTACGGCGATATCAACGGAATCTAATGGCGATGAAGCGCAGTCTTCACCTGTCCAAATTAGTTTGGATGTGAGTAGTGATAGCGACGATATTGACCAGTCAACCGCAGTGGACGACAGCTATTTAGTCGGCGGAGACACAGGTACCAACTTGATTGGTGGAGACGGTGACGACGTTATTCTGGGTGGTGATGGTGATGACGTGCTTATCGGTGGCTTAGGCTCAGATATCTTAACGGGTGGAGACGGCAGCGATATCTTCAAGTGGACGGTAGATTCCGTTGATGAAGGGGCAGTGGATACCATTACTGACTTCACTGTTAACGAAGACAGTATCGATTTACGTGAAGTTATCTCTGATCTCAATAACTCAATGATCGACATGGATGATCTGCTTGGTCACATTTCGGCAGACTACGATGCATCGACGGAAAGTGTTTCTCTGAACATTACGACGGATGCAAATGTTCAACAGACTATTGTCGTGGAAAACTTAGGTACTTCAATCGACTTCAACGGTCTCAGCTCCAACGAAATTTTAGAGTCATTGCTCAACAACGGTGTTATTGATAACGGATAAACCTGTATACAACACAAAAATGGGCGGCTCTGATAAGCCGCCCATTTTTTTCGGGAAAGCTTGATTTTAAACAGGAGATATTTGAATCGAAATAGAAATAAAGAGCGAAGCAAAGGGGTTATCTTGTTACGACGTTATAGTGATAGTTGGAAATTAAAATAGCGATAATTTGACGTTAAATCGCCTAAACGTGGATGTCTAGCAAGCTGCCAATGATTTCATTGTTTTTCTCTATGACAGACGCGCCAACTCGGTTATAACCAGCGGCTTGTGCGAGGTTGATGAGAGATTCAACTTTTTGAGAGGGAAGGCTAGGTGTTGAGGCTGTTATTGCGATATCCGCAACCGCAGCTAAATCGATGTTGTGATCAGAAAGCTCTTCTTTTACCTTACTTACATTATTGCTAATGCCATGTGCAGCTTTCTCGGCCATTTGTTGTGACATCTGAACGATGTGGTGTCCAGATTGAATTCCCGATACAGGCATATCACTACTCCCAACATTATGATAGTGAGAGCATAGGTGGAGTTTATAAAACGTTCAAGTGTTTTATATCAATGACTTGATTAGGCAAACAGTTTGGCAAGCATTTCTCTTTCTTCACCAGATAGAACCGGTTTTTGCGCTTTATTTAGTTTCACGCTGATCTCACCTTGTAATGACTTTAACTGACTTGCCGTTAAATCACTGAGCTTTTGCTTAAGTTCATTAAATTGTTGTGCGTTCATCTCAATACCTTCGTCATGATTCGGTTTATCCGTCGTTGCCCGAAATTCTTCATCCTTTGGATACAACATATTTATTCAACCAAAATAGATTAGAATTTGATCGATTGCTTTTTGTCCGAATATTGTCAAGGTGTGTTAAGTGATACGTCAGATTTTTCCTAAGAAGGTACATAATTACCCACTTTGGGGTAGATGGAAACGTAAAAAGAAAAAGGGAAGCGATATAGCGCTTCCCTCTTACATATGGTTTGAATGTTACTAACTTACCCTGACGGCAAACTTACTAGCAAGTGAATGAAGCTCTGGGAGCATGCGATAGATAAGATGAAGTTGCTGCAATACCATGCGGGCAGAGCTGTCGTCTTCATCGCGCCATTCGTTTAAGCGTTGCTCGAGTCCAGCATCATCAATATTAGATAGGTCACACTCCTCACAATGCTGGTGAAGCTGTTTATGAAGTACATCCAGATGCTGATGAATACAACGGTGAGCATCTAAAACGAGTTTATGAATTGACTCATCTTCGATGCGAGTTCTGTGCGCGCCTAATGCAGAAATATAGTTCAACATTGCGTGATTTAACGTTAGGAAGCGAAAACTTTCATCAACAGCTGCGCGATATTTGCCAGGCTCCGCCAGCATCGTACTAATCGCAGAAGATAGTGAGGCATCATTATTGTGGGCCTGGCGGCGAGCGATACGGTAACTCAAATTGTCTTTCTTGCCGATTCTATACTGACCAATGATCTGATCGAGATACTGCTTGTTCGCCTCTATCGCATCCGACATAACTTTGTGAAGCCTTCTCGACTGCCAGTCGGGCAAAATAACTAATACTGCTCCTACTGCAAGCACACACCCGATGAGGGTATCTGCTAGTCGAGGAAGGACAACTGCGTAACCTTCACCTAGTTGATTAAATAAGAAGAGGACGAGCAGTGTAATAAAACCAGTCGCGTACCCATAGTTGTTCATCCGGAAGGCGAAAAACATCACACCAGAGATAACGATAAATACTAACTGGCTTTCTTGAGAAGGGAAAAAAGTCAGCAATGGTACACCAATCAACAAACCAGCTAATGTACCTATTACTCTTGCCGTCAATTTTTGGCGAGTGGCACTGTAGTTCGGTTGGCATACGAATAAAGTGGTTAAGAGTATCCAGTAACCTCGGTCGATGTTGAATATTTGAATGATTCCATAGCCAATCGTTAAGGCAATTGACATACGTAATGCATGCCGAAACAGCATCGAATCTTTGTGTAAATTTGCTGATATACGCTGCCACATCGCCTTTAGCGTGTGTGGGTTGGTATCGACGAGGGTATCTTCTTCGAGGCCTTCAACATCTGGGTTGTTAATGTTATTAAGTTGTTTTTCTACCGTCGCTAAGTTGTTGAATAAATATGTTAACTGCATCAGCAGACGTTTCCAGTGCCCTTGCTTTTGTTCTTCTAGATAAGCAAGAGAGTTCTGTACTTCAGCTAATGCCAGAATCGATTGATCGGTATGGGAGTATTCATTTCCTAGCTGAATGGCTAGTGCAATATCACGACACGCTTGGGCTTGAGACTCCAAAAGATATTTAAAACGAAACAGCACATCAGAACGTTCAAATTCGGTCGCTAAATCCTGATAGCGATAATGGCTAGAACTGACTCGTTCGTGAATGTCTTGAGCGATGAAATAAATATTTAAAAATCGGTCACTAGGCCCATCAATGTGACCCCGTTTCGATCGGTTAAGTAATGTGGTTTTACAAGCGTTTAGTGCCGTAACCGTGGCAGCATTGCATTTTGCAGCTTCAATCCGTAGCGGTTGTGGCGTCAAGTTGGTCGCAGGGTGAAAAAGCTTGGCTTTCGCATCAAGATAATTCGCCATTTGGAAGAACACATTGGCTAGGCTTTGTTGCACAGGTTGAAGGGGCCAAAATATCTGCCAAATCATGGACATGAAGTAATACCAGGCGGCACCAGTTAAAAGCAGTAGTGGCTGAAACCAAATGTTGGTGCTTTCATGTGCGCCAAGCATAGTATAAATAGCGATCAGCAACGAACCAAAAGCAATACTCGCGTACTTAGGACCTATCGCCCCAAGAATGATGAAGCCGAAGGTTGAGATAAATAATCCCAACGCAAAAGCCCAAGGGGTATCGAACAAGATTTCAATTGAAAAAGCAGCAAGCGCAAAACAGAGAAAGGTGAGAATCAGAGCCTTAATGCGTCCAGTGAAACTGTCATCACTTTCAGCCAAAGCAGCAGCAATAACGCCTAATATTAATGGCGTTATCAGCGTGTTTTGCTCGAAGTACCAAGTTGGGATAACCACACCCAGTAAGGTAATGAGGATAAGAACGCTGTAATTTATCGTCTTGTTTGCCCAATATAGCCGAAATTTAGAAGTTGCTTGCACAATGCGCCTTATGTTTCCGATGAAGAACAGGGGGAATACTACCAGACCCACTATAGCGCGTTTATGATTTACTTTAAGAAAAATTCGTGGTTGCTGATAAAATCAGCAGGGATGTCATCGACTTATATTAAAACTGCCAGGTCATGTATTGAGGATTGTAAAGCCAGCTTCAAATAACCTCAGCTTTAGGTTATTAAATCGACAGTAATGTGAATTTTATTAAAGAATAGAAGAAGAAGCTTACTTAGGTGCTCGCCGTTGCTACAATTTAGCACCTTAAAATGATATAAATCGACAACTTCTAAACTAAAAGGCGCACGTTTCATGCAGCTTACTGCCACTAGCAAAGCACAGTTTTTTATTCAAAATGAGTACCATCACGTCGAAATAAAAGAGAACAGTGTTTTATTAAGCTCGATAGGCAGTGAAGAACATATTCCTTTTACGATCTGGAATGGCAAAGTTAGCGTAAAGCGTGGGTTATTATGGAGCTCTTTACAGTTTTTTGCTCATGAACACGAAGGCAAACAACAAAGCTGGCTAGTCCAAGGTTTACCGTGGCCACAATGCCGAAAGTTCGCGCTTGAGGCCGTTCGTCAATATCAAGAGTGGCACAACACTCAGTGCCGAAAACTGGCTGAGTATCTACCTAAGTGGGAAGAAGAGCTTTACAAACTAAAGCACTTGCCTGCTTACTTATCGCATTCTCAAGTGGTCTCCTGGGTTGAAAGTCTTAACCAAGAGTTAAGCGAGATGAAAACCACCCTAGAAGAAGCCAAAATGCGAATGCCGAATCGTATGTCGCAAATAGAGCCTTGGCTCATTGATACCTCTGAGGCGCTTGGTGAGCGTAATCGCGATTGGCTAGAAGCAGAACGTCCAAATTGGGAAGTGCTGTTTAATCAAATTGAATCCTCTCCTTTGAATTTATCCCAGCAATATGCGGTATTACTCAACGACGACCACAACTTAGTTCTTGCTGGTGCCGGCTCGGGCAAAACCAGCGTTTTAACCGCACGAGTTGCCTATTTGTTGCAAAGCCATCAGGCTCAAGCAGAAGAGCTTCTCATGTTAGCGTTCGGTCGTGATGCGGCGACTGAAATGAAAGAACGCTTAGTAGATAAAGTGGGCATGGCGGCAGACGGTGTGCGCGTCAACACATTCCATCAGTTGGGCTTGTATATTCTTAAACAAGTCGAACAGCAACCTGTCGAAATTAGCCCTTTAGCGTTGGACGAAAATCAACGAACGGCATGGTGTGTAGACTGGTTGAAAAAACATTGGATGACACCCACCAACTTTAAACGTTGGCAAAAACATTTAGACAAATGGCCGATTGCGTACCTAAAAGGGGATGATGAGTTAGGAAGCCATTCAGAAAATCCAAAACTGATCGCTTGGCTAGATTCGCAGCTGTCTCATTTAGCGGCGGTAGGGTTGACCAAAAAGCAAGTACAAGAAAAGCTCGTAAACCACCAAGACTATACGCGTTTAAATAGTGAACTCGCCTTATGCTGGCCATGTTTTACAGCGTGGCAGAAAATGCTTAAAGAAAGCAACCAAGTGGATTTCCCAACCATGATCAGTCGTGCGACAGATTATGTGAATAAAGGAAAGTTTGTCTCGCCATGGCGCTTTATTATGGTCGATGAGTATCAAGATATCTCTCCAGACCGTCTGGCATTGATTGAAGCACTGTGTGAATCCACTCAGAAACAAGCAGGTGCGACGTTATTTGCTGTTGGCGACGATTGGCAAGCGATCTATCAGTTTGCAGGAGCGGATGTCGATCTTATCACTGGCTTTAAAGAACGCTTTGCTCACTCAACCGTTCATCACTTAGATACAACTTATCGTTTCAACAATCAGATTGGTGATGTAGCGAATACATTCGTGCAGCAAAACCCATCGCAGTTGCCGAAAACACTAAACAGCCACAAACAACGCAAGCAGAAGAGCGTACATACCGCGCCGAGCAATCAAGTGGAAAAGATCTTGGATCACTTGAATCAACAAGCCAAGCAAACCAAGTCAGTTTTATTGCTAGGACGTAACCATTATCACAAGCCCGATTTGTTCGACGATTGGTTGCGACGTTTCCCTAATCTCGATATTCGCTTTATGACTTGCCATGCGAGTAAAGGACGCGAAGCTGACTTTGTGATTATTCTTTCTGTGGATGAGGGGCAATTCCCCGCTAAGAAGAAGCAAATTCACATTGATGGTGCGTTGACGGAGTCCAAAGACAAATTCCCTTACGCAGAAGAGCGCAGGCTATTTTACGTGGCGATTACACGTGCAAAAGAGAAGGTTTGGATCACGCATACTGGTGCGGGGTCTGCGTTCGTTCAAGAGCTCGTTAATGGTGACTATCCCATCGTGACTTCCCGTTAAATGCAGCGTTTAGAATGTTAAAAACAGCAAAGGCGATACTTGGTATCGCCTTTGCTTTATTTGGTTGGCATCAAAGCTTACATACGCTCAGCAAGATAGGCTTCGTAATCCGGCACTTCGATGTCTACTTCTTGCTCAAGAAGAGGGGAGTTAAACAGGAACTTAGCGGTGGCTCGGTTCGTTGCTACAGGAATATTCCAAACACTAGCAATACGAAGAAGCGCTTTAACGTCTGGGTCGTGAGGTACGGCATTCAGTGGATCCCAAAAGAAAACGAGAACGTCGATTTTGCCTTCTGAAATGAGAGCGCCTAGTTGTTGATCACCGCCCATCGGACCACTGATCATGCTCTTGATCGCAAGTCCAGTTTCTTTACTCAGCATGTGTCCTGTCGTGCCAGTTGCGTAAAGGAAGTGACTCTGTAGCTTTTCTTTGTTTTCTTTTACCCAGCGAAGTAGCTCAGGTTTGCAGTTGTCGTGAGCAACCAAAGCCACATGTTTATGGGTTGGCATGGTACGAATGGTTTTTTGCATCAAGATGTTTCCGTTTGTATGATTTTAAAATTGTTGTGCCTCAATAGAACACGTTTTTGGTCTTTCAATCAACAGCCTTAACACGGAATGTCGGCCTATATTCTGACGGAGATAACGATTCTTCGATCGTGTCGTCATGAAGCGTCTTCGGAGTCAGTGGTTTGATGGTTGGTGAGGCAAGTTTGTCATAAGCTTCACCTCTTAAGTAATGCGTTGCTTGCATCACGGAAAGCCGACCTTGCTGCACCATTTTATCTGTTGGTGCGAAGAGTACTTTGTTACGTAACAGGCCTCGATATACACCATGACTTAAGTACACAGAAACTAAACCGATCTCCTCAGCTTTGCCGGCACTGCGCAGCTCACTGATGGCCGCTTCAATCGCCACTGCACTGCCAACAATGTAATCTATATTTCCCATATCGATCACACGTTGAACTAGGTTACGTTGTAACTCCTTGTCGTTGTCTGCCCAAAATGAGTCAACAATGTTGATATCACTTCCTTGTATCGCTTCATAAAATCCGGCAGTAACGGGTTTCGTACCACCACGAGTTCGCGGCCCCAAAAGTAAGGCAATGTTGGTTTTTCCTGACCCCTTTGGATGGCGAGCGGCCAAATATTGACCCGCTTCGTATCCCATCCAATGCCAGTCAACACCGACAGTCCCTTTTAGCAACTCACTTTGTTCTTCATCCAAGTCGAGTTGGTTCACAGTAGCAAAAACGGGAGTATTCCCCACCCAATTTTTAAGTGAATGCTCGTAAGCCTGTGGGTCCACGGTCCCAAGGATAACCGCATCTGCTCCCCATTGGTTACACAGTGCGAGTTGTTGTTCTTGACGGGTTTTGTTTGGGTAGCCGCCCGCTTCAAGGACTCGTAGCTCGACACCTTCTCTTTTCGCTTCGGACACCATTCCATAGTTTACTGACAACCAGTATGAATCCTTTAGGTGAGGGTATATTGCACATATTTTCTCTGCGGCAACCGCTGGCAAAGAAGCAACGAGGGTTAAAGTGGCTGCAGAATGTTTGAAAAATGTGCGAAATGCGTGTTGATTTTTAACCATGAAATGAAGTTCGTTGGCATAGATTAAGTAAACACTGCAAAATATAACGTAATATGTCGCTGAACACGAACATTAAGGTCATGAAAATATGCTGCTAGCAACTGCAAGCATCGGTCGTAAACTTTTGTTGTCTTTCATTGCGATGGCAATACTGGTCATGTTATCGGCACTTATTGGTGTGTCTGGATTTTCTTTGGTTGCCAAAACCGAAAGAAATGTCGTGGATTCTGCGATTCCCGCCATGATTGAGGCGAGGCAAGTCTCTGAGTTGAGTACTCGTATTATTTCGTCTGTACAAATGTTGTCGAACGCAAGAAACGAGCAGGAAAGAAAGGAGTCAGGGCGAGTGCTGTTCGAACAGCTCGAGTCTTTACTCACTCACATCAAGGAGCTCGGGAGTGAGTCGTTCGATTCTCAATTGTTAGAAGCTTTAGAGAATAACGTCCAGAACGTTATCGACAATTTGGCAGAACTCGGTGTTTCGGTTGAAAAAAAGCTGTGGCTTGCAAAAGAGATAGATACTCGTGTTGAAGAAATGCGTCTGCTCAGTGAAGAGCTAGAACAACTAACTCGTACGCAAGTTCAGAATACAAGCACCATTGCTGTTGCTAACGTCACGCATATTTATGACTTATTAGAATCGAATAAAAAATCGCAAGTTTATCAGGCGCTAGATGCACTGGTGGAGGTCGATCTTGATCTGACTGAGCGATTGCATGAACTGCACTTGTTGGCCTTTAAAATGTTGAATCAGATTGAAGAGGCTCGGACATTAACGAATATTGAGCGAATTCAACAGGTTCAAAGTGATTTCGATAGCAACCTCAAAATTATGCAACGCCGTGTACTCGCTGTGGAAGATCCTACGCGCTCTAAGCAAATGAGCCAACTGCTCATAGAGCTTGGTAAGCGTCAGGTCGTATTTTCTATACTGATGCAGCAATACGAGAATAACGAACAGTCACAACAACTGATGCAAAAGACATTAGAGTTGTTCTCAGAGCTGAATGGCACGGTCAACAAATTGGTTGATGATTCAAACAAAACCACTACCGTCGCTGTAGACCAATTGACCAGCACACTGAAATTCGCTCAGTGGTCTTTAACCGTTATTTCAATTGTTGGTTTGATTGTATTGGTGCTGATTTTATGGCGTGTGGTGTACCTTTCTGTTGTGAAGCGGTTAGCTGAATATTCCGCTGCGTTGCTGTCTGTGGCGCAGGGTAACTTAGCGGTTGAGTTGGAAGTGAAAGGCAAAGATGAGTTGGCGCATATGGGGCAGGCCATCATCACGGCTCGTAATACCGCGCAAGCACTAAAAGTGGTAGCAGAGGGTGAAGCTCAAGCCAAGCGAGAGCTTGAGGAGCATAAAGAGCATTTAGAAGAGCTCGTTGAGCAGCGCACTTCGCAGTTAAAACAAGCAAACCGCCGTTTGAATGAAGAGGTTTTGAATCACGCTAAAGCTCGCAAGCAAGCAGAGCAAGCGAGCCGAGCAAAATCGGCATTCTTGGCGACGATGAGCCATGAGATAAGAACGCCAATGAACGGAGTGTTGGGGACAGCACGCTTGTTGATTGACTCAGGCCTCAACCCAATTCAAAAGCGTTATGCGGAAATCATTAATCGTAGTGGTAAAACGTTGCTCGCGATCCTTAATGATGTACTGGATTACTCCAAGATTGAAGCGGGGCATTTAGAAATTCGTCACATGGGCTTTGATTTACACCAAATGGTGGAGGACACTTTCCAGTTAATGAACAGTCGAGCACAAGAGAAGAAGCTACTGTTCTCCTACCATATTGAAAGTGATGTTAGTCGCTACTGGAAAGGGGATGTCACCAGAATCAGTCAGGTGCTGAACAATCTTGTTGGTAACGCGATTAAGTTCACTGACGAAGGAGAAATTGATATCTACGTTAGCCTGAACCCTGAGGACGAGTCGCAAGTCCTGTTTGAAGTATCAGACACTGGAATAGGAATTGCCAAAAAATATCAGAGAACGTTGTTTGATGCCTTCACGCAAGCTGAAGGTGGGATGAGCCAAACTGGAGGTACGGGGCTTGGACTTGCCATCAGTAAGCGAATCATTGAAGCGATGGGCGGTGTTTTAGAAGTCGATTCCGAAGAGGGAAATGGTAGCCGATTCTGGTTCTCTATTCCGTTAGAGGAAAGCGAACCTGTTGAAACAGGAACCGTGGCAACCGCACGTTGCAAAGTGAAAGCAAAGGTCTTGCTAGTAGAAGATAATGAAGTCAACCGAGTGGTCGCGGAAGGCTTTCTAGAAAGCATGGGGCATCAAGTCGTGATGGCAGAAAACGGCTCACAAGCAGAGCAACTGATCAGCACACAAGATTTTGATATCGCTTTGGTCGACATCAACCTCCCTGATTGTGATGGAACTGAGTTGATCCAACGCTTAAAGCGGATTGAGTGTAATAAGCCGGCCAATAAAGCGCTTGCTGTCACGCCAATGATTGCAGTGTCTGCACACGTTTTTGCGGAAGAAGTTGAGCGCTATCTAGCCGCTGGTTTTGACGGATACTTGCCTAAGCCATTAGCAAAAGAGGCACTCGCGGCATTGATTCAGGATGCGCTAGACGGAAAGCCGTTGTTGTTGCCACAAAATGCCGACTGTACCCCGTTTGATCAAATTTCACCTCAAGAACAAGAGCTACAATCAAAGGTCGTTCAAGCACCCCAAAAAAAGGAACCCGATGTGGTCATCATTAATCCGAGCGTGATTGAGTCCGATATGAAAATCTTGGGCAGAGATAAGATGTTGCACATTATTAATCTGTTTAGATCCACCAGCACTGATGTATTAAGCAAACTGCAAGCGTCTGCTGAGGACAATGATAGTAAAGAAGTAAAGAACCTTGCCCATAAATTAAAGGGCAGTGCAGGAAGTTTAGGACT
Source organism: Vibrio alginolyticus NBRC 15630 = ATCC 17749 (assembly GCF_000354175.2). Classification (NCBI taxonomy): domain Bacteria; kingdom Pseudomonadati; phylum Pseudomonadota; class Gammaproteobacteria; order Vibrionales; family Vibrionaceae; genus Vibrio; species Vibrio alginolyticus. Next base: position 1,142,397 of record NC_022359.1, read on the forward strand.
AACTGCGCTAATGAACGCTTGCCAAGCAATTGAAGCCGCGGCTCAACCTTTAGATACCTATAATGCGACTAAAGATGATTTAGTTTCTCAAGTGTCTGCATCAATTCAAGCTCTGGATGAGTTAATGGCGAAGTAATCCATCGAGCATTGAAAATAAAAAAACCTCCGGCTTTCCGGAGGTTTTTTCTATTCGGTCATGTCATCTTCCCACTCGAATCGAGTGTCTAGGGCATAAGGGTCATCATCAAAAGGATGTTCCACTTTGCCACGCAAGTATTCGAGTTGATGCTCAAGCATATTGACCGTTTCGTAGTCTCCCTCAGAACAAGCAACGTAAATCTGTTGTTCAAGAGCGGCAATGTTATCTCGGATACCCATGAGAACCCCCTTAAATCATCATCGATTCTCAAAACGATTATAGTCAAGTAATCCAAATTCGATCGGTTGTTTTGTACGGTACCAATTGTGTAAACGATCGCTAAATGACCAGAATTTTTCTGAGCTTCTACGAATCGCAAAATTATCCAATAACTTAACGTAATCGGACTCGTTTTGGATGGCACTAAATTGATCGACAAAATCTTTTACTTGGTTTTCGTTGATCGAGAAAAATGCCGCAGGGTAGCTTCCCACAACGCCGCGTACAATGGTCATGTCATCGTTAGCAAAGTCACGGTTACTTTCTTCATCAAACAAGCTAGAGATGTTTGTGTGTGCATTGTTGTGAAGTAAGGTGAACAGTTCATCTTCCCCTGATTTACTTCTCACCATAAGCATAGTGATTTGCGGAACGGTTTTTCAGGCCTTCACCACGAACGTGGTCAATACGTTTTAGTTGCTTTTCACTACTCGCAGAAAGAGCCGTGTCTTGAATTTCGTAGCGAGGCAGAAGCACATCTGAGACATGTTCTCTCAACAACTCCACCAACTCCGTTTTTGGATCATCACTCTTATACTGAACGCTGGTTGGTTGGTTAAACGGCTTCACATTTCGTTGTAAAAAGTCACTCAGCTGCGGGCTTTGATCTTTATACCAGCTAGATTGAAGTTCATGGCGCATATCGGCGGGTAACAACGAGATAAAGTTACTTTCGCCTTCTAGACGCAAGAAATCCATAAACATTCGTGTCATGAGCTGGTGGCCGAAGTTACCGTAAACGTCAAACCCAGCAACAAGCAAATAGTGGATACGCTCTAGTAGCGCGTAGTCAAGAATCCACACTGTTTTAGGCTGCTCACCAACTAACCCTTGAACAACAGAAGCACTATCAAAATGGCGGAATATCGTTAATGCCGCATTATGGTTGGTGCCATTACCGTCCCAAATTACATCAGTGGATAGGTTTTCACCTTCTTTAAACCAGTTATTAGTGAACTCAGATTTAGCCTCTAGGTAGCGAGCTTGCTGGCGCGCGTACTTGACCCAGTTGGTAACAGGTAGCGTGTTACTTTCTTGTTCTGCCGGTAGTTTTAGGTTATCAGCCTGAGATCGGTAAAACTCATTTACTTCTGGGATGTCTGCTTTATCTGGATCAAGGAAAAACACCCAAAAGCGATCATTGATAACATTCAATGCCAGTTGGCCACGACAAACTGGGCCTTTGATGTATGCCATTATTGTATTTTGTGCATTATCTAGCATGAACTTAAAGCGCGACTTCACTGGAAGGTCGATGAATGATGTCATCGGGTTTGCAGCAACTTCTGGTTCATAACTCGGTAGCTGACTAACCATGTAATCAGCATCAATAAACCAAGTTTTCCAGTTCTCTATGCGTTGCTTGTTTAACGCGAATGGCATGTGAGTTTTATCTACGATGGTCCCTTGCTCTGGAATAATTCGATAAAACACACGTTCAACCCCTGGATCATCGTACGGGCGACGCGTTGAAATACGTTTGACGGGCTGTCCTGGTGGTGTAGCAGAGCGGACGAGCGTGAAGAATCGGGGATCTTCATCGAGTTCCGAAAAGTAGAGATGAGATAAAAACAAATGCTCATATATATACCTAGCCATCAGCTGATTTTTCAAATCAGAGTGGTTAAGTAATGCTTCGTACTTATCTATTTGCGCTTGCTCTTTCTCACTAACAGGTCGGTGAACGTTCATTATTGCGCCGTTTTCCAACCAAGTCATGAGTGTGTGGTATTCACTGTTTGATAGGTTTGGCATACCAAAAGGCATTCCCCAGGTCGGGTTATCCTTTTCGTATTGCTCGTATTCTTCAATCGTTGGACAGGTTTGCTCTCGGTCTATCGAAAAGTCAAAGCCTTCTAACTGGACTTGGTCAGGCAATGGGTGGCGCTCTTTTTGTTGTAGCAAACGTGCGATAAGGCCTGCATCAATGTTGGCTGCCATGCTTTGATCACGTTCGTTGAGAACCGGATGAAAACCCGCATCGCGCCACTCTTGGGTTGTTTCTGCATCTTCGAATAAGCGTGTTGGTGCTGCGGCTGTGAGTCTTGTTCCTTCATATACCAGTGCTTTACTCGCACCACGGTCAATGCCTTCAACAGAAGAGAGCTTAAGCTGACATGGTGCATCGTAGCACGCGTGGCAGACGACACAGCGGTTATCCATAATGGGTTTAACTTCGCTTTGGAAGAAGTTTGCTTGAGGGGTTTCCACGTCAACTGTGCGTTCACGCACGAGCTGTGGACCAAACAGTTGGTCATAGTTAAGACCAGCATAGGTTGCACAGCCGGCAAACAAAGTAGCAATGCAAAGTGTAAAAATTAAGCGCAAATTCATTGAGTTATTTTACGTGATTCGAATTTGCATTAATTAAAGCAAAATAAGCGGTCAATTACCAAAAGTTGGGCCAATTAGCGTTAATTTTTCTGTTGATTGTCTGAGCGCTTGAAAATGTAACCCTGGCGGTGGACTGTCTGAATTCTGTCTGTTGGAACGCCTTCGTGAACTAGACGCTTTCTCATTCTGCTCATGTGCATATCGAGTGCTCGATCATGTTCAGTAAATTCACGTTTTAGTACTGTTTCGTAAAGAAAATGCTTACTTAGTACTTGATCTTGATGGTGAGTGAGAGTTTGCAGCAGCTTAAATTGAATGCTTGTTAACTGAACAGATTTCTTGTTTGGCAAGTAATTGAGTACCACAGAGTGAGTGCGCTTATCTAGTAATAGCTCCTCATCATTATGGTGAACGCCGTTGTGTTGGCATTGGTAAGTTTTTCCATTTGAAACCTTGGAGTCAAGCACACGGGTACCTTAATTATTAATAGTAGTAAAACGTATTATCATTAATATTTATATAAAAGCAATCAGGTACTTTATGGGCACTGTGATATGCGTAGACAATCTTAATATTTGAGATTAACAGTAGTGATGAATGGTGCGATGGCGCTCTGAACTAAAGTGCTATTGGAGTGCGTATTAGCTACAAATAACGGTGTAATGTTAGGCGAAGATAGAAAGAATTCTCATTTAGTAAATTCGCTTATCCGCTATTTGTGAACTATACATTCTGTTGCAGGAAGCACTTTTCTAATACACACAGAGGTTTATATGACAGCGAAATATGGCGTTAAACGCCGATTAGCGATTCTTGCCGCCGCTTTAATCGGTGCGACAAGTAGCAGTATCGCAGCAGAGAAACCAAATATTCTCGTCATTTGGGGTGATGATATTGGCCAGTCCAATCTCAGTGCTTACACGTTTGGCTTGATGGGGTACAAAACACCAAATATAGACAGTATCGCCAAAGAAGGCATGATGTTCACTGACTATTACGGTGAGCAATCTTGTACAGCGGGCCGTTCTACTTTCATTACGGGCCAAACCGTTCTTAGAACAGGTTTGAGTAAAGTGGGGCTTCCAGGTGCTGATCTTGGCTTGAAGGAAGAGGACGCAACCATTGCCGAAATGCTGAAGCCGATGGGCTATATGACAGGGCAATTTGGTAAAAACCACTTAGGTGATAAAGATGAGCACCTTCCTACTAATCACGGCTTCGATGAATTTTTTGGCAACCTTTATCACTTGAACGCCGAGGAGGAGCCAGAAAACGTCGATTATCCTAAAGATCCTGAGTTTCGTAAAAAGTTCGGTCCGCGCGGCGTTATCCGTTCGTACGCTGATGGCAAAATTGAGGATACAGGACCTCTAACCCGCAAGCGCATGGAAACCGTGGATGAAGAGACGTTAGATGCGGCACTCGACTTTATGGATCGTGCAGTCAAGGCTGAAAAACCTTTCTTTGTCTGGTGGAACGCAACTCGTATGCACTTCCGTACTCATGTGAAAGAAGAGAACTCTGGAAAAACAGGCATCAGCGAGTATGCAGATGGTATGGTCGAGCATGATAATCATGTAGGTCAGCTGCTGAAAAAAGTGGATGATTTGGGTATTAAAGACAACACAATCGTCTTTTACTCCACCGATAATGGCCCACACATGAACTCGTGGCCAGATGCAGGCACAACGCCATTCCGTGGAGAGAAAAATACCAACTGGGAAGGTGCGTACCGAGTTCCTGCGATGGTACGTTGGCCGGGTAAAATTAAAGCTGGCTCTGTTTCGAATGATATCATGCATCACATGGACTGGATGCCAACGTTCGTTGCTGCCGCGGGTGATGACAATATCAAAGAGAAATTGCTCAAAGGTTATAGTGCGAATGGTAAGAAATTCAAAGTTCACCTAGACGGCTATAACTTCCTACCATATTTGACTGGTAAAGAGGATAAGGCCCCACGTGAAGAAATTTTTTACTTCTCAGATGATGGAGACTTAACTGCACTTCGTTATAACAAATGGAAGCTGGTCTTTATGGAGCAACGAGCAAAAGGCACGTTGCGTATTTGGGCTGAACCATTCACCACACTTCGTGTTCCTAAGATCTTCAACTTGCGTATGGATCCTTACGAAGTGGCTGATATCACTTCTAACACTTACTATGATTGGATGCTAGACCGTGCTTACATGCTTGTTCCTGCGCAAGCTTACGTTGGCAGATTCCTTGAAACGTTTAAAGAGTTCCCACCAAGGCAAAAAGCAGCAAGCTTCTCGCTCGATCAAGTGATGGAGAAACTAAAAGAGAACCCAAATAAGTAAGAAAAGCTAAGTGAAGTTCCACATCTAGAAAGAGGCTCATTAACGTGAGCCTCTTTTTTTATCTGTAAAATTCTATCTATTAAGGTTTGTAGAAAGCTTGATGACGAAAACGCCTAACGCTTCAATTGACAAGATTTATAAACAAATTGGTTCGTAGTGGGCTGCCGTTAAGTTGGCTTTGATTTTTTCACGTAGAGCGATGTGGGCTGGGTTGTTTACCTCTCGCTTATGGTAAACGAACTTGTAAGGGATAGAGCGTATCGAAATGGGGCAGGGCAAAATTTGAAGTTTGAGCGCTTTGCTCCACTTGTTTGCAAAAGATTGAGACACGATCCCTAAACTGTCTCTTTGGGCGACATACAGCGCCATGCCCGCTAGCGAAGATGTGATCAAGTCGACTTTTCTTTCTTGAATTGTTTCCTTTGCTAGTTGCTCGAACCCCGACATGTTGTTCCATTTTCCTGAAAATAAACAGTGAGTTTCCTCATAAAATTGCTCTTTTGTGAGCGTGCCGTGTACACGGGGATGGTTCTCACGACAGATAACCACGGCTTCTTCCTCATAGGCATCTTCAATAATAAACGCTGCATCTTTCGTGATCACCGTATCGATTACTAGATCGACTTTTTGTTGTCTTAACAGCTCAAATAATAGGAATTTTTCGGGTGGTGATTCATAAAAAATAGTGTTCTTTATCGGGTCCATAATGTGCAACAAAATTTCCGAACAACACACTTCAAAATGATTTCTATCAGATATCGCATTGTCAATAATACTAACCGCTTGCTGGAATTGCGGCAGTAATTGATAAGCGGTGGAGGTTAGTGCGATACCTCGTCCTTTTTTAACGAATAATTGCTTATCTACGACTTGCTCTAAACGCTTTATTGCAGCGCTCACAGCAGGTTGTGTAAGCCCTAATTGTTCCGCGGCTTTTGTATAAGATTGAAACTCCGCAACAACAAGAAAAGTTTGGATCAAATTCAAGTCCATAACGTCACTCATAAATTTAATTTATAGGTTAACTAATTTTGACTGCATTTATCGCCTGAAATTAGTGCTTTATCTTATATCAACAATGGTATTGAAAAGCGAATACCGTTTTTTACGCACTAGCGAACTCTTGGAGATAATATGAAAAATGCGACCAAAACGAGCAGTAAAAAACTCGTACTTAACGCATGTACGTTAGCTTTGGGCGCTGCATCTGCAGTTGCACATGCAGCGGACAAACCCAACATTCTTGTCATCTTTGGTGATGATGTTGGTTACTGGAACCTTAGTACCTATAACCAAGGCATGATGGCGTACAACACGCCAAACATCGATAGCATTGCTAAAGAAGGTGCGAAGTTCACTAACTTCTACGCACAGCAAAGCTCGACAGCAGGCCGTTCTGCATTCATCACTGGTCAAATGCCAAAACGTACAGGTCTATCAAAAGTGGGCTTACCAGGCGCTCCGGAAGGTATCTCGGAAAAAGATCCGACGATTGCAACCGTGCTTAAACAAATGGGTTACGCAACCGGACAATTTGGTAAGAACCATTTAGGTGACCGAGACGAGCATCTTCCTACCAACCACGGTTTTGATGAATTCTTCGGCAACCTATACCACTTGAACGCAGAAGAAGAGCCAGAGAACGTGGATTACCCTAAAGATCCGGAGTTCAAGAAGAAATTTGGCCCTCGTGGCGTTATCCATTCTTACGCTGACGGCAAAATCGAAGATACCGGTCCACTAACGCGTAAGCGTATGGAAAATGTTGATGGTGAGTTTCTTGATGCCGCAGAGAGCTTCATAGAAAAGCAAGTAAAAGCGGACAAGCCGTTCTTTACTTGGTTTAACACCACTCGCATGCACAACTTCACACATGTTCCTGAAGAATACCAAGGTAAAACAGGTGCCGGTTTCTACGCGGATGGTGTTAAGCAGCACGATGACCAAATCGGTCAGCTACTTAACAAGATCAAAGAGTTAGGTGTGGATGACAATACAATCATTGTTTACACCACTGACAACGGCCCTATGGTGGATTTGTGGCCGGATGCAGGGATGACACCGTTCCGCTCAGAGAAAAACACTGGCTGGGAAGGGAGTTTCCGTGTGCCAATGTTGATTAAATGGCCTGGAAAAATTGAGGCAGGTAAAACATTCAACGGCATGATGTCATTAGAGGACTTTTTCCCGACACTAGTTGCTGCGGCAGGTGATACCAAAGTTAAAGACGAACTGCTAAAAGGCAAAAAAGTTGGCGATATGGACTACAAAGTTCACCTAGACGGTTACAACCAACTGCCATATTTAACGGGTAAGTCAGACAAATCCGCACGAAATGAGTTCGTTTACTGGAGCGACGACGGCGATCTTGTGGCATTGCGCCAAGGAAAGTACAAGTTCCACTTTATGATTCAAGAGAATGAAACGGGTATGGATGTATGGCGTAAGCCGTTCACTAAACTTCGTGTGCCACTGATCTTTGACTTGAGCATTGATCCATTTGAACGAGGCGATCAAGGCATGGGTTATTCTCGTTGGATGTACGAGCGTTCATTCTTAATGATGCCAGCAATGGATACAGTGAAAGAGGTGATGGGTACATTCAAAGAATTCCCGCCTCGTATGGAAGCAGGTTCGTTCGTACCTAAGTCTTCTAAGTAAATTAAGATTATATAGCGCTTTTTGGAGCGCTATATACCCAAATAGCTTCACTTTTGCTGTACAGCGCTCACGAGGTTATTTGGGTATATGTAATAGTGAGAAACGTATGAGTAAGATTTCCCCTCGCCATTCTACTACTATGCCTATTGTTCCTCTTAAAACGGCGTCTAAAGCGCCTGTTCTGGGCGCGTATGACCGTCGATTCCATGTGATGGCAAAGCCAGGCGGAGCAAAGTGCAACATCGATTGTCAGTACTGCTTTTATCTGCATAAAGAAAATCTACTGCACCAAGAAAAGCAGCCAAAAATGGACGACGCAACACTGGAAGCGTTCGTGAAAAGCTATATCGAAAGTCAGGATGGCGAAGAAATTGTATTCTCATGGCAGGGCGGGGAGCCGACGCTGCTTGGGTTGGACTATTTCCGCAATGTCGTAGCTTTGCAAAAGAAATATCAGCCGAAAGGCGTTCGCATTGAAAACGACCTTCAGACCAACGGCATTTTGCTAAACGATGAGTGGTGTGCGTTTTTAAAAGAGCACAACTTCCTAGTTGGCTTGTCGATTGATGGACCACGAGAGCTGCACGACAAATATCGCAAAACCCGCAGCGGTAAGCCAACGTTTGATCTCGTGATGAAAGCGGTAGATAAGCTCAAAGCGCATGGCGTGAAATTCAACGCGTTGGTCACGGTGAATCGTCACAATGCGAAATACCCGCTCGAAGTATATCGATTTTTAACCCAAGAATTGGGTGTGACTTATATTCAGTTTGCGCCGGTGGTAGAAGCCAACAACTTCCAAACAACCGCGCCGCAGTTTTGGAACGAACAGATGATCCCAACCAAAGGCAGTGATCTGGCTAAACCGGGGCATCCAATGTCGATTGTAACGGATTGGTCAGTCGATCCTGAAGACTGGGGACGCTTTTTAATGGCGACCTTTGAAGAGTGGGTGAATAACGATCTTGGCCGTGTGCTGGTTAATCTGTTTGAAACCGCGGTGGCGCAAGTAATGGGGAAACCGTCTCAGCTTTGCGTGACGGCGGAGTTTTGTGGCAAAGGGTTGGCGATTGAGCACAATGGCGACGTGTTCAGTTGCGACCACTATGTGTATCCAGAATACAAACTCGCCAACATTCATGAACACTCACTGAATGAAATGGCCTTCTCTACAAGACAATATACTTTTGGCATCGCAAAACGCGATTCATTGCCGACGTATTGTAAGCAATGCCCTTACTTGCCTTATTGTTGGGGTGAGTGCCCAAAAAACCGTTTGATCAAAACGCCGAATGGTGAGAGTGGTCTAAACTATTTGTGTTCGGGAATCAAAATGTTCTTTGATTATGCGTTACCGATGTTGGTTGGTCTTGCACAACTTCTCCAATCTCAAGAACCGCAAAGATAACATAGTGAATATAACCTTAAGTTATTTCATTTGTTCTTATACTTAACTATCGAAAAGACGGCTTAAACCATTGAAAAGGTATCCTATGAACCACGCACAACAAGCGATAAAAGAACTCATCGAACAAACAGAAAAAAGCGTCATTGGACAAAGCCACGTGGTTCGAGCTTTAGTCATCGGGTTATTAACAAATGGGCATATTCTACTAGAAGGTTTACCGGGAACGGCAAAAACACGTTCCGTAAAATCGTTGGCGAACTTGTTAAACACCAGTTTTGGTCGAATCCAGTTTACGCCGGATCTTTTACCATCCGACGTGACGGGTACTGAGGTTTATCAAGAGCTGGAAGGTAAGCCGCAACTCCACTTTCAACCAGGGCCAATTTTTAACAGCATTGTACTTGCTGATGAGGTCAACCGTGCACCAGCCAAAGTACAAGCGGCACTGCTTGAAGCCATGGCCGAAGGCACAATCACAGTAGGCGATAAAACTCACGTATTGCCAGACTTATTTATGGTGCTTGCAACGCAAAACCCTGTAGAGCAAGAGGGCACGTACCCGCTGCCAGAAGCGCAAATGGACCGCTTTATCATGAAGGTTACCGTCGATTATCCAGAAGATGACGCCGAACGTGACATCATTCGTTTGGTGCGCAGTGAAGAATTGGGTGCGGAAACCAGCAGCGAAATTATTACGCCAAAACACATCGAGCCAGACGTGGTGCTAGAAGCGCGCCGTCAGTTACCAAACATCTTGGTATCGGACCTAGTGGAAAACTACATCGTTGCGTTGGTGATGGCGACTCGTAAGCCAGAGCGTTATGCCGATTCAAACTTAGCAAAATGGATTGAGATTGGCTCTAGTCCTCGTGCTTCCATCGCACTCGACAAATGCGCTCGTGCGTATGCGTGGATGCAAGGACGTGACCATGTGACTCCTGACGATGTGCGTGCCGTGGTTCCGTCTGTATTGGGCCACCGTTTTTCTTTGACCTACGACGCACTAGCAGACGGAGTCGATCACCAACGAGTCGTACAAGAGCTGCTAGATTGTGTAGAAATTGGGTAAGTGGGAGGCATTATGGCTAAGCCAACTCTTGCGCCAAAATCACAGGGGATGGATCCCCGTTTGTACTGCGATTATGCTCGTTTAGTACGTCTGCAAGCACAAGCAGAATCATTCAGTTTACTTCCTCATCTAAAAGCGGGTAGCGTACTCTCTGGCCGACACAATTCGTTGTTTCGCGGTCGTGGATTGAACTTCGAAGAGCTGCGCCATTACCAATTGGGTGACGATATTCGTAACCTTGATTGGAAAGTTACGATGCGTACAGGTAAGCCGCACGTGCGCAGCTATACAGAAGAAAAAGATCGCAACGTAATCGTGTGTGTCGACCAGAGAAGCACAATGTTTTTTGCTTCGACGCAAGTAATGAAATCAGTTGTCGCGGCAGAGATCGCAGCGATGTGTGGGTGGCGAGTATTAAAAGATGGCGACCGAGTCGGTTTTGTCATCGCATCCCCGCAGGCGTTGTTTCACAGCAAGGCACAGCGTTCGCAAAACGATCTTCTGGCGCAACTTAAACGTCTCGCTAAAGCCAATCAATCGCTCAATGTGGACTCCTGCAATTCCGAAAAAGTAACGTTCAGTCAATGGATTGAGCTTATTAAACGCATGAAGCTCAAGCAATCCACTTTGATTTTTATCAGCGACTGGAGCGACTGCGAGGAGCACCACCTTGATCACCTTAAACAGCTACAACAGCACAACGATGTTCTTGCAGTGATGGTCAGTGACCCATTAGAACAAGCGCTACCAGACGATTTGGCAAAATCGAAATGGGTGGTTGGTGACGGGCAGTATCAACTCAATTTAGACAGCAAAGCAAAGGTAGAAGCTGCGAGCGCAAAGCTTGAGGCTCGAACTAGCTTACAGCGTCAATCACTCTCTCAACTTATGGCGATGAAACACCTTCCGCACATCGAACTCGATACGACAGGTGAGCACATTAAACAATTCCAAAAACTGGTAGGAGGGCGTTAAATGAGTGATCTTCCTACGCCTCCAAGTACCTACATACTCAGAGAGCTGCATGATGTGGCCGTACCATCTAGCGTGAGTTGGTACCCGCAAACTATTGGCTGGAAAATTTTAGCGGCGGTTGCGTTCATTGCATTGGTATATTTCGCATATCGCTTGGCTCGGCAATGGTGGCATAATCGTTACCGAAAAGAAGCTCTACTGGCGATTTCGCAAATCAACCCGAGCGACAAAGACATGCCAAAAGTATTGTTCTCTGTGCTTAAAATAGTGCTGATTCATATTGATAGCCGCAACGCGAAATTGTTTGATACCGCCTTTCTGCGCAAGCTCGATGCGCTGTATCCGCAAACCAGAGACTCTCAAGCAAACTCGCAAATGGTTTTTAACGATGAGCTTTCAAAGTGCTGGCTACAAAGTATTGTTGACCCAAGCGTTACGCTAACCAACGAAGAGCGAGTAACGCTTATTGCTCGTGCGAAAAACTGGGTGAGTGAGCACCGTTGTGATGCTCAAAAAAGCGCGGCAAATAAATCACCACGATTGAAACGCAAAGCACATCAGGGAGGTCAACATGAATGATCTTCTTGCATCGATAACTGGTTTGTCTGGTTTTGAATTTACTCACCCAATGTGGTTTCTGGTTTTGCCCTTGCCGTTGGTGGTGTACTACTTGGTGCCTGCATATCGCACTAAGCAAATGGCGATCAAAGTGCCGTTTTTTAGTCAGCTGGTGGAAGCGATTGGCGAGACGCCATCAGAAGGTGCAAGCCAGTTGACCCCGAGTTGGTGGCAACGAGCAACGTTAATTCTTTCATGGCTTTTGGTGGTGTGTGCGATGGCAAAACCCACCGTGTTAGGCGAGCCTCAAGTTCGCGAGAGTTTAGGCCGCGATGTGATGGTGGTGGTGGATCTTTCGGGCTCCATGGCCGAGCCAGATTTCACCTCACGTACAGGCGAAAAAATTTCTCGTCTTGATGCGGCAAAAGAAGTGCTGTCGGAGTTTGTTCAGTCTCGTAAAGGTGACCGATTAGGCTTGGTGCTTTTTGGTGATGCTGCTTTCGTGCAAACGCCATTTACCGCAGACCAAAAAGTGTGGCTCGAACTGCTTAACCAAACCGATGTGGCAATGGCAGGGCAGAGTACCCATCTTGGTGATGCGATTGGCTTAGCGATTAAAGTTTTTGAGCAAAGCGATAAGTCGCGTAGTGCTTTAGAACAAGACCAAAACCGTGAAAAAGTCGCGATTGTATTAACCGATGGTAACGACACGGGCAGTTTTGTTGAACCGATTGATGCGGCGAAAGTTGCGAAAGCCAAAGGCGTGAGAGTACACGTCATTGCGATGGGCGATCCGGAAACGATAGGTGAAACCGCGTTGGATATGGACACGATTCATCGCATTGCGAAAGAATCCGGCGGTGAAGCGTTTGAAGCACTCAACCGTGATGAACTATCGGCTGCCTACGACGAAATTGGCAAACTGGAACCTCAACTTTACGAAAGCACTACATACCGCCCAAAACAAAGCCTTCATCATTACTTGATGGCGTTAGTGGTCATCATGCATTTGCTCGCGTTCAGCGTCGCAACACTCAAAAGAAGGGCTGTTACACGATCATCATTAGGAGAGAGCGATGTTTGATTCTCTTAGTTGGACGCAATTCTTTACGCAGTTTCATTTTATTCGACCACAGTGGTTACTGGCTTTGGTCCCCATGTTTTTCTTGGTGTGGTTACGCTGGCGAGAAGAAAGCAAGCCAAGCTGGAAGGATATTCTGCCCGAACATTTACGCAATGCTTTGACGATAGGTGAGCGAGGCTGGCGTAAGCAACTGCCGCTTAAGCTCTTGATGCTGATTGTGTTCATCGCCATTGTGATTTGTGCAGGCCCAACGTGGCAACGTGAATCTTCCCCCTTTGGCGAAGATAAAGCCTCTATGCTTGTGGTGCTTGATAACAGTGACTCGATGCTGCAAAAAGATCTCCCACCAAGCCGCCTTGAGCGTTCCAAACAGAAAATACGCGATTTGCTAGCCGCGCGAAAAGGCGGAAAAACGGGTTTAGTCGTGTTCGCGGGCAGTGCTCATGTCGCGATGCCTATAACTCAAGACAGCAAAGTATTTGACCCGTTTTTGGCGGCCATTACGCCAGAAATTATGCCCGTGCAAGGTAAGCTTGCCGAAAAAGCATTGCCGTTAATTGACCAACAATTGCAAGGTCAACCAGGCTCCACTGTTCTGTTGGTGAGTGATGGCGTTAATCCAGCCACGATTGAGCAATACCAAGCGTATTTCTCGGGCAAACCTTATCAACTGTTAATTCTTGCGGCAGGGAATGCTGACATTGTGAGTAACAACCCAATGGATTTGGATTCTCTACAAAAACTGGCTAGTCAGACTAACGGTCGATTGGTGGAAGTGACCGTCGATAATAGTGATATCGAGCAACTGAATCGATACGTTGAGCGCAATATGCAGCTTAATGGCGAATCTTCAATGCCTTGGAAAGACATGGGGTATCAACTTCTGTTCCCAATCGCGCTGATCATGATGCTGTGGTTTAGAAAAGGGTGGTTAGTGCAGTGGTGCGTGATTGTAATGGTGAGCGGCACGTTATTGATGCCAACAAGTGCATTGGCCGAGAACATTTCAGTTAAAGCCGAGCAGCCACAAGTTGTGCAAAAAGTGACGGCTTTCGACAAGGTGACGCAATGGTGGTGGGATTTGTGGCTAACGCCAGATCAACAAGGACAGCGTTTGTTCAACCAACAAGCGTATTTAGAAGCCGCGAAACACTTTGTCGATCCATTACGCAAAGGGACGGCGTACTACTACGCTAGCGAGTTTGAACTCGCCCACAGTGCGTTTTTGGAAATGCAAAACGACCCGTCCGAAGAGGTTCGAGATTACGGTCTTTATAATGCGGCGAGTGCATTGGCGCGTCAGCGTGAATATTTGGCTGCACGTGACTTGTTAAAATCCCTAGCCAACAAGCCAACATTAAGCGAGAGGCTAAGACCGGATGTTGAGCATAACTTGAAAGTGATTGGTGGTATTGTAGAGGACATCAACCGGATGAGTGAGAGTCAGGCAGGAACGGAGCAAGAAGCATCAACCGAGCTAGGCGATAACCCTCAAACCGCAGAAGGGGCGGATGAAAAAACGTCAGCGGAGTTGATGATTAAAGAGACGTTAAGTGCAGACGACATCTTAGGTAGCCAAGAATTAGCCGACAAATGGTTAAAGCGAGTCGAAGCGGATCCTAAATACTTCTTAAATGCGAAGTTTCAGATTCAATTGCGTTCAATAGAAACCGGAGAATCAACTTCTACTGCGAACGAAAATACAGAGGAGGCGGTGCAATGATGAAAAGCCACCGTTTTACGCCCTTTGCTTTACCCTTGTGGTTAGTTATCTGTTTCGGTTTCCTCCTGAGCAGTAGTGTGTTGGCTCAAGATATTCGTGACGTTCAACGAGAGCATGGTGTAGAGTTACTAGCGTGGGTTGGTAAACAACCAACGGCTGGGGAGAAGCGTAAAACACCAAGTTTTAGCGTCAATGAGCAAGTTATTTTAACCATCGAAGTGGCAACGCCGCGTTGGTTTACGGGTGGTACGAGAATTGGCAATATTGAAATACCCAATGTTATCGCCAAACAGCGTAATCAACTAGCAACCAACTTTACTGAGCAAAAAGAGGGACAAACTTGGTCGCGTCAACGCTGGGAAGTGACTTTGTATCCACAAGCATCTGGTGATTTTGTGATTCCACCTGTCGCTGTGGGCGTTCAGGTGTCGGCGCCGGATGGCGAGAAGGTGTCAGGCACACTTTATACGCAGCCGATTAAGTTCAAAACTGTCTTGCCATCGGGATTGTTGAGCGGTGATACGCCTTGGTTTTCTGCAACGCACGTAGACGTAAAACAAGAGTGGGAAACCTCCACTGAGTCACTCAAAGTTGGGGATGCAATCACGCGTAAAATCACCATTTTGGCTCATGATTCGCTATCTGTGTTGCTACCAGACTTGTTGAAAGGAGAATCAACAACCCGTTACCAAGCGTATCCTCAACCGCACCGTCTTACAGATACGCAAACACGTGGTGACTACCAGTCAACACGCACAGAAGAGAGTGTGTACGTGATTCAACAAGGTGGTGAATTAACCCTGCCAGATTATGAGTTCCGTTGGTGGAACAGTAAGACTCAACAAGTGGAAACGGTGGTGTTAGAGGGCAAAACATTTGCTGCGAAGCACACGTTGAAATCCTTCATCAAAACGTACTTTGCATGGATTGTATCCACGCTTGTATTTCTGGGTTTTGTGATTATTTCATTGGTAGCCATTAAACGTTACTACCGCAACAGACCGACACCAGCATGGCTGACGTTCCACCGTTTGTTAAAGGCTAAACGTTGGTCTGAAGCAAGGACCATATTGTACAAACAATTGCGTTTAAATACGGCCGAGCTAGAAATGACCAAAGCCGATACGAGTGAATCGTGGCAAAAAAGTGCGTCGCGAATGCAAAATGGTGAAAATAGCGCTCATTTACTGAAGTCGATGTGGCGCAAAGTCCAGACCAAACAAAAACGCTTTAAATTCCGTATTCCGCGAGCGTTACCAGAACTGGACAAAGTCATTGGAAGAGATGGCAATGAATAAAACGGGGCGCTAATATAGCGCCTCGTTTTTATTAGAGAATAGAGTTCAAATGAGCCAAGAGTTTATGCGCCGCGCATTGGAAGTGTCCAAAAATGCGCTTCCTGAATGTCAACCCAACCCGCCGGTTGGCTGCGTGTTAGTGAAAGACAATCAAATCGTTTCTGAAGGTCATACTCAAGCGATTGGTGGCAATCACGCGGAAGTGGAAGCGCTGAATGCGTATCAAGGCTCGTTAGAATCGGTGACGGCATACGTTACGCTGGAACCGTGTTCGTTTGTTGGTCGCACGCCAGCTTGCGCGGTGACATTAGTCAAATCCGGCATAAGCAAAGTCGTCGTAGCCATATTGGACCCCGACCCGCGCAACAGTGGTCGAGGTATCGAGATTCTAAAACAAGCAGGTATAGAGGTAGAAACGGGTTTGTGCGGCGAGGAAGTCAGCGAGTTTCTTACCCCTTACCTAGGCAAAGCCTAAGTCAAGCTTTACGTTGCACTATGGTGCCAGTTTATGTGGTGAATGAAGTGCGTCAAAATTGAGTTAAAACTCATTAAAACAAGCGATACCGCCCATTTATTGCACTTGGCTACGTGAAGGATCATGCTGTTAGATTAAAATAGAGAAAGTGACTTTTGAAAAATTTAATAGCATGAAACCGACCGACCTTAATCTTATTCCCATTTTCACTGCCATCTATGAAGAGCGTAACTTGTCTCGGGCGGCGGCGCGTTTAAACATCACCCAGCCTGCGGTGAGTAAAGCGCTAGCAAGGCTACGTGATATCTACGATGACCCATTGTTTCATCGTTGCGTTAAAGGTGTCGAGCCTACCTCGTTTGCGATGGATATTTATCCTGCTCTTCTAGCTTCAGTACAAAATTTCACTTCGACATTATCGGCCTCTAGTGAGTTTGACCCTAAAGTGTCGAATAGAGTGTTTTCTATTGCCTGTGTGTCCGTTGCAAGCTTTGAGTTGCTACCTCAAGTCATGAAACAAATCCGTGTGTCGGCGCCAAATGTTGCATTAGAAGTACATCCGCTTTTTACGGAAGATTTTGAAAGTGATCTGCGGTTACAACGATACGATTTGATCATTGATATCACACCAAGAGCAAGAACGGTGTTAAAACTGGAAACTGTACTTACGGAGCGTTTGGTGGTGGTATGTAGCGAAGCGCATCCACGCCTGAATGACGAGATTACGGCTGAACAATTTTTTGAAGAAGAACACGTAGTGGTTTCGCAGTGGCAGAGTCGTAAGAGCTTGTTAAACGCCGATGACATTGTCGACTTGGATAAGAGAAAGATTAAGTATCGAGCCTCAGGCGTACTAGAAATGCTCCCAATTATTTGTGGTAGTGAATACATTGGTTTAATGCCAGAGTCGATGATCAACTTGTTCAATAACACCTATCATGTTAAATCTTTATCAATGCCATTTGATGAACAAATGTATGAGCTTTGCACAATCTGGCATCCTAGTCGCACAAACGACAGCGCCCATCAGTGGTTGCGTTCACAGATTAAGCAAGCAGGAAAAGTCATCAACCAATAGGAAGTGCAATGAAAAAGACAATACGTGCCATCCTTAACGGAAAAAAAGCTGGGAATCCAGAGTTAAGAGATGCAATCATGAAAATGAGAGACAAAGGCATCGACGTACAGGTGCGTGTGACGTGGGAATCTCAAGACATGCCGCGGCTAGTAAAAGAAGCGGTTGATGAAGGCATTGAACGTATTGTTGTCGCTGGTGGCGATGGGACCGTCAATGAGGCGGCTTCTGCGATTATTCAAATTGACAAAGAAAAACGTCCTGAGTTAGCAATTATTCCACTTGGTACCGCCAATGACTTTGCTACCGCTATTCAAGTACCTAATTCCATTAAGGCGTCTTTATCTCTTGCTGTTGAGGGGCAGTCCGCTTTGGTCGATTGCGTCAAAGCGAACGATCGCTGCTTTATTAACGTGGCAACAGCAGGGTTTGGCGCAGAAGTTACAGCAGAAACGCCTGTTGAACTCAAAAACTTTCTTGGCGGCGGAGCTTACACGCTAACTGGTGTTGTAAAAGCACTTGGCTTTAAACCATATGACGGAACAATAACGATTGAAGGTGGTGCGTATCAGGGAGAAATGTTGCTCGGTGCGTTTTGTAATGGGCGCCTTGCTGGAGGTGGGCAAGAGTTAGCTCCAAAAGCGATGATTAATGATGGGCTGATGGATCTAACATTGGTGCGCCCATTTTTACCTCATGAGCTGCCTAAAGTAATCGACGAGATCAATAACCCGAGTGAGAAAGGAGAGTTTGTGAAGTACACAAGAGCAAGCTGGTTGGAGATAGACTTCCCGAATCCATTGCCTCTTAATTTAGATGGAGAACCTTATCATTCGAGAACCATTAGATTTGATGTTCAGCCTAAGAGTATACGATTAGTCGTACCGCAAGATTGCCCTTGCTTGACTAGCTAAACGAGCGTTTTCCATGATTATTGCTTAACACAGCCACTAAAATGTGGCTGTGTTGCTTGTGTTGAGGTATCAGTCAACCTCTTAACGTTTTTGAATGGTCTCAACGTCTATCTGCGTAGTTGTCCAATCTGAGTCAACCTCTCCTCGAATCATTACGGTATCTTTTGGTGTCACTTCTTGACCCATCCAATCTTCGTTGTCGATCTCTACTTCGATCTCACCAGTGTTGTCTTTGAACAAGTAAGTCTCGTTACCAAATGATTGAACAATATGCCCGGTTAGCACTACAGCGCTGTCGTCGGTTGCGTTGCGCGCCTCTTTCACCGTATTGATTGCACTGACTTCTGGACCATTAAACGCGGCGAAAGCCGAGCTTGAAAGTAGGGCAAGCATGGATGTTAACAATACTCTTTTCATTATCATCTCCTTATATTAGAAGTAATAAGTTGTGCCTACGTTAAAGGATGCAGTGTTTGCGTAGCTGTCTAGTTGGTATTTAGCGTTTGCGCCAATGGTGAGCTTTGGCAACACTTGGTATTCCGCGCCCACAGAGAACATTGCGCCTAACTCGTTGCTTTTCTCCGAGCTATGGAAAAGCGTGTTGCTTATTTCCACATCGTCATTCGCGACAAGCTCATATTCTTGATGTTGAGCAACCTTGGCGTCGTATTGTGTGTAAGTTAAACCCGCTTTGAATTTTGTTGTCCATTTATCACTTAATGCATAGCTAAACACTGGTGCTAGCGAGACTTGTTTGGCTGTGATAGAGGCATCCCAATCCATTTCATGATGGTAATCTTTGCCATCAATTGTCTTGATACCAAGGTTCTTAGAACGGCCGTCATCAAGGTCAAACTGGCTGTAACCTAGCTCAATTGCCCAATTGTCATTAAACGAGTAACCGATAAAACCTGAGAAGATACCACCCTCAAGTTCTGGATTAAGCGTTACATTTTCAGATGAAAAGTGAGGTTCCAAGTCATGGTCAGTGGTGCCTAGTCCATATTCCAGACCTACATAAGGAGCCGCAGATACCGAAACTGAGCAGGTAACGAGTAACGCAAGAATGGTTTTGTTCATTTTATTTTGCCTCTTCAAATCAACTTAATGAGTAGAAGCGCATTGTGTGTGATGAAGCGTGAAGTGATCGTGAAGAAACAAAAATATTTCAGAAAAAGAGCAAGGTGCGGTAAAAAAGAAATTGTTTTAATGAATATGCGCCAAGCTCTTTATATAAAGAGAGTTAACTTGCGGCGACGTAACACACCGCAAATGGCACATTAAGGCGAGTAAACTCTTTAATCCAACGCCATTGGTTGTCTTGGAGTTTATCTCCTGGGCCTTTTACTTCAATCCATTCGAACTCGTTTCCTTTGAAAGCAATCAGATCAGGCATCCCATTGCGGTAAAGCTTTAGGTCACTCAATTGTATTTTAAATAGCGCCACCAACATGCTAGTTGGGATTGTATCGAGTGCCGTTTCGAGTAGCTCTTTACTTATTAAGCTCCAATGCACAAATGGATTGCTGATACCAAACTTCTCATCGTACCTAGTTAACAACGTATGAGTATTGCCCGTTTCCAACTCATCAAACGTCGCATCTATCAAAGCTTGGCGTTTGGTAACAAAATCAGAATGGTACAAATCTAAAGGACGGTGTTGATAGGCATTGATGAATGCGCCTTCGATGGGAGCGAAAATCGCATCCCAAAAAGTGAGACCAAGTAATGCATTAAGCAGTGCATTTTCGGCGTAAAATACAGTCCAGCCTAAGGACTCAAAATACGCTTTGCTGGCGAGTTCGACTCTCTGTTGAGATAAATCCAGTTCAAGGCGGTATTCCGTACAGGTTGGCTTCGTCACTCTTGGCACTTTCTCGCCTTGTTTTCGTTTTAACCGTTGCTCAAGTTTTTGTGCAACTTCGAGCTCAGACACATCGATCGGTGAGTTAAGCATATCTGTGACAATGTCACCAAATAAATCATCATGGTTTAATTTGTCATAGATACGTGCGCGTCGTTCTCGGCTCGGTGTGAGTTGAGTTTGGCCAAATAGAGATAGGGCGGTCTCTAGATCATTAAGCCGTTCGTAATCACGTGCTATGTCATTCAACATGTGCTCGCGTTTACGATCTACGTAACGGTGTTTAACGGGCTGAGGCATTGCCTCAATTAATAAGTCGAGATTGGCTTTGTCTTTTCGGTCAAATTGCCAGTACAGGTTGGCCAACTGGCTCAGTTCAATTAAGCGGTCTATTTGCTCACGTGAATCAAAGAAACGGCGCACTTTACTCAATTGATATTGCTCGAACTGATGCAAACCTAAGTCATCAAGCACAAACTGACTTAAGTCTTGATGGGTGTTGGCAAAAAACAGAGTGAGTAACACGTCGATCATATGAGCAGAATTGAGTTTGACGATCGTAAACTCAAGCCGCTCTATACGATCAAATTCCGTATTACTCAAATGTTCGACAAGGGCGTCTTTCTTGAGTGATTTCGGCAGTTCGGGATAAAGCGCGGAGATTTCTGGTTTGGTCAGTAAATTAGCCGCTAACTCTTGATGAGAAAGGGGTGGGGAAAGGGCTACAAACTCATGCTGACTCAATTCTGCCAGTGCTTCATTGATAGAAGGTATTTCTTGATAACTCAGCTTATCACTTCGAAACCAACATCCCTTTCGGCTGTATAAACGCACCAAAAGGCACTGGGCGTGTTTGCTCAAAGAATCAAACGAGCAAAGCCATGCGTGTTCTTCCTTGGTCAGTAAATCGCTGTACCAAGTTATTGCGTGATGAGTCAGCTTGAAGAAGTTCTCTAGATAGTAGTCTGGTGCAAGTTCGATAGGGCTTTCCATAAACGACCGATAACAAAAAAGGCTTAACCCATAGGTTAAGCCTTTTCGCTATCAAATCAATTCGCAATTATGCGTTTTTTAGCTGTGCTACTTTCGCTTCAGACAATGGCTTAGTGATGAACGCTAGTACGATACATACTGCCATCATTGCTGAAGAAATTGTGTAAGCCAAGGTGTAGCCGTCGCCATTTGTCATCGAGAAACCAACAACCGCTGCGCCGATTGCACCACCGATACCCCATGCTGTGTAAAGCACGCCGTAGTTAGTGCCGTAGTTTTTCAGACCGTAGAACTCAGCCGTTAGAGTAGGGAATACCGCTAGAAGTGTGCCGTAACCTACCGCTGCGATTGCTGTACCGATGATCAGTGTAAACTCAGAGTCGAACGTCGCGAACAGCACCATGTTTACGCCTTGTAGAACGAACGCGAGTAGAAGCGTACGAACACCGCCGATTTTATCTGCAAGCATACCCGCGGCAACACGACCGCCAGAGTTAAATACAGCAAGAATAGACGCTAGGTAAACCGCGTTTGGCAAGTTTGCTTGAACGCTTGCGATTGTCGTGATGTTACCAATGATCATTAGACCAACAGAAGCTGCAAACGCGTACATGATCCATAGAGAGTAGAACTGTGGCGTTTTCAACATTGCTTTCCAAGTTAAGTCATCTGACTTTTTCACCGCTTTAGGTGCTTGGCCTTCTTTTACTTTAGGCTCCGCAGGTGTGTAGTCTGCTGGTGGGTTGTTGATGGTTGCTGCAAGAGGAACCGCAATCGCTAGGATACCAACACCAAGAACCATAAAGCTAGTTTGAATGCCCATGCTGTCTATTAGCGCAGAAGTTACTGGCGCAAGGTAAATAGCCGCTAGACCAAAACCTGCCGCAATAATGCCGTTAACCATACCTTTCTTCGAAGCGTGGAACCACTTCATCGCAGAAGGTGATAGGCATGCGTAACCAAAGCCGATACCTGCACCTGTGATCACACCGAAGGTAATGTTCAGCATGAGTGGAGTGTCAACAAAGCCAGACGCGATCATGCCCAGACCTGTAAGAACAGTACCTAGGATAAGGATCATTCGAGGGCCCATGCGGTCTTGAAGAATACCTGCAATAAGAAGACAGATAGAGAAAGTGATGGTTGCAGTTGCGTAAGGTGCAGAAGCTTCTGCAGCACTCCAGCCTGATTCAGTTACCAGTGCCTTGTTGAATACACTCCAAGCATACAGGATGCCAAGACAAAGGTTGATACAGAACCCTGCTAACAGGATGCGCATAGCTTTATCAATCTTGCTCATTTTTATTCTCAGTTTTTCCTCTTATTGGCAATGCCGCAAAGAAGGTTGGTTTAAAGATGTTTTTTCTCAAAATTAGTTTGCGTTTTTCAACGTTTAACGCAATGAGCGCGGATTATAACCAATAAATATGTGATTGGAATCTCTTTTTACGGTTACTGATAAAATAATTTGCAACATTAAAAGTGGATGTGAATTCATGGTTTTGTATGTAGTAAGAACGTTGTAAAAAAGTGATATTTTTTGTTCGCTAATAACGAATGATGAGTCAAGACAGAGAGGTTTTACGCTGTTGAGTGCACAGTTCACATTTCAAATAAAAAATTTCAAAATGTTTCCATGTTAACCATCTGTAACAAAAATGGCGAATTTATCATCTAACTGTCGTAAGTATCAGATGCAAAGGGTTTCTTAATTTTTAATTGTTAACCTTTTGTAATAATTGAAGCTGATTAGCTTTTATGTTCATTAAGTGAGCAAAAAAGTAACTTGTAATTGCTGATTTTAGGCGCAGAATATAGTGAAAAATGAGTTTTCATTTATGAAGGGATGCTTTTTAGATTTGTTGTGAGGTGACTTATGAAACTGTTCCTATTACTCATGGCTTCGGTATCCGCTGGTATCGCATCAGCAGACCACATCCATTCATTTATGTTGGGCTTATCTATTGCTTCTTTAGCGGTAGGTAGCTGTTATTTCTTCGCATTTCGCAGCTCGCGCTTTCCACAGCTTGCTTTATTCCTACTCATTTGCGGTATGCTTTCTAAGTTGACGATAACCGTAGTCGGTGTGATGTGGGGAATGTCCGCGGAATTAATCACGTCTCCAATCGTATTCGCACTTTCATATTTATTCTTTTCGCTTGCCGTTACCTACTTATGGTTTAGCTACAGAGAGAGCATCACTAAGATTCCTGACCGATTTAAGTCAGCGTAAATCAACACATTAGAATAAAAAAAACGCCAGCACATTTGCTGGCGTTTTTAATTAAACGTAATTTTGTTCGGATATTGCTTTTAGTTTGATCGTGGCAATACCGTTAGGCACTCATTGGAACAAGCACCATAGTACCAATAATCACCGTGATAAGGCCTGCTAGAACTGGAACGGATGTGCGTTTTACAACCTCAAACGGGCTGATGTTTGCCATACCTGATGTCGCAACGATTACGCCAGATACTGGTGAGATAGTACGGCCTAGGTTTGATGCTTGAAGCATCGGGATAATTAGGAAAGCAGGGTTTAATCCCATTTTCGCAGCCAAAGATGGTGCTAACTCCACGAACGCATAGAAAGGCGCGTTACCCGAACCCGTTGCAATTGCTGCTGCAACTGTCAATGCAGTTAGAATAAGCATTAAAGCAACGCCGCCTGCACCAGCATTATCTGCTAGATGAAGTAGGTTATCGATAGCTCCGATAGACATCAGACCTTGTGCAAAAACCCCAGCGGCAACCAAAAGCATCACAACGCCTTTGAACGCGTCAGCCATGCCTGCGTAACAAGAATCTAAATCTTCTAGTGATTTCTTACCATCGAACTTATTTACAACATAATGGATCAGAGCTCCAAGGAAAATCGAACCAACCACAATAGTGTAGATGTCTAGACTAAGTCCTGGAATGGTACGACCGTTGAATAGGAAAACGCCGATGATAGGTAGAAAAGGAAGAGCTGCATAAAACGCTGGTGCGTCAGCTTTGATCTCTGATACATCAATTTTTTCCATTGGTGTATTTTCTTTCTTATCTAAGTATTTGTTCCAGAAGAACGCTGCCGCTGCCATGACGATGATTGCGCAAATAGAAACAGGCAACACAGTTTGTACCGCAAACACATCAAGCTCTAAACCAGACTTTTCTGCTGCGATAACAACATCACCAGAAGTAGGAGAAAGGATGATTGCCGCTGGAGAGGCACACACTGCAACGGCTGCTGGACGAGAAATGCCCATCGCGACCATCATTGGGAATAATGTCGCCATTAATAGTACGCCAAGGCCTGTTGCAGAACTTACCGCAAGAGACATTAAACACGCCACAATGTAAGCCGCTACCAAAAGGACGTAAGGAGACTTGATGACAGAAAGCGGTTTAGAGAACTGTTTCACTACCACGTTGTTCGCGCCGATATGAGTCATGTATGACGCAAAACCACAAAGCAGCATGATTTGCATACCAAGACCGCCACCGCGGTATTGAAGCATGTATTTCACGTATTCAAGCGCATCTGTCACCATGTTACCAGTTGAGGTGATTTTTGACGGCAGCACGTCGTGCCCCAAAACGCCAGTCATAAGAAGTAAAGCAATACCAGCGGTCAGTAACACGCCCGCAGCTTTATAGCCTTTGACAATAAAGTAACCCACCGCAATGGTAACCACTAAGCCAATTAAGAGCTCTAACATAGGGATCTCCGAATGTTATGTGAAAAAGAAAGAAACTGTTTCAGTTTATGACAAGGAATTTACAGAATTCTTAGCTGTGGCACGAGACAAATATGGGGCTTGCATGATCTGAGACAAATAATAATTTAATAAATAATTTCGTTAGATTGTATTGTTGGAATTTGGTTTTCTAAGTGTTATGTGCTGGTTTGAAGCTATTTATAGGAAGGAAAATATGACTAGGAAAGTGAATGAATAAAGAGTGAATTGATTCACAATAGGAAAAAGACTTTACTCAGTAAGCAATTATTGGAAAACACTCTTCACAACAAAAAAGCTTCGCCGAAGCGAAGCTAAGTAATCGTAAGAATGAGGATAAACTATGCGTATCGACGAACCATAAGGTTCCAACTACGCTGCTGCCGTTCGAACTCTGCTTTAATTTGCTGGTACTTCATTTTCGTTACAGAACATTCGTATTTTTTTACCACACTGGCAGTTTTGGCACCGAGTACTTCTTTGCGCATCTCGTAGTATTCCTGCATGTGATGAACTAAAGTATCAAACTCGTGCTGTAGCTGATCGAGGATTGTTTGCGTGTTCGGTTTCGATTCTAGCTTTTCTCTTGCTTTCTTCAAAAGTTGACTCGCACGGGCTTTTTCAATTCTAAATGTAGGCGTTGTGCGCAACTTAGATGTGAGTCCTAGCCAAGAACATGACTTTATCAACCACTTCGTTGGGTCGTAATGCCACCAATACACGCCATTGCGATAGTCATTCTCGAAAATATGATGGAAATTATGGTAACCCTCTCCAAATGTGAAAAAGGCGAGTACACCATTATCGCGAGCAGTGTTTTTGTCTGTGAAAGTTTGCTTACCCCAAATATGTGCGAGGGAGTTAATGAAAAAAGTCGTATGGTGACTCATAAAGAGTCGAGCCGCACCAACGACCAATAACATCCCCCAGATATCACCGTAGATCAGTCCGAGCATGACTGGGAAACCAATATTAGTCAGTAGGGCAAGTGGAACATAATACTTATGCTGCCACATGACGATTTTGTCGCGCTTTAGGTCACGGCAGTTTGTATATTCGTTTTCCTTTGATTTATTGTAATCACGTAACATCCACCCAATGTGAGAATACCAAAAACCCCGCTTGGCTGAGTACGGATCTTTATCGTTATTGTCGACATGTTTGTGATGCACACGATGATCAGAAGACCAATGTAATGCACTATTTTGCAAAGAAAATGCTCCTCCAATCGCAAAAATGGCGCGCAAAATAGGATGAGCTTCGTATGTTTTGTGGCTCCAGAGACGATGATAGCCTGCTGTAATAGAAAGGTTAGTAAAACTAAATGCAATCACTCCCCAAATTAGATGTTCCCAACCCAGTCCAAAATGATATGCATACCAAGGCATTACAATAAAAGTTAGAACAAAACTGGCAGAAAATATTAATGTATTCAACCAGATAACAGGTGGTTTGTTTTGAGTCACAGGTGTATCCCTAACTTTGAGCTAACAACTGTTCGCCAGAATATCAGCGTACACATGTAAGTCAAATTAAAGTTAGACAAATGTGATGATTCCTTTGGGTGTAGATTAAGGAACTTGATGGGATATTTTGCTTTTAATTGAATAATGAGTAGTATTAAAAAATGAGCTCTGGCTTAAGGTGTATAAAATCTGCCAAGAAACAAGTGTTATAAAGGTGGAATATACCGAGACTCTATAAAGAAGCAAAAATGTAAGAAAATAGGAATACGTAATGGATTTACGATTAGCGGAATATAAGGACTACGAGCGCATTGCGCATCTTCATGCGGATAGCTGGAAGCGTCATTACCGTGGCATTCTTAGTGATAACTATCTTGAGAAAGAAGCGATTGACGACAAACTACTGATTTGGCAAACCCGTTTGACCAACCCACCATTCAATCAGCACATTGTCTTGGCGGAGGAGGGAGGTTTGCTACTTGGCTTTGTTTGTGTGTTCGGCAACCATGATTTCGAGCGTGGAACCTTTATTGACGCATTGCATGTTGATGACAGTTACCGTGGTCGTGGGATTGGTAAGCAGCTATTACTTGCTGTCGCAGAATGGCAACAGCAGTACTTTAAAGACACAGGTCTTTATTTAGAAGTTGTGTCGCAAAACATTTCTGCGATTGAATTCTATCGCCACATTGGTGGTCAAGAGGATCAAGAGCGAACTTGGCGCGCACCTGATGGCAAAGAGGTGTTAGAAAAAGTATTCCGTTGGAAGAACGCCCAGTCATTAGTTAGTGGGATTGAGGAAAACGTGATTTACTCCTAACCTAGCGTTCTAAAACATTAGATAAGAGCAGTCTCAACACTGCTCTTTTTTGTTTATGCACCCTAACGTTATGTTTTAATGAAAGCTTTCTAGAAGTTAACCCCCATGGCTTTTAGTTCGAGCTCACATTGCTGAGCATTTTCAAACTGAATAGCAGCCATGCCAACTGCTCGGGCACCTTCAACATTGTAAGGCATGTCATCAAGAAATACTGTCTCTTCGGGGTTAAGCTGATACTTTGAAAGTAGAGTTTGGTAGATCTCCGCTTGTGGTTTTAGTAATTGAACTTCAGAAGAGATGATTGCTCCATCAAACAGTGGCCAAAACTCATAGGTAGTACGAAGATGTTCCACAATTTCGTTGATGTTGTCTGTGAGCGCATATACGCCATATCCGGCTCTTTTTACTCGTTTTAACAGCTCTATACTGCCGTAAAGTAATATTTGAGTGTGTTTTACATAATAAAAGAAGCGGTCCATTTCTTCCGTCGTTACTTGGTGTTCACGTTGATAACGCTGTTTTGCTTCCCTTTCGGAGATCGTCCCTTTATTTAAATCTTTCCAGATTTGTGATGAAAATAGCATCTGAGCCATTTTCTCTGATTCTACGGAACCACCAAATGTTAAGCGAACGATTTCTACTGGAGACCAGCGTACCAACACATTACCTACATCAAAAATGACATTTTTTATCTGGACAGAATTCATAACACACCCCAAGCCAATTGTTCTTCACCACGCTATATGCGGTGAGTGCTGTTTTTGAATCGTTGGAAAGTCGTGCCAAAGGCGCGACTTAAGTTTCTTACACAAAATGAGATTAACATCCAATTGGATACAGAGCGATTATCGCAAAATTGCACTAAACTATATGCAACTTTGTTTATTTGGTTGTAAATCAAGTGTAGCTGTCTTAAAAGATTGAAACTAAAGATAAGTATTGCGAGCTGTTTACGTCATTTCGCGCTGCTTATAAATGATGATTAATATATAATTAGTTAATAATAAAACGATAAAAGTGAATCAAAATCACACTATTGTGCGTCAGGCGGAGTAAGCAAAACAGATTATATGGACTCGATACGTAAGGTTTATCAATATGCAGAACCAAACCTAACTCTCGTTGGCTGGATGGGGTTTCTTGGCTTTCCGCTGTACTACTTTGTCTGGGAGTTTGCCTTTCCACAGGCTTATGAAAATTTACCTCTTAGATTGTTTTGCTCGTTATTGTTTTTCGGCATCATTTTTAGAAACCGCTTATCATCGACTTGGAGAGATTATGTTCCTATTTACTACCAAGTGACGATAACGCTGTGCTTACCGTTTTTCTTTTTTTATATGTTACTGATGAATGACTGGTCCAATGTATGGGTTATGTCGTTTATGTCTGCAATTTTCTTACACATTTTACTGGTTCATGTTACTAGGGTCATGTTTGCTCAAACCTTTGCTGGGATAGGTTTAGCAACATTCTTCGCTTGGGTTGCAAAAGGGTTCCATCTTGACTTGACCATGGATTGGACTCATGTGCCAATCTTTCTGTTTATTTATGTCTTCGGTAATTTGTTCTATTTTCGTAACCAAGTTGAACATGAAGCGAAAGTCTCGCTGGCAAAATCATTCGGGGCAGGGATCGCACATGAAATGCGTAACCCGTTGAGTGGGCTTTGCACTTCAATAGATGTTATCCAGTCGATCTTGCCCAACATGAAAGAGGCAGGAAAAGAGCAGTACGTCATGAGTGTAGAGGATGTCACCTTATTACGTGAAGTGAGTCAGGATGCAATGAACATTATCCAATCGGGTAATGAAACCATCGATTTATTGCTGACTTCGATTGATGAAAATCGAGTTTCTCGTTCTAGCTTCAAAAAATATTCAGTTCACTCGGTCGTTGAACAGGCAATTGAAAGCTTCAGTTATAAACGTGCCACTGATCGATTTGCCATATCGCTGGATGCGAGAAGTGAGTTTGAGTTTCTAGGTAGTGATACATTACTTAAATACGTTATGTATAACCTCTTCAAGAATGCCTTCCATCACCGTAAATCTGAAGATTTTCACATACATGTATCCATGATAAGTTCAGAACGCTTTAATCAAATTGTTGTAACCGATAATGGTGCTGGCATTGCTCCTGATGTTCTACGCAATATCTTTCAAGACTTTTACACCACTGGCAAATCAGGAAGTTATGGTTTGGGTCTACCGTTTTGTAAAAAAGTCATGCGTTCATTTGGGGGGAACATTGAGTGTCAATCTCAGTTAGGGGAGTGGTCTCAATTTACGTTAACTTTCCCACTAACGACATCTGATACCGTTACTGAAATCAAAAACGATCTGACTAAACTCAAAACCATTCTAACGGTGACTAGCCAAGATATCTTGGTGTCTAAAGTAACAGATATTAGCCGTTTTATGGGCTTTGACTCGACGATTTTAGATGCCAACCAAGTACTCAAAAAGAAAGAGTACGAGTTCGAATTCGATCTGATTTTTGTCGATCTTGAGAGCTTAGATCCAAGAGCAAACCAATTGGATAGATTAGAATCTCTCTTGTCTTTCACTGAAGCACGCATAGTTTATCTTTTTGAGCATCATCCGACTCAGAGAGCACGTAAGGCTGCATATGAACCTATTTGGATCGAAACGCAAGCCTGGTTATTGAATACTAAACCAACTATTGAGCGTCTCTTATATGATTCAAGCTATGTATCGACACCAACGGCCTCGGTGACGTTAGATAATTCAAATAAGCGCACAATTATGGTCGTGGATGATAATGAATCTTTGCGTAAATTCACGGCAATGTTACTTGAAAAGCAAGGCTTTGAAGTGATTCAGAAAGAAGACGGGCAGCAGGCTCTGGATACACTAGAGCAAGAAGATGTTGATCTCATTCTGATGGATATCGAAATGCCAATTATGGATGGTGTAGAAGCGTCTAGGCGAATTCGAAGCTCGGATAAAAACTATGCGTCGGTACCTATTATTGCACATACAGGGGATAGTTCACCTGTCACGTTGGACAAAATTGGGTCTTCGGGTATGTCTGACTTCATCGTAAAACCGGCGGATAAAAATCGTTTGTTCGATAAAATCGCAAACTGGATCTAATCATTCGCGACTTGTTTTCTTGAGGCGAGTTGCTCACAACGAATAATACGAATAAAGAGCTCAGCAAAACTGTTGAGCTCTTTAGTTTTATCTACACACTAACTTACACAAACTCTAAGTCAGGGTGTGCAAATGCTTGTTGGCAGACAGTGAGTACATGATCAACTTCAGCAGCTGTCATGTCTGCATTGACTGAAAAACGGATGATGTTTTTGTTCCTTCCAGTTGCAGGGCGGCAAAACACTGCGCCGTAAACATTTCGCTCTTCGAGAAAGTCGCGGACTCGCTCAGTGTTTCTCTCGTTACCACATTCTAATGCGATAATTTGTGATTCACTGCGAATAGTAAATCCAATGCGTTTTAAACCAACGGCTAAAGACTTGGCTCTTTCAAACAGAATATCTCGCTTATCATCTGATTTTCTTATGACGTCCAGTGTTTTCTCTAGCCGAATGATCTCTTGCGGTAATACGGTAGAACTAAATATTGCAGGGTACGCCACAAATGGAAGCGTCTTCGCCAGTTTTTCTGGGCCTAAAATCGCGCCAGCACGATAAGCAAATGTCTTGGCAAGACTAACGGTAATAAAATCTACCTTATGAGTTAAGCCAAGACCCTGCAGTATCCCCGCACCTTGTGGACCGTGTGTACCTAAAGAGTGTGATTCATCTACAACCAGGCCGCAGTCAAACTCCTGTGCTATTTCGTAGATATCACGTAGAGGAGCGATGGTCCCGATAGTGCTGTAAACCGAATCCACAACAATGATCCCTGAACCGTGACGTGAAATCTGTTTTCTTAGGTGACTGGTGTTGTTATGCATGAACGGATGAATTTGTGCTCCGGCAATACGTGCGCCTTCCCACAAAGACATATGTGCAAAGAAATCAATGTACACAGGTATGTTCGGTGCACAAATAGTCTGCAATAAACCGACATTCGCAGCCCAACCAGATTGAGAAAGTAGACAACTAGGCATACCAACGAAACTGGCTAGTTGCGTTTCAAATACAGGTTTCGATTCATCGTCTTGTAAGAAAATCGCGGACATCACGACGTTGTCATCGTGCTGGGAAATCGCATCACGATGCGCGTTTTGAATCTCCTTATTATGAGACAGTGCAAGGTAATCATTGCTTTGCAGGACAACGGCATTACACGGTGGGCGTTTACCAAGAACAAGGTGTTTTTTGTTCTCATTCGGTTCGATTAGATCTTGAATATAAAAATCTAGGCGTTCCTCGATAAAGGAGGGAAGTGGTTTGCTTTGTATAGTTTCACTCATAATAAATCTCTTCTTCATATGGAAAAACGCCAGCGCTGACACTTATTCATATTGCGGATTTTGGGGAGAGTGTCACTAACCAGGTTGCATAAGTTTGCAGACCCTTGCAAACTCGACATTTGAGGGTTGGATGGTGGCTGTAACTCTATAGGGGCCCGGGGTCTAAACTAGTTTGTGCTTAAAGTTTATACGGCGATTTTGCGGTGTTTTTTCGTGCTTCATATCTGGGATTTTGGATGAGGAATATAAAGTTTGAAAAGTGAAAAAAATGGGCGCATTAGATAACAAAAAAGGCGCGAAAATCGCGCCTTGAAACATGAGTAGATAAGAGACAAGCTTATCGCTTATTACGTAAATAGCGCTTACGACGCTCTTCTTTACGCTTCGCTTTTTCTTCTTCTTTACGGGCGGTCTCAATCTCGACTTCAATCAGCTCTTGAGTGATCATTTCTGGGCGTTCTAATGTAATTTGGCCCAAAGTGCCTTGACGAAGTTCGTGCAATAAGATCTCTGATACTTTGTGCAAGTCAACACGTCCACCTGCACGTAGTGCACCGCGGCGACGACCAATTTCTTCCATGATCTCGATATCTGATTCTGGAAGCTCTTCAATTTGATAACGCTCTTTAAGCTTGTCTGCATAATGAGCTGCTAGGTATTCAATGGTATAGAATGCGACTTCGTCATATTCCATCGCTGTATCTTTTACCGCGCCGGTAGCCGCAAGGCGGAAGCCACTGTGTGGATTTTCCACTTTTGGCCATAAAATTCCTGGAGTATCAGATAATACGATGCCATTTTGCAGGTTGATACGTTGTTGACGACGTGTAACCGCGGGTTGGTTACCTGTTACAGCGATTGTTCGACCTGCGAGGGTGTTAATGATCGTCGATTTTCCAACGTTTGGGATGCCCATGATCATGGTGCGAATGTTTTTACCAATTTCTTCTCGGTGTGGGGCAAGTTTGCGGCAAAGCTCCATGATTCGATGCACTTCTTGTGGTTCAGAAGTCGTGATCGCCATTGCTTTTACATGTTGCTCTTGCTCCAAGTGCTCAATCCACAGTTGAGTTAATTCTGGATCGGCCAAATCACGTTTGTTCAAAACTTTAACGACAGGTTTGTCGCCACGGATTTGAGAAATCAAAGGGTTTTCACTACTGAAAGGAATACGAGCATCCAGTACTTCGATGATCACATCCACTTGAGGGATTGCTTCTTCGATCTCTTTACGTGCTTTGTGCATGTGGCCAGGAAACCACTGGATTGAGTTATTAACCATTTGAATTTAATACCTTAATTTTTCTAATGCTCCAGCGGTTGTAAAAGTAGCAATGTGAGTCTTGAGTAATACAATACTAGAACGCATTTTCTAAAACTGTGTTTACTTCAAGCTGCTCGAAACCGCGGAGTTGAGCTTTCTTTCATGTTAATACGCCAGTTTATCATGGAATGATGATGAATCATTCAAGATGAAAGTAAAAAGCTATGGCGTGCAAACCTAAAAGCACACATCCCTTATGTATACCGACTCGCAGTGAATATCCGTCTGGGTGAGAGACCGAACGCAAACGCTGTGTAGTCAAAGGTGGATTGTGTTGTCAGATTGTTCTGACGAATTTTGGTTTTTTACTTTTATATCAGAGTGTTATTTTTATTTCACTATTGAGCTAAGTTTGACTTTTATCTGACAAAAACTAGTCTGAGCTTCCATTCAGAGGAAGCAGTCATGCTCAGTATTCTTAGAAGTATTACGGTATCGTCCGTCGCCTTAATTTTTTTAGCGAGTTCTTTTTGCTCAACTGCCAAACAGAGTCCTAAACCGAAGGTCATCGTTGGTGTTATTGCGCAAGACGAAGCTAAAGACTCGTTTGACGGTAGCGTTGGTCCTTCGTACGGAATTAGTCTTGAGTATTTGTCTAACATTACTAAAGCTTTGGATTATGAGTTAGAACTTCGGACTTACAAGCATATTCCGTCTTTACTTGCGGATGTCGAAAGCAAGAAGATTGATGGTGCGGTTGGATTTAGTAAAACAGCAGCAAGAGAAAAGCGTTTCTTGTTTTCGATGCCTTTCTTTTCGAGCACTATCGCTGTTTGGTATCGGAATGCCACTTACCGAGATAGTGATGCGCGTGATCTTAAATGGGTGTGTGTTGAGGGCAGTGTGTATTGTGACAACCTCACTGAACGTGGTATCGATAAGATACATTATGTTAAAACACGTTTAGAGGCGTTTAATGAAGTTAAGCGAGGTAAAGCGAACGCGCTGATTTACACTTATGTTGGTATTACCCAATATTTGGATTTGAATGACATTGTAAAAGGGGTTGTCGATATTCCCAGTTGGTTGAAAAACGAAGAGGTGAGTTTTATCGCTTCGTTGGACAAACAGAGTCTGATCGATGACATCAACAAAATCCTTCAGTGGGAGCAAAATGGAAAAAACATTCGCTCCGTCGCCTCGAAAAATCCTTACCATATCAGTGATAAGTTATTGGTAGATTACCGACGTAATCATCAAAACAAACTAGTGATAACTTACAGCAGCAGTGACGAAGCTTATCCGTTTCTCTACCGAGATTCGCAAACGGGCGAGTTAGATGGCTTCTTTCCAGATTTTGTCGACTTATTGCAGTCTCGTACTGGCTTGAGCTTTAAGTATGTGAAGCCGACGTCGAGCCTTTCAAATGGATTAACGGCATTTGATGCCGATATAGTCCCCATCTCTTATGTGGGTGAGCTACCTAAGTCAGATTGGTTGTTCACTAAACCATTCATGCACAGTAATTACGTGGCTATCCAAGCGGAGCAGAGCAAGCGCGATAAATCTGCACTGAAAGAAGCGGGTATTCTGCTCACTTTGAAAAAGCAAGGGTTAGTTCATTTGGGCACTTGGCAGCAAGGCCAAGTTGATCATTATGATGATTTGAAAAAGCTGCTTACCGATTTGAAATCGGGCGTTTTGGATGTGGCTTACATTCCTGACGACATCGTTCACAACATGATTGCACAAGATCAAGTCGATGGCTTGGTGATCAATGCGGAGGACGTTTTGACGTTCTCTAATGCATTTGCGGTTGCAAACCACAATACACAACTTCAACACATGTTGAACAGCATCATCGAAACCATTGATTCTAACGAGATCGAAAAACTGCTGCGTTCTCACCGAAGCTTCAAACTGACTTATGGCTATGACGCGGAGCAGATCGCTACATTTGTTGTTGCTGGTTCATTCATATTCTGTCTCATGTTAATTGCGGCGTATTTCATCTTATCTCACATGCGACTTAAAGTGAGGTTAGCCGAATTTAATGCTGACAATGAGGAAGCGGAAAAGCAATGGCTGATGGACATCATCAAAGAGATCAATAGCTTGGTTTTTATCCATAGTGAAAATAACCATATGGAGATGAGCAATTGTGCCAACTACAACAGTAAACAGTGCCAACAATGTAAGTTGAAAAGTGATTCTGCGCACGCTCCTCTGGTGAATAATTTTGATGAACTGACCACTGTTATCGCTGGAAAGCGTATTTCAGAAGAGGTTGCCTCGTCGGGCTGTGAACTTGATATTAAACATGTATATCGAGAACGCAAAGTCATCGCTTCTCCTAGCGGTAAGAACAAGTTTGTACTGACTGTTATTCAAGATATTACCCAGCAAAAAGAACGTGAGCAGGCGTTAATCGATGCGCAAAAAGAAGCGCAAACCGCGGTACGTGCGCGCGAAAACTTTTTGGCAACCATGAGTCACGAATTAAGAACGCCATTGTCGGCAGCACACGGCATCCTCGATTTGCTAAATCGCCAAGTGACGACAGATTCAAATCGCGAGTTAATTGCCCAAGCCATACGCTCGCTCAATCATTTGAATACGCTAGTAGACGAAGTACTGGATTATTCAAAATTAGAGGCAGGGCACTTAACCGTCGCCCCAGTTAAGACCGACTTGCTTAAAACCTTGTGCGATGTGTTTCGAAGCTTTGAACCACGAGCGCTTGCGAAAGGTTTGGATTACAAAGTGACAATCAAACCATTTTCGAATGCTTTCATTGAAATCGACGCGCTGCGATTGGTGCAAATTACCACCAATCTACTCTCCAATGCGATGAAATTCACTGCCGAAGGAGAAGTTGGAATCAGTGTCATTCTTCATGAAAAGCAGCTTATTTTGAAAGTGGCGGATTCAGGTATCGGCATGACGGATGACCAACTCGAAGGCATTCTCAATCCTTTTGTTCAAGCGGATGACACTATTACGCGTAAATATGGCGGTACTGGATTGGGGCTAAGCATTGTTGACCGATTGATCGACTGCATGGGCGGCGTGCTCTGCATCGATTCACAATTTGGCTTGGGCACGACGATTACTGTCAGACTGCCAATTGAGCATTGCGACTCTGAGCCAGACGTTTGTTTGAACTGGACGTATAGCGAGAGCTTACCACTTAATATTCGCCAGTGGTGTGACGCGTGGAAAATGCGTCCAGCGACGTTAAAAACAATGGTGGCGAACCTTCACCCTATACACGACAGCGATGCCAGTTTTAATGGCCTAATGCTGCGTGACGAACAAAGGGTACTTGGCAGTCTTACGCTAAGAGAGATTCAATATCCAGATACATTGTTCAATTTGCTCAGCCAAACGCAGCAAGAAACCAAGCTTAGTGACGTAAATCAAGAAGTGGTTTCTTGGGTTCTCGGCACGGTACTGGTCGCAGAAGATAATCCCATTAACCAAAGTGTGATAGCAATGCAGCTTCATGAACTTGGAATCGAACCTGTCATTGTGAATAACGGCCGCGAAGCATGGGAATACATCAACCAAGATGAAAACGTTGTGTTGCTGCTGACCGATTTTCATATGCCAGAAATGGATGGCTATGAGCTTGTTAGGCACGTGAAAAACTCCGAATTTAAAGCAATTCCAATCATCGGTGTGACAGCAGAAGATGCTCGTCTTGCCATTGAACGTACACAGGATATCGGCATTGATGATGTGCTCTACAAGCCCTATGACCTTAATCAATTAAAAACCGTTTTGATTCCATTTATTGGCGAAAAAGAGAGGGGTAGGCTGCCCGGCTGGATTAAACGGTTCAAAGCACAGGACGCAAAAGAGATTGCGCGCGTGTTTAGTCAATCAATGTCTACAGATATAAAAAACTTAAACGCCGCATCGACTGAGCGAGACAAAAAACGGGTCATTCATGGCATCAAAGGAGCGGTTGGGGCGATAGGGGTAAGCATGCTGACTGAGCTTTGCATTGAGGCAGAACGAGTTACTGCTGCGGAGTTTGACAGGCGAACAGCGGAGCTAATTTTACGAATCGAGCAGGAGATCGAAAACATAAACTATTGGGTAGAGACAAATGAATACACAATTTAATGTGATGGTGATTGATGACCATCCGCTACAAACCACAATACTTACGCAAATATTGGATCGCTATTGCGCGCAAGTCATCCCTTTTAACTGTGTGGATGCCGCTATTCAGAGTGTGCAGGAACAACATTTTGACGTAATTTTTTGTGATATCCAAATGCCCGGAAAAGACGGCATCGATATGATGGAAATGCTCGATAAAGTCCAGTACCAGGGGCAAGTTGTACTGGTCAGTGCAATGGAATTGACCATTATTTCTGCGGTAAGAGCCATGTGCGAGGGATTTAGCTTTGAAGTATTAGGGAAGCTGCCTAAGCCATACGATGAAAATGAAGTCGTTGATTTGTTGGGTAAAATAAAAGATGAAAAAGCGAAACAAGTCAGCTTTGCTCAACCTATTGAAGTGGAAGATCAAGAATTCCTGTTTGCTCTGGCTGAAGGGCGAGTGAAAAATTATTACCAGCCTTTAGTCGATGTGCAAAGTGGGGAAGT
Source organism: Vibrio alginolyticus NBRC 15630 = ATCC 17749 (assembly GCF_000354175.2). Classification (NCBI taxonomy): domain Bacteria; kingdom Pseudomonadati; phylum Pseudomonadota; class Gammaproteobacteria; order Vibrionales; family Vibrionaceae; genus Vibrio; species Vibrio alginolyticus. The sequence goes on from NC_022359.1 coordinate 1,179,860, forward strand.
GCTTGGGTATGAAGCGCTCGCGCGTTGGAATCATCCTATTTATGGTGTGTTACCCCCTCATTATTTTTTGCCAATTGTAGAGCGTTGCCGCCTTTCTGGAGAGTTGTTTCAAGCTGTATTGAGTAATGTTATCTATGACATGAAACACCGCGGATTGACGCAAAACGTATCCATCAATGTAGACCATGAAAATTTAGAAGATACGGCGTTCTCTCATTACTTTTTACAGCAATGTTTAGAGAGCGAGATTGACCCATCACAAATCACCATTGAAATTACAGAGCGAGATACATTTCAGACTAGCGCGTCCCTGTACAAGAATTTACTCAAGTTGAGGATGAACGGTGTCACTGTCTCAATAGATGATTTTGGCACGGGTTCATCAACGTTTGAAAAACTGGCTCAACTGCCATTCAACGAGTTAAAAATCGATCGTTCGTTTGTACAAGGTGTCGAATGCGACATCAAAAAACGCAACATCGTTGTTGCTATTTGCGCGTTAGCGAAAAGTTTGAATATACGACTGGTCGCGGAAGGTATTGAAGACGAAGTCACACTGCAAGCGATACGTGAGTATGGGATTGATCTTTGCCAAGGCTTCTACATTGATAAACCCATGCCACTAGAAGCCATAACCATACTAAATGAAAGATATGAATAAATTGAATTACTTGATCTTTGACGATCATCCTCTCGTTTGTGTTGCAATCAAATCGTTGTTGGAAGAGTTAGGGAAAACAAATGGGGTATTTACTGCAACATCAGCGAAGATGGCATTACAAATATTGAAAAAGGAAGAAATTCAACTGTTGATCTTAGATGTGAACTTGGCAGATTGCGATGGGTTTGATTTCTACAAACGTATCAAATCCCATGGTTATGAAGGCAAAGTCATTTTCTTCTCCGCTGAAACTAGCCAAATGTACAGCCAAATGGCTTTTCGTTCTGGCGCTGATGGCTATGTGTGTAAATCGGAAAATCACGACATTCTTAAAGACGCGATAGAAGCGGTAGAGAAGGGGTATACCTTCTTCAAATTTAAGCAAGTTGTTAACAGCGTTCGAGAAATGCCACAACTTTCAAGCAGAGAAAGTGCAGTAATGAAGTATTTACTACAAGGAAAGTCCAATAGAGAAATCGCTTCAGTGCTATCAATAAGTGACAAAACAGTCAGCACATACAAACGCCGTCTATTGGATAAATTTAACGTAAAGAACATTGTTGAGCTAACAAGAGTGGCGGGGGCGTAAGACCGCATCATGACACTTAAAAGTATCGCGTTGTCTCTTTTCATCGCAACATTACTATTCGTCACTTCTGTCACAATGATTGGTGCGGTGTTAATTTCTTATGAAGTAAAGCAGTTCAACACTTACGCGAATAATTTAGCCAAAATAAAACAAAAAGTAATTCTCATGGGGCTATTGACGGAAGCGCAGCTCGAGCAATACAAAGGCATGAGCGTGAGTGAAGTAGAAGCGCAAACAGAGCTGAGCTTTCAAGATGCGATTTACTCCCTGTCACCTTATGAAAAACTCAATTACGTTGAAGCTGTTGCACGGAAATCGCTTCATCAGGCTGAAGCGTATTTATCAAATGCGTTCAATCGACAAAATGCCGTTATGTATTTTCGTTCTTATACTGGAAACAAACTCATCTTAGAGAGACCGATTGAAGCGCTAGAGGGAGTGAAAGCCACATTTGATGTTGATTGGTGTAAAAGTAACTATTCTTGTGTGTTAGCCGCGTGGAAAGAGCAACTAACGGACCGGGTATTGTTTTCCCTACCATTTAAAACGACATACTCCGATGACATGGCGATAAGCATCATGAGTCCGGTTTACTTTCAAGGTGAGTTAGTGGGAGAGTTCTCGGAACAATTATACCTCTCGCCGCTTTATAATGATGGGAAAGCGGTGGATGTTCAAATAGCGAATGGGAACAAACAAATGGTGATTTATTTCGCTGGCTACCCCTTTCCATCATTCGCGTACACCCAATCATATGTCGCAGACAACAACAATCTTATCGTTTACATGTACCCATTCAGTAAAATTGTATTGGATTACGTGTTCTTGTTTATCATCTTCTTTTTCGTAACCTTAGCGTATTACAACAAAGCTTATGAATCTAAAGAGAGCAAACTTCGCCTCGCGAAAGCACTGACGAACGTGACGAAAGATGATTTAACGGGATTGTTTAACCGCAGAGTTTTTCAAGATAGCGAGTTCAAACGTCGTTTGGAAACCGCGCCATATTCCGTCATTGCAATAGATGGCGATAGGATCAAGCGAATCAATGACCATTACGGTCACCATGTAGGGGACGAAGTTATTGGAATTATTGCTGATGCTATGTCTAAAGTGTTTCGAAATAGTGATTATCTAGTTCGAACTGGTGGTGATGAGTTTGTTGCGATTCTGCCGGGTTGCAGTATCAGTCAATCTTCAATATTGGCGAAGAAGCTTCGTAGTGTCGTTAAAGATAACCGACTAAAGACCTTGGATATCGAAGTTAGTGTGAGTACTGGTATCGCGGCGAATGAATTACACGAAACGCTTCAGGACGTTATTGTACGTGCAGATGAAGATCTCTATGAGATGAAAAAACACAGACAAAAGTCCCATTAAGCAGCGCTAGTATTGACTCAATGTTAAGTTACGGAACATAACCATGACATAACTGTTTGATTAATTTGACCAAACAGAATGACTGGTCTTTTATATTAGAGCAGTCAACAAATAGTGATTGCTCTATTTATTCTCGACCTTACATCTGGTGTCGCACGTGAACAAAGATCTCGACTTAAACTTACTTAAAATACTTGTCTTACTGGATAAGCACCGTCAGCTCAAACCCGTTGCTAAAGCGATGGGGAAGAGTGAAGCGTCAATTAGCAAATACCTTGCCCGATTGCGACTCCAGCTAAACGATGAATTGTTTATTCGGCATCCTCATCACATGGAACCAACGGACTATTTAAAACGTCAATTACCTAAAATTTCCGATGCACTCGAGAAGCTTGAAACTTGTCTAATTAGAGATGAGTTTGAACCGGAAAATTACGAAAAAGACATCACCATTTGTTTACCGCAAACCGCTCAATACTCATTTGGGCATTTACTTGCAATGGATTTAATGGCGCTGTTTCCCAAGGCGCACATTTCGATAGCAACGATTACAGAGTATACGATAGAAGAGATAATCCTAGGCAAAGTGGATGCGCAGTTACATTACTTCAACGAGGATGTTCCGAAATCTGTTTATCAGAAGTTCATCGGCTATGCGCCTGCTGTGGTAGTTGTCCCTGAAGAGCTGGGAATTACCACCCTAGAAGAAGCAGCCAAACTTCCCTTTATCATGTTAGAGATTATCGGTTGGAAAGAGAAAGAGCAGCTCGTTAAGCGTGCAATGGAAAGCCACGGTATGGTCATCAACCGTATTGCGGCTCTAGACAACGTAAGCAGCGTATTGAAGCTAATTAAACAAAAAAGCGCCGCAACCGTATTACTTGAATATCAGGCGCCAATTGATGGATATAAATTTATAAGAGTGCCAGAGCATTTTTACCCAGATGGCTGGCCAAAAGTGGTTGTACAGGTGAAGCAAAGCTTAAGACATGATGCAATGCACCAGTTGTTAATCGGTGCTATTGCAAAATACATGAGCGCTTAGCGGCAAAACTCAATGTTTTCTGACTGAGGAATAGTATGCAGAAGTTCAATCAACGTGTCCGCATGGTACTTTTTCAGAATACGCGTTTTGTAGGTGCTGATTGTTTTAGCGCTGAGTGAAAGTTGTTCAGAAATCTTCTTATTTGAGTAGCCTTGTACAAGATAATGGAACACCATGGCTTCGCGATTTGAAAGTGTTACGTTACCCGACGATGGTGTGTGAGTCGACTTAAACATTGAGTAACCGCGTGAAACACTCACAATTGCGTCGATAATGGTCTCTCTTGTTTCATGCTTGCTTAAGAAGCCGTTTGCGCCCATTTCGTACGCTGCTTTAGAAAGACTCGAGTAGTCGCGTGAAGAAACAAATAACAGTCGGCCACGATATCCCGTCGCTAAAATGTTTTTGGCTAAACGCATACCATCGCGGTCGCCAAGCACTACGTCTAGAATAATCAAATCAATCTTTTGGCCTCGGACAAGATCCATCACTTCCGCACTGTCAGTGGTTTGAATCACTTCAGCTGCGTTGATTACAGATTCAACTAGAGAAGCAAGTGCTTCGCTATACAATGGTTGAGCGTCGATAATAAGAACATTATTCAAAGTTAACCTCACCTAATACATCAACTAGTGTGCTGTCAGGCGACAGCGCAATTGGATGAATAGGATTGTAGGAAAAACCTTGCTAAGAGGAAGGAAAATGACTCTTTCCAAAAGTGAAAATCAGTGTCTTGATTATGGGAATAGCGATGTCAGGTATTGAAATACCTAGTGATAGGATAATTGCTTAAAACTTACGCTGACAAAAAATTAACAAACTGAAAGTGCTCTTTCAGTGTTCTACGCCTTCAGATTTTCTTGTGATGTTTCTAGCGCTTCGATTTAAACCCGTGTGTTAGCAAGCGCAGTTTTATACCAAGCCACTTGAAGAGAGCGTGTTCTACACCAGGCATGAGCACGGTAGCCAACTTTGTAATGATATCTGTTAGATAGGTTTGGCTATTGACGCTGAACATTACTTCAAATTATTTCTAAACTTTTCATTGACTCTGCCGCTAAAAGTGGAGGTGTTAATTCGCACTTTGGCCACTCATAATGTCGTGTTCAAAAATGAGACAATTTTACATGGTTTGGTATGGAAATGTGCGTTAGCCGTCCTTTTGATGGTTTACAAATTTTGTTGTAACGACTAAAAAGGACTTTTGGATTTTTAGCCAGAGAATGGCTTCTCATGGCGTTTGCATCAAACTTTTTCTGATGCGTATTTTTGGTTGGATAATTGGCTTTATGAGTAACGTAACCAGCACCATTTTGACAGAAAGTGGTACCAATGAGCTTGAAATCATCGAGTTTCATTTAGAAAAAACATTGCCAGATGGCAGCACAAAAACTTGTTATTACGGCATTAACGTTGCGAAAGTACGAGAAGTGATTCGCGTGCCAGAAACAACCGATTATCCAAACGCACAACCTCATATGATTGGTGTGTTCTCATCCAGAGATGTACTGACGCCTTTAGTGGATTTAGCTGGTTGGTTAGGTGTGCCAACACGACAAGATCTGGAGCGCAAGTTTGTAATCGTTACGGATTTCAACAAAATGACCAATGGCTTCTTAATTGACAGCATTTCGCGTATTCATCGTATCTCTTGGAATGATGTGGAATCACCAAGTCAGTTTTTGGAAGCGGGCGAACAAGATTGTGTAGTAGCCGTTGTCCGTAAAGAAGGCAACCTGATCATGATTCTCGATTTTGAAAAAATCATCGCAGACATCAACCCAGAATTGAGTATGGAAAAATACGATGTGAAAGGGGACAAGTCGGTGGATCTCAACCAGAGAATGGTCGGTAAGCGTAATGCTAAAACGATCATGGTGGTGGATGACTCAGCATTTATTCGCTCTTTGATCCAAGAGACATTAGCTTCTTCAGGTTACAATGTGATCACATGTAAAGACGGTGGTGAGGCGCATGAGAAGTTGATGAGCTTGATCGAGGTCGCGAAAGAAGAAAACTTGCCAGTTAAAGAGCTATTAGATGCGGTGGTTACAGACGTAGAAATGCCTCGAATGGACGGTATGCACTTAGTGAAGAGACTACGCGATACCGAAGCGTTTCATGAAATGCCGATCATTATGTTCTCGTCATTGATGAGTGAGGATAACCGAGCGAAAGCACTATCTCTTGGCGCAAATGATACGATTACCAAGCCAGAGATTGGCCGCATGGTGAATATGATGGATAAATACGTGTTTAACTTTGCGTAAAAAACCGATCAGATGAAACAAATAAGGCTGCCGATTGGCAGCCTTATTTTTATTGAGGGCAGGGAAGAATATCTAAGGTGTAACTCTCGTTTGGAGTCTGCGGTGGCCCATATAAAATTCCGCATTGTGTAAGGCTAGCTCTTTTTTCGTCGGCTGCAGCAATGACCATTTCGCGAGTTGTTGAACCAGCCGGGTGATGAAATGTTTTCCAATCCGAGTCTTCTTCGTTCAGTCCTTGCACGAGTAACTTCATCGATTCGCTATCAGAATCAGGATATCCATATAAAAAAACACAGCGCTTTGAACCACCAATATTACAGCCGTCAAATGGTAAATCTGCCATTAAAGCACTGTCTACGAAGTTTGAAACGTAAGGCTTGCTTTCCAATCCCGCAATCGCCATTTTCCCATAACCCACGCCTAATGCTGACGCAATAGCGCCTTTCATTCCTTCCAAACGTGCTTCACGTGCATCGCTTTGAAGGTTTAAAAAGCGTGGCGCGGCAGTGACAGCAAGAATACCGAGCACGACAATAACTACGACTAACTCTATTAGAGTAAATCCCGTTTGTTTTTTCATATTATTTTCACAGCAAGTTAAAGGTAGAAAAACACTGACCGTACACTTGTTTATTGTGTAAATAAGTACGGTAATGATAAATCGATCAGTAGTATAAAGAGGTGAGTTGTAAAGTGCTATACCGACGCCGTACTAATTGACTGAATCCATTAAATGCAATGGAGAATTCACGGGTCTAATTCTGCTAGATTTTAAGAGGTCATTAATTCCGCTGAAGAAATGCTGCGTGAACAGGCGAGCATGAATCCTCTTCGATGTAAGCAAACATGTACATCAGCGGAATGAAATACAAAATGCAAATGAGGGCGAACCGCACAAATGGATTGTCTTTTTATTCACTTTGATGAATGCTACGCGGAATTCATATCGCAGTGTGCCTGAGGTATTCGTCATGCGAATGTGCTTTGGTTTTGTGTTTATTTTTCAAATATAAGAATAATCTAAATGGAATTCGATTCGATAAACTTCCTTGCAATAGGTTTGATATTTCTTGGCTCTTATGTCCAGACCGCAATCGGTTTTGGCTTGGCTATTGTTGCCGCACCTTTACTGATTCTTTGGGCGCCAGAATATGTTCCTGCGCCAATCTGTTTAGTCGCGTTATTTATTTCGTTGATGAATGCGATGAAGCACCGCAGTAGTGTTGAAATCGGCGGCTTAAAGATGGCGTTGATTGGGCGAGTGCCGGGATCAATTGCTGGTGGCTTGCTACTCTTTTTTGTATCTACACAAACTCTCACGCTTTGGATTGGTTTGTTGGTGCTGTTTGCAGTCTTGGTGAGTGTTTTACCGTTTCGGGTTGAGCCTACGCCTTCGCGTATGACATGTGCTGGCTTCTTTTCTGGGTTGTTTGGTACCAGTTCTGCGATTGGAGGCCCTCCGATGGCGTTATTGTTGCAGCATCAAGAAGCAAATCAGTTACGCGGCAACTTATCGGCTTTTTTTGTTTTCAGTTCGATTATTTCACTAATAGTACAAATCCCAGTGGGCTTCTTCACATTGCATCATTTGGTCATTACTATTCCTCTATTACCTGCTGCGGCGCTTGGTTACTGGCTAGCAATGAAAACTACCCAGTCGTTACCAAAAGAAAAGATTCGGTTTGGGGCACTTATGTTGTGTTTTGTGAGTGGCTTTACCGCCGTCGTACAAGCGTTGAGCCAATAATGCCATCTGCATCATAAAGTCACTGCGGGATTGCATTCCTTTTTATGTATGGCGGACTTGTTTACTTACGCCAAATTGGTCGTTTAGATGGGCGATAGTTTTATGAATAACACTCGTTATGGCACTTTTATGGCAGCATTCTCCTTTGTGATCTGGGGATTGCTACCAATTTATTATCGTTATTTACCAAATGCTTCTATGGATGAGTTGCTAGCATGGCGAATCATTGGGTCTGTACCTGTCGGGTTTCTAATTGTACTTGGGATAACCCGTCGAGGGCTGAATTGGAAAGAAATCTGGCTTGATAAAAAATCCTTGTGGTACACGTTTGTGGCGAGCAGTTTGATGTGTATTTCTTGGAGTGCGTTCACTTGGGCTTTGACCCATCATCGGGTCATCGATGCCAGCTTAGGCTTCTTTATTGGACCATTAGTATCTGTTGCGCTGGGCGTATTTATTCTTGGGGATAGGCTCTCAAAAGGCAAACTTATTGCAATAGTGTTGGCAACAATTGGTGTTATGTATCAAGTGATTCACTATGGTCAGCTACCCGTTATCGCACTAACGATGGGGTTGTTCTTTGCTTTGTATGGGTTGTACAAGAAGAAGATAAATTATGACTGGAGTACAACCTTGTTTGTTGAGGCGTTGTTACTGACTCCAGTTGCACTCGCATATTTGCTCTATAAACAATGGGCAACTGGTGAACTGGCTTCGGGCACAGATACCACAACATTGCTTTTGTATTTTGGCAGTGCACCTATCACAATTTTACCACTTGTATTTTATTCTATCGCAATACGTATAACTAATTTATCAACTGTCGGTCTAATGCAATACATCGAGCCAAGCTTGCAGTTTGTGTTGGCAGTTATGTTTTTTGGCGAGTTGTTTGACGAAGTGAAAGCGGTGACCTTTGCATTTATTTGGGTAGGGCTGTTGTTCACAATTTTTGAAAGTATTATCAAAGGCCATCGGCGCAAAAAGCTGGTCAAACACCCCTTATAGTGGTTTCAATATTCTCACATATTAGCTTCTTTATTCTTATGCCCTCCATTCGAGGGCATTTTTAATGTCATGAAGCATTGGCTTTCGTTTTTTGCCCGAATAGAAATCATAACTTGAGATTATTTGACGCATTATCATAATGATACCGCTATAGTTATAGCCAAGTGACACGCTTATATAAGTGAAAACCAGATCAAGAAGGACGACATATGATCACTGCTCTGTATGCCAACATTCTCGCAATACTCATTATTTGGTTGGCTGTTCAAGTAATTAAGCAACGTCGCTTAAATCAAATTGCTTATGCCGATGGTGGGGTAGAGGTTCTACAAATTGCTCGTAGTGCCCAGAGCAATGCGACAGAATATATCCCCATCACCCTGATTTTAATGGCACTTTTAGAATTCAATAGTGCTTACCCAACATGGATACATCTCACCGGTATTATTTTTGTAATTGGTAGAGTTATTCATGCTAAAGGCATATTGAAAAAAGACTTGAAAAAACGCATTAGAGGGATGCAGGTGACATTTCTGGTGATACTTTCATTGGTTGTGTTAAATATGATTTACCTGCCATACGATAAGTTATGGTAAGTCTGCGACGTTACATTCCACCACCTTGGGTACTCGTTCTGATTGGATTAGTACTGAATATTGGCGCGATCATCGTTACTAGCTTAGTCCTTGATAAGTTGGGTAAACAGCAATCGCAGCTCGCAGAGCAAACAGCAAAAAACTTGTATTCCATCCAACTCGCATGGAACAGTGTGGAAACCCTAGAAAGGAAAAGAGAAGCTTTACTGCTGCATGTGCACATAAGTCAGAGCGTAGCGATACCTTTAGAGCTAGAAGAGGTATTAGCAGGGCATTTATCTTCTTGGGTTCTCAACGAGTCGGATGAAATAAAAATTGATCAACTTCCTCAACTGATGTCAAAGATAAATCAGGCACAAGCTTCGTATAGAGACCGCATCGATAATTACTACATTGAGAATGTAGAGCTCAATGAGGTAATGGCAAACCAGGATGAAAAGATCGCTTGGTACAAGAATATCGGACTCTTCTTGCAAGTATTCGGACTTGCGTTAATCCTTGCACGCGACTTAGCTAGGAAGCAATAAAAGCAAGAGCTAAAGATCAGGTTTATTGCGAAATGCCAATGGTAGTTTGCAAATTGCAATTTATTCGGTGAGCAAACAGTAGCTATTGGTTAAGTTTTAATGAAAGTGATTAAATAACAACCTGTTTTTGTGCGCTTAAAAGTTGGCACGCCTCATGCTTTAGTATGAGTGACCCTTTCTAAGCCGAGGGTCACCTAGCCAACTGACGTTGTTAGTGAACCATCTTGTTCACAAATATATACAGCCAATCACGACTCCTTGTGGTTGGCTTTTTTTTATGCAGTCTAGAACTGTGCTTTAATCCAGATCATGCGATGGTCGGAAGATACATCCTTACCATCACCATACTTACCGATACGTGCATCGTTAAATAGTTTACGGCCTTCTTCATAAGACGCTGACCAGTACACACCAGAGTCTATTACATTCAAATTTGCTGAAGGCAAGGCATAGTCTACCCCTAAGCCAAACGTTGAAGTGATGCGATTCGGATATGGGTGAGTTGAACTGCGGTCAACAGCGTGTTCAGCTGCACCAAAGCTTGTTGGGTAAAGCTCACCATTCATCACGGTTTGGTTAACCAATGGATCGTTGTGCAGCTCTTGCATTACAGAGCTAATACCGTCACCAGCCACTGGATCAAGGTTTTGATCACCCATCATTACGAATTTAGCGCCGTTCGTTAAGCCACCTGTCTTACCCGCATCGTCGTAAAAATAGTCTTTGCCTTGAATGTAATGATGCCAAAACTCCACTTCTGCTGCGTTTTGCGCTTTGTTTTTACCGGTGTCAAATACTGGTGGAGTAGGATGAGACATCAACAAGTGTACAACTTCTTCGCCGTTGCGAGTTGGAATGATGATTGGCGCGTCGACGTGATTTTTCGAAGATAGACGCACTTGATCCCATTCTTCCGCTGAGTACCATTCATCACCACACTTCATGCCGTCTGGAATCTTTTGCGAACCGTCACAGATAGTAATGGTTGGAATTTTCGCACCTTCCATATCTTTCCATTTAAATGCTTGGAATGTACGTGTGTTTGCCGTGTCAATTTTATACTTAGACATAAGGGCAAATGCATATTGACCATGGTACATGCCAAAGCCCCATGCATCACCTGGCATTTGACCTGCGGTACCGTTGTTGTCGAGATCAAACTCACTCAACAACCCTGTATTAGTTGAGTAAGATTCAGCATAAGGGTATTCAATAGGCTCAAGGTTTGCTTCACCGCCCGCGCCATTGATGCTTTGCGCGACAGACAGGTAGTTCTTCTGGAATCCTTCAATGGCTGCTTTGTTTTCGCCTGTTCCGTCGTTGTTGTATTCCGCCATCATAAGAACATCAGGACGATTCTTTTGAATGATTGCTGCAACGTTACGAATTTGAATGACTTTTTCCGCAGTGGTTTTGTCTTCGGCTGCGATTGAACCGTCTAAATAAGAGGTGACCAACGCAGTTTGCTGCGTTGGTTCAATTTGCATTTCATCTACCAAAGTTTCGAAGGTAGCGCGGTCAAAAGAGAGGTTGTAAGTCGCTATTTTTACTTCTTTAGGCTGAACATTGACGTATTCAGTATCGTCATTACATCCAGATAGTAGAGCGGCGCCAACAAGGACAGCGATAGAGGTTTTGATTGCTTTCATGGGTACGTCATACCTTATAATTAATTCGGCTGAATATTAAAGTCATCAGTCATTGTTTTAAGCGATATTAGTCACACAAACGTTTTCATATTTACATGTTCAATTAGTTTTTGTGTGATTTGTGCAATAAATGCAACACTTTCAACACCAGAAGGTTATATGTAAATTGTTAAAAAACGGTGTCGTTATTGATGCGAAATAGAGAGTCCGCCACCGTTAAAAAGAAAAGCGTAGAATTTAAGCGTACATGAGATGTTTGAGTTGTATGCTTATCGCCGTGTTTTATTTTTTATGTTTAAATTTCTGTATATAATAAGCAGTCAATCAGAAGTGAGGACGACCTCACCGCTCTATCTTTTCTCGGGGACGACCCCATCTCGTTGGGAAATGTGACATGGCTTGGGGAATTCTCTTCATTGCGGGCTTGTGTGAAATCGCATGGGCTGTCGGTCTTAAATATTCACAAGGGTTTACCAAATTCGGTGCTTCGGCATTCACTATTGTCTTTATGTTATTGAGCTTTTGGTTGCTTGGCATTGCGTTAAGAACCTTGCCTTTAGGCATTGCTTATGGCGTATGGGTAGGGATTGGCGCAATAGGCACGGCAGTCGTGAGTATTTATCTGTTCAATGAGCCAGCAACACTTATCAAAGCCTTAAGCTTGCTAATGATTGTCGCTGGTATCGCAGGGTTAAAAATATCAGCTTAACGTTAGGCTAAACACAAAACAGCCAGAGTCACTCTGGCTGTTTTTCTAAATGTCGTGTTTACGGTTCTGGGTAGGTATATCAAGCGTTGCGCTTAATAAAAGGTAATCGCAAGTGATGACCAAACGCATTAATTAATGCGCCTGTAACAATCAGACCGCCACCGACGTACGTCCAAATGATCGGAACCTCGCCAAAGAAAATGATGCCTAACAACACAGAAAATACGATCTGGATATACGAATAAGCGGAGGCTTTACCCGCTTGTTGAGTTTGCATCGCTTTGGTTAACCCCAATTGTCCAATTTGGGTAAAGACACCAACTAGAACCAACATGAAAGTCAGATATAGATCGGGCATTACAAAATCGTCGCCAATCAGTAAGAGTGAAGCGGGGAGAGCAACCAACGGGAAATAGAAAATGATCACTGAGCTGTCTTCTGTCTGACTCAGTTTTCTGACAATGACGTAGGCAATTGAGCTACCAAATGCGCCTAAGATCGCAATCATGACGCTAAACATTGGTAAAGCGCTATCTGAGCCTTGCCCAGTTTCTGGGCTTACCATGATATAGATGCCGAGTAAGCACAACGCAATACAAAGGAAAGTTGACGGCTGGATGCGCTCTTTCAAGAAAAATACGGCGAGTAGTGCAGTAAATACCGGATGAATATACTGGAATATCGTCGCTTCTGCCAAAGGTAAGGTGGTCACTGAATAATATACACACATCAGAGCCATCGTGCCCACAGCACCGCGTGCAAATAGTAATGGCTTATTATTGCCCCATACAGAAATTCGTTTTCGCTTTACATCGAAATAACTAATGATAAGTGAAACGAGCGCTCTTGCTGCAACGATTTCAAAAACGGGGATACCGTAGTTGCCGACGTGCTTTACTGTAGCCGACATCAGAGCAAAGCCAAACGCGGAAAGCACCATAAAGCGCACACCGATGGGAATCATAGTGTTGAATGAATTGGACATTTTACTGCTCATTTGTTGCGACAGATCTCACTTTAGCATACTTAGTTAGCGATTAAATCCTCTCAACTCAAACACTTCTGTCGACAAGATGAATAAACAGTAGAATACGTAGCAATTAATCTGCCTCTCTTCAGCGTAACAATAAAAACTCGATATTTAAGGAGCTTACATGATCCCGATAAAAGCAACGCATGTTTCAGGCGTTGTCATTTCAAAAATTGATGGCATAGAAAAAATGCTGTTACTCAAACGCGTAAAAGGTGGCTATTGGTGCCATGTTGCAGGTGGTATCGAAGCGGGTGAAGCCGGGTGGCAAACCATTTTAAGAGAGTTAAAAGAAGAGACACTAATTGACCAAGTTGAGTTACATACAGCAGACTTCCTAGAGCAGTTCTACGAAGCAAAAAATAACCGTATCATGGTTATCCCATGTTTTGTGCTATTTTGTCCGCCTAACCAATCAGTTGTTCTTAACGAAGAGCATACAGAGTATCGCTGGTGTACGCTTGAAGAAGCTAAGCAGCTGGCTCCGTTTGCCAATCAGCATCACCTATATGAACATGTATGGAAACATTATGTAGATGTGGCATCACTAACGCCATTTACTCTGATCGATCAAAAGGGCTAAATGAACGGCAACGGCTTTGATTAGTTTTTATAGAGAGGTTTGTTCTCATAAAATGAAGCGTTAGGATTTGCGCTGAGCGTTCACAATAAAAAGGAATAACATCTATGGATGAAGTCACATGCCAAGAGACGTATCAAGGAAATCACTTACAGAAGCGTTTTTCCGTCTCGCAAAGGGTCTCAATTGAGCCCCTCAACACGAAACACGCTTCCGCTTTACTAGAGGTTGTGAACACTCACCGAGAGAGCCTTGAGGGCTATCTACCTTGGACGGATTCTGTCACGAATCATAGAGAGGCCGTTAACTACATTTCCCAGCGAGTGAACAGTAACGCGCTGGATTCCCACTGGTGCGCAATTTATTTTGATGAGCAACTTACGGGTGTTATTGGCATTAAAGGTGTGGATTCACATACGCGTGTTACTGAAATTGGCTACTGGCTTGCCAACAGTGGGCGAGGCCATCGTGTGATTGATCAAGTACTCGCAGTATTGATCCCTTTTTTGAAGCAGAAAGGGCACGCACAATTCATTCAGTTCCATTGTATGGAAGATAACATCGCTAGCATCAATATTGCTGAGCGTGCAGGCGCCACATTAAAAGAATACGTTGATCATGAGTTTGATATGCTTGACCGCTCTCAACGACTAGGCATTTATGAACTACGTTTGATGTAGTATCCACCCCAGAGATATTTTAATCAGAGTTCGAACTCTAACTTCACGAGCGCTACAATAGTAACATTGTTGCGCTCGTGTTAACTTGGAGCGTCATTGGTAGAAACTAGGCTAGGAGAAGCATCATGAACGCAATCACAGAGGTTGAAGTAGATAACTTGTTACAGCAAAGCCTCGAACGCTTAAAAGCGGCATATGCAGCCGAGCCTTATCCTAGTTTGGATGAACGTAAACAGCGCCTCGTTTTGTTAAAAAAATCGCTGCTTGAGAACAAACAAGCGCTGGTTGAAGCGTTAAGTGACGATTTTGGCTATCGCTCAGAATTTGATACCGCTATGACCGACGTTTTGCCAACGGTCTCGCATATTAATTATACCCTCAAACGACTAAAAAAATGGTGCAAACCCAGCAAGCGCGAATCCGGCTTATTGCTCGCACCTTCTAAAGTCACCGTTCAGTATCAACCGTTAGGTGTCGTCGGGATCATTTCACCGTGGAACTTTCCTGTGATTTTGAGCCTTGCGCCTTTAGTGACAGCATTGGCTGCTGGCAACCGCGTGATGATGAAGCTCAGCGAATTTACGCCAAAAACCAATAAAGTCATCGTCGATATTTGCCGTGGGTTGTCTGAGTATGTCGAAGTTTTTGAGGGTGAAGCAGACGTCGCACAAGCATTCAGCCAACTGCCATTCGATCACCTTTTGTTCACGGGTTCTACGAGTGTTGGTCGCGCAGTGGCAAAAGCGGCAGCGGAAAACCTTACCCCGGTGACGTTAGAGTTGGGTGGAAAGTCCCCGGTGATCATTGCAAAAGATGCAGACATGAAGAAAGCCGTTGATGCTATCTTGTTTGGTAAATGCATTAATGCAGGCCAGATTTGTGTCGCGCCTGACTACGCATTTGTACCGCAAGAACGTGTCGAAGAGTTCATTTCGCTATTCTTAAAACGTTTTGAAAAGCTCTATCTAAAATCCAACAAGAATCAAAAGCTGACCCATATTGTCAACCAACGACAATATGATCGTTTGACTGCGCTACTTGAGGATGCAAAAGCGCAAGGTGCTAACCTTCACACTGTTGAGGCGTCGCCCCAAGAGGAACGACTTCTGTATCCTCATTTGGTCACGGATGTGTCGCCGAATATGCGAATCATGCAAGAGGAGATCTTCGGGCCATTTCTACCTGTTAAGCCCTACAATGCCGTTGATGAAGCGATTGACTACATTAATCAGCACCAAAGACCACTTGCGCTGTATGTTATGTCGGACGACAAATCGACTATCAAACATATTGTACGCAACACCCACAGTGGTGGCGTCGGCGTTAATGATACGGTTTTACATGTTGGCGCTGAAGATGCGCCTTTTGGTGGCGTTGGTGAATCGGGTATTGGGCATTATCACGGAGAGGAAGGATTCAGAACTTTTAGTCATGCGAAAACCATTCTTCACACACCGAAATGGTTGCCAAGAACGAGCGTATTAATGCGCCGTAGGGCTATGGCGATAAAAGCGATCCAAAAGATCTTTGTTCGATAATAATTATGATTTGATTGATAAAAAACCGCCCGAATAGGCGGTTTTTTGTTTCTATATGCTCTGAAACGCTGGGCACCAAAGTCCGAGAAACTTCCATCGCGTGCTACCAACAAAACAAAGAAAGGCTCTTGTTGATAGAGCCTTGTTCAGGAAGTGTCGAGAGATCTTGGCAAGTTTAATGCAGAACTTCACTGCTGAATCTTAGATATCTACAGTCGTTCATCAGTTCTTTAAACGCCTTTCGGTCCAGCTTAATCAGAGTTTCATGATCGCCAGCTTCAAGGTAGACATGTTCCAAGTTTGCTAGTCTTTCATCGCAAACTGTCGACATGTGGTAAGGGCTACCAATCGGTGGAATAGCGCCGTGTTCACAATCGGTGAAGAGTCGGTAAACCATACGCTCTTTCACCAAGTGGAAGGTGGCATTAAATTCGTCGTTTAATCTCGACAAACTGATTTTGTTGTTGGCAGGTAAGACCGCCATCATATGACGCCCTTCATGATCCTCTAGAATCACACCTTTTGCGATATTCATTAAAGGCACACCTGCTGCAACACCACTTTGTAGCGAGCTATGACTGTGGCTGTGATTCACGGTTTGAAAGTGAATGTTATGCTCAGTCAAATATTCATCTAATCGGGTTGCAATCGTCATATAGCCTCCACGTGTATGAGACCCATAAAAAGTATAGGTTAGTCGGGCGACAATCGCGCATTTTACTCGGCGACACTGACGCTCTTTACGCTCCTGTTCTACGCTTATTGCAAGCCAGCGAGAAAGCATGGTTAACAATAATAAATAGGGGGCAACATGAGCAAGCCAATCATCGCTGATAATAAGCCGATCAAAGTAGAGTTGAAAGCTGGGCAAGAATATTACTTCTGCCGATGTGGGCGTTCTAAAAATCAACCTTACTGCGATGGGTCTCATTCGGGAACCGGCTTAAAGCCAATGAGCTTTAGTGCGGAAAAAGACGAAGATGCCTATCTCTGCCAATGTAAGCATACTGCCAATGCTCCTTTTTGTGATGGTACACACAAGCGATTTACCGCAGAGCAAGTCGGTAAAGAGGGACCGGAACAAAAGCGAGAGAAAAGAGACAAACCAACGGCGTCTGCTACTCAAGAAGAACCAACCCTCGAGTTTATCCACCAATTAGCGAGAGAAGGACTCTCTAAACTCGGTCATCATGGTCCGATGGCTGCAATGGGGGTTCCTAGGCATTTGCTACCACATTGGGATGCTATACAAATCATGGTGGCGCAAATGGCGACACAACCGTTGTTGGAAGACGTTCCTGTGTCTACCGAGTTGATTGTGGGACCAAACGCGCGTAAGCCGCTCAGACTCGCCATTCCTTTGTTGGTGTCGGACATGAGTTTTGGCGCACTTTCTGAAGAGGCGAAAATTGCACTAGCAAAAGGTGCAGAGTTGGCAGGGACTGGGATTTGCTCTGGTGAGGGTGGCATGTTACCGGAAGAACAAGCCGCTAATTCACGGTATTTCTATGAGCTTGCTAGTGCTCAATTTGGCTACGACGAATCTAAGCTTCTTAATGTTCAGGCGTTTCACTTTAAAGGTGGGCAAGGAGCAAAAACGGGCACGGGTGGTCATCTGCCTGCAAATAAAAATGTAGGTAAGATCTCTCAGGTGAGAGGCATCCCCGAGGGACAACCAGCGATATCACCACCAACGTTCAAAGATCTTCACACTACTCACGATTTCAGAAAGTTTGCTGACAGAGTTCGTGGCATCACAGGCGGCATTCCAATTGGATTTAAACTCAGTGCCAACCATATTGAGCAAGACATTCAGTTTGCGCTTGATGCTGGGGCTGATTACATCATCTTAGATGGTCGCGGTGGTGGCACGGGTGCGGCGCCAACTATGTTCCGTGACCATATTAGTGTGCCCACCATTCCTGCGTTAGCTCGTGCACGTAAGTACTTAGATGAAAAAGGTGCAAGTGACCGCGTCACATTAATCATCACCGGTGGGTTGCGAGTTCCTACGGATTTTGTCAAAGCGTTGGCACTTGGAGCAGACGGAGTAGCGATAGCAAACAGTGCGATGCAATCGATCGGTTGTGTCGCCGCTCGCATCTGCAACACCAATAATTGCCCGGCAGGCATTGCGACACAAAATGCCGATTTGAGGCAGCGTCTCGACGTTGAAAAGTCATCCCAGCAACTGAAAAATTTCTTCGAATCCTCGGTCGAGCTCATGCAAGTTATGGCAAGGGCGTGTGGTCATCACGCTCTGAGTGAATTTAGTCATCATGATTTAGCTACCTGGGATCACAACATGGCGAGGCTGTCTGGGATTAAGTATTCAGGTATGGACTTAAACTGATCTCTATCCATATTTTCTACATATAGGTACATGTTTGATAACAATTATTTATTCGCTGAAATGTTTGAAATTTTGACTTGGCGTTAACTAAAAAACAGTGTATGAACTACGCTGTTTGAGGTGGATATTCGATTTATTGAATAACAAAGAGTGGTTACCACAACCACGACACGAAGGAGCATTATATGAGCAAAGCAAACGGCGGTTCGGTAGGTAAATGTCCAGTTATGCATGGTGGGCAAACATCTACAGATAAGTCGGTGATGGATTGGTGGCCGAATGCCTTGAACTTAGACATCCTGCATCAACACGACTCCAAAACCAACCCATTTGGTCAGGACTTTAATTACAAAGAAGAACTGAAAAAGCTAGATGTCGAAGCACTTAAAAAAGATTTAAAAGATTTAATGACTGATAGCCAAGACTGGTGGCCTGCCGACTGGGGACACTACGGTGGTTTAATGATCCGAATGGCATGGCATGCAGCGGGCAGTTATCGTATTGCGGATGGCCGTGGCGGTGCTGCTACAGGCAACCAACGCTTTGCTCCTCTCAACTCTTGGCCAGATAACGCCAACCTGGATAAGGCTCGACGCCTTTTATGGCCAATCAAGAAAAAATATGGCAACAAACTAAGTTGGGCAGACCTGATTGTCCTTGCCGGTAACATGGCGTACGAATCCATGGGCTTTAAGACCTTTGGCTTTGCGTTTGGACGAGAGGACATCTGGCACCCAGAAAAAGACACTTACTGGGGCTCTGAGCAAGAATGGTTAGCCACAAGTGACGCTGATAACAGCCGCTACTCTGGTGAGCGAGATTTAGAAAACCCGCTTGCTGCGGTAATGATGGGTCTTATCTATGTGAACCCTGAAGGGGTAGACGGTAACCCAGATCCTCTCAAAACAGCACATGACATGCGAGTGACCTTTGCGCGAATGGCAATGAACGATGAAGAAACCGTCGCGCTCACAGCTGGTGGTCACACGGTGGGTAAGTGTCATGGTAATGGTGATGCCGCAAACCTTGGCCCAGAGCCCGAAGCAGCAGACGTTCATGAGCAAGGTCTTGGCTGGATTAACCACAAAACACGTGGTATTGGCCGTGACACGGTAACGAGTGGCATTGAAGGTGCTTGGACAACGCACCCTACACAATGGGACTACGGATACTTCCACCTACTATTTAAGTATGACTGGGAACTGAAAAAGAGCCCAGCTGGTGCATGGCAATGGGAGCCAATCGACATTGAAGAACAAGACAAGCCTGTCGATGTTGAAGACGGTTCTAAGCGCTACAATCCAATCATGACCGACGCCGATATGGCGCTCAAAATGGACCCTGAATATCGTAAGATTGCAGAAAAGTTCCAAAATGACCCTGCGTACTTTGATGACGTTTTTGCTCGTGCCTGGTTTAAGTTGACACACCGCGATCTAGGACCAAAATCATGTTATTTCGGCCCTGATGTGCCAAGCGAAGATCTTATTTGGCAAGACCCAACGCCCGCAGGTAAGACAGACTACGATGTTGATTTAGTAAAAACAAAAATCGAAGCAAGTGGCCTATCCATTAGTGAGTTAGTAAGTACGGCGTGGGATAGTGCGCGTACTTACCGTGGCTCTGACCGCCGAGGCGGTGCAAATGGCGCGAGAATTCGCTTGGCTCCGCAAAAAGATTGGCAAGGGAACGAACCTGAACGTCTAAGACGTGTTCTTGCGGTGTTAGAAAAAATAGCAGCAGAAGAGGGCTGTAGTGTTGCAGATGCTATCGTGCTTG